>NZ_FZNN01000011.1 GCF_900188035.1 Puniceibacterium sediminis | reverse complement strand
TTCGATGCTTTCATGTGATTCCGCTCCTTTCCCAGCCAGGAAATCGTAGCGGGAAACTCCAACTTCAAACGGTCCAGTTTCCGGGGGGCAGATCAGGTCCACGCCGAACGATACAGGATGAGAATTCGCTCGGCGCGCAGAGCTTTCATCTCGCGAAGCGAGGGCGGCGAGCGCGGTGCTGAGAGTCCGGGTGTAGTGGTTGGTGGTCCGATAGCCCAAGGCTGAACACGGGGGCGTACATGGCAATACTGCCGCAGATGACCCTTTCCTGCATCATACAGTTGCCAAGTTCAGAGCGGATTAGCACTATTGACGGGGATCTCGAAAACATGGTTCAGAAGTCGTCCCAGCTGCGGATCGAGATTTTGTAAACTTTTCTCGATGATCGCCGTTTTTGGCCGCGAAACTTTACTAAACCATTGATATCAACATCGGATATTGACAAATATCCGATGTTTATCAGTCACTAACACACACACTTTACATTTCTGTGGTATATATAACCGTTCTAAGACATCAGAACCCAGTTCCAAAATACAAACAAAGGCCCGGACAACCGCCGGGCCTTTGTTTTATTAGGCATTCGGCACGCCGATCTAATCCGTCTGCGTGATCTTCTTGGGTCTGGCCTTCGTTTTCCAGCGGCGATGGATCCAGAACCACTGCTCCATATGCGCGCGCACCAGATTCTCAAGCCCGTCATTGACGGCCTGCGTCATGGTTTCAGGGTCGGTCGCGGGCACCGGCTCTTGCAGGATAATCTCGAAATCCAGACCGCTTGGCTGGCGCACGGCATAGACCGGGATCAGCAGGGCATCAAATTTCAGAGCCAGGTCCGCCGTCACCGTTGATGTCTTGGCCACCTCGCCAAAAAACGTCGTTCGCGCCCCGCCGGGTGCATGCAGGTCGGTCAGAATGCCCAGAACGCCACCGGATTTCAGGTGCCGGACCATCTCGATCATGCCACGCTTGCCCTGCTCGAACATTGGCTGCCCGATGGCGGTGATGGCGCGCACATAATGTTCGTTGAAATAGGGGTTCGCCATGGCGCGATACAGCGCGCCCATGTTGTGCCCCTGCCCGATCAGCGCTGCCCGCGCGGCGTCGTAATTGCCGAAATGCCCGGTCACCAGCACCACGGGACGCCCAGCTTCGCGTGCCGCCTCAAGCGCTGCAAGTCCCGGACCACTGATGACAGAACGGCGCGCGTGGGCCGCGAATTCCGCCCCAGAATAAATTTCGATCAGCGTGCGCCCGACGTTGTCCGGCACTGCCCGGCATAGCCGCCTGATCTCGCTTTCGGGTAAATCGGGTCGCACCTTGGCAAGGTTGGCCCTGATCCGCGCGGGATAGCCCGCCAACGGCGCCACGACATAAGCCGCGAACTTGCCCATCAGCGGCACCCGCCACCGATAAGGCAACATCAGCGCCGTATTGATGAACAAGCGCAGTGCGCGATCCACCGCCCATTCCTGCCAGGTTCCGCGGAGAGGTGCCTTGGCTGGCCTATGTGTCAACGGCGTGGTCACTTGCGAAAGCCTGCTTTGATCATGTGACAAATGTCTCCAGTGGCGCAATGGCCGTTGTGATTCCAGCCAGAGCAGAGGACTGCGACAACAGGCGCCACTCCTCAGAACCGTTCGACAGATCGAAACAGCGCCTCAACCCGATTTCTGGCCCAGAAGATGCGCTTGACCCAGAGCTTTGTGCAAAAATGCTGCGGCGAATTGCATAAGCTCCATAATACTAGCGATTTTTCAGCGCGTCCTGCAAGAGCGTCCGCACCGCCTCTGTCGGGACATCTGCCGTCACGAAGGCCTGTCCTATGCCCCGTGCCAGGATAAACCGAATCTGCCCGTCGAGCACTTTCTTGTCCTGCGCCATCAGACCCAGCAGGCCGTCAGCGTCGGGCAGATCGCCCGCAATGTCAGCAAGGTCGGTCTTCATCCCCATGGCGCGCAAATGGGCGTAAACGCGGCTTGGGTCTTCCTGCGCACACAGCCCAAGGCGCGCCGAAAGCTCAAACGCCAATGCACAACCGATGGCGACGCCTTCACCGTGTAGCAGCCGATCACCATAACCGGTCGCTGCCTCAAGCGCATGGCAGAAGGTATGCCCAAGGTTCAGCAGCGCGCGGTCGCCCTGCTCGGTCTCGTCGCGCACGACGATTTCGGCTTTCATCTCGACCGACCGGCGCACCGCATGGGCCCGCGCAGCCATGTTGCCCGCCGCCATTGCCGGACCGTTGGTTTCAAGCCACTCAAAGAACGCCGCATCGCCGAGCAACCCGTATTTCACCACCTCGCCGTAGCCCGCGAGGAAATCGCGCGGTGTCAGGGTCCCGAGCGCGCCGATATCCGCCAGCACAAGCGACGGCTGATGAAACGCGCCGATCAGGTTCTTGCCCTGTGGCGCATTGATCCCGGTTTTACCGCCGACAGAACTGTCCACCTGCGCCAAAAGCGAGGTCGGCATCTGCACGAACCGCACGCCCCGGCGCAGCACCGCAGCCGCAAAGCCGACCAGATCGCCGACTACACCGCCACCAAGCGCGATGACCACATCGCGCCGCTCGACCTTCTGATCCAGCAGCCACTCTACGGTGCGCGAAAATTGCTCCCACCCCTTGGTGGTTTCCCCCGGTGGCAGGATCAGCGCCTCGGATGCGATGCCTTCTGCCGTCAGCGCGGCCTGAACCGTTGCCAGATGTGCTGCGGCTACATTGGCATCCGTGACAATGCCCACCCTGCTGCGGCTCAGCAGTGGCGCGATTTCGGCCCCTGCGCGTGCCAGCAGACCGTCGCCGATGCGCACATCATAGGCCCGATTTCCCAGAGGAACGTGCACGGTTTCTATCATCAGACTTCCTCCAGAACATCCGGCCGTGTCAGCAGTGCCGTCAACACCTCGCGGGCCGTGTCATCAACGGAATAGCGCGGCTTTGCATGCACGTTCACATCCGCAAGGGCATAGATCGGCACGCGGGCGTCATACAGCGCCTGCAGCGTGGCTTTGGGATTAGCGGTGCGCAGCAGCGGCCGACTGTCCTTGTGCCGGACACGGTTCCAAAGCACCGGCATGTCTGCATTCAGCCAGACCGATACCCCCTTGGACGAGATCAGCCGCCGGTTCGCTTCGCTCATGAACGCGCCGCCCCCGGTCGACAGAACCGAAGGCCGTTCATCCAGCAGCCGGTCGATCACCTGGCTTTCCCTGGCACGAAAGAACGGCTCACCGTCCCGCTCGAATATTTCGGCGATGCTCCGATTCGCAGCTTCCTCGATGGCGGCATCCGAATCGCGGAAAGGGACTTCCAGCATAGCTGCCAGCGCCTTGCCCACGGCCGTCTTGCCCGCGCCCATCATGCCCACCAGAACAACCGTTTTCTTCAGCTGTGCCCGCATTGCCCTTGTTCTTCGGCTTTCAGCCGCCAATTTTAACATCAGCTGCGTGAATGACGTGATCTTGTCCAAAAGGCTAGGTATAAGTTGGAAAAAACACGAGGCAGGAGATCATTAAGAACATGGGCCGACTTTTCAAATGGTTATTCTATCTGCTTGTCATGGGCACGATCGCACTTGCGGCATATGCCTACATTGGTCCGTTCTTTGGGGCTGATTTTTCACCACCTCAAAGCGAAATCCGCCAGCCGGTCACCTTGGATGCGGATTAGCGCGGCAGCCTTGATGCTTTGTGCGGCGCCCGCTCTGGCACAAACGCCGCTCTCTGCCATCGACTGGCTGGAGGCCCAGACAGCTGTGCCCCAGACGCTTGGGCCGCAGCTTAACCGTCCGCAGATCGCAATGCCCGCCCGCCCCATTCCGGCGCTTCCTCTGACCGAAGCCCCCACCGCCTCGTCCATCACCATCCCCGAGGTCGAAGTCCAGCCGCTGGGTGCCCCCAACCCCGAAGCCGTCGGGCTCTTGCCGATGCAGGTGACCGGCCTGCCGCTCAGCCTGTGGAAAACGTCGGATGTCCCGACCCTGATTGAACTTATCGCCGCTGTTGACCCTGCCGTTCCCGCCCTGTCGGCTCTGCTGCACACGCTCCTGTTAGCCGAGGCTGATGCGCCGCTTTCGTCGCGTCGCGGCGCGCCGCTTCTGGCCGCGCGGCTTGGCCGCCTGATGGCGCAGGGCGTTGTGGAACCGGCCGAGGCGCTGATCGAACGGGCGGGTGCCACGACGCCCGAATTGTTCCAGATCTGGTTCGACCTCAGCTTGCTGACCGGGCATGAAAACACCCCCTGCGAGACGCTTGCCGACAGCCCGTCGCTTTCCACTGATCTGGCAACCCGGGTGTTCTGCACGGCGCGCACCGGCGACTGGATCGTCGCGGCCACCGTTTTGGACACCGGCGAGGCGCTTGGAACCATCAGCGACCGCGACGCCGACCTGCTGGCACGGTTCCTGGACCCGGATCTGGCCGAATCCTTTACGCCGATAAACCCACCTGCACGCCCCAGCCCACTGGAATTCCGCCTGTTTCAGGCGATTGGCGAACCACTTGCCACGGCGCCCCTGCCGCGTGCCTTTGCTACCGTGGATCTGTCAGGTGACACCGGATGGAAGGCACAGCTTGATGCAGCCGAACGGTTGGCGCGGGTCGGGGCCATTTCCGAAAACCGGATGCTGGGGATCTACACCCACCGCAAGCCCGCCGCTTCGGGCGGGATTTGGGACCGGGTCAAGGCGCTTCAGGAATTCGACAGCGCAATCACCGGTGACGACGCTTCGTCCATCGGCCGCGCATTGGAGGCGGTCTGGCCACAGATGCGCTCTGCCGGGTTGCTTGTGCCTTTTGCCAACCTCTACGGCGCGCGGCTGTTGACCTATCCGCTCTCTGGGCGCGCACTCGACTTGGCGCGCAAGGCGGCGCTGCTGTCGCCCGAATACGAATCTGCCGTCGCCACCATTGGCACCCCGACCGATGAACTGGCCTTTCTCGGGGCGATCGCCCGCGGTGACGCCCCCGCCACGATTCCCGATCAGCCGCAGCATCAGGCCATCGCCGCAGCCTTTGACAAGGCGCTTCCTCCCGCGGCCTTGCAGACCCAGCTGGATGAGGGACGACTGGGCGAAGTCATCCTGCGCGCCATCGCGCTGTTTGCAAGCGGCGCCGACGGCAATACCGACGATCTGACCGACGCTCTGGCCACGCTGCGCGCCGTCGGGCTTGAGGATACTGCCCGTCGCGCGGCGCTCGAACTGGTGATCCTTACGGGGGAAGGTGCGCGCCGATGAACGACATGCACTGGATCTCGGCCTTTCTGGAGGCCCAGGCCGCCGAACGCGGCGCGGCGCATAATACCCAGCTGGCCTATGCACGCGACCTGCGCGACTATTCCGGCTGGCTGACGGCGCGCGGACTGGACCTTTCGGATGCCACGCGGGTCGATGTCGAAAACTACCTTGTGCACACCGACGCTCAGGGCCTGTCCAAGGCGACCCGCGCACGGCGCCTGTCGGCGATCAGACAGCTTTACCGTTTCGCATTCGAAGAAGGCCTGCGCACCGACAACCCCGCGATTCAGATCAGTGGCCCCGGCCGGGACAAACGCCTGCCCAAGACGCTGAGCACAGCCGAGGTAGACCTTCTGCTGGATGCCGCAACCCGCCACGGGCGCAATCGCAACGACTGGCTGCGAAATACCTGCCTCATGCAGTTGCTCTATGCCACCGGTATGCGCGTGACCGAACTGGTGTCGCTGCCATTGACCGCCGCAAAGGGCGATCCGCGCATGTTGCTGATCCGCGGCAAGGGCGGCAAGGAACGTATGGTGCCCCTTAGCCCGCCCGCCCGCGAGGCGCTGCGCCTCTGGCTCGCGATCCGGGAAGACGAGGAAACAGAGGCCCGCAGCAAGGGCAAGCCGCACTCGGCCTTCCTCTTCGCATCACGCGGAAAATCGGGCCATCTGACGCGCCATTCCTTTTACATAACGATCAAGGATATTGCCGTCGCCGCCGGTGTGTCGCCCGCAAAGGTCACGCCCCATACCCTGCGTCACGCTTTCGCGACGCATCTGCTGGCCAACGGTGCCGATCTGCGTGCGATCCAGACTTTTCTGGGTCATGCGGACGTCGCCACGACAGAGATCTACACTCATGTCCTGGAAGAGCGCCTGCGCGAGCTGGTGTTGGAACATCACCCGATGGCGAACGAGTGACACCGCTCAGGTCGGCGCGGGCCCGCCCTATTTCCGCCAGTCTGAGGCTACCCCAAAGCAATGCCCCATCGCTCCTAGGGGCCAAGAGCACGGCTTGACGCTGCTGTGATCGGTTTGCCCCGGACGGCCCCCTTGATTGCTGCGGCCCGCCACACCATAACACGAAACAACAATAGGAAAGCGCGCTAATGGACCTCACCGCCCTGGATTCCACCTTCTGGATCACAACCGCTTCGATCCTGGGCCTGCTGGTCCTTTCAGGGTTCTTCTCGGGGTCGGAAACCGCATTGACGGCGGCCTCTCGCGGCAAATTGCGCGCGGCGATGGACAAGGGGTCCAAAGGGGCCGAACGCGCGCTCAAGATCACCGAAGACAATGAACGCCTGATTGGGTCTGTCCTGCTGGGCAACAACCTCGTCAACATCCTCGCCACCTCGCTCGCCACTGCCCTGTTCACCCGCGTCTTCGGTGATTCCGGTGTGGCGCTGGCGACGTTGGTGATGACGCTTCTGGTCCTGATTTTTGCCGAAGTGTTGCCCAAGACCTATGCCATCACAAACCCCGAAATGGCCGCTTCCCGGGTTTCGCCCTTGATTGCCGTAGTGATCCTGGTTTTCTCACCGATGGTCAGCGCGGTACGTCTGCTTGTGCGCGGCGTGTTGCGTATCTTTGGTGTCCAGACCGACCCGAACAGCCACATCCTAGCCGTGCGAGAAGAGATCGCCGGCGCTTTGCAACTGGGTCATTCCGAAGGCGTCGTGCAGAAGGAAGACCGCGACCGCATCCTGGGTGCGCTTGACCTGGGGGACCGCACGGTCGAGGAAATCATGCTTCACCGTTCGGCAATCGAGATGATCGACGCTGACAATGATCCGAACGAAATCCTGTCACAGTGCCTTGAAAGCAACCACACCCGCCTGCCCGTCTTTCGCAACGATCCTGAAAACATCATCGGTGTGATCCATGCCAAGGACCTGCTGCGCGCCATGTACAAGCTGATACAGGGTGCGGATGCAGCCAAGGACGGGATCAAGGGCTTCGATATCGTCAACGTTGCGATGAAACCCTATTTCGTGCCGGATACCACATCTCTGGACGACCAGATGCGCCAGTTTCTACGCCGCCGCACGCATTTTGCACTGGTCGTGGACGAATACGGCGCGCTGCAGGGGCTTATCACTCTTGAGGATATCCTGGAAGAAATCGTGGGCGAAATCACCGATGAATTCGACCCAGCCGCCGAACATCCCATGAAAAAGGGCGAGGACGGACATTTTTGGATCGACGGGCATATGACGATCCGCGACTTCAATCGTGCGACCGACCTGTCCTTGCCGGACGACGAGGCGAACACCGTCGCCGGCCTCGTTATCCACGAGGCACAGATGATCCCGACCGTTGGTCAGGTCTTCAGCTTTCACAACTTCCGGTTCGAAGTGATGGGCCGCGAAGGAAACCGCGTCACGCGGCTCAAGGTGCGTCCGCTCTGACTGCGTCTTGCGGTGTCTCGGGCCGGTGATTGAACTCAAGTGACAGCGTGTAGCCCAGCGGGCCTTCGCTTAATGTCATTTCGCCGCCGATCTGTTCAGCCGCCGTTTCCATCAGCCGTTTGCCGATGCTGACGATGGCATCATCCTGATCTGCCGGAACGACTGCGGTGCCAACCCCGTCGTCCCGGCAGATCAGTGACAGGGTGCCGTTTTCCTGCTGCGTCAGCTCGATCTGGATGAGCCCCGACCGGCCATTCGGAAACGCATGCTTGATGGCATTGGCGCAGAATTCGCTGACAATCATCGCCAGGGTGGCTGCCTTGCGCGAATCCGTGCTGACCGGGGCGATCTTTGTCTCAATCCGCACATTTGCTGTTGCTGACCCCTGCAACAGCTTTGCCACGCGCGCCAGATAGCGGTCCAGCCGGATCATGTCGAATTCGCTGGTCTGATAGAGCTCCGAGTGCAACTGCACGATCGCATCGACCCGCCGCCCGATCGCCCCCAGAGCATCGCGGGTTTCCGGGTGACGCGACCGGCTGGAATAAAGCCGGATCAAGGAGGTCACCGTCTGCAGAGAATTTTTCACCCTGTGGTCGATCTCATCGCGCAGCACGGCTTCCGTCTTTAACGCCCGTCTCAGTTCGAGCTGGCGCATGACCTGACCTGCCAAAACCTCAAGCGTTTCGCGCTGCAAATCGGTCAATTGGCGCGGCTTGATATCCAGAACGCACAGGGTCCCCAGCTTCAGACCGGCCTGTGTCACCAGTGGGGCGCCCGCGTAAAATCGAATAGGATCCTGCAGGGTAACACACAGCGGATTGTCCAGCGTACGCGGATCCTCCCACGTATCCCGAATTTCGAGCATACCTTGCTTGAGGATCGCGTGGCTGCAGATCGAATGCTCAAGCGGCGTCTGATCGGGCTCGAATCCAAAGCGCGCCTTGAACCACTGCCGGTCCCGATCCACCAGACTGATCAGCGCCACCGGCACGTCGCAGATGCGCGCTGCAAGCGTCACAACCTCGTCAAAGCCCTTCTCCGGACTCGAATCGAGAACCTGGAGGCTTTCCAGCGCTTCAAGACGTTCGGTTTGGTTGCGTGGCGGTGGGGCAATCATTTGGCAGACCTCGGAAACGGCAAAAATGTCAGCTAGGACAGGTTTGGCAAACCGCAGACCTGTTCAAATTTTGGTGGTATGTCAATATGTTCCAGCTTCCAAAGGCGAAACGGCGCCGAAGGTCTCTGCATTTGGCAGGGTATTGAACCATTGGCGCGTTCATCCAAGGCAAAGCACCGCGAGTGCGAGATATGCTGCTTTAGGCAGCTATCCTTGGGCCATCCGGTTTGTTTCGTGAACAATGGGGATCGGCAACCTATTACCGTGGTTCATGGATCCAAGCTGGTGATTTCGGATGGTCGATCGCCCGAAACGCCAAAGCTGCTTTGGATATTGACCGGCCTCCAGCAGCCCTTTGGCATCTGACTGGTTGAACGGAACCCCGAACCAACCAGCCTGTCTCTTCAGCGACAGGAACTGTCGGAAACTGGCTGGCAGGCACGCGGTGCGCGCTCCACTCTGACGGAAACAGCCGCCAGCGGAGTCGCCCACATGCAAACCACAACACGCGTTGCCGTCATCGGAGGGGGTGTCGTCGGTTGCTCCGTCCTCTACCACCTGACCAAACTCGGTTGGTCCGATGTGATGCTTCTTGAGCGTTCCGAACTGACTTCGGGCAGCACTTGGCATGCCGCCGGCGGGTTTCACACTCTGAATGGCGACACCAACATGGCGGCACTTCAGGGTTATACGATCAGGCTCTACAAGGAACTTGAACAGATCACCGGCATGTCCTGTGGCCTTCACCACGTTGGCGGCGTGACCCTTGCTGACAATCAGGACCGCTTTGACATGATGTTGGCCGAGCGTGCCAAGCACAGGTATATGGGCCTTGATACCCGCATCGTCACCCCGGCGGAAATAGCCGAGATTGCGCCCATCGTGAATACCGAGGGCCTTATCGGCGGCCTCTACGACCCGTTGGACGGCCACTTGGACCCCTCGGGCACCACGCACGCCTACGCCAAGGCGGCCCGCATCGGCGGCGCGACAATCGAAACCCATTGCATGGTGCAAGTAACGAACCAGCGGCCTGACGGCACCTGGGACGTGGTCACGAACAAGGGCACGATCCACGCCGAACACGTGGTCAACGCTGGTGGCCTCTGGGCGCGCGAAGTCGGCGCTATGGCGGGTGTCTACCTGCCGCTGCATCCAATGGAACACCAGTACATCGTGACCGACGCCATCCCGTCGATCTACGAACGCGAGACTGAGCATTGCCATGTGATGGACCCGGCGGGTGAAAGTTACCTGCGTCAGGAGGGCCGCGGCCTGTGCATCGGCTTCTACGAACAGCCCTGCAAGCCCTGGGCCGTGGATGGAACGCCCTGGGATTTTGGTCACGAACTGCTGCCCGATAACTTTGACAAGATCTCGGAAAGCATTGAATTCGCATACGAACGCTTTCCGGTTCTGGAAACCGCCGGGGTCAAGAACGTCATCCACGGCCCCTTCACCTTTGCTCCGGACGGAAACCCGCTCGTCGGCCCCATCCCGGGCCTGCGCAACTACTGGTCGGCCTGCGGCGTCATGGCAGGATTTTCCCAAGGTGGCGGCGTCGGCCTGACCCTGGCTCAATGGATGATCGAAGGCGAAGCAGAACGCGATGTTTCGGCTTTGGATGTCGCACGCTTTGGCAGCTGGATCACACCCGGCTACACGCGGCCCAAAGTGATCGAGAACTATCAGAAACGCTTTTCCGTGAGCTACCCGAACGAAGAACTGCCCGCCGCGCGCCCCCACCGCACCACGCCCATGTACGATATCTTCGACGCAATGGGCGCCGTTTGGGGACAGCAGTATGGGCTGGAGGTCGTGAACTACTTTGCCAAAGGCGACGAGCCGTGTTCCGAAACCCCATCCTTCCGACGCTCCAACGCATTCGATGCTGTCGCGCGTGAGGTGAAGTCCGTACGCGAAGGCGTTGGAATCAATGAACTTCAGAACTTTGGGAAATATCTGATCACTGGCCCTCAGGCCCGCTCATGGCTTGATCGGATCATGGCTGGTCGGGTGCCCGGTCCGAGGCGGCTGTCGCTGTCACCGATGCTGTCGGAAAAGGGACGCCTGATCGGAGACTTCACCATCTCGTGTCTCTCCGAAGGCCACTTCCAGCTCACGGCATCCTACGGCGCGCAGGCGTATCACATGCGCTGGTTCCTGCAACATGCAGAGGACGGCGTAAGCATCGATAATATCAGCGATCAACGTACAGGATTTCAGCTTGCCGGTCCACGCGCCCGCGACGTCCTACAGGCCTGCACCCGTAATGACCTCTCGGACATGAGATTCATGGATCTGCGCGAAGTGACTGTTGGCCAAAGCAACTGCCTTGTTCAGCGTGTGAGCTACACCGGTGACCTGGGTTTCGAAATCTATTGTGATCCGATGAACCAGCGACAACTTTGGCATTCCCTCTGGGGGGCTGGGGCAGAATTCGGCATCACGCCATTTGGGATGCGCGCGATGATGTCTCTGCGGCTGGACAAGTTTTTCGGGTCCTGGATGCGGGAATTTTCTCCTGATTACACAGCGGCAGAGACCGGTCTAGATCGCTTTATCTCGTTCAAGAAGGACGCCACATTCATTGGCAGGCCCTTGGCAGAGGCCGAGCGTGCGTCGCCGCCGGAACGACGCCTTGCGGCCTTTGTTGTCGATGCAGATGACACGGACGTCAACGCATATGAACCGATCTGGATTGACGGAACAGTGCAGGGTTTCTGCACCTCGGGCGGCTATTCGCATCACTCCGGAAAATCTGTGGCCCTAGGCTTGATCCCCCGCGATCTGGTTCGGGATGGACTTGCCGTCCAGATCGAAATTCTGGGCCAGATGCGTGATGCCACTTTGGTCGATACGGTTCTGTTTGATCCAGACGGAGCCAGGATGCGCGGCTAGTATGTTAGTATGACAGTCGCCATTTTGATTCCCGCCGCAGGCTTCGGCACCCGAATGCGCGGTGCCGACAAGCTGTTGCAAATAGTCGATGGCATCCCCCTCCTGCGGCGCGTTGCGCTGCGCGCTTTGGCAGCAACGCCATTGGTTATTGTCACCCTTCCAGATCTGGGAGGAGCACGGGCGCAGGCCATTGGTGATCTGGCAGTTCAGAAGGTTCCCGTGCCCGACGCGGCAACCGGGATGGCTGCATCGCTTCGAAGAGGAGCGGCAAAGGTCCCCGGGGATGCGGCTGTGATGATTGTCCCAGCCGATATGCCGGATCTCACTTCCGACGACTTTTCATGCATTATCAATGCATTTCTGGCCACACCTCATGCGATCTTGCAACAAGGAACCGCCGCAGATGGCACCCCGGGGCACCCGGTTCTGTTCCCGCCGGACTGCTTGCCTGCATTCGCAAAGCTCAACGGAGATCATGGCGCAAAGCAGATACTCATGGCCAACATGCACAGGCTGCAACGGGTGGAATTGGCGGGAAACCACGCCCTTATCGACCTGGATACACCCGAAGCTTGGGACGCATGGAACGCAGCTCGCGGCCAATGAACGAGATCTAAGGCTCTGTTGGCGAAGCGGCGCTGCCAGCGCTTGGGCAGCCTGCGCAGATGAGTACAGTCTGATGCATGGTGACGAGCCCCCATAGCGTCGTTCATCCCGTAAGGCGGTCCACGCCCCTTTGAACCGTTGCGCCTGGCTCTAACACGTCATCCTGCGCCCCTTGGATTTGTCACCCGACACAAACAGCCGGGCGCCATACGTCAGCAGTCAAAAGCATTCTCAACCCACAGGGCGGGCTTGAAGATCACGCCTGTGCGGCTGCCTCGGCCTTTTCTTCGAGCATCAGCCAATCCTCTTCGGCCTTGGCCAGAGCCTGCTGTCGCTGTGTCAGGGCTTCGGTCGCCTTGCGGAATTTGACTGGCTCGCGGCTGAAAAGTTCAGGGTCGGCCATAAGGTTTTCAAGCTTGGATATCTCAGCCTCAAGCCGCGCAATCTCTGCGGGCAGGGTTTCGAGCTTGTGCCGTTCCGTGAAGCTGAGACCTTTCGAGGCAGGCTTTCCTTTGGCTTCGGCTGCTGCCTTTGCTGCCTTGGCCTGCGCCTTTGGGGAAACGTCCCCGTCGCCGCCGCCACGCTGCTGCCGATAGTCGCTCCACCCGCCGGCATAGGCGGTGGCCTTGCCGTCGCCCTCAAGCGCCACAGTGATTGATGCAACGCGGTCAAGAAAGTCACGGTCGTGGCTGATCAGCAGAACGGTGCCATCGTATTCGCCGAGGATATCCTGCAACAGATCCAGCGTTTCGACATCCAGATCGTTGGTCGGTTCGTCCAGCACCAGAAGGTTGCTTTCACGCGCCATGATGCGGGCAAGCAGCAGCCGTGCCTTTTCACCACCAGACAGGGATTTGACCGGTGCGCGAACCTGACGTTCGTCAAACAGGAATTCTTTGAGGTAGCCGACCACGTGCTTGGGCTGTCCGCGCACAAGGATCTGATCGGCCTTGCCTGAAACCCGCATCTCGGAATCGCCCGTCAGGCTTTCCCAAAGCGACATTTCCGGATCGAGCTGCGCGCGGGTCTGGTCAAACACCGCGACCTGAAGGTTGGTGCCCAGTGTCACTGTGCCGGAATCCGGAGGGATCTCGCCGGTCAGCATCCGGATCAGCGTGGTCTTGCCCACACCGTTCGGGCCGACAAAGGCAACACGGTCGCCGCGCTGAACGGTCAGGGTGAAATCCTCGACAATCCGTGTGTCACCAAAGGACTTGGTGATATGCTGAGCGTCGATCACCTTTTTGCCCGATTGCGGGGCCGAGGCGAGATCCATTGCCGCCGTACCCTGACGCCGGATCATCGAACTACGTTCGGCGCGCAAATCCTGAAGCGCACGGACGCGGCCCTGGTTGCGGGTACGCCGGGCGCTGATGCCTTCAACGGCCCAACGCGCTTCGGCCTTGATCTTGCGATCCATCTTGTGGCGCTGCTGGTCTTCTTCTTCCCAGATCTTGTCGCGCCACGACTCGAACCCGGCGAATCCCTGTTCCGCCCGGCGCACCGCGCCGCGGTCGATCCACAGTGTCGCCCGGGTGAGTTCGCTCAGGAACCGTCTGTCGTGCGAGATCAGAACGAAGGCCTTGCGCGTGGTCTTGAGTTCATCCTCAAGCCAGCCAATCGCTTCGATATCCAGGTGGTTCGTCGGCTCGTCCAGCAACAGCAGGTCGGGGTCGGACGCCATCAGACGCGCCAGCGCCGCACGGCGTTTTTCGCCGCCGGAAGCAGTTGAACAAAGGCGTTCGGGATCGAACTTCAGACCCTCGCCCGCGCGTTCCACCTTGTACATCTCACCCGGGTCCAGACCTTGGGCGGCATAGTCGCCCAGCGTTTCGAATCCGCTCAGATCCGGTTCCTGTTCCATGTAGCCGACGGAGATGCCGGGAGGCACGACACGGGTGCCCGTGTCGGCTTCGACCAGACCGGCCATGACCTTCATCAAGGTCGATTTGCCTGACCCGTTGCGCCCGACAAGCGACACGCGGTCACCTGGTTGAACCACAAGAGACATGTCGGCGAAAATCGGCTCTCCCCCAAAGGTGAGAGAGATATCCGAGAGCTGAAGAAGGGGTGCCTGTGCCATGCGCAGCGGGCTAGGCGTGTGGCGTGGAAAGGTCAAGCGGTAGTGCTTGCGCGCCGCGAAAATAGGTTAAGCGCTGGTGTCCGGTTGGTTCGTGGCCGGTGCACGTATCCGCCGCCTACCCCGCCACGGCCCGCAGCAAGCGCTTGCGCGCCGGGGGAATCGCATTGATCTCGATCCCGGTGAACACATGCAGGGTATTCATCTGGGTATCCACCACAGCATGATCACTGACCCAGCCGCCCATCATGAGGTAAGTTCGCAGCAACGGCGGCATCCGCAGAAGGCCCTTTTTCGCATCCGGCTTGCGCCGCAACCCCTGGGCAAAGCGGAACACATCCGGTGCCTTGACCCGGGGCAGCCAGCGTTTTGGCGCCAGATGCCGGGCCTTCAGCATGGCAAAGGCATCTAGATATTCCCTGGCATCCGTCCCGGCAAAAGAGGCGCATCCAAACAGCAGTTCGACCCCGGCGTCATCCACATATGCGGTCATCGCTCCCCAGGCGACACGCAGCACATCCGGATCATTCAGTGCCGGATGGATGCAGAATCGCCCCATCTCGACCATCGGGCCGGAATAGGTTGCGAGGGCTGACAGTCCATAGAACTGCGCTGAATAGCTGCGCCCGATGTCAGCCCCACAGGTCAAAGGCAGGAACCGGAAACAACATACCAGCCGCCCGGCACCTATCTCTTCGATGAGCATATGTGTGCATTGGGCGTCAAAGGAATCGACATCCGCACCTTCGACCCCGTGAAACGCAAGATGCCGCAACGCCTGAGCGCTTGCGACATCCTCTGGCGTTGCGGCAATCCGGCTCTGATAGCGGCCCTTGCGTAACGTGATCATGGCCCGTCTCCGACAGCGTCCTAACCCGGTGCGCCCTCTTGGACCGATTCCCGTGACGCTGGCGTGACGGCGGATCTACCGGCTGGCGCCAAGCAGATCCTCGGCAGAGACACCGCCGATGTTGCCAAAGAGTTTGCGGATAAAGCTGATATCGCCTGCACCGGTTTCGGTGACCCGCCGCGAAATCGGCACGACGATACCGTCTTCGAGACCGTAGCGTTCGATATTGCTGACCACACCGCCAGCATCGAACGAAATCGCCAGAATTTCGCGGCTCACTTCTTCGGGCGCGCGATAAGCGAAATGACGGACATTTGATTCGATGTAATAATAGCCGCCATCGCCGGATACGCCCGAAATCGTCGGCACGCCGATCAGATCCTCGACCGAGGCGCGTGTATCAACGCCGACAACGATCTGCTGTAGGTCCCCTTCTAAGGGCACATATCCGTGACTGCGGTATTGAGCGCTACAGGCTGACAGCACACCGAATGCCACTGTCAGAAGCCCAAGCCTCAGCTTCAT
The DNA here is from genome assembly GCF_900188035.1 of Puniceibacterium sediminis. Taxonomy (GTDB): domain Bacteria; phylum Pseudomonadota; class Alphaproteobacteria; order Rhodobacterales; family Rhodobacteraceae; genus Puniceibacterium; species Puniceibacterium sediminis. Next base: position 147,700 of record NZ_FZNN01000011.1, on the reverse strand, counting down.
TCCAATGCCGGTCATGCCGTTCCTCTTGCCTTGGCCTTTGGTGCCTTCTATCCCGCTTACATAAGGAATGTCAGCCCATCAAGTAAAGGACACCGTAACACCATGGTCCAATCTGATCCAAAAACGGCCCAGGCAACCGGTGACTTCCGCGTGGCAAAACTCAAGTCACGCGCACCGACGCAATTTTCCCTGAGGCCCGACGCCGCCGAACGCGACGCGATTGCCGCCGAAATGGGAATCACCGGCATACGTAAACTGACCTTTGAAGGGCAAATCGCGCCCTTGGGTAAACGCGGCTGGCGGCTTAGCGCCACACTTGGAGCGACGGCCGTTCAGGCCTGCGTGGTAACGCTCGCCCCTGTCGTGACACGCATCGACGAAGAGGTGACACGCACTTTCGTGCCTTCTGAACAGATTCGAGAGCCGGAAGAAGGTTCCGAAATCGAGATACCCGAAGACGACACGATCGAACCGCTGGGCGATATCATCTCGGTCCGCAGTGCGATGATCGAGGCGCTGACGCTTGCACTGCCGCTGTATCCGCGCGCCGAGGGCGCCGAACTGGGCGAGGCAGTCTATGCCGAAGACGGCGCAGAGCCGCTGCGGGATTCGGATCTGAAGCCATTTGCAGGGCTTGCCGGTTTGCGCGACAAACTGGACAAGGGTAACTAAGGCACAAACCGGCACTTCTGGACCAGCAGGCAACCCACTGAACCCGTAGGCAAACACCAAGCGGAGGGATTCGTCAGTTTGCAGGCACGAATTCCAGTGGTGCCGGAAAGAGACCGAAAGCTGGCGCCCCCCGATAGAAACCGCTTGCGCTGGCAGAATTTCCTTCTATTTTCGCGCCTTCATCAGGATTCAGGGTTGTGTCTGATGCGGCCTTTCGACTATCAGGCCGGACACTCCGATAACTGGGCATGTGCGCCATGCCCGCTTCATAACAGATTGAGGTTGAGACATGGCCGTCCAACAGAATAAAGTATCAAAATCGCGTCGCAACAATCGTCGCGCCCATGACGCCCTCGTGGCAGGGAATCCGAACGAATGCGACAACTGCGGCGAACTCAAACGCCCGCACCATGTTTGCCCGTCCTGCGGCCACTACGCCACGCGCGAAGTGATTGCGGCTGCGGACGAAATCGAACTGGACGAAGACGCGGCATAAGCTGCTGGTCAAGGCCCTCCTCATGACCTCATCGCAGGATCAAAAGAAGGCGGGCGTTGGCCCCTTCGTCCTTTCCATTGACGCCATGGGCGGCGATCGGGGTCCGGCGACGGTTGTCGCCGGCATTGCCGATTCTGCTGTAAAAAATCCGGATATCAGGTTCATCCTGCACGGACCCGCAGCCGAACTGGAAAAGCTTGTGGCCAAGCGCAAGGGTCTCGCAGAAGTCTGCGAGATTCGGGATGCCACTGGCGTCGTCAGCATGGACGACAAGCCCAGCCAGGTGATGCGCAACGGCAAGAACACCTCGATGTGGTCTGCCCTCGATTCCGTGCGCAATGGTGAAGCGACCGTGGCTGTCAGCTGCGGTAACACCGGTGCGCTGATGGCCCTTTCGATGATCCGACTGCGTAAGCTGCCGGGCGTAAACCGACCGGCCATCGCGATACTCTGGCCATCACGTAACCCTCAGGGGTTCAATGTGATGCTGGATGTTGGCGCCGATATCCGTGCCGATGCGCTTGATCTGCTGCAATATGCCCAGATGGGTGCTTCTTATGCACGCAACGGGCTGGCCTTGAAGGTGCCTCGCGTCGGCCTGCTGAATGTCGGCACCGAAGAGCATAAAGGCCGCTCTGAACTCAAGGAAGCGCACGAGCTGATCAGCAAGGCCGCTCCGGGATCGGGCTTTGAATTTGTAGGTTTCGTGGAAGGCGGCGATATCCCCGGCAAACGCGCCGACGTGATTGTCACCGACGGTTTCACCGGAAATGTCGCGCTTAAGACCGGCGAAGGCACGGCAAGCCTGATCGGCGACTTGCTGAAAGAGGCGTTCGCCTACTCCTTCCTGTCGCGGCTCGCCTCGCTGCTGGCGCTGACATCGCTGCGTCGGCTCAAGAAACGGATCGACCCTCGCCGGGTAAATGGCGGAGTTTTCCTTGGTCTTAACGGTACTGTGGTTAAATCACATGGATCGGCAGATGCTACCGGGGTGTCGGCCGCCGTGAAGCTGGCTTTTAAGCTGGCACAGATCGGGTTTACCGACAAACTTGCCGCGCGGGTTGCGTCCACCGCCGTGCCTAGCCACGATGCCGACGCAATTGGGTCAAAGGACGGGACTACTCAATGACTTTACGTGCCGTGGTCGCAGGTGTCGGCCACTACTTGCCAGACCGGATCGTTCCGAATTCAGAATTCGAAACGACACTGGACACATCGGACGAATGGATCAAATCCCGTTCAGGCATTGAGCGTCGCCATATCGCTGCCGACGGACAGACCACCTCGGACATGGCCACACGCGCAGCGCGCGCGGCTCTTGCCGATGCGGGACTGGTGGCTGACGATCTGGATGCCATCATCGTCGCCACCTCTACCGCCGATTTCACTTTTCCCTCAGCCGCAACCATGGTGCAGGCCGAACTTGGCATGACCAAGGGCTTTGCCTTTGACGTGCAGGCGGTCTGTGCCGGTTTCATCTATGCGCTGGCCAACGCCAATGCGCTGATCGTGTCCGGTCAGGCAAAGCGCGTGCTGATCATCGGCGCTGAAACCTTCAGCCGCATCATGGACTGGAGCGACCGAAGCACCTGCGTATTGTTTGGCGACGGTGCCGGCGCGCTGATTCTCGAATCTGGCGAAGGTGAAGGCACAACTGCGGATCGCGGCGTGCTGTCCACGGACCTCAACTCCGACGGGCGCTTCCGCGACATTCTTTATGTCGATGGTGGCGTATCGACCCAGAGCACGGGCTTTCTACGCATGGAAGGCAAGGAAGTCTTTCGCCACGCGGTGGAAAAACTGGCTTCTACGGCCACCACGGCATTGGAAAAGATCGGCCTTACAGGCGAAGACGTGGACTGGGTCGTGCCGCATCAGGCGAACATCCGCATCATCGCCGGCACCGCCAAAAAGCTGGGTCTGCCGATGGAACGCGTCGTCGTGACAGTCCAGGACCATGGCAACACCTCTGCCGCATCGATTCCCCTTGCTCTTTCCGTTGGCAAGGAACGTGGCCAGATCAAGACCGGCGATCTGGTGGTCACCGAGGCAATTGGTGGCGGACTTGCCTGGGGTGCCGTCGTACTGCGCTGGTAATGCCCCTAAGGCGTTGTAAATACGCCATTGCAAGCCATTGATATTGACTCGGAAAATTCCGCCGGCCTATGCTGCCCAAAATCAGGAGGGACGGACCTATGGGCGAAAAGACCCTGACGCGGATGGATTTGAGCGAAGCGGTGTTCCGCGAGGTCGGATTGTCGCGCAATGAAAGTGCCGAGCTGGTCGAGGCAGTGCTTGGACATATGTCCGACGCGCTGGTCGATGGCGAGCAGGTCAAGATATCGTCCTTTGGAACATTCTCGATTCGGGACAAGGCTGCCCGCGTCGGCCGCAACCCAAAGACTGGCGAAGAAGTGCCCATCCAGCCGCGTCGCGTGCTGACATTTCGCCCGTCGCATCTGATGAAAGAGCGTGTTGCCGCAGGCAACAAACGCTGAGGATCCCGTTATGAGCAAGTCCCCGGACGCCTTTCGCACAATCAGCGAGGTGGCGGAATGGCTTGAAACTCCGGCGCATGTTCTTCGCTTCTGGGAAAGCAAGTTCACCCAGGTGAAACCGGTCAAACGCGCCGGGGGACGTCGGTATTATCGGCCAGCTGATATGGAATTGCTGGGCGGAATCAAGACTTTGCTTCATCACGACGGCATGACCATCAAAGGTGTGCAAAAGATTCTGCGTGAAGAAGGGGTCAAGCATGTCGCGTCGCTTTCGTTAGAGCTGGCCGAACAGGCGGACGAGGACGATCAAGCGGAACTGATCGCAGAAGCGCCATTTACCGATGTGCCCGAACCGGATGACATTGTTGTTCCATTTTCCCAGCCCGTTTCAGAAGACGTCATCGCCGCGGATGAGGAAGTTACTCCTGAATTAGAGGCGTTAGCCGAACCTGAGCTGGAGCTGGAGCCAGAGCCCAAAGAGGACGCCACGCCCGAACCAACCACCTTGGATTTGGCACCCGGGCAGGATATCCTGGAAGAGGCAGAAGCTGAGACGGAGCTCGGGCTGGAAGAGGGCGTTGCGCCGGAGCCAACGGCCCAGGAAACGACACCCGAGCCAGACGTGTCGGAAAAGGATGCTGCAGAACCTGTCGTCGCGGACAGTTTTGCTGCGGATCCCGATCACAGCCCCCTGCCCGATTTCCTGCAAAACCCACTGAGTGACGACGTCGCCGATGACGTTGAGTCGCAAGAGCCCGCAGACGAGGAGCAGTTGGTCGAAGCGGATGAATTAGAAGCACCCGAGAAAGCGGAATCGCCGTTGGCACGGGCACCAAGAATCCTGCCAGAGAATCCCGACCTAGACGCGATCGAGCCCGCACCTTATTGCCTGAGTCATCTGTCGAAACTGACCAAAGTGACCCTCTTGCAGGCTGAGGCCATGGCGCCGATTGCGGCACGGTTGCGTGCGCTGGTCGCCTCGGCCGAGGCCGGACGGAGAAGCTGACCTCCGGCGTTAAAAAAACTGTCATTTCGGGGTTGCTCTCACACGGAAAACCGATATGACGTGCCTCAGTCGGGCTATAGCGCAGTCTGGTAGCGCGTCCGTCTGGGGGACGGAAGGTCGCAGGTTCGAGTCCTGCTAGCCCGACCAGCTACCACATGCTCTTTATGAGCATCATGAGCCAAGTGCTTGTGGAATATCATTTTCCCCCTCCCCATCACTGTGTTGAGTTGTTAATCAAAGACACCCCCAAGGGGTGATCGAGGAGACGTCAATGACAGGTGTTCTTGCCAGCCAGCATATCGAAGCGATGATCGCAGACGGCACGCTGTCTTCGAATACAGACATTCTGGCCGCCCAAGTGCAGCCTGCCAGTCTGGACCTGCGGCTGGGGCAAACCGCCTACCGCGTACGTGCCTCATTCCTGGCCGGGCACGGCCAGAGCGTGGCGTCGCGGATCGACGAATTCGTGATGCACCGTATCGACCTTAGTGCTGGCGCTGTGTTGGAAAAGGGCTGCGTCTACGTGGTGCCATTGATGGAATCGCTGGATCTGCCCGCAGACGTGCAGGCCATCGCAAATGCAAAAAGCTCGACCGGCAGGCTGGACCTGCTGACCCGGTTGATCACAGATGGTGGAACGGAATTCGACAGGATTCCAACGGGCTACAAGGGTCCGCTTTATGCCGAGATATGCCCACGGTCGTTTTCGGTGCTGGTGCGCCCCGGAATGCGCCTGAACCAGATCAGGTTCCGCCAGGGCCGGTCGGTACTGAGCGATGCCGAACTTAGCGCATTGCACGAAACCGACGTTCTGGTGACTGGCGGACCTGCGGTGATCAGCGAAGGCCTTGGCTTTTCCGTTGATCTGCGGCCCAGCACCGGCACACTCGTCGGATATCGGGCCAAGCCGCATACCGGGGTGATCGACCTTGACCGGATCGGTGCCTACGACCCCGCAGAATTTTGGGAGGAGTTGCGCACCGACAAGGGGCAGATCATTCTGGACCCGGACGCGTTCTACATCCTTGTCAGCCGCGAGGCCGTGCACATCCCGCCGAGCTATGCTGCCGAGATGGCCCCCTATTTTGCCATGGTGGGTGAATTCCGGGTACACTATGCGGGTTTCTTTGATCCGGGCTTTGGTCACGCTCAGGCGGGCGGCACCGGCTCTCGCGGCGTGCTTGAGGTGCGCTGCCACGAGGCTCCGTTTGTACTCGAACATGGGCAGATCGTCGGACGATTGGTCTATGAACGCATGTCCGAGGTACCCCAGCAGCTTTATGGTCAGGGGATCGCCTCGAACTATCAGGGGCAGGGCCTGAAATTATCGAAACATTTCCGTAGCTAAGGCTGTTTGGCAGGGAACCTGCGGATCCTCGCCGATTTTAACGACAGACGCGCAGATCTCCGCTTGGATCCCCGGCTTTGTGCTCGTGGTTCAGGAACCAAACCCGCTGTTCGGGGCTTTCCAGTCCGAAGGTGCAGACGCCTTTTGAATGACGAAACTGGAAGGATCACGACCATGAAACTCAAGCAGATCGCTCTTTTCTCGACCGCAATCATCAGCATCGCCGCGTCCCCGGCGCTGGCGGGAATGTCCGCCAACGCGACCACAGAGCTCAACTTCCGCTCTGGCCCCGGATCGCAGTATGAAATTCAGGGGGTTATCCCCGCCGACGCCGAAGTGGATGTCGTCGGCTGCCTCGATAACGGGGAATGGTGCGAAGTCAATTTCGACGGTCAGGAAGGCTGGGCCTATTCCGCCTATCTGACCACGCCGGTCGAAAACGAACCGGTTGTATTGTACCAGGCGCCCAAGACGGTCGAAATCGAGACGGTGACCTATGATGAGGGCAACAAGGCCGCTGGCGGCGCTGCGGGTGCCACCATTGGTGCCGCGGCGGGTGCCCTGCTGATCGGCGGTCCGGCAGCTCTGGCTGCGGGTGCGATCATCGGTGCGGCCACTGGCGCATCTTCGGCCGTGGACGAAACCACGGTGACTTATGTGCGCGAAAACCCTGTTGAACCCGTCTACCTGTCGGGTGAAGTGGCAGTCGGTGCAGGCATCCCGGATTCGGTTCAGGTCTACGAAGTGCCGGAGCAGCAGTATTCCTATGTCAACGTTAACGGGCAGACGGTTGTGGTCGACAGTGACTCGCGCCGCATCGTGCGTGTGATCCGCTAACGATTTCACGACAAAGGGAAATGACCCCGGCCTTGCGCTGGGGTCATTTTCGGTTCCGGCCCAGTCAGAGCCCAAAATTGTACGAAAATTCCGCCGTAACGGAGTGTGTTTCGTAGGGGACTTTTCAGTCCTCGAACAGCTCGCTCTGGCCTTCGTCGATGGATTCTTCGGCATCTGCATCGCCTTCCCCGCCCAGGGGAATGGTGCCGGGGAGTGGTCGGTTTTCGAGCAGGCCGGCGGCGCGGAGTTCCTTGAGGCCCGGCAGGTCGCGGGCTGATTCAAGTCCGAAGTGGTCGAGAAATTCCTGCGTCACCACAAATGTCACCGGGCGGCCCGGGGTCATCTTGCGACGGCCAAAACGGATCCATTCCATTTCCAGCAGCTGATCCACCGTCCCACGCGACACGGAAACGCCACGGATTTCTTCGATCTCGGCGCGGGTGACGGGGGCGTGATAGGCGATGATTGCCAGGGTCTCGATCGCGGCGCGGGACAGCTTGCGCGTCTCAACCGTTTCTTTTTGCATGAGAAAAGACAGATCCGGCGCAGTGCGAATGGCCCATGCATCGCCCACCCGGACGACATTGACGCCGCGCCCTTCGTAGCGTTTGCGCAGGTACACCAGTGCCTCGGCGGCGTCGCAGCCATGGGGCATACGGTCATTGAGTTCACGCACGGTGACGGGTTCGGCGGTGGCGAAAAGGATCGCTTCGACCATGCGTTCCTGCTCGCCCATGACGGGGGCGTCAAACAGGCTGGACTTGTCCGGCTGGTCAGCGGAAGGGGCGGTTTGGTCAGCGGACATGGCGTCTGGAACCCGTATGGCAAGCGTATGGAAAGCGTATGGCTGGCGTATGGCTGCACGGCCCGTGGGGTGCATCAGTCATTGCGCCGCTCCGCCCGCCGCATTTCAATCGGCGCAAAGAGTTCGGACTGGCGCAACTCGGCCTTGCCCTCTTTCACCAGCTCGAGCGAGGCGGCAAAGGTCGCAGCGGTGGCCGAGCGCCATTTGACCGGGTCGGTGTCCCAGCCGTCGGGCAGGTAAGACGATATGGCGGTCCAATTGCCGGCATAGCCGATGAGGCCGCGCATGCGGGCGAGTGCTTCTTCCATCGTGTAGACCGAATCCCGGTCCATCACGAAGGGGCGGAATTCGTCGCGGGTGCGGATGCGGGCATAGCCCTGCATGAGGTCCAGCAGCGATGCGGTATAGCGAACGGCGCGGACGCGTTCGACCTCCTGGCTTTCGCCCCGGGCAAAGAAGTCGCGCCCCAGCCGGTCGCGCCCCATCAGCCGGGCGGCGACGTCGCGCATCGCCTGAAGGCGTTCGAGCTGAAACGCGAGGTGTGCGGCAAGGTCTTCGCCAGAGGGGCCTTCCTCGCTCGGGTCGGGGGGCAGCAGCAGGCGCGATTTGAGGAAGGCGAGCCAGGCGGCCATCACCAAATAATCGGCGGCGAGTTCGATGCGCAGGGCGCGCGCCTCTTGCACAAACGCCAGATACTGACGGGCAAGGTGGAGCACGGAAATCTTGCGCAGGTCGACCTTTTGGGTGCGGCTGAGCGTCAGCAGCAGGTCAAGCGGCCCCTCAAACCCATCGACGTCGACAATCAGCGCCTCGGCGGCGAGACGGTCAGCGACGCTTTGGGGGTCGGGTGTAAAAAGATCCTGATCAGTCATCCGCGCGCTCTTTGGGAAGCGCCTCAAGCTGGGCCGCGAGGGCGGCTATGTCAACCTCGGGTGGTTGTTTGCGGGCGGCAAGTGCGGCTTCGGCCCGCATCTGCGATGTTTCTGACAGGGTGCCGATCTGATCCATGAGCGGCGCCATTTCGGCCATCACACCGTTGCAGTGCAGGATGACATCGCAGCCCGCGTTGAGAGAGGCCACGCCACGTTCCTGGATCGTTCCAGAAAGTGCCTGCATCGAAATATCGTCGGTCATGATCAACCCGCCAAAGCCCAGATCGTCGCGGATCATCGCCATCATGCGGGGCGAGATGGTGGCGGGCTGCGGGTCGTAGGCGTCATAGACCAGATGCGCGGTCATCCCCAAAGGCAGGTCGCCAAAGGGTTTGAAGGCGGCGAAATCGATCGATTGCAAAGTTTCGGCGTCGGCAGTGATACGGGGCAGATCAAGGTGGCTGTCGAGCTGGGCAAGGCCGTGGCCGGGTATGTGTTTCACCACCGGCAGCACGCCGCCGTCCAGATGGGCCTGTGCCACGGCGCGCCCGACCGCAACCACCTGTGCGACGGTTTCACCATAGCAGCGGTTGCGCAGAAAGCGGTGGGTTTCGGGGCGGGCGACATCCAGCATGGGAGCGCAGTTGCCATCAATGCCAAGCGCCAGCAGTTCCGCGGCAATGATGCGATAGCGCAGGTACATGGCGCAGTCTGCCGCTGCGCCGTATTGTGCCACATGGTCCAGCGGCGCGGGCCATTCGGTTGCCAGCGGCGGGCGCAGGCGCTGGACGCGGCCGCCCTCCTGATCGATAAAAATAGGAACGTTCCAGCCGACGCTGTCGCGCAGATCGGCGCAGAGCGCGCGGATTTGGTCAGCGTCTTCCAGATTGCGGTTGAAGAGGATGAACCCAAAGGGGTTCACCTGACCGAAGAATTGCCGTTCAGCACCGGTCAGAACCGGACCGGAACAGCCGAGGATCGCGGCCCCGAACGGGGCCGTCACCGGGTGACCACGGGAATGCAGTCGGCATTTTCCGAAACGAAAGCCGAGCAGAACCGGCGCGCATCCGACAGATCGGTAAAGCCATGCACGCGCAGGCGATAGAAGACCCGCCCGCCCGAGGTGGCGCGCTGGATTACGCGATCCTTGCCATCCATGTAATCGCCAAAGCGGGCCTCAAGCCGGGTCCATTCACTGAGCGCGGTTTCGGCGCTGTCAAAGGCGCCAAGCTGCGCCAGACGGGTGCCGACGGGGAGTGAGTCCGGATCGATATCCTTTGTCGTGTGCACGACGGGGGCCATCGGGGCCAGCGACGCGGTCTGTTGCAACCCGACGGGGCGCAGTTTGGGGCGCAGGGACCGTGCCAGACCGGCGATGGCCTCGGGGATGGCCTGGGCCAGAGCGTCACCGATGGCGCTGTCGATGGCGTTGTCGAAGGTATCCTCTTCGCTCGACTCATCGGCTACGGTGGCACCGGTATCGGATTGCTCATCGTCTGCGGTCATCGGCTCGGGCATAGTTCCCGCCATGGCCGCACCGACAAGGGGCGCGTTGCCGTCAGCGATCTGGTTCGCCAGCGACTCGACCAGATTACCGCCGGTTTCAGTCGGGTCTTCGCCCAGCCGCGCCGAGGTGTCCGCCACGCGCGGCCTGTCGGGATCAGGGGCCACGGCGATGCCGGGCGCCACATCTTCGTCCGACAGCGTGATGGGGCGCGGCGCAAGGATCAGGCGGTCAGCCGGATCGGCGGCGATGCCATTGCCGGCCACATCGTTGACCGACAGGCCCTGATGATCTGCGGATTCGCCACCGGGATCTTCGGGCGCGATGCGCATCGGTCCCTCAGACGCCTGAACGATCGGCACGCCACTGACATCACGCATGACCACGCGTGTGCCCCAAACGCCGACGCCGACCAGAAGGCCAAGCGATATGGCCGCCCCGGCCCAGTTCGTGAGCATGGTGAAACTGGGTCTGGTTCGCGCCCTTGCCGAGGGTCCCGAATAGGTGAAATCTGCCATGTCGCCTCTCTGCACGCCGCGGATCGGAATCCGTGGTATCGCTCTTGCTCTGCCTCGACCGGCGACGGCGCGCTTTGGTCAGCGCATCTCTTCTGCCGGTGTGACGCCAAGGATACCAAGACCTGCGGAAATAACAACCGAGACTGCCCGCGCGAGGGCGATTTTCGCCTGTGACACGGCCGGGTCGTCATCCTGCAGAAAGCGCAACCCGGGTTCGTCATTGCCGCGATTCCAGAGCGCGTGCAGATCCGAGGCCAGTTCATAGAGGTAAAAAGCCACCCGGTGCGGTTCATGGGTGCGGGCCGCAATTTCGATCAGGCGCGGCCATTCGGCGAGCTTGCGGGCGACGGCCAGCTCGGATTCGTGGGTCATGGCGCCGAGGTCCGCCTGCGACAGGGCGGCGTCGGTGACATCGATTTCGGCGGCGGCAGCCTTGCGCAGGACCGAATTCACCCGGGCGTTGGCGTACTGGACATAGAACACCGGATTTTCGCGGCTTTGTTCCAGAACCTTGGCAAAGTCGAAATCAAGCGCGGCATCATTCTTGCGTGTCAGCATGACGAAACGGGTGACGTCAGGACCGACCTGTTCGACCACATCCGAAAGGGTGACAAAGGTGCCCGCGCGTTTGGACATCTTGAACGGCTCACCGTTCTTGAACAGCCTGACCAGCTGACAAAGCTTGATATCCAGCGGAACAGTCCCGTTCGAGAGCGCCGAAACGGCTGCTTTCATCCGCTTGACATAGCCGCCGTGATCGGCTCCGAATACATCAATGAGCTGGTCGAAGCCTCTGGAAACCTTGTCATAATGATAGGCGATGTCGGGCGCGAAATAGGTCCATGACCCATCCGATTTCATGATCGGACGATCCACGTCATCGCCATGTTCCGTCGACTTGAAGAGCGTCTGTTCGCGTGGTTCCCAATCTTCGGGCTTCTTGCCCTTGGGCGGTTCCAGAACACCGCGGTAGATCAGCCCCTTGGCGTCGAGATCAGCGATTGCCTCTTCGATCTTTCCGGTACCGTACAGCGACTTTTCCGAGAAGAAGACGTCCATCACAACGCCGAGCGACTTCAGATCCGCGCGGACAAGATCCATCATCGCATCGGTTGCATAGTTGCGCACGTCTTCGAGCCAGATTTCTTCGGGCTGGTCTATATAGGCTTCGCCGACCTTATCCTTGAGCGCGGCACCAACCGCGATCAGGTATTCGCCGGGATAGGTGCCATCCGCGAAGGTGACAGGCTTTCCATGCGCTTCGAGATACCGAAGATAGACCGACCGGGCGAGCACATCGACCTGAGCGCCACCGTCATTGATATAGTATTCCCGGGTGACATCGTATCCGGCATAGGCCAGCAGGCTTGCCAGAGCGTCGCCAAAGACCGCGCCGCGGGTGTGGCCCACATGCAACGGGCCGGTGGGATTTGCGGAAACATATTCAACATTAACCCGCGCCCCCTGCCCCATGTCAGAGCGGCCGTAGCCTGTACCCTCTGTCAGAACGGCGCGCGCAACCTGTTGCCATACAGCCGGGGCCAGACGCAAGTTCAGGAACCCGGGTCCCGCAACGTCGACCGCGACGACACGCTCATCGGCCAGAAGAATGGGACCAAGCGCTTCGGCAATGTCACGCGGTTTCATCCCTGCGGGTTTGGCCAGCACCATGGCGGCATTGGTGGCCATGTCGCCATGCAGCGGGTCACGCGGCGGTTCGACCGTCACCGGGCCAAGTTCCAGACCTTCGGGCAGCTTGCCCTGTGCCTGAAGTTGCGCAATTGCGGATGCCACGAGGCTGCGGATGTCGGAAAAGAGGTTCATTGTCGCCGTCCTGTCTGTTGGCCCGGGTTTATCACGGCAAGGTGCGGCGTCAATGCCGGGCATCCCGCACGCGGGTTACGGGGAGGTGGACGCGGTCCCGGGGTTCTTTTCATTCAAAATACGGCCGCAGGAGGCGGTGTGGACACAGAGGTGTCAGCACACCGCCCGAGAGAAAGCTCCCGGACTGCGGCGTCAGCTATCCTTGCGTTCGGGCCGCGCGGGCGTGATCGACAGCAACCGGACACCCACCCCGCTGCGCGGTTCGTCCTTGGGTCCAAGGAAGCGCAGCGCGCCGTTGCCGGTGCCGAGGTCGGCAAGGACGGTGCCGTCTGGATGGGTTTCGCGCCATTTTTCAAGGGTGAATTCCTCGGTCAGTTTGGTCACGCGGAATTCGCAGCCCTCAATGATGCGGGCATTGGCCTTGTTGTAGGTGTCATCCGGGCCGAACGGGCGCCCGCCAAGCGTGACCGGCAGGGCGTGGCGCGTGCTTTGTTCCTTGGCGCGGCGCAGCTGATAGACGTTGTCACGCCCGTATTCAGGGCCAAGGTCAGTGGCGACAAGCGTGTTATAGGCATCGTTGTCGGTGGCCGCGACGATCTGTTCATAGCGCACGAGGTCAAGCCGGTCTTCGGCAACCTCGGAGAGGATATCGCCAAAGAACGTCTCGATCCCCGCTTCGCGCGCGCTGCGCAGGTGCGAATGGTTCGGGTCGGCGATGATGACGGGAAGCTCCATCTTTTGCAGGGCCTTGGCCAGTGCGACCGACCAGCGCGACCCACCCACGATCAGCACGCCGGGACGGTCGGCCGCGTTCAGCCCCAGCCAGCGCGCCATCGGGCTGAGGGTAAAGCCGTGCAGCACCACGCTGGCCGCGACCAGCGCAAAAGCGAGCGATGAGACCTGCGCGCCATCTTCGATCCCGATGGCCGCCAGCCGTTCACCGAAAAGGCCAGCCACGGCCACCAGCACCACGCCGCGCGGCCCGGTAAAGGCGACGAGGATACGTTCGCGCCAGGGCACGTCGGAAAACGCCAGCGATGCCATGACCGACACCGGACGCGCCACCAGCATCAGAACGACCACAAAGCCCAGCGTGCGCCAGTTCATCGCCAGCAGGGTTTCGCGGCTCATGTCGGCGGCAAGCAGGATGAACACGCCCGACACCAGTAATACCGTGGCATGCTCCTTGAAACGGCGGATCTCGGTAAAGCTGGGCAGGTCGGCATTTGCGATCCACAGACCCATCAGCGTGACAGCCAGCAGGCCGCTTTCGTGCAGCACCGCGTCCGATATGGCGAAAACGCCCAATACGACAACGAAAAGCACCGGCACCTTCATGTATTCGGGCACCCAGGCCAGCCGGAAGGCACGCGCCACACCATAGCCCGCCGCGACGCCCATGACGCTGGCGGCGACGATGCCTATGATCATTTCCCAGACGGCGGCGCCTGCTTCGGCCTGGGTTTGCAGCACCATGATGACCTCAAACGCCAGCACGGCGGCAAGCGCGCCGACCGGATCGTTCACGATCGCCTCCCACTGCAGCAGGGCGGCGGGACGACGGCGCAGGCGGGCCTGACGCAGCAGCGGCGCGATCACCGTTGGGCCCGTGACGATGAGAATGCCACCGAACACCGCCGATGTCTGCCAGCTGAGGCCCGCCACATAGTGCAGTGTCAGCCCCGAAAGCAGCCAGCCGAGCGGCGCGCCGATCACGACAAGACGGCGAACCCCGGTTGAGGCATCGCTGAGAGAATGGAAATTGAGCGTCAGACCGCCCTCAAACAGGATGATGGCGACGGCGATGGCGATGATCGGGCTCATGATGTCGCCAAAGTCGCGGCTGGGGTCAAGAAAGCCCAGCACCGGGCCGACGATCAGCCCGGCGAGCAGCATGAGCACGATGGCCGGCATCCGCATCCGCCATGCCAGCCACTGAGAGCCGACGCCAAGCGCACCCACCAAAGCGAATCCAAGGACCGGGTCGATGCCCGCCAGTTCCGAAGTTGCCATCTGCTGCCTTTGTCCTATCTGCCGCGCGGAGCGGGCCATGATGCGTCGCCGGACCTCTCTATAGTCGGTGCCGGGTGAACCCGCCAGCCTGTACGATCCTGCCGGAAAGGCAAGCGGTCATGGGATGCCAGGAATGTTTTGCAGTCTGGACAGCCACTGTTGCCGGACCCGTGCATACCGATGGGCCCGGCCAAGGGACCTTGGTTGCGAACACCCGATAGCGCCGTCAGATTCCCCGGAGACTGGAGCATGACCCGCGCCCAAGCGGGTCAGTACCCGGTATCAAGGATATCCATGCCGGTCAGGCGTGTGTGCTGTTGCAGGGCGAAACGGTCGGTCATGCCGGCGATGTAATCCGCCACCAGCCGGGCAAGGCCCGCATCGCCGTCGGCGGCGGCAATGTCGTTATGCCAGCGTTGGGGCAGTTCCTGCGGGTGCGCCATATAGAGCGGGAACAGGTCGTTCACGACTTTGGTCACCTTTTCGCGCTGCTCCATCACGCTGGGCGCGCGGTACATGTGATGGAACAGGAATTCGCGGATTTCGCGGATGCGGGCCCAGGTTTCGGCGGAAAAGGCGATGACCGGGCGGCCCAGATCGCGGATCTGCTGCGCGTCGGTGCAACCCGCCGCCGCAAGCTGCGCGCGGGAGGTGTCGATCACATCCGAAACCATCGCGCCAAAGACCCGGCGCAGCGCCTCGTGGCGGCGACGATAGGACTCGAGGCCGGGATATTTGGCATCGACCTCGGCGTAGGCCGCGCCGACCATCGGCAGTTCGGCAATCTGGTCTTCGGTGAACAGCCCGGCGCGCAGCCCGTCGTGCAGGTCGTGGTTGTTATAGGCGATATCGTCAGACAGGGCCGCGACCTGCGCCTCGGCGCTGGCGTGGGTGTGCAATTCCAGGTCGTGCAGCTGGTCATATTCGGTCAGCGCATGGGGCAGCGGCGGCAGCACCGGACCGTTGTGTTTTGCAATGCCTTCAAGGGTTTCCCAGCTGAGGTTCAACCCGTCGAATTCGGCATAATGCCGTTCAAGCGAGGTAACGATCCGCAGGGCCTGCGCGTTGTGATCGAAGCCGCCCCAGGGCTGCATCAGCAGGTCCAGCGCGTCTTCGCCGGTATGGCCGAACGGTGTGTGACCCAGATCATGGGCCAGCGCGACGGCTTCGGTCAGGTCGGTGTTGAGCTTCAGCGCCCCGGCGATGGTGCGGGCGACCTGCGCGACCTCGATCGAATGGGTCAGACGGGTGCGGTAAAAATCGCCCTCATGTTCGACAAAAACCTGTGTCTTGTGTTTGAGGCGGCGAAAGGCCGAGGAATGGATGATCCGGTCGCGGTCGCGTTGAAAACACGAGCGAAAGGCGCTTTCTTCTTCGTCATACAGCCGCCCGCGGACGCGGTTCGGGTCGCAGGCCTGTGGCGCGCGCATATTTTTATCCTGTGCCTCTGGCCGGTGGTTAACGTCCGGTCCTTGTCGGTTGTCCCGCGCATACGTATATTAGAGACAACCACGGAAAGAAACACCATGAGAGGACTGGTCATGCAACTGCCGCCCAAAGTCACCGAACGCGCATTCGCCCGGCTGGCCGAGATTGGCGCGGATGCCGACGGCAAGGTGCTGCGCGTCGCCGTCGAAGGCGGCGGATGTTCGGGATTCCAGTACGAGATCAAGCTTGATGTGCCCGAAGACGACGATCTTGTCCTGAGCGGTCAGGGGCAGAGCGTTGTCGTCGACAAGATATCGCTTCCGTTCCTAGCGAACGCGGTGATCGATTTCACCGAAGAGCTGATCGGCGCGCGGTTCGTGATCGAAAACCCAAATGCAACCGCCTCCTGCGGCTGCGGCACGAGCTTCTCAATGTAAGTCT
The DNA here is from genome assembly GCF_900188035.1 of Puniceibacterium sediminis. Classification (GTDB taxonomy): domain Bacteria; phylum Pseudomonadota; class Alphaproteobacteria; order Rhodobacterales; family Rhodobacteraceae; genus Puniceibacterium; species Puniceibacterium sediminis. The sequence continues at coordinate 131,438 of NZ_FZNN01000011.1, read as the reverse complement.
GCCTCGCCTGCGGCCCAAAGCCTCCGGCGGGCGTATTTAGGGACAGGTGAGAACCGAGCGCCTTTGACCATTTCATCTGTCCGAAAATACTCCGGGGAGTGTGAGGGGCTGGCCCCTCACTGTCGAACCGGTTCAGGCCTGCGCCGCGGCTGAGGTTTCGCGCGGCATATGTTCTGCCATCACCAGCCAGAGCCCCGAGGCAATGACCAAGGCCACACCTGTCAGACTGCCGATATTCGGAACCTCGCCAAAGGCGACAAAGCCGATCAGCACCATCCAGACAAATTGCAGGTTCATCAGGGCCGTTGCCACATAGGCGGGCAGCAGGCGCAGGGCGATTGTCACCACCCAGCGGGCGCCAAACAGGAACAGTGCGTAACACGCGACCCAGCCGAAGTCGGTCAGGCTCATCGGGCGCCACACAAAGGGCAGCGCCAGCCCCATCACCACCAGAATGGCAAGGTTGGGATAGAAGACCTGCGCCAGCGCGTTGGTTTCGATCCGCCCGATGTGGCGCGCGCAAAGCATGGAACCGGTCCCGGTCACCGCCGCCATCAGCGCCCAGGCATGTCCGGGCTGTGCGGCGGAAAGGCCGTCGGGCATCAGGCAGAACAGACCCAGCGTGCCAAGCCCCAGTGCCGCCACCGCTTCGCGGCGCAGCGGTTCGCCCAGTGTCGGACCGCTGAGGATGGCAGCGATCACCGGCATAAGGGCGATGAACAGGAACACATCCGCGAAGGGCAGCGAATGGAACGCCTTGAAAAACCCGATGCAGGCCAGAACCGTCAGACCCGATCGCAGGGCCATGACCCGGGGGGCGCGGGTGCGCAATCCCCCTGCCCCGGCGCGTGTTGTGCGGCTTGCCGTCCATGTCAGCGCCAGCACCATCGCCGCGGACAGGGCGAAGAGTTGCGGTGCCGCGTAGCCCTGGGAGATCAGCTTGGTGATCCCGTCCGCGCCCGAGATCATCAGCGTGTACAGCGCGACGAGAGCCGCCCCGAGCGGAGCGGCGGCCGTCTTCATGCAGATACTCCGATCTGATCGACACGGGCAAAGCCGTGAAAGAAGGCTTCGAACTGGGAGTCTTCTTCGGCGCGGCACACGACGTTCATGGCCTCTGGTGACAATTGCGCCTCCATCAATCCGCGCATCCGGGTCCAGTCGCCGGAACGGGCCTCTTCCATCCGGAACATGCATTCCGAAATTTCGCGAAGCGGTGCGCTGCGCAGGTCAGAGCGGTCAAACCGCATCCGGCCCGGGCCGATGGCGGCCTTGAAGATCGGCGCGCCGGTCACCGCCTGATGCCAGTGGCAGACCAGGAATTCGTGGTAGTCGTCATTCACACTGACATATTCGTCATTGGTCACTGTAAAGAGGTGCGTTTCGCGGTCGAGCCAGTCGGTCCAGAGGTTTGGCACCTCTTCGCCCGCAAAGGCCATGGCGACGCAGATTTCGGCCAGCAGGTCGGCGTTCTGGTCAAGATAGGCCAGAAGACCGGCGAAATGCAGGCTTGTACGGGCCCCCGCATCCAGTTGCGGATCGTGGCGGCCATACTCGCTCAGGTAAAACACGGCGTGGGTCAGCTCGTACGCTGCTTTCTTGTTGGGCAGCGTAAAGGTCTGTGAGCGGTTGATAAAATCACGGACCCGGTCGTTCAGCCCGCTGTCAGTGGGGAGCGGATCGCGGCCCCGGCGTGCCATCAGGCGGCGCGCTTCCATGCGCTGGAGGTCGGACAGTTCGGCCTGTGCAAGGTTCTGATCCACGGCCCAGTCGACCAGCTGCGCGCCCTTGTTGCCGGGCATGCCAAGATCTTCGAGGTCAAGTGTGATGGACAGAAGGAAGCGGTAGTACTGCGGGAAGAAGCTGAGGCGTTGTTCGACAGTATCGTAAAATCCCTGGTGGGCAGAGAGAGCGCCCTGTGACAACTCAGAGCCGGTGCATTCCAGGATGTTCAGGACTTCGGCGTTTTCCTTGAGCCAGAAGACGTCGTCACCTGTCCGCCGGTCGAGGGCGAAGCTCGCGAGAAGCGCGCCGTAACGCGCATCTTGCGGGGACAGTCGGGGGGGTACGTTCAGTTGGATGACATTGTTCACGGTCATTTTCCCTTGTCTATTACAGGCAGGGCCGACGGCCCGCCCCGATCTTTGCGCGATGTCTTATGAACCGGAGGTGAAGAGCGCAGTGCCTTCGCCAGCCACGGACTTGGCAGCCTTCTTGGGTGCGGAGCCGGAAGTGAACATCTCGACCGCGTCGCCGGTGGTTGCCTTGGTGCCAGCAGGAGCCGAGCCCGAAGTGAACATCTCAACCGCGTCGCCGGTTGTCGCCTTGGTGCCAGCAGGAGCCGAGCCCGAAGTGAACATCTCAACCGCATCGCCGGTTGTCGCCTTGGTGCCGGAAGGTGCGGAACCCGAAGTGAACATCTCGACCGCGTCGCCGGTGGTCGCCTTGGTGCCAGCAGGTGCCGAACCCGAGGTGAACATCTCAACCGCATCGCCTGTGGTCGCTTTGGTGCCGGAAGGTGCGGAACCCGAAGTGAACATCTCGACCGCATCGCCGGTTGTCGCCTTGGTGCCAGCAGGAGCCGAACCCGAGGTGAACATCTCAACCGCATCGCCGGTTGTCGCCTTGGTGCCGGAAGGTGCGGAACCCGAAGTGAACATCTCGACCGCGTCGCCGGTGGTCGCCTTGGTGCCAGCAGGTGCCGAACCCGAGGTGAACATCTCAACCGCATCGCCTGTGGTCGCTTTGGTGCCGGAAGGTGCGGAACCCGAAGTGAACATCTCGACCGCATCGCCGGTTGTCGCCTTGGTGCCAGCAGGAGCCGAGCCCGACGTGAACATCTCGACCGCGTCGCCGGTGGTCGCCTTGGTGCCGGAAGGTGCGGAGCCCGAAGTGAACATCTCGACAGCGTCGCCGGTGGTTGCCTTGGTGCCAGCAGGAGCCGAGCCCGAAGTGAACATCTCGACCGCATCGCCGGTTGTCGCCTTGGTGCCAGCAGGAGCCGAGCCCGAAGTGAACATCTCGACCGCGTCGCCGGTGGTCGCCTTGGTGCCAGCAGGTGCCGAACCCGACGTAAACATCTCGACAGCGTCGCCTGTGGCTGCTTTGCTACCGGAAGGCGCGGACCCTGATGTAAACATTTCGACTGCGTCGCCGACCGAAGCTTTGGTGCCTGCAGGTGCAGAACCGGACGTGAACATCTCGACCGCGTCGCCGCTCAGCGTCTGGCTGGAGCGTGGTGCGGAACCGGATGTGAACAGGCCGGTTGCATCGCCGAGAAGCGCATCGATCGATGTGGCCGGAGCGGAGCCGGAAGTGAACAGATCGCAGGCCTCGCCGCCATGCAGGCTTGCCGATTTGGTGCGTTCGGAGACGTTAACGAAGTGTTGAATGTTGGTGAGCTTGAGTTGTGCCGACATGGTGAACCTCCAGGGGTTTGGGTGATGCTAATTTGCCTCTTAACGCTTGCACGTCGAAATTGATTGGCAAAATCATTTTTCTCGACATGCGTGTTATCAACCGCTCTTATCCACATGAATTCAGTGACTTAGAGGTTAGATCCTGCGAGTTTTCCCAAAGTTATCCACAGCCCCAAAAAAAAGTTTTTGGGCGACACAAAATGGTACAAAAGTGACCCTGACCTGCCTCACATCAGCGTCTTGAATCTCCGGAATCCGGACAGGAGAATCACAAATTGACCCAAAATTAACGACTGGATTCCCAGAATGATTCGGATCGATGGCTTGTCAGTAATTGGTTGATCAGGGATAGATGCGCAGCAGCATCAGGGGGGCTCTATGAAAATCGCCAGTTTCAACATCAACGGTGTGAAGGCCAGAATTGAGGCCTTGACCACCTGGCTGGATGAGGCGCAGCCGGATGTTGCCCTGCTCCAGGAAATCAAATCCGTGGACGAAAACTTCCCCCGCGAGCTGTTCGAGGATCGTGGCTACAACGTGGAGACGCACGGTCAGAAGGGTTTCAACGGGGTGGCGATTCTGTCGAAACTGCCGCTGGAGGACGTGCGCCGCGGTCTGCCCGGGGACGAATCCGACGAACAGGCGCGCTGGATCGAGGCGGTTGTGATGGGTGATAGTCATCCTGTTCGGATCTGCGGGCTGTATCTGCCCAACGGAAATCCGGCACCGGGGCCGAAATACGATTATAAATTAGGCTGGATGAAGCGGCTTGAAACCCGCGCGCAGGAGATTCTGGCCGACGAAATGCCGACCCTGATGGCGGGCGATTACAACGTGATCCCCCAGCCTGAGGACGCCGCCAACCCCAAGGCCTGGGAAGAAGACGCGCTTTACCTGCCACAAACCCGCGCCGCATTCCGCCGCATCCTGAACCTTGGATTCACCGAGGCATTCCGCGCCCGCACGCAAGGCCCCGGGCATTATTCGTTCTGGGATTATCAGGCCGGTGCCTGGAACCGCAACAACGGCATCCGCATCGACCATTTCCTGCTAAGTCCCGCCTGCGCCGATATGCTGACAAACTGCGAGATCGACAAACATGTGCGCGGGCGCGAAAAACCGTCGGACCATGTGCCGGTCTGGGTCGATCTGGCTGCCTGAGAAACAGTGCCTAGCCATGGATCCGCGTCTGACGCCTGACGCGGGCGCATCCCGTGGTTTTGGAACGTGACAAAACCCACCTACCCCACGCCACCGCTTGCACCCACGCGGCGGCGCGCTTACATCTGCTAAAGACACAGGACAACGGAGCCCGGACCCATGGCCATTGAGGCACAGGAAATCGAAGACCTGATCCGCGCCGAATTTCCGGCGGCAAAGATCACCATCACCGACCTTGCGGGCGATGGAAATCATTACGCCGCCGAAGTGATCGACGAGTCGTTTCGCGGCAAGAACCGGGTCCAGCAGCAACGCGCGGTCTATGCCGCGCTCAAGGCGCAGATGGATGGCCCGAGCGGTGCGCTGCACGCGCTGGCGCTGACCACCAAGGCCCCGGACTGACCCATGGCCCTGCTTGCCGACACATGGCCGATCATAGGCGCCTTTGCCTTGGTCGGCGTTATCACTTACGGCGCACTTCAGCCCTATATACGCGCTGAGAAGAAGCGCCGCGAACGTATGGAGAAGATGGATGACTGATACCAAGACCCGCATCGAAGATCTGGTCAAAGCAAACGATGTCGTGATGTTCATGAAGGGCACCAAATCCATGCCCCAGTGCGGTTTTTCAAGCCGTGTTGCCGGCGTGCTGAACTACATGGGCGTGGAATTCGCCGATGTGAACGTGCTTGAGGATGCCGACATCCGTCAGGGCATCAAGGATTTTTCTGACTGGCCGACAATCCCGCAGCTTTACGTCAAAGGCGAATTCGTCGGCGGTTGCGACATCATCACCGAGATGACCCTGTCTGGCGAACTTGACCAGCTGTTCGAAACCAGTGGCATAACCTACGACAAGGACGCCGCGAACAAGATCCGCGAAGCCAACGGCTGATCACTGCGGACAAGATCGATTTGACGCCGCCCCATCCGGGCGGCGTTTTTCGTTTTGTGACAATGTTTCAGAGCGAGGCGCGTGTCAGTAAGCCACTCAGCACGCTGACACGAAGACACTAAGCCCGATCAGAGGATTTTTCTTCGATCTCTTCCGCCAGGGCTTCGGCCCTTGCGGCGATCTCGGCGAGGGAATCCGTGACTTCGGACGGGATCACCGGCACTTCGATACGTTCGGGTTCGGGGGCCGGTGCCTCGCGCAGGGCGCGCAACTCATCCTCGAGTCCCGCGGCACGATCTTCGCTTTCGCGCAGCTGATCCTCGAGGCTGGCCGTCTTGTCCGCCAGCATCAGACCCGCCATCAACAGCATCCGGGTTTCCGGGACACGGCCAATCTGGTCAACCAGCACCGATGCTTCGGTGTCGAGCATGCGGGCGGCCGATTGCAGGTACTGTTCTTCGCCTTCCTGACAGGCGACTTCAAAGGTGCGGCCGCCGATGTAGATAGGAACTTCGGGCATCAGGCGCTCTCCTCTGCCGGATTGTTGCTGGCCTCGACCAGAAGCGGTTCCAGCGCGTCAAGCACGGCACGGGCTTCGGCCGCCTCGGCTGTGCGCGCGGCGCGCAGGGATTCAAGCTCGGCCAGCATGGCCTTGTTGATCAGATTCGGTTCACCGACGTTTTCTTCCAACGCCGTGCGCAATTCCTGAATGGTGTTGACCAGCATGTCGTTGGCCCGGCGCAGGTGTTGCAGGTCCAGATCCAGCGCACCAAGGGATTCGCGTTGCTTGGCGACCTGGGCGTGCAGATCCTTGACGCCGCTTTCCTGTTTGGCGCGTACCGCGCTCAGCCGCTCTTCGAGCTGGGCATTGGCGACCTTTTCGTCGTTCAGCGCGTCACGCAGGGATTCCAGCTCAGCGGTATCAACCTCGGCGGTCGGCGCATCCGGCTCGGCCATCGGCACTTCGGGCTCAGGTTCCTCTGGCACTGGCGCTGGCGCGTTATCAAGAGCTTCGACGCCCTGCGCGATCCGGTCCAGCGCAGCAGTGATCCGCCGCTCCAGTTCTTCAATCTGGGTCATATTTTGCCCTCTGCTCTGCCTATCAAACCTGTTGCACCGGTATTCCCGCGAATCGCTCAGGCTCTGTTGGATGCAAGTTTACCAAGCCAAACGTGAAATTGCGCCCCCTTATGTGTCAAGGCCTTATGGGGCGCGCTTGATCTTCGCCGTCACGCTGGTATTGAGCATGCCGACACCCCTTAAAAGGACCGCTTCCCGTGGATATAGACGCGATCAAAGCCAAGAACCCCGAACACTGGATGAAGGCAGCCGCCATTCGCGCCCTGACGCTGGACGCCGTTGCCGCCGCAAAGTCCGGCCACTCTGGCATGCCGATGGGCATGGCCGACGTTGCAACCGTGCTTTTTGGCAATCATCTGAAATTTGACGCCGCCAACCCGACATGGCCTGACCGCGACCGGTTCATCCTGTCGGCGGGCCATGGTTCGATGCTGATCTATTCGCTGCTCTACCTTGTGGGCGATGCGGAAATCACGCTGGAAGAAGTCAAGAATTTCCGCCAGCTGGGTGCCCGCACCGCAGGCCACCCGGAAAACACCCACGCCACCGCGATTGAAACGACAACCGGCCCGCTGGGTCAGGGTATTTCCAATTCGGTCGGTTTCGCCATGGCCGAAGAGATCCAGCGCGCCCGTTTCGGTGCCAAGATCGTCGATCACTATACCTATGTCATGGCCGGTGACGGCTGCCTGATGGAAGGTGTGAGCCACGAGGCCATCGGCATCGCCGGACGCCACAAGCTGTCCAAGCTGATCGTGTTCTGGGACAACAACGACATCACCATCGACGGCAAGGTTTCGCTGTCGGACCGCAGCGATCAGGTTGGCCGTTTCAAGGCTGCCGGCTGGGATGTGCAGGAAATCGACGGGCATGATGCCGCGGCGATTGATGCGGCCATCACGGCGGCGAAAAAGACCGACACGCCGTCGATGATCGCCTGCAAGACGCATATTGCTCTGGGCCACGCGGCGCAGGATACGTCCAAGGGGCATGGCGCGCTGACCGACGCCGCCCAGATGGCCGCCGCAAAGGCCGTCTATGGCTGGACCACCGGCCCGTTCGAGGTACCCGCAGACGTCAAGGCGCAGTGGGAAGCGATTGGCGCACGCGGTGCCGATACCCGCCGCGCCTGGGAAGAACGCTTTGAGGCGCAATCCCAGACCAAGCAGGTCGAGTTCAACCGTCAGCTTGCCGGTGAAGCACCGAAAAAGCTGAGCGCGACGATCAAGGCGCTGAAAAAGCAGATTTCGGAAGCCGCACCTTCGGTGGCGACGCGCAAATCGTCCGAAATGGTGCTGGAGGTCGTGAACCCGCTGATGCCGGAAACCGTGGGTGGGTCTGCCGACCTGACGGGTTCGAACAACACGCTGACCAAGGATATGGGCGTCTTTGACGTCGAAAACCGTGGCGGGCGCTATGTCTATTACGGAATCCGTGAACACGGCATGGCGGCGGCGATGAACGGCATGGCGCTGCACGGCGGCGTGCGCCCCTATGGCGGCACGTTCATGTGTTTCACCGACTACGCCCGCCCCGCAATGCGTCTGGCGGCGCTGATGCAGGTGCCGACGGTATTCGTGATGACGCATGATTCCATCGGTCTGGGCGAAGACGGCCCGACCCACCAGCCGGTCGAGCATCTGGCGATTTCACGCGCCACGCCCAACACCTATGTGTTCCGCCCCGCCGATACGGTGGAAACCGCTGAAGCCTGGGAAATTGCGCTGACCACGACCACAACGCCGTCGGTGCTGGCGCTGTCGCGTCAGAACCTGCCGACAGTGCGCACGACGCACAAGAACACCAACATGGTGGCGCAGGGTGCCTATGTTCTGGCCGAAGCGGAAGGCAAGCGTCAGGCGATCCTGATGGCGACCGGTTCCGAAGTGTCCATCGCCCTGGCAGCACGCGACATCCTGCAGGCCGAGGGCATCGGTACGCGGGTCGTGTCCATGCCCTGCTGGGAGCTGTTCGAGGCGCAGGACGAAGCCGTGCGCAAGCGCGTCCTGCCTGCGGGTCCGGTTCGGGTCGCGATCGAGGCAGGCGTTCAATTCGGCTGGGACAAGTGGCTGTCCGGCGAACGTGGCAAGGCCAACAAGTCGGCATTTGTCGGCATGCAGGGCTTTGGCGCCTCTGCCCCGGCGGAAGAGCTGTACGAACACTTCGGCATCACCGCCGAGGCGGCAGCGCAGAAGGTTCGCGATCTGATCGCTGGCAAGTAAAGACGCTATACCTGTTCGCCCAGCGGCAGGAATGACAAACGCCCCGGGCACTGCTCCGGGGCGTTTTTGTTTGTGGCGGGCTTTTCGCAGGTGCGATGGGACCAAAGAAAAAGCGGCCGCGTGAGCGGCCGCTTTTGTTGGAACGATCCAGATGCGAGATCAACCGCCGCACCCGGAGTGACCATCTTACTTCAGGTCGAAGCGGTCCAGTTCCATGACCTTGGTCCAGGCGGCAACGAAATCCTTGACGAATTTCGCGCCAGCGTCGTCCTGGGCGTAGACTTCGGCGAGCGCGCGCAGCTGGGAGTTCGAACCGAACACCAGATCGCAGCGCGTACCGGTCCACTTCGGCTCGCCAGTCTTTCGGTCACGGGCCTGATAGGTGTTGGCACCTTCGCTGACCGGTTTCCATTCATACGCCATATCAAGGATATTGCGGAAGAAATCGTTGGTAAGCGTGCCGGGACGGTCGGTAAAGACACCGTGCTGCACACCGCCTGCATTGGCATCAAGCGCGCGCAGACCACCAACCAGCACCGTCATTTCGGGTGCAGTCAGCGTCAGAAGCTGGGCGCGATCGACCAGAAGTTCCTCGGGCGAGGCGGTGAAATCCGTCGCCTGGAAGTTACGGAACCCATCGGCGCGCGGCTCAAGCGGTTCAAAGCTTTCGGCGTCGGTCTGTTCCTGCGTCGCATCGGTGCGGCCCGGAGTGAACGGCACCTCGATCGGGTTGCCGCCAGCGGCCGCAGCATTTTCGATCGCCGCAACACCACCAAGCACGATCAGATCGGCAAGGCTGACCTTTTTCGCGCCATTTGCCGCGTCAAAGGAGGCCTTGATGCCTTCGAGCACTCCTAGCACCTTGGCCAGCTGCGCCGGGCGGTTGGCTTCCCAATCCTTTTGCGGAGCAAGACGGATGCGCGCGCCATTGGCGCCGCCGCGTTTGTCAGACCCACGGAAAGTCGAAGCCGAGGCCCAGGCCGTCTGAACCAGTTCAGAGGGTGTAAGCTCGCTGCCCAGAAGCTGCGCCTTGAGCGCGGCAACATCCGAGGCATCAATCTGCTCGTAATCCGCGGCCGGAACCGGATCCTGCCAGATCAGATCTTCGGCAGGCACTTCGGAGCCGAGGTAACGCACCTTTGGCCCCATGTCGCGGTGGGTCAGCTTGAACCAGGCGCGGGCATAGGCATCGGCAAACACATCCGGGTTTTCCAGATAGTGCTGCGAAATCTTCGCATAATCCGGGTCCATCTTGAGCGCGAGGTCGGCGGTGGTCATCATCGGGGCATGGCGCACCCCGGGGCGATGGGCGTCTTCGACAGCGTCCGCCATGGCGCCGTGGGCAGGCTTCCACTGGTGCGCGCCGGCAGGGGATTTCGTCAGCTCCCATTCGTTGCCCAGCAGGGTTTCAAGATAGCCCATGTCCCATGTGGTGGGGTTCGGCTTCCAGGCGCCTTCGATGCCGCTGGTGGTGGTATATGCGCCGTGGCCGGTCTCAAACGCGTTCTTCCAGCCGAAACCCATATCCTCCATCGCGCCGGCTTCGGGTTCGGCACCCATCAGGGATGCGTCGCCCGCACCGTGCGCCTTGCCAAAGGTGTGACCACCGGCAACCAGTGCGACGGTTTCTTCGTCGTTCATCGCCATCCGGGCAAAGGTGTCGCGGATGTCATAGGCGGATTTGAGCGGATCGGGGTTGCCGTTGGGACCTTCGGGGTTGACGTAGATCAGGCCCATCTGCACGGCGGCCAGCGGGTTTTCAAGGAAGCGGCCCATGCCGTCCTCGCCCTTGTCATAACGCTCGTCCTTGTTGCCGAGCCATTCGTCCTCGACACCCCAGTAGATGTCTTCTTCGGGTTCGTAGATGTCTGCACGACCGCCGCCGAAACCAAAGGTCTTGAAGCCCATGGATTCCATCGCGACGTTGCCGGTCAGGATGAACAGGTCGGCCCAGCTGAGGCTGTTGCCGTACTTCTGCTTGATCGGCCATAGCAGGCGACGTGCCTTGTCGAGGTTACCGTTGTCCGGCCAGGAGTTCAGCGGCGCAAATCGCTGCGAACCCGAGGTCGATCCGCCACGGCCATCGGCGGTGCGGTAGGTGCCGGCCGAGTGCCAGGCCATGCGCACGAAAAACGGGCCGTAGTGGCCGTAGTCCGCGGGCCACCAATCCTGGCTGTCGGTCATCAGCGCGGTAAGGTCGGCCTTGACCGCGGCAAGGTCGAGCTTTGCGAATTCGGCGGCATAGTCGAAATCGGCCCCGTTCGGGTCGGTCTGCGGGCCGTTCTGGTTCAGGATCTTGAGGTTCAGCTGGTTCGGCCACCAATCCCGATTCGACCGGGTGCGGTTGGTGGTGTGCAGCGTTGATGCCCCGTGAATCACCGGGCATTTGCCTGCGCTTGCGTCATTTCCGTCCATGAGGATCTCCTTCGTAGTATCCTGAGTGCTGCTGATGCGTTGGCGGGCCAGGGCCCATTCGCATCGCGTTGCTGATCGTATGGCGGGCCTATAGCAGGTCGCGGCGATTAATTTAAGTTGCATTTAGATATGCTGTCGATAACTTTATCTTATGAACACACTCACCCTGAAACAACTCCGATATTTCGAGGCTTTGGCCCGTCACCTTCACTTTGGCCATGCCGCAGAAGCATCAGCCATTTCACAGCCGGCGCTTTCGGTGCAGATCCGCGAGCTTGAAACATCTCTGGGTGTGGCGCTTTTTGAACGCGGTCCACGGCAGGTACGCCTGACGCCGTTTGGCACCGAATTTGCGGTGCGCGCCCGCGAGATCCTGCGCAAGGTCGACGAACTGGGCGATCTGGCCCGGCTGTCGCAGGGCGGGCTTTCGGGGCGGCTACGGGTCGGGGTCATCCCGACGATTGCGCCCTATCTGGTGCCAACGGTGATCCGCAGCCTGACCCGGACCTGGCCCGAGCTTGACATCCACATCCGTGAAACGACCACCCCGCGCCTGATCCAGGAGCTGGAAGAAGGGGCGCTGGATGCCGCCATCGTGGCGCTGCCGGTGTCAGAGCCGACGCTGACAGAGGTCGAACTGTTCACCGAAAGCTTTGTTCTGGTGCGCCACAGGGATGAGGCCGACCGCCCGATGCCCGACCGGGATCGCTTGCGCGAAATGCGCCTGCTGCTGCTGGAAGAAGGCCATTGTTTCCGCGATCAGGCGCTGTCCTTCTGCGACCGTGCCGGGGGGCGGGCCAAGTACGGGCTTGATGCCTCGTCCCTGTCCACGCTTGTGCAGATGGTCGGCGCGGGGATCGGCGTGACGCTTTTGCCGGAAATGGCGGTCGCGGTGGAAACCCGGTCGGCGCCGGTGGTGATCGGCCGCTTTGCCGACCCGCAGCCCAGCCGCACGGTCGGCATGATCTGGCGCAAATCCACGCCTCTGGCGGATCAGCTGTTTGAACTTGCCGCAGGTCTTGCCAACAGCCTGCGGGATGATTCCACGATTTCAGCGTCGTCGGACGCGTCAGCCACGACCTGAAACATGGGGCTTTGACAGTGCAAACTCACTGCAATCTCCCCAACACCATTCCGATATTCCTGCATTTTAGGCCCACTACGCGGCGAGGCTTGCAACTGTAGAGCATCTGTTTACCGTTCCTTGAAACGGACCCTCAGTCTGGTCCGGACCTGTTCACATCAGACCCGGGAGAGCCTTCATGACCGCTGCTGCAACTGGCGACTTCGCCACCGACAACCCGTTCCGCCAGCAAGTGCGTGCGAATTACACGGCGGACGAGGCGACGATGATCGCGGAGTTGATCGCCCGGATCAAACTGTCAGAGCAGGACCGTGCCAAGATCGCAGCGGCAGGCGCGCAATATGTGGACCGGGTGCGCAAAGAGACTTCTCCGTCGATGATGGAGGCGTTTCTGGCCGAATACGGCCTTTCGACCGAAGAAGGCGTTGGCCTCATGTGTCTGGCCGAGGCGCTGCTGCGGGTGCCGGATGCCGAAACCATCGACGACCTGATCGAGGACAAGATCGCACCGTCCAACTGGGGTGCGCATCTGGGCCATTCGTCATCGTCGCTGGTCAATGCTTCGACCTGGGCGCTGATGCTGACCGGTCGCGTGCTGGACGATGACCCCCGCGCCCCTGCCCGCGTGCTGCGCGGTCTGGTGAAACGCATTGGCGAGCCGGTGGTGCGCACCGCCGTGGGTCAGTCGATGAAGATCCTGGGCAAGCAGTTCGTGCTGGGTCAGACCATTGACGAAGGCATGAAGAACGCCCGCGAGCTGGAGAAGAAGGGCTATACCTATTCCTACGACATGTTGGGCGAAGCGGCACGTACCGACGCCGATGCGGTGCGCTATCACGCCGCCTATTCATCGGCGATCACGGCAATTGCCAAGCAGTCCAAGGGCGATGTGCGCTCTTCCCCCGGGATATCGGTAAAACTCTCGGCGCTGCACCCGCGCTATGAATACACCCACAAGGCGACGGTGATGGCCGAACTGCTGCCCCGTGCGCTGGATCTGGCCCGTCAGGCCGCCCGCGCCAAGATCGGGTTCAACATCGACGCCGAAGAACAGGACCGGCTGGACCTGTCGCTGGATGTGATCGAGGCGATGCTGTCGGATCCCGCACTGGCGGGCTGGGACGGTTTCGGCGTTGTGGTGCAGGCCTATGGCCGTCGCGCCGCCCCCGTGATTGAGACGCTCTATGACATGGCGCAGCGCTATGACCGCCGGATCATGGTCCGTCTGGTCAAGGGTGCCTATTGGGACACGGAAATCAAGCTGGCGCAGGAAATGGGGGTCGAACGCTTTCCTGTGTTCACCCGCAAGGTCAACACCGACACGTCCTATATGGCCTGTGCGCAGATGCTGATGGATCGGCGCGACCGGATTTATCCGCAGTTCGCCACCCATAATGCCCACACCTGCGCCGCCGTGATCGCCATGGCGGGCAATGACAAGGGCAGTTTCGAATTCCAGCGCCTGCATGGCATGGGTGAATCCCTGCACGGCATCGTCAAGGACTCCGAGGGCACCCGTTGCCGGATCTATGCCCCGGTTGGCGCGCACCGCGATCTGCTGGCCTATCTGGTGCGTCGCCTGCTGGAAAACGGCGCGAATTCGTCCTTTGTGAACCAGATCGTCGACACCTCGATCCCCTCCAGCACCATTTCCACCGACCCGGTGACCGAAGTGCAGGCCCTGAACGGAGTTGTCGCCAATCCGACGATATCACTGCCGGGCGATCTGTTCATGCCGGAACGTTCCAATTCCAAGGGATTCCGGATCAACGAACCCGCCTCGATCCTGCCGCTTCTGGCCGCACGCGAAGCCTTCGCTGACACCACCTGGACCGGCGGGCCGATGATTGTCGGCAACCCGGCACCACAGGGTCCGGCGCGTCAGGTCATGTCCCCGGCCGAGAGCACGCGCGTCATTGGCACCGTGCATGACGCCACCCCGGCAGAGGTCGCCATTGCACTGGACGCCGCACAGGCCGGGTTCGAGGAATGGTCCGCCGTGCCGGTGTCAGATCGTGCGAACATCCTGCGCAAAGTCGCAGACCTATATGAGGCGAACACCGCCGAACTGACTGCAATCACCACGCGCGAGGCCGGTAAGACCGTTCCAGACGGCATTTCCGAAGTGCGCGAAGCGGTGGATTTCCTGCGCTATTATGCGAACGAGGCTGAGCGGCTTGAGGATGAAGACCCCGGCAAACCGCGCGGCGTATTTGTCTGCATCAGCCCCTGGAATTTCCCGCTGGCGATCTTTACCGGGCAGGTGGCGGCGGCGCTGGCCGTGGGCAACACGGTGCTGGCCAAGCCTGCTGAACAGACGCCGATCATCGCCGCCCGTGCGGTTCAGCTGATGCGCGAGGCAGGCCTGCCAGAGGCGGCGCTGCAACTTCTGCCCGGCGACGGCCCCACTGTGGGCGGCCCGCTGACCAGCGATCCGCGCGTTGCCGGCGTCTGTTTCACCGGCTCAACCGAGGTGGCGCAGATCATCCACAAGGCTGTGGCGGCAAATGCCGACCCCGATGCCACGCTGATCGCTGAAACCGGCGGTCTGAACGCGATGATCGTCGATTCCACCGCGCTGACCGAACAGGCGGTGCGCGATATCCTGATTTCGTCGTTCCAGTCCGCCGGTCAGCGCTGTTCCGCGCTGCGCATGCTTTATGTCCAGGACGAGGCGCGCGACCGACTGCTTGAGATGCTCTATGGCGCGATGGAGTCGCTGGTGATTGGCGACCCGTGGCGCACGGATGTTGACGTGTCCCCGGTGATCGACGCCGAAGCGCAGCAGGGCATCATGGATTATGTCGCAGCACACGAAAAAGCGGGCACGCTGATGAAGTCCCTGCCCGCTCCCACGGGTGGCAGCTATGTCACCCCGGCGGTGGTCAAGGTGAACGGCATCGCGGATATGGAGCGCGAGATTTTTGGCCCCGTGCTGCATGTGGCGAGCTTCCGTGCGCGCGATATCGACAAGGTGGTCGATGCGATCAATGCGCGGGAATACGGGCTGACCTTTGGCCTGCACACCCGGATCGACGACCGCGTGCAGCAAATTGTGGACCGCATCCACGTCGGCAACACCTATGTGAACCGAAACCAGATCGGTGCTATCGTCGGCAGCCAACCCTTTGGCGGAGAGGGGCTTTCTGGTACGGGGCCCAAGGCGGGTGGCCCGCTGTACCTCCCCCGGTTCCGCCGCACCGGCAAGGTGGACAACCCGCCCGCCCCGGTTGGCGACACCCCGGGTCGGCAGGCGATCGAACTGGCCTTCGCTCAGATCGACGCGCGCAACTGGGCGGCGCGGGCGGACAAGGTTTCGGTCCTGCGTGCAGCGCTTAGCGGGCGCAGCGGGGTCGTGCGCCGCGCACTGGCGGAAACAGCCGCCTTCGATATGTCACCCCAGACGCTGCCCGGCCCGACGGGCGAAAGCAACCGCCTGCGCATGTTCCCCAGGGGCATGGTGCTGTGCCTTGGGCCGACCGTGGAAATCGCCGTTGCCCAGGCCATTCAGGCAACCGGGGCGGGCTGTGGCGCGCTGATCGTGGTGCCGGGGGCGCTGTCGTCGATGGCCGTTGCCCTGTCCGCCGCCGGTGCCCCTGTGGTGTCACTGGATGGCACGGTCGATGCCGAAACACTGGAAACCTTGCAGGGGGTTGCGGTGATTGCGGCGGCGGGGGCGTCGGACTGGACGCGGTCGCTGCGCATCGCCCTGTCACGGCGCGACGGGCCGATCCTGCCGCTGGTGACCGAGGTGATTGCCCCCGAACGCTATGTGATCGAACGCCACCTTTGCGTCGACACCACGGCAGCGGGCGGCAACGCGAGCCTTCTGGCGACCTCGTCCTGATACGGCTGCCTGGAACGATGCAGAATTGTTCCGGGCAGAACGCCCTGCCTACCCGACCCGCGCCCAGAACGATGTCTTGCGGTCGTGGCGGGCGCGCAGAGTTTCGACATAGCGCAGGTGACTTTGGAACGTTCCATAGTCAGAGATTTCACCGTCCAGCGCGGCGCAATCCATCAGGTGATCACCGGCGTGGCCGTATCGGCTCGCCCGGCCCTTTTCCAACGCAAAGTCGATCATAGCGCGCCAGCACAGCACCGCCGCCAGCGGATACCGGTCGCGCAGTGCCTCAGCGGCCGGGGTCAGGATCTCGTAATAATCTCCGTTCAGCTCGGCGTTGCGGGTTTCGATCAGCCGCGCGGCAAGGCTGAGGTCTGGCCACTCGAGCAGGAACAATAGCGCCGCATTTGCGTCCGGGTATTGCAGCACAAACGCCTTGGCGCGGTCCTCGGCCTCAATATCGTCGAAATCCGGCAGGACCTTCAGGTAGGCGCGCAGAAACTCCGGATCCAGCGTGGCGCAAAACCGATTCCAGCGGTGCGCCTGCGCCCCTTCCACCTGCCCCAGCGCCAGAAGACTGGCGATATAGGCCTGATCCCAACGGGCATCCTCCTGGCCATCCGGCGGCCCGAGCAGATCGAGCGCGTCCTGCGCGCGCCCATCGGCCAGCAGGCGGAGTGCTGCATCGGCGGCGATGCGCGGATGGGTCAGGTCCTGATCGGAATACTGAGCGATATAAGCGTCGGTGTCGCCCTGTGCCTCGGCAATCTCTTGCCGGGTGCTGCGGATCAGCCGTGCCTTGTTGTCGGCAAGGTAGCTGCCGCGCCCACTGCGCAGATCGCGCAGAAATTGCAGCGCTGCGTGGGTGTCTGCGTCTTCTTCCAGCGGCTCTGCCTCATAGGCATCGACCAACTGGCCAAGCTGCGCCAGCCCCGTCTCACCAAGGGACGGCGCCAGCAGCGTGATGATCCCGTCGAATTCGCCATAACCATTGTCGCGCACGGCGTCCCATACCCGGCGGGCCAGGGGTTCAGGTTCCAGTGACGCGCGCGGCGCGATATCTTCGAACCGGGCGCGTGCGGCGCGGAACACATCGCCCACCTCGCCACGGCTGTCATCGACCCGCTCATAAACCGAAGGGGCAAGCGCGATGAAATCCCACAGCAGGTCAAATCCCAGCGAGGCATCCTCTGGGGCGATCCGGTCGGTGATCATTTCCGCCTGCGTCGCCAGGTCACGTACCAGCGCCGCGCGCTTGCGCCAGCTCACATGGCTTGTCGATTTGCGCAAGGATACCAGCCGCTTGCGCACATCGCGCGCCAATTCCTGCGGGCCAAGGTTATGGCTGAGTTCGAGCCGCAACCGCCGCTTGATTTCAGCACTGCCCTGACTGACGTCGATCAACAGCTCGGCAAGGCGCTCCGCCCCGAGAGAGGTAAGATTTGCGGCGTTCAAGGTTTTCTTTGACATGCCTGATGTGTGCCATCCCTGCGGGCGCAGGAAAAGCCCGTTCTTAGGCGCGGGCCTCTACAAACGGAACGTTCCAGTCCGTCAACAGCGCGCCAAAAAAGGCCCCGCGCATCGCTGCGCAGGGCCAATTTTCAATCCCGATGCGGGTTCGGATCAGTTCCGGCCACCATCCAGCAGCGGTGTGATCCGGCGCACAGCAGCGCGGCGGTTGGCCCGCTCAGCATTCGGTGTGCGCACGATCAGGTCAGTTTCGCCGTACCCCTGAACCACAAGGTTTTCCGGCGGGACGGCAAAGTATTCCGTCAGGGCAAGTGCCACCGATTCAGCCCGACGGTCCGACAGGGCAAGGTTGTAGCTACCTGCGCCCACCGCGTCGGTGTGGCCTTCGACCAGGAACACCTCGAACGGGTTGCGTTCGATCATCTTGCGCATCGCGTTGCCCAGGGCGGCCAGATCCTTGGCCTCTTCCGGCAGGATCACCGACGAGTTCGTGCCGAAGTTCACCGAGTCCACGTTGATTTCAGGCACCAGCTGACGCACCGCGTTGATGTTGCGGATCTGGCTGAGCGAGAAAGTCCGGTTCACATTCGCGGCCTGCGCGGCCGTCAAAGTCGCTTCAAGATCGTCGGCATTGATGTCGCGGAAATTGACCGTCCGGCGTGTGCTGGCCTTTGGCAGCTTGCTGACCTCGACCGCTTGCGAGCTTTGCGTATCGTCAAACAGCAGAACCGAGGTTCCATCCGGCAGATTGCGCGCGCGGCGCAGGACGCGGCCATCGGCGGCGCGGATTGTTTCGACCTCGCTCCCGTCTTCGCGGGTGACGATGGTGCGGGTCGAGCCGTCCGAATAGTTGTAGGTCTTAATGTCGGATCCGGGCTGGCGCAGCAGGGCGTCGTCGTTCTTGATCACCCGGTACTGGCCGTCACGTTCGGCAATCACCCGGTCACCGGTATTGGCGGCCACGGTTTCGTTCTTGCGCAACAGGCTGCCAATGGCGACGGCACCGATCCCCAACAGGGCGGCTTTTTCAAAGTTGCTCAGACCCTTGTCGTCATCGTCTTTCTTCTTGGCCTTGGCCTTCGCTGCTGCCTTGGCCTCCGGGAGCACTTCACCCTTGAGGTTGGTGTCGAATTCTTCATCCGAACTGCGCGCGGTGTCTTCGGTGACGGTTTCCTCTATCACTTCGGCCTCGGCATCGGCTTCACCGCTGGTCGCGGCCAATGAGGCGGGCGCCTCTGCATCGGCTTCGGCCTGAACTTCGGCCTGTGTCGCAGAATCCATTGGTGCTGCATCTTCGGTCGTGGCTGTCGTCTCGACCTCTGCCGGAGGAGTGGCAGAATCGTCGGTGCCTTCGGCGAGCTTTTTCAGGCTATCGGCCAGGCTGTCGCCGGTCTCGGCCACAGGCGCATCAGCGGTGGCTTCGGTCTCTGTGGGCGTGTCCGTTTCGACGGTGGCCTCGGGTTCAGCCGCTGCTTCGGGCTCGGCAGTGGCCTCCGGTTCGGGCGCGGCTTCGGGTTCGACGGCAATATCTGCGGTCGCCTGTGGCTCGGGCGCGGCTTCGTTCGCTCCGGTGGCCTGCTCGGTCGGCGCTTCGGCCTCTGGGGTCGGCTCGACTTCGACGGCTTGCGGTTCGGCTTCGACTTGCGGCGCGGGCTCAGCTTCGGCAGCTTGCGGCTCGGCCTCTGGCGCAGCTGGCTCGGCCTCCGGAGCAGCCTCAGCCTCGGCGACAGGTGCTTCCACAGGTGCTTCCTCTGCGGCTTCGGGAGCCGTGTCGTCGATCGGAGCGTCCAGCGACTCGTCGACAGGCGCCTCTGTGGTGACTTCGGCCTCGGCCTTGGCCTGAGCTTCAATCGCCTCTTCAAGCTTCTTGCGCAGCAGTTCTGCCTGGGCTTCTTCCTCGGTCTGCGCCGTGGTCTCGGGGCTTACGGTCTGGGCAAAGCTCGGGATCGGGGCGGCGGCAAGGCTTGCCACCAGCACCATGGCTGTCGAGGATTTCAGAAATCCGGGTTTCATCGCGTGTCCTTTCAGTGTCCACCTCAGTGGTATGCACATGGAACGCGCACAGGGGCCATTCGGGTTCCCGGAAGGTTGAAATTATTCGGCGAATCCTCGCCGAGGATTGAAACACTTCCGCCCTGAACGGCTCAGGCTTCAGCCATCCATCAATGCCATCAGCCGGGTCTTTTCACCCACGTCGTCGGGACGCGAGATGACATCGGCCAAATCCTGCAACGATTGGACAGAATGGCCGGCGCGAAAGGAATCCACATGTGGCAGCATCGCGCGAATTCCGGCAGCCTTGGGCGCAAAGCCGTCCCAGCGCAGCAGCGGGTTGAGCCAGATCAGACGTCGGGCGGATAGATGCAACCGCTCCATTTCACGGCTTAGTGCGCCGCTGTCATCCCGGTCCAACCCATCCGTGATCAGCAGGACCACCGCGCCCTGCCCCATGACCCGCCGCGACCAGTCCCGGTTGAACGTATGCAGCGACGCACCGATCCGCGTGCCACCCTCCCAATCCTGCGCCTCGGCCCCCGCGGATTTGAGCGCGACATCGACGTCTTTGGTGGCAAGGTGGCGGGTGATGTTGGTCAGCCGGGTGCCAAAGGTAAAGGCATGGACCTTGGTCCAGCCGGCACCCTTTTCATTTGCGACGGCATGCAGAAAGTGCAGGACCATGCGGGAATACTGGCTCATCGAGCCGGAAATATCGCAGATCACCACCAGATTGGGCCAGCGCGGGCGCGGTTTGGTGTGTGACAGGCTGCGCATCTCGCCACCCTGCCGCATCGCGGCGCGGATCGTGCGCCGCCAGTCGGTTCTGGCCCCATTCACCGCCGCCATGCCACGGCGCGACGGCAGTGGTTTCACCGGCAGGGTAAGGCGGGCAAGCATGCGCTTGGCCTCGGCTATTTCTTTCGTGGACATCTGTTCGAAATCTAGGGTGCGCAGCTTTTCCTCGGCTGACATGGTCATTGAGGCATCAACCTCAATCTTTGTCTCTTCCTTATCGCCCTCGGGGCGTTCAGGTGCCTCGGGTTGCATCCCGTCAAGCAGCGCCTCGGCGGCGCGCTTTTCGGCGGCCTGAGCAAGCTTTTCCTCCTGCACGCCGCGGATGGCGGGCAGCATCATCGACATCATATGTTCAAGGTATCGCGGGTCGCGCCAGTAAAGCCGGAAGATCTGGTTAAAGACCGTACGGTGTTCAGGGCGGTTCACGAAACAGGCATGCAGGGTCCAGTAGAAATCCCGCCGGTCGGTGAAACCCGCCGCCTCGACCGCGCGAATGGCGTCGATCACCCGGCCCGTCCCGATGGGCAACCCCGCGCGACGCAGGGCGCGGGCAAAATGGGTGATGTTATTGGCGAGCTTCGGGTTTTCCGGCAATTCCAGCGGCAGGTATTCTGGCATGTCAGGACCCGTGGGGACACTGCCCCCACACCCCCGATGTATCTGAAAACAAAAGAGGCATCAGGCCGGGGCGAGCGAAGCGCGGGCTTCGTCCAGCAGGCGTTTGGCCTCAGACCCCTGGATCTTTTGAATGTCGTCCTGATACTTCAGGATCGCGCCAAGGGTGTCGCTGATCACCTCGGGCGACAGGTCGATCACATCCAGCGCCAGCAGGCATTTCGCCCAGTCGATGGTTTCCGCCACGCCGGGTTTCTTGAACAGATCCTCGGTGCGCAGTTTCTGCACAAAGGCCACGATCTCGCGGCTTAGCGTCTCGGCGGCCTCTGGCGCGCGGGCGTGCAGGATTTCGACCTCGCGATCAAAGGTCGGGTAGTCGACCCAGTGGTAGAGACAGCGGCGTTTCAGGGCGTCGTGCACTTCGCGGGTGCGGTTGCTGGTCAGAATGACGATGGGCGGCTCGGGAGCCTGGATCGTTCCAAGTTCAGGGATGGTGACCTGAAAATCCGAAAGCGCTTCGAGCAGGAATGCCTCGAACGGTTCATCCGTGCGGTCAATTTCATCGATCAGCAGGATCGGCGCGCCGTTTTCGTCCCCACGCATGGCCTGCAACAAGGGGCGTTCAACAAGGAATTCTTCGGAGAAGAGTTCGGTCTTCAACGCCTGCCGGTCGGCCCCACCCGACGCCTCGGCCGTGCGGATGGCGATCATCTGCGCTGGAAAGTTCCACTCATACACCGCAGACGACGCATCGAGCCCTTCGTAACATTGAAGCCGGATCAGGCGGCGACCCAGCGCCAGCGCCAGCGCCTTGGCGATCTCGGTCTTGCCCACGCCCGCCTCGCCCTCCAGAAACAGCGGCCGACCCAGTTTCAGTGACAGAAAGACAACCGTGGCCAGGGCCCGCCCGCAGACATAGCCGGTATCGGCCAGCGTGCTTTGAACGGCGTCGATGGATTGCGGTATCTGCATGTCTCGCTCCTGTTGGGTGCCCCTTTTGCTGCACGGCAGGATTGGCCGGGTCAATAGCGCATAGGTCGCATGGAGACCCCGGTTGGAACGATCCAGTGTCAGGGGGCAATGACGCAGGATGCTGCGCAAAACGGCTTTGACTGCCTGCCGAGGCGTCCCGCCTGCGTGAAACGTGCAAATCCACTGGCGCGTCCGCCTGCCGCCGTGCTAACCGCATCGCCATGACACAGAGCCTTACAATTCGCCGTCCCGATGACTGGCACCTGCACCTGCGCGATGGCGCGATGTTGCGCGCCGTGGCCCCCGAAACCGCGCGCCACTTTGCCCGTGCCATCATCATGCCGAACCTCGTGCCGCCAGTCGTGACCGGCGCACAGGCCGCCGCCTACCGCGACAGGATCCTTGCCGCCCTGCCCGAAGGCGCGCGTTTTGAGCCGTTGATGACGCTCTACCTGACCGAGGATACCAACCCTGCGGATGTTGCCGCCGCACATGCCTCGGGGCTCATCAAAGCGGTGAAACTTTACCCCGCCGGTGCCACGACCAATTCCGCCTCTGGTGTCAGCGATTTCAACAAGGTCCGCCCGGTGCTGGAAAAGATGGCCGAAATCGGTCTGCCGCTTTGTATGCACGGCGAAGTCACCGACGCGTCCGTCGACATCTTTGACCGCGAGGCGGTGTTCATCGACCGCGTGCTTGACCCGATCCGCCGCGCCACCCCCGGTCTGCGCGTGGTAATGGAACACATCACCACCACCCAAGGCGCGCAGTATGCCCGCGAAGGCGGAGCCGATCTGGCGGCGACGATCACCACTCATCACCTTGTCATCAACCGCAATCATATCCTCGTTGGCGGGATCAAACCGCATTACTACTGCCTGCCGGTGGCCAAGCGCGAAGAGCACCGCCTAGCCCTGCGCGCCGCTGCCACCTCGGGCAACCCGAGCTATTTCCTTGGCACAGATTCCGCGCCGCATGTGGATGCGCTCAAGGAACATGCCTGCGGCTGTGCGGGCTGCTTTACCGCCACCAACACCATGTCGATCCTCGCCGAGGTGTTCGAACAGGATGGTGCTCTGGACAAGCTCGAGGCCTTCACCTCGCTCAATGGCCCCGCCTTTTATGGCCTGCCGGTGAACGAAGGAACGCTGACCCTGACCAAAGGCGCGCCCGTCAGCTATCCGGCCAAGATCGACGCCGACGGCGATTCCGTCACCGTCTTTGATCCCGGTTTTCCGCTGCACTGGGCCGTCACGCCCTGATCCCGACTCCGCCCCTACCCCGAAAGGCCCATCCGATGATCCCCACAAATGCTCCGAGCTCCGAAGAGATGGCGCGCCTGACCGCCCGTATGCTGCTGGAAATCAAGGCGGTGCATTTCAACGCGGCTGAACCCTTCATCTTTGCGAGCGGTCTGCCCTCGCCGGTCTATATCGACTGCCGCAAGCTGATCTCTTATCCGCGTATCCGCTCGACCCTGATGGATTTTCTGACTGCCAAGGTGATGCGCGACGCCGGGTTCGAAGCGTTTGACAACATCGCCGGCGGCGAAACCGCGGGCATCCCGTTTGCCGCCCTTGTGGCCGAACGCATGGCCCTGCCCATGACCTATGTGCGCAAGAAACCCAAAGGCTACGGCCGCAACGCCCGTATTGAGGGCGCGATGAGCGAAGGCGAACGCGTGCTGCTGGTCGAGGATCTGACCACCGACGGCGGCTCGAAACTCAGCTTCGTCGATGCAATCCGCGACACCGGCGCCACCTGCGCCCATACGGCGGTGATCTTTTACTACGGAATCTTCCCCGAAACGATCAAGACACTGGGCGATCACGGTGTGGCCCTGCACCACCTCTGCACATGGTGGGACGTGCTGGCCGAGGCCCGCACGCAAGGCACATTTGACACAAAAACACTCGCGGAAGTTGAATCTTTCCTCACCGATCCCGCCAAGTGGCGTCAGTTGAACACAAAATAAATATCCCACGGCCCTGTGGATAAATCGACGCAAAGAATCGCCTGCCCATCCCGGATATAGTGGACAGGTGCCATAAAGATACCGTATGTTGAATGAACTTTCTGGTCATCAGCGGTGCTTTGCCATTTCCCGCAACTTATCCCCAGAGTTGTCCCACTAGGGCAAACCTGCGGCTTTTGTTATGACGACCCAACACGCAAGACCGTTCAACCGGCGCGCGAATCCGAGCAGAGATCAGGGGCAGATGATGAACGAAATCACCGCATTCAATCCAACAGGGGCCGAGGTACAGGCGCCGGAAACCATGCCGCACTCCATCGAGGCCGAACAGCAGCTTCTGGGTGCCATCCTGACCAACAACGACATCTATGATCGCGTCGCGTCGATCATCGGCGCGCATCATTTCTTTGATCCTGTGCATGCCCGTATCTACGAAATCTCTGCCGCCCGCATCGCCAAGAACAACCTTGCCTCGCCGGTGACGCTCAAGGCGTTCATGGAAGATGACGAAGGCCTCAAGGAACTTGGCGGCCCTGCTTATCTTGCCCGCCTTGCCGGTGCCGCGATCAGTTCCTTTGCGGTGCGCGACTATGCGCAGATGATCTATGACCTCGCGATCCGCCGCGATCTGATTTCGCTTGGCCGCGATATTTCGGCCAAGGCGTCCAAGGTCGATGTCGCCAACGAACCGCGCGAACAGATCGTCGAAGCGGAACAGGCGCTTTATAAACTTGCCGAACAGGGCAATTCCGAATCCGGTTTCCAAAGCTTTCTGCGTGCGGTGACGGACGCCGTGAACGTCGCCAACGCCGCCTACCAGCGCGAAGGCGGTCTTTCGGGCATCTCGACCGGCCTGACCGACATGGACAAGAAACTTGGCGGATTGCACCCTTCTGACCTGCTGATCCTTGCCGGTCGTCCGTCGATGGGCAAAACCTCGCTGGCCACCAACATCGCCTTCAACGTCGCCAAGGCCTACAAGCGTGGCCTGAAGGCAGATGGCACAGAAGGCGCAATCGAAGGCGGCGTGGTCGGTTTCTATTCGCTGGAAATGAGCGCCGAACAGCTCGCCGCCCGGATCCTCTCCGAGGCCTCCGAAGTGCCCAGCGAACAGATCCGCCGCGGCGACATGACAGAGGCCGAATTCCGCCGCTTCGTCGATGCCGCCAAGTCGCTTGAGGCCTGCCCGCTTTACATCGATGACACGCCCGCCCTGCCGATCAGCCAGCTTGCCGCCCGCGCCCGCCGCCTGAAACGGACCCACGGGCTTGACGTGCTGATGGTCGACTATCTCCAGCTGGTGCGCGGCACCGGAAAATCCGAAAACCGGGTGAACGAGATTTCGGAAATCACCATGGGCCTCAAGGCCATCGCCAAGGAACTCCACATCCCGGTGATCGCCCTGTCGCAGCTGTCGCGTCAGGTCGAATCCCGCGAAGACAAGCGCCCGCAGCTGTCTGACCTGCGTGAATCCGGCTCGATCGAACAGGACGCCGACGTGGTGATGTTCGTGTTCCGCGAAGAATACTACAAGGAACGCGAAAAGCCCGGCGATCACGACCTCGACAAGATGGCCGCCTGGCAAGAGGAAATGGAACGCCTGCACGGCAAGGCCGAAGTCGTCATCGGCAAACAGCGTCACGGCCCCATCGGCACCGTGGAACTGTCGTTCGAGGGTCAGTTCACCCGCTTCGGCAACCTCGTGAAACCCTGGCAGAACAACGACGACAGCAGCTTTTAACCCCACAATCGCGATTCGTCTGCGCGTCAGGGATGGCCGCAGGCCACCGCGGCTTGCCGCGGCGCGGCACGCGTCCTTGACGCGCGGACGAATCGCCAAACACTGGTCGATGCGCGTTCAGGGGCACAGCTGCCCCTGAACCGCTTCTCGGCAGATTCCCGGCCCTGCCAGGCAACGCCCCACTGAAAATCTCGATCCCACTTATCAACATCCCGCGCCGCATGGCGCACAGGCGGGCTAGGGCGGGTCCGGGTGGGACGCCCGAGCACGCCTGTCAGACCCTGACCACCGCACCAAAACCGGGGCGATGATCCCAGCCCGCCGCGTCGCCGCGCAGCACCAGCGCCGCCTTGATCACACCGGCGTGGGTCACAACAAGCGCCCCCTCGGGAACGCTGTCCAGTCCCCGCGCCACACGGTCACGCAGCTGCGCGACACTTTCGCCGCCATGTCCGGCGTATCCCAGAAAATCCGCCGCCCAGGCGTCCAGCGCGTCGCGCCCGATGTCATCCCAGCGGCGGTTTTCCCAATGCCCGAAATCCATCTCGGCAAAGTCCTGCGACACCGTCTGTTCAACGCCAAAGGCCCCCGAAATCCGGCTCGCCAGCACTCTGCATCGTTCCAAAGGCGAAGAAACCACCATCGTCGGGCATGACAGCCGGGTAATCACCCCGTCACAATCTGCCATGGATCCCGCCGCCAGCCCCAAATCCGTGCGCCCGTAACACAGCCCCTCGGCCACATCCGGCCGGGTGTGGCGCACAAGGGTTATAGCCAAAGAGCAACGCCCAGATAGATCCCCAACTCACCAAACTGCTGGGTCGCGCCCAGACAGTCGCCGGTATAGCCCCCGATCTTGCGCAGGCAGATCCGCCGAACCGCCTGTGCCAACAGGATACACAGCATCAGACCCCAGAGCGCCGCACCAGCCCCCAGCACCAGCATCCCTGCGAACAGCACAACCAGCGACAGGACCAGCGCGACACGATAACCATCCGGTGTCACCGTGGGGGCAACGAACTTTGCCCCGCTGTGGCGGGCATATCCCGTGGTGGCGATCACATGCACCGCAGACATCCGCCCCAGTACATGCCCCAGGATCAGCAGCCAGGCCGCCACCCCGGGTGCGAAACTCATCAGCAGCGTGACCTTCAGCGCCAGCACCACGCCCAGCATCACCGCGCCATAGGTGCCGATACGGCTGTCGCGCATGATCTCCAGCC
This sequence comes from Puniceibacterium sediminis, assembly GCF_900188035.1. Lineage (GTDB taxonomy): Bacteria > Pseudomonadota > Alphaproteobacteria > Rhodobacterales > Rhodobacteraceae > Puniceibacterium > Puniceibacterium sediminis. The sequence continues at coordinate 104,529 of NZ_FZNN01000011.1, read as the reverse complement.
GCCGCTCGCGCGTCAACCCGCCCCAAAGCCCGTCAGCTGCATCCGCCAGACCATCCTCGTGAAACGCCCCCGTGGCTGCCAGCGTCGCCGCCAGTGACAGGATCACCGCCACCGGCATCCCCAGCCAACCTTCGGAAATGACCAATACCAGCGCCCCGATCGAACCGATCAGCAGACCGACCAGCGGGTAATATTTGGTCGCCCGGATCAGCAAATCATCAGAAAACGGCAGATCCCGGGGCACCGGAAGGCGGGTCAGGAACTGCACCGCCAGCAGGAACAGCCCCCATTCGGTCTTTGCATTCTCTTGAAACGGTTGTCCCACGTCAGGCCGGTCCCGACACGCCGGCCGACTCAAAGCTTGCCATTTCGTTCAGCATGGCAACCGCAGCGCGCAGCAACGGCCAGGCCAGCGCAGCCCCCGATCCTTCGCCAAGCCGCATGTTCAGACTTAGCAGCGGCGCGGCGTCCAGCGCATCCAGCACGGCACCATGCCCGGATTCGGCGGATCGGTGCGCAAACACCATCGCCGCGCGGGCGCCGGGGTCCAATGCGCAGGCGGCAAGCGCCGAAACGCTGGCAATAAACCCGTCCACCAGCACCACCCGGCCCGCGTCGGCGGCGCCCAGCATCGCGCCGGTCATCATTGCGATTTCGAAACCGCCGTATTCTTGCAGAACCTCGCGCGCCGACAACTCTCCGGTCCGCGCTGCCGCCGTGCCCAGCACCACACGTTTATGTGCCAGACTAGCATCCTCAAGGCCCGTACCGCGCCCCACAAGCGTGTCCAGCGCCATGCCGGTCAGCTTGTGCGCCATGACCGACGCGGCAGAGGTGTTGCCGATGCCCATCTCGCCAAAAGCCATCGCCTGGAACGTTCCATCGGCCCCAAGGTCGCGCCCGATCTCCAGCGCCCGGTCCAACTGCTGCGCAGACATCGCCGGCCCGTTCAGAAAGCTCGCCGTGCCCTCGCCCAGCGGTCGATCCTCGATCTGTGGCAGATCGAAAGGCCCGCCGATAACCCCGGCGTTGACCACCCGCAGGTCGATGCCACCCGCTCGGGCAAAGACGTTCGCCGCCGCCCCGCCACCGGCAAAGTTCAGCACCATCTGCCGGGTGACCGCTGGCGGATAGGCCGAAACGCCCTCCTCCGCGATGCCATGATCGGCGGCAAAGAGGATCAGCGCACAGCTTTCCATCACCGGATCCAGCCGGCCCTGAAGGCGCGCCACCTGTGCAGCCAGATCCTCGATCAGGCCCAGGGCACCCTGCGGTTTTGTCTTTGTATCGATCCGGCGCTGAAGCGCGGTTTCGAATTCGGGTGTGATTTGCATATTCATAACCGTGGCATACCCCCGGCGGCGGGGCCGCTCAACCAAAGAGTGCCGCCCGGCGGTGCATAATTTGCCGACCACAGGACGCCACAGATCGCGCGCGACATGTTTACGCTTGACGCCCGGATGGAACGTGCCAAATACGGCGCCATGGCTCAAACTGTTTTGACTATAGATCTTGCCGCACTGCGCCATAACTGGCGCAGCCTTTCCGCCAATTCGGACACCGAAACCGGTGCCGTGGTGAAGGCGGATGCCTATGGCCTTGGTGCCGGGCGTGTTGCCAACATGCTGGCCATCGAAGGCGTGCGGCGCTTTTTTGTCGCCCTCGCCGAAGAAGGCGCCGCCCTGCGCAAGGCGCTGGGATCAGGCCCCGAAATCAACGTCTTTTCCGGCCATATGGCGGGCGACGCGCCGCTGTTGAAGGCCGCGCAACTGACCCCGATGATCAACTCGGTCGACCAGATGCTGCGCCACGTCGAGGCATTGCCCGGGCATTCCTTTGGCATCCAGCTGGATACCGGGATGAACCGTCTGGGGATGGAGCCATCGGAATGGTCCGCCCTGCGTGAAATTGCCCTCGCCCAGCATCCGACACTGGTGATGAGCCATCTTGCCTGCGCCGATGAGCCCACGCATGAGATGAATGCCCGGCAGCTGCACGTCTTTCAGCAGATGACAGACGGGATCGACGCGCCGCGCTCGCTCGCCGCGACGGGCGGCATCCTGCTGGGGCCGGATTATCATTTTGACGTGACGCGCCCCGGCATCGGGATGTACGGCGGCCAGCCCTTTGATGATGCGCGGCCCGTTGTGCAACTGTCGATTCCGGTGATCCAGACCCGCGATGTCGCCATTGGTGAAAGCGTCGGCTACGGCAATTCATGGGTCGCTCAGGGCGTCACCCGCGTGGCCACGATTGCGGCGGGCTATGCCGATGGCATCCTGCGCGCCATGGGGCCAAGGGCACATGTCTATGTCGGCGACACGCGCTGCAAGATCATTGGCCGCATTTCCATGGATCTGATCGCTGTGGATGTGAGCGCGCTGAAAACAGCGCCCGATACGGTTGATCTTCTGGGTCGACATCAGGACATCGACACCCTTGCAGAGGCCGCCGGAACCATCGGCTACGAAATCCTGACCTCGCTTGGCGCGCGCTATGAACGGCGCTACACCGGGGCCTGAGCGCCCGCCCCAACACAGGTGCCACATGAGCCTTTTCGAACCCAACCCGACCCTGATCGCCCTGATCTTTGTCAAACGGTTCGTGTTTCTTGAACTGCTGCTGGTCCTCGCGCTGGTCCGCAGTGCGGCGGGCCGCGGACCAAGCCGCCTTCTGGCGCTGGCGGTCCTGCTGCTCTGTGCTGCTGCGATCCTGACCACCTTTGCCCCGGCGCTGGGGCTGACGACGCACCCATGGTACGGCCCCGCCGCCCGCATGCTGGCGCAGGGTCAGGGCCTGACCGTTCCGCTCACACTGTCCGCAGTGTTCTTCGTTTCGGCCTTCCTGCCCGTGCGCCGCCTTTGGCTGCTTGACTGGCTCAACGGCGCGCTGGTTCTGGGGTTGCTTGGCCTCTGGATCGTGACGCTGTTCTGAACCGCGCCCGTGGCGCAAACCTGACGCGACACACCCCCTTGCGATGCCCGCCCCCTTGGGCCACAAGATCGCCATGGCCAAAGCTTCCGCCAATTACGTCTGCGCCGCCTGCAGCAACGCCACCACCAAATGGGCCGGGCGGTGCGAAGCCTGTGGCGCCTGGAACACCATTTCCGAAGAGGCCCCCCTGTCAAAGGCAGGTCCCGCCAAGAAAAGCCTTGGGGGACGTGGCCGCGCCGTGCCGCTGACAGACCTTTCCAGCACCGAACCCGCCCCGCCGCGCGTTGCCTCGGGCCTGTCGGAACTTGACCGCGTTCTGGGCGGCGGGCTTGTGCCCTCCTCTGCCATCCTTGTCGGCGGTGACCCCGGCATTGGTAAATCCACGCTGCTGCTACAGGGTGCCGCGATGTTCGCCCGCGCGGGACTCAAGGTGATCTATGCCAGCGGCGAAGAAGCCTCGGCTCAGGTCCGGATGCGCGCGCAACGCCTTGGCCTTGCCGACGCACCGGTGAAACTGGCGGCTGAGACCAATCTGCGCGACATCCTGACCACGCTGGAACAGGAACGCCCGGATCTGGTGATCATCGATTCGATCCAGACCATGTGGTCCGACAATGTCGAATCCGCCCCGGGCAGCGTCTCTCAGGTCCGTGCCGCCGCGCATGAGCTGACTTCTTTCGCCAAACGCTCTGGCATGTCGGTGATCCTTGTCGGCCATGTCACCAAGGACGGCCAGATCGCCGGGCCGCGCGTTGTCGAACACATGGTCGACACCGTGCTGTACTTTGAGGGCGAACGCGGCCACCAGTTCCGCATCCTGCGCGCGGTCAAGAACCGCTTTGGCCCGGCGGATGAAATCGGCGTGTTTGAGATGACCGGCGCGGGTTTGGCCGAGGTCACCAACCCCTCGGCGCTGTTCCTGTCCGAACGTGGCCAGCCCAGCCCGGGATCGGTGGTTTTTGCCGGCATCGAAGGCACCCGCCCGGTGCTTTGCGAACTCCAGGCACTGGTCGCGCCCAGCCCGCATTCCCAACCCCGCCGCACGGTTGTCGGCTGGGACGGCGGGCGGCTTGCGATGATTCTCGCCGTGCTCGAAGCGCGCTGCGGCATCCCCTTTGCGGGGCTCGATGTGTACCTGAACGTGGCCGGCGGGATGAAAATCAGCGAACCGGCCGCCGATCTGGCCGTTGCCGCCGCGCTGCTTTCCGCGCGCGAAGACGTCGCACTCCCCCCGGAAACGGTGGTTTTCGGGGAAATCAGCCTATCTGGCGCTCTCAGACCGGTGAGCCAGACCGAAAACAGGTTGAAAGAGGCGCAGAAACTTGGTTTCACCAGCGCCATCGCCCCGTCGGGCGGCAAAGCGGGGGCGGCCACAGGCATGAAGCTCCAGCAGATGGGCGATCTGACTGCCTTTGTGGGCGATCTGTTCGGCGCTGGTTAGGCGCCACCAAAAAGGAAAGAGGCAAGAGGCCGATGGAAGGTTTTACCGCAGTGGATGGCATCGTTGCCGTCGTCATCGTGCTATCGGCGCTACTTGCCTATTCGCGCGGATTGGTACGCGAAGTCATGGCGATTGCCGGATGGATTTTTGCCGGCTTCATCGCCCTCCTGTTCGCGCCACAGGTGCAGCCGCTGGTCAAGGAATTGCCGATGATCGGCTCTTTTCTGTCCGACAGCTGCGAACTCAGCATTATCGCCGCCTTTGCGGGGGTCTTTGCCGCCGCGCTGATCGTCGTGTCCTTCTTCACGCCGCTTCTTTCCTCGCTGGTGCAGCGGTCGTTGTTTGGCGGCATCGATCAGGGTCTTGGCTTTTTGTTCGGCGTTGCGCGCGGTGTGCTTCTGGTGGCGGTGGCCTTCTTTGTCTACAGCACGGTGCTGACCTCGCAGGATGTTCCGATGATCGACGACAGCCGCTCTGCCGCCGTTTTCACCCGCTTCACCGCCAAGATCGAAGAACAGAATCCCGAACAGGCGCTTGGCTGGATCACCACGCAATATGAACAGCTGGTCGATGTTTGCGCCGCACCGGGACCGAACGACGCCTGATCGGTTCGGCAGGGCCGCGACTCAGCCAGATTCATGTTTTTTTAACCCGTAGCCCCCCTCTTATGCCCAGTTTCCTCTAGGAACCCGGCATGATGCAGCAGAATGACTTCCGTGCTTTCGACGACATCGCAACGGCGATCTACGTCTTTGTGCCGCATCCGGACGGCGTGCCGCGCATCGCCTTTTTCAACGCCGTGGCGCGGAATTCCCTGACCTGCACACTTGAACAGGTTCAGGGAAAGACCTTTGACGAGGTATTTCCCGGCCGCATCGGCCAGAACGCGCTGTCCCGCCATATCGAAGCGATGAACAGCGCACAGCCCTGCTCCTATGACACCGAATGGCCATCCGAAAATGGCAACCTGTGGTTGCGCACCAGATTGACGCCGGTGCTGAACGGCGATGGCAAAATCAGCCATGTGGTCGCCACCGTCATCAATGCAACCACCGAAAAAAAGGCGCTGGAACTCTGCGCGCAGATGCAGACCAAACAATCCGAAATGGAGCAGTTTGTCTCTCTTGCGGCCCATGACCTGCGCACGCCGCTGCGTCACATCCGCTATATCGGTTCGGAACTGCGCGAAGACTTTGTCGACATGGGCGATGGCAAGATCGACCTGCTCGACGACCTTGATAATATCGCGGAAAAGGCTTCGGTTCTGATTTCGGATGTGCTCAAGGTCAGCCAGTCCCGAACCATGGAAACCCCGCCCAGAACCTTCAGACTGGCCGTGTTGTGCGAAAACATCGCCGCCGTGCTCGACCCTTCCGGCGCGCATCGCATCACCTGGCCCGACCATATGCTCTACGCCGACATGACGGCCGTTCATATCGTTCTGCGCAACCTGGTGGACAATGCCCTGAAGCATGGCGGAAAGGGCCAGCTTTCGGTAAAGATCGACCTTGAACCCAGCGAAACGGGTTCCGAATATATTGAAATGGCGGTCACCGATAATGGCAACGGCTTTGCTGACGCGGAAAACCTGTTTTCCGACAACGGTGTCTGCCAGACCAGCAGCGGTTTCGGCCTGCTGGCGGTGCGCAACCTCATTCTGGCCCGCCGGGGCACGATCCGGGTCGACAAAACCGGGGGCGGACAGGGCAGCACGGTGCGCTTCAAATTGCCCGGTATGATCGTAGAACCCGAAGATGACGCCTAATCACCTGTCGAATTGCTGCAAATTCGGGACAAATCTTAACCCTGTGCTCATAATTCCGACCACAATCCTTAACGAAATGTTGCACCGCAGCACTTGCGCTGTGATCCCTCCGTGACACATAGGTAACAAGCGCCTATGAGTGCCCCATACCTCACGCAACGGATTCGGAGCTGCCCCTTGGATCTCGAGATGCCTCCCGCCCACCCCTTTGATGATGACAAACTGAAAGAGGAGTGCGGTATCTTCGGCGTGATCGGCGTCACGGATGCTGCAAACTTCGTAGCCCTTGGTCTGCACGCCCTGCAGCACCGGGGACAGGAAGCCGGGGGAATCGTCAGCCACGACGAAGAACACGGTTTCAACTCGGCGCGCCGCTTTGGCTATGTCCGCGACAACTTCACCTCTCAGTCGCTGATGCAGACACTGCCCGGCCCGCTTGCCATCGGCCACGTCCGCTATTCCACCGCCGGATCAAAGGGACCAACCCAGATCCGCGACGTTCAGCCCTTCTTTGGTGAATTTTCCATGGGCGGGGCGGCGATCGCCCACAACGGCAACATCACCAATGCCGACGCCCTGCGCCGCGAGCTGATCGAACGCGGTTCGATCTTCCAGTCCTCCTCGGACAGCGAATGTATCATCCACCTCATGGCCCGCTCGCTTCAGCGTAACATCCCCGAGCGGATGGAAGACGCCCTGCGCCGTGTCGAGGGCGCATTCAGCGTCGTTGCCATGACCCGCACCAAACTCATCGGTGTACGCGACCCGCTGGGCGTGCGCCCGCTGGTACTGGGCAAGGTCGCTGACGGCTGGGTTCTCAGCTCGGAAACCTGCGCGCTCGACATCATCGGCGCGGAATATGTCCGCGAGATCGAGCCGGGGGAAATGGTGGTGATCTCTGCGGAAAAGGGCGTCGAATCCCTGCGCCCCTTCCGCCCGCAGAAATCGCGTTTCTGCATCTTCGAACATGTCTATTTCTCGCGTCCCGATTCGATCATCGGCAACCGCTCGGTCTATGAAACCCGCCGTCAGATCGGTGTGGAACTGGCCCGCGAAGCTCCGGTCGATGCCGACCTCGTCTGCCCCGTGCCCGATTCCGGCACCCCGGCGGCCATCGGCTTTGCGCATGAATCCGGCATTCCCTACGGCATGGGTATCGTGCGCAACCAATACATGGGCCGCACCTTCATCGAACCCACCGAACAGATCCGCAACATGGGCGTGCGTCTGAAACTCAACGTCAACCGTGCCCTGATCAAGGGCAAGCGGGTGATCCTGGTCGACGATTCGGTCGTGCGCGGCACCACCTCGCGCAAGATCAAGGAGATGATCCTGGATGCCGGCGCCGCCGAGGTGCACTTTCGCATCGCGTCGCCGCCCACCGCATGGCCCTGTTTCTACGGCGTCGACACGCCCCAGCGGGAAAAACTGCTCGCCGCGACCATGACCGAAGAAGAGATGCGCGAACATCTCAACGTCGACTCGCTGCGCTTCATCTCGCTTGACGGTCTCTACCGCGCCGTGGGCGAGGCTGAGGGCCGCAATCCCAAGCAGCCGCAGTATTGCGACGCCTGTTTCTCCGGCGAATACCCGGTCGAGCCTGCCGATCAGATCCAGAAAGGCTTCAAACTCAAGACCGCCGCCGAATGACAATGATGACCAGCAGCGCCGCGCCAGGGACAACAGTCCAACCGGCGCTGCTGGTCAAAGGCATCCTTACGGACCTTGCTCCAAGGCGTCCCTCATTCTGGCGCGGACACTGAAATATTTAAGCGGTTCCAAATGCGGATCTCGGGAAAAAATCCCGACTTTTCGCGACTTGGATCATCCCGCACGGGGCAATAATCGGGACCGCGATAACAATAATCTGCGGTGTTTTTACCTGACTATTCTAGTATCCTTCACGAATCTTCAAACCCTTACCCTGAAGATTGGCTAAACAGTTATCGCAAAGCTTGGGATGGTTCACTTCAATGAGTCTGCTTGATCTTGATGCCCGCTGGCGGCGTTTCAATGACCCCCTACGCGCCTGCCCGTGCTGTGGGAAACATTTCTCCGGCGTCTTCGACATTGGTTTCGAAGAACCCGATGACTGGCCCCACGGCCCCCGCAGCGAAGAGATGCTCAAGGTCGGCGATGACAAACTCTCCTCGGAACTCTGCCGTCTCAACAACCGCCGGTTCCTGCGCTGCGTGATCCTCCTGCCCCTGCGCGGCAGCGATACCGAAGTTTTCTTTTTCGGCCTCTGGGCCGAGGTTTCCCCCACCGATTTCTATGCCTATCTCGATGGCTCGACCGAAGACGGCGCACCCGTCACTTCGATCCCTGCGACGGTGGCCAATGACCTGCCGCATTTCGGCGACGCGGCCCATGGCACGCTGGTTCCCGGCACCGGGCTGGAACGCCCGCGCCTCATCATCGCCGAAGGTCCGCTGGCCGAGGGCCAGAAAAACGGCATTTCCTTTGATGAACTGCTCGATATCTACGCAGCCTCAGGCAAGGATATTCGCCCGCACCTGACGCGCGACTAGGCCGGCGTCAACCGATGGGCAAGCAGGCTTCTGCCGATCCTGCCACGATCTGATTTCACGGGCTTTCGTTTCGCCGCGCCGCAGCATAGCTGCGCCGTACTTTGCGGAATGACAGTTCAGGAAACATGACACAGACCACCACCACACAAACACCCACCAGCGTCGCACGCTCTGCGACACATCGGACCGAAATCAACCTCAACCGGCTTGTCCTGCTGGGCACCTTTGGCACACAGGCCGCCCCTCAGGCACTCCTGCGCCTGCCGGACGGGCGCGTGGCGCGGGTCTCGCTGGGTGATCGGCTCGGGCAGGACACCGTATATGCAATCGATGCCGCGCGCATCGCATTGGGCCAGAACGGTCGCGCCCAATGGCTCGAAATGCCGGGCGGCTGAACCACGGGCCCAGGCGGCAACGGCACTGCAGGAATCCCCAAAGGCCGAAAACCACGCCGCTCCGGCACGCCAACCTCTTGACCCCGCCGCGCGACTGGCCCATGCACCCCGCCATGACACAGCCCATCGCCCTCATCACCGGTGCCTCACGCGGCCTTGGCTTTGCCCTGGCCGAGGCCCTGTCCGACACACATCACATCGTCGCCGTCGCCCGTACCGTTGGCGGGCTAGAAGACCTTGATGACCGCATCAAGGCGCGCGGTGGTCAGGCCACACTCGCCCCCATGGACATCACCAAACCCGAGGCGATGGCCCAGCTCTGCCGCTCGATCTATGACCGCTGGGGCAGCGTCGCGCTCTGGGCGCATCCGGCGATCCATGCCGCCCCCCTGACCCCGGCCAACCATATCGACGCCAAGGATTGGGCAAAATCCGTGTCCATCAACCTCACCGCGATGGGCCATCTGATCCCCTATATCGCGCCCCTGCTGGGCACCACCGGAACCGCGCTGTTCTTTGACGACCCGCGCGGCGGCGAAAAGTTCTTTGGCCACTACGGCACCACCAAGGCCGCGCAAATCGCCCTGGCGCGCAGCTGGCAGGCCGAAACCGAAAAAACCGGCCCCCGGGTGCAGATCCTGTCGCCCCGCCCGATGGGAACGGCCACCCGCGCGCGGTTCTTCCCCGGTGAAAACCGCGATGCTCTGGCCCATCCCCGGGATGAGGCCGCCCGGCTGCTGTCCACGCTTGCCCTGACCGCCTGACGCCACCCCCGTCTTCTCTGTCGGAAATACGCAGATCCGACCGTGGCACAGCTGCCCCGCATTGCCGCCGGGGTGGCGTGCAGCGGTCCCCGCCGCTTGCCCCCCGCCCACCTCTCGCATATGCAGAGAAAAAGACAGGACAGGCAATTTCATGCGTATTCTCATCACGAATGACGACGGTATCAACGCGCCCGGCCTCAAGGTGCTGCACCAGATCGCGCTTGCGCTGGTCGATGACGACAGCGACATCTGGACCGTCGCCCCGGCTTTTGAACAGTCCGGCGTCGGTCACTGCATCAGCTACACCCATCCCACCATGATCGCCCAGCTGGGTGAACGCACCTTCGCCGCCGAAGGCAGCCCCGCCGACTGCGTGCTTGCCGGCCTGCATGACGTGATGAAGGATACGCCCCCCGATCTGGTTCTTTCAGGCATCAACCGGGGCAACAACTCGGCCGAAAACGTGCTCTATTCCGGCACCATCGGCGGCGCGATGGAGGCGGCCCTTCAGGGCGTGCCCTCGATCGCCCTGTCGCAGTATTACGGCCCCGACAATGTCCATCTCGACGACCCGTTCGAGGCCGCCGCCACCCATGGCGCCGACACCATCCGTCGCATCCTGCGCGCCGACCCGCCCGCGCAAAAGGACTACCGCCTGTTCTACAACGTCAATTTCCCGCCCGTCGCCGCCAGGGATGTGCTCGGCACCCGCGTCGCGCCGCAGGGGTTTCGCGAAAACACCACCTTCGCGGTCGAGCCGCACCTCTCGCCCTCGGGCCGTCGGTTCCTGTGGATCAAGGGCGGCGATCAGCGCGCCGCCACGCACCCCGGCTCGGATGCGGATGTGAACCTTGCGGGCTACATCAGCGTCACGCCGATGCGCGCCGACCTTACCGCGCACGACCAGCTTGATATGCTGAAAGACGCTTTCGCATGAATGAGGAGGCGGAACGCAAGATGCAGTTCCTCTATGCGCTCCGCTCCAAGGGCGTGACCGACCATGCCGTGCTCAGCGCGATGGAAAAGATCGACCGCGGCCCCTTTATCCGCGGCTATTTCACCGACCGCGCCTATGACGACATGCCCCTGCCGATCGCCTGTGGCCAGACCATTTCCCAGCCGTCCGTGGTCGGGCTGATGACCCAGGCGCTGAAACTCAGCTCCCGCGACAAGGTGCTAGAAGTCGGCACCGGCTCGGGCTATCAGGCGGCGATCCTGTCCTGTCTGGTGCGCCGGGTCTACACCGTCGATCGCCACATGCGCCTCGTCCGCGAGGCGCGTATGGTCTTTGATCAGCTCGGCCTTACCAACATCACCGCCTTCACGGCGGACGGTTCCCACGGCTTGCCCGATCAGGCACCGTTTGACCGGATTTTGGTCACCGCCGCAGCCGAGGATCCCCCCGGCCCGCTCTTGGCCCAGCTCAAGATTGGCGGTATCATGGTGCTGCCGGTCGGCCAGTCCGACACGGTCCAAAGCCTGATCCGTGTAACGCGGCATGAAACGGGCTATGAATACGACGAAATGCGCCCCGTGCGCTTTGTGCCGCTGGTCGAAGGTCTGGGCAAGGACAGCTGAGACCGACACAGTTTCATGACGACGTCCCGGCAAACAAGGGACGCACCCGAGGATATTCGAGATGACAGTGACCCACGCCCCCTTCTCCACGCCCCCCATTCGCCGCACCTTCGCCGCGCTGCCCCGGCTCACCTGCGTCGGCATCGCCCTGCTGGCGGCCACGGCCTGTTCGCGCCCCATGGACCTTGATATGCGCGGACGGATCGGCGGCTCGGTCGACACCTCCGAGGCGGCCGCCATGGCCACCGCCTCCCGGCCCGTCCCGGATGCACGCGGCGTGCTCAGCTATCCCACCTATCAGGTCGCCGTGGCTGAACGTGGCGACACGCTTGCCAGCCTCGCCAGCCGCGTCGGTCTTCCTGCGGCGGAACTCGCGACGTACAATGGCATCCAGCCGGGTGATACCCTGCGCGCGGGCGAAGTGATCGCCCTGCCGCGCCGCGTCGCCGCTGCCACACCAACAACGGGCGCGATCACTCCCGCCGGGGCCATCGACATCACCACCCTTGCAGGTGCTGCCATCGACCGCGCCTCACCGACCCCTGCCGCCACCGGAACCAGCAGCAGCAGCACGACGACAGGCGGCGCCGAACCCATCCGCCACCAGGTCCAGCGCGGCGAAACCGCCTTCAGCATCGCGCGCCTCTACGGCATCACGCCCCGCGCGCTCAGCGACTGGAACGGTCTCGACAGCAACTATACCCTGCGCGCCGGCCAATACCTGCTGATCCCCACCGCTCTGCCCGGCAGCCAGCAATCGGCTGCGGCTTCCACCACAGCGCCCGGCGCGGGCAGCCCCACGCCGGTTCCGCCCAGTGCCTCGAAACCCCTGCCCGCCGCCACAACCCTGCCCGCCGCCGCCCCGGCCCCGGCAGTGCCGAAACCCGATATCGGCACGCAAAACGCACCTGCCACCGCCTCTGCCGCGATGAGCTATCCGGTGCAGGGCAGCATCATCCGCGAATATGCCAAGGGCAAGAATGACGGCATCGACATCGCCGCCCCGGTCGGCAGTCCCGTCCGGGCCGCCGCCAATGGCACCGTCGCCGCGATCACCACCAATACGGAAAACATCCCCATTCTGGTGATCAAACACCCGGACAACCTGCTGACCGTCTACACCCATATCGACGGGCTGACGGTGCAAAAGGGCGATCCCGTCAGCCGTGGCCAGACCATCGGCGTCGTCCGCGCAGGCGACCCGGCGCGCATGCACTTCGAGGTCCGCAACGGCTTTGATTCCGTCGATCCGATGAAATATCTGAAATAATCAGCGCCCGGAAACCGCGATGGGCCTTACCGGCCTCTCGCGGTTTCATCTGCCCGAAGATATCCCCGCCGGAGGTATCCCAACCCGGCGGCACGCGCTCCGTCACAGCAGCAAACTGCCCCCGCAACCCGCGCCAACCCAAGGCACCGCCAAAGGCGGTGCCGAGATACCGTGCGCGCGCGCCAGCGCGCACCGCCGGATCACGTTCCCAATGTCAGGAAATGCGCAAGCCCTGTCGTCCGGCCAGATCGACAAAGAACTGCCAGGCCACGCGCCCAGACCGCGACCCGCGTGTCGCCTGCCACTCGATCGCCTCGGCGCGCAGGACATCGGGCGCAACGACCAAATCATGCGCCGCACAATAGCCATCGATCATCGCCAGATAATCGTCCTGCGTGCAGGGATGAAAGCCCAGCCACAGCCCGAACCGGTCAGACAGGGACACCTTCTCCTCGACCGCCTCACCGGGATTGATCGCGCTCGACCGCTCGTTCTCGATCATGTCGCGCGGCATCAGGTGGCGGCGGTTCGATGTCGCGTAGAACAGCACGTTTTCCGGCCGCCCCTCGATCCCGCCATCCAGAACCGCCTTCAAGCTCTTGTAATGCTGGTCATCGTTGGAAAACGACAGGTCGTCGCAAAACAGCAGGAACCGGTGATCCGCGCCGCGCAGCAGGTTCAGCAACCTGGCGACCGATGGCAGATCCTCGCGCTGAAGCTCGACGATCTTCAGCGGCAGTCCACGCGCCAGAACCTCGGCATGGACCGATTTCACCAGCGATGACTTGCCCATCCCCCGCGCGCCCCAAAGCAGGGCGTTGTTCGCGGGCAACCCGCGCGCAAACTGTTCGGTATTGGTCAACAGGGTCTCGCGGCTGCGATCGATCCCGATCAACAGGTCAAGATCCACCCGCGACACCTTTTGCACCGGCTCCAGACGGTCCGGGCCGACGTGCCAGACAAACGCCTCTGCCGCGTCCAGATCCGGGGCCGCCATCGGCGCCGGAGCCATCCGCTCCAGCGCCTCGGCAATCCGTTTCAACGTCTTGCTCACTTGTCGTCCTCGAACTCGGCCGCCATCGGATCTTCGTCGGCGTCATCCTCGAACCACAGGCCCTGTGCCCGCAGATCCTTTTCGCGCTTCCGCTCGACCATGCGCACAAGAAGGATCGACATCTCGTAAAGGCCGTACACCACCACAAACAGGATCACCTGCGTCGTCACATCCGGCGGCGTCACCACGGCGGCCAGCACCAGAATGCCCACCATCGCGTATTTGCGCACCGCGCCCAGACCTGCGGCAGACACAAGGCCCGCCTTGCCCATCAGCGTCAGCAGCACCGGCAGCTGGAAACACATACCGAAGGCCATGATGAACTTCAGCGTGATATCCAGCGATTCATTCACCTTACCGAAAAAGGTGATCCGTATGCCGTCAACCGTTTCAGGCACCACAGCGGCATCGACCGGCAGCGCAGTCGTCACACCCTCGGAAACACTCACCGCCGCGTGCTGCAACAGGTTGGCAAAGATCGAACTGACGTCCGCAAAGCCCAGGAAAAACTGCATCGCCAGCGGCGTCACGACAAAATGCGCAAAGCTCGCGCCCAGCAAAAACATGAAGGGCGAAGCGATCATGAAGGGCAGAAACGCCCCCTTTTCGGACTTGTACAGCCCCGGCGCCACAAACCGCCACATCTGGTAAGAGATCACCGGAAATGCCAGCGCAAAGCCGAACACCATGGAAATCCGGAACAGCGTGAACAGATATTCCTGAGGCGAGGTATACTGCATCGTCGGCGACGGATCGCCCAGATTGCGCAGCGTCTCTTCGATCGGATGCAGCAGGAACTGCAGGATCGGCTGGGCCACGGTAAAGGCCAGCACCATCCCGATGATGAACGCCACCGCCGACCGGATCAGCCGCGTGCGCAGCTCTGCCAGATGCTCGATCAGCGGCGCGCTGGAATCCTCGATATCGTCATTCACGCTCATGCATCACCCTTGGGCGCATCGGCATCGGGGCCGATCTGCGCCTCGGCCTTCATTTCGGCCTCCATCTCATCGGCGCGCTTGGCGGCGGATTCGGCTTCGCGCTTCTTGCGATCTGCCGCAGCCCGCGCCGTCGACACCTCGATCTTCTTGCGGTCCGCCTCGCGCTCTTTCGCCAGCTTGCCGGTCTCGCTTTTCGGATCAAGGTTCAGGTTGGTCATCGACTTCGCCGCGTCCCGGACCCCGTCCATGGCGGACGACATCGGATTTGCCGCCGTCTTGAAGGTCTTGGCCACATCCTTGACGCCTGTCTCATCCGCGGCGTCGTTCATCGCCTTGCTGAATTCACGCGCCATGCCTTTGGCACGCCCCATGAACTTCCCGACATTGCGGAACAGTACCGGCAGGTCCTTGGGACCCACCACGATCAGGGCCACGACCCCGATGAGCAAAAGCTCGGACCAGCCAAGATCGAACATTCGGGTTTACACCTTGTCTTTCTCTTGCTCGGACGGGGTGATGTCACGGGCGGCTTCTGCCTGCTCTTCTTCAAGCTCTTTGCTGCCGTCGCTCACACCCTTTTTGAAGGCGGTTATGCCTTTGCCGACTTCGCCCATCAGGCTGGAAATCTTGCCGCGTCCGAACAGGACCAGCACCACAACCGCGATCAGCAGAAGGCCGGGAAGGCCGATATTGTTTAGCATCTCTCTCTCCTCACGAAGGCGGGGCCGTCAGCGACCCGCTAATAATCATCTGGGGGTTCTAGTGGTTTTCGCAACCCTCGAAAAGCGGCAAAGCCCCCGGATCACGGCGGTTTGGAGCCCATTTTACCCCGCCATTTGTCAAGAGGTTGTCAGTTGACAGGTTTTTGTCAGTATTACCGCTCAACCCGCCCCGAATCACCCGATGCGAAAGGTTCCCCAGATGAAACGCGCCGACCGGCTCTATGCCCTGATGATGCGGCTCAAGGATGGTGATCTTCACCGCGCCGAAGATCTTGCCCGCGCGCTCAACGTGTCGATCCGCACGATCTATCGTGATATGGACACGCTCGCGGCCTCTGGCGTGCCGGTCGAAGGTGCGCGCGGCATCGGCTACACCGCCCGCGCCGCCATCACCCTGCCGCCCCTGAACCTGACCGAGGTTGAGCTTGAGGCGCTGCACCTGGGCCTCGCCGCCGTCGGCGCGGGCACCCTGCCCGACCTTGCCGAAGCCGCCCGCACCCTGTCGTCCAAGATCGACGCCGTGCTGCCCCAGGATGCCGGCCCCGCCCCGGGCCGGTTCGGTTTCGCCACCTATCCCTTTGCCGAGGCCGCACAGGGGTTCCGCCACATGCCAGCCTTCCGCTCCGCCATCCGCACCCGGCAAAAGCTTAAGGTCACGCTGTCCGGCGCGTCAGAGGCACATACCGTGCGCCCGCTGCACATCGACTATTGGGGCCGCGTCTGGACCTGCGTCGTCTGGGATGAAACCACAGGTGATTTCGCCAGCTTCCGGATCGACCGCATCACCGCGCTCAGCACCGTGCCGGGACTGTTCGTGGACGAGCCGGGCAAACGCCTCTCGGACTACGCGCCCGACGACAGGAAACCCCGCGTGACCTGAAACCGCCCATACCGACAGCCATACGGTTTCCATACGAAAACCATACGCCTGCCATACCAGCGTTTTCGGCGTTTTCAGCGTTTTTTGGGGAAAATGAAACAGCGGTCCCGCCGCACGGTCAGCCACATCGCGGTGCCGACCTTGGGCAGGAACACGTTCGGCACGGTTGCCTTCAGCACCGCGCCATCGTGATCCATGCGGAATTCAACAAGGCTCTCGGACCCCATGAACCGCGCCCGTTCGACCAAACCGCGCGCGGGCGTGCCCTGCAACTCCGTCGGATTGGGTCCGCGCCCGCCACGATCAAAGTCGATACCCACATGCTGCGGGCGAAACACAATCTCGACCGCGCCGCCATCGGGCACACCGGGGGCAAGAAACTCACCAAAGGCCGTATCCACCAAAGCGCCCTGAACAGTGCCTTGCAATACATTGATATCACTGAAAAATGCCACGGCTTCTTTGTCGGCCGGCGACTTGTAGATGTTATACGGAGCGCCCCGCTGCACGATCCGCCCGTCGCGCATCAACGCGATCTCGTCGGCCATACGCATCGCCTCTTCCGGCTCGTGGGTGACCAGCAGAACGCTCGTGCCCTCTTCCTTCAGCAGCGCCAGCGTCTCATCCCGGATGCCGTCCCGCAGACGATCATCCAGCCCCGAAAACGGCTCGTCCATCAGCATCACCCGCGGGCGCGGCGCCAGCGCCCGCGCCAAGGCGACCCGCTGTTGTTCACCCCCGGATAGCGAATGAGGGTAGTCGCCAATGAAATGAAAAAGGCCAACGCGTTCAAGCAGTTCCGATACGCGCTTGTGCTTTTTCTCCTTCGGACCGCTTAACCCAAAGGCTACATTTTCGCCCACCGTCAGATGTGGAAACAAGGCGAAATCCTGAAACATCAACCCGATCGAACGCCGCTCGGGGGGCACTCGGAACACCGTGTCGCAGATCAGATTTCCGTCCACATAGATTTGACCAGAGTTCTGTATATCCACCCCGGCGATCATACGCAGCGTGGTGGATTTGCCACAGCCCGAGGGCCCCAGAAGGCAGGTCACATGCCCCGGCTGAATACTCAGCGAGACGTCATCAACAACGGCCTTGCCCTCGAACAGGCGCACCAGATTGCGAATTTCCAGTCTCGGTGGGGTGACTTCGGGGTGTGTGACGTGCACCTGTGCCTGTACCTTCGTATCGTATCCGATGAAAAATATCGGGTTTTGCGGGCGAATTACCATCACGCACCCTTTGCTGCAACCCTTCTGGGTGCAGGCTAATTTTTCGTTAACATCACAGGGCTGCCTTTTGTTAAATTGATCAGCAGCTTACGGCGCACGGATCAAGTAACACTTCAGGTTGCCACGGCTTTGGCCAGTCGCGGCAAACGTGCTTTCTTGAGAAGTGCGCGCATTTCCCAGGGTTTCCCCGACAAACGCCGCGCCTCTTCCAGAACGTTGGTGCAAACACGCGCCACCGCCTCGGGCTGTGCCTGCCAATGCCCCAGCAGAAAGGCATCCGGATCGGCACGGCTCACCCCCTCGTCGGCCAGAACATTGCGTGGAAAATCAGAGGCGTTCAACGTCAGGATCACATCCGCCGACCCGGCCACCGCCCCCGCGAGCACATGCACGTCATTCGGATCCGGCAACCAAAGCCGCGACTCCAGCGACGGCTTCCAAACCACCTCGGCCCCGGGCCACTCGGCGCGCAGAACCGCAATCTCACTGCGCGCCCGCTCTTCTCCGCCGGGGCCCAGTTTGCGCGCAGCCCGCGCCCATTCCTCAAGGATCCGCGCCGACCAGAGTGGCGTGAACGCCCCCGTCGCAGCCACGCCCAGCACCACGACGCGCATCACGGTCGGGTACAGGACGCAGGTGTCGATCAGAACCTTCACAGCCGGAAGAACAACGCCTTGAGATAACCGCTTTCGGCCAATTGCGGCATCAGCGGGTGATCCGGCCCGGCAAAACCGGTGTGCACCAGCTGCGCACGCCGCCCGGCCCGCCCGATCCCACGCAGGCAAGCGCCTGTAAACACGGTCAGATCCGCCGCATGGCTGCACGAACACAGCACCAGATAGCCGCCCTCCTGCACCAGTCCCGCTGACAGACGCGCCACACGTTCATAGGCCCGCAGACCCTTTTCCAGCGCAGGTTTGGACGGCGCAAAGGCAGGTGGGTCACAGATGACCAGATCGAACAGCGCATCTTCCTGCGCCAACCCCATCATCGCATCAAAGGCATCGCCCTGCCGGGTCGTAAACTTCTCGGAAGCGCCCATCCGGGCCGCGGCGTCGGTTGCCAGGGCAAGCGCCGGCGCAGAACCATCCACCGCAAGCGCGGATTCTGCGCCACCGGCAAGAGCAGCAAGCGCAAAGCCACCAACATGCGAAAACACATCCAGAACCCGCGCGTCTTTGGCAAGACGGGCCGCAAAGGCATGGTTGGGCCGCTGATCATAGAACAGGCCGGTCTTTTGTCCGCCGGTTACATCGGCAAGATACACAGCGCCGTTCATCTCGACCGCCAGCGGTGCCTCTGGTGCCGTTCCAACCAGAACCGCATCCAGATCGTCGAGGCCTTCGAGCGTGCGCCCCCGCCCGCCAGAGTTCTTAAGCACGGTCGTGACACCCGTCACCTCGACCAGTGCCGCAACCATCGCATCGAGGTAAACATCAGCCCAGGCCGCATTCGGCTGCACCACCGCGACATCACCGAAACGGTCAATGATCACGCCCGGCAGGCCATCCGCCTCGGCATGGATCAGCCGGTAGAACGGCTTGTCGAACAGACGCTCGCGCAGGGCCAGCGCAAAGCTGATCCGCGCCGCGAACCACGCCTGATCGGGCGCCTCTGTTCCGGTCGGGTCGAGCATCCGGCACATGATCTTGGATGTCGGATTGACCGCGACAAGACCCATCGGAGTACGCTCAGCGTCCTCCAGCAAGGCGACACTGCCCGGCGGCAGCGCACCGGTGCGGCGGTCAACGACCATTTCATTGGCAAAAACCCAAGGGAAGCCGCGCCGAACAGCGCGGGCATTGGCCTTGGGTTTCAGGCGGACGGTGGGGAGAAGGGGCTCTGTCATTCCGCTCTCTTAGACGGTCCCGCGCGTACTGGAAAGCGTCCAGATGCGCTATCGGGTCACTCTGCCCCGGATTCCGCCCAACCGGGTAACCCTGTTGCCCGACGCCCTTGTTACCCACGGAAGAATTGCGCAGAGTACCCATGCACATCGCACACCCAGCCACCCGGGGCCAAGACACGCGGGTAAACAGCATCCCGGCAGAGAGCAATCTTTACTGTTAGCGCTAACTAAGCTACAGTCGCCTCAGTTAGCCATTTTTTGGGACAAGGACGGATCCATGACCCTGAACGCCACAATCGCCAATGTCACCAGCCGTATCGAAGAACGTAGCGCGCCCCTGCGCGAACGCTACCTCGACCGGATGCGCCGCGCCGCCGAAGACGGCCCGCGCCGCGCGCACCTCACCTGCGGCAACCAGGCCCATGCCTATGCGGCGATGGGGAACGACAAGGCCTCGCTCGCCGATAGCAAGGCACCGAACATCGGCATCGTCACGGCGTATAACGACATGCTTTCGGCGCACCAGCCGTTTGAGACCTATCCCGACATCATCCGCGCCGCCGCCCGCGCTCAGGGCGGGACGGCACAGGTTGCGGGGGGCGTTCCGGCTATGTGTGACGGCGTCACCCAAGGCCAGGTTGGCATGGAACTGTCGCTGTTTTCACGGGACGTGATCGCGCTCGCAGCCGGGATCGCCCTGTCACACAACGTCTTTGACTCGGCAATCTATCTTGGCGTCTGCGATAAGATCGTTCCAGGCCTCGTGATGGGAGCCGCCACCTTTGGATACATCCCCGGCATATTCCTGCCTGCCGGTCCGATGACCAGCGGCCTGCCCAATGATGAAAAATCCAAGGTTCGCCAGCAATTCGCTAATGGCGAGGTCGGCCGCGACGCTCTGATGAAAGCCGAGATGGAGAGCTATCACGGCCCGGGCACCTGCACCTTCTACGGTACCGCCAATTCCAATCAGATGCTGATGGAGTTCATGGGGCTGCACCTGCCGGGTGCTTCTTTCGTCAACCCGAACACGCCGCTGCGCGAGGCGCTGACCATCGCGGGCACCGAACGGGCGCTTGAAATCACGGCACTTGGCAACGACTACCGCCCTGTCTGCGATATTCTCGATGCCAAAGCCTTTGTGAACGGCATGGTCGGCCTGATGGCCACCGGTGGGTCGACGAACCTTGTGCTGCACCTGCCCGCAATGGCCCGCGCCGCCGGTATCGCGTTGGAACTGCAGGACTTTGACGAAATTTCAAACGTGGTGCCGCTGATGGCCAAGGTCTATCCCAACGGGCTGGCAGACGTGAACCATTTCCATGCTGCGGGTGGCCTGTCCTACATGATCGGCCAATTGCTGACCGCAGGCCTTCTGCACGAAGACGTCAAGACCGTGGCCGGTGACGGGTTGTCACTTTACACTCAGGAACCCAAGTTGGCCGAAGGACATGTGACCTACGCCCCCGGTGCGGGCACCTCGCTTAACGACAGGATTCTGCGCCCCGCTTCCGATCCGTTCCAGAAAACCGGCGGGTTGCAGCAGCTTGAGGGCAACCTCGGCCATGGCATGATGAAGATTTCCGCAGTCGATCCTTCACGCCACGTGATCGAGGCAAAGGCGCGCGTTTTCGAGGACCAGGAAGACGTCAAGACCGCCTTCAAGGCGGGTGAGTTCACCGAAGACACTATTGTCGTCGTCCGCTTCCAGGGTCCCAGCGCCAACGGCATGCCCGAACTTCACAGCCTGACCCCGACTCTGGCGGTGCTACAAGACCGGGGGCTCAAGGTGGCTCTGGTCACCGACGGGCGCATGTCGGGTGCGTCGGGCAAGGTGCCTTCGGCCATCCACGTCTCGCCCGAGGCGGCCAATGGCGGCCCGCTGGCGCGGGTGCGCAACGGCGACATGATCCGTCTGGACGCGGTCAGCGGTACGATAGATTGTCTTGCCCCGGATTTCGACAGTCGCGTACCCGTTACCGCAGATCTGAGTGACAATGGCCATGGCGTGGGCCGGGAACTCTTTGACGTCTTCCGCAGGAATGTCGGCCTAGCCTCAAACGGCGCGGCTGTGGTGGTCTAGAGCGCCCCCAGAATTCTTCTCTTCGGAAATACACAGAAAACTGACTTCACCAAATTTGAAAAGGGCCGCCATGCTCACACCCCAAGACGCCAGCAAATTGTCCGAGGCTCTCTGCCGTCTCGCCCCAGTCATCCCGGTCCTCGTCATTGACGATGCCTCCAGCGCCCGTGCTTTAGCCGAGGCTCTGGTGGCCGGTGGTCTGCCCGCACTCGAAGTTACGCTGCGCACCCCGGCGGCGCTCGACGCGATCCGCGAGATGGCCAAAGTCGAAGGCGGCACAGTTGGCGCGGGCACCCTGCTGACCCCCGCCGACGTGAAGGCCGCCGTTGCGGCCGGCGCAAAGTTTGGCGTATCGCCGGGGGCAACGGACACCATTCTGTCGGCCTGTGAAAACGCAGATTTGCCAATCCTGCCGGGCGCGGCCACCGCCTCGGAAGTCATGCGGCTTCTGGAGCGTGGCTACACCGTGCAGAAGTTTTTTCCGGCAGAAGCGAACGGCGGCGCCCCGGCGCTCAAAGCCATCGGCGCGCCGATCCCGCAGGTTCGTTTCTGCCCCACGGGCGGCGTCTCGCTGAAAAACGCCGATGACTATCTCAGCCTCTCCAATACGCTCTGCGTAGGAGGCAGCTGGGTCGCCCCAAAGGATCTCGTGGCAAAGGGTGACTGGAAAGCCATTGAAGAGCTCGCCCGCGAAGCCGCCGCCTTGCCCCGGTAATATCGCCTAGCGGAGATCAAAGCAAAAGGCCCCTCACAAATGGGGGGCCTTTTCGTATCCAGCGCATTGTGACGTGAAACGGATTGCGCCTGGATAACATCTTCTGACGCGGCCACGCTATCTGTCTTTAGCGAGTACAAATCCCAAATTGCAATCGCTTTGGCCCGGTTTACACCCGGACCATCTGCAACCGGACGATGACCCAAATTCTAAGAACCCGCTTCCGCGCTTGGTTTTTGGCCACTCAACATCGAGCCGTCGCCCAAGAAAGCCGTGAACAAATCCACCCTTACGAGCGACATGAAATTTCGACCTTCTTCAGTCCTGCCTCGGGGTCTCTTCCACGGCACCTGCCATCAGTTTGGCTTAGAGCCCATTTGCCCGCAGAACACGAAGCTCAATTAACTCTCTTATTCCAAAGGGCTGACGTGTCTTGGAATGTGTTCGTGGCGGTCGAAAAAAGTCCGCATCAAACACAGAGCGGCATTCAGGCTATGCCGCCCGGGAAGAGGGCGCCGCAGGTGCCGCTACTGCAGCGGAAGACACTATAGCCCCCCCGCCAGAAAGCTGGAACTTGGCCACCAGTTGGATCAATCGCTGAGAGTCTGAACTAAGGGCCATGGCCGCCGATGAAGATTCTTCGACCATCGCCGCATTCTGCTGCGTCACCTGATCAAGGCTGGTAACGCCAATGTTGATTTCATTGATACCCTGGGACTGTTCCGAGGCACCATGCGCGATATCGCTGACCAGCCCAGAGATATACTGTACCCGGTCCACAACTTCGAGCATGGCCGCGCCTGCCTGATCCACCAATTGCGCACCAGTTTTCACCTGCAAGCTGGATCCGCTGATCAGCGACTTGATCTGTTGTGCCGCATCAGAGCTTCTCTGTGCTAACGCCCGGACTTCGGAAGCGACCACAGCAAAACCTTTACCGGCTGTACCTGCGCGCGCAGCCTCGACCCCTGCGTTCAGGGCAAGCAGATTGGTCTGAAAGGCGATATCGTCGATCACGCCGATAATTTCGCCGATCTGTTCAGATGACTTTTCGATTTCGGTCATAGCCGCCACGGCATTCTTCATGATGCCGGCATTCTGTTCGGTCATCGCATTGGCGGATTTAACCGTTTCGTCCACCTGCCGCGCGCCGTCGGCCGCCGATTTCACACTGGTTACGAGCTCATCGAGAGCCGCAGCGGTCTGTTCCAAAGTTGCAGCCTGAGTTTCGGTACGGTGCGATAGACTTTCTGACGCTTGACTGATTTCATCGGCACCGCTGCGGATGCTGTCTGCATTAGTCTTGACCTCGGTAATTGCCATGCGCAGACTGTCGATCGCGCTGTTATAGTTTGCACGCAGTGCTTCGTACTCGTCGGGAAAACGCTCTGAAATTGTGTGTGTCAACACGCCATCAGCGAGTGCAACGAGACCTTCACTCAGGAAACGAACCACGTTCGACTGTTCCTGAAGGTTGGCTTGCCGGATTTCTTCGGCCCCCCGGGCCAGACGTAACACGTCGGTCAGTTCGGCTAATTCCCGTGCGATAGCGCCAAATTCATCGCCACGCTGTGCCAGATCAATCTTCACATCGTAATTACCCTGGGCAACCTGAGAGATTGTCTCTTTCAACATCGCAACCGGGCGTCCGATAACATGTCGCAGCAGAAAGATCGTGACCGCCAGCATCACGACAAAGACGACAGCACCATAGATAAGCGCGCTCATCTTTTCGTCCTTCAACGCGTCCACTGCCGCCTTCGGCGTCCAGATCATGGCAAACGCGCCAAGGGCAGGCTGGCCCTCTCCCCGAACTAGGGGCATGGCAATCACAAATTCGTCGGCAGATGTTTTCAACACCCCCTCGGTGGTTGCGGCCTTGGCCAGAGCGACAGCCTCTTTATAGCGATCACTTTTGAGATCGCCGGTTTCGTTCATGATGGTGCCATCCGCCGACATCACAATCGCAGCAATGCCGCTAGAACCAGCTTCCTCCAGCGCATTGTGGCTGGAGGATTCAATCTTTTCACCGGCATTGAAGCGCACAGCATCAAACAACTGCACCGCCCTTGCTTCGACCGTCTTGAGCGCCGTACGCTGAACAGCCGAACTTGCGGTGATTGTGCTGATCTCGAATGCCTTGTTGATCAGGACAAATGACACTGACAGGGTCGTCAGAACCATAACGGCGGTACATTTAACAAAGACCGAGGCGGTCGCAGCCCGCAGGCGGTCTCGGAGACTATCCAAACTCATTGCCATTATCCTTTAATGGTGCATTTACATGACGGCGTCGGGGTTGACCCCGACCGTGATCGCACCGATCAATTCCCCGCTCGCAGGATCGGTCAGGCTGAACGAAATCTGCGCCTGATATTGCTGGCTGGATTCGTCGTATTCGACATCACTGAAGTGGACTGCGCCGACACCCGCACCATAGCTCTCCTGGAACTTGGCCTCGTCACCCTGCCAGTAATCTGATGTCAGACCCGAAGATGCCACGTTCAGGCCCTGTGCATCCATCACAAAGATCTCGAAAATAACGCCGCTGGATGCCGCCAGTTGGGTGCGCAGGAAATCCGAGGCTGGCGAGTCGGTGACAGCGGAAATCAACGGTTTATCTGCGGCGTCGATTTGCGCCGCCCATTCCGCATCCAGTTCAAGAACCCTTGCGTCATCGTATCCTTGTGTCATCGCATTGTGCGCGATGATCGCGTCGATCAGTACCGGGTCCTGCGCCCAAGGCATTACCTGAGCATCGACAAAGCCCTGCATGGCAGTCCCGTAATCGACGGCCAACGCCATCTGCGCCGAGCCAAGCAAAAGTGCCGTTCCAATAAGTGCATGTTTCATATCTGTCCCTCCGGGTAAGAAATGCGCGCCGAATACAAACGTTGATCCGGCATGGCGGGACCATAGCTGTGCAATCCCTCACAGGCGGTTAACCCGGACCAAGTCTTGACCACTGATGAAACCCGCGTTCGGACAAGAAGATACAAAAACGACCTGTCGTCGGAGACGGCAAAGAATTCGCACCGATTCGGAGCAGTATAGCGCGGAACCAGCAAGGATTCGGCACGATGGTACGAGCGAGATGCGCTCTGATCCTCAGAACAATCGGTGCACGGCGTGGCCGCGCAGCGCGCGGGCGTCCGTAAATAGCCGCCCCACAAACGCGCCCCTCCCCTTGTGAAAGTTCCCGATATGACAGCTCCTAGTTCCCGGCGTTCCGGTGGCCGTGCCGCACGGTTCAGCGCCCGCACATCCCCCTTGGCCGACCACCTACGCCCCGTGCGCGCAGGTATGGCTGGCGGCCAGTACAACCCGCTAAGCGAAACCGCCGTGAACCGCATCCATCAGGCCGCCCTTGCCGCCCTGTCGGAAATCGGGCTTGCCAATGCACCCGCATCGGGCATTGCCGCCATGACCGCCGTCGGCGCCATCATGGGGACCGATGGCCGCATCCGCTTTCCGGCCGCGCTGATAGAAGACACCATTGCCCGCGCCAATCGCTCCGTCACGCTCTGTGGGCGCGATCCGCGTCATGATCTGGAGCTAAGCGGATCCCGCGTCCACTACGGTACGGCTGGCGCAGCAGTGCATATGGTCGATGTGCACACGCGTGAATACCGCGAAAGCACAGTGCAGGACCTGCACGATGCTGCCCGGATCGCCGACCAGCTCGACAATATCCATTTCGTTCAGCGCCCCATGGTCTGCCGCGACATCCCCGACAATCGCGAAATGGATCTGAACACCGTCTATGCCTGCTGCGCCGGAACGACCAAACATGTGGGCACTTCGTTTACCGAGGCTGCCTTTGCCCGTGACGCAATTGAAATGCTCCATGTCATGGCTGGCGGCGAAGATGCCTGGCGGGCCCGCCCATTTGTCAGCAATTCGAACTGTTTCGTTGTGCCGCCGATGAAGTTCGCCACGGAAAGCTGTGAGGTGATGGAAACCTGCATCCGTGGCGGCATGCCGATCCTGTTGCTCTCGGCTGGTCAGGCCGGTGCGACGGCCCCGGCTTCGATCGCGGGAGCCATCGTGCAGGCGGTCGCCGAATGCCTCGCCGGGCTCGTCTATGTCAACGCCATCGCGCCCGGGCACCCGGCGATCTTTGGCACCTGGCCATTCGTGTCGGACCTGCGCACCGGCGCAATGTCGGGCGGATCGGGGGAACAGGCCCTGCTGACGGCGGGCTGCGCCCAGATGCACCGGTTCTACGCCTTGCCAGGGGGGGCCGCTGCCGGCATCGCCGATTCCAAGCTGCCCGACATGCAGGCGGGTTGGGAACAGATGTGTTCCAATGTCATGGCCGGACTGTCCGGGCTCAACATGGTGTACGAGGCGGCGGGCATGCACGCGTCACTACTGGGATTCTGCCACGAGTCGCTGATTCTGGGCGATGATCTGATTGGTCAGGCTCTGCGCTGCCTAAAGGGGATCGAGGTTTCAGAGGATAGCGTCAGCCTCGACGTCATCCGCGCGACCTGCCTCGACGGGCCGGGACATTACCTTGGCTCGGATCAGACTCTGGCGCTGATGCAGACAGATTATGTTTATCCGACACTGGGAGACCGGACATCGCCCAAGGAGTGGATCGAGCGCGACCGTCCTGATCTGCTGACGCGAGCCACAGAGATGAAAGAGCGTATCCTGTCCAGCCGCAGCGCTGCCCGTTTTGACGCGCTCACCGATGCCGAGATTCGCAAACGGTTCGCAATACACTTGCCCCAGTGAAGCGGAGCGCATCGCAAAGCCGCTGAACTAGAACTACAGGCCCTGTTGACCAGCCTCGCGCAACCGCGGGGCCCTGAGGCTGGCAAAACCATGAAAAAATCTAAACGGAAGCATGTCGGAATCGCACTGCACCAAGAGCCTAGACGCTGGCGGAAAAGGTTGCTTTTGCGTAGTTGGTAAAGACAAGAGGCATGGATCCGAACCCGGCTTCTTCTCATTCCAAATACCCTCGCCCTAGGCGACCTGTGCCCACGACACGCGGTGGCAGCCAAATTGAAGGACCATCCATGCCCTACCTGATCCTCGCCATCGCCATCCTCGCCGAAACCATCGCCACGACCGCACTTCAGGCCAGCCAGCAGTTCACCCGGCCCCTGCCATCGCTGATCGTCGTTCTGGGTTACGGCATCGCGATCTATCTGCTCTCGGTCTCGCTCAGAACGTTTCCGGTCGGTATCGCCTATGCACTCTGGTCCGGGCTCGGGATCGTGTTCATTGCCGTGATCGGCTTTGTCGCTTTCGGGCAGAAACTCGATCTGCCTGCCGTCCTGGGAATGGGCTTGATCATCGCCGGGATTGCCACCATAAACGTCTTTTCAAGCACTGCGACGCATTAGGGCTGGCCTTTTGGCGCCCTGACCGGTAGGCCGCGCGCAACACATCCCAAAAGGCAGACCCGACATGGACCTTCGCAACGTTGCGATCATCGCTCACGTGGACCACGGCAAAACAACGCTGGTGGACGAGCTTCTGAAACAATCCGGCACCTACCGCGAGAACCAGGCCACGACAGAACGGGCCATGGATTCCAACGACCTGGAACGCGAACGCGGTATCACCATTCTGGCCAAGGCCACTTCGGTTGAATGGAAAGGCCACCGCATCAACATCGTCGACACGCCCGGCCACGCCGATTTCGGTGGCGAGGTAGAGCGGATTCTGTCGATGGTCGACGGTGTCGTCCTGCTGGTCGATGCCGCCGAAGGCCCGATGCCGCAGACCAAATTCGTGACGTCCAAGGCGCTTGCCCTTGGCCTGCGCCCCATCGTGGTGCTGAACAAGGTCGACAAGCCTGACGCCGAGCCCGACCGCGCGCTCGACGAATGCTTTGACCTTTTCGCCAACCTCGGCGCAGACGAAGATCAGCTCGATTTCCCGCACCTTTACGCCTCGGGCCGCTCTGGCTGGGCTGATGCTGAACTGGACGGGCCGCGCAAAAACCTAGATGCGCTGTTCCAGCTGATCCTGAACCATGTGCCCGCCCCCAAGCAGCTCAAGCGCCGGGATGAAGATTTCCGCATGCTGGCGACGACCCTCGGCAACGACGCCTTTGTGGGCCGTATCCTGACGGGCCGCGTCGAATCCGGCCACATCAAGGTCGGCGCCACCGTGCAGGCGCTGTCGCGCATTGGCCAGAAGATCGAACAGTTCCGTGTGACGAAGATCACCGCCTTCCGCGGCCTCGGCCAGCAGGACATCGAAGAAGCCGAAGCCGGCGACATCGTCAGTCTGGCGGGCATGACCAAGGCCACCGTGGCCGACACCATCTGTGCCCTTGCCGTCGACGAACCGCTTGAAGCACAGCCGATCGATCCGCCTACCATCACGGTCACCTTCGGCATCAACGACAGCCCCCTTGCCGGTCGCGAAGGCAAGAAGGTTCAGTCGCGCGTGATCCGCGAACGCCTGATGAAAGAAGCCGAATCCAACGTCGCCATCAAGATCGCGGACACACCCGGCGGCGAAGCGTTTGAGGTTTCGGGACGTGGCGAACTCCAGATGGGCGTTCTGATCGAAAACATGCGCCGCGAAGGGTTCGAACTGTCGATCTCGCGCCCTCAGGTCATCACCCGTGAAGGCGAGAACGGCGTTGAAGAACCCATCGAAGAAGTCACCATCGACGTGGATGACGACTATTCCGGTGCCGTGATCGAAAAGATCACAGGCGCGCGCAAGGGTGAGCTGGTCGAGATGAAGCCGGCAGGCGCGGGCAAGACCCGTATCATCGCCCATGTACCTGCGCGTGGCCTGATCGGCTATCATGGCGAATTCCTGACCGACACGCGCGGCACCGGCGTCATGAACCGCGTTTTCCACAGCTGGGCCAAGCACAAGGGTCCGATCCCGGGCCGTCGTGCCGGTGTGCTGATCTCGATGGAAAACGGCACCGCCGTCTCCTACGCGCTCTGGAAGCTTGAGGATCGCGGCAAGTTCTTCATCGGTGCACAGACACCGGTCTATACCGGCATGATCATCGGTGAACATGCCCGCGAAAACGACCTTGAAGTGAACCCGCTCAAGGGCAAGCAGCTGACCAACGTTCGCGCCTCCGGTACGGACGAAGCTGTGCGCCTCACCACGCCGGTCACTTTGTCGCTGGAACAGGCCATCGCCTATATCAACAACGACGAGTTGGTCGAGGTTACGCCCACATCGGTGCGTCTGCGCAAGCGGTACCTTGACCCGCATGAGCGCAAGCGGATGTCGAAAACGCTCTGATACCTAAACGCTCGGGCCCGTGCAGCAACATCTGCACGGGCCCGAAAAGCATCTACCCCCTGACGATCAGCAGCGCGCGAAACGTCAGAATGGCCCGCGAAAGACGAAGAACGCCCCAAGTGCGATGAAGCCAAAGCCCAACGCATGGTTGAGCGTCAGCGCCTCGCGCAGACAAATCACAGAAAAAACCGCAAAGACGATCAGCGTGATGACCTCCTGAAAGGTCTTCAGCTCTGCCGCCGTATAGACGCGGTGCCCGATCCGGTTGGCCGGCACAGCCAGGCAGTATTCGATCAGCGCAATCCCCCAGCTCATGAAGATCACAACGTAGAGCGGCTGACCGGGGAATTTCAGATGTCCGTACCACGCGATCGTCATGAAAACGTTCGATGCCGCCAGCAGAACCAGCGGCATCCAGTGCGCCATCGTCATGGGTGCGCCTCTACTCGGTGATATCGACGATAATCAGATCACGTTCGGACGCACCACGGGCAAAGTCCAGCGCTGCCTGATACTCGGGCGAATTATAGCATTCCTCGGCCGCTTCGACACTGGGGAACCGTGCGACGACGTGGCGGGCGCGCTCCTTGCCCTCAAGCGTCACGTATTTCCCGCCGCGGGCGACAAAGCTGCCACCGTGCTTGGCGATCGCGGGACCGGCGAGCTTGGCGTATTTGCCATAGGCGTCGGCGTCGGTCACATGTACATGAGCAATCCAGAGTGCTGGCATCGTCTATCCTCCAATAACCTTGGCCGCGGCGGCAATCGCACCTACGGCATTTTCCGCGCTCGCACCACCGCCCTGCGCCATGTCCGGGCGGCCGCCGCCACCTTTTCCGCCCAGTTCGGCCACCGCCGCCTTGACCAGATCGACCGCAGACAGCGTTCCTTTGAGGTCATCCGTGACCCCGGCCGCTACCGCCGCCTTGCCGCCCGTATCCGCGATCAGCAGTACCGCGCCCGAGCCAATGCGCGACTTGTGTTCATCGATCAAAGGCGGCAGCTCCTTGCCGGATACGCCGCTCAGGACCTGAGCAACAAAGTTTACGCCGTTGATGCTTTGCACCTCAGCCTCATTGCCATGCCCGGCACCACCGGCCATCGCCAGATCGCGGCGAAGCTGGGCGATCTCGTTCTCAAGCCGCCGCTTGTCTGCCACCAGCGTTCCGACCCGCGCGATCACATCGCCGGGCTGAGTGCGGAATTCCTGCGCCAGATCGTTCACGATCCGACTGTTTTCCCGCAGATAGGCAAATGCAGCCTCTCCCGTCAGCGCCTCGATCCGCCGCACGCCGGCGCTGGATGCAGAATCCGCCAGCGTCACAAAGACGCCGATATCGCCTGTCTGGCGCACATGAGTGCCGCCGCAAAGTTCCAGCGAATAGGTTTGACCGTCAGTCCCCTTGCCCGACCCAAGCTGCGTACCCATAGACACGACACGCACCTCGTCGCCGTATTTCTCCCCAAACAGAGCCTGCGCACCGATCTTGCGGGCATCATCCGGTGTCATGATCCGTGTATCCACTGCGGCATTCTGGCGGATGAAGGCATTCACCTCCTCCTCGACCCGCACCAGTTCGGCCGGGGTCAGCGCCTTGCCGTGGCTGAAATCAAACCGCAGCCGATCCGGCGCATTGAGCGACCCGCGTTGCGCAACATGATCGCCCAAGGCACGCCGAAGCGCCTCGTGCAGCAGGTGGGTCGCAGAATGGTTCGCGCGGATTGATGTACGCCGCGCATGGTCCACCGTCAGAACGGCTGCCTGACCCGGCTTGATCTCGCCCTCGGTGATCTCGGCAAAATGGATGAAGACCCCTGCCACCTTCTTGGTGTCGGTCACCTTGGCCAGACCGCCTTCGGTCTGGATGATACCCTGATCCCCGACCTGACCGCCGCTTTCACCATAGAACGGCGTCTGGTTCAGCACGATCTGAACTGCATCGCCCCGCTTCGCAGTCAGAGCCTCGACTCCGTCCTTTACCAGCGCATAGATCTGACCCTCGGCGGTTTCGGTGTCATAGCCCAGGAAATCGGTCGCCCCATGCTTGTCCGCCAGATCGAGCCAGATCGCCGCATCCGCAGACTCGCCCGAACCGGACCAGGCGGCGCGCGCTTTGGCCTTCTGCTCGGCCATGGCGGCGTCAAAACCTTCGGTCTCGACCGTGCGGCCCCGTTCGCGCAGGGCATCCTGGGTCAGATCCAGCGGGAATCCATAGGTGTCATAAAGCTTGAAGGCCGAGGCGCCGGGAAGTGCGGCGTCTTCGCTCAGGCCCGCGAGTTCGTCATCCAGCAGCTTCAACCCGCGGTCCAGCGTCTGCTTGAACCGCGTCTCTTCGAGCCGCAGTGTCTCCTGAATCAACGCCTGTGCCTGGCCGAGTTCCGGATAGGCTGCGCCCATCTGGCGTACCAACGCCGGGACCAGTTTGTGCATCACCGGATCCTGCGAGCCCAACATATGCGCATGTCGCATCGCTCGGCGCATGATCCGACGCAGCACATAGCCACGCCCGTCATTGGCCGGCATCACCCCGTCCGCGATCAGGAAGGAGGTTGAGCGCAGATGGTCCGCAATCACCCGGTGGTGCGTCTTGCCCGGCCCATCCGGATCGGTAGATGTTGCATCGGCCGATGCCTCGATCAAAGAACGCATAAGGTCCGTGGCGTAGTTGTCGTTGGTACCCTGAAGCAGCGCCGCAACCCGCTCGATCCCCATGCCAGTGTCGATGGACTGTGCGGCCAATGACTTGCGCGATCCATCCTCGAACTGCTCGTACTGCATGAAGACGAGGTTCCAGATCTCGACAAACCGGTCGCCATCTTCGTCAGGGCTGCCCGGAGGTCCACCCCAAATGTGATCGCCGTGGTCATAGAAAATCTCGGTACACGGCCCGCAGGGACCCGTCGGGCCCATCATCCAGAAGTTGTCGTTGGTGGCGATGCGGATGATCCGGTCTTCGGGCACACCGACCTTTTTCCAGATCTCCACGGCCTCGTCATCGGTGTGATAGACCGTGACCAGCAGGCGGTTCTTGTCGATACCGAGTTCCTTGGTGATCAAATTCCAGGCAAACGGGATCGCTTCGGCTTTAAAGTAGTCGCCAAAGCTGAAATTTCCCATCATTTCAAAGAACGTATGGTGCCGAGCGGTGTAGCCGACATTGTCCAGATCGTTGTGCTTGCCGCCCGCACGCACACATTTCTGCGCCGACGTAGCGCGCGTATAATCACGATGCTCCACCCCGGTGAACAGGTTCTTGAACTGCACCATGCCTGAGTTTGCAAACATAAGCGTGGGATCGTTGCGCGGAACCAGAGGGCTCGACGGAACGACCCTGTGTCCCTGTTTCTCGAAATAGCTCAGAAAGGTCGAGCGGATGTCGTTCAGGCTGGGCATCTGGTTAGGTCTCTTCCGGGTCATAATGGCGGGTTTCGGGAAGGTGTATCGTCGTGCCCGCCGCCTGTCCATAAGCCGATAGCCCTGATGTTGCGGTGCAACTGCGCTAACGGCCATCTCACAGACGGCAAAGACCTACAGGCGGAAGTATGTAGCACACCCTCTGCGCTCGGGGTCTGTCGTCGCAACACCCCCAAAACCAGCACGAAAAAAGGGCACCCTACCGGGCACCCAATTTTACATTCGTTCAGCTAGGATACAACGTCCATGGAAGGCACGATTATCTATGTCCCGTTAAATTCGAGACTCAGCTCTCCACGAGGTCATCGCCACCCTTGCCGTCAGCATCCTCGGACATGTGAAAATCAAGCCCATGTGCCGCGCGGATCTTATCTTCGATCTCGTTGGCAATACGGCTGTTTTCCTTGAGGAACACCTTGGCATTCTCGCGTCCCTGACCGATCCGCTCATCGCCATAGGAATACCAGGCACCGGACTTGTCCACGACACCAGCCTTCACGCCCAGATCGAGCAGTTCGCCCGTCTTGGAGATACCTTCGCCATACATGATGTCGAATTCGACCTGCTTGAACGGCGGTGCCACCTTGTTCTTGACCACCTTCACACGGGTCGCATTGCCCACGACTTCGTCACGGTCCTTGATCGCGCCGATCCGGCGGATATCGAGACGAACGGAGCTGTAAAACTTGAGCGCATTGCCACCCGTCGTCGTTTCGGGCGAGCCGAACATGACGCCAATCTTCATGCGAATCTGGTTGATAAAGATCACCATGCAGTTCGAGCGGCTAATCGAACCAGTCAGCTTGCGCATCGCCTGGCTCATCAGACGGGCATGCACGCCGACAGAAGAATCCCCCATGTCGCCCTCAAGCTCGGATTTCGGCGTCAGTGCCGCAACCGAGTCGACAACAACCAGACTGACCGCGCCAGAGCGCACCAGCGTGTCGACAATCTCAAGCCCCTGCTCGCCCGTATCGGGCTGGGAAATCAGAAGCTCATCCAGATTTACACCCAGCTTGCGCGCATAAAGCGGATCCATCGCATGTTCGGCATCGACAAAGGCGCAAACTCCGCCTTTTTTCTGCTCTTCCGCCACGCAATGCAGCGTCAGTGTCGTCTTGCCCGACGATTCGGGTCCGTATATTTCGATAATCCGCCCCTTTGGCAGCCCCCCGATGCCAAGAGCGATATCCAGCCCCAGCGATCCGGTAGAGGTCGATTCAATGTCCTTGATGACATTGTCGCCGCCCAGCTTCATGATCGAACCCTTGCCGAACTGGCGCTCGATCTGCGCCAGAGCGCTCTCGAGCGCCTTCTGCTTGTCCGCGGTTTTCTTGTTATCCATTGTCAAAAGATCTGCCGTTGCCATGAGTTACCTGTCCTTATCCCACACCCGCTTCCGGGCAACAATCGCTGCTTTCGTTCACCTCTTGTTCCCACCTATATGAGATCAAAAAGGGAACATATCAAGGCAATTTTTCTGCATTCACTCTTGCGTCAATTTCTTAAAGAGGTGTTTACGGCAGCCGGGATTTCGACGACCAGCCGTAATCTATTTAGCGGAACTTCGGCAGCTTCTTATTCCACTAGAAAGAATCGGCACCACCGTCCGTGATGCCTGGGTACAAATCTGCCGATAACTCGTAACGCCGCTTGATCGTTAATGAACATGTTCCCGGTCGGTCCCGTTCCGAACTGGAAAAGGCCGCTCAGACCAGCTGTTGATAGACTGTTTCAGTCAGCTCGTTCAGAGAAAAGGGTTTCGGCAGGAAGACAGAATTAGGGACACGGTTCTTGTCTTCGCCAAAGACCTCTTCGGCATAGCCGGAGACGAAGACGACTTTTACTTCGGGACGCGCCTCGAGCGCCAGCTTGACCCAGGTGGGACCGTCCATGCCCGGCATCACAACATCCGTGACAAAAACATCTACTACCAAGCTGTCATCGTCCAGCAAGCGCAGGGCGTCCTCGGCGGATTCCGCTTCGATCACGGTGTAGCCGCGCAGCCGCAGCGCGCGCGATGCAAAGGCACGCACCGGCGCCTCGTCCTCGACCAGAAGAACCACGCCATTGCCCTGACGGGCCTTTAGCTTAGGGGCTTTGGCGGTGGGGCTGTCAGCCGCGCCGGGCAAAATTTCGTGGCTCGGAAATAGTAGTGTGAAGCAGCTCCCGGAACCAAGGATACTATCCACAAAGATAAATCCGCCGGTCTGCTTCACAATTCCATAGACCGTTGACAGGCCAAGGCCAGTCCCCTCGCCTGTCCGTTTTGTCGTGAAGAACGGTTCGAATACCTTCTGCAGCTTGTCCCTCGGGATACCCACTCCGGCATCTGTCACCTTGACCGAGACGTAGGAACCCGGCGCTACAACGGCGCGGTCCCGGGTCATGGGCTCTTTCAGAAAAACCCGTTCGGTCTCGATCACGATGGTGCCGCCTTGCGGCAGGGCGTCGCGCGCGTTGACCACGAGGTTCATCATAACCTGTTCCAGCTGGCGCTTGTCGCCGCGGATCGGGGGCAGCACGGGATCATGACGCAGGGTTAACGAAACTTTTTCACCCACAAGTCGATTAAGAAGATGCGTGAGGTCAGACAGCGCATCGCGCAAGTCCAGTACTTCGGGGCGCAGTGTCTGCTTGCGCGAAAATGCCAGAAGCTGACCCACAAGCGCCGCAGCGCGGTTGGCGTTCTGGTTGATCTGCACAAGGTCACTATACTCTGGATCGCCCTGATCGTGCCGCAACAGCAGCAGATCGCAATGCCCGGAGATCGCGGTCAAAAGGTTGTTAAAATCATGCGCGATACCCCCGGCCAACTGACCGATCGCCTGCATTTTCTGGCTTTGGACAAACTGTGCTTCGAGAGTCTTGAGCTCGGTCGCATCATTCAATACTGCCACAAGAACAGGGCGACCGTTTTCCATCACTCGATTCAGCGTCACCTGAACGAACACCTCGCGATCCGAGCGTGTAAGCCGCAGGAACTCTGACCGGTTGAGGCTGCGCCCTGCGGCGGCATCGCCAAGCCAATCCTTGATCGATCGACCCAACCCCTCCATGAAATCGGACAGGACGCGCTGGTCGGTCCTATCCGTATCGAGCAGCTTGCGCGCCTCGCGGTTCGATCTCGCAATGACGCCGTCGGGGCTGAGCTTGAGAAGCGGTACCGGCAGGGTGTCAAAGTCGGTATCGGGATCCGCGGTTGCGACTGTGTCTGGCAACGGCAACAGCACCAGCTCTTCCCGCCCGGACCCGGCTTCCACATGACTGATCAGAAAGGATCTGGGGCCAGCCTGCGTCAATACTTCGTTAGGGACTCCGGGCCGCAGCGGCAAATCCGGCATCACCTCTTCCAACTGCGTGCAGCGCTTGCCGATCAGTTCGCACGCCGCGTCATTCATCGACAGAATCGTACCATTGCGACCCAGCGTGAAAATGGACACCCCCGGGCCATAGCCACGCGCGCTGGCCGTGGTTTCGTCAAAGAATTCGATCTGCCACAGGATACAACGCTCCTGCATGGCTCGCGCACTTATCCGGATGTGGCCCCCGCGTACCGGAATATCCTCGGTCGCCACGACCTTCTCTGATGTGCTGTTTTGCAAGCGGTAAAGGACACCGGCCGGATTTGCAAAGACCGGACGCAGCAGTGACGCGATAGCCTGGCCTATTTCAGGGTTGTAGCGGCTGCGCGCCGATGCATTGGAATAAAGGATGTCTCCATCGTAATCCGTAATCAAGCAGGCCACACTGTCACGTTCGATGAAATTGGAAATCACCCGGAACATTCTCTGGCGCGACCAACGCGACCATAGCGTAATGACCCAGCTAAACGCCCCGATCACAGCAAATGCCGCACCCGCCGCCATCAAACCGAGTTGAATCGCCAGTACCGGCGCAACCGCCGAAGCGACGAAACTTGCTCCACCCAACGCAAATATGAACATCACCCGCCAGTTCACACTGCGCGTTCGTGGTCCTGTGCCTTGGCTTTCTAGAACGGCGTCAAACACCATGCATAGACCTCTCCCAACTCAACTACAGCAGTTCAGCCCGGACAGATTAACACCGATAAAGGTTAACCCATGCTTAAGCCTAATTACCGTGCGTTACTCACGCTATGGTAGAGCATAGTATCAAAATGACTATAGATAAAAGGCTTTCGTCAGAGCCGGGTCAGGCAGCAGACAAAAAAACCATCGCCCCCGTCAGCCGGAAGGAACTGTCGAGTCTCGCCCAGTTCCCAACCTGCGTTTTCCGCCATGAACAGCTTAATTTGATCACCGTTCTCGGATTTCAGCACCGAACAGGTCACATAGGCCAGACAGCCGCCCGGACGGACCAGGTGCGATGCCTTGCGAAGGATCTGGGCCTGAACCCCCTGCACCGCCTCGAGTTTATGCGGTGTCAGCGTCCACTTTCCCTCGGGCGAGCGACGCCAGGCACCACTGCCAGAACAGGGGACATCGCACAGTACGAGATCATAAAGACCCTCGCACCGCTCGACTATCTCAACAGCAGCCCCCGCCCGCGCAGCGCGAACTGGCAGGTCGCGCAACCGCCCGGGATTGGCATCGAACGCTTCGACCGATCCATCAAGACGCGCAGCCATGGCCAGGGTCTTGCCGCCGCCACCGGCGCAATAATCCAGCACGCGCTGACCATTGCGAAGCGGCAAAAGATCGACGACTGCTTGGCTGGCGGCATCCTGCAGCTCGACCCAGCCGTCCTGATACGCCTCTGATTGGGCCACACGGCGGGCGTTGGTCACCACAACCAAGGCCTGAGGCGACAACGGATGCGGGGCTACGGAAATATCTTCTTCTGAAAGAGAATCAATAGCTTGCTGCACAGAGCAGCGGAGCGAGTTGACCCTCAGGAATACAGATGCACGGCTTTTCAGTGCACGGGCAACAGCTTCGGAATCGGCCCCCAGATCGGCTGCAAAACGCTCGGCCAGCCAATCGGGCAAATCCAGCGTCTCGACGCCTTCGGGTGGTCTGCCGCTGTTCTGTTCGTCGACCGACAGCGGCAGCGGGCCATAGCCCTCTCCGGAAAACAGCGGCTCAGGCGGCACATCGTTCAGCCTTAAAAGGCCCAGCATGCTCTGCCGCCCGGTGCCCCCGCCCCCCAGCGCAGCAACACTACGCCGTTGGCGCATCACTTCATAGACATGGTCGCGCACCGCTGCACGGTCCTTTGAACCGGCAAAACGGGCACCGCGTGCCCAGTTCGTAAGCGCCTGCTCGGCGGCCATATCCGGACCGATACGGTCCAGAACCTCGATTGCCGCCTGCACTCGCGCCGCCGGGGTCATTCCGACACCCTTTGCAGGATCGTGGAAATCGACGGAAGGTCTGGATTTTTAGAATGAACTGCAGGCGAATACAGACTGATAGGTCCTTTGAAGCAGAACGTATTCAGGATGGATATGATCATGTTTCCCCCAATGCATCAAAAGAGCGTCTTGCCGTATTCGTGCAAGTATAGCTCTGTACCGGTCCCAGAAAAGACCGCGATCAACTGGCGCTGGCAAGAAAATGGTCGGGGCGATAGGATTCGAACCTACGACCTACGGTACCCAAAACCGTCGCGCTACCAGGCTGCGCTACGCCCCGAACATGTGGCTCGTTTAGCGACCGGAGCGGCAATTGAAAAGCCCGTAATTCGAAATTTTTGACTTACTGCGCAGGACAGGCCCAGGCAGCCGAGTCTTGCGCGATGGCAGGGTGCTGAAAGACGCTGCCGGGCACGATGCCCATAGATTTTGCAAGGCCGCCGTTGATTTCCAGAACATACTGGATCCCCTGACCACCGGGAATCGGAGTGAGATCACCGGGAACGGCATCTGGGTGAACTGTCTGAACAACCCCGCGATGATCGGCAAAGATGATATCCAGCGGAATGAGAGTATTTTTCATCCAGAAATTGGTGTCCTGAGGGCGCGGGTATACAAAAAGCATGCCCGTCCCCATGGCCATCTTCTCGACAAACATCAGACCGCGGGAGCGCTCCTTGTCATCATCAGCGACCTTTACGCCGAACCGGGCTGACCCCCAATCCCCGCGCAACCAAAGGGCGTCTTCGCGGCAATTCGACTCTGCATGGGCTGCCCCAGTCCACAGAAAAATTGCCCCGATGGCACTTATGGCAGATCTTTTAATGCGGCTTCCCATGCAGATACCTCTGTGGCCATCGCCCCACGTTTGCCTGGGATCACACGGATCGCCAGCGCCTCGCCGGGCTCAAGATCGGAAAGTCCGGACCGGCGCAGCACCTCGACATGCACAAACACGTCTTCTGAACGGCCGAACACATTTGCAAAGCCGAAGCCCTTTGCCTTGTCGAACCACTTCACCCGTGCGGGCTCAAGCAGCGCAGCACGAATGATTTCCGGATCAATATCTTCGAAATCCGCAAGCGGCAGCTCCGGCATGCCCTCGGGCGGTTCGATGCGAAAAATTTCGACCGCCTGAACGCCGCGTTCAGTCGCCTGTATGTCTATCTCTACCAAGGCCTGGTCAGCGACCGATCCCTGTCCGAAATTGCGCAGCACATTTGCGTGAAGAAGGATATCTGGGCCACCCGCATCAGAAATTACAAAGCCGAAGCCTTTGACCGGATCGAACCACTTAACCTTTCCCAGAACGCGCTGCGTTCCTGTCTCATTCTGTTTCAACGTGCTTCCACATGTATAATCCCCGTGCACGTCTTTGCGACATTTAAGGGCACAATTGCAAGGAATTTTCCTAATGACGTCTGATATCCGCACAGTTCACGTTACGTGAACGTCACGGGCTTAGTCTATTGACTTTCCAAGTGTCAGCGGGGCTTTGCCGACGCCAAACGAAACGGTCATGCAATCTAAAATCACCGTCCGCCCAGAATTCTATTTCAAGCGGCACAATACGAAAACCTCCCCAGTATGGTGGCCTGTCGGGGTTTGTACCCTTTTGGGCCGTAATCATCGCAACTTCGGCGATCAACGCCCCGCGGCTAGAAAGAGGCCGCGACTGCCGTGATGCCCAGGCTCCCAGCCTGCTTTTTAGTGACCGGCTTTTGTAATACGCGTCTGCCTGAGGGCCATCTTCGCGACTTACCAAACCACGCACACGGATCTGACGGCGTAGTGACTTCCAGTGCAATACAAAGGCAGCCTTACCCGTAGAGTTGATCTCCTGTCCCTTGGCACTCTCGTAATTGGTGTAAAACACAAAGGCGTTCGCCTCAATATCTTTCAACAGCACCATACGTACATTTGGGAGCCCATCTGCATCGACCGAAGCGAGCGCGATGGCGTTGGGATCATTTAGCTCGCTTTTTTCCGCCTCGGCCAACCAGGTTTGGGTAATGGAGAATGGATCACTGCCTGCAAAAATTCCCGTCCGGTCGCTCACCTTTTGGTCTCCTGAGTACGGACTGGAATCGCCGCGCTGTCGGGTGCGGTAGAAATCAACGAAACCGGCGCCTTCGATTCCGGCCCATCGACGGGGTATACTGCCGGGCGCTGACTGAGCGTTGTCACGGGTGCAGGCTGCACCGCATACATCCCAACACTAAGGACACCACCTGCCAGAACGCTTGCGGCCGCAAGGTTCCAAAGCCATGCACGATTGTACAACGGCGCATCTTGATAGCAATCTCCGCAACGCGTTGCCCCCAGCCTCAAATGGTGATTGCAGAATTTGCAGTAAAACAGGCGCCTTGCAGACCTCCGGCTGTCCTTGGGGATCATGACAGATAGCCAACTTCAAGCGCGGCACCATCAAGCCCAACGCCGCCGGTAGAACACTGAAAGCACTTGTGATTTGGGTGATTTATCATCTCTATTTCCAATCTGCCTCGGAACAAAATATGGCCGAAGTCGTGTAGGTGACTGGGGCTTTGTAAGTAACGGAACTTATTAAATGACCCTGGTCGTCCTTGGTTGACGCAACCTAACTCTACGTGAAGAAGTGTCAACCTAGTTTACACTGCTATATACATATTGTATTCCACCGCACACACTCGAAAACCCCGCCCTTAAAGTCTGATGTTTCGACGATCGGTCGTGGATCCCGCCCCGCAATCATTGAGAATATCTGGCGGTCAAAAAAATTCGGCTCAGGTCCGGACATGGCCTTTAACTTGAGCTACCAACATCCGCGTACCGCGAGGTGCCCCCATCTGCCCCGCGTTACCCCCTGCGGGATCAAATGGATCTTCGAAAGAATTCATGACGCTGCCACATGCAGAACCAGACCAGCAGGAACCAGGGCTATTCCCATCAAACATGTCCGCTGCAACGTTCGGCCAACTGGGAATGCGGCTTGATGGAGCCTCGCCTATCGCCTATTGGACGTGCAACAAGTCGGTTGGAGTTTCCAGATGTCGAACAATTTGATGACAGGCAAGCGGGGTCTGATCATGGGCCTGGCGAACGACAAGTCCATTGCCTGGGGCATTGCAAAGGCGCTTGGTGATGCCGGTGCGGAACTTGCGTTCTCCTATCAGGGCGATGCTCTCAAGAAACGTGTCGAACCGCTGGCGGCGTCGCTTGGTTCGGACATTGTGCTGCCCTGCGACGTGGGCGACGAAGCATCAATCGACGCTCTGTTCGACTCGCTGAAGGAAAAGTGGGGCACACTGGATTTTGTCGTCCACGCCATCGGCTTCTCGGACAAGAACGAACTGCGCGGTCGTTACGTGGACACCTCGCGCGCCAACTTTACCCTGTCGATGGATATCTCGGTCTACAGCTTTACCGCTGTTGTTCAGCGCGCCGAAAAGATGATGAACAAGGGCGGTTCCTGCCTGACGCTCACCTATTACGGCGCCGAACGGGTTATGCCACACTATAATGTCATGGGTGTGGCCAAGGCCGCGCTTGAGGCGTCGGTGCGTTATCTGGCCGAGGATCTGGGTAAGGACGGCATTCGCGTCAACGCGATCTCTGCCGGACCGATCAAGACGCTCGCGGCGTCCGGCATCGGCGATTTCCGCTACATCATGAAGTGGAACGAATACAATTCACCCCTGCGCCGCAACGTGACGATCGAGGATGTCGGCGGCTCCGCGCTATATCTTCTCTCCGATCTCGGTTCCGGCACCACGGGCGAGGTTCTGCATGTAGATGCCGGATACCACGTCGTTGGGATGAAGGCCGTGGACGCCCCCGATATCACCAAAGGCTAAGCCACGATGATCGACGCGGTGCATCTTGTTGCCTTTAACCTGACGTTGCTCGCGGCGCTGGCCAGTCCCGGTCCGGCGCTGCTTCTCGCCCTTCGCACCACTCTGGTGGCCGGGCCGCGTGCGGGCATCGCCACCGGTGCCGGGCTTGGCCTCATGGCCGCCGCATGGACCGGGGCCGCGCTTTTGGGGCTCGATGCGGTATTCGCGCTTTTTCCCTTTGCCTATGTGGCGATCAAGACAATTGGCGCACTCTATCTGCTCTGGATTGCCTACACCCTGTGGCGCGACGCCAGTCAGCCTCTGGCTGAAAGCGAAAAGCCCCTGCCCCGTGGACGGGCGTTCCGCACCGGTCTTTTGGTCAATCTCGGCAATCCCAAATCCGTGCTCTTCGCATCTGCGGTCCTGCTGGTGATCTTTCCGCCCGATCTGACGATCACATCCAAGGTGCTGATCGTGGCCAACCACTTCGCTGTCGAGCTTGCCGCCTATACCTGCTTTGCCCTCGCACTTGGCACCCCACGCGCTCGCGCCGGATACCTGCGGCTAAAGCCGGTTCTGGATCGTATCGCCGCCAGCGTTTTGGGCCTTCTGGGCCTGCGCCTGCTGGTCTCGCGCTGACATGACGCTCGCGGCATTCCTCACTGTGGTTCTCATTCACCTCGCCGCCGCGATGAGCCCCGGACCCTCCTTTGTTGTCGCCGCCCGCACCGCAGCATCTGAGGGTTTCGGAACCGCCACGGCGCTGGCATTCGGCTTTGGCCTCGGGGCGGCCCTCTGGGCGACGGCTGCCATGGCGGGACTCGCGCTGCTGTTCCAGCTGTTTCCGGCACTTTTCGCCGCGCTCAAGATCGTCGGCGGCGCGTTCCTTGTCTGGATCGCGTTTCAGATGTGGCGCCACGCAGGCGACCCTCTGCAGGACCGCAGGGATCTTGCGCCGCGCAGCACCTTCAGCGCCGTGCGCCTCGGGTTTCTGACCTTTGCGACCAACCCCAAAACGGCTGTCTTCTTTGGCGCGGTTTTCGTGGGCCTCGTTCCGGCGGATACGCCCCTTGCTGCCCGCGCCGCTTTGTTGGCGGCAATCTTCGTGAACGAAACTTTGTGGTATATCGTGGTTGCCCGGCTCTTTTCTCTGCCAAAGGCCCGCGCCACCTATATTCGTGCCAAAGCCTGGATCGACCGCAGCTTTGGCCTGCTCATCGCGGGCTTCGGCCTGAACATTGCCCTCACCTGATCTTGTCCAAGGAACCCCAGCCATGACCGACCGCCTCCCACATGAAAAGGGTTTCCATGTAAGCTGGGACCAACTTCACCGCGACGCACGCGCCCTTGCCTGGCGGCTCCAGGATCACGGCCCCGCCGATACCGGCTGGCGCGCCGTTGTCGCCATCACCCGCGGCGGCATGACCCCGGCGATGATCGTCGCGCGTGAACTTGATATCCGCATCGTCGACACGATCTCGGTGAAATCCTACAATCACCAGACCCAGACCGAACCGAAGGTGATCAAATCCCCCGACATGGAGATCATCGGAGACGGCGCC
This sequence comes from Puniceibacterium sediminis, assembly GCF_900188035.1. Taxonomy (GTDB): domain Bacteria; phylum Pseudomonadota; class Alphaproteobacteria; order Rhodobacterales; family Rhodobacteraceae; genus Puniceibacterium; species Puniceibacterium sediminis. Next base: position 60,997 of record NZ_FZNN01000011.1, on the reverse strand, counting down.
GGCGTTCTGATCGTGGATGACCTCGTCGACACCGGCCGCACGCTCGAAGTGGTGCGCAAACACATGCCAAAAGCGCATGTTGCCACTGTTTATGCCAAACCCATGGGCCGCCCGATGGTCGATACCTTCGTGACCGAGGTCAGCCAGGACACATGGATCTTCTTTCCCTGGGACATGGCGTTGCAATACGTGGAACCCTACCGCGGCAAGTAGTGATGACGACGGACCTTCAGACCCGGCCGCTGCCCCGCGTCCCCCGCGCGCTGGACGGCATCTATCGCCTTGGTCTGCTGTCCAAGGCCAGCGTTGCCCTGCTACAGTTCTGCGCTGGTCTCGGCCTCTGGCTGGCACCGGCAGGCAGCCTCTCCCATCTGGTGGAGGGGCTGAGCACAGCCCGCCTTCTCCATAGCCCGCTGCATCCGCTGCTGCCCGCCCTGCACCACTGGGCGGCGGCGCTCCCGGACCAGACCAGCACCTTTTACGCGACATATCTCATGGGGCACGGCGCGCTCAGTTGCTGCGTTCTTCTCGCTGTGTTCCTGCGACGGCGCTTTGCCTACCCGGTTGCGATGATGGTCCTCTCCGGATTTGTGATCTACCAGCTTGGCGAATACCTCCAGACCCACGACCCGGCACTGCTGCTCATCACAACCGTCGACCTGATCGTGATATTTTTCATCTCGGTCGAGCGGTTGTTTTCACCATACTCCGGAAACTGAGCGGGAAAATCGCCAAACCTGCGTGACACTGCCCTTCTTCTGTCCATAAATACTCCGGGGAATTCGGGGGCTTGCCCCTCAGTTCCGACATCAACACACAGGACACCGCAAAATGACCAGCCGCACCGCAACGACCTTCCCCCCTCCGGTGATGGAGGCGCGTCGCTGGCTGGACGGCGTGACCTTTTCCGCAGATCGCCCGCTGATCAACGTGAGCCAGGCCGCCCCGGTTGATCCGCCCCCTCCCCAGATGCGTGCCGCCATGGCCGAAATGCTCGAAGATCCGGAAACCCATCTCTACGGACCTGTCCTTGGCCTGCCCGCCCTGCGCGAAGAACTCGCCAGACAATGGGCCGACCATTACGACGGTCCCGCGCGGGCCGATCAGATCGCGATCACCGCGGGCTGTAATCAGGCCTTTGCCGCAACGATCACCGCGCTTTGCAACGAAGGCGACGAGGTTATCCTGCCGACGCCGTGGTACTTCAATCACAAGATGTGGCTCGACATGTCAGGCGTCACCTCGGTTCCGCTGGCCACCGGCGCAGACCTGATCCCCGACGCTGAAAGCGCGCGCAAACTGATCACCGACCGCACCCGCGCCATATCCCTCGTCTCGCCCAACAATCCCGGCGGCGTCGAATACCCCGCCGAAACCCTGCAGGCGTTTTTTGATCTCGCCCGTGAAACCGGGATCAAGCTACTAGTCGATGAAACCTACCGTGATTTCGACAGCCGCCCGACCCCGCCCCACACCCTGCTCAGCAATGACAACTGGGACGACACGCTGATCCAGCTCTATTCTTTTTCCAAGGCCTACCGCCTGACCGGCCACCGTGTCGGTGCAGTCATCGCCCATCCCGGGATCCTGTTCGAAATCGAAAAATTCCTCGACACCGTATCGATCTGCGCCCCCCAACTGGGTCAGCGCGCCGCGCTCTGGGGCCTGCAGAACCTTGGTCAGTGGCTTGCCGGTGAACGGGACGAGATTCTGGACCGTCGCGCAGCGATCACCGACAACATGCCGCTGCTCGAATCCAAAGGCTGGAAACTGATGGGTGTCGGCGCATATTTCGCCTACCTGCAGCACCCCTTTTCCGAAACCTCGGACCGCCTTGCCCCAAAACTTGTGGCCGAAGCCGGTGTGCTGGTCCTGCCCGGCACGATGTTCATGCCCGAGGATGACCCAGAGGGCGGGCGCCAGTTCCGGATCGCCTTTGCCAATGTGGACCGCGCGGGCATCAAACAACTTTTTGACCGGCTCGCAGCGCTTGACTGGCCCCTTGCCCCCCCGCACGGCACCGCATAGACACGGGGCCACAAGAAACCCAAGGAGCGCCGTATTCATGGCATTCAAGGCCCGTAATCTGTCAAAGACCTTTGTCTGGATCATCCTACTGCTGCTGATGGTCGGCCTTGCCGGCTTTGGTGCCACGAACCTGTCGGGCACCGCCCGCAGCATCGGCTCCGTCGGCGACAAGAAGATATCGATCGACGCATATGGCCGCGCCCTGCAAAACGAGCTGCGCGCCATAGAGGCACAGACCGGATCGCCGATGCCCTTTGCTCAGGCCGAGCAGCTGGGATTGTCCCAGCAGGTGCTGGCTCAACTGGTCACGTCCAAGGCATTTGACTACGAAGCGGGCCAGCTTGGCCTGTCGGTCGGGGACGAACAGCTCGCTCAGTCACTCGGCCAGATTTCGGCCTTTCAGGGTGTAAACGGCCAGTTCGACCGCGAGGCCTACCGGTTCGCGCTGCGCAATGCCGGTCTGACCGAAACCGCATTCGAAGAAGAGATGCGCGACGAAACCGCCCGCACCATCCTGCAGGGCGCCGTTCTGGCCGGGACTACGCTGCCTGACACCTATGTCGACACGCTGCTGGCCTATGTCGGTCAAAAACGCGCCTTCACCTATGCGACGCTTGATCAAAGCAGCCTTGAGACCGGCCTGCCTGTTCCCACGGACGAAGAGCTGAAAGCCTATTACGACGCCAATGCAGACCAGTATATGCGGCCCGAAACCAAGGTGATCACCTACGCCTGGATCACCCCCGCGATGATCCTTGATACCGTCGATGTGGACGAAGACGCCCTGCGCGCCGCCTATGAAGAGCGCAGCACGCACTACAACACGCCCGAACGTCGCCTTGTCGAACGTCTTGTCTTTTCTGACGACGCAGCCGCGCAAGAGGCAAAGGCCAGTATTGATGCCGGTGAGACAGACTTTGAAACGCTGGTTGCGGAACGTGGTCTGGATCTGGCCGACATCGACCTTGGCGATGTCACACTCGGTGCCCTTGGGGCCGCTGGCGAAGACATCTTTATCGCAGCCCCCGGAACCTTGGTTGGCCCGCTGCCATCCTCGCTTGGACCGGCACTGTTCCGCGTGAACGGCGTACTTCCGGCGCAGGTTATTCCTTTCGACGAGGCCCGCGACCAGCTGAATGACGAACTCGCGCTCGACCGTGCCCGCCGCGTTGTCGAAACTCAGGCTCAGGGCTACGACGACGAACTTGCCGGGGGTGCCACGCTGGAACAACTGGCCTCGGACACCGAAATGCAGCTGGGCCAGATCGAGTGGGCCGGTGAAGCCGGTGATGGCATAGCCGGATACGACGCTTTCCGCGAAGCCGCGCAGGCGGTTCAGGACGGCGATTTCCCCGTCATCGAACCCTTGGGCGACGGCGGTGTTTTTGCCCTGCGTCTGGACGAGGTGCTTCCCGAAGCGCCGCTGCCTCTGGAGGATGTCATCGATCGTGTCCGTACCGGCTGGGATCGTGAAAAGGCTACGGAATCGCTGACCGAAGCCGCCGAAATGCTCGTGGATCAGGTCGGTGATGGTCAGACGTTCACCGACCTCGGCCTGAACACCACCACAGAGGCCGGCCTGACCCGCGACGCGCGGGTGACGGATCTGCCCCCGGGCCTGCTTTCGGCTGTGTTCGAAATGGAGCCCGCACAGATCCGTGTTCTGCCCGGCAATGGTCAGGTGACTTTGGTGCGACTGGACGAAGTGATCGCCGTTGACCCCGAAGCCGAAGAAAGCAAGGCCCTTGCCGATCAGCTGCGCGAACAGGCGGCGAACGATGTGGCGCAGGATCTTTTCCGCGCGCTGTCTGCCGACATCCAGACCCGCGCAGGGGTGCAGATCAATCAGCAGGCGTTGAACGCCGTACACACGCAGATACCGTAGGACCTATGGCTCTCACACCCGATTACGACAGTTTTGCCAAGGCCTATGAGGCCGGTCAGAACCAGGTCGTCTATGCCCGCCTCGCCGCCGATCTGGACACGCCCGTGTCCCTGATGCTGAAGCTGACGGGCGCGGCCAAGGACGCCTTCATGCTCGAATCCGTGACCGGGGGCGAGGTGCGCGGGCGTTATTCGATCATCGGGATGAAGCCGGATTTGATCTGGCAGTGCCACGGCACCACGGCCCGGCTCAACCGTGAGGCGCGCTATGACGCGGATGCCTATAAGGTTGAGGATAGCGATCCGCTGACGTCACTACGCGCACTGATTGCCGAATCGCGCATCGAACTGCCCGAGGATCTGCCGCAGGCTGCGGCTGGCCTCTTTGGCTATCTCGGCTATGACATGATCCGGCTGATCGAACACCTGCCGGATGTGAACCCGGACCCGCTGGGCCTGCCGGATGCGGTGATGATGCGCCCGTCTGTCGTGGCGGTTCTCGACGGCGTCAAAGGCGAAGTCACTGTGGTTTCCCCCGCATGGGTGAACGATGGTCTTTCGGCCCGCGCCGCCTATGCACAGGCGGCTGAACGTGTGATGGATGCCATGCGCGATCTGGAACGCGCCATGCCGCAGGCCAGCCGCGATCTGGGCGAAGCACAGGAAGTCGGCGCCCCGGTATCGAACTTTACCCACGCCGCCTATAAGGCCGCCGTTGAGACGGCAAAGGGGTATATCCGCCGGGGTGACATCTTTCAGGTGGTCCCATCCCAACGCTGGACGCAGGACTTTCCACTGCCGCCCTTCACATTGTACCGGTCGTTGCGGCGCACAAACCCGTCGCCCTTCATGTTCTACTTCAACTTTGGCGGCTTTCAGGTCATCGGCGCCTCACCCGAAATCCTTGTCCGCGTCTTCGGCAACGAAGTCACGATCCGCCCCATTGCCGGCACCCGCCCCCGTGGCGCGACGCCAGCCGAGGACAAAGCCAACGAGTTGGAACTGCTGGCCGACAAGAAAGAGCTGGCCGAACACCTCATGCTGCTGGATCTGGGTCGCAACGACACCGGCAAGGTCAGCAAGATCGGGACCGTAAAACCGACCGAGCAGTTCATCATCGAACGCTACAGCCACGTGATGCACATCGTGTCCAACGTGACCGGCGAACTGGCCGAGGATCAGGACGCCCTGTCCGCCTTCTTTGCGGGGATGCCAGCCGGCACCGTTTCCGGCGCGCCCAAGGTTCGCGCGATGCAGATCATCGATGAGCTGGAGCCCGAAAAGCGCGGCGTCTATGGCGGCGGCGTGGGATACTTCAGCGCGGGCGGCGACATGGACATGTGCATCGCCCTGCGCACGGCGATCCTGAAGGATCAGAAGCTTTATATTCAGGCAGGTGGCGGCGTTGTCTATGACAGCGACCCAGAGGCCGAGTATCAGGAAACCGTGCACAAATCCAACGCCATCCGCCGCGCAGCAGCCGATGCGGCGCGCTTCACAGGCGGCGGCAACGGCTGAGTCCACGCCAAACGCATAGCGTTCCTGCGCGACGCCGGACCGACGAAAGCCCGGCCCACGCTTCTTCTCTTTCCACATACGGCTTTAAAAATACGGCAGGGAGTGTGACGGGCGCCCCCTCTACTTACGTGCCTTCAACAAGCGCGACGCGCGAAGCTCAGACGGCCTCGGCCGCCTGCATGCGGATGCGTTCAACCATCGCCCGAAGCCCATTGGACCGCTGCGCTGACAGGTGATCGTTCAGCCCAAGCCGCCCCAACTCAGCAGCGGCATCGACCTGGCCGACCTGGTCCAATGGCAGCCCGTCATACAGCCGGTGCAGCACGGCGATCAGACCGCGCACGATCATCGCATCACTGTCCCCCTGAAAATGATATTCACCACCGCTCACCGTCGGATGCAGCCAGACCTGGCTCGCGCAGCCATCCACCTTGGTCGCGGGCACCTTGAGAGCATCCGGCAAAGGCGGCATGGCCTTGCCCAGCTCGATCACGTGCCGATAGCGGTCTTCCCAGTCTTCAAGAAACTCGAAATCCTCGACCACGTCCTCGAATGCTGCCTGGGCCATGAAACCTCTCCTGTATGCTAATCAGTGACCTAAGCACCGCCCCGAAAAAGGTCCAGCCCCGCGCGGAGGCTTTTCAACCGGCGCGCACTGCGCTATCCCTCGACCAGCAGGAAAAAGGCAGTAGTTGCATGATCAAATCCCTCATGATCCTGACGGTTTCAGCAGTTCTGCTGACAGGTTGCGCCACCGTGCGCGACTCCCGGGTCAATCCGTTCAACTGGTTCGGCGGCGCGCGTTCCCAACCCGCTGCGATTCAGGACGCGGACAGTACAACAAACCCGCTGATCCCGGCCAAGCGGGGCAACAGCCTGCTGAGCACCAAGAAACCCGTCGGCCCATATCTCGGCCAACCCATCGCAGAAGTGTCCGAGCTTTTGATAGAGCGGCGGCCTGGCGGGGCAATCATCACGGCAAACGGCGTCGCGGATCGCCTTGGCCCGTTTGATGTGCGTCTTTTGCCCCTGCCCGATGATCAGCCCGGAACGCTCGCATTCATGCTCAGCGCGCTGCAGACAAACGGCCCACGCAATACCAGCGATTGGTCACGCACGGTCACAGTCGCGACTTGGCTGACGGATCAGGAACTTGCCGGTATCCGCACGATTCGCGTCGTCGGCCGCACGAACGAAATGGTCACACGCCGCTAAACACAAGAACCTACGGCAGCAAAGCGCCGTAGGTTCTTGTTCGCTCTCCTGAAAATACGGCTGCTTTGTCTGCGCCGCTATGATCAGATCTCGATCACTTCCACATTCTTGCCCTTGGCCGCCAGCGCGATGCGCCCCTCGCACAGCCTCAGCGCATCCTCGCCAAAGACTTCGCGCCGCCAACCCGTCAGCGCAGGCACGTCCCGCAGGCCCGCCGCAATGGCATCCAGATCCGCCGCCGGCGCGATCAGCTTTGACGCCACCCCCGAACTTTCGGTCTTGGCCTTGAGCAGCACCCGCAGCAGATCCGCCAGCGCCGGGTTCACCTGCATCTTCTCATGACTCAGGTCCACTTCGGGCAGATTCTCTTTCGGACAGTCGACGCCACGCTTGACCGCAGCCAGAATGCCGTCGGCAATCTCACCCTTGCGGGCTTCGCGCAGCAGCAGGCGGGACCGTCCCAGATCCTCGAAGCTCTGTGGCTTGGTCGACGCCAGTTCGACCAGCGCGTCGTCCTTATAGACCCGACTACGCGGAATATTACGTTCCTGCGCATAGATTTCGCGAAAAGTGGCCAGTTCGCGCACGATCGCCAGAAACCGCGGCGCGGTCGAACGCGTCTTGATGCGTTTCCAGGCTTCGGGGGGACGTGTGATATAGGTTTCCGGGTTGGTCAGCAGCTTGATTTCTTCCTCAACCCAGCGATGACGTCCAGATTTTTCCAGCTGGGCAGCAAGGTATTCATAGATTTGCCGCAGATGGGTGACATCAGCCAAAGCATAGGTTTTTTGCGCATCCGACAGCGGACGACGCGTCCAGTCGGTAAAGCGCGAGGATTTGTCCACGCCCTGCTTTGCAATCCGCTTGACCAGAGTCTCGTATCCCGCCTGTTCGCCAAAGCCGCAGACCATCGCCGCAACCTGAGTGTCGAACATCGGATCAGGGATGACGCCATGATCAACGTAAAATATTTCAAGATCCTGCCGCGCTGCGTGAAATACCTTGATGATCGACGTATCCCGAAACAGGTCGAGCAAGGGTTCAAGCGACAGGCCATCTGCCAGCGGGTCGACCAGCACGGCATTGCTGTCATCGGTTCCGGGCAGAGCCAGCTGCACAAGGCAAAGCTTGGAATAATAGGTCCGTTCGCGCAGAAATTCCGTATCCACGGTCACATATGGCTGACCTTTGGCGCTCTCACAGAAAGCTGCCAGATCCGTCGTCGTCGTTATCGTCTTCATTCGGGCTCCGGCCGGTTGTCTTTTTCGTTTACAAACCCGTCCTATACCCTTGTTGCCCATAGATCAAAGCACTGTGCTGGGAAAGCGACGCACATCGTTGAAGGTTCATGGTTTATTTTCGCCCATGCGCAGAAAGCGGTCGTTGGTACATGTCTGAAATAATCACGAGTATCGGTGCTGCTTCCGCAGGGCGTAACACTCGGAAATGGTCCGTCCTGTGCATTTCGCAGACCGCACCGTCACATCACAATTTGTGATTTACTATACACCAAGTATTCATTTTCCTAATATCTTTCCGCTTGCTATATCCGGATCATAAATTCATGGTTTCGGAGATACCCCCATGACCACTCTTGATCTTCACATCGCCCGCCCGACCCACACCTCTGTGGATCGCTCGACCGTGACTGCCGTCCTGACCGCAGTCGCTCTTGTTCTGTTGATGGGTGTTCCCGCCCTGATCGCCCCTGCCTCGGAAATCGCGGCAGACGGGTGGCACGGCAACGCAGCCGCGTCCGTCAGCCTGCGCTAAGGCAGACGGACCAGCGTCCGGTCACCGGCCGCAAACCGGCGCAGGACAGCCGGATAGAGCAAATGCTCCATGACAAGGACACGCGCGGCCAAGGTTTCGGGCGTGTCATCCGCTTTCACCGGCACGATCGCCTGACCCAGAATCGGACCTTCGTCCAGCTCCGGCGTCACTTCGTGCACAGTACAGCCGTGCTGCGCATCGCCCGCTTCAAGCACGCGCGCGTGGGTATGCAGCCCGCGATATTTCGGCAGCAGTGACGGGTGGATGTTCAGCATCCGACCCTGCCAGCGCCGCACAAATCCTTCGGTCAGCACCCGCATGAACCCGGCAAGACAGATGATATCCGGCTTGGCCAGAAGCAGCCGTTCATGCAGGGCATCTTCGAACGCGGCGCGGTCGCCCTTGAACGGGCGGTGATCGATGAAATCCGCCTCGATCCCCATCGCGCGCGCCTTGTCCAGACCACCCGCATCCGCGCTGTTGGCCATCACCAGCACCGGGCGCGCCGGATGATCACCGGTCATGCTCTGGGCAAGGGCCACCATGTTGGAGCCGCCGCCCGAAAGCAGAATCGCAACCCGTTTGCTCACCCAAGATCGCCCGAATACTGCACGCCCGGCGTCGCGGTGACATAGCCCAGCGGTATGACGGTTTCACCTTCTTCGGCCAGTAGCGCGGTCAACGCCTCGGCACGGTCCGCAGCAACCACCGCGATCATGCCAACGCCACAATTGAAGGTCTTGAGCAGTTCGCTCTGTGCCATGCCACCCGTTTCCGCCATCCAGGCAAAGACCGGTGGCAGCGTCCAGGCGTCCAGATAGATCGTGGCACCCAGACCTTCGGGCAGGACACGGGGCAGGTTTTCGGTCAGACCGCCACCAGTGATATGGGCCAGCGCATGAACGCCGCCCGCCTTGACCGCAGCCAGCGCCTGACGGACATATAGCCGCGTCGGGGTCAGCAGTTCCGCGCCAAGGCTCTGATCGGACCATGGGCAATCCGCATCCCAGCCCAGCCCTGAAACCTCGACCAGTTTGCGCACCAGCGAATAGCCGTTGGAATGCACCCCATCCGAGGCAAGCCCCAGCAGAACGTCACCCTCGCCAACCCCGGCGGGCAGGTCGCTCCCGCGTTCCATCGCGCCGACCGCAAAACCGGCAAGGTCAAAGTCACCGGCAGGATACATCCCCGGCATCTCGGCCGTCTCGCCACCGATCAGGGCACAGCCCGAGCGTACGCAGCCTTCGGCAATGCCCTCGATCACGCGCGCGGCAGTCTCCGTGTCGAGCTTTCCTGTAGCAAAATAGTCCAGGAAAAACAGTGGCTCAGCGCCCTGACACACCAGATCGTTGACGCACATCGCAACAAGGTCGATGCCGACGCCATCCACATGGCCGGTGTCGATCGCGATGCGCAGCTTGGTGCCAACGCCGTCGGTTGCGGCAACCAGAACCGGGTCGGAATAGCCGGCCCCTTTCAGGTCGAACAACGCGCCAAAGCCGCCAAGACCCGACATCACACCCGGGCGCACTGTGCGCTTAGCTGCGGGCTTGATCCGTTCGACCAGCGCATTGCCCGCGTCGATGTCCACACCCGCATCGGCATAGGTGATGCCGTTCTTGCCGTTCTCTTCGTCGCTCATGACGCACCTTTCGACAGATTTTGCGCTGCTTTACCCCGCGACGCGACCAAAGGAAACAGCGAAGGTGCAGACTGCCCCCCCTGTTTGCACCCTACCCCGTCCCTTGCCTACCGACCGGGCGACAGCCAAAGGTGCAGCGTATCCGAATTTTCACTTGGCCTCGGCCTCGGCTCGGTTTAACAGATCCACACTCCGTGGGTGGTTAGCTCAATTGGTTAGAGCAGAGCGCTCATAACGCTTTGGTTGCGGGTTCGAGTCCCACACCACCTACGGAAGTTACCGGCAGCGCATGGCGATACGGCCTGAAGGCGAGCACACAATGCCCCCTTTCAGAAAAGTGTTCTGCGGGCAAAGCCTGGCAAAACCGCCCCCCTGCCCGTTTTTCGTCGGGACCATCTCAGACACCGAAGACAACACGCAAAATCTCGGCCCGGTCATCGGCGGTCGTCGGCGCGTTCCTCAAGCAGTTCAATCTGGATCCGCTGCATTTCCGCCAGACGATCCCATTGTTCGGCCAGTTCGTGGTCCATCTTTTCGTGCAACTGACGAATTTCCAGTTCCGCCTTGAGGTTGACGCGATAGTCATTCTCCGACCGCCGCCGGTCCTTTGTCTCCTGCCGTCTCTGGCTCATCATGATGATCGGCGCCTGTATTGCTGCTATGCTCGACAGGACAAGGTTCAGCAGGATGAAAGGATAGGGATCGAACGGTTGCGCCAACAGGCTGGCCGCATTCAGCGTCATCCAGCCGATCAGGACGACCGCGAAAAGGATGATGAATGTCCAGCTGCCGCCAAAGCTGGCCACACGGTCAGCCATACGTTCACCGAAACTCGCTTCTGTGTCATCCTCTTCGGCAAGGTTCTGGGTGATGAGCTGCCCGGTCTTCAGGCTGTTGACCACCTCACGCTCCAGCGCGCCCAGCTCCCCACGTTCACGTTCCAGCAGGGATTCGACATAGGCGCTGCGAAAGGTCGACAGATCATTGCGGCAGATTGACTTGCCCAGCTCCCAGCCGGGATATGCCTGGGCGATCAGATCCGAAACGCCGGGCCGCACCGCGCCAAAGGGACGTGTGTCCACCGGCGCAAAGGATCCACCGCAAATATGACAGGTGATTTTCGGCTTTACCGCAGGGGTGTTCATCGTGCGACCGGGAACCGCGCCAGAAGAAGCAGCGACAGCCCCGTGGACAGGAAGTTCAGGCCAACCATGAAGCCGATGACCCAACGTGCCGCGTCGGTCCAGGCGATCAAAAGGGCCATGCCCAGAACAAAGGAACAGACGCCGCTGAAGATGATCCAGCGCCAGTTGCTAACTTGCCCGCGCAGACGCAGGCCCAACAGGATGGTCACGATGCCTTCGAGCAGAAAGACAGTGATCAGCGCCCCCGTCAGAACCGCCGCCCCGGCTCCGGGCAGCAGGACAAAGGCAATTCCCGCAACCAGCACAGCGACGAACCCGGCCGCGATCAACCGCCATTCGGAAAAGGCACGAAAGCTGCTGGCAAACATCAGGCCCGCCAGTCCCCAGACGATCAGCAGCCAGGCGACAAGCTGTTCCACAACCATCGTGGCGACGCCGGGTGCGACAATGGCCGCCAGCCCCAGTGCGGCAAAGATCACACCGGTGATGCGAAACCCACGTCTGATCCGGTTTTCGATCTGCAGGGGGCTTTCGTAATCCGGTGCGGACATGACGCGTTACTCCATTGTATGGCTGCGATTCGAGGGACCATTTTCATCATTCAGCCAGCGGCGCCTTTGTGCAAACCCTACCTTAAATCCAGAACTGCTTTGGTGCCCTGCCAAGGCAAACCAACGGCATTTCACAGGCGCAACCGTGGACCGGCGGATGCGCAGCACTCTGCCGCAAATGACCGTGATCAGATCAACCACGCTCTGTGACCTGGCAATTCGCGCGTATCTGTAACCGCTCAGGATTCCGCGATCGGTTGCAGGAATGCGAAATCACATCCCTCATCCGCCTGCAGCACCTCGGATGCATAGAGCCGGTCATAGCCGCGCCGCTGTTCGGGCGGGACAAGGGGGCTGCTCCATTCAGACCGGCGCCGCGCCAACTCGTCCTCATCCACCAGCAGTTCGATCCGCTTACCGCTGACCGACAGCCGGATCCGGTCGCCATTGCGCACCAGCGCCAGCGGCCCGCCGGTCGAAGCTTCGGGCGCAACGTGCAGGATGATGGTCCCAAAGGCGGTGCCGGACATGCGCGCATCGGAAATGCGGATCATGTCCTTCACCCCCTGCGCCGACAGTTTTTTCGGGATCGGCAGATAACCGGCCTCGGGCATGCCAGACGCGCTTTTCGGTCCGGCGTTCTGCAGCACCATAATGTCGTCAGCGGTAATGTCGAGGTCAGGGTCGTCTACCCGGGCGGCAAGATCTTCGAGCGAGGAAAATACCACGGCCCGGCCCTCCTTCTCGAACAGGGTCTTGTCAGCGGCGGACCGTTTCAGAATCGCCCCGCGCGGCGCGAGATTGCCAAACAGCGCCACCAGCCCGCCCTGCGGTTCCAGCGGTGCCTCGGCGGTCGCAATCACCCGCCGATCAATATACCCCGGGTCCTGCTCCAGCCGGTCCCCCAGCGTTTCACCGGTGACCGAGATCGTGTCGAGATGCAGCAAGGGGCGCAATTCACGCAGCACCGCACCGACGCCCCCGGCGAAAAAGAAATCCTCCATGTAATGCGCACCGACCGGTTTCAGGTTGACCAGAACCGGCGTGTCGTCGCTAAGCGCATTCAACCGGTCTAGCGATATTTTGATGCCCAGACGCCCCGCGATAGCCGTGAGGTGGATGATGGCATTGGTCGACCCACCCAGCGCCAGCAGAACGCGCAGGGCATTTTCCACAGACTTTTCGGTGATGATCTGGCTGGGTCTGATCGGCGATCCGATCATCTGCGCAGCCGCCCGCCCCGATGCTTCGGCGGCGCGCAACCTGTCTGCATGAACCGCCGGAATCGCCGCCGTCCCCGGCAGGCTCATGCCAAGCGTTTCGGCGATGCAGGCCATGGTCGATGCGGTCCCCATCACGGCACAGGTGCCGGATGTGGTGGCCAGCCGCCCCTCGATATCATCGATCTGTTCGGCTGACACCTCGCCCGCGCGATACTTGCCCCAGAAACGGCGGCAATCGGTGCAGGCCCCCAGACGTTCCTCGCCATAGCGCGATGTCATCATCGGTCCGGCCACCAGCTGCACGGCAGGCAGATCGGCCGATGCGGCCCCCATCAACTGTGCCGGCACCGTCTTGTCGCAGCCCCCCATCAGCACCACCGCATCCATCGGCTGGGCACGGATCATCTCTTCGGTGTCCATGGCCATCAGGTTGCGGAATTTTAGTGATGTCGGCGACAGGAACACCTCGCCCAGCGATATGGTGGGGAATTCAATCGGCAGCCCGCCACCCAACAACACGCCCCGCTTCACCGCCTCCAGCAGTTCGGGGAAATGCCGGTGGCAGTTGTTGAAGCCGGAAAACGAATTGGCGATGCCGACGATGGGCTTTTTCAGCACCTCACGCGAATACCCCATCGACGCCGCAAAAGAGTTGCGCAGATAGACCGAGAAATCCTTGTCGCCATAATTCGTCAGGCCCCGTGCAAAGCCCTGTGCGTCCTGCTCATCCATGTTGCTCACTCCACCGCGGCCAGTTTCATCTTGATATACTCCGGTTCAGGGTCGTCGTGCAGGCCAATTGAACCAGCTTCCCCGCCCACACCGCCTTGCTTGATGCCGCCGAACGGCGCCTTTGCTGTGGCAAGCAGCATTTCGTTGCCCCCACCACGCCAACCTCCAGATCCTCGGTCGCGCGCGCCGCCACGCTCAGGCTGTTGGAAAACACATACCCGGCACGCCCGAACGGCAGCGCAGCGGCGCGGGTCATCACCTCGTCATATGACAAAAATCCGGTGATCGGCGCAATGGGACCAAAGGGTTCTTCCTGCATCACGCGGGCATCGCCGGGCACATCGCCCAGAACCCTCGGCTAACAGATGAAACCACTTTTGCGGTCCTTGGGTCGCGCGCCCTTTGCCCACAGCCTCGCCCCGCTGTCCTGCGCGTCGACCGTCGGCTCTGGTGACAGGGCCGTCCTCCTTTGTGGATCATTGCAGACCCAGCTTGGCACATCGATGCCGTCGGGGGGCGGTCCCATCATGAAAATCGGGGGGCGACATAATTTGGCGGAGGAGAAAGCCGTTTTCCTTTACTTCGCGCTCTCGATCCGCGTGCCGGCTTGGCCATCGAGAATGCCCAAGGCATCTTCAAGCTGCCCGATTCCAGTGAAGCCACCGGCAAGTGCAAAGTCACACCCTGCGCTAAGTTTCGGGCCCATCGAACCGGCAGGGGCACCAAGCGCATCGGCCTCGGGCGGGGTCAGATGGGCGATGCGCCTGGCCGAATCGGTGCCGAAATCGCGATAAACGCCGTCGACATCGGTCAGCAGCAAAAGCGCATCCGCGCCCAGTTGCCGCGCCAGCAAGGCGCTGGCGGCATCCTTGTCGATCACCGCCTCGACCCCGACAAGGCTGCCATCATCGCGCTGGATGACGGGAATGCCCCCGCCGCCCGCGCAAATGATAATGACCCCCTGATCCAAAAGCAGCTTCAGCACAGGTATGTGGGGAATATTGAGTGGCCTGGGCGAGGCGACGACACGGCGCCATTTGCTCCCATCCGCGGCAATCGCCCAGCCCGCGGCCTTGGCGCGCGCTTCGGCCTCTTCGCGCTCATAAACCGGTCCGACAAATTTCGTCGGTTTGCCAAAGGCCGGATCGCTGCGATCCACCAGAACCTGCGTCAAAAGCGTCGCCACCGGCCGATCATGGCCAAGAGCATTTTCCAGTTCCTGTTCGATCATGTAACCGATCATGCCCTCGGTTTCGGCCCCCAGCACGTCCAGCGGATAGGCCTCGTCGGGTTTGTAAGATGCCCCCTGCAGTGCCAGCAGCCCGACCTGAGGCCCGTTACCGTGGGTGATCACCAGCTGATGCCCCGCGCGCACGACCGCGGCCAGGGCCACGGCCGCGCGTTTCACATTGGCACGCTGCGCCTGCGCCGTCATGGGCTCGCCGCGTCTAAGCAAGGCGTTGCCCCCAAGAGCCGCCACCACCAGCATCTCAGGCGCCGAGCGTGGCGACCAGCACCGCCTTGATCGTGTGCAACCGGTTCTCGGCCTGATCGAATACGATCGATGCGGGGCTTTCGAACACCTCCTCGGTCACTTCCATGGCAGAGATGCCGAACTCGGCCTCGATTTCGGCACCCACCGTCGTTTCCGTATTATGAAAGGCCGGCAGACAATGCATAAAGCGTATCCGCGGATTTCCGGTTTTCGCCATCAACTCCGCGTTCACCTGATAAGGTGTCAGCAGCTTGATGCGCTCGGCCCATTTCTCTTTCGGCTCGCCCATCGAGACCCAGACATCGGTGTAGACGAAATCAACGCCCTTCACCGCCGTGTCGATGTCATCGCTGATCATGATCCGCGCGCCGGTCTCCTTGGCCAAGGCATGCGCCTCGTCTTGGATCGCCTGCGTGGGCCAGCATTCCCTGGGCGCACACAGCCGCACATCCATGCCCATCTTGGCACCGCCAATCAGCAGGCTGTCGCCCATGTTGTTGCCCGCATCGCCGATAAATACGTAAGAGACCTGGTGCAGCGGCTTTTCGATATGTTCCTGCATGGTCAGGAAATCTGCCAGAATCTGGGTCGGATGAAATTCGTTGGTCAGCCCGTTATAGACCGGAACACCGGAATACTTCGCCAGATCTGACACAATCTCCTGACCGAAACCGCGATATTCGATCGCGTCGTAGATCCGGCCCAGAACCCGCGCGGTATCCTTGACAGATTCCTTGTGGCCAATGTGGTTGCCACTCGGACCAAGATAGGTGACGCGCGCGCCCTGGTCATAGGCAGCCACCTCAAATCCCACTCGGGTGCGGGTCGAATCCTTTTCGAAAATCAGGGCGATGTCTTTGCCTTGCAAACGCGGCACCTCGGTACCGGCGTATTTTGCGGTCTTGAGGTCCGCCGCCAGTTTCAGAAGGAATCCGATTTCGCGCGGAGTATAATCGCGCAATGTCAGAAGGCTGCGGTTTTTCAGATTGAACGCCATGTGAGCGATCCTTTCAAATCAGACGGCATCGCGGATGGTCGGGCAGCTCATGCAATGCCCACCGCCCCGGCCCCGGCCAAGCTCGGCCCCCGGCATCGCCAGAACCTCGATCCCGGCGGCCTTGAGGGCTGCGTTGGTATCATCGTTGCGGTCATAGCCGACCACCACGCCGGGACGCAGCGCCAGCACGTTGTTTCCATCGTTCCATTGTTCGCGGGCGCGCTCTTCTTCGGTGTTGCCACCAGTCGGCACGATTTGCAGTTTCTTGTAGCCCAGCACCTCAGCGACAATGTCAAAGATCGGGCGCGGGTCGTGGCGAAAGGCCAACGGGGCGTCACCCTCGCCGGGTCGGATATCGTAGCAGATCAGCTCATCCGCGACCTCCTTGAAGGTCGTCACCACATCGCCTCCACATAGGGTAAAGATGGTATCAAGATGCATCGCCGCGCGTGATTTCGGTATGCGGAACGCCAGCACGCGGTCCACGACCCCTTTGGCAAACAGCGCCTCGGCCAGTTGGCCGATCGCCTGTGGCGATGAACGTTCACCCATCCCGACCAGCACGGTGCGGTTGCCTACCGGCATCACATCGCCCCCCTCCAGCGTCGCCAGACCATGCTCCCTTGTGGGGTCGCCCCAGTGGATGGTCACTTTGCCTGCGAATTTCGGGTGGTATTTGTAGATCGCGGTATTGAGCAATGTCTCGGGCCGTCTTGCGGCCCAATACATCGGGTTGACCGTCACGCCGCCATAGATCCAGGCAGAATTATCGCGCGTGAACAGCGCGTTGGGCAGCGGTGGCAGGATAAGGCCGTGATGCCCGAGATAGCTGCCAAACAGGTTCTTGGGCGTGAATGGCAAATCATCGGTCGCCAACCCGCCCAGCAGATATTCCCCCAGTTGAGCACCGGAAAGCGAGTCCATCCAGACCCGCAATTCCCTTTGCATGCCCACGCCGACATGATCCGGCGTCACCCGATGATCCAGCACAAAGGCACGCCCCGCTGCAATCTCCATCGTTTCGGCCAGAAGATCGTTGACGTCCAGCACCTCGACCCCTTCATCGCGCATCAGGCCGGCAAAGACGTCATGGTCCTTCTGAGCCTGCTTCACCCAGAAAACGTCGTCAAATAATAGCTCTTGGCAGTTCGACGGCGTCAGTCGACGGTGCGCCAGACCGGGGCGGCAGACAATGACCTGCCGCAACTTGCCGGTTTCGGAATGGACACCC
Source organism: Puniceibacterium sediminis (assembly GCF_900188035.1). Taxonomy (GTDB): domain Bacteria; phylum Pseudomonadota; class Alphaproteobacteria; order Rhodobacterales; family Rhodobacteraceae; genus Puniceibacterium; species Puniceibacterium sediminis. The sequence continues at coordinate 43,563 of NZ_FZNN01000011.1, read as the reverse complement.
AGAGTCGTATTGCTCGTCATCTTGTTGCTCCAAATTGTCCGGGATTACAGCGCACTGATCGCGCCCGTCCACATTTCATATGCGGCGATGAGCGCTGCGATGACGATGCCAACGCCGAGCCAGGCTTCGATGCCCGAGAAAGCCTTTTCGCCGTTTTTGGCGCGCGCATACCAATAGATCGGCACGCCCGCGGCATATAGAATGGCACACATCAAAAGGTAGGCCGGGCCCGCCGCATAGACCAGCCATGCGCCGTAAACCGTGGCCAGCCCACCATAGAACATGTCGCGGCCACGGCGCTCACCTGCGTTGTAGCCCTCACCACTCAGCGCCAGTTTGAACGCATAAGCACCCGACAGCACATAGGGCACCAGAATGGCAGTCGAGGCGATGTAGAACAGCGCAAGGTAGGTTGAGTTTGCATAGAGCGTGACGATCAAAAAGATCTGCACGAATATGTTGGTGATCCACAGCGCCCCGGCGGGCGAGCCATGCTTGTTCTCGGTGGCAAACACGGCCGGCAGCATGCCCTCCTTGGCCGCGCGAAAGGGGATTTCCGCAGCAAACACCGTCCAACTCAGGAATGCCCCCGCGACCGAGACCACAAGCCCGATGCGCACGACGACCGAACCCCAGGGACCGACCGCTTGTTCAAGCACATTTGCCATCGAGGCCGCAGCCGGAAGGCCCGCCAGTTCCGCCTGACTCATCAGGCCAAACGACAAAAGCGACACCAGCAGGTAGACCGAAAGGGCAATAACAAAGCCGATGATCGTGGCGCGACCGATATCTGCGCGGTTCGCGGCACGCCCCGACACGACGCTGGCCCCCTCAATCCCGATAAAAACCCAAAGCGTGACCAGCATGGTGCTTTGGACCTGCGCCATGATGCCGCCCAGATCCGGCGTCTGCATACCCCAGAAGTCAAAGCTGAATTTCGGCATGTTGAATGCGACGGCCACAAGCACCACGAACAGCGCGATTGGCGCCAGCTTGGCGATGGTGGTGACAACGTTGATGATCGCCGCCTGCCGGATGCCCATCAGGACCAGCGCATGGGTGACCCAAAGGACAACCGACGCACCGATGATGGCCTGCACCGTGTTTCCTTCCTCGCCGAAGGCCGGATAGAAATAACTCATCGCACCGAAGATCAGCACGACATAGGACACGTTGCCCAGCCAAGCGCTCAGCCAATAGCCCCACGCGCTGTTGAAACCGACGAAATCACCAAAACCGGCGCGCGCATAGGCATATGGCCCGGCATCAAGCTGCGGTTTGCGCGTTGACAGGCCCTGATAGACAAAGGCCAGCGCCAGCATGCCAATGCCAGTAATCAACCAGCCAATGATAACGGCGCCCGGAGAGGCACCTTTGGCCATGTTCTGCGGCAAGCTGAAGATACCGCCGCCGATCATCGATCCAACGACCAACGCGGCCAATGGCACCAAACCCAGTTTTCGGGGGGTCTTTTCTGCCGCCACTGAAGACTGAGTCGTTTCTGTAACGCTCATAATCGCAATCCTTCGATCAACGTTGATATGCCGATGCTCACGGGCATTTTCCCCAGACTTTGTGGGCCAGACCTCAGTCAGGTCCGGCTACTCATGGCACTCCGCCTGGGACCCATCGAACTCCGATATGCGCCACGCTAAGCCGCGCAGCCCCGCCGCGCGTTGACGCATATCAAGGGTTGGGATGATTGCGCCGACCACGCATATGGCATGCGCCGTTCGCCGATGATCCCAGCCAGTGGCGCAATGGCCGATCTGGGCAGTCCCACACAAAGATCCCTCAGAAACAGCACACCGCCGGGTCCCTGAAACGGCCGCGCCACGGCAATGCGGGTGCTTTTGTCATGCGGGCCAACCGCCCTGCCTCGGCAGGTCAAACAACCTGACGAAACCTGTCTGGCGCCCTTTTATTTGTGGGCTTTCCGTTATCTGCTTTCACAAGGTCACCAGACGCATTAGGCATCCCTATCTTCGTAATTCCAGGACAAATCATGGCGCAAAAAGCCACTATTTATAAAGTTGAACTTTCCGTTTCCGACATGGATCGTCACTATTATGAAACTCATAAACTGACCGTTGCCAAACATCCCTCAGAGACGGATGAACGGCTGATGGTGCGCATTGTCGCTTTTGCGCTGAATGCCCATGAGCATCTGGAAATGACCAAGGGCCTTTCAACGGATGACGAACCGGACATCTGGCAAAAAAGCCTTAGCGGTGAGCTTGATGTCTGGGTGGCTCTGGGCCTCCCAAGCGAGAAGGTGATGCGTCAATCCTGTGGCAAAGCCGACAGGGTGATTGTCTATCCCTATGGCGGCAGAACCGCCGAGATGTGGTGGGACAAGATCAAGAACAGCACCACCCGTTTTGACAATCTTCAGGTGGTGAATTTTTCCGAGACCGACACAGGCGCACTGGCAAAACTGGCAAGCCGCGCGATGAAGCTTCAGGTGAATATTCAGGACGGCGATGTGATGGTCAGCGTCGATGACAGCGTCGTTTACGTCACCCCGATAAAATGGAAAAGTGCCGCGTAATTCACGCATGCGCTGCGCAAAGACGGGTTTGAATTGCTCAGTGCTGGCCGCCTCAGGCATGTATCACTCACCAATGCTTGGCACCATGATGTGCCCGCCCCGAACATCGACATGGGCCATGACCACCAGCAGGATCAGGCCCCCGGCACGGACATGGCAACAGGCTTGTCCAAATCCCGCAATTACAGGGCCGACTGGCACAGTCGCAAGTCTGCATCATTTGCCCCGCAACCCTATCGGTTTTGCATCAGCTCGGGCACTGATGCAGTGTCCGGCTCTGGGCAGGTTCCGCCCAGTTCACCTTGCGCTCCAAGCAAAAGGCCGAAGCGATTTCTCGCCCCGGCCTTCGTAACCCGTTATGCAGAAGCAATTATCCGATACGATAGTTCGGCGATTCCCGTGTGATCTGAACGTCATGCACGTGGCTTTCCTTCAGGCCCGCGCCGGTGATCTTCACAAAGGTGCAGTTGTGACGCATCTCTTCGACGGTTGCATTGCCGGTGTATCCCATGGCCGCCCGCAGGCCGCCGACCAACTGATGCACCACGGCCGTGGCGGATCCCTTGTAGGGCACCTGCCCCTCGATCCCTTCGGGAACCAGCTTGTCACTGGCCGCGTCCTTCTGGAAATACCGGTCGGCAGATCCGCGCGCCATGGCGCCAAGGCTGCCCATGCCGCGATAAGCCTTGAACGACCGGCCCTGATACAGGATCACCTCGCCCGGGGATTCATCCGTGCCCGCGATCATCGATCCGACCATCGCACAGGATGCCCCCGCCGCAATCGCCTTGGCGAAATCGCCCGAGAACTTGATGCCGCCATCCGCGATCACCGGCACATCACCGGCCGCCGCTGCGCAATCCATGATCGCCGTCAGTTGCGGCACGCCCACACCCGCGACCATCCGCGTGGTGCAGATCGATCCCGGGCCGATGCCGACCTTGATCGCATCCGCGCCAGCCCCGATCAGCGCGCGCGTTGCTTCGCCCGTGGCGACGTTGCCCGCCACAACCTGCACATCGTTGGACAGCCGCTTGGCGCGTTCGACTGCAATTGCAACGCCTTCGGAATGGCCATGCGCCGTGTCGATCACAATCATGTCGACCCCGGCATCGACCAGCGCCTGACTGCGTTCAAATCCCGCATCCCCGACGGTCGAGGCTGCCGCGACCCGCAGCCGCCCCAGCCCGTCCTTGCAGGCCGTCGGGTTCAGAACCGCCTGTTCGGTGTCCTTCAGCGTCAGCAGGCCCGTCAGCTTGCCGTTCTTGTCCGTCACCAGCAGCTTTTCGATCCGCCGCGCACGCATCAGGCCCTTGGCCTCATCGCGGTCGGCGGGTTCCTGAAGGATCGCCAGATTGTCGGTCGTCATCATGACGCTGACCGGCGTGTCGTCGTGCTCGGCAAAGCGCATGTCGCGGTTTGTCACGATCCCGACCACACGGCCCTTTTCGTCCACCACCGGAAAGCCTGTGAAATTATACCGCTCGATCAACGCCTTGGCATCCGCCAGCGTCTGGTTGGCGGTCAGGGTAACGGGGCTGTAGACGATCCCGCTCTCGAACCGCTTGACCCGGCGCACTTCACGCGCCTGAACTTCGATATCCAGATTTCGGTGGATCACGCCCATGCCGCCCGATTGGGCCATGGCGATGGCCATACGGCTTTCGGTCACCGTATCCATCGCCGAACTCAGCAACGGTATGTTCAGCTTGATCGCCTGCGTCACGCGGGTGCGTGTATCCGCCGTGCTGGGCAGTACGCTCGATTTGGCCGGAACGAGCAGTACGTCATCGAAAGTGAGAGCCTCGCGAATCTCCATGGAACAACCTTCCTCAGGAAACATCATTTGGCGCGTCGCTATCGCACCTTTGTCCCCCAAGGGAAACCCCAATAGCGCGCCAAGCCCCAGATCGCTGCCAATGCGCCTGTGGGACTGTTCGGTTTCCGCCCACATTCGCGGGTCGGCCAAGGGGGAATTACCTCACGCCTTACGGAACACTTTCTGCGAAAGCCGAATCATCCCGCCGGGCCCAGGACGACCCAGACGAACGCGAGAACTGTGATCACGGCCAGACCAATCAATGATTTCCGACGATTCAGAAACGGCGCAGGCTTGAAGCAATACCGACAATCAGACGCGCCAAGCCTCATCTCATAGTTACATGATTTGCATGTAAAAATCCTGACCGCCATCGATGATTTCCTCGTGACAAACCGTACCAAATCGGGTGGTGGGAATCGCATCGCCCGAAGGCTCCCCTGTTTTCCCTAAAACGTTAACAAACGATTAATTTCCAGGCTGACCTCTGGTTACCTTTCGCATTTTCCAACGATCGACCGCAGCAGTACGAACACTCTGCCCGACGCCAGGAATGGTCGTGCGACGACGCGACCACCCATCGCTGCGACCCAACCAAAAGCGGCATAGGGAAATTAACAATCGCAAAGGCCTGTCTTTCCGACAGGCAGGAAACCGCCCTTTACCACTCCTGCAAAGCCCGCCATCCTGCCCCGAACCGACAGGACCCCGCCCATGACCCACAGCTACCAGACCGGCCGCCTGAACCTGCCTTTCACCGGCATCTGCACCTTTGCCAAGAAACCCTATGTCGAAGACTGGGCCGCCATTGACGCCGATGCCGCCATCCTTGGCGCGCCTTTCGATGCGGGCACCCAGTACCGCGCCGGTGCGCGCTTTGGCCCGCGCGGCGTCCGCGAGGCGTCGACGCTGTTCTCCTTTGGCCACGCGGGTGCCTACGATCACGAAGATGACGCCACCTACTTGGGTTCGGATGTGCGCATCGTCGATATCGGTGATGCCGACATCGTGCACACCGATACGATCCAGAGCCATGCCAACATCGAAACCGGCGTGCGCGCCATTCTTGCCGCCGGGGCGCTGCCTGTGGTGATCGGCGGCGACCATTCGGTGAACATCCCTGCCCTGCGCGCCTTTGACGATCAGGGCGACATCCATGTGCTCCAGATCGATGCCCATCTGGATTTTGTCGATGAACGCCACGGCGTGCGCGTGGGCCACGGCAACCCGATGCGTCGCGCCGCCGAGCTGCCCTTTGTCACCGGGTTGACCCAGATCGGTATCCGTAATGTCAGCTCGACCGCCCGCGACGGCTACGAAGACGCCCGTCGCATGGGGTCTGACATCCTGTCGGTCCGCCAGTCCCGCGCCCTTGGAACCCAGGCGCTGGCAGAACGGATTCCGGCGGGCGCACGGGTCTACATCACCCTCGATATCGACGCCTTCTGCCCCTCCATCGCCCCCGGCACCGGCACGCCCAGCCACGGCGGATTTCTGTATTACGAGGTGCTGGAACTGTTACAGGCCGTCGCCCAACGGCACGAGGTGGTGGGGATCGATCTGGTCGAAGTGGCCCCGGATTACGATCCCACCGGCTCAACCACCATCCTTGCGGCGCAGGTGCTGATGAACCTGCTGGGCTTTATATTCCACGCACGATCAGAATGTGGAAATCGTTAACCAATTTTGTGTGAGGATCAGCCATATCGCAGCCATACGCTTTCCATACGCGACCCATACGGTTTCCATACGCCGACAAAGACGCTTGCAGACAGACCGCACCACACGTCTAAAGGTTGTGCTGCACATGCACAAAGAATCAGGATCAGACATGTCTCTCCCCCTTGCCGGCACCACGATACTTGACCTAACTCATGTGCTTGCCGGGCCATTCTGCTCACTGACACTTGCCGATCTAGGCGCAAAAGTGATCAAGGTGGAACGCCCCGGCACCGGCGATGACACCCGTTCCTTCCCGCCCTTCAAGGATGGAAAAAGCGCCTATTTCGCCGCCATAAACCACTCAAAGAAATCCATTGCTCTCGACCTCAAATCCGAAGCCGATCGCGCGGTATTCGACAAACTCCTGGAACGTTCCGATGTGCTTTTGGAAAACAACCGTCCCGGGGTGATGGAGCGTCTGGGGTATGGCTGGGACACAGTGCATTCCCAATATCCGTCAATGGTTTACGGGTCGGTGTCCGGCTTTGGTCAAACCGGCCCTGATGCGAAACGTCCCGCCTACGACATGGTCGTTCAGGCCCGCGGCGGGGTCATGTCGATCACCGGTGAAAAGGGCCGCGATCCTGTCCGCGTCGGCGCGTCCATCGGGGATATCGTGGCCGGCATGTACCTCGCTCAGGGGATCCTCGCCGCCCTGCTGGACCGCACCCGGACGGGCAAGGGACGGCGCATCGACATCTCCATGCTCGACGCTCAGGTCACCCTGCTGGAACACGCCATCGCGCTTACCACCGTGTCCGGCAAGGCCCCCGGCCCCACCGGCGCGCGCCATCCCTCGATCGCGCCGTTTGAAACCTTTCATGCCTCGGACGGTCTGTTTGTGATCGCCTGCGGCAACGATGTGCTGTTCGAAAAGCTCTGCCTGCTCCTCGACCTGCCCATATCCAACGATCCGCGCTTTGCAACAAACCCCGAGAGGGTGAAAAATACCCGCCTTCTCAAGCGCTTGATCGAAGCCGTGACATTGGAAAACACCAAATCTTTCTGGATCGCAAAAATGACCGCCGCAGGCATTCCCACTGGCCCGATCCAAAGCGTTGATCAGGTGCTGCGCGATCCGCAGATTCTGGCGCGCAACATGGTTGTGGACGTGCTCGACAAGAACGGTCGCGCCGCCTTCACCGCCGCCGGCAATCCGATCAAGATGAGTGGGTCCGAAGACCGCACCACGCGCACGCCCGCCCCTGACCTTGATGGCAACCGGGGCGAAATCCTGCGCTGGCTCGACGGGTCATGACGGCACGCTCCGGGCGTCCCCGTAACCGATCCTTTACCCATCCTTGCGACATCTTCGGGTGAGCGCCGCCGTGTCACTGACCGCCCTTCTGCGCAATCTGGCCCGCCTTGTGGTGATTGGCGCGCTGGTCTGGATGGCGCTTCACGCGCTGGACTGGCTGCGCATGGAAACCGGACCTGCGGGCATGACGGCGCTGGCGCTGTTATTGCTGATTTATATGCTGGTTCTGGCCACGCCCTTCATGCCGGGCGTCGAAATCGGCCTTGCCATCCTTGCGATGAAAGGCGCCGATGCTGCGCCGTTTGTCTGGGCTGCCACGATTGTCGGCCTGTCCCTTGCCTGGGCTTTCGGCCGCTGGCTGCCCACGCCATGGATCATCTCGGCGCTGCGCGACCTGCGGCTGAACGGCCTCGCGGACACCGTCACCCGCATCAGCGGTGAGCCCCCGGAGCTGCGCCTGCACTATCTTTGCCAGCGCGCGCCGAACTGGCTGGGGCGGATCCTGCGCGACTGGCGCTATGTCGCGTTGGCGCTGCTGATGAACCTGCCGGGCAATGCTGTTGTTGGCGGTGGTGGCGGGCTTGCCATGCTCGCCGGGCTCAGCCGGATCTTTGCGCCGGGTGCCACGCTTTTAACCTTCGTGATCGGTACGGCGCCCATCCCCCTTTTGGTCTGGTTCTTCGGCCCCGGAATCCTGCCCTGGACCGTCTGAGGCAGCAACTTGGCGCAGACAGTCGCCCCTGTGCCGGTTGCCGCCTTCCAACTCTCGCCACAACCTCTATGTTGCCCCCCAAAAGACCATAGGATCGCCACATGACCACCGACCCCCTCGTCGTATTCACACCCTCGGGTAAACGCGGCCGCTTTCCAAAGGGTACGCCCGTCTTGACCGCCGCGCGGCAGTTGGGCGTCGATCTGGATTCGGTTTGCGGCGGGCGTGGCATCTGTTCGAAATGTCAGATCACCCCGTCCTATGGCGAATTTTCCAAACATGGCGTCACCGTTGCCCCCGACGCGCTGAGCGAATGGAATTCGGTCGAACAGCGCTATGACGACAAGCGCGGGCTGAAAGCAGGCCGTCGCCTTGGCTGTCAGGCCTGCGTGATGGGCGATGTGGTGATCGACGTCCCCCCCGAAAGCCAGGTCCACCGCCAGGTCGTGCGCAAGGCCGCCTCGGCCCGTACCATCGTCATGGACCCCGCCACCCGCCTTTACTACATCGAGGTGGATGAACCCGACATGCACACCCCCACCGGCGATCTGGAACGCGTGGCCCGCGCGCTGAAATCCCAGTGGAACGTTCCAGATGTGACCACTGACCTCGCCACCCTGTCCCGCCTCCAGCCGGTGCTGCGCAAAGGCGGATGGAAGGTGACCGTTGCCCTGCACAAGGCCAGCGAAACAGCGGTGCCACGTCTTGTTGCCGTCTGGCCGGGCTTGCATGAATCCGGCCTTTACGGCCTTGCCATCGACCTAGGGTCGACCACCATCGCCGCCCACCTGACCGACCTTGAAACCGGCCTTGTGGTCGCCTCCTCCGGCATCATGAACCCGCAGATCCGCTTTGGCGAGGATCTGATGAGCCGCGTGTCCTATGCCATGATGAACCCCGGCGGCGACCGTGAAATGACCGCCGCCGTGCGCGAGGCGATCAACGCGCTGGCGGTGGATATCGCCAAAGAAGCCGACATAGCCCCCAGTCTGATCCTCGAAACCGTCTTTGTCTGCAACCCGGTGATGCACCATCTGCTACTGGGCATCGACCCGGTGGAACTGGGTCAGGCACCCTTTGCCCTTGCCACATCGAACGCCCTGAACCTCGAGGCGCGCGAACTGGGCCTCACCAGCCTGCCGCCGTCTGCAAGCGTCTACATCCTGCCCTGCATCGCCGGTCACGTGGGTGCCGACGCCGCCGCCGTGGCCCTGTCCGAAGAACCCGGCAAGTCCGAGGACCTTGTCCTCATCGTCGACGTGGGCACCAATGCCGAACTGCTGCTTGGCAACACCACGCGGGTTCTGGCGTGTTCCTCGCCCACCGGTCCGGCCTTTGAGGGTGCGCAGATTTCCAGCGGCCAGCGTGCCGCCCCCGGCGCGATCGAGGCGATCCGCATTGATCCGGAAACCAAGGAACCGCGCTATCGCATCATCGGCTCGGATCTGTGGTCGGATGAAGAAGGCTTTGACATCGCCGCCGCAGCAAGCGGCATCACCGGCATCTGCGGGTCCGGCATCATCGAAGCCGTCGCCGAACTGCGCCTTGCCGGATTGCTCGACAGCTCTGGCCTTCTGGGGTCCGCCGAACAGACCGGCACCCCCCGCATGATCCCCGAAGGGCGCACCCATTCCTATGTGATCTTTGACGGCACCGCGACGGGCGGCCCGCTGATCACAGTCACCCAGGGCGACATCCGCGCCATTCAGCTCGCCAAATCCGCGCTATACGCCGGTGCGCGCCTGCTGATGGACGAAATGGGTGTCGAAACCGTGGATCGCGTGGTGCTGGCCGGCGCGTTTGGGGCGCATATCTCGGCGAAACACGCGGTGGTTCTGGGCATGATCCCCGACGTGCCGCTGGGCAAGGTGACATCCGCAGGCAACGCCGCCGGCACAGGTGCCCGTATCGCGCTTTGTAACCTTGGCGCCCGGGCCGAAATCGAACGCGTGGTGCGCCAGATCACCAAGGTCGAAACCGCCATCGAACCGCGCTTTCAGGAACATTTTGTTGCCGCCAACGCCATCCCGCACAAGACCGATCCCTTTGCCGAACTCGCCAAGATCGCGACCCTGCCGGATGTTTCGTTCAACACCGGCGGCGACCGCGAGGGACGCAGACGGCGGCGGCGCTAGGCGCCGCCCACCCGGTCCGATGACCAGATCAAACACAACGACCTGAGCGATTTGCCCAAGCCGCAAGAGAGACTTGACGCCAAAGCGCCCCCGGCGTAGTTGGTCGCACAGTGAGCGCGGGTATGGTGAAAAGGTATCACGGCAGCTTCCCAAGCTTTAGTTACGAGTTCGATTCTCGTTACCCGCTCCAAATCACTACAACTCATTGACAGTAAACAAATTACTGGCGGCCCAGCCAGTAAACGGCCCGCTGAATCGTCGCCACCATACGGGATGAAAACAGCCCTGGCCGTTGCCTGCGACAACCCTCATTCCTGCGCTGAGTTTCGGGTTCCAATCGGCTTGAACACCCCAAGACGGATCCGCTCAGAACGCACCGATCAACCAGTCGGCCGCTTCGGCGTCGTGTGAACTGGGCTTGGGCCCGGCTGACGGTTCCCTCGCGGTAGGCAAATAGCGAAAATCGCTAAAAGATTTCGCGAAATTCAAATTTCGCCTTAAACTAAAGCAATGCCAATTTTTCTGACTACCTAGTGGAGCGTTTTTAATGAACATCGGTATGGAGTGGGGCGATCCAGCAAAAGCCATCGATGTTCTTGGTAAACATGTCCCAATGTGGCGATGGCAATTGACAAGCGACCGCCTTCAATTAAGCGATCACTTGCTGGAAGTGCTGGGGTTGACCCGCGAAACCTATTTCCCATCCATAGACACAATTGCAACGATGATTCACCCGGATGACGCCGCTGACTACAGGCAGCAGGTCGAAACATCTCTTGCCAGTGGTATTCCCTACCGTTTTCGATACCGCGTTCGTCACGCGGATGGGCACTATATCCCGTTGCTCAGTCAAGGCACCGCAGTCTACGACGCGGACGGTATAGCCATCGAAATGATCGGTATCATTACCGATCTCAGCGAAGAGGTCGAAGCATCCGAAAAATTGGCAAACAGGCAGCAGACCTTTCAGGCGTTGTCTGACAACGTGCCGGGCGCCCTCTTTCAGTACCATGTCACGCCGCATGGGGTCTCTTACATCGAACACATGAGCTCCGGCTCCAAGGACATCTGGGAATTCACCCCCGAGGAGATCGAGAAAAACCCGTCTCTGATCTGGGAGCTTGTCATAGATGACGATCTCGCCGATTTGCAGCAGTCAGGCCTGCTGTCAGCCGAGAAGATGCAGTATTGGACCCATAGCTGGCGGATCAGGACCCCGTCGGGCAAGATCAAGCCACTCGAAGGTCGGGCGATGCCAAGATACCTCGAGGACGGATCGATCGTCTGGTACGTCATGGTCGTTGATGTATCCGAAGAACAAGCCCTTCGCGAAGAGATCCTCAAGCATCAGGAGATCCTTGCCCAAGTGCAGAAGATGGATGCGATCGGGCGCATCGCCGGCGGGATCGCACATGACTTCAACAACCTTCTGGCGATTGTGCTTGGCAATGCCCAGTTGCTGGAACTGCAAGATGTGGACCCAGAAGACGCCCAATGCCTGGACGCCATCGTCACGGCCTGTATCCGGGGCGGTGAACTGACCCGCAGGCTCCTTAGCTTTGCCCGGAAATCGCGGCTTGAGCCGGAATTCCTGAATGCCAATGAAGTGGTCGCGCAGCTGAACATACTGATTTCAAGGATCATCCCTGAATCCATCCTGATCGAGACGAAAACCCAGCCCGGCCTGTGGCAATCATATGCGGACAAGAACTTTCTTGAGAATTCGCTTCTCAATCTGTGCATAAACGCCCGCGACGCGATGGTCGAAGGGGGCAGACTGACGATCGAAACCAGGAACGTGCACCTCGCCGAAAATGACCCGGTGGTTATTTCCGAAGGTATCTCAGGTGGCGACTATGTCGTGATAACGGTCTCAGACACGGGTGTCGGTATCCCGCCCCAGAACATCGTCAAGGTGATCGAACCGTTCTTTTCGACCAAAGGCCCGGATATGGGAACGGGTCTTGGGCTTGCCATGGTGCATGGATTTGCGCGGCAATCTGCAGGCATGTTGCTGATTGATAGTGTGATGGGCCAAGGTACGAAGATCAGCATATTTCTACCGTCAAGCGGCGAGCCCGCCGAAGGCGGAAATTCTCTACAGGAAAGGAAGGATGGAGCACAAATGGAAGGTTCCGGGACTGTTCTTGTCGTAGAAGACGAGCCAGGCATTCTAAGCATGCTTGAAAAGATGCTGACCTCTGCCGGATTCAAAGCGCTGCTTTGTCCGACTGCGGATGCGGCATATGAAAAATTCGGGCAGGATGCGGACGAAATCGACGTAATGCTGAGCGATGTTGTGATGCCGGGCAAACTTCAGGGCATGACACTGGCCGCCAAGATGACCGAGACATACCCAAATTTGCGCGTTGTCTTTATGTCGGGCTACGCAAACGACATCGATTTGAACGGTCAAACCCTTACAAATGTTGTCGGGCACCTGATGAAACCCGTCAGCCGGGCCATGCTTGTGGATATACTCAACAAGGCAGTCGCAGAAGCACGCACATCAAAAATATAGGCCGCGGTGTGCGGCCATCCTGAATGGATGTTTCTCCATTATCTGGCACAGTTTCTGACCACGCTGAAATGCACGCGTTTCAGGTTTGAAGTACAGGCAAGGATCGTTCCAGGGCGCGCCTTGCCAAAGCCCAAGTTACCAATTTCGCCCCGCCCGGCGTCGGTTTTGGAAGCGACACTGCCGCCGCCGACGAGCCAGCCTGAGAAGGTAATGGTCACAGGGAGTTCGTGATGCAAGTGGGATTTATCGGCTTGGGCGCAGTCGGTGCCAAGCTGGCTGGCAGTCTTTTGCGCAATGGCATTTCGTTGACGGTGCACGATCTCGACCCTGCCCCGGTTGCCAGCTTCACCGCCCGCGGTGCCAAAACCGCGACGGGCCCCGCCGCGATGATGCGCGCCTGTGACGTGGTGATCACCAGCCTGCCCAGCCCCGCCGCATCCGAAGCGGTGCTGACCCAGCTTCTGCCGGAAATGACCAAAGGCAAGATCTGGATGGAGATGTCGACCACCGACCCCACCAAGATCGTGGATCAGGCTGCCCGGGTCGCCGCCACCGGCGCACTGGCCGTGGAATGTCCGGTCTCGGGCGGCTGCCACCGGGCGGCCACAGGCAATATTTCGATCTTTGCAGGTTGCGAGCGTGAGGCCTTTGAACGCGTCCTGCCCCTGCTGACCATTCTGGGTCGTCGCGTTCTGCACACCGGCCCCATCGGCACGGCGTCAAAGCTGAAAGTCATGACCAACTACCTGGCCACCGCCAACCTGCTGACCCTCTGCGAGGCGCTGGTGACGATGAAGGCGCAGGGCCTGGACATGGCCACCACCTATGAGGCAATCAAAATTTCCTCGGGTACGTCCTTTGTGCATGAAACCGAAAGCCAGCTGATCCTGTCGGGTGCCCGGGACGTGGATTTCACGATGGACCTCGTGCTCAAGGACATTGGCCTGTTTCAGGACCTTGCGGATCAGGCGGGCGTTCCGCTGGAACTCTCGCCACAAATCATCGCGATCATGCAGGACGGCCAGCGTCGCTATGGCAACCGCGCCCAGTCTGACCGGATTATCGAGCGCCTTGAACAGGCCACCGGCCTGCGGGTCGAGGCCGATGGCTTTCCCCACGAGTTGATTGACGACGAACCTGAGGAACCGGGATACGAGGTTCGCCCTGCCCGGTAAACGCCCTCAGCGGGTAAACCTGTAGCGTACCGCATGACGATAAACTTCACCGGGACGCAGCACTGCCGTTGGGAAATCCGGACGGTTGACCGCATCGGGCCAAGCCTGTGTCTCAAGCGCGATCCCGGCAAAGGCACCGTGTCTGCGCCCCTCCAGCCCGATCAATTCCGGCTGGCGCGCGCTGTCATAGATCTGCAGCCCCGGCTGATCGGTCAGCACCTCCAGCGACAGACCGTCCGGCACCACCACCTGCACCACCCGACGCAGGCCGCCATCCGCGTTGTTCAGGCAGAAATTGTGATCCAGCCCAGCGGTCCCGATCCGCCGGGGTTTGCGAAAATCAAACCGCGTGCCGTCAACCGGCGCGGGCGCATCTGCCGTCGGGATCATCGTATCATCCACTGGCAAATAGCGGTCTGCATCGATCCAGAGCGTCTGATCCGCCACTGATCCGCCGTCCTGCAGCGCGAAATAGCCGTGATGCGCAAAGCTGCACACCGTCGCCGCGTCGCATGTCGCGTTGATGTCCAGCGCCAGTGTACCATCACCCGGCAGCGCATAGGTCGCGGTGACCCGCAGGTTGCCCGGAAAACCCATATGCCCGTCGGGCAACTCCAGCGTCAGCACCGCCGTATCCGCGTCAGCCGACTGCACCGCCCATATCTGGGACGAGGCCCCATCCACGCCGCCGTGCAGGGTCTGCCGCCCGAATTCGTTTGCATCGGTCCGAACCTCCTGCCCGTCCAGCGTAAAGCCCGCCCCGGCGATGCGGTTGGCAAAACGGCCGACAATCGCCCCGTGATAGCCCATCTGATCCAGATAGGGCCCAAGGGTATCCGCGCCGATGACCAGCGGATGCGCGACTCCGTCGAGACGCAGATCCTGCACCCGGGCGCCGTGTGTCAGCAGGGACATGCGCAACCCGCCGCCCCGCAACCCGATCCGCAAAACCTCTTGCCCGTTTCTTACCCGCCCAAAGGCCGACAGATCGTTTGCTCCGCTCATGTCCGCACTCCTTGTCGGCGGGTGGATAGATGCACCAGCCCCTTTTGCAACAGGATAAAGGACAGCAGCAGAACGCCGATGACGATCTTGGTCCACCAGCTGGACAGGCTGCCATCAAAAACGATGTAGGTCTGGATCAGGCCCATGGTCAGCACACCGATCAGGGTTCCGAACATATAACCTGCACCACCCGCCAGAAGCGTGCCGCCAATGACCACGGCCGCGATGGCTGTCAGCTCCGTGCCCACAGCAGCCAGCGGATAGCCCGAACCGGTGTAAATCGAAAAGACGATCCCGGCGAGGCCCGACATGAACCCGGAAAACGCATAGATCTGTACCGTTGTGCGCCGCACCCTGACCCCCATCAGCCGCGCCGTCGCAACACCGCCCCCAAGCGCAAAGACCGAGGCCCCGAATCGCGTGCGATGCGCGACGATCATGCCAACCAGCACGGTCAGCAGCATCAGCACGCCAATAAAGGTCAACCGACCCTTGCCGGGCATCAGATAGTAGGCCTTTTGCAGGTAGGTGTAGAAGTCGTGGCTGATCGGCACAGAGTCGATGGTCAGCATATAGGCCACCCCACGCGCCAGAAACATTCCCGCCAGCGTGACGATAAACGGCGGCATGGCAAGAATATCGATCAACCCGCCCATCGCTGCGCCAAAGGCGGTCGTCACCAACAAAAGCAGCGCAAAGATGATCAAGGGGTGCAGCCCGGTATCGCGCAGCATCACGGCGATGAACACGCCCGAAAAGGCGATCACCGACCCGACCGAAAGATCTATGCCCCCCGACAGGATCACCAGCGTCATACCGACGGCCGTGATGCCCAGATATGCGTTGTCGGTCAGAAGGTTGCCCGCCACCCGTGTCGAAAAGATCGTCGGATACTGGGCCGAACAGATAGCATAGGCCATCAGGAAGATGGCGATTGTTGCCAGCAGGGGAAAGGTGCGCGGGTTCATTGTGCCGCCTTTGGTGGTGCGATGGATTGCAACGGGATACCCCCTGATGCCGGGCAGCCGCCCCATTCGGATGGCCTTTTCGGGGTAAGGTTTGAGCCTTCTGACAGTACCATTCCTACCCCTCCTGTCCGCGCGCGGCGCGGCGTCTGGCGATCTGCATCCGGATCAGCGCCCATTCGCTGGCCAGATGCGGCGACTGGATCATCAGGATCGCCAGCACCAGCACCGCCTTGATCACAAGGTTGTATTCAGACGGAAACCCCGCCAGCAGAATGCCGGTGTCGATGGTCTGGATGATCATCGCGCCCAGAACCGACGCGGCAATGGAAAACCGCCCCCCCAGCAGCGAATTGCCACCAATCACCACCGCAAGGATCGCGTCCAGTTCCAGCCACAGCCCGGCGTTGTTGGCATCCGCACCACGAATATCCGCCGTTGCGATAATCCCCGCCAGAGCCGCGCAAAGACCCGATGCCATGTAGACCACAATGATCAACCCGCGCGCATTGACCCCGGCCAGCGCACTGGCACGCTGGTTTATGCCCACCGATTCAACCAGCAGACCAAGGGCGGTGCGCCGCATCAAAAGCGCCACCAGAACCCCAGTCAGCACCCAAAGCAGCGCTGGCACCGGTATGCCCATCAGGCTGCCCGACCCTAGAAAGGCGAAACCGGTGTCGCTGAAGGTGAGGATCCTGCCTTCGGTGATCAGCTGTGCGATGCCGCGTCCAGCGGTCATCAGGATCAGCGTGGCAACAATCGGCTGGATGCCCAGAACAGCCACCAAGGCACCGTTCCACACCCCCGCCGTCAGCCCCGCGCCGCAGGCCAGCAATAGTGCCACCGGCACGCCCCATCCGCTGACAAGGGCCGAGGCCGCAACCGCGCCGGTGATCGCCATGACTGTCCCGACGGACAAGTCGATGCCGCCGGTCGCAACCACAAGGGTCATGCCCACCGCCAGAATGGCCACCGGCGCGCCGCGTTTCACGATGTCGATCACCGGCCCGACAAGCCGCCCGTCCGACAGGTCTATCTGAAGGAAACTCGGGAAAAACCAGCTGACCAGCGCAGCCAGAACGATCAGAGTCATCAGTTGCGGTGCCACACGGCGCAGGGCCCGTTTCATAGGACGCCCTCACGCAGGGGCGGGGTATCTTCGGCCGCGATGGCCTGCATGATCGTATCTGTGGTGACTGCGGCACCGGTCAGTTCGGTGACATGCCGTCGATCCCGCACAACGATGATGCGGTCAGCCGCGACCACCAATTCGTCCAGTTCGGACGAGATGACAAGCACCGCCATGCCATCTTCGGTCAACCGGTCAATCAGTTTGAGGATCTCGGCATGGGCACCCACGTCAATACCGCGGGTCGGTTCATCCAGGATCAGGAAACGCGGGTTCATCGCCAGCCACCGTGCCAGAACGACCTTTTGCTGGTTGCCACCCGATAGATCCCCGATCGCCTTTTCCGCATCCGGGGTACGGATATCCAGCCGTTTGATGTAATCCGCCGCCAGACGGTCCTGTTCGGCCCGTGGCAGCGGACGTGCCCAGCCGCGCTTGGCCTGCAGGGCAAGAATGATGTTTTCGCGAACCGACAGGTCGGCGACAATGCCGTCGGTCTTGCGATCTTCGGGGGCAAAGCCGAACCCGGCGGCAATCGCGGCCTGTGGTGTGTCGATCGCAACCGGGCCATTGGCGTCGCGCGCCTCGCCGGTCTGGGCGCGGCGCAAACCGAACAGCAATTCAGCGCTTTCGGTGCGCCCGGACCCCAGCAATCCGGCAAGGCCGATCACTTCGCCCTTGTGCACGGTCAGGTCAAAGGGGTCCACCACCCCTGCCCGCCCAATCCCGCTGAACCGCAGCATTTCCGGGCGCTGAACCACGTCGCCTGCCTCTGTATGTCCCGGCGTCTCGACCGTTTCCAGATCCCGGCCCAGCATGTGGTGGATCAGCTGCAACCGATCCACATCCGTCGTCCGTTCCGTCACCACATGCTGGCCGTTGCGCAGCACGGTCAGGCGGTCCGTCAGATCGAACACCTGATCAAGGAAATGCGACACAAACACGATCCCCAACCCACGGTCGCGCAGGCCTCGCACCACGTCAAACAGCATCCGCACCTCGGCGGCATCAAGGCTCGCGGTTGGTTCATCCAGGATCAGCACCTTGCCCGACAGGGCCACCGCGCGGGCGATGGCGATGATCTGCTGGATTGCCACGGAATACGTCGACAGATCGCGGCCAACGTCGATGTTCAGGCCATAACCCTGCACCATCTCCTGCGCCTGCAATTTCTGCAGACGTCCATTCACCAGTCCGAACCGGCGCGGTTCGCGGCCAAAGGTCAGGTTCTGCGCAACGGTTAGATTGGGCAGCAGGTTAACCTCTTGATAGACCGTGCCGATGCCCAGCTCCTGCGCCTCTGACGTTGAACTCGGAGAGATAGCGCGCCCCTCAAGGCGCATTTCGCCTGCGTCCCGCCTGTAGGCACCGGTCAAGCACTTGATCAGCGTCGATTTACCGGCGCCGTTTTCCCCCAGCAGGGCGTGCACCTCGCCCGCTGCAAGGTCAAAGTCGACCCCATCAAGGGCCTTGGTGCCGGGAAAGCTCTTGGTCAGGGATCGAATGGTCAGAAGCATGTCATGGCCCGCCTGCCAGCGCCCTAGGGGGCCGGTTTCATTCGGAATATCTGTCAGGAACCGGGGTGCAAGCATTGCACCCCGGACAGTCATCAGCTGTCAGGTTTTCAGTAACCGAGCCCCTTGCGAGCCTGATACTGACCTGCCGGATCATCGGACATGGTATAAAGCGCCGAGTCGGTCTGGATGAATTTCGGCGGTACAGTGCCGTCCTTCCAGTAGGCCGCAAGCGCGTCAAAGGCCGGACCGGCCATGTTCGGCGTCAGTTCGACGGTTGCATTCGCCTCGCCATCTGCCATCGCCTTGAAGATGTCCGGCACGGCATCAATTGACACCACGAGGATATCTTCGCCCGGCTTTAGACCAGCTTCCTTGATCGCCTGAATGGCACCCACGGCCATGTCGTCGTTATGGGCATAAAGCGCGCAGATATCCGCGCCGCCATTCTCCGCCTGAAGGAAGCTCTCCATCACTTCCTTGCCGATTGATCGGGTGAAGTCGGCAGTCTGGCTGCGCACGATCTCGATGTTGGCATGGCCTGCGATGCCCTTCTCGAAACCGGTCTTTCGGTCGATCGCGGGGGACGAACCCGTGGTGCCTTGCAGTTCCACAACGCGGCAGCTCTTGTCTCCCACAGCTTCAGCCAGCCACTTGCCGGCCACTTCGCCTTCGTGGACAAGATCCGAACCGACGGCTGTCAGGTACAGTTCCTTGTCGCTATCGACCTGACGGTCTAGCAGCACAACGGGAATATCCGCTTCTTTGGCTTCTTCCAGAATGCTGTCCCAGCCGGTGGCAACGACCGGGGCGATCAGGATCGCATCAACGCCCTGCGCGATAAAGGTCCGCAGTGCGGCGATCTGGTTTTCCTGCTTCTGCTGGGCGTCCGAGAACTTGAGGTCAATGCCGCGTTCCTGTGCCTGCTGCTTGGTCAGCGTGGTTTCAGCAGCGCGCCAGCCGGATTCTGAACCGATCTGCGAAAAGCCGACGGTCTGCGCCTGTGCAGCAGCAGCAAGGCCAAGCGTGGCAACGGTGGTCAACATAAGGGTCTTGAGTGTCATTTTGGTAATCCTCCCAGATTTCAGCAGCACGTTGCTGCCCTAAATAAATCTCTCATTCGGCCCACTTTTGCGGACCGTTTCCCTATTCCTGTGGCTGTGTCACGCGCCTCCTTTTTCTGTGATATCTGCGGGTAGCAGTGCGTCTGGCATGTTCTGATAGCAGACCGGCCGCAGAAAGCGGCGGATCGCCAGAGTGCCGACGCTGGTTGCGCCGAAATTCGTGCTGGCGGGGAACGGGCCGCCGTGGACCATGGCATCGGCCACCTCGACCCCCGTCGGAAAGCCGTTGACCAGCAGTCGGCCTGCCTTGCGCTCAAGCACCGGGATCAGGGGCCGCAGCGCATCGGTGTCGGCGGCGTCCATTTGCAGCGTCACGGTCAACTGCCCGTCAAGCCCACGGGCGATGGCCATACGTTCCGCGTCATCGCTGACAAGGACAATCATCCCGGCAGGCCCGAACACCTCATGCGCCAGATCCGGATGGCTCAGCCAATCCTGCCCCGACACGCGGAACAGCGCCGGGTTGGCGCAGCGCGGTTTGGCTTCTGTGCTCGCGGTCAGCTGGGTGGCGACGCTCTTGCTCAGCGTCTCAACCCCGGACTGATAGGCTTGTGCCGTGCCTGCGGTCAGCATGACCTGCGCACCGGTGTCAGCAAGGGCCGCTGCGGCTGTCTCGGCAAAGGCTTCGGCCTCTGGCCCCGCCTTCAGGATCACGACACCCGGATTGGTGCAGAACTGACCCACGCCCATCGTCAGCGAAGCGGCCCAGCCTTTGGCAATACCATTGCCGCGCGCTTTCAGCGCCGCATCCATCACGAAAACCGGGTTGATCGCGCCAAGTTCGCCGAAGAACGGGATCGGTTCGGGCCGCGACATTGCAATATCGAACAGGGCCTTGCCGCCCCTGTAGGACCCGGTGAAACCGACGGCGCGGGTCAGCGGGTGTTTCACCAGTGCCTCGCCTGCCGCGTTGGAGTTGGACTGGACCAGTGCGAAAGTGCCAGCGGGCATACCAGTCTTTTCGATGGCCGCAGCAATGGCCTGTGCCACGATCTCGCCCGTGCCGGGGTGGCCGGGGTGACCCTTATAGACAACAGGACACCCGGCGGCGAGCGCCGAGGCCGTGTCGCCCCCGGCTGTCGAAAACGCCAGTGGAAAGTTCGACGCACCAAAGACGCCAACCGGACCCAGAGGACGCTGGATCATCCGCAGATCGGGGCGCGGCAGCGGCGCGCGGTCTGGCAGGGCCACGTCATGACGGCGGTCGAGATAGTCACCTTTGCGGATATGATCGGCAAACAGGCGCAGCTGTCCGCAGGTACGGCCACGCTCTCCGCTCAGGCGCGCTTCGGGCAGGCCCGTCTCTGCGTGGCCCATGGCAGTAAGGGCGTCGCCGCGTGCCTCGATCTCATCCGCGATGGCCTCAAGGAAGGCGGCGCGTTCAGCACGGCTGGTCCAACCATAGGTCTCGAAAGCCTCCTCGGCGGCTTTCATCGCGGCATCGACCTCAGGCGCGCCGGCAGACAGAACTGTCAGCGGTGTGCCGCTGGCCGGATCAGATTGGAAGGTGTCGCCGCCCCCGACCCATTTTCCTGCAATCAGATGGCGTCCAGTGAGATCAGTCATGGTCAGTCCTTGTTCAGTCGTGAAAAGCCGCGACAGTTTCGCGACGGCCAAGCATGAATGCGTCGGCCACATGTTGTAGCGGGCGCAGGTCCACGTCGGACTGGCCAGCAGCGATAAGGTCGGCAAACCGGGCGTAAAGCCCGGGATATTCGCCGGAGTCTTGTAGGGTTTGCTTCGCGTCGTCGATGTGAAGCGTCGCCCCGCCATCCGACAGACGCAGTGTGCCGTTGTCCGTCTGCACCGTGATGTCCCAGGTTTGCGGCCCCTCCTGCCGCCAGTCGAAACCGGCGCTAACCTGCAAGCCGCGAGGTCCGGCAAAGGTCAGATCGGCCGCGATGGGCGTGGCGCGGTTTTCCGGAAAGGATAGTGTGGCGGCGATCACGTGTAGCGGGTCCGGCAGGATCTCGGTCATGATCGACAGCGCGTTGATACCGGGATCAAAGACGCCCATACCCCCGGCTTCCCAAATCCAGTCCTGACCGGGGTGCCAGCGCCGAACGTCTTCCTTCCAGATGATCTCGACCTTGGTGGGCGTCCTGTCGGCAAGCCATTCCCGGGCCTGCGCAACACCAGCGGCATAACGCGAATGCCATGTTGCAAACAGGGTGACGCCCTGCGCGCGGGCCAGATCGGCAAGTGTCAACGCCTCGGAAACTGTCGCCCCGGGCGGCTTTTCCAGCATGGTGTGTTTGCCTGCCAAAATCGCCTTTTTCGCGATCTCGAAACGCGGCTGCGGCGGCATGCACAGTGAAAAAGCCGGGATATCCGGTCTGGCTAAGACCAGCGCATCGATGTCAGGATGGTTATCAACCCCTTCCAGCCCGCCCGAGCGGCTGACCGTCGCGGCAAGGTCAAAGGCGTCACTGGCGGCGATGGCCGGGATGTGCTGGTCGCGGGCGATCTTGCCGACGCCGAGGATGGCAACCTTAGTGGCTGTCACGGGGCACCTCGTTTCCGCGCTGGCCCTTCAGGACTTCGAAATCGGCACCCGTGTCGGCGCCTTCGACGTTGTCCACGAACATCTTGGAATAGCCGCTCTTGAACTGCGGCACCGGGGGCACCCAGGCCGCCAGACGCGCAGCAAGCTCTTCGTCCGGGATGTCGAGATGGATGCGGCGTGCGGGCACGTCGATTTCGATCATGTCGCCGGTCCGTACCACGGCCAGCGGGCCACCTGCTGCCGCTTCGGGGGCGGTGTGCAGGATCACGGTGCCATAGGCCGTCCCTGACATGCGCGCGTCAGAGATGCGAACCATGTCGGTGATACCCTTTTTCAACACCTTGGGCGGCAGCCCCATGTTGCCCACTTCGGACATGCCGGGATAGCCCTTTGGGCCACACATCTTGAGCACCATCACACAGTTTTCGTCGATATCCAGCGCGTCATCGTCGATGCGAGCCTTGTAGTCATCGATATCCTCAAACACCACGGCGCGGCCCCTGTGCTGCATGAGATGCGGACTGGCGGCAGAGGGTTTCAGGACAGCCCCCTTGGGCGCGAGGTTGCCCTTGAGCACGGCAATACCGCCCGAGGCCGCGAGCGCCTTGTCCACCGGCAGGATGACATCGTCATTCCAGTTCTTGGCCTCGCTGACTTCGTCCCAGATGGCTTCGCCAGAGACGGTAAGCGCATCCTTGTGCAGCATACCGGCCTCGCCCAGACGTTTAAGAACAACCGGCAAACCACCGGCATAAAAGAATTCTTCCATCAGATATTTGCCAGACGGCATGAGGTTCACGATCGTCGGAACATCCCGCCCAAGACGGTCCCAGTCATCTAGGGTGAGGTCGACTTCGACCCGACCGGCGAGGGCCAGAAGGTGGATCACGGCGTTGGTGGACCCGCCGATGGCACCATTGCAGCGAATGGCATTCTCAAACGCCTTTTTCGTCAGGATATCAGATGGCTTCAGGTCGTCCTTCACCATCTGCACGATGCGCCGACCCGTCAGTTGCGCCATCACCCTGCGGCGGGAATCCACCCCCGGAATGGCTGCATTGCCCGACAGTGCCATCCCCAACGCCTCGGCCATCGAGGCCATGGTCGAGGCCGTCCCCATCGTGTTGCAGGTGCCGGATGACCGGCTCATCGCCTGCTCGGCTTCAAGGAAATCTTCCTGGGTCATCTTACCGGCCTTGATGTCCTCGGACATCTGCCAGAGCGCGGTTCCCGAGCCGACCCGTTCACCGCGGAACCAGCCGTTCAGCATCGGGCCGCCGGTGACGACGATAGACGGAATATCGGTGCTGGCCGCGCCCATCATCAGCGACGGCGTGGTCTTGTCACAGCCGACCAACAGGACAGCCCCGTCGATGGGCTGGGCGCGCATCGTTTCCTCGACCGCCATGGCGGCAAGGTTGCGATACATCATCGCCGTGGGCCGATAGGTGTTTTCGGAAGCTGAGAACACCGGAACTTCGAGCGGAAAGCCACCCGCCTCCCAGACGCCGGCCTTCACCTTTTCGGCCAACTCACGCAGGTGGCCATTGCAGGGCGTCATGTCGGACCAGGTGTTGAGGATGCCGATCACTGGGCGACCGTCAAACAGGTCGTGCGGATAGCCTTGGTTCTTCAGCCAGCCACGGTGGTAGATGTTGTCACGCGATGTGCCGCCGTACCATTCCTGAGAGCGCAGGCGTCGGGGCCATGTGGCGGGGGTAAAGGTCATCTCGGCTCCTACAATGTGCGCACGGCGACCGGCGCGGTCGCAGGGGCGGTGGTGGCCAGCGGATTGCGCAGAGGCAGTCCAAAGGACGGCGCACTGATTTCGAATACATCGCCATCCCGGGTCGCGATGCCGTCGCCAAAAGACAGCGTCGCAGTACCGAACATGTGGATATGTACATCCCCCGGCTGGCAGAAGACGCCGTATTTGAAGTGGTGATGTTCCAGATTGGCGATGGTATGGGACATGTTCGCCTCGCCGGACAGGAACGGCTTTTCGAAAATCGTGGCGCCATGACGGGTGATCTTGCTGGTGCCGGTAATGCTGTCTGGCAGATCACCGATCAGCAGTTCCGGCCCGACCGAACAGGGGCGCAGTTTGGAATGGGCAAGGTAGAGGTAATTCTGCCGCTCCATTACATGGTCCGAAAATTCGTTGGCCAGCGCAAACCCAAGGCGGAAAGGCGTCCCGTCCGGCCCGATGATATAAAGGCCGGCGAGTTCCGGTTCCTCGCCACCGTCCTCAGCGAATGACGGCGATGTCAGGGCGTGGCCCGGGGCGATCAGCGCATGCCCGGTGCCTTTGTAGAACCATTCCGGCTGAACGCCGGTTTCGCCATTGGCGGGCTTGCCGCCTTCGACGCCCATGCGGAACATCTTCATCGAATCCGTCTCGTCCTGTGGCGCTTTGGCGTGCATCGCCGCACGGGTCGAGGCCGAGCCAAGGTGCGTAAGGCCCGTCCCGGTGAGATGCAGATGCGCCGGATCGGGATGCAACAGCGGTGGCAGCAATTTGCCCGCCGCATAGAGTTCGTCCAGATCGACCGCGCCATTCAGACCAAGGGCCGAGATGCGGTCGCGCAGCGACTGGCCCGTGGCGGCGCAGTCCATCGCGAGGTCGTAGAGCGACAGGTCGGTCTTTACCTCAAAGGCTTCGGTGCCGTCGCGGGCGACGATCTGAATGCGCCCATCGGGCCTGCGGAATTGCGAGAGCAGCATGAATTCAGCCCTTCTTCTTGTTCATGACGTCAAAAATGACGGCGGCAAGCAGGACAAGTCCCTTGATGCATTGCTGCCAGTCGATACCGATGCCGAGGATCGACATACCGTTGTTCATGACACCCATGATAAAAGCGCCGATCACCGCCCCGACCACCGTGCCGACCCCGCCTGACATGGACGCACCGCCGATAAAGACCGCCGCGATCACATCAAGTTCGAACCCGGCACCGGCCTTGGGCGTCGCGGTGTTCAGCCGTGCGGCAAAGACGAGTCCCGCCAGTGCAGCCAGCACACCCATATTGGCGAAAGTCAGGAAGGTGAGTTTCTGACTGTCGATCCCCGACAGCATCGCCGCCTTTTCGTTGCCGCCGATGGCATAGACCCTGCGCCCGATCGTTGTGCGCGAGGTGACAAAGGAATAGATCGCGATCAGCAGAGCCATGACTATGAACACGTTGGGCAGACCGCGGAAGTCCGCCATGAGGTAGCTCATGTAGATAAGCGCGATGAAGATCAGACCGTTCCTGGCGGCAAAGAAGGAAAATGGCTCTTCGACACTGCCAGATTTGCCCGCTTCGCTGCGGTTGCGGATCGCAAGGACGAGGATCGCCGTGGCCACCAGTACGCCGATCAGCAGGGAAAAGAGATTGAGCTCTTCTCCGCCCAGAAGATCCGGGATGAAGCCAGAGGAGATCAGCTGGAACTGTTTTGGGAAAGGACCGACAGACTGCCCGGCCAGCAGCCAGAGGGTCAGGCCCTTGAAGACCAGCATTCCGGCAAGCGTCACGATGAAGGACGGAATGCGGAAATAGGCCACCCAAAAGCCCTGCGCCATGCCGATGATCCCACCGGCGACCAGGCAAAGCAGAGCCGCGATGAAATAGGGGATGTCCCAGTTGACGATCATCACCGCGGCCAGCGCACCGACAAAGCCCATCACCGACCCGACCGAAAGATCGATGTGACCCGCGACGATGACCAGCAGCATGCCAATGGCCATGATGATGATGTATGAATTCTGCAGGATCAGGTTGGTAAGGTTCACCGGTTTGAGAAGGATGCCCCCGGTTGCCACCTGAAAGAACGCCATGATTGCAATCAGCGCGAACAGGATGCCGTATTCCCTCATATGGCCGCGCAGAAAGGCACCGGCGGATTTGACGGGCACCGCAGGCAGTTCGGCATTCTCCGGATTTGTGGTCGTCTGGGTCACGTGCGATCCCCCGATCTGATGATGGTCGCCATGATCTTTTCCTGGCTCGCCTCAGCGGTGGGCATTTCCCCCACGAAGCGGCCTTCGTTCATGACATAAAGGCGGTCCGTGATCCCCAGAAGTTCGGGCAATTCGGACGAGATGACGATGATCGCCTTACCAGTGGCGGCAAGATCGCGGATCACCGTGTAGATTTCGAATTTCGCGCCGACGTCGATACCACGGGTCGGCTCGTCTAGGATCAGCACATCCGGATCGGCGAACAGCCATTTCGAAAGAACGACTTTCTGCTGATTGCCACCCGACAGGTTCACCGTCTCCTGCTCGATCGAGGATGACTTGATATTCAGCCGATCCCGGTAGCGGTTGGCGACGGCGGCCTCTTTGGCACGGTCAACGACAAGGCCGCTTGCTACCCCTTCGAGGTCGGCCAGTGGCACGTTGCGCCGGATGGTGTCGTCAAGGACAAGGCCGTAGGTTTTGCGGTCCTCGGTTGCATAGGCCAGCCCCGCGTTGATCGCCTTGCGGACGCTTGAAAGATCGACCTTGTGGCCGTTGATCTCTGCGGTACCCGTGATGTTCTGCCCGTATGAGCGCCCGAACAGCGACATCGCCAGTTCCGTACGCCCTGCCCCCATGAGGCCGGCAATCCCGACCACCTCGCCTTTTTTCACATGGAATGACACGTCGCGGACAACCTGTCGGTCGGAATGCAGCGGATGGGTGACGCACCAGTTACGCACCTCCATCGCCGTTTCGGGCCGGATTTTCGGGTCCCGCGCCGGATAGCGGTCGTCCAGTGATCGGCCCACCATGTCGCGGATGATGCGATCTTCTGAAATCCCCTGACGGCAGTCGAGCTTTGAGACCGCCGCACCGTCACGGATCACGGTGATCGTGTCGGCAACGCGGGAAATCTCGTTCAGCTTGTGCGAAATCAGGATCGAGGTAATGCCCCGCGCCTTGAACTCCAGCAGCAGATCCAGAAGTTTCTGGCTGTCGGTTTCATTCAGGGACGAGGTCGGCTCGTCCAGGATCAGCAGGCGGACATTCTTGGACAGGGCCTTGGCGATCTCAACCAGCTGCTGCTTACCCAGACCCAGTGAATCGACGAGCGCTTCGGGGTGTTCCTTGAGCCCGACCCGGGCCAGCAATTCCCCTGCCCTGCGGTTCGTTTCTCGCCAGTCGATGATGCCGCGTGTACTGCGTTCGTTGCCCAGAAAAATATTCTCGGCAATCGACAGCAGGGGCACCAGCGCCAATTCCTGATGGATGATGATGATGCCTTCGGCTTCGCTGTCGACGATGCCACGGAAGGCTTTGACCTGACCGTCATAAACGATGTCGCCGCTGTAACTTCCGTGCGGATAAACGCCCGAAAGAACCTTCATCAGGGTCGATTTTCCGGCGCCGTTTTCACCCACCAACGCGTGGATCTCGCCGTCTTCCACCGACAGGCTGACGCGATCAAGCGCCTTCACACCGGGAAATTCCTTGGTGATCGCGCGCATTTCCAAAAGTACCGACACGGGACTTGCCCCTCTTCGAGCGTCTTCAAAAGGATCCCCGCCAGCCCGCATAGGCGAGCGAGGACCAGGTTGACGGCGGCGCGGTATTGCCCCGCCACCGTCATGGGAGAGAAGATTACTCGATCTGATCGCGGGTGTAGTAACCGGAGTCCAGCAGACGTTCTTCCCAGTTGGTCACGGTCACGGGCAGTGGCTCCAGCAGGTAGGACGGCACGACCTTCACACCGTTGTCATAGGTTGTCGTGTCGTTGATCTCAGGCTCTGCATCTGAAAGCAGCGCATTGACCATGCCGACAGTGACACGGGCCAATTCGCGGGTGTCCTTGAAGATCGTGGAATACTGTTCGCCCGCGATGATCGACTTGACCGACTGGATCTCGGCGTCCTGACCCGACACGATTGGCATCGGCATATCGCCCGAACCATAACCGACGCCCTTGAGCGACGAAAGGATCCCGATCGAAAGGCCATCATACGGCGACAGGACCGCGTGCACCTTTTTGTCGGTGTAATTGGCCGAGAGCAGGTTATCCATCCGCGCCTGAGCGACCGAGCCGTCCCAGCGCAGGGTGCCAACCTTGTCCATGCCCATTTGACCCGAGCCGATGACCACATCACCCGCGTCAATCATGGGCTGCAGCACAGACATCGCACCATCATAGAAAAAATAGGCGTTGTTGTCGTCCGGGCTGCCGCCGAAAAGTTCGACGTTCCAGGGTTTCTGGTCGGCAAAACGTTCATTCAGCCCGTCAACCAGCGTTGTCGCCTGCTGCACGCCCACCTTGAAGTTGTCGAAGGTGGCATAATAGCTGACGTCGCCGCTGTCACGGATCAGACGGTCATATGCAACAACGTCGATATCCGACGCCGCAGCATTGGCCAGAGCGTTCGACAGGGTGGTGCCATCAATGGCGGCGATCACCAGAACATCCACACCCTTGGTGATCATGTTTTCGATCTGGGCCAGCTGGTTGGGGATGTCGTCTTCGGCATATTGCAGATCCGTGGTGTAACCGGCCGCTTCGAATTGCTTTACCATATTCTCGCCATCGGAAATCCAACGGGCCGAGGATTTGGTGGGCATCGCAATGCCGACATAGCCCGCGTCCTGCGCCAAGGCAGCCGAGCCGAGGGCAACCAGAGCTGTGGTCGCCAGTAGTGTCTTGAATCCGTTCATGTCTTCCTCCCTGGCGCAGTCACGGACCGTCTCCATCGGTTCGTCCTGCGCAATCCTTATGTGCAAAGTGTTCCGGCGAATCCTGAATACGATTCCCTGACCGGCACTCTGCTGGGCGAAAGATGACAAGCAATGCCATTGCAATCAAATCAGCATTTCGCCTAGTGGTATATCATTAATGATATGCAGTTTCTCAGGACGAGACGATGAACACGCTGACAATGAGTTCAGGCACCACCGCAAGACTGATCCAGCGCGGCCTGCGCCTTCCTCAGTTGCGCCTTATGATTGCGATCGAAGAAACCGGCCAGATCTCGGCTGCTGCGACACAGATGGGGATGACGCAGCCGGCCGCCTCGCGGCTGCTTGGTGAACTGGAAAAAACCTCGGGCGCGAAGCTGTATGAACGACACGCCCGCGGGGTCATTCTGACCGAGGCCGGGCGACTTCTGGCACGGCGCGCACGGGCCACACTGCAGGATCTGAACGGCGCTTTTGACGAAATCGCGCTGCTGACAACAGGTGCGCGGGGCCTTGTGCGGATCGGCACGGTGACCGGTCCGGGGCTGGAGATCGTTCTGCCGATCATCCGCGAAATCCGAGTGACCTATCCCGAAATCGAATTCAACGTCCTGGTCGATACTTCTGACAAACTGGCCGAGGCGCTGCTGAGCCACGATCTGGACTTCTATCTGGGCCGCCTGCCCGCCGCGCTCGATCCGCGCGCCGTGACGCTGCGCCGGATCGGGACCGAACCTATTTCGCTCGCCGTTCGTCAGGGACATCCGCTGTTGCGGCGCGCGCCCATCAGCCTCGCCGATTGTCTTGCCTATGACTGGGTGATGCAACCGCCGGGGGGGTTGATGCGGCTGACGGCAGAAACCTACCTTCTGGAACGCGGTCTGCCCCCGCCCGCCCGGGTGCTCAGTACATCATCGCTGCTTCTGACGCTGGGGTTGATCAGCGACACCAATGCCATCGCGCCGATCGCAACCTCGGTGGCCGAGCTATACACCAGTGCATCCCGGCTGGGCAGCAACATCCGAATTTTGGATGTGGCACAAGATATTCAGGTTGCCGCATATTCTCTGATCTGCGGACGGGAATCCGAGCCGAGCCCGGCAGTGCGCCGGGTGATGGCCCAGCTCGAACAAAGGTTGGATCAGCTTGAGGAAGACGCCGGATGACGCCTGATGGACATCCCCATCCTACCTCCGGAGCACTAGCTAACGCGCCTTGCCTTTGAAGGTCCCGGCCATGTGTTCGTCACCACGGGTGAAAACTTCGGCAGGTAACTCCGCTTGCGCGAATGCTTTGCCCGCGTGAACGACGACAGAACCTAATGGCCCGAAGTCACGCTCTTCTTCTTGCCACCGAAAACCGCACCCCAAAGTGGTGAGACCAGTTTTGTCCCGATGGGGACAAGCACCAGACCCAGAAGCACGCCAAACACCCCGTCCATCGCGGCAGTTGCCATCCATTCGGCAGCGTTGTGAAATGTGTCGGAGGTCATGTCGGCGACAGTGACAGCTGCGTGGTGGATGATCTCTTTGGGCAGATGCCAGCCAAGGTCACCCAGACCGTGCAGGATGATCGAACCGCCTACCCAAAGCATCGCAGCCGTACCGACGACGGTGAGCGTCTGCATCAGCGCCGGCATGGCTTTGACGGTGCCCCTGCCGAACGCGCGGGTAATCCCAAACCGTCCGTCCTGCGCCAGCCACAACCCCATGTCATCCATCTTTACGATCAGCGCAACACTGCCATAGACCGCAACCGTGATCATCACGCCAACGACGGCAAGCGTCGCCGCTTCCATCCAGAACCCGCTTTCGGGGATCGCCGACAGGGCAATGGTCATGATCTCGGCGGAAAGGATAAAATCGGTCTTGATGGCCCCCTGTACCTTTTGTTCCTCAAGATGAGCAGGATCATCGGCCTGCATGCCATCTGTCCCGACATGTCCATCGCCCGGAAACAGAGCGTGAAAAATCTTTTCGGCCCCTTCGAAACAAAGATAGGCGCCGCCCAGCATCAACAGTGGCGATATCAGCCAGGGCGCAAAGTTGGCGAGCAGCAGGCCGACAGGCAGAAGGTATACCAATTTGTTGATCAGGGACCCGCGGGCAATCTTCCAGACCATCGGCAGTTCGCGGGCTGGATGGAAACCCTGAACGTATTTTGGCGAAACGGCGGCATCGTCTATCACCGCACCGGCAGCCTTGGATCCGGCCTTCATTGCCTGCCCCATCACGTCATCGACTGACGCTGCAGCGATTTTGGCAATTCCCGCCACGTCATCGAGTAGCGCCAGCAAACCGCTCATGCGTAATCCTTTCTTGTCCCACTTTGGGATCAACCCCTCGCAAGGGGCGCGGGTTCCCAAAGACACATAACGCCCCGGGCCGTGGGCCGCCAGCACAAGCCGCCCGACGACACCTGGAAGATGAGTATCTTTGTGAAGAGCTGGCAACTGACCGCTGTGTAGCCGATTTGTCATGAACCTCGAATAGATCGCATGGGGTCGGCCCCGGGTCCGGCAGGTCTGAACCCAGGTTATAGACTGCATGTTTCAGGCACTCCTGAAACTTCGGGCCTATTTGCGGGCTGGCAATGTGGGCGCAGATGTCAGGCAACGGAAGGCCAAGCGCCCCGCAGGCCCCATTTGGGAAAGGACCCCACTCATGACACGTATACTTACTCTTGTTCTCTTGCTCGCGGTCGGCGCGGCCCATGCTTCCGACGCGGTCGTTCTGGATACTGCAAAATCTGACGAGATTACCTCGACCCTGACCGCACAGGGATATGAGGTGCGCCGTGTGGATGTAGAGGACGGCATGTTCGAAGTGTATGCGATGAAGGACGGCAAGAAGATGGAACTTTATCTTGATGCCGCGCTGACCGTTGTACGCGCCAAGATCAGCAACTGAACGACGGCACGGGACCGGGCGTACTTCCCGGTTCTGGCCACGCCACCTTTTGCCTTTCCCACCGTTTAGGAGCCCGCTCCATGTTGCATCACCGTATCTGGGACCCCTTCCTACGAGTCTTTCACTGGGCGCTTGTGGTCGGCTTCATCGCCAACGCTCTGTATACAAACCCAGAAGGCGCCCTACACCACGATTTGGGCTACGTGCTGGCCGCTCTGATCGCACTCCGGCTGGTCTGGGGGGTATTCGGGCCACGCTCGGCAAAGTTCTCATCCTTCATACCATCTCCCGCCGCGCTCATGGGGCACCTGTCCGACATCGCCACGGGCCGCAAGAAGGTGCATCTGGGTCATTCGCCGCTGGGCGCGCTGATGATCCTGAACCTGCTGCTCAGCATCGCCCTGATCGCTGTCACCGGATACATGCTGACGACCGATGCCTATTGGGGCGCGGGCTGGGTCGAAAGTCTGCACGAGACTCTGGTGATCTGGGCGGGTGTATCAGCTGGCATTCATGTGGGCGCGGTGATCTGGGAAAGTCTGCGTACCGGCGTCAATCTGCCCCGGGCGATGATTACGGGTGTCAAAGATATTCCGCAGGATGCTAACATCGTCCCATGACGCCAAAGGATATCAACGCTTCGGCCACTCTGGTCCTCGTGATCGCCGTGCAAAGTCTTTGCGCGGCGTTTTACGTCGCGGATGTCGTGTTTG
The DNA here is from genome assembly GCF_900188035.1 of Puniceibacterium sediminis. Lineage (GTDB taxonomy): Bacteria > Pseudomonadota > Alphaproteobacteria > Rhodobacterales > Rhodobacteraceae > Puniceibacterium > Puniceibacterium sediminis. Next base: position 11,135 of record NZ_FZNN01000011.1, on the reverse strand, counting down.
ACGGCATAGGGGACAGTTGGGCCAACCTGATCAAAGGCGATTTCTTCTTCGAGGCAACCGCCGCAGCTGCCCTTGTCGTCGCAGTGATCATCGAGACGTGGTTCCTGATGGATCTGTTACGCCGCAAGGCCCATCTGGAACGGCAGGTAAGCGTCGCCGCTGGCGCCTTTCATGACGTCATTCAAGAGCATTTTCGCCTCTGGGCACTTACCCCCTCAGAACAGGATGTGGCGCAGTTCACCATAAAGGGCATGAGCATCAGCGAAATTGCCGCCCTGCGAGGATCAGCCGAGGGCACAGTGAAATCGCATCTGAATGCAATCTATCGCAAAGCCGGGGTGACAGGTCGCGGCGGCCTGTTGAGCCTGCTGATCGAGGATCTTCTGGGCGAACCCCTGATGGAACGATCGGCGACAGCCCAGACCTGACAACGGGCTGCCCTCTTGGCAACCTTTGGCTCAATTTACCTTTGATCTGGAAAAAATGGCCGACAGGACGCCTCTGATGGCTGGCTATTGCAATGTTTGCGCTGATCAATTGGGGTTATGCGCTTTACGCACTGGACCATCTGCTGTTTCTTGGCAAGAAGTGCCTTGTCCAACTGGACCGGATCGCGTTCCGGCGCTGTTCCGGACATGAGGACGCATGGCCGCCACCCAGCGTGTGCGGACCATTTTGATTGCGAGCGGTAACAGAAATTCGGACCGTCCGATCTGGCCGCGAAAACGAAAGAAAGAGGGAGTCTTTCCATGACCACCAAGGTTGCCATCAACGGATTTGGACGTATCGGCCGCAACGTACTGCGCGCTATCATTGAATCGGGCCGCACCGATATCGAGGTCGTCGCGATCAACGATCTCGGCCCGGTCGAGACCAACGCCCACCTGCTGCGCTATGACAGCGTGCACGGCCGTTTCCCCGCTGAGGTGAAGACCACCGACGATACCATCGACGTAGGCCGCGGTCCGATCCGGGTGACGGCACTGCGCAATCCGGCCGACCTGCCCTGGGCTGACGTCGACGTAGTGATGGAATGCACCGGCATCTTCACCAGCAAGGAAAAATGTCAGGCCCACCTGCAAAACGGCGCGTCGCGCGTACTGATTTCGGCACCCGGCACCGACGCGGACAAGACGATCGTATACGGCGTGAATCACGACACTCTGACCAAGGACGATATCATCGTCTCGAACGCGTCCTGCACAACCAACTGCCTGTCGCCCGTCGCCAAGGTGCTGAATGACCTGATCGGGATCAACCGCGGCTTCATGACCACGATCCACAGCTACACCGGCGATCAGCCGACGCTGGACACGATGCACAGTGATCTTTATCGCGCACGCGCCGCGGCGCTGAACATGATCCCGACTTCGACCGGTGCCGCCAAAGCCGTTGGTCTGGTGCTGCCCGAACTGAAAGGCAAACTCGACGGCGTCGCCATTCGCGTCCCCACACCGAACGTGTCCGTCGTTGATCTGACCTTCGAGGCATCGCGCGCAACCACCGTGGCCGAGATCAACGAGGCGATCCACGCCGCAGCTGCCGAGGGTCCGCTCAAGGGTATTCTGGGCGTAACCGATTCCAAGCTGGTCAGCATGGACTTCAACCACGATCCGCATTCGTCGATCTTTGCCACTGACCAGACCAAGGTCATGGATGGCACGCTGTGCCGCATCCTTACTTGGTATGACAACGAATGGGGCTTTTCCAACCGCATGGCAGATACCGCCGTTGCGATGGGCAAACTGATCTGATTACAGGTGCGGCAGTACAGGAGGACCTTCGTTGCTGTCGTACAACCAGATTCTAAGCGAACTCATCACCCTCTGGGTGGTGATCGACCCCATCGGCACACTGCCTGTCTTTCTGGCTGTCACGGCCGGGATGGGCGCCACCGCCCGTCGGGCGGTGGCGTTCAAGGCAGTCGCGGTGTCCTTTGGGGTCCTTCTCATCTTCATCCTCGCCGGTCAGATCGTGCTCGAGGCGCTTGGCCTAAGCCTTGCCTCGTTTCAGATCGCCGGTGGCATGGTGCTTTTCCTGTTTGCGATCAGCATGATCTTTGGCCCGGCCAAGCCCGAAACCGACCTGGCTGATAGCGCCTCTTCCACCCAGACCGCAATTCACCCCGTAGCGATTCCGTCGATTGCATCACCCGGTGCCATGCTCGCCGTGGTCGTACTCACCGATAATGACCGATTTTCCATCGCGCATCAGGCCGTAACTGCATCAATCATGACGCTGGTGCTGTTGGCGACTCTGGCCATGCTGCTGCTGGCCAACCCGATCTTCCGGGTGATCGGCCATGCCGGTGCATCGATCATAAGCCGCGTGATGGGCATGATACTGGCGGCCGTCGCCGTGGATGCCGTGCTGGGCGGGCTGGTTCGCGTCGGTGCGCTGGCACCTCACGCTGGCCTGTGATCCCATCAAAAATCGGCGGAAACGTGATTTCCACGCATCCGCCGACCATTTCAGTATCTCTTGCGCCGTCAGCGTTCCGTCTGCGCCCCGCATTTTGCGGAACAGCCTCATGCATCCGATCTTTGATCCTGATGAATGAAAGCTTTCAGGGCGCCCCCGCGACTACTAGTCGATGCCGATGCCAAGCGCCGCCCGCGCCGATCCATACCCTGCCGCCGCAACGGAGAGTGGGGTGATGGAAACTGCTGGAGGAGCGGAGAGTTGCGCGGCCATCGCGGCGCCAGACTGCAGTTCGTGTGCAGCGGGCGTTCGGCCCGTCAGCCCGCGAGCGGGCTGCATAGAATTCATTTCATGGTTAAAGGTAGCCGTTTGAGCCACCGGTTGCGCGGGGGGCAGGCTTTTACCCGACCGTCCTGCGCTTTCGCCTATTTTTAAGCTGTCCATCAGGATTCTCCTGTGCGTAGTGGCGACGGTATTACTCCCAAAGTTTTACCAAATTCTAAATTTAGCTTTGCGTTTGGTGCATGGCGGCCTTGGAGATACGTCAGTTGTGCTGCAGCGCAGCAAGCCTATGTTAGCGGCAACAGAAACAACACAGACCCAAGGAGACACACCATGAACCTGCTCTCCAGCCTTCAGAGCCGCGTAGCAAAACGTGCCGAATACCGCCGCACCGTCAAGGCGCTGCGCCAGATGCCGCTTGATGTGGCACTCGACCTAGAAATCCATCCGGGCGATGCAGAAAAAATCGCCAAACAAGCCGTTTACGGCCGCTGAAACAGCGCCTTACGGAACAGACTCAATGCGGATCAGAACCGATCAGACCGCTCATAGGACCAGAAAAATGAAAAACGTACTTTCCACCCTTTTCACCAGCATCCGCCAGCAAATCACGTATCGCCAGACTCTGTCCGCACTGCGGGCCCTGTCGCTGCACAGCCGTATTGATCTGGACATCGCCGGGATCGAGCGCCGCGTTGCCCGTAACGCCGTCTACGGCTTCTGAGACGCCTCATAGCGGGCGCGCAATGCGTCCCGCACCGGGGGTGTCACGAATTTTCCGACATCCCCTCCCAGCCGGGCGATTTCCTTGACCAGTTTTGACGCGATCGCCTGGTGGCGCGCTTCGGCCATCAGGAACACGGTTTCGATCTGGTCATTCAGCGCGCGATTCATGCCAACCATCTGAAATTCATACTCGAAGTCCGCCACCGCCCGCAGTCCGCGGACGATGATCTGCGCACCCACGTCGCGGGCGCAGTCGATCAGCAGATTTTCAAAGGGATGCACGACGATTTCGGTTTCAGTCTGCTCGGCAAGGCTGACGCATTCGTCCTGAATCATCTTGACCCGCTCTTCGAGACGGAACAGCGGTCCCTTGTCGCGATTGATCGCAACGCCAATCACCAGCCGGTCCACCAAAACGGTGGCACGACGGATAATGTCGATATGCCCATGAGTTATGGGGTCGAATGTCCCCGGATACAGACCGATTTGCATGGGGTGCCCCCTGTCATTGGTTCGGCGCACGCAACAATATTGCGCCGACCTTTGCAACCCCCATTCGAACCATAGGGGACTTCACCGCTGAAATCCGGCTGCTCAATACCCCATGATCATGCCTTCGAGGGCGGTTTTTTCCATCGACAACTCGCTTAACCGCGCCTTGACCACATCGCCAATGGTGATGAGTCCGATCAGCGTGCCGTCCTCAACCACTGGCATGTGGCGAAACCGACCTTCGGTCATGCGTGTCAAAATGGCATCCGCCTCTTCATCCCGGGTGCAGGTCTGCAGCTTGGTTGTCATGTAGTCGCTGACTGCTGCCGTCAGGCAGGCGGCGCCATGTTTGGCCAGCTGGCGGACGATATCGCGTTCGGACAGGATACCGTCTGCTGTGGTGCCTTCGGCGGAGATCACCACAGTTCCGATGCGTTTTTCCGCCAGAATCGCAGCGGCCTCAGACACAAGCGCAGCCGGTTTGACGGTAATCACGCCGTCATCCGCCTTGCTCTTCAGAATATGGTGTACCTGCATCACTCTGCTCCTCCACTTAAATAACCGATTTTTTCCAGCGTCCACCGTAGGAGGCGAGTCTGTCAAGTCAGACCTTCGAGGCGAGCCGTCTCGTGGCGCAAGCCATCAGCCAGCGCGGTCGCAAAACGGTTCATGCGTTCAAGTCGGCGATCATCGGCATGGCGGACGAGGTAAAAGCTCCGGGTCAGGCTGATTTCATGAGGCAGGATCTTGACCATGCCGGGCGCGGACGGGAGCGCAAAGTCGTGCACGATGCCCAGGCCCGCGCCTTGCCGCAGCCAATGAAACTGCACCGCGACCGAATTCGACGCAAGCGCATGCCGCGTGACTCCAAGGTCTGAGAGATAGTCCAACTCCTTGTCAAAGATCATGTCCGAGATATAGCCGACGATGCGGTGCCCCTTCAGATCTGCCAGCGTGCGGATCGCAGGATGTTGCGCGAGGTAGCTTTCGCTCGCCGCCAGATGCAGGCGGTAATCCGTCACCTTCTGGACGCTCAGCCGTCCGGCCGTCGGCGCAGAGACCGCAATCGCCATATCCGCCTCTCGTTTGGAAAGGTTCACAACCCGTGGCAAGGCGACGATCTGGACCTCAAGTTCGGGGTTTTCATCAGCGATGGCGGCGCAGACCTGCGGCAGCAGAAAGTTGGCACAGCCATCCGGCGCGCCAATACGAATCTGACCCGACAGGCTTTCCGTCACGCCCGCCACGGATTCCGAAGCCGCCTGCATCGCCTGCTCGGCTTCTTCGGCGTGGCGCAGCATGCGCGCTCCGGCCTCGGTCATTGCGTAACCCTGCGGCGACTTGGCAAACAAAGGCGCGCCCATCGACTGCTCCAGCCGGGCGACGCGGCGCCCCACTGTGGCCGGGTCCATGCGCAACACTCTGCCCGCCCCCGAAAGGCTTTCACTGCGCGCGACCGCCAGAAAGATGCGCATATCGTCCCAGATTTCGGCCACGACGCCCCCCCATCTTGCGTTTTTGCAAAGCCTATTTGGCAGATTTCCCCTTTTGGACACATTTTTGCAAGGCTAGAGTATCGCGAACCCAGGAGGACCATTCCATGAAAGAACTGACCCACTACATCAACGGCGCCCATGTCAAAGGCACGTCTGGCCGTTTCACCGAGATCTTCAACCCTGCGACTGGTGAAGTGCAGGCCAAGGTGCCGCTGGCTACCGTAGCCGAGCTGAACGAGGCCGTGGCCAAGGCCGCCGAGGCGCAGAAAACCTGGGGTGCCACCAACCCGCAGCGCCGCGCCCGCGTCATGATGAAGTTCGGAGCCCTGATCAACGAGCACATGGACGAGCTGGCCGAACTGGTAAGCCGCGAACACGGCAAGACGCTTCCGGATGCGCGCGGCGACGTGCAGCGCGGCCTTGAAGTGGTCGAGGTCTGCATGGGCGCGCCTGCGATGCTCAAGGGCGAATTCACCGATGACGGCGGCCCCGGCATCGACCTTTATTCCATGCGCCAGGCACTGGGTGTCGTTGCAGGTATCACGCCCTTCAACTTCCCGGCGATGATCCCGCTATGGAAAATGGCCCCGGCGATTTCCTGCGGCAATGCGATGATCCTGAAACCGTCCGAGCGCTGCCCCTCGACTGCACTCCGTCTTGCCGAACTGCTGACCGAGGCCGGCCTGCCCGATGGCGTGTTGCAGGTTGTGAACGGTGACAAGGAAGCCGTGGACGCGATTCTGGACAACGAAACGGTTCAGGCTGTTGGCTTTGTCGGATCGACCCCGATCGCGCAGTATATTTATGGCCGCGCAGCCAACAACGGTAAGCGCGCGCAATGCTTTGGTGGTGCCAAGAACCACATGATCATCATGCCGGATGCGGACCTCGACAAGGCTGCCGATGCGCTTGTCGGTGCCGGTTTCGGCGCGGCAGGCGAACGCTGCATGGCGATTTCCGTTGCCGTTCCGGTTGGTAAGGAAACGGCCGACAAGCTGATGGCAAAGCTGGTCCCGCGTGTGGAAAAGCTGAAGGTTGGGCCGTATACATCCGGCGAAGATGTTGACTATGGCCCCGTCATCACCGCCGCGTCCAAGCAGCGGATCGAAGGTCTGGTGAATTCGGGCGTCGATCAGGGTGCGGATCTGGTCGTCGATGGTCGCGGCTTCAGCCTGCAGGGCTATGAGGATGGCTTTTTCGTCGGCCCGTCGCTGTTCGATAACGTCACGCCAGAGATGGACATCTACAAGGAAGAGATCTTTGGCCCGGTGCTGAGCCAGGTGCGTGCGGAAACATACGAAGAGGCGCTGAACCTTGTCATCGACAACCCCTACGGCAACGGCGTGGCGATCTATACTGCCGATGGCGACACGGCGCGGGACTTTGCGCACCGGGTGAATGTAGGCATGGTCGGCATCAACTTCCCGATCCCGGTACCGTTGAGCTATCACACCTTTGGCGGCTGGAAAAAGTCGGCCTTTGGCGATCTCAACCAGTACGGGCCTGACGCCTTCCGCTTCTACACCAAGACCAAGACCGTCACGGCGCGCTGGTTCTCGGGCATCAAGGATGGCGGCGAGTTCAACTTCAAACCGATGGAGTGAAGCGTATCTAGGCAGGGGTTTCACAAGAGACCCCTGCCCGACCTTCTTATGAATAAACAAAAAGGGCGACACAAACGTGTCGCCCTTTGTCAGTTCAAAAATCAGATAGCTGCGCGGCTCAAGCCGCTTTGCGACGACGCATAAATACTGCAGCGCCAAATGCCGACAGCAGCATAAGGATACTGGAAGGCAGTGGAACTGCCGATAGCAAAGCAGCGCCTTGCGTGTAAACCGACCAGTGCGAAAGTCCAGCGCCGGCCCTGCCGTTGCCTTTCAGCATGGACAGATTGTCCCACGTTCCAGACAAAACACTAACGTCCATCAAAAAGGCCGAATATGTCGGTCCGCCCTTAAGAACAAACATCAGGCTGGCATAACCGCCAATCGTGTCCAGGGACCAGCTTTTATCACTGTCTGAGACGGTCAAAGTCGCGCCATCGAAAAACACAGACCCGGAACTGGCGTCGATCTTGTACTCGGTTCCCCAGTCTGCGTTACCGAACAGACCGTTCAGATCACTGTTGGAGTTATTCCCCGAGAAGACACCCTCACAGCTGGTTGCCCCGCTCACGCTGCCAACCACGCAGTCAGTTGTTGTGACTGTTGCTGCTAGCGCTGCATCGGTGCAAACGACAAATGCCAACGCGGCCGACATGGTCTTAAGAGGGGAGAGAATGTTCACTACATGCGACCTTTCACAGTGGATTTTAGTCAGATTGCCTCAGCTAGCCGACATTACTTAAGCGTGGCGCGCAACACACGCTTAAGTAATGTCACTCTCAACTTGGTTAACTGCATAGCACGTCAAAATGCAATCGGTTTGGCAGCCTTCTACGTGTTTTTTTGAAAAGTGGCGACTTTTGCTTCAAATCAGCGCTCCAAGACACTTGAGACCGCTCGTTGAAAGACATTCAAAACGACTTCCACTCACGCTACGCCCCCCCCCAGATCTTGTCCCTATCCAGCGATGGTCTCGACGAGGCGTGCTGCGAGATATAGCTGTAAGTTGGTGATGGCCCTGAGGGGCGGCATATCATGGTGTTGTTCACGCGCCGCAATTCTCATCTGAGAAAAGGATATGCCACATGACGACAAATACCATTACCCAACTGCCCGATCCACAGGGATTTGCGCCTGATCCACTGACGGAACTCCTCCGATCCGGCGCACAGCGGTTGATTGAGCAAGCTGTGGAGGCGGAACTTGCTGTTCTGCTGGATGCCTCTGACAAAACGGACGATGGCCGCGCGCGGCTTGTGCGCCATGGTCACCTGCCAGAACGCGAAGTGCTCACGGGGATCGGGGCGGTGCCAGTCAAGGTGCCCCGTGTGAGGGACCGGGGCGACGACGCCGAGAAAGTTCGGTTCACCTCTACAATCCTGCCGCCCTACCTGCGGAAAGCCAAATCCATCGAGGAGCTTCTGCCCTGGCTTTACCTCAAAGGTATTTCCACCGGCGACTTTCACGAAGCGCTTGCAGCCCTGCTTGGCCCCAATGCCGCAGGGTTGTCCTCGACCACTATATCGCGGCTCAAAGCCGATTGGTGGGATGAGTATGACCGTTGGCAACGGCGCGACCTGAGTGCGCGTCGCTTCGTCTACATCTGGGCGGACGGCGTCTATTTCCGGCCCCGAATGGCCGAGGAAAAGCAATGCGTGCTGGTGCTGATCGGGGCGGATGAATGGGGCCGCAAAGAGATCATCGGCGTGGCCGACGGCTATCGTGAAAGCACCCAAAGCTGGCGCGAATTGCTCCTTGATTTGCAACGACGCGGGCTCACCCATGCGCCTGACCTGGCCATTGGCGATGGTGCCCTGGGCTTCTGGAATGCCCTGCGCGAGGTCTTTGGCGCGACGAAAGAGCAGCGCTGCTGGTTCCACAAAACGGGCAACGTGCTGAACGCGATGCCGAGGTCGGTTCAGGTCAAGGCAAAGGGCCATCTGCACGACATCTGGCAGGCTGAAACCCGTGTCGACGCTGAGGCTGCATTCGATTTCTTCGTCACGACATATGGTGTGAAATACGACAAGGCCGTCGCCAAATTGACCAAAGACCGCGACGTGCTACTGGCATTCTATGATTTCCCGGCTGAGCATTGGAAACACATCAGAACCACTAACCCCATCGAAAGCACCTTCGCCACGGTTCGTCATCGCACCGGCAAAACCAAAGGCTGCCTCAGCCGCAAAACGGGCCTTGCCATGGCGTTCAAGCTGATGATGTCAGCCCAAACCAAATGGCGCAAACTCGACGGCGCAAACCGCATGCCTGAGATCATCCGGGGGGGGGTGAATTCAAGGACGGGATCAAGCAACTTCAAAAAGCCGCCTGATCACGCCGTCACCAACTTTCAGGCATAGCTCGCGTGCTGCGCCTGCAGGTATCTGCGCTGTCCCGTGTCACAGGGCGTCTCACGGCAAGTGATTCACAAAAACCCTAGCCCGGCTTTTGCAGGCGGACAGCAAAAAGGGCGGCGCGGATGCGTCGCCCTTTGTCATATCAATACGAGGTGTTTCAGGCAGACTTACGACGGAGCCCGACGACAAGTGCCCCGATTCCCGCAAGCAACATCCATAAGGCCGCAGGAATCGGTACAGCCGATGCTAGACCGCCGCTCGGAATTCCGCCGAGTTCGCCGCCAGAACTGCTGCCCCCGTGCGATCCCGAGGGGCCGTCGCCCCAGGTGCCGCCAGAACCGTAATGCCCGGGGCCGGAATGGTCGGAGCCACCCCTGCCGGAATGGCCGGAACTACCCGAACCGGAACGATCGGAACTACCCCAACCCGAGCGGTCGGAACTACCCCAATCCGAGCGATCGGAACTACCCCAATCCGAGCGATCGGAACTACCCGAACCCGAGCGATCAGAACTACCCCAACCGGAACGGTCGGAACTACCCGAACCGGAACGGTCGGAACTACCCCAACCCGAGCGGTCGGAACTACCCGAACCGGAACGGTCGGAACTACCCGAACCCGAACGGACAGAGCTATCCCAGCCCGATGAACTGTCAGATGATCCATGACCACCCGAGACCGAAGGATACCCCGAGCCACTAGTGGATTGTACTGTTGTGGCCTGTACCACTCCGGCCGCACACATCAAGGCAGCAGTAACGGAGAGGGTTTTAATCAAGGGTCCTATTTTCATACTATTAACCTTTTATTCTACGTAATTTAACCATCTAGGGTAAACTCGTTAACCGTTTTCTTTACACACGATTACCAACTACCGTACTCTCGAAACATTCCCTGTAGGTCGACACAAACACTCCAACTGACGCTTTTGTTATTCACGTCGATTAGATCACTGACTACTTTACACTGGTTACTCGCAACAATCGCGATCATCGCAACTTAAACTTAACTGTGGCGCATATATGAGCGATCAGCGAAAACCCAAACCGTTTTATTTAGTTACCCCACGTAAATTATCGATATTTGGCCCGCGTTATTGACGGCGACAGAATAGTTCACGCAAGCCAACCAACCTTCGCGTTTATTTCAGAAAAATTACTGATTTTTGGGGAACCAATCATCGTATTGGTGCATCTAAGTGTTGCGCGAACCACAATTCCGGGCACCGTGGAGGTATTGATTCGTCACATGCACTCCGCTTGCCCTGTGAACGTTCTTGCGATTGACTGGATATGGTCGAACGGGAGGGCGGCATGCAGGAACCAGCATTTTCGATTGGCATAGAAGAGGAGTATCTTCTCGTCGATCTGGAGACCTACGCCCTCGCCGACGCGCCCGAGGGTCTTATGGAGGCCTGTGCGGGCGAACTCGAAGGTCAGGTGAGCCCGGAGTTCCTGCAATGCCAGATTGAGATCGGCACCAAGGTCTGCGCCGGTGTTGCCGAAGCCCGCGATGATCTCCGGCGTCTGCGCAGTGCCGTGTCAAAACATGCCGCGACATTCAATCTGTCCCCTATCGCGGCATCCTGCCACCCGCTGGCCGACTGGAAGAACCAGCCGCACACGGACAAGGAACGCTACAACGACCTGCGGCGCGTCGATCGTAAGCGCCGCGCCATCGCCCTCATTGTTTGAAGCTGCCGACTGTCTGAGATGCGCCCTGCATAGCAGGAGGTGTCTTATGGATCGTGATGTACA
>NZ_FZNN01000004.1 GCF_900188035.1 Puniceibacterium sediminis | reverse complement strand
CCATGACCAGATCGAACCCCAGATAATCCGACGTCTGGCCCGGCGTGATTTCGGTTCTCATAGGCAAGCCTGCTGCATTGACGCGGAGGTGGATCTTGGTTGTGAACCCACCTCTTGAGCGGCCAAAACCCTGTCGCGGAGTCCCCCTTTAGCGCCCGCTGCCTCCCTTTCGGGACATTGCTGGCGCAATACCCTTTCGGGCAGTGGATGATGAGCGCGGATCACGGTGCTGTCGATCATCTGCAGGGCATCCGGCACGGCCCCGCTCTCGTTCAGCGCGTCCATGATCTGCTCCCAAAGCCCCGCAAGCGTCCATCGTCGGAACTGTCGGTAGACACTGGACCACTTGCCGAATTCCTCCCGCAAGTCCCGCCACGGTGCGCCAGTCCGTGCAATCCAGAAAATCCCAACAAGAACAAGGCGATGGTTGTTGGGTTTGCGTCCGTTCCGAGCGCGGACGGTCAGGATGAAGTGCTCGAAGAACATCCACTCCTCGTCCGACATTAGGTCTCGTGCCAAGCTGATCTCCATTGCAGATACTAGCTTGAATCATGATCAGCTGAGGGTGGGAATCCCTTTTGTCAACACGTCCTAGCAGAGCAGCATCGAGTTTCACTCCGGGCAGGCCACGCGAGAATCTTCCGCCAAAAAACCAATAATTCGGTGTTGTGACCGAGGCGCGCACCGTCTCGGCGCACAATGGCATTGACTGCACCGACAGTCTGGGCGTTTTCGGACGGCCTGGTCAGGTGTGCGGAAAGGTGACGCTCAGCCCTCTGAAACCATCGCCCTCGATTTTCGAAAGGATTTCTTTCATGAGAAGATCGGGGTGTGAATTGGCCTGATCGATGAGGCTGTGGTAGTATTCCAAGCCATGGGCCTGACCTTCGGTCAAATGCATGTGCGAGGTCCGCGAGGCGGAACGCCGCCTCCCAGAACACTGCCAAACAGTCGCGTGCCGCCGCGTCGGCCACGCCTCCCCAAATCAGGTAATCAGGTTTTGGCAAAACACCGTCCCTCCTGTCTGGCATCCCGGGTATTTTAGAAGGGACGACTTCGGCTAATAAATGTTCGTCGCGGTTAAAAATTCTCGAACCAACACTCAGGAACGGCGGGACATTCCCGTGGAAGTTTTCTATGTTTGAATGTGAACCCCGGGAGGAGACTGATGAGCAAAGCGGAGATTTCCGAGGCTGTGGACCATGAGGATGTTCCGCGCCGCAGCTGGAAGCAGGACCCGGACGGGGTGCGGGCGAACATTCTGCAGGTCGCGCGCGAAGCCTTTGCCCAAAAGGGATTATCTGGCACCCGGATTGACGAAATTGCCGCGAGGACCTCGACGTCCAAGCGAATGATTTACTACTATTTCGGCGATAAGGAGGGGCTTTATCTCGAGGTCCTGGCTGACGCCTACCGCCGCACACGAGAGGCGGAAGATGCGCTTGAACTTGAAGGGCTTCAGCCCGAAGAGGCCCTTCGCAAGATCGCCGAATTCACCTTTGACAACCACCGCCGGTCACAGGATTTCATCCGTCTTGTGATGATCGAAAACGTGCATGAAGCCCGCCATATGCCAGGTTCGGTTGAAATGTCGGGTGAAAACTCTTCCGCGATCCGAATGCTTGAGGACATCTATGCGCGCGGGCTTGAGGCCGGAATTTTTCGCCCCGGACTCAGTGCGGTTGAGCTGCACTGGCACATTTCCGCGCTCAGCTATTTCAACGTGTCAAACCGCGCGACCTTTTCCCACATTTTTGGGGACGAATTGTTCAGCGAAGAGGGGCAGAATACCCTGCGCCGTCATGTCGGAGATATGATCCTGAGGCTGGTTCTGGTGTAAGCGATCCAAATGGGCGCGTTGCCGCGCCGTCGGCAGGACGGCGTGGTGACTGGCGCGGCAACACGTCGGTCAGGAAGAGGCTTCCCTGCATCATAGCGGTTGCCGGATAATTATGCTCTGGGGAGTTGGGTGTCAGATACTCGATAGAAAGGAGCGCAGGGCCGCTGCCGTTTCGGTTGGGGATTGATCGGGAAAGAAGTGCCCGCCCGGAATCGCAGCATGGCGCATATCCGCGAGACGGTCGGTCCAGGTGGCGGCTACATCCATCGCCTGTGCCATCGCGCCGTCCTGACCAAACAGGACCAGCGCGGGGCAGGCCACCCGGCGTTTCAGGTCTGCGGCGTCGTCGGCAAAGTCCACATCTATCGCCGCGCGGTAGTCGTTACACATCGCGCGGATGCTTTCCGGATGGCGCCAGGCCTTTCGGTAGGCCGCGAGTCGGGCGGGGTCAAAATCCGACAGCTGCGCCTTGCCAAAGCCCAGCAGGCAACGTTCAAAATAGCTGTCGGGGTCGTGGGCGATCATCGTTTCGGGAAATGACGCGGGCTGGGCCAGAAAGAACCAGTGGTAATAGGCGCGTGCGATTTCGGTCGTGAGCGTTGCCAGCATATGATGCGTAGGTACGATATCCATCACGGTCAGGCTTTGCACCGAGTCACGGAAATCCAGCGCCATCCGGTGCGCCGTGCGGGCGCCGCGATCATGTCCGACAAGGTGGAACGTAGAAAAACCAATATGTTGCATGAGGGCGTTCATATCAGCGCCCATATTGCGAAAACTCATTGCAGCCATATCAGCGGGTTTCGAACTTTCGCCGTAGCCGCGCAGATCGGCGCAGACGACGGTGAAATCCCGCGCCAGATCCTCGGCGATTGGCCCCCACATTGCGCGGGTCTGGGGAAAGCCGTGCAGTAACAGGACCGGGGGACCATCGCCCCGGATATCAAAGGCGATGGTCTGTCCGTTTATACTCAGGCTTTGCGTGTGCGGCTGTTTCATGTCCGGCCGAAGGTAATCAGATCCAGACCGGTCCCGTCAATCGCGGGACCGATGCTTTTGGTTTGTACCAAGGCCGAAACCGGCAAGGCGGGTGACATGCAAATGTCGCCCGTTCCAGATTGCATTCAAGTCAGCGCGGCCAGCACCCGGGCCCAGGACCGGATGCCTTTGTGAAAGCTTTCCAGATCGTACTTTTCGTTCGGGCTGTGGATCTGGTCGTCATCCTTTCCGAATCCGATCAGCATGGCGTCGGTGCCCAGTATTTTTTTGAAATGCCCGGCAATCGGGATCGATCCGCCGCAACCCACATAGGCCGCAGTCGCTGGCCATTCGTCCGAAAGAGCCGTGCGCGCTGCCTCAAACGCCGGATGGTCGGTCGACATGGTGGAGGCAGCAGAAGCGCCGTAGCTGTGAAACTCGGCACTGCAGTCCGCAGGGAGCTTGGACGTGACCCAGCCGCGGAAGCTTTCGCGGATGGTGAGCGGATCCTGAGTGCCGACAAGACGAAAGCTGATCTTGGCGCTGACCTTGGAGGGCAGCACGGTCTTGAACCCTTCGCCGGTATAACCGCCCTTGATCCCGTTGACTTCGCAGGTCGGACGCGACCAGATCATCTCCAGCGGGGAACGGTCCTGTTCACCGGCTGGAACGGAGAGGCCGACATCGCCCAGGAACCCGGCGTGATCGAACCCAAGGCCCTGCCACTGTTCCGCAATTTCGGGCGTCAGTTCCGGCACGCCGTCGTAAAATCCGGGCACTGTGATACGGCCCTGATCGTCATGGAGGCCCGCGATGATGCGTGACAAAACCCGGATCGGGTTCATCGCAATGCCACCGTACATGCCGGAATGCAGATCCTTGCTGGGGCCGGTGATCGTGACCTCTTCGCCCAGCAACCCGCGCAGCATCGTGACGATAGCAGGGCTTTTGCTTTGAAACAGGCCGGTGTCGCAGATCAAGGCAATGTCGGATTTCAGCTCTTCCGCATTTTCCTTCATGAAAGGCACGAGAGAGGGCGATCCGGATTCCTCTTCTCCTTCAAAGATGAAGGTGATCTTGCAAGGCAGCGTGCCGTTCACAGCTTTCCAGGCGCGGCAGGCCTCAACAAAGGTCATGAGCTGGCCCTTGTCGTCCGAAGATCCACGTCCCCGGATCACGCGGCCCTTGGCTGTGTCTTCGATCTGCGGATCAAACGGGTCGCGGTCCCAGAGCTCCAGTGGGTCCACCGGCTGAACATCATAGTGACCATAGAAAAGCACGTGTGGGCCGGGACCGTCGATATGGCCAACGACCATCGGATGACCGGCGGTGGGACGCTTGCTCGCCTCGATCCCGAGCGACTGAAGGTCCGCCACCAGCCAGTCGGCGGCAGTCTGGCAATCGTTCTTGAAGGTCGGATCGGTTGAAATCGACGGAATGCGCAAAAGGTCGAGCAGCCGGTCAGTGGCTGCGGCAAGATCGTCGTCGATGCGGTTCAGCACGGCGTCAAGGGACATGGGCAAAGCTCCTGTATTGGGATTTGCGCCGACGCTATCAGGCCGGTGTGCAGTGTCCAGAGGGGCGCGCATCGTTCTGGGACCCAGGCACGGTTGTAGCAACAGAACCTCTCAGGCAGACCGATCCGCCAGAGCCAGACCGCAGACGCCATGTCTGCTCGTCCAGGTAGCGTGCGACATGGTGCGGAGGATGCCCGGACTTTTCATCGAAAATAAAATCATATGGATACGCCCACTTTGGTATTGTGGTGCGTTGCTATAAAGTCCGGTACTGAGGGACCGCATTGCGGGTCTCCTTGATCCAGGTCAAGGCTGCGACACCTGGTCATCGGGTAGGGCGGTTGCCAGTGAGGAATGGACACGATATCCATTCACAAAGTTGAATACAGGTCGGGACGGTGGGGCAGGACCCTCGGGACAGGCCAAGTCGAAGGAGCTGCCGGGTGGATTACACCGAGAAACTTGATCAAGCGCTGGACCGTCTGCATCAGGAAGGCCGCTACCGCACGTTCATTGATATCGAGCGTAAGCAAGGCCATTTCCCCCATGCCACCTGGCGCAAATCCGATGGCTCTGAGACGCCGATCACCGTTTGGTGCGGCAATGACTATCTTGGCATGGGCCAGCACCCCGCGGTCATGGCCGCGATGCACGAGGCGATCGAGGCGACCGGTGCCGGGTCGGGCGGCACACGCAACATCAGTGGCACCACCGTTTATCACAAGCGCCTCGAGGCCGAGTTGGCCGATCTGCATGGCAAGGAATCCGCCCTGCTGTTCACCAGCGCCTATATCGCCAATGATGCGACCCTTTCGACCCTGCCCAAGCTGTTTCCCGGTCTCATCATCTATTCGGACGCGCTAAACCACGCCAGCATGATCGAAGGCGTGCGCCGCAACGGTGGGGCCAAGCGGATCTTTCGCCACAACGACGTCGAACATCTGCGTGAACTGCTTGCCGCCGATGACCCGGACGCGCCCAAGCTGATTGCTTTCGAATCGATCTACTCCATGGACGGCGATTTCGGCCCCATCGAAGCGATCTGCGATCTAGCGGATGAATTCGGCGCCCTGACCTATATTGATGAAGTTCACGCCGTCGGTATGTACGGGCCGCGCGGGGCTGGCGTGGCAGAACGCGACCGTCTGATGCATCGGCTTGATATCATCAACGGTACACTGGCAAAGGCCTATGGCGTCATGGGTGGCTATATCGCCGCCAGCCACAAGATGTGCGATGCGATCCGCTCTTACGCGCCGGGTTTCATCTTTACCACGTCGCTGCCGCCCGCGATCGCCGCCGGGGCCGCCGCCAGCGTGGCGCATCTGAAGCGCGACCCGGAACTGCGTGAAAAGCACCAGACTCAGGCGAAAATCCTGAAAACGCGGCTCAAGGCGATGGGCCTGCCGATCATCGACCACGGCAGTCACATCGTACCTGTGATCGTCGGCGACCCCAAACATACCAAGCTTCTCAGCGACATGTTGCTTGATGGTTTTGGCATCTATGTTCAGCCCATCAACTACCCCACGGTTCCGCGCGGAACAGAGCGGCTGCGTTTCACTCCGTCACCTGTTCACGGCCCGGCCGAGATAGACAAGCTTGTCCGTGCCATGGACGAATTGTGGTCCCATTGTGCGCTGAATCGCGCCGAACTGACGGCCTAAGCCTATCTTGCGTATATATTTCCTTGCGATGTGTTAATCTGGGGGGAATAAGAACGCGACTCGAATCGTATCGTTGCGCGTCATAGTGGCAGATTCGGGGCGAGTGATAGTGGATATAGGGCAGGCGGCATGATCGGGCGCAAACCTTCGCGCATTCCAATGGAACTGGAGTCGAAGCCGCGCAGCTTTGACGACTTCGAATTGCGCCTTGGCGATGTCATGCGGGGTGAACGCGCAACCTTGGGCAAAAGCCTGCTGGACGTTCAGCGCGAGCTGCGTATCAAAGCCAGCTATATTGCCGCCATTGAAAACTGCGACCCGACAGCCTTCGATACACCCGGGTTCATCGCGGGGTATGTGCGTTCCTACGCGCGTTACCTGGATATGGATCCCGAAGAAACCTTCACGACCTTCTGTTCTGAAAGCGGCTTTGCCACGGCTCACGGCATGTCGGAAAAAGCCAGCGTTATCAAAAAGCGAGACGATATTCCGCAAGCGAAAAAGGTCTCGGTACGTGACCCATTCACGCAGCCTGCGATGCCTTTCGCGCCCAGCGGGGATGCCTTTCTGTCACGGATCGAGCCGGGAGCCATCGGATCGACTTTGGTACTGCTGATGCTGATTGGCGGAATCGGTTTCGGGGGCTGGACCGTGTTGAAAGAGGTGCAGCGTGTTCAACTGGCCCCGGTTGAACAGACTCCGGTGGTGCTCTCGGATCTGGACCCGCTGGATTCCGCAGTGCAACCCAGCGAAACTGCTGAAACGACAGAGGCCGCCGGAGTGTTTTCTCCTCCGACCAACGAGGCGATGGATCGTCTCTACCGGCCTCAGGCGCTGGACGTGCCGGTGCTCGTGGCGCGTGATGCGCCGATATCGACGCTTGATCCACGCAGCGTCGGCGCTTTTGCCAGCGCTGCTACATCCGACCTCGACAAGGTTGTAACCCAAACCGCTGAAACGGATGCTACCGTCGCGATAGCTCTGGCCGAGGCGCTTGCCGCGCCCAATTCACCTCAGGTGCTCGAAGCCTCTGCGCCGGGTGTGACCATGATCGCGGTTCGCCCTGCGTGGGTGCGGGTGCGCGCTTCGGACGGTACTGTGATCTTCGAGGGCATCCTGAATGCCGGCGACACCTATCCGGTGCCGCAAACCGAAGACCCTGCCACCGTGCGCGTTGGCGAATCCGGCGCGCTCTATTTTGCCGTAAACGGGCAGACTTATGGCCCCGCAGGCGGTGACGGGTTGGTTACGACTGTCGAACTTGCAGTGGAACAGCTCACTTCGTCCTACAGCGTTGCGGCGATCGAATCGGATGGTGATCTTGCCCGGGTCGTGGCCGAATTGAACGCCCCGACGTCGAACTGAAAACAGCTGCCGTCGGCGGTTGATACCGGCACCATCCATCGCTACCTAATGGGGCAGGGGCGTCATTGGCCGACCCCGCAAGTTTCATGTCGGCGAGGGAGCCTTTGATGAGCCTCAACCACATCCGCCCGTGGCGCAATATCTACCGCCGCAAGTCGCGCCAGATCATGGTCGGGAACGTGCCCGTCGGGGGCGATGCCCCGATCACCGTTCAGACCATGACCAACACGCTGACCACCGATATCGCCGCGACAATTGACCAGGTTCAGCGCGCGGCAGACGCAGGCTGCGATATTGTCCGTGTCTCGGTCCCGGATGAAGCTTCTTCCAAGGCGCTCAAGGAAATCGTACGTGAAAGTCCGGTGCCGATCGTCGCCGACATCCATTTCCACTACAAACGCGGGATCGAGGCTGCTGAGGCCGGCGCCGCTTGCCTGCGCATCAACCCTGGCAACATCGGAAGCAAGGAGCGCGTGCGCGATGTAATTCAGGCCGCTCGCGACCACGGCTGTTCCATGCGTATCGGCGTGAATGCAGGCTCGCTCGAACGTCATCTGCTGGAAAAATATGGCGAACCCTGTCCCGATGCGATGGTCGAATCCGGGCTGGAACACATTCGCATCCTTCAGGATAACGATTTTCACGAGTTCAAGATCAGCTGCAAGGCGTCGGATGTGTTCATGGCCGCTGCCGCCTATCAGCAGCTCGCCGAAGCGACCGACGCCCCGATCCACCTTGGCATCACCGAAGCTGGCGGCCTGACATCGGGCACGATCAAATCCGCCATCGGCCTTGGCAACCTGCTGTGGATGGGCATCGGCGACACGATCCGAGTCAGCCTTTCCGCCGATCCGGTGGAAGAGGTCAAGGTCGGCTATGAGATCCTGAAATCCCTTGGACTGCGCCATCGCGGCGTGAACATCATCTCTTGCCCCAGTTGCGCGCGGCAGGGTTTTGACGTGATCAAGACGGTCGAGGCACTGGAAAAGCGGCTGGAACATATCAAGACGCCGATGAGCCTGTCGATCATCGGCTGCGTGGTGAATGGCCCCGGTGAGGCGCTGATGACGGATGTCGGTTTTACCGGCGGTGGCAATGGTGCGGGCATGGTCTACCTTGCGGGTAAGCAAAGCCACAAGATGTCCAACGACCAGATGATCGAACACATCGTCGAAGAGGTCGAGAAAAAAGCAGCCATCCTCGATGCCCAAAGCGCGGCTGAAACCCAAGCGGCGGAATAGCGCCCGGTTTCATCTGCTTAAAAATACTCTCGGGGAGTGCGAGGGGCAGACAGCCCCTCGTTCTACCACTCTCAGATCAGACTTCGCTTACCGCAACGCTCTGCTGTCGCAGTTCAGTCGGCCCGTAAGTCGTGAGGAAGGCAATGTCCGTGGCGTCGCGTCCAACGCAGATCCGTGCCATGTTTTCGGGTTTTGCCATGCCTGTCGGATCGACAAGATGCCAGGCACCTTCAAGCCATACTTCGACTACCGCGTGAAAGTCCTGTGGTTCAACCCCCAGGGCATAGACGCTGACGATCCGCGCCGGAATCGTCCCGGCCCGGGCCAGAGTGATCAGCATATGCGCGAAATCACGGCACACGCCCTGTCGCAGAACGAAAGTCTCCAGCGCCGACGTCTCGGAATCCGAGGTGCCCGGCACATAGGCGAAAAACTTGTTCACGAACTCGTTCATCTCGGCCAGCTTGGCGCCGCCCTGCAGTGTTCCGAATTCGGCATTCACGAAAGCGAGGAATTTGTCCGATGGGCAGTAGCGCGACGGAAACAGATATTTGACCACCTCGGCAGGTAGGTCGTGCGGCAGGTCGAATTTCAGCTTTGAGATATCTTCGGTCTTGCGGTCGATCCTGACCTCGGCTGCGTAGTGCCAGTTCAGAGCATGGGATTCCTGGACCCAGAGCCGTTCACCGATGCCTTCTTCCGCTGGGGTCGTTCTGGGACGGCGGGTCTGCGTCGTCAGCACCCCCGAAACAATAGTCTGGTCGGGCATGTCTGCGGCATAAATCTGGGCCAAGCAATCGGTGGGACCGAAAAGGGCATATTCCAGTGTGACGTCAATCTTAAGGTTCATGGTCTCTCCGGGGGAATTCTGTGCGGTGATGTGGGATCGGTGTGCGCCTGCAAGCAAAAAGGCAGCGCTGGTTTGCCGCTGCCTTAGCTTGCTATTCCGAACCAATGCAAGAGGCGCGGAAAGGTTCCCTTTCGCGCGCCTTCTTTCGTTCCCATCACATATCGGCTGACAGCTACCCGCCGGGGTGCCTCAGCCTTCGCCGCGCTCCGTAGCGACGATCTGCTGCATCGTGTCCAGCGGCACGTAGCCCCGAACGAGCTCGGTTCCCATCACGAAGGTCGGTGTCCCATTGATCTTGAGAACCTGCGCCAGCGCGCGGGTTTTACTGATCTGGCGGTCGATTTCGGGGTCGTTCATGCGCGCGAGAACCGCATCCGCATCGACTTCCAACGTGTTCGCCAACCGCCGCAGTACTGGTTCGCTCATGTCCGAGGTCATGGTGATCAGGGCGTCATAGGCGGGTTTGTAAGCCTCTTCTCCCGCGACAAGCCGCACGGCGAGCGCAAAGCGGGTCGAGGTGAGCGACGCCTCACCCAGAATCGGGAATTCCTTGACAATGAATTTGATATTTCCGTCCCGCTCGACCAGTTCCGCAACTTCGTCATGGGCTTTGCGGCAGTATCCGCAGCGGTAGTCCATGAATTCGACCACGGTAATGTCGCCGTCGGGATTGCCACCGACCCAGGAGAAACCGTCGTCAAAGATGGCTGCGGCGTTGTCCGCCAGAAGCTGTTCATCGCCGGCCGTCTGTGCTTCGGCTTTGCGCTGCTCGGCGATATCGACCGCTTCGAAGATGACTTCGGGATTATCAAGCAGGTAGGCGCGGATTTCGGCCCGGAAGGCATCGCGTTCACCGTCCGTCATTGCCGAGACGTCAAAGGCCCAGGCGGGGGCTGAAAGACATGTGGCCAGGGCTGCGGCGGTAAGGGTCTTGATCATCGGCAATTCTCCCAGAGACATTTTTCATTAGACGAGCAGGATTAAGCTAAGATTAACCAACATTTCAGCGCCGTTTCGCCTGTTCGGCTGCACTTAGCACATCCTGTGCCCGTTGCCACGGGGCAGAGCCCTGCGGAAGCTGATCAACAGCGCGTTTGGCGTGAATTCCCGCATCTGACAGCCTTCCTTGCATTGCGTAGCGCTCGGCAGTCACCACCGAAGCCATGCCCGGTTGACCGGTCTTTGCATACCCTACAGCCAGATCGCGCAGGAGCCGCGTATCCTGCCAATCGCGGCCGCGCGCCTTTTCCAGCACGGGCAGTGCCGCGCTGAAATTGCCTGAGGCCAGCAGGGCCCGACCCAACCCGCCCAGGATCAGTGCATTGTTCGGAGCAAGTGATACGGCCTGACGGTAGGTCTGAATCGCGGCGTCCGCCTTGCGGGATTCCAGAAGGATCTCGGCCTTTAGGTCGATCAGGTAGGGATCGCGCGGGCGCAGGGCGATGGCACCGTCAATCGCCTTCAGCGCGCGGGGCAGGTTGCTTTGCTTGTGATATGCGGCAGCATCACGCATCAGGGCGATGTCGCGCGACGGGCTGTCACCCAAACGCCGAAGTGTCCAGTTCGGGTTGCGAATGAAGGCTGACAGTTTGCCCTGCGCGCGCGCGAACCAATAGGCGGCCGTCGGATCGTCGGGCAGGGCGCCGCCGTAGGCCGTAACAAACCCCTCCATCGCGCGCATCCGGTCGCGGGTAAGGGGATGGCTCAGTACATAGGGATCCTGACGCCCGACGGACAGCGCCTCCTGGCCGCGGAACAGATCGAACACTTCGACCGCGCCGCGGGGATCGACACCGGCGCGAACCATGGTACGCACCGAACTCTGGTCGGCGCTTGCCTCTTCGGACCGTGTATGCGCCAGAAAGTTGCGCATGACCGAGGATTGAGAACCAAAAGCGATACCCATTGCCGCTTCGCTTTGACCTGAAACGGCGGCGGCAGCAGCCAGCGCCATGCCGATGCCTGTCGCGGTGCGGGCATTGCGCATGTTGCCCGCACGGCGCGATATATGGCCGTTTGCGATGTGCGCCGCCTCATGTGCGATCACCGCTTGCAGCATGCGGGCACTTTCCAGTTTCAGGATCATGCCGGAGTTGATGAAGATGTGCTGGGTTTCCGCGATAAAGGCGTTCAGCGAGGAATCGTCCACCACCAGAACCCGCACCTGCGCCGGGCTGAGACCGGCAGCACGCAGAATCGGATCTGCCAGTTGGGCAAGACCGTATTCGATATCCGCATCGCGCAGCAGCGAAATCGCCCGCGCCGGGCTGCTTGTGATCAGGGCAAGGCAGAACGCCAGAGCCAAGAGTCGGAGGTGATACATTGACCTTGCGCCTCGTTCGTTTTCTAACCGGCCCAGACCGGACACCGACGGCACCATACTTCAGGGAGAGTGAGATGCGAAACTCAAACCGCGGGGCTGTTGATCCCTTTATTGTGATGGATGTGATGGAGGCTGCCCGCGCCGCAGAGGATGCCGGACGCCACATCATTCATATGGAGGTTGGGCAGCCCGGCACACCGGCACCGGCGGTGGCGCGCGAATCCCTGGCGAAGGCGATGGAGACGCAACCGCTGGGCTATACTGTCGCGCTGGGGTTGCCCGCCCTGCGTCAGCGCATCGCGCGGCTGTATGGCGAATGGTACAACGTGGATCTGGATCCGGCCCGTGTCGTGATCACGCCGGGATCCTCGGGGGGGTTCATCCTTGCCTTTACAGCGCTGTTCGATGCGGGCGACAGGGTGGCACTGGGTGCACCGGGGTATCCGTCCTATCGGCAGATCCTTAAAGCGCTAAGTCTTGTCCCGGTCGAGATACAGACAGCTGCGGAAAATCGACTTCAGCCGGTGCCATCCGACCTGCAGGGGCTGGACTATCAGGGGCTCATGGTTGCCTCGCCGGCCAATCCTACGGGCACGATGCTGGACAAGCCCGCGCTTGGTGCGCTGATCGGTGCCTGTCAGGAGCGGGGGGCAGCCTTTCTGTCGGATGAAATCTATCACGGTATCGAATACGAACGTCGCGCGGTCACTGCGCTGGAGATCAGTGACGATGTCTGCGTGATCAACTCGTTCTCGAAGTATTTCAGCATGACGGGCTGGCGTGTGGGTTGGCTGGTCGTACCGCCGGCGCAGGTGCGTCAGTTTGAACGGCTGGCACAGAACATGTTTATCTGCGCCTCGCATGCGGCGCAGGTGGCGGCGCTTGCGGCGATGGATGCCGGGGATGAGTTGCGGTCGAACATGGTGGTCTACACCGAAAACCGCCGCCTGATGCTGGAAGGCCTGCCGAAGGCCGGGTTCGATCGCATCGCGCCGCCGGACGGTGCCTTTTACGTCTATGCGGATGTGAGCCATCTGACGGATGACAGTCGCGCTTTTGCCGCCGAAATCCTTGAAAAGGCCGGGGTGGCGGTGACGCCGGGGCTGGACTTCGATCCAGAACGCGGTCACGGCACATTGCGGTTCTCCTATGCGCGCAGCACGGCAGACATCGTCGAGGGGCTGGAACGGCTGGCGGCGTTCATGGCCGCGCGGGGGTGAAGGCCCAATGGTTGCGTCGGTTGGCAAACCGGAATTTTGCGGATTTGGAAAGAGCCGAAGCTAGTGGATGCCAAGTCTGGAATGACGTTTGAGAACGGCGAGAAACAGGGCCACCGTGTAAGCATGAACAGGTTTTTGATCATCCTGGTATTTTCGGTCGCCGTTTTTACCAGTTCCGCGAAGGCGCAGGACCTTGGCGGTCTTGCGCGGTTTCTTGGCGGAATGGTGCGTGACACCTGGGGCGGCACCGAGCTGCAGCTGGAGCTGAGCCAGGGCGTGCCATGGCGGGTTTTTACCCTGTCTGATCCGGATCGCCTTGTGGTGGATTTCCGAGAGGTCGATTGGCAGGATGCCGATCCGGAGGCGATGCGTCGTTCGGACAATATCACGGCGCTGCGCTTTGGTTCGTTCCGTCCTGGATGGTCGCGGCTGGTGGCGGTACTTGCCGGGCCCATGCTTGTGCAGGAGGCAGAAGTCCGGATCGTTGCGGACAGCGGCAAGGCCGAACTGATTGTGAGGCTGGAGCGTGCGGACCGCGCCGCATTTGACGCCCGCGCTGGTGCGCCCGACGATCCACGTTGGGATCTGCCTGCCGTCGTCGGCGTCCGTCCGGAACCGCGGGGGCAGGGTCCTATCTTGGTGATGATCGACCCCGGCCACGGCGGACTCGACCCCGGAGCCGAGGCCGAGGGTGCCAGCGAGGCCGATCTCATGCTGACCTTCGCACGCGAGCTGCGCGAGCAATTGTTACGGGCTGGCGGATTCGAGGTGGCGCTGACCCGGGACAGCGACACCTTTGTTTCCCTCGAAGCGCGGGTGGCGCTGGCCCACGCGGCTGGGGCGGATGTCTTTGTGTCGCTGCACGCGGATTCCATCGACGAAGGCGTCGCCCATGGCGCCACGCTTTACACGCTCGCCAAGGAGGCGTCGGATGCCGCGTCGTCGGCGCTTGCGGAACGGCATGACCGGGACGATCTGCTGGCGGGGGTCGATCTGAGCGGATCGGATGACCGGGTGGCGAATGTGTTGATTGATCTTGCTCGCCTCGACAATTCACCGCGTAGCGAGGCGATGGCCAGGCACCTGCTGACGGGAATTCGCGATGCGGTCGGCAAGGTGCACAAGCACCCGCTGCGCCACGCCGATTTTTCGGTGCTAAAGGCTGCGGATATTCCTTCTGTACTGATCGAGCTGGGATTCCTGTCAACTGCCGGAGAATTGCGCAACCTACAGGACGCTGAATGGCGTGCAGATATGGCTGCGGGGATCCTTGACGGGCTGCAGGCCTGGGCGCTCGAGGATGAAGCGCTGGAACCACTTCGCAGGCAATAGAGTTGTTTCCTGCGGGCCACCCCCCCGCCGGAGGCCCTTACTTGATCTGCGCAGTGACGCCCACACGCAACGTTGTGTTTTGACGCCGTCGCCCGGGCGGTATAGTGAGGCGCGCAAAGCCTAAGGGGGCACGTCATGACCCGATTCATCCTTTCCTTCTTTGGAACAATCTTCAGCATGATCACGCTGGCAGCGCTGATGATTGCGCTGACCATCGGTGCGGTCTTCTGGATGTATGGTCGCGACCTGCCCAGCCATGAAAGCCTGGCGCAATATACCCCCCCGACGATCAGCCGGATTTACTCGACCGAAGGCAGGATCATCGACGAATTTGCCAAGGAGCGCCGCCTTTTCACCCCCGCCAACGAGATCCCGGCTCTGGTCAAGCAGGCATTCATCAGTGCCGAGGACAAGAATTTTTACCAACACTCTGGCTATGATCTTCGCGGTATTGCCGCTGCAGCCTTTGATGCAGTGCGCAGCCGGGGGCGTGATGTACGCGGTGCCTCGACCATCACACAGCAGGTAATGAAGAACTTCCTTCTGGGGGGGGACCGGCAGGCGGAACGCAAGATCAAGGAGATCATCCTCGCCTCGCGGATCGAGGAAACGATGAGCAAGGAAAAAATCCTCGAACTTTACCTGAACGAGATTTTTCTTGGACAAAATTCATATGGCGTTACGGCCGCTGCGCAGACTTACTTCAACAAGTCGCTGGTTGATCTCGCCCCACATGAAGCGGCCTTTCTTGCCTCTTTGCCCAAGGCACCGTCGGACTATCACCCTGTACGGCGCAAGGAACGTCTGACGGAGCGTCGCAACTTTGTGCTGCGGGAGATGCACGAAAACGGCTACCTGACGGATGCGCTTTACGAGAGTGAAGTCGCGCTGCCGCTGAAGTCTGTTCAGAACGGCGATTTCGAACCGTTTCAGGCCAGCCTGCCGCCACGCGACTATTTCACGGACGAGATTCGCCGTCAGTTGAGCCTTGAACGCGGCGAAGAAGATTTCTTTACCGGAGGGTATTCCGTCCGCGCCACGATCGACCCGGAGATGCAGGTCGAGGCGGCGAAGGCACTGCGCACCGCGCTAGAGGAATACGACCGCTCGCAGGGCGTGTGGCGCGGGTCGGGCAAAAAGATCCCGCTGGATCAGCTAAGTACTGAATCCGCATGGCGCGAGGCCCTGCAAAACGTGCGGATTTCCCGTGACGTCGATCTGGAGGCGCCGTGGTATCCGGCCGTCGTGCTTGAGGTCGGCTCAAGCGAGGCGCGCGTTGGGATCGAAGGCGTTCCTGAGGATGAAGATGGCCACTGGATTCCCGCCAAGGATGTTCAATGGGCCCGCAAACGTCTCTCCGGTGGCAAACTCGCACCAAAGGCAAAGGTGGCCGGTGATCTGGTCGAGGTCGGCGATGTGGTGCTGGTCCGGCGCATGACCGCTGACGCGGATGGTTCATTCATCCGCTGGACGCTGCGCCAGATCCCGCAGGTGCAGGGCGGCTTTATGGCGATGGACGTGAACACTGGACGCGTGATCGCCATGCAGGGCGGTTTCAGCTACCAGCATTCGGTATTCAATCGCGCAACGCAGGCGAAGCGACAGCCAGGTTCGAGCTTTAAACCCTTCGTCTATGCCTCCGCGCTCGACAGTGGCTATAGCCCTGCAACGATCGTGGTGGATGCCCCGATCGAGATCAACACGCCGCAGGGCGTTTGGCGGCCCAAGAACTCATCGAACACCTATTACGGCCCGACGCCGCTGCGTACAGGGATCGAACAGTCGCGCAACCTGATGACCATCCGCCTCGCTCAAGAGGTCGGTATGGACACGGTTGCGCGCTATGCGGAAAAGTTCGGCGTTTACGACCACATGAGTCGGGTATTGGCCAATGCCTTGGGATCAGAAGAGACCACGGTTTTCAAGATTGTGGCGGCTTATGCGATGTTCGCAAATGGCGGCGAACGGGTTGAACCGACCTTGATCGACCGGGTGCAGGATCGCTATGGCAACACGGTTTACCGGCACGACAAACGCGACTGCACAAATTGCGACGATCCGAACATCGCATTGGATCGAAGCCCGCGCATCGTGTCCAACCGGGAACGCGTAATGGACCCGGTGACAGCCTATCAGCTGACCTCGATGCTTGAAGGCGTTGTGCAACGAGGCACCGCGTCAAGCGTCATCAACCTGCCGGTGCCGATCGCGGGCAAGACGGGCACGACCAATGATGCCAAGGACGTCTGGTTCGTTGGGTTTTCCAGCAACATCGTGGCGGGCTGCTATATTGGGTTTGATCAGCCGCGCACGCTTGGTGCCCACGCCTATGGCGGCACCATGTGCGGCCCGGTGTTCCAGCAGTTCATGGAAAAGGCGATCAAGAAATACGGCGGAGGCAAGTTCAAGGTGCCAGAGCAGTGCCAGTTCATCAATATCGACCGCTTTACCGGTGCGCGCCTCAGCGACGACGCCAGTGGTGCGAACGTGGTGGCCGAATGTTTCCGTCAGGGCGAAGAGCCGATCTTTGGCATTCAGTTTGACGGCGGCTTTGCCATGGGCGGTAATTTCGACGTCATCCAACCGGACGGCAGTTCGCGTCAGGTCAGGACCTCGTCGGGGGGCACCGGTGTTGTTGGGCCTAAGGCGAGTTTTGGAACACTTAGTTCAGGTGGGCTTTATTGAGCGCAGAGCGCCAGACAGGCACGTAGCCTGTCGAGGTCGCGCCGTGATGCCGACGAGGTAACTTCGCCACGCCAAATGACTGAAAGCGCTGTTTTGACAGCAGTCCAGTAGGCGAGGTCTGAGGGCGCAATGTCGAGGGCAGTCGCAACAAATGCCAGCCGATTTGCCAGAGCAGTGCCGGAAACCGGCGCGGATTTTGCTGGGTGCCTTAGCGCGTTGGCCAGTTCGTAGGGTTTCGGTCCCCACACCCCTTTTGCATCAAAAGCCATAGCGCCATTAGAAGTGACAATGATGTTGCCGTGATGCAGATCTCCGTGAAGCGGTTGCTGTTTTCCGTAGTCGACCAAGGCCGTCTGGCTGTGGCGTAAAACGCTGAAGAGGCATGTCCGTGCGTCAGTTGGCTCAAAAGACAACAGCATGCGTCGTGCGTCTGCAATCCAGTTCGAGAGGGTCGGGAGGAAAATCTGCGGCACCGGGTCTGCCAGCAGGTTTCGCGCCAACCCTACCAGAGCTTGATCTGCCGCCTGCAAGGTCATGTGCGTAAGGTCAGACAGGTCCGGCCCGTGCAACCATTCTGTCAAAAGAGCGTCAGGTTCGACTGCCAGAACCTTTGCGACCCCGCGTCCAGCCATGGACACCAGGTAAGGCGCGGCGCCGGTTTCATTGCCCGCATGTCCCCGATGATAGATCTTTAACGCTGCCAGGTCTCCCAAAGGCCGCGTTACCTTGAAGATTGAGACTGCTGCGTTGTGCTGGATCATTTTCGGGTCACGTAGTGACCACCGTTCCAGCCGGGTTTCCAGAAACTCGTCCATTGGCGCCACCTTCTGTGATTGCGCATCCCTTGATATGCCCTGATAGCCTTGGTATCAGGCAGATCACCGAAAGACAGGCAGGATATCTCGATGCGCGCGGACCTTCAGAACTCAGTCGACAACATCGAGAAATCACTCGGCCTGCTGCGCCAGCGGCTGGACTGGGACACTGCGCCCCATCGGCTTGAGGAATTCAACGCCATGGTCGAGGATCCCAAGCTGTGGAATGATCCCGAGGCTGCGCAGAAACTGATGCGTGACCGCCAGATGCTGGTTGACGCAATCGAGACCTATACCTCGATCCAGCAAGACCTGGCCGACAACCTCGAACTTATCGAGTTGGGCGAAATGGAGGACGACGCCGAAGTCGTCGCCGAAGCCGAGGGCGCGCTGAAAAAACTGGAGGAAAAGGCCAGGGTCAAGGAACTTGAGGCACTGCTGGACGGCGAGGCAGATGCCAATGACACTTTCCTTGAGATCAATGCCGGCGCCGGCGGCACCGAAAGCTGTGACTGGGCATCGATGCTAGCGCGCATGTACGTCCGCTGGGCCGAGAAGAAGGGCTACAAGGTCGAGCTGCAGTCAGAGAGCGCCGGGGAAGAGACGGGCATCAAGTCCGCAGCATACAAGATCACCGGGCCCAACGCCTATGGCTGGCTCAAGTCGGAATCCGGCGTCCATCGTCTGGTGCGGATCTCGCCTTATGACTCTGCCGCCAAGCGGCACACGTCCTTCAGTTCTGTCTGGGTTTATCCGGTCGTCGACGACAATATCGAGATCGAGGTGAACCCTTCGGATATTCGTATCGACACCTACAGATCTTCGGGTGCGGGCGGACAGCACGTGAACACTACCGATTCCGCGGTGCGGATTACCCACCATCCCACGGGCATCGTGGTGACCAGTTCGGAAAAGTCACAGCACCAGAACCGCGACATTGCCATGAAGGCGCTGAAATCGCGTCTTTATCAACTTGAGCTGGACCGCCGCAACGCCGATATCAACGCGGCCCACGAGGCCAAAGGCGATGCAGGATGGGGCAACCAGATCCGGTCCTACGTGTTGCAGCCTTATCAGATGGTCAAGGACCTGCGCACCCAGCACGAGACCTCTGATACCAAGGGTGTGCTGGATGGCGACCTTGATCCGTTCATGGCAGCGACGCTTGCCCTGAACGTCTCGGGCAAGTCACGTGCGGATGCACAGCGCGACTGAGCGAGTGCGATCCGCGAGTGTGTGGCTGGAAGCGGAGCGCTAAACTGCATC
The DNA here is from genome assembly GCF_900188035.1 of Puniceibacterium sediminis. Classification (GTDB taxonomy): domain Bacteria; phylum Pseudomonadota; class Alphaproteobacteria; order Rhodobacterales; family Rhodobacteraceae; genus Puniceibacterium; species Puniceibacterium sediminis. The sequence continues at coordinate 258,456 of NZ_FZNN01000004.1, read as the reverse complement.
AGTTGAAGGATTCACCCATGCGCAGCTGTGTGCGGTGGAAGGGGATGAGCTCGCTCTCGGTGCAGAAACCAGAGGAGCGGGCCGCCGTCATGATAGTCTTGCGATCAGAGCCCAGGTATTCATAGACCAATCGGGTCACACGGCGTCCGGTCATGCTCTCCCGCACGGTACGTGCGGCGTATCCGACCCAGAAGTTGTTCTGGAACGACGTGATGCGTGCAAGATAATTGAAAGAGGTCGTCAGCGAATTACGGCGGCTGACCAACGCAGCGATGCCGCCTTCCTGGGGCAGCAGGAAGCCACGGAATTCACGGGTCTGAGGGTCGGTGCCAAGACCTTGCGCGCGCATGGCTTCCTTGGCCTCAAAGCCGCGAATGAAGGTGAATACACCGTCGCGGAAAACATAGACCAACCCCTGAACGAACTGTTCGTCATCCATGAAACTGCGGCGCGTGAACCTGTAGAAGCCGGAGGGAAAGATTTCTTCTTCGAGCGAGATCGAACCCGCGCCAATGAAATCTGCCACAGAGGGATGGTGCAGCAGGTCGCGACGGACCGTGTCAATCTCGTCGACTGGTTCGAGCAGGATACGGGCATCTACGTGAAAGAACCTGCAGATCCGGTGTAGCACGTCGGGTCGCGGAAAGCTTTCTCCTGCCAGGTAGCGGTTGAACTGTGTCCGGTTGATCCCAAGGTCGCGGCAGAGGGCTGATATGGATACGGCATCATTGGTGAGGCGACGCAAATTTGCGCCAAGCATATTACGCAGTTCTGCCGGGCTAGGTGAAGATCCGATTTTTCGTGCTGCTGGAGACATGGCAAACTTCTTCTTATAGATGTATTCGGTTACCTTAGGACTACTCTCGGCGGTACGGTGAAACAAAAAAATCGATAATGTGACGCTAAGTAGCATCAGCTCTGATGCTGGTTCGCCTCAATCAATATTGTATACGACACAAATTGCAAGAAGGAGTCGCGGCAAAAATCGTGTCAGTGCGGGTCGATTTGCCCGAATGTGAGCCCAGATCAACGCGAAGGGTTTCATCGATGTCCAGCTCGAACATGTTTGGTGTCGTTCTTTGGACCGACACAGCCGAGAAAAAGGCAGTGATTTGGTGCGAAGACCACGGGAACCTTGCGTTCTATTCCGGTGAGGATCACAGCGCTGTTGAGGGGGTTTCCCTGGACGCTGGAGACCTCATTCAGTTCGACATGAACGAGGAATCAAATTTGCGGCTGGCACGTAACCCACAGCTGGTAGGGCAGTCGCAATACGTTGGAATCGCTCAAAGTTTACGGACCGACGGTGGGCGTGCAAAAGATAAGACTGTCACTAACGCGTCGAACATCATCCAAATGGAAAGCTTCCTGGAACGGCGTAAGGCCTCGGTCTGAGTGCAGGCTTTGCTGACATTTAAACTTCCGAAGACTGGTCTGGAAGGCCCAAACGTGCCAGTGTTCGCGGCTCTTGAATCGGCTTGATCCGCGTTGGCGAAAAGTAAGCACGCGCTACCACAAACTCACGCCTCCTTAGGTTGATGGGACATGTTGTCGCATCCGTTTAAGTTGCGAAATGTGCGGACTGGGATTTCTGACCGGAGGGCTTTGCTCCCGCCGGTCAGGGAAAAGGGATGGCCTTAAAGCCCCCGAGCCAGCGCTGCGACGCCGGTTCGAGCAATTTCACTCAGGCCAAGCGGACGCATAAGATCGGCAAATGCGTCGACTTTTTCCGGCGTCCCAGTGATCTGGAAAACAAAACTTTCCAAGGTGCTATCCACAACCTGGGCGCGGAAGATGTCCGCCAGGCGCAGCGCCTCAACGCGCTTGTCGTTGACCCCGGAAACCTTGAGCAAGGCGAGCTCGCGTTCGACCGAGCCACCCTCGGCAGTCAGATCATGAACCTCGTGAACAGGGACAATGCGTCCCAGTTGCGCCTTGATCTGCTCTATCACCTGGGGTGTGCCTGTGGTGACGATTGTGATGCGGCTGAGGTGTCCCAAATGGTCCACTTCTGCAACGGTCAAGCTGTCGATGTTGTAGCCGCGCCCCGAGAACAAGCCGATGACCCGCGCCAAGACGCCGGGTTCGTTTTCGACCAGCACAGCGATGGTGTGCGTTTCTTCTGCATCCGAGAAGGTCGAGCGCAGATTGTAAGCCGAATGCTTTGTAGAGCCTTTTTTGATGTGTAGAGCGGACATTTTATGTTCCTTTGGCTTGAGCCTGTGACCAAGACTTTTGTGAAAAGTCTTGGCAAAAGTTTTTATGAAAACTTTTGGGCGACGGTTACACCATCACCGCACCTTTTGACCCGATGGCGTCCTTGGTTTTTGCTTCACCTAGCAGCATTTTGTTGTGCGGCTCGCCGCTTGGGATCATCGGGAAGCAGTTCTCGTGCTTTTCGACGAGGCAGTCAAAGATGACCGGACCGTCGTAGCTCATCATTTCCATGATAGCTTCGTCGAGGTCCGCAGGATCGCTGCATCGGATACCCTTGGCTCCGAAAGCCTCGGCGAGTTTCACAAAGTCAGGCAGGGCCTCGGACCAGCTGTGCGAATAACGCTGACCGTGCAGCAGTTCCTGCCACTGGCGCACCATGCCAAGGCGTTCGTTGTTCAGGATGAACTGTTTGACCGGCAGGTCGAATTGGATCGCCGTGCCCATCTCCTGCATATTCATCAGCCAGGACGCTTCGCCTGCCACGTTGATGACCAGTGCATCGGGGTGCGCAACCTGCGCGCCGATAGACGCTGGAAAGCCGTAGCCCATGGTGCCAAGACCGCCCGAGGTCATCCAGCGGTTAGGGTCCTCAAACCCCAGATACTGTGCCGCCCACATCTGATGCTGGCCGACTTCGGTGCTGATATAGCGGTCACGGCCCTTGGTAAGTGCCTCAAGGCGAGAGAGGGCATACTGGGGACGGATAGTGCCTTCGTTCGGCTTGAATTTGAGGCAGTCGACCTTTTGCCATTCGTGGATGCGCGCCCACCATTTCTGCAGGCCTTCTTGGTTCACCCGGCGGCCGCGTGCCTTCCAGACCTTGAGGACATCCTCTAGCACATGACCGACGTCGCCCAGAATGGGCATGTCGACACGGATCACCTTGTTGATCGACGATGCGTCAATGTCGATATGGGCCTTACGCGACTTGGGGCTGAAGGCATCCAGCCGCCCGGTGATCCGGTCGTCAAAGCGCGCGCCCACGTTGATCATGAGGTCACAGCCGTGCATGGCAAGGTTTGCCTCGTACAGCCCGTGCATGCCCAGCATACCGAGCCAGTGCTTACCGCTCGCCGGATAGGCACCCAGACCCATGAGGGTCGAGGTGATGGGAAAACCTGTCGCTTCGACCAGTTCGCGCAGCAGTTGCGAGGCGCCGGGGCCGGAATTGATCACGCCGCCGCCGGTATAAAAGACGGGGCGTTCGGCAGTTTCGATAGCTTCGACCAGAGCGGTGATCATCTCCATGTCGCCCTTGACCTGGGGTTGGTAGTGGCCGGTCGGCGCCTTCTGCTTGGGCTGGTATTCGGCGCTGGCGAACTGGACGTCCTTGGGGATGTCGACAAGAACCGGCCCGGGGCGGCCGACCATCGCGACGTGGAACGCCTGATGGATGGTCGCGGACAGTTTGGCGGTGTCTTTGACCAGCCAGTTGTGTTTGGTGCAGGGGCGGGTGATGCCCACGGTGTCCGCCTCCTGAAAGGCATCGGAACCGATCATGAAAGTCGGGACCTGCCCGGTAAGCACGACAATGGGGATCGAATCCATCAGCGCGTCCGTAAGGCCGGTGACCGCATTCGTCGCGCCGGGTCCAGAGGTGACAAGCACGACACCCGGTTTGCCGGTCGAGCGGGCATAGCCTTCGGCGGCGTGCACGGCGGCCTGTTCGTGGCGGACCAGAATGTGCTGGATGTGGTTCTGCTGAAAGAGCTCGTCGTAAATCGGTAGCACTGCGCCACCGGGGTATCCGAATACCGTGTCCACACCCTGATCCTTCAGGGCTTGAATCACCATTTTCGCTCCGGTCATCTGACGTGTCATCGCTTTGCTCCGTTTACGACGTCTATCTGGGTCATTGCCTTGGGATGTCGTGGATCCGCTGGGCATGTTTAGCGCACAAAAAAGCCCCCGTGGGGTTCGGGGGCGCATGGGGTACCTTTTGGGTGTCCGTTACCGGCCCATGCGCTTGGTTCCTACAATTACGACTAGCGTGATCACCGGTCGGGACTCCTCTGTTTGCGTGCGGGACATTATGGCGGAGGGGGAGGGCCGTCAACCGCCATATCTGGGAAAAAATTGCCATTGGGGGTGATTTTCTTTCTGAATGTTGTTTTTTATCGGTCTTTTTTGATATTTTCTGTAACCCTACTGTGGACTGGAGTCATTTCTGCCTCTTGAGGAAGTGCAAAGGCGCAAGCTGACGGGCGTTTTGGAAGCGAACCTTTCATTTTTCTAAAAGCGCATACGCCTGATTGACGTCGTGGGTGACACCTGCATTTTACGCGCCATGACAGAGATTTTCACCGGAAGTTTCACCCAGCAGGAGCCGATTCCCGAAGAGGGGATCGCGGCGGCGCTGGAGGTTCTGCGCCACGGACGGCTGCACCGCTATAATACTGTGCCTGATGAGATCAGCCATACAGCGCTGCTGGAAGAGGAGTTCGCCGCCCTGACTGGCGCACGTTTCTGCCTGGCCGTGGCTTCGGGGGGGTATGCCATGTCCACTGCCTTGCGGGCCGTCGGGGTTGTGCCGGGGGACAGGGTCCTGACCAATGCCTTTACGCTGGCGCCGGTGCCGGGGGCGATCGCGTCGGTGGGGGCCGAGCCGGTGTTCGTTGGTGTGACAGAAGATCTGACCATCGACCTGAACGATCTGGCGCAGAAGGTGGGGCAGGCCAGTGTGCTGCTGCTGAGCCATATGCGGGGACATATCTGCGATATGGCGCGGCTGATGGACATCTGCGACGCCGCAGGGGTGACGGTGGTTGAGGATTGCGCCCACACCATGGGCGCAGGGTGGGACGGCGTGGTGTCCGGTCGGCATGGGGTAACCGGTTGTTATTCCTGCCAAACCTACAAACATGTGAATTCCGGCGAGGGCGGATTTCTGATCACCGATGAGGAAGAGGTTGCGGCGCGGGCAGTAATCCTGTCGGGATCGTACATGTTATATGAGCGGCACAGGGCGGCGCCATCGCCCGAGGTTTTTGAGCGGGTGAAGTATGTGACGCCCAATATTTCCGGGCGCATGGACAACTTGCGCGCCAGCATTCTGCGGCCCCAGTTACGGACGCTACAGGATCAGGTGATACGCTGGAATGAACGCTATCGCGTGGTTGAAGAGGGATTGCGCGACACCCCCGGGCTGCGGCTGACACACCGGCCGGAGGCAGAGGGATTTGTGGGAAGTTGCCTGCAATTTCTGTTACTTGACTGGTCTGTTGAGAGGGTTCTGGACGTGTTGAAACGTTGTGCTGCACGGGGGGTGGAGCTGAAGTGGTTCGGCGCGCCAGAGCCTGTGGCCTTCACGTCACGCTATGATTCCTGGCGCTATGCGCCAAGTGCGCCGATGCCTGCCACGGACCGCATCCTTGCCGGGTTGATCGACATGCGGATACCGCTCACCTTCAGCCTTGAGGATTGCGCGCAGATCGCGCGGATCATCCGGGCCGAGGTGAGCGCTGTTTATCAGTTGGACACGCCGGAATTATAAAGCGGCACGGTGGACATCGACATCTTGGCAGAGCCGTCGGTCAGTTCTGCGGCATGCGCCAGATAGATCAGAGTCTGGTTCTTTTCATCGAAAACCCTCTTTATCCTCAATGACTTGAGGATGATGGAGCGGGACGTGCGAAAGACGTCTTCGCCTCCGCTGTCGCGTTCGATATCACCTATGGTGATCGGGCCGGTCTGCCGACAGGCAATGGAGGCATTCGAGGGATCCTCGAACCAGTTGCCCTTGGAAAGACGGTCGATCACCGAGCGGTCGAAATAGGCGATATGGCAGGTGACGCCCTGAACCTTGGGATCGGCCACGGCCTCGATGATGATGTCATTTCCGACCCAATCGACACCGATTTCGCCGACCTCTTCGGCCTGAAGAGTGAAGGGCAGGCCAAGGCAAATGGCAAGGGCGGCAAGACGGGGTGGACGCATGGCGATCTCCGGTTTTCGGGGTATGGAAGCCGTATGGTTCCCGTATGGAAACCGTATGGCTGGCGTATGGCTATCAGATGAAGCGTATCACGCCATGCTCGCCCATGTCAGGCTTGTCCTCGGTTACGCGCGACTTCACCAGTTCATAGACAAAACCGGCGGCACCGGTTGTCGCCCAGACCTCGGCCGTGGTGGGGGTCATGCGGATCAGGCGGATGTCATCGTCGCGGCGGCCATCTTCGAACCACGACGCGGCGACGGCGTTCCAGAGTTCGTCCAGCTTTTCGGGATCATCCACCTGGCTTATGTGGCCGTCGACCGTGGCGTAAAGATTGGCCTTGGGGTCCGCGACGGCAAAAGAGGCCGTGGCGTTTGATTCGGCAGCCTGAGAAAGGTCGGTGCCCTGCGCGGTGATAAACCAGATCGCGTTTTCGGCGGGGTCGGCATAGGGCGACATCGGCACGGCGCGGGTATTTCCCGCATTCAGCAGGCCAGCCCGCACATCATCGATACGGTCCCAGAAGGCGGTTTTGAGGTCTTCGGACATACTCTCTATCCTTTTGATATTCGTGTTCATCCATGCAACGCTGCGCCGATGGGAGAGGTTCCGTTGGCCGCCGCCGCGTTTGCGTGTGGTCGACAGGACACGGTGTCGATGGAACGTTCCAGATCGGGACCGAAAGTAAATATGAGGAGGAGCGCGGTGTTCAGTGCGGTGATGAAATTTGATCTGGGCGAGGATGTGAATGCCCTGCGGGACATGGTTCACCGCTGGGCGCAGGAACGGGTGCGCCCGATTGCCGGTGAGATCGACAAGAGTAATGTCTTTCCGCCCGCGCTGTGGCGGGAAATGGGCGATCTGGGTCTGCTGGGGATCACCGTGCCCGAGGAATTCGGCGGCGCGGGGATGGGGTATCTGGCCCATGTCATCGCGGTCGAGGAAATCGCCCGGGCCAGCGCGTCGGTGTCGCTGTCTTATGGCGCGCATTCCAACCTTTGCGTCAATCAGATCAAGTTGAATGGCACCGATGCGCAGCGGCAGAAGTATCTGCCGGGGCTGGTATCCGGCACCCATGTCGGTGCCCTTGCCATGTCCGAAGAAAGCGCCGGGTCGGACGTGGTGTCGATGAAGCTGCGCGCCGAAAAGCGCAACGACCGCTATGTGCTGAACGGCAACAAGTACTGGATCACCAACGGGCCGGATGCCGATACGCTTGTCGTCTATGCCAAGACCGATCCAGAGGCCGGGTCCAAGGGGATCACGGCGTTTCTGATTGAAAAGACCATGGTGGGTTTTTCCACCAGCCCGCATTTCGACAAGCTGGGAATGCGTGGGTCGAATACGGCGGAATTGGTCTTTGACGACGTCGAAGTGCCGTTTGAGAACGTTCTGGGCGAAGAAGGACGCGGTGTGCGGGTTCTGATGTCGGGACTTGATTACGAACGGGTCGTGCTGGCGGGAATCGGTACCGGGATCATGGCGGCCTGTCTGGACGAGGTGATGCCGTACCTCGCGACGCGCAAGCAGTTCGGGCAAGCGATTGGATCGTTCCAGTTGATGCAGGGCAAGATCGCGGACATGTACACGGCGATGAATTCGGCGCGCGCCTATATCTATGAAGTGGCCAAGGCCTGCGACCGGGGGGATGTGACGCGTCAGGATGCGGCGGCCTGCTGTCTTTATGCATCGGAGCAGGCAATGGTTCAGGCGCATCAGGCCGTGCAGGCCATGGGCGGCGCGGGTTTTCTGGCCGATGCACCGGTGGCGCGGCTGTTCCGGGATGCCAAGCTGATGGAGATCGGGGCGGGCACGTCAGAGATTAGGCGGATGCTGGTGGGACGCGAGTTGATGGCGGCGATGGGCTGAGGGATGACTGTAGGAACGTTCCACCGAGTCGCGGGGATTGTTTGCCGGGGAGGCGAGACAAGATGATCCGTTTACACCATGTGCCGTTTTCGCGGTCGTTCCGAGTGCTCTGGCTGCTTGAGGAGCTGGGGCTGGATTTCGAGGTCGTGCCGTATGACATCCGCGACGGATCGCTGCGCGGTGCCTTTCAGGAGCTGTCTCCGGCAGGACGGGTGCCCGCGCTTGAAATCGGCGGGCAGGTGCTGTTCGAAAGCGGCGCGATCCACGAATATCTGTGCGAGACCTATTCGGAGGCCGGGTTGGGGCGCGACCCGGGCACCCCCCAGCGTGCGCGATACCTGGAGGCGCTGCATTTCGCCGAGACAATGGCGGGCTGCATCGAACAGCTTAACATTCAGCATGTGTTCCTGCGGGATCCGACGCAGGCGTCGCCCACGGTGATCAAGCTGGTGACGGCCCGGCTGGCCGGGACGCTGCGGGCGATGGAGCGGATGCTGGAGGGGCAGGAGTATCTTCTGGCTGACGGTTTCAGCGCGGCGGACACGATGATGGGGTTCAACCTGTTTGCGGCACCTTATTATGTCCACCTTGATGCCTATCCGGGGTTGATGGCCTACCGGGGCCGAATCTCGGCGCGTCCGGCGTACAGTCGGGCCCGCGCGCGCGATGGCGAGCAGACGTTTTATACGCGCGACTTTTATCCGGTACCAGCCAGCGGGCCATGAGCGTGGCGTTGCGCATGTCTATGGGCGTCCGCAGGATGTAACTAGGGCACCGTATAGTTGAGTTCGACAGATCCTTTTGTCCTCATCAAACCGGTGCCGCAGACGGGCAAGGCCGGCAAAACTTTTGATAAAAGTTTTGGCAAAAGTCTTCGAAGACTTTTGGGTCCGGCGATCGCGTAAGGGTGCGCGCCGGGAAATGCTGACTTGGGTCTTGTCGGCCTGATCAAGGGGCAGGGCGCGGGGGCGGCGGTGCGTTTCGCTGAGTGCCAAGGGGTCGAAGAGGGTGAGTCTCTGGCTCCTGCCAGAGAGGCAATACCAGCCGCGACGCTTTCGCGCGCCCGGAAAAGTGGCAAGTGGAAGCGATTTTTGCGCCATCCTTTTGTAAAACTTGAACAAAATCCGCTTACTTGGTTGAAACAGAAGCTTTTTTCATCAATCCTGAAAAGCGCAGGCTTGGTTGACCCGGGCAGCGGGCGGCGATAAGTCAGTTGTCAGTCAATCTAGCCACTTGACCAATGCGCCCGAAGCGGCGCCGTTGAAAAGGAGCCACCTCGTGGAAGAGATGCTGAGGGAATACCTCCCCATCCTTGTTTTTCTGGCCATCGCCATCGGGTTGGGTCTTGTGCTGATTCTGGCCGCTTTGGTCATTGCCGTGCGCAGCCCTGACCCCGAAAAGGTGAGCGCCTATGAATGCGGGTTTAACGCCTTTGATGATGCCCGGATGAAGTTCGACGTGCGGTTTTATCTCGTGTCGATCCTGTTCATCATTTTTGACCTCGAAATCGCGTTTCTGTTCCCCTGGGCCGTGGCGTTCCAGGATGTGAGCATGGCAGGTTTCTGGTCGATGATGGTGTTCCTTTCGGTCCTGACCATCGGCTTTGCCTATGAGTGGAAAAAAGGTGCGCTGGAATGGCAGTGAGTGAAGACAAGCCGCTTGTGACCGAGGTTCTGGGGGATGGGCTGCAGGTGCCGCGCGTCAAATCCGCGCCGTCGGCCAAGGCGGCCTATGGCCTGAATACGGCTGGCGGTGACAATGAGGTCGCGACGCGTGCCCTGAATGCCGAGCTGGCGGACAAGGGATTTCTGCTGACCTCGACCGAGGATATCATCAACTGGGCGCGCACCGGATCGCTGCACTGGATGACCTTTGGTCTGGCCTGCTGCGCGGTCGAGATGATGCACACCTCGATGCCGCGCTATGACCTTGAACGGTTTGGCACGGCGCCGCGCGCCAGCCCGCGCCAGTCGGATCTGATGATCGTGGCCGGAACGCTGACCAACAAGATGGCGCCGGCCCTGCGCAAGGTCTATGACCAGATGCCCGAGCCGCGCTATGTGATCTCGATGGGGTCCTGCGCCAACGGTGGCGGTTATTATCATTACAGCTATTCCGTGGTACGTGGGTGTGACCGGATCGTTCCAGTTGATATCTACGTTCCGGGCTGCCCGCCAACGGCAGAGGCGCTGCTTTATGGTATCCTGGCGCTGCAGAAAAAGATCAGACGGACCGGAACCATTGTGCGCTAAACGCGCGGATTCGGTGAAGGGCGGCGCTGAAAGCGCGGGCCTGATGAAGGAGACGACAGAATGACGGCAGCACTGCAGGAGTTGGGCGGGCATATCGAGCTCAAGCGCCCGGATTGCGTATTGGGCTGGGACGTGACGCATGACGAGCTGAACATCGACGTGGCTCCGTCCAACGTTCGCGGCTTTGTCGAATTTCTGACGACCGATAACACTTGTCGCTTCACGTCTCTGGTCGATATCACCGCCGTCGATTACCCCGAGCGGCCCAAGCGGTTCGACGTGGTCTATCATTTTCTGTCGATGTACCAGAACCACCGCATCCGTCTGCGCGTCAGCATCCGCGAAGAGGATATGGTGCCCTCGATCGTTTCTGTGCACCCCTCGGCCAACTGGTTCGAGCGCGAGATTTTCGACATGTTCGGCGTGCTGTTTTCAGGGCACCCCGATCTGCGCCGCATCCTGACCGACTATGGTTTTCGCGGCCACCCGCTGCGCAAGGATTTTCCGACCACGGGCTATACCGAGGTGCGCTATGACGAAGAGAAGAAGCGTGTCGTCTATGAGCCGGTGAACCTTGTTCAGGAATACCGTCAGTTCGACTTCATGTCGCCCTGGGAAGGTGCGCAATATGTGCTGCCCGGCGATGAGAAAAAAGAGGGCGCAAAGTGACCCCGCTTGGAATGCCTGTATACGATGGCGCGGCCGGGTTCTGGGGCTTTGCGATTGCCTATGTGGTCTGCGCTTTTGTCTGGGGCTACCCGCTGTGGAAGATCCTGCCAAAATACGCCTATGACCGCCGGTGGGCCTTTTCGACTCTGTTGGTCGGCGGGCTGGCCGTGTTGATTGCGCTATGGCTGATCGCGCTTCCTGACAAATGGACGCCACCGGAGGAAAACACATGATGGACGGCTCCAACGGTTTCGATGACGCCCTGACGGGCGAGCAGAAGATCCGCAACTTCAACATCAACTTTGGCCCGCAGCACCCGGCGGCGCATGGCGTTCTGCGTCTGGTGCTGGAGCTGGACGGCGAGATCGTGGAACGCTGCGATCCGCATATCGGCCTGCTGCATCGTGGCACCGAAAAGCTGATGGAATCGCGGACCTATCTGCAGAACCTGCCATATTTCGACCGGCTGGATTACGTGGCCCCGATGAATCAGGAACACGCCTGGTGTCTGGCCATCGAAAAGCTGACCGGGGTCGAGGTGCCACGGCGTGCCTCCTTGATCCGGGTGCTTTATTCGGAAATCGGGCGGATTTTGAACCACCTGCTGAACGTGACGACGCAAGCCATGGATGTGGGCGCGCTGACGCCGCCGCTCTGGGGTTTTGAAGAGCGTGAAAAGCTGATGATCTTTTACGAGCGGGCCTGTGGTGCGCGTCTGCATGCGGCCTATTTCCGGCCGGGCGGTGTGCATCAGGATCTGCCCGAAGATCTGATCGACGATATCGACACCTGGGCGGATGAGTTTCCCGCGCGGCTTCAGGATATCGATGATCTGCTGACCGAAAACCGGATCTTCAAGCAGCGTAATGCCGATATCGGCGTGATCACCGAACAGGACATTCAGGACTGGGGTTTTTCGGGTGTGATGGTGCGTGGCTCCGGGCTTGCCTGGGATCTGCGGCGCGCGCAGCCCTATGAATGTTATGATGAGTTCGAATTCCAGATCCCGGTTGGCAAGAACGGTGACTGCTATGACCGCTACCTTGTCCGCATGGAAGAGATGCGCCAGTCGCTGCATATCATCAAGCAGGCTATCGCCAAGCTGAAGGCACCCGAAGGGCAGGGCGATGTTCTGGCCCGGGGCAAGATAACGCCGCCGTCGCGCACCGATATGAAGACCTCGATGGAGGCGCTGATCCATCATTTCAAGCTGTATACCGAGGGATTTCACGTGCCGGCGGGCGAAGTTTATGCCTGCGTCGAGGCACCCAAGGGTGAATTCGGCGTCTATCTTGTGGCTGATGGCAGCAACAAACCCTACCGCGTCAAACTGCGCGCGCCGGGTTTCCTGCATCTGCAGGCGATGGATTACGTTGCAACCGGTCACCAGCTGGCCGATGTGGCGGCGATAATCGGGACGATGGACATCGTGTTCGGAGAGGTTGACAGATGAAGCGATTTTTTGGTGCCTGCGCAACATTTGCGCTGCTTTCCGCCTGCGCGATGCCGCCCGAGGGGGTGACCCCGGAACATCTGGCGATGTTCGATGAGGCTGTGGCGTCGATCGGCTGTGATCTGGTGAGCGAAGAGGATTTTATCCCCGTCGAGCTGCAGACCGGCATGACCCGCGCGCAGGTGCAGGACGTGGCGGCTTACAAGATCAAGACCGAAGAGGGTGTGACGCTGTCGAATGGTGGCTTCCGGCTCAAGACCGGGGCCTGTGCCGATGCGGCGGCCTGAACGGAAACGTTCCCTGATGGCTGTCGGCGTTATGGCGCTGGCGGCGCAGGGGCTGTGGGCCGAAAGTGCTGCGGCACAAACGACCGAGGCGCAGAGCAGCTGGGCGCATAGTGGACTGGCAGAGGCGATCGGTGGGCAGACTCAGGGGCAACGGGACATAGGCCGTGCGGATTATGTCTTTGTCTCCGACCTTGCGGCGCGCGGCTTTGAACCCTTTGCGACCAGCGCCGCTGGTAATGCGTCGTTCGGGATGAAGCAGGGTGCAGAAATGTACCTTTGTTTTCTGGCTGATACGACGGCTCTGTCGGGCATCCGCAATGTGGTTCTGATGGCCGAAGTGAATGGACAAAACCCCGACCGGGAGGTGCCCAACATCCCCGTCGTCTGCGTGCTGACGCAATAGGAAATGATATGCTGAGACGTCTTCATAAAGAGCAACCCGCGGCTTTTGCCTTTACCCCGGACAACCTTGCCTGGGCCCAAGCGCAGATCACCAAGTATCCCGAGGGCCGTCAGGCCAGCGCGATCATTCCGCTGCTGTGGCGCGCGCAGGAGCAGGAGGGCTGGCTGACCCGTCCGGCGATTGAAACGATCGCCGATATGCTGGGCATGGCCTATATGCGGGCGCTGGAAGTGGCGTCGTTCTACTTTATGTTTCAGCTGCAACCTGTTGGTTCTGTTGCAAATATTCAGGTATGTGGCACGACGTCCTGCATGATTTGCGGGGCCGAGGATCTGGTTGCGGTCTGCAAGGAAAAGATCGCCGCCAAGCCGCATACGCTGTCGGCCGATGGCAAGTTCACCTGGGAAGAGGTCGAATGCCTTGGTGCCTGCGCCAATGCGCCGATGGCCCAGATTGGCAAGGATTACTACGAGGATCTGACGACCGGACGTCTGGCAGAAATTCTGGACGAAATGGCGGCGGGTCGGGTTCCGCTGCCGGGTCCGCAGAACGGGCGTTATGCCGCCGAGCCGAAATCCGGCCTTACCAGCCTGACCGAATACGCCAAGGACCGCGCGCAGTATAATGCCAGTGTGCAGTTTGCGGTCGACATCGGCGACACGATCAAGCGCATCGATGGCACCGAAGTGCCGCTGACCGCGCCTTGGCAGGATCGTTCCGACAAGACGGGCGATGCCATTCCCGATGGGTCGGGCCCGGTTCTGGCGGGGGATGCTCCGATTGATGAAACCGGCATCGACAGACGTGCGGCCCCGGCCGAAAGCACGGGGCGTCCGCGCACGGATGAACCGGCCAAGGCGGCGGAATCCACGCCCGTAAGCGAGGGTGCAAGCGACGGCCAGAAGCCCGAGAGCCTGAGCGCCGCGCGCGAGGGCGGGCCGGATAACCTCAAGCTGATCAAGGGCGTCGGTCCCAAGCTTGAAGTGATGCTGAACGGGATGGGTTTTTATCATTTCGACCAGATTGCCGGTTGGAGCGCGGCGGAGATTGCCTGGGTCGACCAGAACCTTGAAGGGTTCAAGGGGCGGGTCACGCGTGACGACTGGGTCGCGCAGGCGGGCACCCTTGCGTCCGGGGGCGAGACTGAATTTGCTTCTCGTGTTAAAAAGGGTGACGTGGAAGAGACATAGCAGCCGAAAACGCCGACAGGGAGACCGAAAATGCGAATACAGAACAGGGACATAAGTTGCGCAACAGGCTGCCTCGCAGTGGCGGGCGGCATCGGTTTTCTGTTCATGGTATTGCTTCTGGTGGTCGGGAATGTGTCCTGGGCGGGCTCAATCTTTCTGGGGCTGGCGACGACCGGCGCGTTTGGTCTTTTGTTTTCCAACCTGTTCTGTCTGCCGGAGCGGAGTTCCGCAGAGACACAGGTAGCTGAGACACAGGTAAACGCGCCGACGGTAAAATCCGAGCCGGTTGTGACTACTGTGTCTGCGGTCGTGCCTGCGGGTGGGAAACCCGGCGCAGAGGTCAAGCCGTCAAAGGTGCTGGCCGGGCAGGACGAACTGGCGGCGCGCAAGGGCAGCTGGAAATACGAGGGTAATGCTGCGGCGGAGCCGGGCGAGGGGGCCAAGCCTGCGACGCTGGAGGCCGCGCGCAACGGCAAAGCCGACGACCTGAGCAAGATCAAGGGGATAGGTCCCAAGCTGCAAGAACTTTGCTACAGCATGGGGGTCTATCACTTTGACCAGATTGCGGGCTGGACTGCGACCGAGGTGGCCTGGGTTGATCAGAACCTTGAGGGGTTCAAGGGCCGCGTGAGCCGGGATGAATGGGTGGTACAGGCAAAGATATTGGCGGCGGGCAACGAGACTGAATTATCGGAGCGCACCGCCAAGGTTGACGTTTACTGAAGGGTTGGGGAAGAGGATGACGCAGGACGAGGACTTTCAACGGCAGGGGCGCATCGTTGCGCTGGTGATTGCCGGTGTCGGACTTGCCTGGGTCATCGTGACCGGCCTAGGGGCGGCGCTGGACTGGAGCCAGCGCACCCGCGCGTTTTTCGATCTGGCCGCACTTGCCGGGTTTGGAACGGGCATATGGATGATTTATGGACTCTGGCGCATGCGCCAGAAGAATAAGGACTAAGCGATGCTGCAGGATCAGGACCGGATCTTTACCAATATCTACGGAATGCATGACCGCACGCTTAGGGGCGCGCAGGCACGTGGCCACTGGGATGGCACCAAGGGTATTCTGGACAACGGGCGTGACTGGATCATCGACCAGATGAAGAAATCCGGCCTGCGCGGCCGGGGCGGGGCGGGTTTTCCGACCGGTCTGAAGTGGTCCTTCATGCCCAAGGAATCCGACGGGCGGCCGAGCTATCTGGTGGTCAACGCCGATGAATCCGAGCCGGGCACCTGCAAGGATCGCGAGATCATGCGTCATGATCCGCACACGCTGGTCGAGGGTTGCCTGATCGCGTCTTTCGCGATGCAGGCAAACGCCTGCTATATCTATATCCGGGGTGAATACATCCGCGAGAAAGAGGCGCTGCAGCGCGCGATCGACGAGGCCTATGATGCCGGTCTGGTCGGGGTGAATGCCTGCGGGTCGGGTTATGATTTCGACATTTACGTGCACCATGGGGCCGGTGCCTATATCTGCGGCGAGGAAACTGCCCTGCTCGAAAGCCTTGAGGGCAAGAAGGGCATGCCGCGCATGAAGCCACCGTTCCCGGCGGGTTCGGGCCTTTATGGCTGCCCGACAACGGTGAACAACGTCGAATCCATTGCCGTGGTGCCGACAATCCTGCGGCGTGGGCCCGAGTGGTTTTCCTCCTTTGGCCGCCCGAATAACGCAGGCACCAAGCTGTTTGCGATCAGCGGCCATGTGAACAACCCCTGTGTGGTCGAAGAGGCGATGTCGATCACCTTCGAAGAGTTGATCGACAAGCATTGCGGCGGAATCCGGGGCGGCTGGGACAACCTCAAGGCGGTCATTCCGGGCGGATCGTCGGTGCCCTGCATCCGCGGTGAACACATGAAAGAAGCGATCATGGATTTCGACTATCTGCGTGAGCAGCGGTCGGGTCTGGGGACGGCGGCGATCATTGTGATGGATCAGTCCACCGACATCATCAAGGCGATCTGGCGTCTGTCGAAGTTCTACAAGCACGAAAGCTGTGGCCAGTGTACGCCCTGCCGTGAAGGCACGGGCTGGATGATGCGGGTGATGGACCGTCTTGTGACCGGAGATGCCGAAGTCGAAGAGATCGACATGCTTCTGGACGTGACCAAGCAGGTCGAGGGGCATACGATTTGTGCCCTTGGTGACGCTGCGGCCTGGCCCATTCAGGGGCTGATACGAAACTTTCGTGACGAAATTGAGGATCGAATTAAACACAAACGTAGTCCACGTCAGGTAACTATTGCGGCAGAGTGAACAATGTCAGGTAATTATTTTGAATCGGAGTACGTGATGAAGTGTAACGAATGTATCTACTGGGACACCGGAAGCCTTGAGGACGCCGGGTTTTGCCGCCGGAATCCGCCCGAGCTTGAAAGAAATGATGCCGGCACCGTCTTGAATTCGGCGGTTTGGCCTGTGACCCGCACCTATGATTGGTGCGGTGAGTTCGCCGAAAGAGTGCCGCAGTGACAAGCCCTGCGGCGTATCATCTGGCCGAACTGAACATCGGGCGCCTTCTGGCCCCGACGGACGATCCGCGCGTGGCTGAATTCATGGGTGCGCTTGACCGGGTCAATGGTATGGGCAAGAGGATGCCGGGGTTTGTCTGGATGATGGAAGGTTCGGGCGAACCCGGGACTGGAAATACCGAATCCAAGGTGGAAGGCGATCCGCAGTTCGTGAGCAATCTGACGGTCTGGGAATCGGTCGAAACCCTGGAGAAATTCGTCTGGGACACGGTGCACCGTCAGTTCTATGAACGGCGTGCCGAGTGGTTCGAGGTGCTGGGCAAGATGCATTTCGTCATGTGGTGGGTGCCTGCGGGGCACCGTCCCACGTTGGACGAGGCGCTTGAGAAACTGGCCTTGCGAGAGGCGCAGGGCGATACGGACGCGGCCTTTGGTTGGGGCTGGCTTAAAGAGGCGCAGCGGTGGAGAATCCATCAATGCAACATAGCGGCGGAGTAACGCGCATGCGGACGATCCTTTTGCTGAGCCTTCTGGCGATGGCGATGACCACGACGGCCTGCTCCCGGAACAAGGGCGTGGCATTTGATGGAGTCGTCTACAAAGCCAAGGCCCGCGCGGAGCGCAGCAACCGCAAGGATTTCACCGTGACGGTGCAGCCGGTAACCGCGCAGGGCCTGGCCGGCGCGATCGCGGCGGCACGGCATGAGGGTATCAAGCACTGCATCCGGTACTACGGGACCAGCGACATCGTCTGGATCGTCGGCCCAGAGACGCCAGCCGATCAGTTGCGCATCGACGGGAATACGCTGACCTTTACAGGATCCTGCGTTGATGCTTGAAACATGTCTGATAACAAAGGCTTGTACGCGGGGCTATTGCATAGCAATGCGGCACGATCCCATCTTTGCGGGGAAAGGGGGCAGCACTGCTGCCCTTCGACCCATGCAAGGAGAAGAGAGATGCGCATGTCATTGATCCTGACGCTCGCCGTCGGCCTGACGGCCACTGCGGTTACTGCCAAACCGCCGCTGCGCGATGTGCCCGTGGTGGACGACGGGCTGCTCGCCGTGGGGATCGCGGATGAGATACGAAACACGTGCGACGATATCGAAGCGCGAATGCTGACCGCCCTTATGCGGCTTCAATCGCTGAAGTCCGAGGCCCGCGCACTGGGTTACAGTGCTGAAGAGATTGAGGATTACGTGACCTCCAAGGCCGAAAAGGCCCGCATGCGCGCGCGCGGCGAGGCTTATCTGAAAGCCAATGGAGTGACACTCGGGGACAAGTCCGGCTATTGCAGGCTGGGCAAACAGGAAATCGCAAAGGGGTCCGCCATAGGCACCCTTCTGAAAGCAAGGTGAGACGATGTCAGACCTCCGCAAGATCAACATTGACGGCAAGGATGTGGAAGTAGACGGCGCGATGACGCTGATTCAGGCCTGTGAAGTGGCCGGGATCGAGGTTCCGCGTTTCTGCTACCACGAACGGCTGAGCATCGCCGGGAACTGCCGCATGTGTCTTGTCGAAGTTGTGGGCGGTCCGCCCAAGCCTGCCGCAAGCTGCGCCATGCAGGTGCGTGATCTGCGCCCCGGCAAGGATGGCGAACCGCCGGTCGTCAAGACCAACAGTCCCATGGTCAAGAAGGCCCGCGAGGGGGTGATGGAGTTCCTGCTGATCAACCACCCGCTTGACTGCCCGATCTGCGATCAGGGCGGGGAGTGTGATCTTCAGGATCAGGCGATGGCCTATGGCGTTGATTTTTCGCGCTTTCGTGAACCAAAGCGTGCATCGACGGATCTGAACCTCGGCCCGCTGGTCGAGACGCATATGACGCGCTGCATTTCCTGTACGCGCTGCGTGCGATTCACCACCGAGGTGGCGGGGATTTCGCAGATGGGCCAGACCGGACGTGGTGAGGATTCCGAAATCACCTCGTATCTGGGTGAAACGCTGGATTCCAACCTGCAGGGCAACATCATCGACCTGTGCCCGGTGGGCGCGCTGGTGAGCAAACCCTACGCCTTTACTGCCCGTCCGTGGGAGCTGAGCAAGACCGAAAGCATCGATGTCATGGATGCGCTTGGCAGCAACATCCGCGTTGATACCAAGGGGCGCGAAGTGATGCGCATCCTGCCGCGCAACCATGACGGCGTGAACGAGGAATGGATTTCGGACAAGACCCGGTTCGTCTGGGACGGCCTGCGCCGCCAGCGTCTGGACAAACCCTACGTACGCGAGAACGGCAAGCTGCGGCCTGCAACCTGGCCCGAGGCGCTGACGAAGGCTGCGGCGGCGATGCAGGGCAAGAAGGTCGCCGGTCTGATCGGTGATCTTGTTCCGGTTGAGGCGGCCTTTGCGTTGAAAACGCTGATCGAATCGCTGGGCGGTACAGTCGAGTGCCGCACCGACGGTGCCAAGCTGCCCGCCGGAAACCGGTCCGGATATGTCGGTACTGCAACCATCGAAGACATCGATACGGCCAAGGCGGTGATGCTGATCGGCACCAACCCGGCGGTCGAGGCACCGGTGCTGAATGCGCGCATCCGCAAGGCCTGGAGCCATGGCGCCAATGTTGGCCTCATCGGTGAGGCCGTCGATCTGACCTATGACTACGAACATCTGGGCACTGGCCCTGCGATGATCACCGAACTTCTGCACCGCGACCACGGCGCGGTGGCCGAAGACGCGTCGATCATCATCATCGGGCAGGGTGCCCTTGCCCGCGAAGACGGTGCGTCGGTACTGGCGGCAGCGATGCAACTGGCCGAGGCGACAGGATCGAAATTCCTGGTGCTGCACACGGCGGCGGGTCGGGTCGGCGCGATGGATATCGGTGCGGTGACCGAAGGCGGCCTGACTGCTGCGCTGGACGGGGCCGAGGTGATTTACAACCTGGGCGCGGACGAAGGCGACATTCCTGCCGGGCCTTTCGTGATCTATCAGGGAAGCCATGGCGACCGGGGCGCGCATCGTGCGGATATCATCCTGCCGGGTGCCGCCTATACCGAAGAGCAGGGGCTGTTCGTGAACACCGAGGGCCGTCCGCAACTGGCCCTGCGCGCGGGCTTTGCCCCGGGCGAAGCGAAAGAAAACTGGGCTATCTTGCGCGCGTTGAGCGCCGAGCTGGGCCAACAACTGCCGTTTGATTCCATGGCCGAGCTGCGCAAGATGCTGATTGCCGATGTGCCGCATCTTGCGGCTATCGATTCTGTGCCCGAGAACGACTGGCAGCTGCCTGAAACGGGGGCGCTCGGGGAACAGGCATTCCGCAATGCGGTCAAGGATTTCTACCTGACAAACCCGATTACGCGGGCAAGCCAGTTGATGGCCGAACTGAGCGCGAACGCGAAGGCACGCAAAGAAGCGCCCCTCGCAGCGGAGTGACGGTGGTGGTGAGCACGACCTGCGCACTGACGACTGAAGTGGCATGCGGCAAGGCTGCTGCCCTTTGGTCGGCGTTTGGCATGGATGTGACGCGGCCCCGGGATGCAGAAATGGGGGCATTTCCAGCAGGAAGGCCTCCGGCCAGTGGGCCTTGTGATTATGCAGGCTATGCAGACAGCGCTGCGGCGCAGTATGGTCTGAAACAAAGAAACGGTTTCGCGCGGCATTTGCGCACAAATGTCGACGAAAAGGGTGGTCTCTGGCGTGCAGATGCGGTTTACACCGTCTCGCCAGCGCTGCCTCGGGGATCGAAGGTGGATGATGCCAGCGTCATCAGCATTCGACCACGCGGAAAACGGAATACCGATGGTGTGAGGACCTGATGGCTGATTTCTTTACCACTACCGGCGGGATCGCCGTCATCATTATAGCGCAGTGCCTTGCTGTTCTGGGCTTCGTGATGATTTCCCTGCTGTTCCTGGTCTATGGCGACCGCAAGATCTGGGCCGCGGTGCAGATGCGCCGGGGGCCGAATGTGGTCGGCACCTTTGGATTGCTGCAGTCGGTGGCCGATGCGCTGAAATATGTGGTCAAAGAGGTGGTCGTTCCTGCGGGCGCCGACAAGCCGGTGTTCATGCTGGCGCCGTTGACATCCTTCGTGCTGGCCATGGTGGCCTGGGCGGTGATCCCGTTCAGCGATGGATGGGTCCTTTCGGACATCAACGTGGCGGTTCTGTTCGTCTTCGCCGTGTCCTCGCTTGAAGTCTACGGCGTGATCATGGGGGGCTGGGCATCGAACTCGAAATACCCGTTCCTTGGTTCGCTCCGCTCGGCTGCACAGATGATTTCCTATGAGGTGTCGCTGGGCCTGATCATCATTGGCATCATCATTTCCACGGGATCGCTGAACTTTGGCGATATCGTGCGGGCACAGGATGGGTCGTTCGGGTTCTTCAACTGGTACTGGCTGCCGCATTTCCCGATGGTCTTCCTGTTCTTCATCTCGTGTCTGGCCGAAACCAACCGCCCGCCCTTTGACCTTCCTGAAGCGGAATCCGAACTGGTTGCCGGGTATCAGGTGGAATATTCGTCTACTCCGTTCCTGCTGTTCATGGCCGGGGAATACATCGCCATCTTCCTGATGTGCGCGCTGACCTCGCTGCTGTTCTTTGGCGGTTGGCTGTCGCCGATCCCGGGGCTGCCGGACGGGGCGCTGTGGATGGTCGCAAAGATGGCGTTCTTCTTCTTCCTGTTCGCGATGGTCAAGGCGATCACGCCGCGTTACCGCTATGATCAGCTGATGCGGCTGGGGTGGAAGGTGTTCCTGCCGTTCAGCCTCGTCTGGGTGGTCTTCGTGGCGTTTGCGGCAAAATTCGGATGGTTCTGGGGGCTTTATGCCCGCTGGACGGTGGGAGGCTGATATGGCTCAAATGGATTACACCCGCGCCGCCAAATATTTCCTGCTGCAGGATTTCTGGGTCGGCATGAAGCTTGGGCTGAAATACTTTTTTGCCCCCAAGGCGACGCTGAACTATCCGCATGAGAAAGGGCCGCTCAGCCCGCGTTTCCGCGGAGAGCATGCGCTGCGCCGCTATCCGAATGGCGAAGAACGCTGCATCGCCTGCAAGTTGTGCGAGGCGATCTGTCCGGCGCAGGCGATCACCATTGACGCAGAGCCCCGCGATGACGGCTCGCGTCGTACGACACGGTATGACATCGACATGACAAAATGCATCTACTGCGGTTTCTGTCAGGAGGCCTGCCCGGTTGATGCCATTGTCGAGGGACCGAATTTCGAGTTCGCGACCGAGACACGCGAAGAGCTGTTCTACGACAAGGCCAAGCTGCTGGAGAACGGGGATCGCTGGGAATCGGAAATTGCCCGCAACCTCGAAATGGATGCACCCTACAGATGACACAGGTACCCAAAAGTTTTCAGAAAACTTTTGCCAAGACTTTTCACAAAAGTCTTGGGGGGCGCCGCGCATGAGTGGCAAGACCCCATTCGAGTTGATGATGGAACAGGCGCAGGAGATGGCGAAAGCTTTCAATCCGGCGATGACCTCTTTCGATCCCAAGGGCTTTGAGAAGCTCTGGCCGACGATGCCCAAGGAATTCATGGAGATGAGTTTCGGCAAGGGTATCAGCAAGGAAGGGCTTGATGCCAAGACGCGTCTGTTGCTGACCCTGGCCGGGCTCACCATGCAGGGCGCGCAGGCCGATACACAGGTCCGCATGACCGTGCGCCACGCGCTCGAAGCCGGGGCTACCAAAGACGAAATCGCCGAGACCATCGCGCAAATGTCGATGTTCGCCGGTATTCCGGCCATGACCCGCGCCATGGAGTTGGCGCGTGCGGTCATGGAAGACAAAAAGGATGATGAGACATGAGCGTCTTTGCCTTCTACCTCTTTGCAACCAGCACGATAGCAGGTGGATTGTTCACCGTTGTCAGCCGAAATCCCGTGCACTCGGTACTTTGGCTCATTCTCGCCTTTCTCAGCTCGGCCGGTCTATTCGTGCTGCTGGGCGCGGAATTCGTCGCGATGTTGCTGGTCATCGTCTATGTGGGTGCGGTAGCTGTGCTGTTCCTGTTTGTAGTCATGATGCTCGACGTGGACTTTGCCGAGTTGAAGGCCGAGATGGCGAAATACATGCCTCTCGCGCTGCTTTTCGCGGTCATCATCCTGATGCAGTTCGCCATCGCCTTTGGCGCCTGGCAGGCCTCGGACGCCGCCGAAGGGCTGCGTGCGCAGGAGATCATGGCAGATACCGAAAATACCAAGGCGCTGGGGCTGGTGCTGTATGACCAGTATTTCCTGCTGTTCCAACTGTCCGGTCTGATCCTGCTGGTCGCGATGATCGGGGCTATCGTTCTGACGCTGCGCCACCGTGTCGACGTCAAGCGGCAGGATGTCATCGCCCAGATGATGCGTGATCCGGCCAAGGCGATGGAGTTGCGTGACGTGAAGCCCGGGCAGGGGCTGTGATCGGGCAATAGAAGATTGATCGCGGGGCCACCCGCGGCGAGACGGTATAAAAGACGGGCACAGCCCGGAGGGACATGATGATCGGACTTGAACATTATCTGACGGTCGCGGCGACGCTGTTCGTCATCGGCATCTTCGGACTTTTCCTGAACCGGAAAAACGTGATCATCCTGCTGATGAGCATCGAATTGATGCTGCTGGCGGTGAACATCAACTTCGTTGCCTTTTCATCCTTTATGAACGACCTCGTCGGGCAGGTCTTTACCCTGTTCGTGCTGACCGTTGCGGCGGCCGAGGCGGCGATTGGCCTGGCCATTCTGGTCTGTTTCTTCCGCAACCGCGGCACCATCGCCGTGGAAGACATCAACGTGATGAAAGGCTGACCCAATGGAATCGCTCATCCTCTTTGCGCCTCTGTTCGGGTCGCTCATTGCCGGTTTCGGCTGGCGTCTGATTGGCGAGCGCGGGGCCATGTGGGTCACGACCGGCCTGCTGTTCATGGCCTGCGCGTTTTCCTGGATCATCTTCCTGACGTTCGACGGCGCGCTTTACAAGGTCGAGATCTTTCGCTGGATTGAATCCGGCACGCTGAGCACGGATTGGGCGATCCGCATGGACCGCCTGACTGCCATCATGCTGATCGTCATCACGACAGTTTCCGCCTTGGTGCACCTTTATAGCTTTGGCTACATGGACCACGACCCGCAGTGGAAAGAGGGCGAAGTCTACAAGCCGCGTTTCTTTGCCTATCTGTCGTTCTTCACCTTCGCGATGCTGATGCTGGTGACTTCGGATAACCTCGTCCAGATGTTCTTTGGCTGGGAAGGCGTCGGGGTCGCATCCTATCTGCTGATTGGGTTCTATTATCGCAAGCCATCGGCCAATGCTGCGGCGATGAAGGCGTTTGTGGTCAACCGCGTTGGCGACTTTGGTTTTGCGCTGGGGATATTCGGGCTGTTCTATCTGGCGGACAGCATCAACTTTGACGACGTCTTCGCCGCTTCTCCGGGCCTTGCGGAGACACAGTTGAGCTTTCTGTGGAGTGAATGGAACGCGGCAAACCTGATTGCGGTCCTGCTGTTCATCGGTGCGATGGGCAAGTCGGCGCAACTGTTCCTGCACACCTGGCTGCCGGACGCAATGGAAGGCCCGACGCCGGTGTCGGCCCTGATCCACGCGGCGACGATGGTCACGGCGGGCGTGTTCCTTGTCTGCCGCATGTCACCGCTGATGGAATATGCGCCCGAGGCGACAGCGTTTATCACCTTTATGGGGGCGACAACGGCGTTCTTTGCCGCGACGGTCGGTCTGGTGCAGAACGATATCAAGCGTGTCATCGCCTATTCGACCTGTTCGCAGCTTGGCTATATGTTCGTGGCCGCCGGTGTCGGTGTCTATGGCGTGGCGATGTTCCACCTGCTGACGCATGCCTTCTTCAAGGCGATGCTGTTTCTGGGGGCCGGTTCGGTGATCCATGCGATGCACCACGAGCAGGACATGCGGAACTATGGGAATTTGCGCAAGAGGATCCCGTTTACCTTCTGGGCGATGATGATCGGCACGCTGGCGATCACCGGCGTCGGCATCCCGCTGACCCACATCGGTTTTGCCGGCTTCCTGTCCAAGGATGCCGTGATCGAGAGCGCCTGGGCTGGAACGCAAGGCGGTTATGCCTTCTGGATGCTGGTCATCGCGGCGCTGTTCACATCCTTCTATTCCTGGCGGTTGATGTTCCTGACCTTCTTTGGCGAGGCGCGCGGCGACAAGCATACGCACGAACACGCGCATGAATCGCCAATGGTCATGCTGATCCCGCTGGGTGTGCTGGGCCTTGGCGCGATCTTTTCGGGCATGCTTTGGTACAACAGCTTCTTTGGCGACCACGATACGATGAACCGTTTCTTCGGGATTCCGGCGCATCACGCCGAAGCAGAAGAGGGCCACGGCGCCGAAACTGCTGACGCGGCCCACACTGAAGCTGCACCCGCGACTGACGAAGGTCACGCCGAAGCGGCCACCGTTTCGCATGGCGAAGTTGCCGTCACCGATCACGCTGCTGCCGCCGAGGGCTTGCATGCTATGGCGGGCGGGATGGCACCGCAGGGCGCGATATTCATGGGTCCGGATAACACCGTGATCGACGATGCGCATCATGCGCCGGGCTGGGTCAAGGTGAGCCCGTTCATCGCTATGGTGATCGGCTTTGGCGTCGCCTACCTGTTCTATATCGTGAACCCGTCACTGCCGCGTCGTCTGGCCGAAAGCCAGCGTCCGCTTTACCTGTTCCTGCTGAACAAGTGGTACTTTGACGAGATCTATGACTTCCTCTTCATCCGCTCGGCCAAGGCCATTGGCCGGTTCCTGTGGAAACGCGGCGATGGCAATGTCATCGACGGGTCGATCAACGGGATTGCGCTTGGCTTTGTGCCGTATATCACCCGGCTCGCCGGGCGGGCGCAGAACGGCTACGTCTTTACTTATGCCTTTGCCATGGTGGTCGGGATCGCGGTCCTTGTCACATGGATGACCTTCGTGGGAGTCGAATAATGGACAACCTTCTTTCCATTGTGACCTTCCTGCCGGCGATTGCCGCATTGATCCTCGCGCTGTTTTTGCGCGGCGGGGACAAGTTGGCGGACCGTAATGCAAAGTGGCTGTCGCTGATCGCGACCTCGGCCACTTTCCTGATCTCGCTGTTCATCCTGGCGCAGTTCGACAGCAGCAACACCGGCTTTCAGATGGTGGAAAGCGCCGACTGGTTGTTGGGCTTGCAGTACAAGATGGGGGTCGATGGCATTTCGGTGCTGTTCGTGATGCTCACGACCTTCATCATGCCGCTGGTCATCGCGGCAAGCTGGAATGTGAGCAGCCGCGTCAAGGAATACATGATCGCTTTCCTGTTGCTGGAAACGCTGATGCTCGGCGTGTTCATGGCGCTGGACCTTGTGCTGTTCTACCTGTTTTTCGAGGCCGGCCTGATCCCGATGTTCCTGATCATCGGCATCTGGGGCGGGGCGAACCGGATCTACGCTAGCTTCAAGTTTTTCCTCTATACGTTCCTCGGATCGGTTCTGATGCTGGTGGCGATGGTGGCGATGGCCACCAACGCGGGAACCACCGACATCCCCACGCTGATGACTCACGAATTCTCGTACGCGACAATCTCGATCCTTGGTATTCCGGTTGTGGGCGGGTTGCAGACGATGATGTTCCTGGCGTTCTTTGCCAGCTTCGCGGTCAAGATGCCGATGTGGCCTGTGCACACCTGGCTGCCCGATGCCCACGTTCAGGCCCCGACCGCCGGTTCGGTGGTTCTGGCGTCGATCCTGCTCAAGATGGGTGGCTACGGCTTCCTGCGCTTTTCACTGCCGATGTTCCCGGTGGGATCCGAGGTGCTGACGCCGCTGGTGCTGTGGATGTCGGCGATTGCCATCGTCTACACCAGCCTTATCGCGCTGGTGCAGGAGGATATGAAGAAGCTCATCGCCTATTCATCGGTCGCGCACATGGGATACGTGACGATGGGTATCTTTGCGGGCAACCAGCAGGGTATCGACGGGGCGATTTTCCAGATGCTCAGCCACGGGTTCATTTCGGGCGCGCTGTTCCTTTGTGTCGGCGTAATCTATGACCGGATGCACACCCGTGAGATTGACGCCTATGGCGGGCTCGTGAACCGGATGCCCGCCTATGCGATGATCTTCATGTTCTTCACCATGGCCAACGTCGGTCTGCCGGGCACCTCTGGGTTCGTCGGTGAATTCCTGACGCTGATGGGGATCTTTCAGACCAACACATGGGTTGCGGCGATTGCGACTTCGGGGGTCATCCTGTCGGCGGCCTATGCGCTGTGGCTCTATCGCCGTGTTGTGATGGGCGACCTGATCAAGGAATCCCTGCGCACCATCACCGACATGACCACCCGCGAAAAGGCAATCTTTGCGCCGCTTGTGGTGATGACGATCTGGATGGGGGTCTATCCGGCCCCGATCCTTGACCGCATCGGTCCGAGCGTCGAGGCGCTGGTAAGCAATTACGATACGGCCCGAGCCGAGGCGAAATCCGCCACGCAGGTTGCCGGCAATGCCGCCGCCGCGGCAGAACACTAAGGAACGCTGATCATGATCCAGGCTGATCTGAACGTCATTCTCCCCGAGATCCTGCTGTCGGTGTTTGCCATGCTGGCACTGGTGGGCGCGGTCTATACCGAAAAGGACAAGCTGGCGCCGATGCTGGTCTGGGCTACATCGGGCCTGTTCATCGCTCTGGCGATCTGGATCGGGGCAAGCGGGCAGGGCGGCACGCACGTGGCCTTTAACGGGCTGTACGTCGACGACGCCTTTTCGCGGTTTTCCAAGGTGGTGATCCTGCTCTCGGCGGCCGCTATCCTGCTGATGAGCCAAGACTATATGACGCGTCGCGGATTGCTGCGGTTCGAATATCCTGTGCTTGTGACGCTAAGCGTTGTGGGCATGATGATGATGGTTTCCGCCGGGGATCTCATGTCGCTGTACATGGGGCTGGAACTTCAGTCGCTGGCGCTTTACGTGGTCGCGTCGCTGCGTCGCGACAGCGTCAAATCGACCGAAGCCGGACTGAAGTATTTTGTTCTGGGCGCGCTTAGCTCGGGGTTGCTGCTTTATGGCGCCTCGCTGACCTATGGCTTTGCCGGGACGACGCTGTTTTCCGGTATTATCCAGACGGTCAAGGCGGGCGAATTGTCCGTGGGTCTGCTGTTCGGTCTGGTGTTCCTGATCTCGGGGCTCGCGTTCAAGGTGTCGGCGGTGCCGTTCCACATGTGGACTCCGGACGTCTATGAGGGCGCGCCAACACCGGTGACGGCGTTTTTCGCCACAGCCCCCAAGGTCGCGGCGATGGGACTGTTTGCGCGGATGCTGCACGATGCCTTTGGCGGGGCGGTTGGCGAATGGGGCCAGGTGGTCGCTTTGATTTCGGTACTGTCGATGTTTCTGGGGGCCTTTGCCGCCATCGGACAGCGCAACATCAAGCGACTGATGGCCTATTCTTCGATTGCCCATATGGGTTTTGCGCTGATGGGGCTGGCGGCCGGCACGGAACTGGGCGTGCAGGCGATGCTGATCTACATGACGATCTACGTGACCATGAACGTCGGTACCTTTGCCTTTATCCTGTCGATGGAACGGGACGGGCAGCCGGTGACGGATATCGCATCGCTGAACATGTATTCGAAAAAGGAACCGGGCCGTGCGCTGGCCATGCTGGTGCTTCTGTTCTCGCTCGCTGGCGTGCCCCCGCTGGTCGGCTTTTTCGGCAAGCTTTACGTCCTGCGCGCGGCCTATGATGCCGGGTTCGCCTGGCTGGCCGTTGCGGGGGTTGTCGCCTCGGTCATCGGGGCGTTCTATTATCTGCGCATCGTGTTCTACATGTATTTCGGCGACGAGACGGACGAAGGTCTGGATTCGGGCGGATCGCCGATGCTCTGGGGGTTTCTGATGGCGTCGGCCTTTGTGATGGTCGCCGGGGTTGTGAACCTGTTCGGGATCGAAGGTGCCGCGGCAGCGGCGGCGGCGACGCTTGTCAACTAAAGCAGACCTCGGGCATTTGGAAAATTGTGACGCGCCGTATGGCGCGTCGCTTTTTCGTTTTACGCCCCTTCGGGGAGGCACCCTCGGCGTGAATTTGCATGGACAGATGAAACGGGGGGCTGCGCGTGGGCTGGCCTGAGGGATACGAACGCCGTGTGCTGGCCGAAATCGACAGCACCAATGCCGAAGCCGCGCGTCTGGCACCAACCCTGAGTGGTCCGACGTGGATTCTGGCCCTGCATCAGACGGCGGCGCGGGGGCGGCGCGGGCGGCCCTGGGCGATGCCAGCCGGGAATTTCGCAGCGACGCTGGTCATGCGCCCGACGGAGACACCCGAGGTTGTGGCGTTGCGTTCTTTCGTGGCGGCGCTGGCTTTGCACGAGGCGTTTGTGATGGCCACGGGGCGGACGGAGGGGCTGTCTCTCAAATGGCCCAACGATGTTCTGCTGAACGGCGGCAAGGTTGCCGGCATCCTGCTCGAATCCCTTGGGGTGCGGCAGGGGGTACAGCATCTTGCCATCGGGATCGGGGTGAACCTCGAGCGCGCACCCACGGCGCAGGAGGTCGAGCCGGGAGCGGTTCCGCCGGTGTCGCTGATGTCCGCGACGGGTGTGGCCATTGCCCCCGAGGCCTTTCTTGATATCCTCGCTGAGTGTTACGCCAGGATCGAACTGATGTTCGTGACCTATGGCTTTGCCCCGGTACGCGAGGCATGGCTGCAGCGCGCCGCGAGACTGGGCGAGACTGTGACGGCGCGCACTGGAACAACCGAGGTCACGGGCGTGTTCGAAACCGTAGACGCCACCGGGCATCTGGTACTGACCACCCCCAAGGGCCGCGAGCGCATCGCCGCGGCGGATGTGTTTTTCTGAAAGGCATGGGCATGCTTCTGGCCATCGACTGCGGCAATACCAACACCGTGTTTTCGATCTGGGACGGGCTGCGCTTTGTCGCGACCTGGCGTACCGCTACGGACCATTCGCGCACTGCGGATCAATACTATGTCTGGCTAAGTACGCTGATGGCGTTTCAGAAGATCGACGCGGTGATAACCGATGTGATCGTTTCCTCCACCGTGCCCCGGGTGGTTTACAATCTGCGGGTGCTGTCTGACCGCTATTTCAACACGCGGCCGATTGTGGTGGGCAAACCGGAATGCGCGTTGCCAGTGGCGGTTCGGGTGGATGCGGGCACACAGGTGGGGCCGGACCGGCTGGTGAACACGGTTGGCGGTTTCGACCTTTACGGCGGCGATCTGATCGTGGTGGATTTTGGGACGGCGACAACATTCGATGTGGTGGCCAGCGACGGCGCCTATGAGGGGGGCGTGATCGCCCCGGGCGTAAACCTGTCGCTGCTGGCGCTGCATCAGGCGGCCGCGGCGCTGCCGCATGTGGATATCTCAAAGCCGCAGAACGTCATCGGCACGAACACCGTGGCCTGCATGCAATCGGGCATCTTCTGGGGGTATGTGGGTCTGGTGAAAGAGATCTGCGCCCGGATCAAGGCCGAACGGGGCGTGCCGATGAAGATTATTTCGACCGGGGGCCTTGCGCCTTTGTTCCAACAGACCGAAGAGCTGTTTGACGACTTCAAAGATGACCTGACGATGCACGGGCTGACCGTGATCTACAATTACAACAAGACCAAAGGATAATTCATGAGCACTGAGCGTATCATCTACCTCCCACTCGGCGGAGCCGGGGAGATCGGCATGAACGCCTATGTCTACGGCTATGGCAAACCGGATCAGGAACGCCTGATCCTTGTCGACCTTGGCGTTACCTTTCCGGATATGGACGGCACTCCGGGTGTCGATCTGATTCTGCCGGACATCACATGGCTGAAGGAACGGCGCGACCGCCTGGATGCGATATTCATCACCCACGCGCACGAGGATCATGTCGGTGCCATCGGGCATTTCTGGGAACAGCTTGGCGCGCCGATCTATACGCGTGCGTTTACGGCCAATATCGCGCGCCACAAGATGGCCGAGCATGGCCATTCCGACCAAACGGTCAAGGTGGTGTCACCCTGGCCCGAAACCACCACGGCAGGTCCGTTCAAGGTGGGGTTCTTGCCGATCTCGCACTCCATCCCGGAATCCTCGGCACTGGTGATCGACACGCCTCAGGGTCGGCTCATCCACACGGGCGATTTCAAGCTGGACGAGACCCCCATCGTGGGAGAAGCCTATGATCCGGCGCTGTGGGCGGAGGTGTCCAAGGACGGCGTCAAGGCGCTGATCTGCGATTCCACCAACATCTTCAGCCCCCATGCGGGCCGTTCCGAAGTGACCGTCGGACCCGAGATTGAAAAGCTCGTGGCCGGTGCCAAGGGTATGGTGGTTGCGACGACCTTTGCATCCAACGTCGCCCGCGTGAAAACCCTGGCCGAGGCAGGCGATCGGGCGGGGCGTTCCATCGTTCTGCTGGGCCGCGCCATGCGCCGGATGATCGAGGCGGCGACGGAAACCGGCGTCCTTAAGGGATTTCCCAAGGTGGTATCGCCCGAGGACGCTCTGTCCCTGCCGCGCGAGAGCGTGATGCTGCTGGTCACCGGATCGCAGGGCGAACGCCGCGCGGCGTCGGCCCAGCTGGCACGTGGCAAGTATCAGGGGATCACGATGAAAGAGGGGGATCTGTTCCTCTTCAGTTCAAAAACCATCCCCGGAAACGAAAAGGGTGTGATCCGCATCATGAACCAGTTTTCTGAACTGGGTGTGGATGTGGTCGATGACAGCAACGGGCATTTCCACGTTTCGGGCCACGCCAACCGGCCTGACCTTGAAGCGATGCACGATGTGGTCAAACCACAGATCGTGATTCCGATGCATGGCGAACACCGTCACCTGCGCGAGCATGTGAAGCTGGCCCAAGCCAAGGGCCGCAGGGGCGTTCTTGCCATCAATGGCATGATGATCGACCTGTCGGGCAATGAACCGACTGTGGTGGAATACGTCGAGACGGGGCGGACCTATATCGACGGGTCCGTGCAGATCGGGGCCATGGACGGCGTCGTGCGCGACCGTATTCGTATGGCGCTGAACGGCCATGTGACAGTGACCGTGATCATCGATGAGGACAACAAACCCTTGGGTGATCCGTGGTGCGACATCATGGGCCTGCCCGAGCAGGGCAAGAGCCGTGTGCCGCTGGTCGATATACTCGAAGAGGATCTGAGCCAGTTCCTTGGTCGCAGCGGTGTCAAGACGATCCGCGACGATGACAAGCTGGAAGAGGGCCTCAAGCGTGTGGCGCGTCAGTCGGCAATGTCCGAAATCGGCAAAAAGCCGGAAGTGACAATTGTGGTCAGCCGTCTGAACTAGTCCGCACCGCTTAAACAGAATGCGCCGCTCCATCAGCACGCGGCGTATTCCGGAGTTCCTGATACAGAGCGCCCCGACGATTTTTCGTCGGGGCGCTTGTACACAGGCCGAAGGTTCAGCGCATTTCAGATATCTCCCAGAGCTGAGCTCCGTGGAAAAGCTATGGGCCATATAGAGTTCGGCGGGATTTCGGTGCCCCTAGTGATATCTTTTCGTCCCGAATTCGGTGCAGGCTCGGCCGCATAGCCGATGTGCGAAGGCCTAGCGCTTTTTCTCTGAATACGCCGACACAAGTTGGCAACTGGCTGAAGAATTCCAGTACCTCCGCGCGCCCCAGTTTCCTGCACACCACCGCGCGACCTGCGCCGCCGATTTCATGAACTTGCTACACATTCTTTGCCAGATTGAGCCCCACTGGAGGCAGCCCCGATATGACGGTCCTCCTTTGTGAAACATTGGTAGACTTACCCTGTAGCTTCGACGCCATGGGGGCACGGTCACATCACCAAAGGCAGATACGCGCTGAAGATTTCGGATTTTCGTCAAATTTGGAGCCTGGCACCTATGAGCTGGGGGGGGCGGCGTCGCTGTACCCCCAGCTTTTAGGCCCGCTGTAAAATCCGCCGAATTTCGCCGCTTCACGGCAGAATACCGAATGCGTTCAGACAGCCGGTAAGAAATTTTTAGCACTACGGGCGCACGCTTGGCATTCAAACAGCTGGGCATGCGGGCGACAATGAAATTTATCCTGATCGTGGTAACGACTCTGGTCCTTATGGTGGATCGTCCGGTCTGGGCCGCAATGGGTACGCCCCCTGTCCAGGGCGCACAAAAAATTGACCTTGCTGGCCGTCAGCGCATGCTCTCTCAACGCATGTCAAAGGCTTTGTGCATGGCCCGTGCGGGCATCCATAAGAATGCTCATCGTGACATGGCTGCCCGCACAATTGAACGGTTCTCTGAGACCTTGCACCAGGTTGCTCACGGCAATGTCAGCTGCGGTATGTCGTCCGAGAGAGACCCGGAAATCCTCGCCAGGCTGAACGACGTTTCGCTGATCTGGGAACCCTTTGCCGCCGCAGCCATGACCGGCACAGACAAAGACATGTCCGATGCAGAGTTTGCCAAAATCTATGAAGGAAATCTGCCGCTCTTGGTGGTCGCCAATGACGCTGTGACCCATTTTGAAAAGGTATACAGCAGCAAGACGATGGATCCTTTGCTTGCCAGCACGATCAACATCACCGGTGCGCAGCGCATGCTGTCGCAGAAGGCGGTGAAAGAGCTGTGCATGGTGCACCTTGGGGTTTCTAAGGACGCTGATCGCGCCGCGCTTCAAAGACGATTGAACAGTTTGACGATGCACTAACCGGGCTCATCCGGGGGGACGAATCCAGGGGCATCAAGGCGCCGCCAAGGCAGGTGATCGCCAGCCAGCTGGCTGTGGTGGCGGAGCATTGGGCCGAGCTCAAACCGATTCTGGTGGGCGTCGCATCCGGCGGTGTGATTGGACACAAGGCTCTGAGCAAGGTGTCGATCCAGTCCGAAGATTTGCTGAGGATGATGAACTACGCAGTGCGGCTTTATAGCCTTTAGGCTCAGCTTATCGGCGCGCCGAGGCGGCTGCGCTCCTCCTATGGTGCCGATCCGGCGTCGTAGCGCGGGGCAATGGACGAATTCGCCTTGCACGCTTGGCCTGCGGCGCATAGAAGACCCCGAAATATGAACACATCGGGGCAGCGGCCTCGCACTGAACTATGGGGTATTGCATGCAGGTCACCGAGACGCTGAACGAAGGTCTGAAGCGCGGTTACGCGATCACCGTGACAGCCGCCGAGCTGGACTCGAAGGTTGTGGAAAAGCTTGTCGAGGCACAGCCTGACATCGAGATGAAGGGCTTTCGCAAGGGCAAGGTCCCGATGCCACTGCTGCGCAAGCAGTATGGCCAGCGTCTACTGGGCGAAGCGATGCAGGAAAGCATTGACGGCGCGATGTCGAGCCACTTTGAATCCTCGGGCGACCGCCCGGCGATGCAGCCCGAAGTCAAGATGACCAATGACGACTGGAAAGAGGGCGAAGACGTCAAGGTAGAGATGTCCTACGAGGCTCTCCCGACGATCCCCGAGCTGGATCTGTCCGTCGTGACGGTGGAAAAGCTGGTCGCCAAGGCGGATGACGCGTCGGTGGAAGAAGCTCTGGCGAATCTTGCCGAGACCGCGCAGGATTTCAAAGACCGCGACGCGGGTGCCAAGGCCGAGGACGGCGATCAGGTCACTTTTGACTTCGTCGGCAAGGTTGATGGCGAAGCGTTTGATGGCGGCTCCGCTGAAGATTATCCGCTGGTGCTCGGGTCAGGCTCGTTCATTCCCGGTTTCGAAGAGCAGCTGGTCGGTGTTTCGACAGGCGACGAAAAGACCGTCGAAGTGTCGTTCCCCGAAGAATACGGCGCGCCGAATCTTGCGGGCAAGGCTGCAACTTTTGAATGCACCATCAAGGCCGTTAAAGAACCCGTCGCTGCCGAAATCAACGATGAGCTGGCCAAGAAGTTCGGCGCCGAAGATCTTGCCGCACTCAAGACCCAGATCACCGAGCGTCTGGAAGCCGAATATACCGGGGCAGCCCGCGCTGTGATGAAACGCTCCCTGCTAGATTCTCTTGATGGTCTGGTAAGCTTTGATCTGCCCCCAAGCCTTGTCGATGCCGAGGCCAAGCAGATCGCACATCAGCTTTATCACGAAGAGAACCCGGACGATCATGGCCACGACCACGGTGATATCACGCCGACTGATGAACACATGAGCCTTGCGGTTCGTCGCGTGCGTCTTGGCCTGCTTCTGGCCGAGCTGGGCCAGCAGGCCAAGGTCGAAGTATCCGACGCCGAGATGACCCAGGCGATCATGAACCAGGCACGTCAGTACCCGGGTCAGGAACGGCAGTTCTTTGATTTTGTGCGTCAGAACCAGCAGATGCAGCAGCAGCTGCGCGCACCGATCTTTGAAGACAAGGTCATCGATTTCATCGTCGAGCAGGCCAAGGTGACTGAGAAAGAGGTCTCCAAGGACGATCTGCAGAAGGCCGTGGAAGCGCTCGAAGACGAAGCGTGATCTGACACACAACGAATTTTTTAAAGGGCTGCCCTTCGGGGCGGCCCTTTTTCGTTTGAGCCTGACCTGGGGTTCAAAAGCGAAAAGCCTGATGACTTTGAAACGAAATCTCAACAGGAACCGGTCAATGTCCAGACAACGCCGCGCCGACGGAAGAGGTTTGGATGATTGTCAGAAGATTTGCTTTGGTTATGGCTACGTTTTGGTCGCTGTTGGTGCCGTTTGTCGCGCAGGCCGAGATTGTCTCGCTCTTTGACACGAACACCTTTCTTCAGGATCGGCGCGCCCTGATCCCGGCATCAGCACCGACGGAGTCGCAGACACAAGAGCCGCGCCGGGTTGCAAGTCTGTTTGCGGGGCAAGCGGGTGGCAGTTTGTTCGCCCCGTGGCCCGATCGGACAGTTGCCAAGGATACACCGTTCCTGCTGGGCCCGGATGCGAGCGTGGCCGAGCGTATCAGGCACCTCATCGGCCAGGCCGAATCCCGTCATCAGGGTTATAACGCAGTCCAGCATGGCGCCAAACGTCTTCCGCCCGCGCGCCCGACCGAGATGACGCTGGCAGAGATCTACCAGTGGATTTCCGACACTCCTGGACAGCCGCATGCAATCGGGCGTTACCAGTTTATTCCCGTGACCCTCAAACGGTTGGTAATCAAGACCGGCACCGACCTGCAGCAGGTATTTTCGCCCCGGTTGCAGGATCGGCTGGCCGATGTCCTGCTGGTCGAGGCCGGGCTGCACACCTTTGGCATGGGGAAGATTGGACGCGAGAAATTCATGAACAATCTGGCCGGAATTTGGGCCGGGCTGCCAACATCCAACGGGAAATCCTACTATCACGGATTTGCCGGCAACCGTGCAACAATGACCTGGGACAGGTTCGACCAGGAGATGGCGCGCATCTTTCCCGGCTGAGCATGCACGATCTGGCAGCGTGAAGGGGCAGGGTGCCCGGCCTTGGCAAGTACAGCGGAAAGAATGCCGCCCCAAACGTCGAGACACAAAAAAGCCGCGCGGGGTGGGCCCGCGCGGCTGACACGCACCCTAAGGCACGTGATGAGACTTCTGTCTCACTTATCTTCGTCGTCGCCTTCGGAAGCATCGGCGCGCGGCTGTTCGCGGTCATCGCCGTATTCGTCCATACCGGCGGCACCGATATCGTCGAACAGTTCCGAAATCTCGAACTCGGCGGCGGCTTCTTCTTCCGCTGCCAGTTCCTGGATGGACTTACCAGCGGCTTGCAGTTCGGCCTCTTCGGGCGAACGTGCAACGTTCAGCTCGATCACGGCCTCGACCTCGGGGTGCAGGTTCACGTGAACTTCGTGAATACCCAGCTCCTTGATCGGGGTCTTGATGATGACCTGCTTGCGGTCGACCGAGAAACCCTCGGCCGTGGCGGCCTCGGCGGCGTCACGGGTGGTGACGGAGCCATAAAGGCTGCCGCCATCGGATGCCGAACGGATCACGACGAACTGCTGACCGTTGAGCTTGTCGCCCAGGGCTTGCGCCTCTTGGCGGGTCTCGAGGTTACGCGCTTCGAGCTGAGCTTTCTGACCTTCAAATGCCTTGATGTTGGCATCCGACGCGGTCAGCGCCTTGCCCTGCAGCAGCAGGTAGTTGCGTGCGAAGCCGGGCTTGACGTCGACGACGTCGCCCATCTGACCCAGCTTGGCCACGCGTTCCAGAAGGATAACTTGCATGTCAGTCTCTCCTTATTTCACGGCGTAGGGCAGAAGGGCGAGGAAGCGGGCGCGCTTGATTGCACGGGCCAGCTCACGCTGCTTCTTTGCCGAAACGGCGGTGATACGGGACGGCACGATCTTGCCACGCTCGGAAATGTAGCGCTGAAGCAGCTTCGTGTCCTTGTAGTCGATCGCAGGTGCATTGTCGCCCGAGAAGGGGCAGACCTTGCGGCGGCGGAAAAACGGTTTTGCAGCCATGGTATAACTCCTTTTCTGACTTTACGGACGACGTTCGCGGCGTTCGCCGCCACGATCACCGCGATCACCGCGGTCGCCACGATCAGAACGCTCGTCGCGTTTCTGCATCTGCACCGAAGGACCTTCTTCGTGGGCGTCGACCTTGATGGTCAGAACGCGCATGACATCGTCATGCAGGCGCATCAGACGCTCCATCTCTTGCACGGCCGTCGCAGGTGCGTCGGTGCGCAGATAGGCGTAATGGCCCTTGCGGTTCTTGTTGATCTTGTAGGCCATGGTCTTCACGCCCCAGTATTCGCTTTCAACGAGCGTGCCGCCGTTGTCCGTGAGTACCGATGTGAAGTGTTCGACAAGGCCCTCGGCCTGTGTGTTCGACAGGTCCTGGCGCGAGATAAAGACATGCTCATACAGCGGCATGTGGTCTCCGATTCCATTGTGGCGCATTTCAAAGAGCAGGCTTTTATCCCTTCGCGCCTGCCCACGAGAGTCTGCGCGGTTCATAACGTGCGAAAGGAACGCCCCATATACACGGATTTCCCTTGTGCGCAAGGGCCGGTGCTGCGGTGGGTGGATAGCCGATCTTCTGTGCGATTCTGACGGCGCGAGTGTTCATCTGTCAACAGGGTCTGTGGGAATACAACAGGTTGAGTTAATAGCCTCGCTGGAACATTTCATGCCGAGTAACGCACCAACCTGGAGAGACGCGTAATGAAAAACCTGATGTTCGCCACGGCCCTTGCCGCACTTCCGCTTGCCGCTTTTGCAGCGCCCGAGAAATACACCCTCGACAGCAGCCACAGCCAGATCGTTTTCACCTACAGCCATCTTGGCTATTCGACTGGTTCGGGCATGTTCTCGGGCTTCGAGGGCGAGATCATGTTTGATCAGGAAGATCCTGCGAACTCTTCAGTCAGCGTTTCGATGCCTGTCACTTCGATGATCACGGGCTGGGAAGCACGTTTCCAGCATTTGATGTCTGCCGACTTTTTCGGTGCGACCGATGACGAGATGGTCACCTTTACGTCGACTGGCATCGAAGTCACGGGCGAGAGCACGGCCAACATCACCGGTGATCTGACGCTGAACGGTGTGACCAAATCCGTGGTGCTGGATGCCACACTGAATCAGGCAGGCAGCCACCCGATGGAGAACAAGCCATGGGCCGGGTTCGACGCAACAACCACCCTGCTGCGAAGCGACTATAATGTCGGCGCCTACGCGCCTTTCGTCAGTGACGAGGTTGAGGTGCATATCTCGATCGAGGCGATGAAGGCCGACTGACCGAGACTGACCAATGCGGGCGGTTGGGAACAGCTGCCCCGCATCCGGATCTATGCAGAACCCCGGTGGCGCGTGCCGCCGGGGTTTTTATATCTGGGAACCGAATGGCCGGCGGTGTCTGTCAATTCGGAAATTACCGCGGCACCACAAGAGCAGAAAGATCGTGGTACGCGCTGAGTTTATGGTGCTACGGGTATGATCACACAGTTTTTTTTGCCCAGTTTCCATCAGAGCCAAGGTGTGGGCGCGACATCCATTTTAATGTTCAAAACCGGACTCGGAAATTACGGCGAAAATGTGTCAAAGCCGCGATTCTGCGTTGCCGCGGGCGACTGTCTTTGGTATTCTGATCCGGTGTCCGCAGGTTTACGCGGCTTTTTAGGATGTGGTTAGAATGATGATGAGTATGCGCGGACTTGCCATTGCTGCAGTTCTTGCACTGGCCCCTGTAGTTGCTTCTGCGGCAACAGTAAAAACCGGTATCTTCGCGGCGGTGACGCCCCCGGTGATATTTGCGAACGGATCTGAACTGGGTACCGTTTCAGAAAGCAAAAACGATACATTTGCCAATCAAACCGCAACTTTTGTTGCGGGTGAGAATCTGAATGGCATCACGATCTCGGTCACGATCAACCCGTATCTGACCGTTACCCCCAGTTCCCCAACTCTGTCCAACAGCATTGCCTTGTCGTACTCGCTCAACGGTGGGGCGACCACGCCTATCACGATCACCAAGTTTGGTGCCGTAGGTGGAGCGACCATTGAGAATTTCATTATGGCGACAAATGATGTCTTCAGGTTCTTCGTGAACGGGGTTGCTGGCAAATCGGGTAACACCGTCACATTAAACGTGCTTGCGCCTGCTGTTCCGCTGCCTGCTGCTGGTTTGCTGCTTCTGGGCGGTATTGCCGGTCTGGCATCCGCTCGTCGCAAGAAGCGGGCTGCTACGACCGCCTGATACAACTGACGCCGACGACGACCAATCGTTGCACAAGCGCAGTATTCAAAAGGCTGGCCAGACATCTGGTCAGCCTTTTGTTTTGGAAGCTACCGATCTGGTGATGCCTTTCAGGACTCTGCCTCCCGCGTAGCGGTCAGATCCACGATCACGTCCACTGTATAGCCGAGCTGGCCGTCATCCTTCATGCTCTCACCAATACCGTAGTTGCGCCTGTCAAGCGTCGTGCGGCCCTGCATCCGGGCCGTATTGCGGTCTAGTGTCAGTTCAAAAGGCAGAGTGACAGGCACTTCTGTGCCGCGCAGTGTCATGGTTCCCTGCGCCTCATATCCTTCGGCAACCTTGATGATTTCCGCCGCAAAGATGGCCGTAGCGAATTGATCGACGGCAAGGAAATCCGCGCCAAGCGCTTGTGACGTGACCGAGCCTAGTGTCAGCGAGCCGATCGCCACGGTCACCGTAACATTGCCGACCTTGCCGGGATCGGCGCGTTCGTCAAAGGTGATATTGGCGGTCCAGTTGTCAAAGCTGCCGGTGACTTGGGAGCCAAGCTGCATCACGGCAATCGACAGGCTGCCCTCTTGCACGGTCCAGTCGCTTTCTACCTGGTCCAGTGCGGCCACGGGGGCGGCGTTGCCGTCGTGTTTGAACACACCTAAACCTGCGCCGACCCCCAGTGCTACGGTCCAGAACGCAACGGCGCTGACCAGCGGCACCAGAAAGCCGTGCCCATGGCGTGGATCACCTGCCTCAGTCGTGCCCGGCAGCATCCGGCGCAGAGTGGAATCACGGTCGATAAAGTGATGCTTGAGCGCGCCGACAACATGCAGAACGACCGAGATCAGCAAAACCCGCTCAAACACGATGTGCAGGGCTGCGGTGACATCGGCCAGACCTTCGGATTTGGGCACATAGGGCAGGGACTGGCCAAAGGGCCACCAGATCGGCGCAAAGCCGGAGGTTGCGGCATGATGCAGCCAGCCGGTCAGGGGCACGAGCACCAGGGAGCCATAAAGCAGCCAATGCACCGTCTCGGCCAGCCAGCTTTCCAGTCGGCGTTCGGGGTGCAGTGGGGCAGGCTTGGGCTGGTTGAGGGCCCACAGAATGCGGAGGATCGCGACGAAAAAGATCGTGACGCCCAAAGTCTTGTGCATCGAGAAAAGCCAGGCCTTTTGTGCCAGCTGCTCCCCGGTGGCATAGGGGGCGTCATTGGCAATGATCCCCAGCGGAATGGCGCAGAGGATGCCGAGGGCGGTCAGCCAGTGCAGCGTTTTGGTTACGCCGCCATATCGGGTTGCGGTGCTGGTCAGGGGCATGTTTGAAAACTCCAGATCTATACTGTGGTTCTGTCTAAAGTATCGGCTGATTCCGGCAACCCGCGCCGCTGCACAGCGCCCCTGCGCGTGGTCAGAGGTGCATGGCACGTTGCACGCCGCGCCAAGGCCGGATAACCAAGGCAGGCACTTAAACTGAGGCAGGGGAGGTCCCAGATGACCCGCGCATTCGTATTTCCCGGGCAGGGCGCCCAGACCATCGGCATGGGCCGCGATCTGGCCGAAGCCTACCCGGCCGCCCACGCCGTTTTCGATGAGGTAGACGAGGCGCTTGGCGAAAAGCTGAGCGCGCTGATCTGGGAGGGCGAGGCCGAGCAACTGCAACTGACGCAGAATGCCCAGCCCGCACTGATGGCGACATCTCTGGCAGTGATGCGCGCGCTTGAAGCCGAAGGGATCGAGGTCTCTTCGGCGGCTTATGTGGCCGGGCATAGCTTGGGTGAATATTCTGCCCTCACGGCAGCAGGCGCGCTGAGTGTGACGGATGCCGCCCGGCTGCTGCGTGCCCGGGGTCGTGCCATGCAAGAGGCTGTGCCGGTGGGTGTGGGTGCCATGGCGGCACTGCTTGGCCTGGACTTTGCCACTGTGGCGCAAATCGCGGACGAGGCTGCGGAGGACGAGATCTGCGCGGCCGCCAATGACAATGATCCCGCACAGGTGGTGGTCTCGGGGCATCGGGCCGCTGTTGAACGGGCCGTGGAACTGGCCAAGGCCAAAGGTGCCAAACGCGCCGTGATCCTGCCCGTCAGTGCGCCGTTCCACTGTCTGTTGATGGAGCCCGCAGCGAGGGTCATGGCCGAAGCTCTCGAAGCGGTCACCATTCGCCCGCCGGTGGTGCCGCTGGTCGCCAATGTGACCGCAAGCGCCGTGTCCGAGCCGGACGCCATCCGCTCGCTTCTGGTGACGCAGGTGACCGGCGCGGTGCGGTGGCGCGAATCGGTCGCCTGGATGGCCGGTGAAGGCGTCACCGAAATCTGGGAAATTGGCGCAGGCAAGGCGCTGGCAGGCATGGTGCGGCGCATCGCCAAGGACATCTCGACACGGTCCATTTCTGCTTCGGCAGACGTCCGCTCCGCAGTCGAGCAATAAATTTTTATGCCCTCGGGGCTCGCGCAAAACTTTTCAAAAAGTTTTGCCAAGAGTTTTCGGAAAACTCTTGGGTGCCCCATGGCAAAGGTTGAGGAAAGGAAATCAAATGTTTGATCTGACAGGAAAGTCCGCGTTGGTCACTGGCGCGTCCGGCGGCATCGGCGGTGAAATTGCGCGTACATTGCATGCTGCGGGCGCCACGGTGGGCCTGAGCGGCACACGCACCGAACCACTCGAGGCTCTGGCGGCCGAACTTGGAGAGCGGGTCTACGTCCTGCCCTGCAACCTGAGTGACCTGCCCGCTGTCGATGCACTGCCGAAAGAGGCGGTCGCGGCTATGGGTGCGGTCGATATTCTGGTGAACAACGCGGGTATCACCCGCGACAACCTGTTCATGCGCATGTCTGATGACGAATGGCAGTCGGTGATCGATGTGAACCTCACGGCGACATTCAAGCTCTGCAAAGGTGTGCTGCGCGGCATGATGAAGGCGCGCTGGGGGCGGATCGTGAATATATCATCGGTGGTCGGCGCCACCGGAAACCCCGGGCAGGGTAACTATGCTGCATCCAAGGCCGGCATGATCGGCATGTCGAAATCTCTGGCTTACGAGGTTGCCAGCCGTGGCATCACGGTCAATGCAGTGGCACCCGGTTTCATCACCACCGCCATGACCGACAAACTGACCGAAGATCAAAAAAGCGCGATCCTTGCCCAGGTGCCGACAGGCCGGATGGGTACACCGGAAGAGATTTCCGCAGCAGTTTTGTATCTTTCCAGCCAGGAAGCCGCTTATGTCACAGGCACCACCTTGCATGTGAACGGCGGCATGGCCATGCTCTGACTTAGCGCCGCCGGGCAAGGTGGAAGGATATGGGAAAGCGTTTGCCAACCCCTTTCCATGTGCTATAGGCGCGTCAGTTCCGGTTCGGGCCGCATTGCGGCGCGGCTCCGGTCCCGCCTAGCGGGCGCACGAACCGCCCGAAAGGGCACGACAGAAGCCACCCCGCTGGGGGCGAGGGCAAATCCGGGTCTGAAAGACCCGACAGTTGGATGAGGATGACAGAATGAGCGACGTCGCAGCACGCGTGAAAAAGATTGTGGTTGAGCATTTGAGTGTGGAAGAGTCCAAGGTAACGGACAACGCTTCGTTCATCGACGATCTGGGCGCAGACAGCCTTGACACGGTCGAGCTGGTGATGGCTTTCGAAGAAGAATTCGGCATCGAGATTCCGGATGACGCTGCAGAAAACATCCAGACCTTTGGCGATGCGGTGAAGTTCATCAGCGAAGCTTCCTGATCCGCAAACGATCAAAATAGAATCAAAAAAACGGCGCGCCCGAATGGGACGCGCCGTTTTTCTTTTGCGGGTTGTTGACGGTGGTTGATGGTCTTCGGGTGCGGGGGTTTTGCCCGCACCCGAAATAGCCTCAGCCGTCGAAGTCGATTTCTTCCATCAGTCGCAGGGCATCGCCGCGCAGCGCCGCAAGCTCGGTCAGATTCACCGGGTCGGGCGTGAATTCCCCCCAGGACGCCACCAGTTCAGAGCGGGGCGCATCGGGCTTGACCGGGAATTCATGGTTTGCCTCGGCGTAAATCGCCTGCGCTTCGGGGGAGGCAAGGAATTCCATGAATTTCAGAGCATCCTCACGATGCGGAGCGGCAGACGTCATCGCCACGCCCGACACGTTCATATGGGTGCCGCCGTCGCGGAACGTCGGAAAGACGATGCGCACGGAATTCGCCCATTCCGTCTGTTCGGGATCTTCCAGCATCTCGCCCATGTAATAGGTGTTGCCGAGCGAGATGTCGCACTCTCCGGCCCAGATTGCCTTGACTTGCGCGCGGTCATTGCCCTGGGGCTTGCGTGCCAGATTGGCCTTGAGACCAAGCGCCCATTCCTTGGCGGCCTCATAACCGTCATGTTTGATCACGGCCGACACCAGGGCGAGGTTGTAGGGGTGGGTGCCAGAGCGGGTGCAGATACGTCCCTTCCATTTGGGATCGACCAGATCCTCATAGGTCGTCACCTCGCCGTCGGCGACGCGTTCTTTGCTGGCATAGACGATGCGTGCTCGGGTCGTGACGCCGAACCACTGGTTGCCGGGATCGCGGAACTCGCTGGGGATGTTGTCGTGCAGAACCGCGCTTTCTACCGGCTGTGTGACCCCAGCCTCAACGGCCTGCGACAGGCGCGCGATGTCCACCGTCATGATGATGTCGGCGGGGCTGCGACTGCCTTCGGCGCTCAGACGTTCGGTCAGGCCCTGATCCAGATAGACCACGTTGGTTTCGATCCCGGTTTCCGCACTGAATGCTTCAGTGATAGGGGCGATCAGCTCGGGCTGGCGTTGCGAGTAGATATTAACTTCGGCGAGTGCGGGCGTGGCCACTAGCAGGGTGGTGAGAATGGGCGTGATACGCATTTTTTAAAATCTCCGTGCGATGTTTTGAGTAAATGAGTAAATCCGACTCTTTTTGTAGGGTCAACGCCTTAAAAAGTCGCGCAATGGCGACGGAGGGATCGAAGCTCAAGGCTTTTGAAAAAAGCCTTGGCAAAACTTTTTGAAAAGTTTTGTGTCTCAGCTCTGGCGTTCGGCGTTTTTGGCTGCGTCCCACAGCGCATCCATCTCGGCCAGATCGCTATCCTTCGGGCTTCGGCCTTGATCGGCAAGTGCAGCTTCGATCGAGCGGAACCGGCGCGTGAATTTGGCGTTGGTGGCGCGCAGGGCTTCTTCGGGGTCGATGTCCATGTGCCGGGCAAGATTGGCCATGACGAAAAGCAGATCGCCAAATTCTTCTTTGGCATGTTCGGGATCCGTCGCTTCGCGCAGTTCCTGGGCCTCTTCGACGATCTTGTCGATGACCTGATCTGTGCTGGGCCAGTCGAACCCGACGCGGGCAGCGCGTTTCTGCAGTTTGACCGCACGCATCAGTGCTGGCAGGCCAAGGGCCACGCCATCAAGGACGCCGCTTTCGGCCTTCTCGGCGCGTTCGGCGGCCTTGATCTTTTCCCAGTCGCGCGTCTGTTGTTCGGCTGATTTCTCGCGGGATTCGTTGCCGAAGACATGCGGGTGGCGCGCGACCATCTTGTCCGAGATACCGTTGGCCACATCGTCGAAGGTGAACATCCCGGCCTCGGTCGCCATCTGCGTGTGGTACACG
Organism: Puniceibacterium sediminis; assembly: GCF_900188035.1. Lineage (GTDB taxonomy): Bacteria > Pseudomonadota > Alphaproteobacteria > Rhodobacterales > Rhodobacteraceae > Puniceibacterium > Puniceibacterium sediminis. The sequence continues at coordinate 213,567 of NZ_FZNN01000004.1, read as the reverse complement.
GATTGCAGCAGCAGATCGCCCAACTCGCCTTTCAACTCGTCCCAGGCTTTGCGTTCGATGGCGTCGGCAACCTCATAGGCCTCTTCGATCGTGTAGGGCGCGATCGAGGCGAAGTCCTGTTCGATGTCCCAGGGACAGCCCGTTTTGGGGTCACGAAGGCGGGCCATGATTTCCAGAAGGCGGGGCAGGCCGCCCTTGGGATCAAAGATCAGGTCGTCGGACATTGCGGGGCCTTTCGATTTGGGTCAGGAACAGGGATGAGCCATGAGAACAGGAGTGTCCAGTCTTGCCAGTCGTGAACCGCATTGCCGAATTTGCCGAGGATATGAAGACCTGGCGCCACCATCTGCACCGTAATCCGGAGCTGGGGCTGGAGTGTCACGCGACGGCGGCCTTTGTTGCGGCCCGGCTGCGGGAGTTCGGTGTGGATGAGGTGCATGAGGGGTTGGCCGTAACCGGTTTGGTCGGCATCATCCATGGTCAAGGCGCGGGGCCGGTGACCGGGTTGCGGGCAGATATGGACGCGCTGCCGATGGACGAGGAAACGGGAGCCGACTGGGCGTCGGAGATGGGCGGGAAAATGCACGCCTGCGGCCACGACGGGCACACCACGATGTTGCTGGGGGCTGCGCGCTATCTGGCAGAGACGCGGAATTTCAGCGGATCGGTCGCGCTGATCTTTCAACCCGCCGAAGAAACCATCGGCGGCGGGCGGATCATGGTCGAGGAAGGCATGATGGACCGCTTTGGGATTACCGAGGTCTACGCCCTGCACACGGATCCCTTTGGCGCGCTGGGGCAGTTCCGCACCCGGCCTGGGCCGATCATGGCGGCTGTGGACGATTTCGAGATCACCGTGACCGGCAAGGGCGGGCACGCGGCCTATCCGCACGAATGCGTCGATCCGATGCCCTGTACGCTGGCCATCGGGCAGGCGCTGCAGACCATCGTTTCGCGCAATGCCGATCCTCTGGCCAGCCTTGTGGTGTCCCTGACGCAGGTGCATGGCGGGTCGGCATTCAACATCATCCCCGAAGAGGTGAGCATGGGCGGCACCGTGCGCAGCTTTGATCCGGCTCTGCGCGATCTGGCCGAAAAGCGTCTGCGCACGATCGTTCAGGGGCTGGCGCTGAGCTATGGGGTCAGCGCGCATGTCGATTATCACCGCAACTACCCGCCCACGGTGAACCACGCGGACCAAACCGGCTATGCCGTTCAGGTTGCGCGCGAGGTCGGAGCCTCGGTCATGGATGATCTGGCACCAGAAATGGGAGCCGAGGATTTTTCCTATATGCTCAACGCGCGTCCCGGTGCCTTCCTGTTCCTGGGGCAGGGGATCGGGCCATCGGTGCATCACCCGAAATTCGACTTTAACGACGAGGCGGCGCCCTATGGTGCATCGTTCTTTGTTCGGCTGATCGAGGCGCGCCAGCCGCTGGGGCAAGCCTTGCACCCGTCCCGCGATGGTGGTTGAGTGCCCGCGAACACACGCCTTTTGACCCGGTGACAGCGGTCACCACTGGGAGAGACCTATGCCTGTTATAAACCGAATTGCTGCCTACGGAGAAGAAATGACCGGCTGGCGGCGGTATCTGCACCAGCATCCCGAACTGGGGCTGGAGTGTCAGGAGACCGCGCGGTTTGTGGTCGAAAAGCTGCGGGAATTTGGTGTTTCCGATATCCACGAAGGTATCGCTACCAGTGGTGTCGTTGCTCTTATCGAAGGCAACAAGCCGGGCCCGACCATAGGGCTGCGCGCCGATATGGACGCGCTGCCGATGGATGAGACGAGCGGCGTTTCCTATGCTTCGACCATCCCTGGCAGGATGCACGCCTGCGGCCATGACGGACATACGACCATGCTGCTGGGCGCGGCGCGCTATCTTGCCGAAACGCGCAATTTTGCCGGACGGGTCGCACTGATCTTTCAGCCTGCGGAAGAGGGCGAAGGCGGCGGCCGGATCATGGTCGAAGAAGGCATGATGGAGCGGTTTGAGATTTCCAAAGTCTTCGGCATCCACAACGCACCGGGCGAACCCTTGGGGCATATTCAAACCGCGCCCGGACCGGTGATGGCGGCGGTCGACACCTTCTGGATCGATATTCAGGGCGTCGGCGGACATGGCGCGATGCCCTATCAGACCCGCGATCCGATCATGGCGGCCGTGGCGATGGTGCAGGCACTGCAAACCATTGTGAGCCGTAATGTCAACGCGCTGGAACGACTGGTTCTGACCGTCACACAGATCCATGCGGGTACTGGCACAAATATCATCCCCGATACGGCGCAGATCGTTGGCACGGTGCGCAGTTTCAACCCAGAGGTTCAGTCGATGGTGATCGAGCGGATGGAAGCCATTGTCCAGCATCAGGCAGCGAGCTTTGGCATGACGGCGGTCCTGAATTACGAAAAGGGCTATCCGGCGACAGTGAACGATGCCGCCGAAGCTGCCTTTGCCGCCGAAGTGGCGCGAGAAGTGGTGGGAGCGGAGCGTGTGAACGATGCCTGCGATCCGATCATGGCAGCCGAAGATTTCGCTTACATGCTGAATGCTCGGCCCGGCGCCTATCTGTTTCTGGGGCAGGGCGACACGGCATCCTGCCACCACCCTGCCTATGACTTTCAGGACGAGATTGCCCCGGTGGGGGCCTCGTTCTTTGCGCGGCTTGTCGAAAAGGCGCTGCCACTCTGATAAAACCGGGCGGTGGCAGACGCCTTTTCCGGCGTCGCCCACCCGCCCAGCCTGACGCCGGAAAGGGCATCCGATATGGCACTGGAAGACGCAAAGACCCAGGTAGATCAGGCGTTTACGCGCACGTCACTTGGTGGTCTGAGTTACGAGAACGCCTTTGGCGGTGCGCCGTCTTTCCTGCGGCGGCGCTATACCAAGGATCTGGGCGGCGTGGATGTGGCGGTGACCGGCATTCCGTTTGATCAGTCGGTGACCAACCGGCCCGGTTGCCGTTTCGGGCCGCGCGCGATCCGCGAGGCAAGCACATTGCAACCCTATGATCCGCCCTATGGCTGGGGTTTTGATCCGCTGGGCGATTTCAACATCGTCGATTACGGCGACATGGCGTTCGACTACGCCAAGATCAGCGCCTTTCCCGCCGCAGTGACCGAACATTTCCGCACCATCCTGAATGCCGGTGCTGCGAGTGTGACGCTGGGCGGCGATCACTTCATCACCCTGCCGATCCTGCGCGCCTATGCCGAGAAATTCGGGCCGGTTGCGCTGCTCCAGTTTGATGCCCACTCCGATTCCTGGGTCGATGACGATGCCGAGCGGATTGACCACGGCACCTTTGTCTACAAGGCGGTGAAAGAGGGGCTGATAATCCCTGAAAAATCCGTTGCTGTGGGGATTCGCACCGAAAATCCCGACACACTGGGCGTGAATATCATCGACGCCCCCGAGGTGCACCGCATCGGGCCGTCGGCGGTTGCCGAAAAGGTGCGCAGGATCATCGGCGACACACCCTGTTATCTGACCTTTGACATCGACGGCCTGGATCCGGCCTATGCACCCGGCACGGGGACGCCGGTCTGGGGCGGGCTGAGTTCGGCGCAGGCGGCGGTGATCCTGCGGGAAATCGCCGGTCTGAACGTCCTTGGCGGCGATGTGGTTGAGGTCTCACCGCCATACGATACAACCGGCGCAACCGCTGTTGCCGGCGCGCATGTGGCAATGGAGATATTGTGCCTCTGGGCCTGGACACGGCGCAAATGAAATCAGGGACGCGTGACAGGATGGGATCCTGTTGCCGTTTCAGCGCGTTGTGCAAACGCGTAGTGAAAGAGAAAGAGGCATCGTGCGTATGATATTCTGGATCATTGTTCTCGTGGTGGTGGGTGGTATCGCCTGGATCCGTCTTGCGCCTTCTGACCCGTCCGTCTGGAACGTTGATCCGATGGTGTCTGCGGATCAGGACCTTGCCGGTGGCGTGCGGCGGCGGCTGGACGGCGGGCGCGATATGTTCGAGGCGCTGGACCGGACCATCCTCGCGACGCCCCGCACCGAGCTTCTGGCCGGGAGCGTGGACGAAGGGCGGATCACTTATGTCACCCGTTCGCAATGGATGGCGTTTCCAGACTACACCACGGTGCAACAGAACGAAGACCAGGTTGAGATTTACGCGCGTGCGCGGTTCGGTCAATCAGACATGGGCGTGAACAAGGCGCGGGTCGAAGGCTGGCTTGAGCAGATTGGCGCGCAGCCCGAGAGCTGAGAACGCGACGGTTCTCGTCGTTGCACCATGCTGAAGGTCCCTCCCTGGTATTTGGGCGAATTCAGCGGCCAAGTCCGAACATGGCTGACATCGCCCAATGCAAGGGGCAGGCACGTTTGGAGGCAGGTTTCCGGGTCCGACATACCTCGGGGTCTTGACCGGCCTTGCGCAATAGGGGACAGAGCGGGCCATGGTTCCCAATGACAGACTTATCCAGATCCGCCAACGTTTCGAGTTTCTCGAAGCAAAGCTTGCTGCCGGTGGCGGCGATCTGGCTGCCCTAGGCCGCGAATACTCCGAACTGAAGCCAGTGATGGAGCAGATCGACGCTTGGGAGGCGTTGAAAGCCGGTATTACCGAAGCCGAGGCCATGCTGCGCGATCCCGAGATGAAGGCGCTGGCCGAGGACGAGCTATATGATCTGCGCGGTGCGGTGCCTGCCGCCGAAGAGGCGCTGCAACTGGCGCTGTTGCCCAAAGATGCCGCCGATGCGCGTCCCGCCATGCTTGAGATCCGGCCCGGCACAGGTGGCGAAGAGGCGGCGTTGTTTGCCGGTGACCTTCTAAGGATGTACCAGCGCTATGCCGAATCCCGTGGCTGGCGGGTCGAGATCATCGAAGAGCAGACGACTGAACTGGGCGGGATCAAGGAAGTGGTCGCCCATATCACCGGAGAGAATGTCTTTGCCCGGCTTAAATACGAATCCGGCGTGCACCGAGTTCAGCGGGTTCCGACAACCGAAAGCGGCGGGCGCATCCATACCTCCGCGGCGACGGTTGCGGTGCTGCCCGAAGCGGAAGACGTCGATGTGAAGATCGACGCCAATGACATCCGGATCGACACGATGCGGTCATCCGGCGCGGGCGGGCAGCACGTGAACACCACAGACTCGGCTGTGCGGATCACGCATATGCCCAGCGGGATCGTTGTGACCAGTTCCGAGAAATCCCAGCACCGCAACCGCGAGATCGCCATGCAGGTGCTGCGCACCAAGCTGTTTGATCTGGAACGGCAAAAGATTGACAGCGAACGATCGGCAAACCGAAAGGCGCAGGTCGGGACAGGCGATAGATCAGAACGTATTCGGACCTATAATTTTCCCCAGGGACGGCTGAGCGATCATCGCATCAACCTGACGCTTTATAAGCTGGATCAGGTGATGCAGGGCGATCTGGACGAAATCATTGACGCCCTGACCGCAGATGCACAGGCCACGATGCTGGCCGAGATGGGGGCATGACAGGCGCAGAGCTGCTGGTACGTGGGGCACGCACACTAAAGTTGGCGTCCGTCCCGGACCCCGCAACGGACGCGCGCCGACTGTTGGCACATGCCCTTGGGGTGCAGACGGGTCGGTTGACTCTGTTCCTGCCTGAAGACGTGTCGGTCAGTCAGACGGAGTTCTATGATGACTTGATCGCGCGCCGCGCACATCGAGAGCCGGTGTCCCATCTGACCGGGAAGCGGATGTTCTACGGCCGTGACTTCCGCGTAACCAAAGATGTTCTGGACCCGCGCCCCGAAACCGAGACGCTGATCGAGGCCGCGCTGGCCCAGAAATTTCAAAGGGTTCTGGACCTTGGCACCGGATCGGGCTGTATCGTGCTGACACTGGTGGCGGAATGCGATGGGGCGACGGGTGTCGGCACGGATCTGTCCGACGCGGCGCTGACAATCGCAAGGTCCAATCGTACCGCGCTTGGGCTGGATGACAGGGTCTCTCTGGAGACGGGCAGCTGGTTCGCAGCGCTCGGGAACCGGGGCGAACGGTTTGACCTCATCGTGTCGAACCCGCCCTATATCGCCGCTGATGAAATGGCCGACCTGGCACCCGAAGTCCGCGAGCATGAACCGCGTATGGCTTTAACGGATGAGGGCGACGGCCTTGCCGCATATCGTGCCATTATTGCCGAGGCACCGGCGCATCTTGCAGCGGGCGGGCGGCTGCTGGTCGAAATCGGGCCGACGCAAGGCGCGGAAGTCAGTGCGATGATGGTAGCTGCTGGTTTGGCGAAAATTACCGTTTTTCAGGATATGGATGGTCGTGATCGGGCGGTTCAGGGCTGTATGCCGAGGGTCTGAGGCTATGCTCGTCGCAAATCCGTCAATTATTTGTGTTTTTTGCTTGTGTGACGTGCCGGGACGTGGTTATTCAAAGGGGTCGAGACGGAGGATGCCTTTGGGCGGTCCCGCTGGACGCTAAGCCACACATGGAAGTGATCTGGTAGGCACGGTGCATATAGCGCCCAAATCGATCACAGGACAGTCACAGATAGGGCTGAAGCTCGGATATGAGATCATCAAAATCACGCTCGCGGTCGAAGAGTAACCGCAACCGCTCCACATCCTCCGTCGGCAATGTCGTCAATCGCGTTTTTGACAGCTCTGGTCCGGATGGAAAAGTGCGCGGCACGCCTCAGCAGATCATTGACAAGTACAACCAGCTTGCCCGCGATGCGCAGTTGTCTAACGACCGTGTTGCAGCTGAAAATTTCCAGCAGCACGCCGAACACTATCTGCGCATGCTGAGCGAAGCGCAGCGCGAACAGGATCAGCGCCGCGAACAGCAGGAACAGGAAAACCGCGAGCGTCAGGCGCAGCGTGACCGGTCTGACAACAGCAATCAGGGCAACAACCCGGGCGGAAACCAGAACAGTGGTGGCCAGAACAACGGCAACCAGAACAACGCTAACCAAAGCGATGGTGGCCAGAATAGCGGCAGTCAGAGCGATGGCGGCAACGGTCAGAACAGCAATGTTCAGGGCGGGGGCAATGAGAGGCGCCCATCCCGTCGCAATCAGAACCGCGAACAGAATGAACAGCCGCGCTATGTGGCTCAGGACGTCGTGGATCTTTCTGAAGGCGCGGACGACGACAGTGGTCTGGTAGAGACGCCCGAGAATGCGGCGCAGACGAGCGCAGTCCCGACGGCACCTGTACAGGACGCACCAACCGAGCAACCCGCTGCCGAGGCCGCTCCCAAGCCAAAGCCCAAGCGCAAGCCGCGTAAGAAGCCAGAGCCCAAGGCGAAGGTGTCTGATGCAGAGGCGCCGACCGCAGTCGAGGTTAACGGGGACAGCGCAGCAGACGCGGCTGAGTAGGCCATCGCGCGATCCATGCCTGAACGGATCGGCAACTTTTCATACCAAAATGAACGTAGCGTGTGCCCTTGGCGGGCCGTTACTGTGACTGCGCAGGGAAATTACACCCTGCGCAGTCATTTTCGTTATGAGGTACGTAGTTTCGCCAGGGCCAGTCCGAAGCCGGACGGCGCAGCATGCGTGCGACAGAACCGTCGGTCACAACAAGGCGACGCAAAGCGCCCTGAACGCCGGTCGCGTCAGGAGAATCTTCCGAATTCAATAAGGTATGTGTTATTCGCGTGCTTCTGCCAGCGCCCGCGCCAAAGCGCAGAACCCCTCAAGCGAGACCTGTTCGGCGCGCTCGGTCGGCGCGATTCCCGCCTTTTGAAGTATTATTTCGATATCCGGGTGCTGGCCCTTTAGTGCGGCGCGCAGCATCTTGCGGCGCTGATTGAATGCAGCGGCCACGACAGCTTCGAGAACTTTTGCATCGGCTGGAAAGCGTGGTTCCGGCAGGGCGGTAAGATGTACCACGGCAGAGGAAACCTTGGGCGCTGGGGAAAACGCCTCGGGCGGCAAGGAGAGCATGATCCGCGCATCTGCCCGCCACTGGGCCAGCAGGGCCAGACGGCCATAGGCCTTGGAGCCCGGGGTGGCGACAATGCGCTCTGCGACTTCGCGCTGGAACATCAGGGTCAGGGTCTGCCAGAACGGCGGCCATTCCTTGGGTGTCAGCCAGCGCACCAGCAGTTCGGTGCCGACGTTGTAGGGCAGGTTGGCCGCGATCGCGATCGGCGGCGTGAGGTGTTCCAGCGGATCGACCTTGAGCGCATCCCCCATCATCACCGTGAGGCGACCGGGATAAGCGGCGCTGATTTCCTCCAGCGCGGGCAGGCAGCGGCTGTCTTTTTCGATGGCAAGCACGTGGCGCGCGCCCTCGGCCAGAAGGCCACGGGTCAGACCGCCGGGGCCGGGCCCGATTTCCAGCACATCCATATTCCTAAGATCCCCGGCCTGCCGGGCGATCTTGGCCGTGAGGTTGAGATCGAGCAGGAAGTTCTGGCCAAGCGACTTGCGCGCGGTCAGCCCGTGGCTGGCGATGACGCGGCTCAGCGGGGGCAGGTCGTCAATGGTGCTCATGCGGCAGTTCCTTGCGCCATCGCCCAGGCCATGCGCAGTGCCGCGATGGTTGAGGACGGATTGGCCAGCCCCTTGCCCGCAATATCAAAAGCTGTGCCGTGGTCGGGCGATGTGCGGATGAAGGGCAGGCCAAGGGTGACGTTCACACCCTGATCGAAATCCAGCGTCTTGATCGGGATCAGGGCCTGATCGTGATACATGCAGACAGCGGCGTCATAGCGCTCGCGGGCGGCGGCATGAAACATGGTGTCGGCGGACATCGGGCCGATCAGGTTCATGCCTTCGGCACGCAGGCTGTCCAGCACCGGGATGATCAGGTCAATCTCCTCGCGTCCCATACGCCCGCCTTCGCCGGCATGGGGGTTCAGTCCTGCCACGGCGATTCGGGGGGCAGGGATGCCGAACTGGGTCTGAAGCGCCCTGTGCGTGATGCGGATGCGTTTTGTCAGTAGCTCCGCGGTCAGAGCCTGCGGCACCTCGGACAGCGGGATGTGGATCGTAGCGGGCACGACACGAAGCTGGGAGGAGGCGAGCATCATCACCACCTCGTCGACGTCGGCAAGATGGGCCAGAAATTCGGTATGGCCAGGGTAGGAAAAACCGGCACCCTCTTGCAGGGCTTGTTTGTGAATCGGCAGGGTGCACAGAGCTGACGCCGCCCCGGAACGGGCCAGAGCTACGGCACGGGCAATCACGTCGATCACGCCCTGCGCCTGCGCCGGTTGCGCCGTTCCGGGGGTGCGATCACCGGCAAAGGCATGAGGCAATACGGGCAGCCCCCCCTTGTGCCCTTGCAGTACTTCATCGGGGCTGTCGATCAGCCGATAGGCAGCCCCGGCTGGCAAATGCGCAGGGTCGCCGATCCAGAAGAACGGCACTTCCCCGCGCAGAATGTCCCACACCGCGACGGCAAGTTCCGGGCCAATGCCGGCAGGTTCGCCACAGGTCAGCGCAATTGGCGCGGGGATCATTGTTCGATGATGCGAGCGTCAGCGCGCAGCTGTGCAAGATATCCATCTGCAAGACCACTAAGGCGCCTGTTGCGCAACCCCAGCACCAGATCTTCGCGCGAGGCGTCTTCGCTGATGCTATTTGTGCGTCCGCAAAGCATGAGAAAGACCAGCGTTTGTCCGTCCGAGCGGGTCAGCGCGGTCGACACCTCGCCCGGATCCAGTTTGGACAGTTCCATCGCGATATCGGTCGGGATCTCTGATGGCGGCAGGCTGCCCCGGTCCAGCACGCTTTCCGGCTGGCCCTTGGCGACACCGTAAAGATCGTCACAGCGGTCGACCTTTGAGGCAAGAACGCGCGCGCGCGCCAGCGTTTCGGCGCTGCGTCCGCCGGGCATATAGTAGGCGGCGTATTCGATTGCGGCCACTTCGGGTGAAGTGAAGCCGGTTTCTTCTATGGCACGCATCTGGAAGAGGGCAACAGCATTGGGGATCGGGATCGGCGCGGTCACCTGTCCGGGCGACAGGGCCATTACCAGAGGGCGCAGGACCGGGGGCAAATCCGTGATGTTTTGCCAGGGCAGACGACCGCCGGCATCGCGGCTTGCGGTGGCGGAGTATTTGCGTGCCTCGGCGGAAAACGCGCTTTCTGAGGTGAGCTGCGCGATGCGATCAGCCTGCGCACGAACGGCGTCAGCCTCTTCCGGGGGAGCGGGAATGATGATTTCAGACAGCAGGACGCGCACGCTGCTGGTACCGGTCCCACCCGAGGACAGGGCGCGGTCCACCTCGGAATCGGTAACACTGCTTTGGCCTGCAAAACGGGCCTGTACCAGTTGACGCCATGACATCCCTGCAAGCACGAAGTCGCGGAAGGTCTGTTCTGAAACGCCTGCGCCGGCGAGGGCCTGAACGAATTCGGCGCGGCTCAAATTGGCGCGGGCAGCAAATTCGTCCATGCCACCAAGAACTTCTTCTTCCGTGGGACGAATTCCAACGTCCTGGCTGGCCTGAATGCGCAGGCGATCCTCGATCAGCTGTTCGCGGGCCAGTTTGCGCGGGTCACCCGGCGCATTCAGCACCTGAAGCATACGCTCGCGCTGTTCCAGTTCGTAAACGGTGATGACCTTTTCATTGACCTGGATTGCCGGGGCAAACAGCCCCTGCGCCTGTGCGGTCGTCGCGGTCGCTGTCAGGCCCGCGGTGCCCAGCAAAAGCGGCATTGCCACGGTCAAAGCGCGGATAAGTCGTGTAAATTCTAGCGGCATGATCGGCGGTACTCCCCGGCGCTGCCGCCTGTGCTGAATCCCTTCAGCGCGACGGTCAGGCCAAACTCTGTCGATGGTACGAGACTATCGGAAGAGGCATAGCTGCGCGAGGCCGAAAAGTTCACAACTGCGCATTCATTCTGGTACTCGATGTCCAGACCGGTCTTTGCAAAGCGCTGATCGGCAAAATCATAGCGCGTTTCCGCCGACGCAGCCCAGTTGTTGGTGAACTGATACTTGCCGTCAAAACTCCATTCCGACTGGGCCTGATCGCGGTCTTCGTCCGGGTCAGTAGGCAAAAGCACATAGGCGGCACCAAGATCCATGAGGCCTTTGCTCCAAATCGCGCGCGCCTCTGCCTTGGCCACACTCTGGTCTGCGGGATCAAACAAACTGCGTGCGGTCAACACGAGCCCGTTCGAGGTGTCGATATGCGCTGCGAGCAGATAGTCCGAGGTTGCCGTGGACAGACCCGAAGAGCGGGTGAAGTCGCTATCGTCTTCCTCGCGCCAGACGCGGCCAAGGGTCAGACCGGCAGTAAGCCCGGCCGGATTGTCACGAAGAATACGCAGGCCCAGTGCACTGGTATATCCTCTCTCGCGCCGGTCAGGTACGGGAAAGCGCGACAGGGACAGCAGGTTGCCTTCGTCGAATTCGGGTCGGGTGCTTTCGTCGTTGGTGACCTGAACCCGTTCACCGCCGATCCATCCGGCCTGTGCTATCGGTTCGATCAGCCAACGGGCGCCATTCACACCCGCCCGTGCCCACGGCCAGCGCAGATCCACCGCGACAGCCGGGGTTAGCTGACTCACATTGGCGGGGCGGGTCGAATCCTGACTGACCCAGAAACGGTCGATCCAGAGTTGGCCCAAGGCTCCTGCGCGGATGCCGCCCGCAAGCGTCCAGCGGTCGCGCCAGCTTATGTCGGCGTTGAGCCGCGTCACGTCCCGGCCATCAACAAGGGTGTCGTCATCGTCGCTGTCCACGTCCAGCGTTGAATAACGAAAGTGGTTGTGCAGCTCGGCGCCCAGCCGGATTTCGCCCCCGAAGCGCGGGAAATAGCGCCGCTCATATTCCGCGGAAGAGATGATCGACGGCTGGGTTGCGTTGCTTTCACTGTCGCTCAGGATTTCATAATGCCGCAGCGAAGCGGAGATCATCTCGTCCCGCCTGAAACGCGATACGGTGAGGTCGCTTTTTAGCCTGTTGGCACCGGAATAGTCATAGTCGTTGAGATAGGCGTCGTCGGTCGTGGTCTTGATGTTGAATTTGAGTTTGAAATCACGGGGCAGCGTAAAGGAGCCGGTTACGAAAAAATACCCACGTGCACCGTCACTGATCAGCGTGTCGCGGGTGATCGCACCATTCAATTCGATATTTCCATATCGGAAGGCCTGCCGGTAACGTGCTTCCAGCGTGCGGGTGACAGGTGAGAGGTACGGTGTAAGCGTGATGTCCTTGTCGTCCCCGATCGGGATGAAATACGGGACTTTGATGCCGAACCCGAGCAGAGTGGTCGAGCGGATCGACGGGATCAGAAAGCCGCGGGCACGATCCAGCGTCGGGTCGGGCAGACGCAGGTAAGGGAGATAGAACACCGGCACGTCAAGAATACGCAGCTGAGCGTTTTCAAAGTAGAGTTGTCGTTCGGTTTGATCGTGCACCACGCGGCTGGCGCGGATCGACCAGAGTGGCGCACTGTTGTTTCCACAGACCTGACACGAGGTGACAGCGACGCGGGACAGTTGCGTATAGCGTCCTTCGACCCTTCGTGCCTCAACCGAGGCGAGCTGAAGCTGTTGATCCAGCACCATACGCGCGCCGCGCAGAAGGCCGTTCCTCATCCCCGAATCGACCTCACCTGTTTCAGCCGACAGCACGTTGCCCTCCGGGTCAGTGATATAGATCGGCCCTTCCAAGGTAAGGGAATCGCTGTCCTGGTCGTAGATGATGCGCGCTGCGGTCAGCCGGGTGCCGTCGTAAAGCGCTTCAACATTTCCGGTGGCAATCAGACGATTGTCATTTTCGACCAGCACCTGATCGGCAACCAGAAGGGCGGCATCCTGGAGGGCTGAGTCGGTCTGCGCGCGGCTTGGTCCCGCGTGCAGGGAAAAGGCCAGAAGCAGGATGAACAGGGCGGGCAAGGCGCGGAACTGGCGCATCAGCCGTCCTCCATATGCAGGATAAGCCCCATTGCCAGCAGAAGAGCGGCGACGGGGGGGACCCAGGCGGCGAGATATGACGGGATCTGGCCGTTCTCACCCATGATCTGGGCGAAGTTACGAATGTAGTACAGGCCAAAGCCCAGCATGATCGCTGCGAGAACAGAAATACCGGTGCGCCCCAGACGACTGTGGCGCATGGTAAACCCAGCGCCGACCAGCAGAAGAGCGACCAGAAACAGAGGGCGCGCCAGCTCCATCTGGAGCCAGACCTGATGGCGGCGGGCGGAAAAGCCGGCCTGTTCAAGATCGCGGATAAAGTCCGGCAAATCCCAGATTGACACTGCCGAAGGGTTGCCGAACCGGTCGCGGATATTATCCTGGGTCAAGGTTGATGGCACGCGCAGTTCATCCTGCCGGGTGGCAGCAGTTTCCGGGTTCACACCGGATTCCAAAGGCCATGTCTTTGCGTTGTGCAGCACCCAGGCGCCGGCTTCCAGCGTCGCTTCGGCGGCTTCGATCCGCCGCATGGGACCGCCTTCGGGCGAGTAGGCCACAAAACTCACGTCATAGAGCGTTGTGGCGTCCGGATTGGCGCGGGCGGCGCGGATCACTGTCTGACCCATGTCGTCGCCCTGACGCAGCCACAGTCCTTCGGACCCGATGGACAGCACGTTGATGCCGCCGTTGTCGTAACGCTCAACCAGATCTGAAAACCGTTTTGAAGTCGCGGCCACGATGGGGTTGGCCATGCTTACCGCAATGACACCGATCAGTGCTGCCACCATCGCCGGGGCAAAAATCGCCGCCAGTCCCGAGCGGCCCGAGGCGCGTGTCACGACCAGTTCCGACGAACGCGACAGCGACAGAAACAGCGCGATCGACGCGAGTATCATCACCAGCGGCAGCATCTGGTACAGCGCCTGCGGCGTGTTCAGAAGTGTCAGTTGCAGGACCTGTCCAAAGGTCACCGAGGCATCGAACCGGCGCATCTGATCAACAAGATCGAGTAGCGAAACGAACAGGAAAAAGATCGCAAGCATGCCCATGAACACCCGCAGAAAACGGCGTGCAAAGTAAAAGTGCAAGATCATGCGGCGCCCTCTGCCATGCTCGGCGGCAGTGATTTTCCGGGTTTGAACGGGCCGGACGCGCGGCGCAACAACAGCCCGCTGATCGCAAGGCCGATGAGTGAGGGCAGATATATCAGCGGCCAGAGCGCCGCATTGTCGCGCACCGGGCCGGTGACGGCACTTTCGGCCAGCTTGATGACGACGAGCATGAAGATGGCAAAGACGATCTGCCTGCCAACGCCAAAACGACTGTAACTACCGATCATCAGCGCAGAATAACCAATCAGCGCCGCCACCACAGCGAGTATCGGCTGCTGAAAGCGGGAGTTGGCCTCTTCGAGTGTTTCGCCGATGGTGTCGTTCGCGGCCTCAGCCACCGCGGCCGTGTCGGTGAGCAGTTCGAGCGTTGGAACAAACTGGATCTTGCGGCGCGGCTGACTGTCGGCAGTGATCAGCCCGCTGATGTCATAGGTGAGGTCGGTGAAATTGGTGGTCGACAGCGTCTCTTTCGCGACATTCAGCGTCTGTGCCAACCCGCTCTGCATCACCAGTTTTGAGCCTACAGAGTCGCGCAAAAGAAAGGCGTTTTCCGCAGTATACGTGACCACGCGTCCCGGCTGGCGGCGATCCGACAGGAACACGTCACGCAATTCTCCTTCTGGGGTGATGTCCCGGATGTAAAAGGTCACGCCGCGCGTGGGATGCAGAAACGTGCCTTCGCGCAATAGCCGCGCGCTGACGGAACCGGAAATCTCGGCTTCGCGCAGGCGCAGTTGTTCCAGGCTTTTGGGCACCAGAAAATGCGTCAGCACTGACATCATCACAGCAACGATCAGCCCGAATACCAGAACCGGGCGTGCCAACCGCCAGGGCGAAAAACCACTGGCCTGCACCACGGTGAGTTCCGATTCCGAACTGAGCCGGTTGGTCACGTAAACAGCTGAAGCGAACGAGGCCATCGGCAACACCATGCGGATCACGTTCGGAAGGCTGAGCGCCGTGAATTCAAGGAAGACCCCGGCCGAATGGCCGTCCGCGATCAGCCGGTCGAACAGGACGACCGCCCGGTTCACCCAGTAGACTGAAATCAGTACCAGGGCGAAAAAGCCGAACAGCACCATGAGTTGCGACAGCACGTATCTGTCGAATCTGGCCAAGGCGATCCCCCAAGAACCTGTTACATCGGGTGTGATCCTACACGGGCCTGATCTGCGGGAAAAGGTGGCTCTGGTCAATGGGCGCTTAGCGCTTTACCTCTTTAGGCAGATCAGGAGAAACTGCACATGACCGAGTTGAGAGAGATCACCTTTGCATCCGTCGATCTGGAGGCGCTTGCCGGCGCCGAAGGGCGGATCGCCGTCTTCATCACCGCCGATGGCAAGATGAGCCCGGGCGCCCGGCGTCTGAACCGGCTGACAAAAGGCGCTGTGGCCCGCGCAGTCGAGTCCGAGCGTTGGGAAAAGCTCAAGGATGGCGATGTGCTGAGCCTTGCCTATCCGGTGGGCATGGCTGCGGAAAGTGTCGATCTGGTGCGGCTTGAACGGCGCGCGGATGCGGGTGCAGCCCGAAAGGCAGGTGGGGCGCTGGCGCGCGCCGCAGGTACAGCGGCGCTTACGGTACTGGCTGAATCCCAACGCGGGACCGAAGATATTGCACTGGGGCTTGCCTTGCGCGGCTATGGATTTGACGCATGCAAGTCGAAAAAGGCCGATCCGCTGGGCGCTGCGGTGTTTATGTGTACCAAGCCGGACGAGGTCGAAGCCGCAGCTATACCGGCGCTTGCTGTGGCCGAGGGTGTCGTCTTTACCCGCGATCTGGTGAACGAACCCGCCAATGTGCTGCACACGGAGGAGTTTGCCGACCGCCTGCTGGCGCTCAGGGATCTGGGGGTCGAGGTCGAGGTGCTGGAAGAAGCCCAGTTGGAAGAACTGGGCATGGGCGCGCTGCTGGCCGTGGGCCATGGATCCGAAAACCCGTCCAAGGTGGTGATCATGCGTTGGAACGGGGGAGAGGCGGGCGTCGCGCCGCTTGCTCTGATCGGCAAGGGCGTGGTTTTCGACACTGGCGGCATCTCGCTCAAACCCGCCGCGGGCATGGAAACCATGACGATGGACATGGGCGGCGCAGGCGTTGTTGCCGGCGTGATGCACGCGGTGGCCCGGCGCAAGGCCAAGGCGAATATCATCGGCCTGGTCGGGCTTGTGGAAAACATGCCGGATTCCAAGGCGATGCGCCCGGGCGACGTCGTGACCTCGATGAAGGGTGACACGATCGAGATCAACAACACCGATGCCGAAGGTCGTTTGGTGCTGTGTGACGTGATGTGGTATACGCAGGAACATATAAAGCCGAGCGCCATGATCGACCTTGCCACCCTGACCGGTGCGGCCATCGTGGCGCTGGGGCATGACCATGCGGCGGTCTATTCCAATGACGATACGCTTTGCGACAACTTCCTGAAGGCCGCTGGGGCCGAACAGGAGGGCGCCTGGCGTATGCCGATGGGCCAGCCCTACGCGGATCTGCTGAAATCCCAGATTGCGGATGTACGCAATTCGGGTGGCCGCCCCGCCGGGTCCATCACCGCGACCGAATTCCTCAAGCGGTTCGTGCAGGATGGCATGCCCTGGATCCATCTGGACATCGCCGGCGTCGCGCACGTCCCGCGCGATCTGACCCTGTCATCCAAAGGGGCGACGGGTTGGGGCGTGATGTCGCTCAACCGCCTTATCTCGGAGCAGTACGAGCGAGATTGATATGGGGGCCGCCTATTTCTATCACCTGACGCAGCGCCCGCTTGAGCTTGCTCTGCCGCAGCTACTGGAACGCGCGCTGGCCAATGGCTGGCGCGTGGTGGTGCGGGGGCGCGATGCAGGTCACATAAGCTGGCTGGATGAACAGCTCTGGCTAAAGCCTGATGACGGGTTTCTGCCGCACGGACTGGCGGGCGGCGCGCAGGACGCGGCGCAGCCGGTGCTGCTGACAACCGGGGCGGATGTTCCGAACAAAGCCGTCTGCCTGATGACGGTGGATGGGGCGGAAGTGTCGGCGCCAGAGGTAGAGACGATGGAACGGGTCTGCGTGGTGTTCGATGGCAATGACGCGGGTGCCGTGCAGGCGGCGCGGGTGCAGTGGAAGACACTGACCGATGCGGGCTGTTCGGCGCAATACTGGTCCGAGGAATCGGGGCGCTGGGAGAAGAAGGCCGAGAAGTGAGGCGAGGGCGCTATCGTTCCAGAAACATCTTTCCGCCCGAAATTTCCAGCCGATCAAAGCGCTGTAGATAGGTCATGCCCAGCAGCGACTGCTCCATCTCGCCATCGTTTACATAGGCGCGCACGTCGCGGTCACTGAACGGCCCCAGCGACACGGTTGCGATCTCGACCGGTGCGGTCTGGACCGGACCATTGGCGGTCATCGCCTGTGAATAAAAGGCCAGACCATCCAGATCCAGCCCGGCCTTTACCGCATCACCGCGCGTAAGAACCATGCCGCTGGCACCGGTATCCACGACAAAACGCACCGGCGCGCCGTTCAGCCCGACCGTCACATAGTAGTGCCCGTCCGGTGCCCGGGGCAGCTCGATCCGGCCCTGATCGGCAAACACCGCCTGTTGCGGAACGACGGTCTGGCGGATGTCATCCCAAAGGCCGATGGCGGCGATGGTACCAAGAAAGATCAGCCCCCAGGCCGCAGCGGCCTGTGCCTTTTTCCCAAGGGATTCGCGGTTCTGTACAAAGAGCCAGAACACTAGAATCGCCCCAAGAAGAAGCAGATAGCCGAGGTTTCCAAGTTGCATTGACGACATTTCCGGTCCTTTGGTGTTGCCCTGAATGTAGGCACGCAATGGCCCGGATGGTAGGGGTCAGCCCGCCAACCCGAAGGCGCGCAGCCCGTCGAGCACGAATTGAACCGAAAGCGCGGCCAGCAGCATTCCCAAAAGCCGGGTTACAACGGTGATACCGGTCTTGCCCATGGCGCGTTCGATCAAACCGGCGCTGAAAAAGAACATCAGCACGATCGCCAGCACCGCGATCAGGACGCCAAGAACCGAGGCCATGCCGACAGCACCTTCGGCCTGTCCGGTCAGCAGGATCACCGAAGCGATGGCGCCGGGCCCCGCGATCAGCGGAATGGCAATGGGAAAGACCGATGGATCTGGATAGTCGGCCTCGGCGCCCGCCTGATCCTCGCGCCGCTTTGAGCGGCGTTCAAACAGCATTTCGAGCGCGGTGAGGAACAAAAGGATGCCGCCCGCAATCCGGAACGCGGGCATGGATATCCCGATGAAACCCAACACCGATTCCCCGAGAAACGCGAACAGGAACAGCACACCCGCCCCGATGACGCAGGACCGTATGGCAACGGAGCGCCGGTGGGCGGTGTCGGTGTCCGCCGTCAACGCGATAAAGATAGGGGTAAGCCCGATCGGGTCGATCACCACAAAAAGCGTGGCAAAGGCGGTGATGAGAAACGCGCTATCCATCCCCATGGCTTAGGGGGAGAGCGTCGATGAGGCAAGCCATCGCGATGGCTGTCGCGCCAGATGACCCCGGAGCAAGGGGCCTGCGGCGCACCCTCGATCCGGAATATTGGCCGCGAGGTTTACTCTGGCAAAACTGGTGCGGGGAAGATGAAGAAGGACGCGCTCCTGCCCTTCTTCTCTTAGTAAATACGCCCGCCGGAGGCGAAAGGTGCACGCAGAACCACGTTTGGGGCGTTTGTCAGCGGTGGATCAGACCGTTTCGGCCTGATCCAGCTTTTCCAGAGCTGCCATCCAGAGGGATTCGGCGCGGCCCAGGGCCTCCATCACTTCGGCATATTTCTTGTTCCAAGTGGCCAACTCACCGGCGCGGCCATCTTCGTAGAGCGCGGGATCGGCAAGCTTTTTCGCCAGCTTGTCGCGCATCTCGTTAAGCTTGTTCACCCGCTCTTCGCCTTTGCGCGCGTCAGAACGCAGGGCAAGGATCGCGTCGCGCGACGGGCGTTTCGGCTTTTCCGGGGCCGGTTTCGAGGATTTGGAGGGCTTTTCCGAGGACAGAAGCAGTTTGCGGTAAGCCTCCAGATCGTCGTCATAAGGCGCGACCGTGCCGTCCTTGACCAGCCAGAGCCGGTCCGCGACCATGCTCAGCAGGTGCATGTCGTGGCTGACCAAAATCACAGCACCGGAATAGGCGGTGAGCGCGTTGACCAGCGCCTCGCGGGATTCGATGTCGAGGTGGTTTGTCGGCTCGTCGAGGATCAGCATATGCGGCGCGTCGATTGTCGCCAGAAGCAGCGACAGGCGGGCCTTCTGACCGCCGGATAGTCGCCCGACCTCGGTATCGGCCTGATCGGCGCCAAGTCCGAAACCTGCCAATTGTGCGCGCAACTTGCTTTGCATCGTGTCGGGGCGCAGGCGCTGCAGGTGGCTCAGCGGGGATTCGTCGATATGCAACTCGTCAACCTGATGCTGCGCGAAATAGCCGATGCGCAGCTTGTTCGAGCGGGTCATCTTGCCGTCCATCAGTGGCAGACGGTCCGACAGCAGTTTCGACAGAGTCGATTTGCCCTGACCGTTCTTGCCCAGCAGCGCGATGCGGTCGTCCTGGTCGATGCGCAGGTCGAGCCGGTTCAGCACGACGGTCTTGCCATAGCCGGTAGAGCCACCTTCGATGTGGATGATCGGCGGTGACAACTCATCCGGCTGCGGGAAGGTGAAGACGCGCTTGGCGGCCTCTTCCGGCGGGGTGATCGTGTCCATCTTTTCGATCATCTTGACCCGGGCCTGGGCCTGTTTGGCCTTGGATGCCTTGGCCTTGAAGCGATCGACGAACTTTTGCAGGTGATCCTTGCGGGCCTGCTGTTTCTTGGCCATCGAGGTCAGCACAGCGCGCTGTTCGGCACGCTGGCGGGCGAACTGGTCGTATGGACCGTTCCAATAGGTGAGTTTGCGTTCCTCAAGGTGCAGGATGCCGCCGACGGCGCGGTTCAGAAGGCCGCGGTCGTGCGAGATGATGATCACTGTGTGCGGATACTTGGCGAGGTAGTTTTCCAGCCAGAGCGCGCCTTCGAGGTCGAGGTAGTTGGTCGGCTCATCAAGCAGCAACAGATCCGGCTGGGCAAACAGCACGCCAGCCAATGCCACACGCATCCGCCACCCGCCCGAAAAGGCCGAGCAGGGCTGAAGCTGTTCGTCGTCATCAAAGCCGAGGCCCTTGAGGATCGAAGCGGCGCGCGCTTCGGCCGACCAGGCGTCGATATCGGCAAGGCGCGTCTGAATCTCGGCGATGCGATGCGCGTCCGTCGCGGTCTCGGATTCGGCCATGAGGCTGGCGCGTTCCGTATCCGCCGCGAGCACCGTGTCGAGCAGCGATGTCTCTGACGCGGGCACCTCCTGCGCGACGCCGCCGATCTTGGCGCGACTGGGAAGCGATATGGTGCCGGTGTCGAGCGTGAGTTCGCCACGTATCAGCTTGAATAGCGTGGTTTTGCCCGCGCCGTTGGCTCCGACGAGGCCCACCTTGTGGCCTTCGGGGATCGTCGCAGAGGCTTCGACCATAAGGGGTCGGCCTTCGACTGAATAGGATATGTCCTGAATCTTGAGCATGGGCGCGCCATAACAGAGGTCCCGGGCGGACGCCAGAGAGGCTGTTGCACAGATGCAGAGGTTCCTTAACCGGTGTGAGGTCCGCGTGGAAAACGGGCAGTTAGTTGGGTGCCCGCGCGAGACATACCTGCCGTTGCAATGTCAGGCTTTGGTGGGCCATCACCTGTTATTGTGCGACTCGTCCTGCGGGGACACCAGATTTTGCCCGGCGCGCCAGAGCCGTGAGTGCTGGATGCAACGTATGGCTGCTAGAGCGGCACCCGCTGCCTGACGGGTGCATATTGGGCCTGGGCCATGCCGCATCAGGCCTTCCCAACGCGATTGGCGCATGTTATCGGGGCGGCAATATGGATTGTGGCCGGGCAAGCAGCCTGGCCTTTGACTATGGAGCACGAAAAATGGCCATTGAACGCACACTCAGCATCATCAAACCCGATGCCACCAAGCGCAACCTGACCGGCAAGATCATTGCGAAATTTGAAGAGGCTGGCCTGCGCGTTATTGCGCAGAAGCGTATCCACCTCACCAAGGCGCAGGCCGGCACCTTTTACGTCGTGCACAAAGAGCGTCCCTTCTATGACGAGTTGTGCGAATTCATGGCATCCGAGCCGGTTGTCGTGCAGGTTCTGGAAGGCGAAGGCGCCATCTCCAAAAACCGCGAAGTCATGGGCGCGACCAACCCGGCCGACGCGGCCGAGGGCACTGTCCGTGCCGAATTCGCCGAGTCGGTTGGCGAGAACTCGGTCCACGGCTCTGACGCGCCCGAGACTGCTGCAGAAGAAATTTCCTATTTCTTCTCGGGTCTTGAGCTGGTCGGCTAAGCTTTCGCTTAACACCGGACACGAACGATCAAGGGCACCTTCGGGTGCCCTTTTTCATGTTCAGGCCATGGTTTGAACTGGCGGAGTGCTGCCGACTGGAACGTTCCGATATGCAGCGCTCGGATTCGGCGCATGACGCTGATCGACGTGCGCGCGCAAGAGGGCGGCGTTGCGAAGGTTGGATTTGAAGCCCACGTCAAAGATGTCGCCCAACAGCGGGATCAGACCGATCAACCAGTCAATGCCGGAATTCACTGCCATTCGTGCCATGGTTTTCCTTGGAACTTCAAGCCTTTGGGCGGTGTGGATGTGATAGGCGAGGGGGAGGAGGGTGACCGTGTCGCCGATGCCGGGGATGAAGCCGAGGATGCTGTCCCAGCCGATCCGGATGCCGGTCAGCGGCACCCGGAAGGCCGAGTCCATGCGGCGGGCGAGCGTTTCGGCCCGGGCCACGGCGCGGTAGTCGGAATCAATGTTCATGCCCGGGCAGGTCCGGTGCGGGCGATGATCCAGATGGCATGCACGATACCGGGGATATAGCCAAGCAGCGTGAGCAGGATGTTGAGCCAGAAATGTTTGCCCAGACCAACCTGGAGAAAGACGCCCAGAGGCGGCAGGATGACGGCGAAAATGATGCGGATCAGGTCCATGTGATTGTGCCCTTCGTGTGATGACAGTTACACAAAGAACGACAAAACAACTGAAAAGTTCCGATTTATCTGGGGGTAGGGGGATTAAGACCCATGTCGCGCAGGAACTTTTTCAGCGCCTCGGGCGGCTGATCCGGGTCTGCGGTGCGGGCGGATTTCAGGGCGTCAAACTGGACACGCAAGGCCGCCTTTTCATCGTCTTTGCAATCGTTCCAGGGGCGTCCCTGAAGGGCCATGTGCAGGACATAATAGCTGATGAAATGGGGCCGCGTACCGGTTGCCAGCAGCCGACGATAGGCTTCGTGCGCGCCGATTTCACGCAGGGTTTCGGCGCTGTCGATCCCGGCGCGGGCGCAGGATGCCTCGACCGCGGGGCCAAGGTTGCGCAAGGAGGAAACCGGCGTTTTGGCCATATGGAACCTGTATGGTTTGCGTATGGAAAGCGTATGGCTGACGTATGGCTGTTTGAAAAGATGGGCACCGGGCAAAATGCACCGCTCTGCGCAGGCAGAGGACCGGTCTGACAGGTGTCAAATCCGAGCCACCGGCCTGCCGCAGAGAGCAAGCCAGCAGAGAGCCAGCCACATGTGATGGCTGACCCGTCTTTCGCCCTGATCGTGCGTCAGGGGGCGACGTTCATTTGGCGACAGAAACCGCGACCGCAAATGGCCCCTTTTCGCCCTCTTGTTCGCGAAACCGCAGGCGTACGTCCTTTTCCAGACTGTCCCAGACATCCGAGGTGAAACTGTCGCGCTGGAAATACACCTCGCGTCCGTCATCCGCCTGAACATAGCCATAGCCCAGTTCGGGTTCGAGCAGTGAGATTTTGCCATGCAGGACAGGTGCGTGATGCTTGACCTCGACCGCCGCCATCTTTTTCTTATGGCGCTTGAGGTGCTTTTCGGCAGCGGAAAAGGCCCGGTTCACCGCAAGGATCAGATCGTCCCGCGCGCTTCCCTGAGCAACCTCACGCGAGACCGAGAAATCGGGCCCCGGTACGTGTACATTCAGGTGCACCCGTATGACGCGTCCGTGGAGCTTGCGTTTTTGCGGCGCGTCCAGCGTGACATCGCAACCGGTGAGATCGTCGCTGATCCGCTCCAACACAGCGATACGGCGATTTACAAGGTCTGCGACGTCCGGGGACGGGTCGATGTTGCTATAGCTGATGATCGGGGCGGTTTGCATCGTCTATTCCTCTGGGAGCACTGCGGGGATTGGCGCGTTACGGGCAGGGCGCGGTGTAATATGTCCCGTCGCCGCGGGCATAGGCGCAGTTGTTTGTCGCGCTGTTCTGCGCAACAAGCGTGCCTGCGGCCGCCCCTGCAAGCGCGGCAATCAAGCGCCAGTTGTTGTCGGCATTCAGTGCTTCGGCTGTAATAAGACCGGCCGCCGCGCCCGCCGTGACACCAACGATGGTCCGTTGTTCAGGCGTGAGGTTTTCACACCCGGACAGCGCCACGATGCCTGCGAGGGCCACGAACTTGAAATTCATGTAAGTCATCCTGATCTCCTTAAAGACGCACAGCTTTGCGTGCCTTGGTCAGCTTCGCATGTTTGGCGGGCACAGGTTGTTGACGTATGTCAAATTTCAACCGCTATGGTGCGCGCTCCGGACTGGTGCGGCGGCGCAGGTCGGCAAGCCCCCCTTTGGGGTGACGGTCTAAGATGACTTTTTTGGAGGTGTCCGATGCGTCCTGTTTGCGGGCCGTCATTTCTGACTTGGCCAGCAATGCCGGACGCCTCGCAGGACCGTGCCCGGTGGGCAGGTGAGACAGGTTTGATACCGGCAATCGTCTGCCCGAGGGAGCCCGCCAAATGCGATGGCGGGGTTGAATGGCTGCGCGGCGAATGGCGGTTTTGCAGCCAGCGGAATGGCCACAAGCGGATCCGGAGCCGCTTTCAGCGCAGATTGGCCAGCCATTGCAGTGTGTGCTCTGTGTGCCCCTGCGGTTTGTATTCCGCCCCCAAGGGGGCCGCGTAGCCCAGATCCGCGATGGTCCGAAAGATATGGGCGTAGTTGATTTCGCCATGGTCCGGGGCACCGCGATCCGGGACCGAGGCGAATTGGATGTGACCGATCCGGGGCAAGAGCGCCGCGATGCGGTGGGTCAGGTCGCCTTCCATCAATTGCACATGGTAACAGTCAAACATCAGCCTGAGATTTGCGGCACCCACCATGTCCATCACATCGAGTGCCTGCGCGGTCGTCGTAAGGAAATAACCCGGCGCGTCATATTTGTTCAGAGGTTCGATCAGGATCGTGATGCCATGCGGTTGTGCCTGTTCACAGGCGTAAGTCAGATTGGCCACGAAGACCTGACGGGCGTCATCGCCATTGGCAAATCCGGCCATGACATGAATGTTGGGCGTGTCGATGGCGCGTGCATAGGCGATGGCCTGATCGATGGCGGCACGCGCCTCGTCCTCGCGTCCGGGAATGGCGGATAACCCGTTGTCACCGGCCGGGACATTGCCCCGGAGGGTGTTGAGGCCAAGCATTTTCAACCCGGTTTCCTCAAGGGCGGATTTCACATCGCTGGGCGGGATATCATAGGGCCAGTGACATTCGACCGCGTCAAAACCGGCAGCCTTGGCGGCGCGGATGGCAGCGGGCAACGGGCGGTCATTCCAGAGAAAACCAAGGTTTGCCGAGAATTTCATTCATCCCACTCCACGTCGAATTTCGTTACCAATGCCCGAACCTGCGCGTCGGTCAGTGCGCGGGGGGCCATGCCCCGGGTCAGCATTGCCAGGCGGGCGGTGTCTTCCAGTTCTTCGATGGCGTTGCAGGCCGCTTCGATATCCTTGCCTGCCACCACCGGCCCGTGGTTGGCCAGCATGACCGCCGTGCGTTTGCCGGCAAGGCCGCGCACCGCTTTGCCCATTGCCGGATCGCCGGGCAGAAAGAAGGGCAGCAATGTCACCTTGCCCAGCTTCATGATTGCATAGGGGGTCAAGGGCGGCAGGAAATTATCGGGGTCCACATCCGGCATCATCGACAGTGCCACCGAATGGCAGGAATGCAGGTGCACCACGGCCCCCGCAGATGATCGGGTGTCATAAAAGGCCGTGTGCAGCGGCATTTCCTTGGTTGGCTGGTCGCCGCCAATCAGGTTTCCGTCGGCGTCGAAATGGCTGAGGCGAGCGGGATCAAGACGCCCGAAACTGGTGCCTGTCGGGGACACAAGCAATTCCCCATCAGAGGTGCGGGCAGAGATATTGCCGGTGCTGCCGCCAGTCAGGCCGCGATCGAACATGGATTTGGCAAGCAGGCAGATCTGTTCGCGCAGCCGGGTATTTTCGGTCATCTCGCCTCCAGTTTTTTCTGGGCGTCGCTGAAAAACGACTCGGTGCCGAAATTGCCGGATTTGAGCGTTAGCGCAATCTGATGTCCGCCCGATTGGCAATAGGTCCATGGCACGCCCGGCGCGATTTCCGCCCCGATGTCGAGCCGTTTGACACCGAGCGCCCGGGTCACGGCCCCCGAGGTTTCACCGCCCGCCACAATCACCCGGCGCGCGCCGGCGTCCCGCGCTGCGACGGCGCAGGCTGAGAGCGCGGCTTCGACAATCTCGCCCGCGCCTGCGACGCCAAGGCTGGCCTGCGCGGCGCGTACGCTATCGGGGTTTGCGGTGGCATAGATCAAGGGTCCGGTGTTCAGATCCTGGCGCGCCAGCCAGTCCAGCGCCTGTTGCGGGCCGTTTTCGGCCAGCGCCAGCGGATCCAGCTGAAAGGCAGGAGCGCCGCGTTTGACGTAGTCGGCCACCTGCGCATTGGTCATCGCTGAACAACTGCCGGACAGCAGGATCGTGCCGGTCCCGATCTGGGGTGGCTGCGCCGATGGGGCATCGGCAGACAGCGTGCCATCCGTCAGATAAAGCCCCGGCAGCGGCATGGCGACGGCGCTGCCGCCCGTCATCAGGGGCATGTCGCGGCAGGCCTCGGCAATGACCTCAAGATCGGAATTCGCCACCGCATCGAGTACGACATGGGCCACGCCCTGTTTCTTCAGCTCGGTCAGGGCCGCGCGCGTGCGCTCGGGCCCCTGCGCAACCGTCAGCCGGTCAACTAGCCCGACCGGCCGCGTCACCTGCGGTTCCAAAAGGCGCATCAGGTTGCTGTCGCGCATCGGCGTGAGCGGATGATCCTTCATCGGGCTTTCCGACAACGGCTGCTGCCCGACAAAGAGATTGCCCATGAAGATCGAGCGTCCGTTTTCCGGAAACGCCGGGCAATAGATTGTCTGATCCGTCCCCAGATCGGCCATAAGGGCTTCGGCCACCGGTCCGATGTTGCCTTGGGCCGTGGAGTCAAAGGTCGAGCAGTATTTCAGAAAGAACCGTTTTGCCCCGGCGGCCTGTAGCCATTTCAGCGCCGCGCGGGATTCGGACACGGCGTCCTTGACCGGTGCGGTGCGCGATTTCAGGACGATCACCTCAAAGGCGGCGGTGTCCGACGGCGGTTCGCAAGGCACGCCAATCCTGAGGGAAACCCGAACGCCGCTGCGCGCCAGCAGACCTGCCAGATCAGTGGCACCGGTAAAATCGTCGGCAATGCAGCCCAGAACGGTTGTCATCGGTTCATTCCTTTTCATTCAGTCCGCCGGATGTGCCGCCCGCAAGGACGCGCATATCGGTCAGCGCGCCCATAGCGAAACGGCGTCACGGGCGATGAGCGCGGTGCGAGCGGTCACGGCGGTTACGTTTCGCCCGGCAGGGTCAGACCCGCGTTGCGCGCATATACCTTCGCCACGGCGGCATCGTCTTCCAAGCCGTGCCCCATGCCCGCGGCGGCCACGAATTGCTGCAAGGCCGCGGCGGTGATCGGCGCGCTGAACTGCGCCGATTTGGCAATATCCAGCACGATGCCAAGGTCCTTGGGCCAGATATTGACCGAGCTATGGGGCGTGTAATCACCGGCGACGATGTGCGGCGCACGGTTTTCCAGCATCCAGCTGGTTCCGGCGCATTTGCTGATGACCTCGACGAACTTGTCCGGGGCCACGCCCTGCGTCATGCCAAAGGTCAGCGCTTCGGCCATGGTGGCGATATGGACACCGGCCAGAAGCTGGTTCACCGCCTTCATGGCGCTGCCGGCACCGGGGGCGTCGCCCAGTTCGAATACGGTTGCGGCGATGCTGTCGAGCACCGGACGCGCGGCGGAAAAAGCCTGAGGCGATCCCGAAGCCATGATCGAGAGCTGGCCATTGGCCGCCTTGAGCGACCCGCCCGAAATCGGTGCGTCAAGGTAGAGCACCCCGACTTCGGCGCAACGCGCGGCCATGTCGCGGGCAAAGGCCGGCGGCACGGTCGCGCAGGCCAGTACCACCGCGCCGGGTTTCAGGGACCGGGCGATACCCTCGTCGCCGAACAGCACGCTTTCGGTCTGGGCCGCGTTCAACACCGCGATGAGCACGGCATCGAGTTCTGCGACCACACCGGCCAGTTCTGTCGGTTCGCCGCCTGCGCTGCGGAATTTGGCGACCTGCCCGGGGTTGATGTCAACGCCCCAGACCATGTGCCCGCCGCGCAGGGCGGAAGCGGCCATGCCGTATCCCATGGACCCAAGGCCAATGGCTGCAACCTTGCAGGGGGTTTTTGTAGCGATGTTCAAGTCAGTCTCCTTTTACCCATTCCGGCAGCCACAGAGCGACGTCCGGAAAGAACAGAACGATTGCGAGCGCCACCACCTGGATGCAGATGAACGGGATCAGTGCCCGGAAAATCTCGGACAGGCTCATGTCCTTGGGGGCGACGGATTTCAGATAGAAGGCGGCCGGTCCAAAGGGCGGCGACAGATAGCTGACCTGCATGTTCATGGCGAACAGAATGCCAAACCATACCGGGTCCATCCCCAGCTTGATGATGATCGGCACAAAGATGGGCATGGTCAGAAGGGCGATGCCGATCCAGTCCATGAACAGGCCCAGAACAATCAGAATACCCATCATGATCAGCACGATGACAAGCGGGGATGCACCGCTGTCAAGGATGGCGGATTCGATGAAACGATTGCCGCCCATAAGGTTGTAAACCCCGACAAGAGCCGCCGCGCCAAGACCGATCCAGATGATCATCCCGCAGGTCTCAAGCGTCTGTTTCAGGCTGTCACGGATCAGGGCCCAGGTGACTTCGCCCCGAATAAGAGCCGAGACAAAGACGCCGATGACGCCCATCGCGGCGGCTTCTGTGACCGAAGCGATGCCCCCATAGATCGAGCCCAATACCGTGACCGCGACCCCCATGGGCAGGATGACGCCGCGCATCTTGACCAGTTTCTCGCGCAGCGGGATTTGCAGTTCTTCGTCCGAGATGGGCGGGCCCATTTCCGGGTTCAGATGGCAGCGGGTCAGGATGTAGATGATGTAGAACGACGCCAGCATCAGCCCCGGCGTGACGGTGGCAAGGAACAGGTCCCCGATCGAAACGCTTGCCGTCAGCCCATAGACGATCAGCACGATCGACGGCGGGATCATCGTGCCCAGCGACCCGCCGGCACAGACTGTCCCGATGGCAAGCGCCCGGTTGTACCCAAGCCGCAGCATCTGCGGCAGGGCGATCAGGCCAAGCAGGACGATCTCGCCGCCGATGATGCCGGAAATGGCCGCCAGAAAGACCGCTGCCACCAGCGTTTGCACCGCGACGCCGCCTTTGAGCCGCCCCGC
Source organism: Puniceibacterium sediminis (assembly GCF_900188035.1). Taxonomy (GTDB): domain Bacteria; phylum Pseudomonadota; class Alphaproteobacteria; order Rhodobacterales; family Rhodobacteraceae; genus Puniceibacterium; species Puniceibacterium sediminis. The sequence goes on along the minus strand of NZ_FZNN01000004.1, from coordinate 184,934 downwards.
GACAAGACGCATCGCATCATAGAGATCACGGGCCATGCCGGAACGATCCAGCAGCGAGGCCATGAGCACGAACATCGGAATGGCCACCAGAACGTATTCGTTCACAAAGGAATAGATCCGGCTGGACACCAGCGGCACGCCCATCGGGCCGAACCAGGCGATGGTAAAGATGATGGCAATCAGGCCTGTGACAAAGGCCAGCGGAATGCCGGTCAGGATCAGGATCATGATACTGCCAACCAGCAGGAACGATCCAGTCTGAATGCCAAGGCTCCTGCCATTGCTGAACAGCAGATAGCCGCCGATCAGCAAGAGACCAAAGACCAGGGCAATACCCAGAATCGCCCATTTGCTCGGCGCCTCGCCGGCGCTCTGGCGATATCCGGTGCCCTTCCAGGCGGTCCAGATGTGGCCAAGCGACTGGATCGCCAGGACGATTGCCGTCACCAAAAGCGCCATCTTGACCATGGCCGGCGTGACCGGGTTCCAGGCCGAGCCGGAACGTTCCAATCGCAGGTCGCCCTGCGGTGTCCACCATGCGTTTTCGACCATCGTGTAGGCCGCATAGGCAATGGCCACAGCAAAGAACAGCGCCAGCAATCCGTTGACGAAGTCCAGCAGGCGCCGGGTGCCGCCGCTGGTGCCGAAATAGATCAGCCCGATGCGGATATGCTTGTCAGCAGCAAGACATTGCATGCCGCCATAGAGGTAGCAGACGGCAATCAGGGCGATCACGGTTTCATGGGCCCAGATCGTCGGGGCATTAAAGAAATAGCGCATGATGATTTCGTAAATCGAAACCGCCGTGGCCGCTGCAAAGAGAAAGCTGAAGATGCCGCCAAACGAAATAATGCCTCGATCCAGGGCATTCTGCGGTCCGGCGCTGTCTTCCTCGTGTGCGCGCTTGAGGGCCTCAAGCTGCTCGTTGATTTCGGCTTCACTCAGCCCTGCAATATGTTGTGCCATCGCTTCCCCCGAACGCATGGTAAATTCTGTTAAAGAGGCCTGAGCGGCCTCTTTAATGTTTATCGCGGGTTGCGATCACTCGGTCAGGAGACCGGCCTTGGTCAGGTAGGCCGTGACGCTCTCATAGGCTTTGCCAGCCATTTCCGAACGTTCGGCCCAGTTGGCCCACTGAGTCTTGGCGATGCCGCGGAATTTGGCGCGCTCTTCGTCGGACCAGTTGATCACGGTGATCTTGGGATCGGCGTTGGCCTCGGCGACGGCCACGGCATTCTCGGCATCCAGACGCGCGACCATGTCTTGTGCGAAATCGCGAACCGAAACTTCGAGGATCGCTTTGAGGTCATCGGGCAGGTCGTCGTAGATGACCTTGTTCAGCGAGACTTCGATCACGGGCATCGAATGGAAGCCGGGGTAGAGCGGGTAGTTGGCAAATTCATGCATGCCCTGCGCGTGGTTGGTCGAGAACACGGTGTAATCCGCCCCGTCGATCACGCCTTTTTCCAGCGACGTATAGACTTCGGACCCCGGCAGGTTCACAGGCGATGCGCCCGCGGCGGCAAAGACTTCCTGCACCATGCCTTCGGGGGCGCGCATCTTGAGACCTTTCAGGTCTTCGACACCGTAGAGCGGGCGGGTGGACAGGAAGGCCTCGACACCTGTCGCGGATGCGCCGAGGAACTGGAGGCCATAGGGGTTCACCAGCTCGTTGAACAGATCGATCCCGCCGCCGTAGTTCATGTAGTTGAACATCTGCTGCGGGTCCGACCACGCGCCGACAAGGTTGCCCAGCATGGCAAAGGCCGGGTCTTTGCCCGAGAAGTAGGAGGGGTCGGTGATGTGGCCCTGCAGAATGCCCGCGCCGACCGCTTCGAGTGTTTCATTATGTGCGACAACGGTGCCGACGGGCACAACGGTGATGTCGATGCGTCCACCGGACATTGCATTGACGCGTCCGGCCCATTCTTCCTCGATCGGAAAGAAGTTGTCGCCCGCCTGAGCAGAGGTCTGGAACGTCCACTGATACTCTTGCGCAAACGCCGAGCTGGCGATCAGTGACGTTGCTGCGACCGCACCGCCCAGCACTATGGATTTCAGGTTATAAGTAGTCATGTTTCCTCCCTTAGGCACCCATTCGGGTGCTGTTCTGTACCCTTTGCGAGGTCCTCTTCACTCGCATGATCCGGTTTGGATACGCTACTGGTACCGATACCGGTACTGAGATGAGTAACGCGGGGAAGCCGGACCTGTCAACACGCGCGGTCGCTTTGCCTTCGCGGTCGGAACCGCATAGATTGGCGAAAAGCAGGGATGAGACACCCTTGTTCGGAACAGGCGAGAAGACCGCAAGTACATGAAAAAAAGAAAAACTTTGAAGGATGTCGCCGCCGCCGCAGGCGTGAGCAAGATGACCGCGTCGCGCGCGCTTCGCGGCGAAAAGGATGTGTCTCGGGCCAACGTCGACAAGGTGCGGCAGGCGGCACGCGACATCGGATACTACGGGAATCACCTGGCCGCATCGCTGTCCAGCGCGCGTTCGGATCTGATCGGTGTGGTTGTGCCCAGCCTGTCGAACATCGTGTTTCCGCAGGTCATGTCCGGGGTCACGGATGCCTTGGCAGGAACGGGATTTCAGCCGGTTTTCGGCGTGACCGATTATGATACCGGCAAGGAAAACGAAATCCTTCGCAGCATGCTGTCATGGCGTCCCGCAGGGTTGATCGTGACCGGTCTGGATCAGCCGGATGATACCCGAATGCTGCTGGCCGATGCGGGTATACCGATCGTTCAGATCATGGATTGTGATGGTGATCCGGTGGATGCCTGTGTCGGATTTTCCCATACTAAAGCGGGTCATGACATAGCCGAGGCGCTGATTGCAGAGGGCAGGACGCGATTTGGCTATGCCGGATGCAATATGCACAAGGACACCAGAGCGGCAAAACGCAAAAAGGGTTTCCTAGAGGCGTTGAAGGCACACGGGATCGAACTGAAAGCGATGGTGACAGATGTTGCGCTGTCCTCGGTCGTGATCGGGCGCGACCTGACCGCGCAGTTGCTGGCAAGCCACCCAGAGCTTGATTGCATCTATTATTCGAATGACGACCTTGCTGCCGGAGGGCTGTTCCACTGCATCGACGCCGGTATTTCCGTACCCGAGAGGGTGGTTCTGGCTGGCTTCAACGGGCTGGATATCATCGAGGGATTTCCGGGGAAGATCGCCACCTCCAGAACCTCGCGGCGTGAGATCGGCGAAGCGGCGGCGAAGATGATTCTGGACTCGTTGAAGAACGACAAGATCGAGTCGGGACGAAACGTTGTCGTCCAACCGACAATCTCGCTTGGACTTCTTTCAAAGGGCGGACAAGCCGTAGGTTGACAGGCGGTCAATCAAGCGGCGTTTGTGATGTTCCATGGGCCGGGATTCCCGGTTCGGGCTTAGCCCGCTGGGGCCAGGGTCCGGGCTTAGCCCGCTGGGGCTAACGTCCGGGCAAAGGCGCAGATCGTTCCAAGAGCCGAGGCAAAGGCGTCGTCCGCGACGGTCATGGCAACACGGATGTGTCCGGCGGCCGAGGTGCCAAAGCTTTCGCCCGGCATCACCGCGATACGGTGCCGGTCCAGCAGCGCATTGGCAAAGGCTTCGCCCGACAGGCCGGTACCGCGGATGTCGAGCATCAGGTACATCGCGCCCTGACAGGGGATGTGCCCGACAAGGTTCTGACCACCAAGGATGCCCAGCGCCAGTTCACGGCGACGGCGAAAGGGGGCCATGATCGCATCTTCCAGCGGGTCGCCCTGGGCGAGGGCAAAGACGGCGGCGTCCTGAATGTAGCCGGGCACGCCGTAGGTGGTGTTGGTGGCAAGATCGGTCAGCTTTTCGATCACCGGCTCGGGGGCCACAATCCAGCCGAGGCGGCTGCCGGTCATGGCGTGGCTTTTCGACATGGAGCCGACGACCAGTGTGCGCGCCTCCATCCCCGGCAGGGCGCGCGGAGAGATATGTGTGCCTTCCCAGATCTGGGTGTCATAGACTTCGTCCGAGATCACCCAGAGGTCATGATCCTGCGCCGCCTGAGCGATGCCTTCGAGCGCATCGCGGGGATAGACCGTTCCAGTGGGGTTGTTGGGGCTATTCACCAGCAGCGAGGTGGCATTGTGGGCAATGGCGGCATTGCTGAGGGTTTCGCGATCCGGGAGGAAATTATCCGCCGCGCGGGTCGGGATGGCGTGCGGCACGGCACCGGCGGCGCGGATCGTGCCGGGGTAGGTTGCATAATAGGGGTCGATGAACAGCGCCCGATCACCGGGATCGCAGCAGGCGACATGGGCTGCGAACAGCGCCGCCTGACCGCCGGGGGTGATCAGCACGTTGTCGCGCCCCGTGGGAATGCCGGTGTGCTGCGTTATCCGCGCCGCCACGGAATCGCGCAGCGCTGGGGTGCCGGGAACCGAGGCATAGCCGGTGTGCCCGGCGCGCGCGGCGCGGTGCATCGCATCAAGGATCGCCGGATCGGTGCCGATATCATGTTCGCCGATGGTCAGTTCGATCACGGGTTCACCGGCGGCGACCATGGCGCGGGCACGGTAGAACACATCCCAGCCATCAGAGCCGCCGCCATTGATCGAAGTGATGCGCGAGGAAAGATGGGGCATGGCACGGCCTTTCAGCAGGAGGGGGAACTACCAGCCTTGTGCCAAGCGCGCCGCCCCGGGGCAAGGGGCAGCGGTGTTCTGTGTGAGGTCCGGTCCGTTTGTCCGGGCAGGGGCATGTTGCAAGGGCATGTGAAGTGGCGGGAAAATAGCGCTTGACCTCAAGTGAGCTTGAGGAATTACCAAAGGCGCACATCCATGAAAAACAGGAGTGAGCAATGGTGGTACGTCTGGAACATGTGAACATCACGGTGTCGGACCCGGATGCGACGGCGGCCTTTCTGGCCGATGTCTTTGGCTGGTCCGTTCGCTGGAGCGGCCCGGCAATACACGATGGGTATTCGGTGCATGTGGGGGATGCGTCCGGATACGTGGCGCTTTACCGTCCGGGCGGTGACCGGGTCCGTGGTGGGGCGGAACGCTATGGCGCATGGGGTGGGTTGAACCACATCGGCATCGTGGTCGACGATCTGGCAAAGGTCGAGGCACGGGTCATCGCGTCAGGCCATGTGCCGCACAACCACGCGGATTACGAACCCGGCCAGCGGTTCTATTTCGACGGGCCGGATGGCGTTGAATACGAAGTTGTGTCCTACGGCTGAGCGGGGTCAGCTTTGGCCCCATGCGGGTCTGCGCGCATGGGGTCACGCTTGTCAGGCGATGGGCGGCGTGGTATTCGGGCGGCATGAACACCGCAGCCCCCATCATTTGTTGCATTACCTGCTGAATCTTCGGCGGGCCGGTATTCTGTTTCCTTCTTATGGGTGAATTGCTAAGTCCGCCGCGACCCCTCGTGAGGACGGACCTATGGATATCTTTCTGACCAACACGGCGACACGCAAGAAAGAGCTGTTCGTGCCGATCAATCCAGATGATGTGCGGATGTATGTCTGTGGGCCGACGGTCTATGACCGCGCCCATCTGGGCAATGCCCGCCCGGTCATCGTGTTCGACGTGCTGTATCGGCTGCTGCGGCATGTCTATGGTGCGGATCACGTGACCTATGTGCGCAACTTTACCGACGTGGATGACAAGATCAACGCACGCGCGGCCGCATCCGGGCGCAGCATTGGTGAGATCACCGCCGAGACGACGCAGTGGTTTCTGGATGACATGGCCGCGGTCGGCGCGCTGGAACCCGATCACATGCCGCGCGCGACGCAGTATATTCCGCAGATGGTGGCAATGATCGAGGATCTGATCGCCAAGGGTCATGCCTATGCGAAAGAGGGGCATGTGTTGTTCCGTGTCCGGTCCTATGAGGGCTATGGCAAGCTGTCGGGGCGGTCTGTCGATGACATGATCGCCGGTGCGCGGGTCGAGGTTGCCCCCTTCAAGGAAGACCCGATGGATTTCGTCTTGTGGAAGCCGTCGAGCGGGGATCAGCCCGGCTGGGAGAGTCCTTGGGGCCGGGGGCGTCCGGGTTGGCATATCGAATGTTCGGCCATGGCGTTTGAACTGCTGGGAGAGTCCTTTGACATTCATGGCGGCGGCAATGACCTGATGTTCCCGCACCACGAGAACGAGATCGCCCAGAGCTGCTGCGCCCACCCTGGCGGTGGGTTCGCACGCGTCTGGCTGCACAACGAGATGTTGCAGGTCGAGGGCAAGAAGATGTCCAAGTCCCTGAGCAATTTCTTTACCGTGCGCGATCTGCTGGATCAAGGTGTCCCGGGCGAGGTGATCCGCTTTGTGATGCTGAGCACGCATTATCGCAAGCCGATGGACTGGACCGAGAAGAAGCGCGACGAGGCGGAGGCGACATTGCGCAAGTGGTATGCGCAGGCTGGGACGGCAGAGGATGGCGGCAAGGTCGCGGCGGAGGTGATCCACACGCTTGCCGATGATCTGAACACCGCCGGGGCGATTGCCGAAATGCATCGGCTGTCGTCGGGCGGTGACGCGTCCGCATTGCGTGCGGCGCTGCAGTTTCTGGGATTGATGGGGGACAAGGTTCCGGCATGGTGTGCGGCCCCCGTTGCGGACCTTTCGGTTTGGGAGCTTCGCCTGTTCGAGGCCCGTGCGCAGGCGATGCAGAGCAAGGATTTTTCCGAAGTGGATCGCCTGAAGACCGTGCTGACGGGGGCGGGGGTCGAGGTGCGCATGAGCAAGACCGGCGTTGAACTGGTGCCCGGTGCCGGGTTTGATGCGGCCAAGCTGGAGTCTTTGACGTGAGCGCGGTGGCAACTGGATGCGTGACCGAGGGCAGCGCCGGGCCGTCGGGGGGGCGTGAAGCGCCCGCCCGGGGGGGCGGTCGGGCGCTGCCCGGGACGCTGTCCCGGGCGGAACTGGGGTGGAGCGGAGCGCGCCGTTGCGAAGGTGAGGGCCTTTGCCGAGCAGGGCACGGACAGGCCTTTACCCGCCTGAGTATTGTTGGACAGATGAAGGCGGGGGCGGTGTGATGTCGGACGCGACAACCGGGGCGGCGAAAGAACGCCTGTATCTATACGACACCACCCTGCGGGACGGGCAGCAGACGCAGGGCGTGCAGTTTTCCGTGGCCGAAAAGCTGCGGATCGCGGCGGCGCTGGATGCTTTGGGCGTGGATTACATCGAAGGCGGATGGCCGGGAGCGAACCCGACGGATTCGGGGTTCTTTGACGCGGCCCCTGCGACGCGGGCGCGGATGACGGCCTTTGGCATGACCAAACGCGCCGGGCGGTCTGCGGAAAATGACGATGTGCTGGCGGCGGTTCTGGATGCCGGAACGCCGGCGGTCTGTCTGGTGGGCAAGACGCACGAATTTCATGTGACCACGGCGCTTGGCATCACGCTGGAGGAAAACGTCGAGAATATCCGCGCCAGCGTGGCGCATTGTGTCGCGAAAGGCCGCGAGGCGTTGCTGGACGCCGAGCATTTCTTTGACGGCTATCGCGCCAATCCCGGTTATGCGCTGGAATGTCTGCGCGTGGCGCTGGACTCCGGGGCGCGCTGGGTCGTGCTGTGTGACACCAACGGCGGCACGCTGCCGTCTGAGGTTGGGCGCATCGTGGCCGAGGTGATTGCCGCGGGCGTGCCGGGCGAAAAGCTGGGCATTCACACCCACAACGATACCGAAAACGCGGTTGGCTGCACGCTGGCGGCGGTGGATGCCGGCGCGCGGCAGGTGCAGGGCACGCTGAACGGGCTGGGCGAACGCTGTGGCAATGCCAACCTTGTTTCGATCATCCCGACGCTGATGCTGAAAGCGCCCTATGCCGATCGGTTCGAGACCGGGGTTTCCGAGGAGGGGCTGGCCGGGCTCACACGGCTGAGCCGGATGCTGGACGACATTCTGAACCGGGTGCCGCTGAAACAGACCCCCTATGTGGGCGGCTCGGCCTTTACCCACAAGGCGGGGCTGCATGCCAGCGCCATCCTGAAGGACCCCACGACCTATGAACACATCGACCCGTCGCTGGTGGGCAACCGGCGGCTTGTGCCGATGTCCAATCAGGCGGGGCAAAGCAACCTGCGCCGCCGTCTGGCCGAGGCCGGGCTGGAGGTCGAACCGGGTGATCCGGCGCTGGGGCGCATCCTTGACTCGGTAAAGGCGCGCGAGGCGGAGGGCTATTCCTATGACACCGCCGAGGCATCCTTTGAACTGCTGGCGCGGGCCGAACTGGGGCGGCTGCCCGAGTTTTTTGAGGTCAAACGCTACCGGGTGACGGTCGAGCGGCGCAAGAACAAGCGCAATAAGATGGTGTCGCTGTCCGAGGCGGTCGTGGTGGTCAAGGTCGATGGCGAAAAGAAGCTGTCGGTGAGCGAGTCGATGGACGAGACCGGCAGCGACCGTGGCCCGGTCAACGCGCTGTCCAAGGCGCTGGCCAAGGATCTGGGCCGTTATCAGGAGGTGATCGAGGATCTGCGCCTGGTCGATTTCAAGGTGCGCATCACCCAGGGCGGGACCGAGGCCGTGACCCGGGTCATCATCGATTCAGAGGACGGGCAGGGGCGCAGCTGGTCCACGGTGGGGGTTTCCGCGAACATAGTCGATGCGTCCTTCGAGGCGCTGTTGGACGCGGTGCGCTGGAAGCTGATCCGCGATTGCGGCGAGGTATCATAGGCGGCCACTGGCGTTTTTCACCGGCAAAAGCCTGCCGCCTTCATCGGCCCGAAAGTAATCTTGGGGATGAATGCGCGCAGCACACAGAGGGGGCAGACAGCCCCCTTTTTCGCCACTGCAACACTGGTTGCGCGCGGTTGCTGCGGCGCGAAAGCCGCGCTAGGGGAACACATGGAATTTGACGACGATCTCATCGCCTGTGCGCAACTGGTTGAACGCGCCGACCCAGAGCGGTTTCGGTCGCTCATGGCGGCTCCGGTGCAGGCGCGCGCGAAACTATTCCCGATCTTTGCCTTCAATATCGAGGCCGCGCGGGCGCCCTGGGTCACGCAGGAAACGATGATCGCCGAGATGCGGCTGCAATGGTGGCGCGACGCGCTGGAAGAGATCCGCAGCGGCAAGGTGGTGCGTCGGCACGAGGTGGTGACGCCGCTGGCGCGGGTTCTGGATGCGGCTTCGGCAGAATTGCTGGACCGGGGGCTGGCAGCGCGGCGCTGGGACATCTACCGCGATCCGTTCGAGGATGCCGCGCATTTCGACCGTTACATCGAAGAGACCGGCGGCCATCTGATGGTTGCCTCGGCGCGTGCGTTGGGTGGGACGGATGATGCCGCGGCGCTGAATCTGGGCTATGCGGCGGGTCTGGCCGCCTATCTGTGCGCGGTGCCCGAGCTTGAGTCGCGTGGCCGGGTGCCGCTGGTCGATGGTCGCCCCGATGCGGTGGCAACGCTGGCGCAGCGCGGGCTGGAGCGACTGACACAGGCCCGGCGCGGTGATATCCCGAAGGCGGCGGCGCTGGTGGCCTGGGCGGCTGGTCCGTTGCTGCGCCTTGCCGCGCGCCAGCCCGGGCGTGTGGCTTCGGGGGATCTATATCTGTCGGGGCCGGTACAGCGTCTGCGGCTGATGTGGCAGGCGGCGACGGGACGCTGGTAGGCGGGGCCTACCTGCCGTGCTCATCCTTGGGGTGAAGCCAGAGCCAGATCAGAGCGCCACCCGCCAGCACAAGCGCCGGGGCCATGGCGAGGTTGACCGCTGTCCAGCCTTCCTGCGCCGAGCCGCCCGAACAGTTCATCAACCCGCCCGAGGCCAGTGAGGCGATGGTGACACCGCCAAAGACCAGCAGGTCGTTCATGCCCTGCATCCGGCCGCGTTCGCTTGGTGCATGGGCCCCGGCGAGCATGGTCGTCGCGCCGATGAAGCCGAAGTTCCAGCCGATCCCGAGCAGCACGAGCGCGATGAAAAAGTTTTCAATCTCGACACCGTTGAGCGCCACCACACCCGCCGCGCCAAGGATCACGAGGCCGATCGCGAGGATCCGTTCGACCCCGAAACGGTTGATCAGGTGGCCGGTAAAGAAGGACGGTGCGAACATCGCCAGAACATGCGCGGTGACCACATCCGCCGCATCGCCCTTGTCAAAGCCGCAGCCAACCACGGCAAGCGGAGTCGAGGTCATGACAAGGTTCATCATCGCGTAGGACACCATGGCGCAGATCACTGCAACGGCGATGCGGGGCGTGGTGATCAGCTCCCACCTTGTGCGGCCCTTGGGGGCATCGGCGGCGGGGGCGGTCGGTGTCGGGATATCCAGCATCAGGAACAGCAGCGATCCCACGATGTTCACGCCGATCACGGCAAGGTAGGTGCCAAGGAAGGGGATGACGTAGGCATCGGCGGTGAGTTTAACCAGCTGCGGGCCGACGATGGCCGAGACGAGGCCGCCGGCCAGAACGTATGAGATCGCCTTGGGGCGGAACTCTTCGGATGCAGTGTCGGCGGCGGCAAAGCGATAGAAACCCTGCGCGGACATGTAGATGCCGGTGAACAGGCTGCCGAGCAGGAACAGCGGGAAAGAGGCATGGTAAAGGCCGATGGCGCCGATGATGCCGCCCACGGCACCGCCCAATGCGCCCAGCATGAAGCCCGCGCGGCGGCCATAGCGCTGCATGAACCACGAGATCGGCGTTGCGGTCAGCATGGACCCCAGCACGATCAGCGAAATCGGCAGGGTGGCAAAGCAGATGTTGGAGGCCAGCGACTGCCCCGCGAGGCCGCCGATGGTGAAGATCATCGGCATCTGCGATCCCAGGATGGCCTGCGCCATGACAAGGACCGTGACGTTACGGCGGGTGCGGGTGTCTTGCGTGCTCATGCGCAATGGGTAGGCGGGATGCGGGGGCTTCGCAAGCGGGATATGTGCGGCCCCGTGGCCGGTGCCGGGGTGGGGGTTTTGCAGCCACGGACCCCCGGCGCGTATCTGTAAAGAGAAGAAGCCGGGGCGCGCGTTTGCTGTGGTCTGGGTGCGGTGGGGTCGCTATCACGGGGGTATGAAGGATTTGACGCAGGGCAAGGTTCTTATCGTGGGCGGCGCGACCGAGGCGCTTGCCCTTGCGCGGCGTGTTCCCGGCGCGACCGTCCTGCTGCCAGAGGCCGAGCGCGTGGCGCGGGACTGGGCGGGGCCTGTGCACCGGGGGGCGTTGGCGCCTGCGTGGTTGCGGGACCGGGGCATTGCGGCGGTGATCGAGGCGGCGCATCCCTGCGACAGTGCCACGGCAGCCATGGTCGCGGCGGCGTCGCGTGCGGCTGGTGTGCCGCATCTGCAGTTGGTTCGCCCGGAGTGGCGCCCCGGGCCGCGCGATACCTGGGTGCCGGTGCGGGATGTGGCGCAGGTGGTGGCCGTGGTGCCGCCCACGGCGCGGCTGTTCGTGACGGTCGGACGGGCGGAACTGCCGGGCCTGCGCGCCTTTCACGGAGAGGTCTTTGCCCGGGTCATCGGGCGCAAGACTGGCGTGTTTGCGCTGCGGCGGGGGCGGTTCGTGGCCGGCGTGGGGCCGTTTTCGGTGGCACAAGAGGTGGCACTGCTGCGCCGGTTGCGGATTGATTGGCTGGTGCTGCGCAATGCGGGCGGGCCGGGCGGTTGGCCCAAGCTGGCGGCGGCGCGGCAGCTGGGGGTGCCGGTTGTGATGGTGGCGCGGCCACGCAGGCCCGCGGGTCCGCGTGTCGCAACCATAGAGGAGGCCCTGAAATGGCTGAGCAAGAGACAGATATTGGCCGTGTGATCACCTCGGATGCCTGCGTGGCGGAAGGGGCGGATTGGCTGGCCGGGATCGAACCCCGGTTTGCGGCGGCGCTGGGGGCGACGGGGCCGCTGCCGCTGCGCCTGCGGGCGGACGGGTTTGGCCAGCTGTTGTCGGCGATCATCAGCCAGCAGGTGAGCGTCGCCAGCGCGCGCGCCATCTGGGGCAAGCTTGAGGCGGCGGGCATGGTCACCGGGGATGCGATCCTGTCGGTGAGCGAAGAGGATCTGCGCGCCTTGGGCCTGAGCCGGCAAAAGGCGCATTACGCCCATGCACTGGCAGAGGCAGGGCTGGATTTCGACGCGTTGCGCAGCGACCCGACGGCAGAGGTTGTGCGCAAGCTGACGGCGGTCAAGGGCATTGGCGTCTGGACGGCGGAAATCTATGCAATGTTTTCCTTGGGACGTGCGGATGTCTTTGCCCCCGGCGATCTGGCCTTGCAGGAAGGCGCGCGGTTGTTGTTCGATCTGCCCGAGCGGCCAAAGGACCGTGCGCTGCGCCAGATGGCCGAAGCCTGGAGCCCGTGGAGATCGGTTGCGGCACGCACGCTCTGGGCCTACTACCATGTGGTAAAACAACGAGAGGGGACCCTATGACGCGGGTTTTGCAGGCAGAACGGCGCGAGCCGGTATCGGGAGAGACGCGATCCTGCGTGGTTTTCCTGCACGGCTATGGCGCGAATGGCGCCGATCTTCTGGGTCTGGCCGATCCACTGGCAGAGCATCTGCCGGATACGCTGTTTGTGGCGCCCGATGCGCCCGAAGCCTGCGCCGGTGCGCCCTTCGGGTTTCAGTGGTTCCCGATTCCCTGGCTGGACCATTCCAGCGAGGAAGAGGCCGAGGCTGGCCTTATTCAGGCCTCTGTGGATCTGAACGCCTTTCTGGATGCGCTGATGGTGGACGAGGATCTGCTGCCGGAACAGGTGGTGCTGGTCGGATTTTCCCAAGGGTCGATGATGTCGCTGCATGTGGCGCCGCGTCGCGAAGATCCGGTGGCGGGGATCGTCGCCTTTTCGGGTCGGCTGCTGCAACCGGAACTGCTGGTCGACGAAGTTGTGAGCCGCCCGCCGGTCCTGCTGATCCATGGCGATGCAGACGAAGTGGTGCCGCCGCAGTCGCTGCCGCAAGCGGCCGAGGCGTTGCAGGAAGCCGGATTCAAGGAAATCTTTGGCCATATCATGAAGGGCACCGGCCACGGGATCGCGCCCGACGGGCTGTCAGTGGCGCTGGCCTTCATACGGGACAAATGCGGGTTGTGACCTGCGCCTGATATCTGGGGCGGGTTGGGGCGCTGCCCCCGCCGCCCTTTGGGCGAGACCCCCGGGATATATCGGGGCAGATGAAATGAGCGGGGCCTGGTTCGGATCAGGCCGCGCAGAGCCAGGCGCCGCCGTCGTTGCCGCAGCAGCGGCTGCGGGCGTATGGCAGCATCAGAGCCGTTGCCCCGGCGGATATGCCTGTCATATGGGCGTTACCTCTTGCACTTAATCCTTCGGGCGACACGCCATATTGCGGGGCTTGCCAGATACCTTCCGCGATATATAGTGATCTGAGGCTAGGGCAGGCTGTCCTGTTCTGGTGTCACGGAAACGGGCAGACAGTGCGGGAGAAGAGTCCTCCATGGATGGCGATTTCAGAACAGCATTTGTGCGGGAGCCGGGCGCTCTTCGACAACATCCGGCCCTTGTGCTGAATGCGGATTACCGGCCATTGTCGTATTATCCGCTGAGCCTTTGGCCCTGGCAGGAAGCGGTCAAGGCGGCCTTTCTGGACCGGGTCGACATCGTGGCGGAATATGACGAGGTGGTCCGAAGTCCGTCGATGACCCTGAGAATTCCCAGCGTTGTTGTCCTCAAAGATTACGTAAAACCCCAAAAGCGCGTGGCCTTCACGCGCTTTAATCTTTTTCTGCGGGATGAATTCGTCTGCCAATACTGTGGCGGCAAGGGCGATCTGACGTTTGATCACGTGGTGCCGCGCGCCGCTGGCGGGGTCACCAGTTGGGAAAATGTCGTGGCGGCCTGTTCGCCCTGCAATCTGCGCAAGGGGTCGAAAAGCCTGCGGCAGGCGGGCCTGTCCCTGCGCAAGCCACCGCGCCAGCCACGGGCGGAAGAGTTGCGCAACATGGGGCGGAAGTTCCCACCGAACCACCTGCACGACAGTTGGATGGATTTTCTTTATTGGGACGCCGAATTGCTGGCCTAGGTGCTGCGCGATTGGGCTTTCCGGACCTGCGACCGAACAATGCAGGATGCCGGAACACGAAAAAGCCGCCCCATGGGGCGGCTTTCGAATTTCAGGATCACAGGAAAATCTGCTGTGAAATCAGACGTCCTGCGCGGCCTTGGTCGGCGCGGGCTGCTGAGGGGCGCCGGTGGGCACCGGGCCGCGGCCCTTGCCGGAAAGCGGATCTTCCTGACGCTGAACCGAGCCTTCGAAATGGGCACCGGATTCGATGGCGATGGTCTTGTGAATGATGTCACCTTCGACGCGGGCGGTGGCGGTCAGGCGAACCTTGAGGCCGCGAACACGGCCCACGATGCGGCCATTCACGACAACATCGTCAGCGGTCACTTCGCCCTTGATCGTGGCGGTTTCACCAACGGTCAGCAGGTGCGCGCGAATATCGCCTTCGACGGTGCCTTCGACCTGAATGTCGCCGGTGGTCTTGAGATTGCCGGTGATGTGAAGATCACTGGACAGGACCGATGCCGGCGGCTTTGCCTTGGGGGCAGAGGGCTTGAAATCGCTCTGCGAGGGGCGAGGCATCTCGGGGGCTGCCGGTTTTGCGCTTTCGTCGGCCTTGTGACCGGGCTCATTGATCTTGCTTTTAGAAAACATCGTTTGCAGCCTTGATATAGATCATAGGATTGACGGCTTCACCACCGACGCGCACCTCATAGTGCAGATGCGTGCCAGTCGAGCGCCCTGAATTTCCCATATCACCGATACGATCCCCGCGCGAGACCCTTTGGCCGACCTTCACGCGGATTTTCGATTGATGGGCATAGCGTGTCTCGATCCCGAATTCGTGCTGGATCTTGACCAGACGACCGTAACCGGAGGACCAGCCGGCATGGGTGACGACGCCATCGGCGGTTGCATAGATCGGCGTGCCCATGGGGGCGGCGAAATCGGTGCCTGCGTGCATCCGGCCCCAGCGACGGCCAAAGCCCGAGGTAAAGCGGAACGCATCCTTGAGCGGCGTGGCAAAGGGCGCCTTTTGTGCGGCGATGCGATAAAGGTTCAGCCGGTCCATTTCGCCAAGGATATTATTGGCGCGCAGGGTATCGGCCGAAGAGGTGCTGCCCATGGTCGAGAGTGACAGCGGTGTGAGCGGTCCGCCCTGACCGGAATAGCCGCGGCGCACCTGATCGAGGATGCGGTCGGGGTCCATGCCTGCGGCGGTGAACATCTTGTCCAGCGGCTTGACCGAAACGGTCATCGCCTCTTCGAGCTGACGGAAGATGGTGTCGTTCTGATCTGCCATCTGGCGGATTTCGGAGGCCATTTCGTCGGCGCGTACCAGTGCGTCCTGCGCATCGGCGACGACCTGATCCCGTTCGGCAGCGGTGCGGGCAAGCGCATCGGCAAGGAAATCCATCGTGCTGTCGGTCTGCGCGGTACCGGCGCTGGCCAGTTCGGACGCTCCGTCGGCCTGCAGGGCCTCCATCTGTTCGGTCAGTTCGGCGCGCTTTTTCATGGTGTCGCGCAGGGTGGCCTGAACCACCTCGATGCCGGTTTCCATCTCGCTGCGGCGGGTTTCGGAATCGAGCAGTTGCGACTGCATGATCGAAACCTGCGCCAGTGCGGTGTTGAACCGGTCTTGTGCCGCGGCTGCTTCGGAGGCGCGGGCGTCGCGTTCATGGCTGAGGTCGTTGAGGCGTTGCTGATAGGTCTGCTGGTCGCGCTTGGCCTGTTCGCGGAAGTTACCGCCGCCGATGCTGTCCATCAGCAGGATGGCCGTGGCGATGATCGTCCAACCCAGGACGAGCGACCCACCGGCAAAGACAACGGCCTGTGTTTCTGATTTCAGACGGATAAATCTGGTGTCGGAATCCGACCGCAGAAAAAGCCGACGTTCTGGAAAGTAACGCTCTAGTAGCGCATGAGTTCTAATCGCGAGACGCGTTCTCACCAGTTTTGCCCCTTTTGCCGTCCCTGTTCCGACGCTCGGTTCCCCGTCCGGCGCCTTGCCAAGGGGCTTATCGGTCTGGTGACTTTTTCGCAACGATTTTGGCTCGGTGATTCGCGTCGGGCAGCGCAAAAGCGCCAAAGTGGCAAAAATCCGCCGATACGAAGGGGTTGTCAGTCGGCGGCACCCTCGGTCAGGGGCCAGTAGAAGTCAGGCGGCAGCCCGGCTTCGGCGCGCTTTTCTTCGTTGAAAGGAGGCTTGAGAAAGCCATGAAAGTGCTTGCGCACGAGATCGTGAAAGACCGGTTTCGGGTCTGCATTGTCCCGCCCACACAGGAAGTGGAACCATTTGGAGCCATAGGCCACATGAGCGACCTCTTCGCCATAGATCGTCTCCAGCGCCTCGACCGCCTGCGTTGCGCCGACCTTTTGGAACAGTGCAATCATGCCGGGGGTCACGTCCAGGCCGCGCGCCTCAAGCACCATGGGCACCACGGCCAGGCGGGCGTGCAGGTCTTCGGCGGTGTCTTCGGCGGCGCGCCACATGCCCGCGTGGGCCGGGAGGGCCCCATAAAAGCTGCCTTCAGCCTCGAGGCAGTCACTCATCAGGTTGAAATGCTTGGATTCTTCGTCTGCCGCCTTGACCCAGTCGTCATAGAACCCGGGCGGCATCGGGATATGCGCAAAGCGCGCGATGATGTCCCAATGCAAATCCACCGCATTCAGTTCGATATGCGCAACCGCGTGCAGCAGCGCGATCCGGCCCTGCGGGCTGCCGGGTTTGCGTTTCGGCATCTGGCGCGGGTCGAGCAGTTCTGGCTGATCCGGGCGGGCGGGTTGCATCGGGGGCGTGGCCTGTCCGATCGGCGGCAGGGTGCCAGCGGCGCGGGCGGCGAACCAGCGTGCGGCATGGGCGCGCGACAGCGCGGTCTTGGCACGGCCGTCGGCAGTGGTCAGAACCTCAACCGCCATGTCACAAAGCGTCATCGCGGGCGGGGGTGTTTGGGGGTTTGTCAAGGTAGGGATCACAGTGACTTGACGTAAGCCAGAACCTCCTCGGCATGGCCGGGGACCTTCACCTTGGGCCAGCTTTTGACGATTGTGCCGTCCGCGTCGATCACAAAGGTCGCGCGCTGGATCCCCATGAAGGTCTTTCCATACATGGACTTTTCTTTCCAGACACTGAACTTTTCGCAGACGTCCGAGTTTTCGTCCGAAAGCAGTGGCACGGTCAGAGCCTTCTTGGCCATGAACTTGTCGTGGCTCGCGATGCTGTCCTTCGAGATGCCAAAGACCTTGACCCCGAGGCCGTTGAATTCCGGCAACAGGGCGGAAAACGCCTCGTTCTCTTTTGTGCAGCCTGATGTATCGTCGCGTGGATAGAAGAACAGCACCACCGGCGACGGGCGCAGGGCAGAGAGTGTCACCTCGGCTCCGCCGGTCGCGGGCAGGGTGAAATCGGGGGCGGTTTGCAGCGCGTCGGTCATCGGGAGTTTCCTTGGAGTATTTTGAATTTGCAGCGTTTCGGCATAGAACGCGGATATACACGCAAGGGTCAGTATAACGCGATGGGATCAGGCTTCCAGTGACTGCGCCAGAAACACCGAACCCGCCGCGATCCCGTATGGGGCGCCGCCGAAAGGCGGGGCTGTGGCTGTTGCTGTCGCTGACGTTTTTTACGGCCACTGCTGCCGTGGCGATCTGGGCGGCCATCGGGCGGCCGCTGACCGCGCCGGACTGGCTGCACAACCGGATCGAGGCGCGGCTGGCCATGGCGGTGCCCGATCTGCAGATCCGTTTCGGCACCGTTGGCATGTTGGTGCAGCGCAACGGGCTGGCGCAGGTGATCCTGTCGGATGTGCGGGTGGCCACGGCGACCGGCGTGCCGATTGTCGAACTAAGCCAGGTCAGCGCCGGGTTCCGCCCCGGGGCGCTGTTGCAGCGCAAGATCGAGATGCGCGAGGCGCGGGTGTCGGGTGTCTTTGTCACGCTGCGGCGTGACCTGCAGGGGCGGCTGGGTCTGGCGCTGGGGCCGGCGTTTCAGCAAAGCGATGGCGGTATGCCGGATCTGCCCACGCTGATCGGGCAGGTGGATGATGCGCTGATGCGGCCTATGCTGGCCGGGTTGCGGTCGGTCGAGGTGGATGCACTGACCGTGCGGCTGGATGATGAGCGCGCGCATCGCGGCTGGACCGCCGATGGCGGCAGGCTGCAACTGGTGCGCGATGGCGGTCGGGTGCGGATGACGGCCGGGCTGGCGGTACTGGGGCGCGGTGACACGGCGGCGACGCTTGAGGTGAACGCCGCCAGCGATATCGGGCGGCGTGATCTGTCCTTCGGGCTGAACCTCAGCGATCTGCATTCCGAGGATATCGCGGTCCAGAGCCCGGCGCTGGCCTGGCTGCGGGCGTTGCAGGCGCCGATTTCGGGCGCGCTGCGCGGATCAATGGGCGCGGATGGCGCATTGGGTGAGCTGAATGCGACCCTTCAGATCGGCGCGGGCGCGTTGCAGCCCAATACCCGGACAAAGCCGATCCCGTTCAGCGGCGCGCGCACCTACTTCAGCTATGAGCCCGAGACCGCGACGCTAAGCTTCAACGAGATTTCCGTCGACAGCGAAGTCGGGCAGGTGACTGCCGACGGCACGGCGGTGATTCAGGGGCTGGATACCGGCTGGCCCAGTGCCATGCTGGGGCAGTTCACCCTGTCGCGGCTGGTTGCCAACCCCGGCAATCTGTTTGCGGACCCCGTGCATGTCGCGCGGGCCGAGACGGATTTCCGGCTTGAGCTCGAGCCATTCCGCCTGTCGGTCGGGCGGCTGCGGGTCGAGGCCACGCAAGAACCGATCTATCTGCGCGGATCGCTGGCGGCCGGCGAAGAAGGCTGGAACCTGTCGCTGGACGGGCAGTTGGCGCAAACCAATCCGCAGGAGGTCGCGGAATACTGGCCGCCGGTTCTGGCACCAAAGGCGCGCAAATGGTTTCTGGAACATGTCAAAAGTGGTCAGGTCAGCGATGCACAGTTCGCGCTGCGCAGCGAAAGGGGCGAAAAGCCGTCGCTCTACCTTGATTTCGCGTTTGACGAGGCGACGTCGCTGTTCGCGCGGACCCTGCCGCCGGTCACGGGTGGCTCCGGGCAGTTCACGCTGATCAATCACCGCCTGTCAGTGATGCTGGAACAGGGCACGATCACCCCGCCCGAGGGCGGACCGGTCGATGTCTCGGGCACCAGTTTCGCCATTGCCGATACGCGGATAAAACCGTCTCAGGGCCGGGTTGAGGTAAAGGCGCAGGGCGCAGTCACGGCGGCGCTTTCCTTCCTGGATCAGGAGCCGCTGAAGGTGATGCGGCGCGTCGGCAAGCCGGTCACGCTGGCCGATGGCATGGCCGATGTCACCGGGTTTCTGGAACTGCCGCTGCGCAAGGGCGTGCGCCTGCCGGACATGGATTTCGATTTTCACGGCAAGCTGAGCGATGTGTCGAGCGATGATGTGGTGCCGGGCCGCAGCGTCAGCGCGCAGGCGCTGGATGTGTCGGTCCAGCCGGATCAGTTGCGCATCGCGGGGCGGGCGCGGGTCGACGGGGTGCCCTTTGACGGCAGCTGGACCCAACCGCTGGGCGTGCCCGGCGCCACCAGCACGGTCGCGGGAACGGTCACGCTGAGCGCCGATGCCGCGCGTACCTTTGGCGTGGCCTTGCCGGAGGGGATGCTGAGCGGACAGGGGCCGGGCACGCTCGACATGCAGCTTGCCCGTGGCAAAGCGCCAGAATTCCGGCTGACCTCAAAACTGTCCGGTCTGGGTCTGGCGCTGCCCGCGATCGGCTGGCAACTGTCGCAGCGGGGCACAGGGAGTTTCGAGGTGGCAGGCACGCTGGGCGACGTGCCACGGGTCGACCGTCTGGCGCTGGACGCGCCGGGGCTGCGGACCGAGGGGCAGGTGGTGCTGAACGCCGACCGATCGCTGAACCGCATTGCTCTTTCGCGGGTCCGGGCGGGCGGCTGGCTGGATGCGCCGGTCACACTGACCGCGCGCGGACGCAATGCAACACCTGCCATCACCGTATCGGGCGGCAGGGTGGACCTGCGGTCGCTGCCTGCGCGGATGGGCGGCGGCGGTGCGGGCGGGTCCGGCGGGCCGATCACGGTCAGCTTCGACAAGGTGATCGTGACAAGCGGTATCGAACTGACCGGGATCAAGGGCGACTTTACCACGCAGGGTGGGTTTCAGGGCGATTTCACCGCCATGGCGGGCAAGAAGGCGCCGATTTCGGGGCAGATCAGGCCGCAGGCCGGGGGCAGTGCCGTTGTGATCACCGCGCCGAATGCGGGTCAGGTTCTGGCCGGGACCGGGCTGCTCAAGACGGTCAAGGGCGGTGCAATGACCCTGCGCCTGACCCCGGTGCCGGGGGCGGCGGGAAGCTATGATGGCCTGCTGGACATCCGGGAAGTGCGGCTTCAGAACGCGCCGGTCATCGGTTCGATCCTTGATGCCATCAGCATCGTCGGGCTGCTTGATCAGCTGAACGGCGTCGGGATCTATTTCACCGGTGTGAACGCCGATTTCCGCCTGACGCCGCAACAGCTGATCCTGCGCAGTTCCAGCGCGGCGGGGCCGTCGATGGGGATTTCGCTGGACGGGTACTACAACCTTGCCACCAAGGCGCTGGACATGCAGGGCGTAGTGTCGCCGATCTATATCCTGAACGGCATCGGCGCACTGCTGACCCGCAGGGGCGAAGGTCTGATCGGGTTCAACTTCAACATAACGGGAACAACCACAGTGCCGAGGGTTGCGGTCAACCCGCTTTCGGTGTTCACCCCCGGTATGTTCCGCGAGTTGTTCCGCCGTGCGCCACCAGAGCCCGGCAAGGTGCGGGCAACGCAATAGCCGATCTGACAGACAGGCCCGACGATGAAGTTACAGGATTTCGATTTCGATCTGCCCGAGCGGCTGATCGCCACCCGTCCCGCCAGCCCCCGGTCCTCGGCCCGTCTGCTGGTGGCGAGCGGCGATGTTATCACCGATGCGGTCGTGACCGACATAACCCGCTGGCTGCGCCCCGGCGACCGGCTGGTGCTGAATGACACGCGGGTCATACCGGCGCGGCTGTCCGGCGTGCGGCGGCGGGCTGGCCCCGAGGGCGAAACCGAGTCGCGCATCGAAGTGACATTGCTGGAACCGCGCGCAGACGGCTGCTGGGCGGCCCTGCTGAAGCCGCTCAAGCGGGTGCGCGACGGCGAGGTGATCACTTTTTCCGACGTGTTATCAGCGACTCTGGTCGCGCGTGATGATGGGCAGGGCCTGCTACGGTTCAACCTTACCGGGGATGATTTCGACGCCGCACTGGCGCAGGCCGGGGCGATGCCGCTGCCGCCCTATATCGCGGCGCGCCGCCCCGCGGATGAGCGTGACAAGGACGACTATCAAACCGTCTGGGCGCGCAATCCCGGGGCAGTTGCCGCCCCCACCGCGTCACTGCATTTCGACGCCGCGCTGCTGGCGGCGCTGGAACAGCATGGCGTGAAGTTCAGCCATGTGACACTGCATGTGGGCGCTGGAACGTTCCTACCGGTCAAGGTCGAAGATGTGACCACCCA
This sequence comes from Puniceibacterium sediminis, assembly GCF_900188035.1. Taxonomy (GTDB): domain Bacteria; phylum Pseudomonadota; class Alphaproteobacteria; order Rhodobacterales; family Rhodobacteraceae; genus Puniceibacterium; species Puniceibacterium sediminis. The sequence continues at coordinate 163,467 of NZ_FZNN01000004.1, read as the reverse complement.
CCGCATGCATTCGGAATGGGGCGAGGTGTCGGAACAGGCCGCGCAGGAAATCATGGAGACCAAGGCCACAGGCGGGCGGATCATTCCCGTGGGCACCACGGCGCTGCGCCTGATTGAAACGGCGGCGCGCGACGGTTTTGGTCCGTGGCAGGGCGATACGGACATTTTTATCTATCCCGGGTTCGAATTTCGGGTGGCCGATGCGCTGATGACCAACTTTCACCTGCCGAAATCGACCTTGATGATGCTGGTTTCGGCGCTGATGGGGGCGGACCGCATCCGCAGGATCTATGCCCATGCCATCGCTCAGGAATACCGGTTCTTTTCCTACGGCGATGCATCGCTGCTGTTTCCCGAACGCGGCTAGGGCGGTTTCGGCGTGTCATCGCCGCCTTTGCGGGGCGGGCGCCACGGGTCATTGACACGGGGGGCATCAGGCGTGAAGAGGCCCGGGAATGTCGTTGGCAAGCGGGATTTTAACGGGTGCATGCGAGAGGATCGCAGAATAACCCGCCGATAGGTATTGGAGAGCGTCATGCTGCAAGTTCTGAGAAGCTCCTGGGCGTTGCTCCTGGGGATGCTGCTGCTGATGCTCGGCAATGGTCTGCAGGGTTCGCTTCTGGGCGTTCGCGGCGGGGCCGAAGGGTTTTCCGCCTTTCAGATGTCCATCGTCATGTCGGCCTATTTCGCGGGCTTTTTGTTCGCGTCGCGCATGACCCCCGCCATGATCCGCCGGGTCGGGCATGTGCGGGTCTTTGCGGCGCTGGGGTCGTTCATTTCGGCCGTGATCATCCTTTATCCGGCATGGCCAAACCCCTGGGTCTGGGCCATCGGCCGCGTCGCCATCGGGTTCTGTTTCTGCGGCGTCTACGTCACGGCGGAAAGCTGGCTGAACAATGCCGCCACCAACGAGAACCGCGGTCAGGCGCTGTCGCTTTACATGATTGTTCAGACTGTCGGCATCATCGCCGCGCAGGGCCTGCTGCTGATCCCGGATCCCAGCGGTTTTCTGCTGTTTGTGATCCCCTCGGTGCTTGTCTCGATCGCCTTTGCGCCGATCCTTCTGTCGATCAGCCCGACCCCGTCGTTCGAAACGACCAAGGGGATGAGCCTCGCGCAGCTATACAAGACCTCTCCGCTGGGCTGTGTCGGCATGTTCCTGCTGGGCGGCGTCTTCGCGGCGCAGTTCGGCATGTCAGCGGTCTATGGGACCGAGGCGGGGCTGAGCCTTGGGCAGATATCGCTTTTCGTGTCGTCGTTTTACGTCGGCGCGATGGTGATGCAGTATCCGCTGGGATACATGTCGGACCGTATGGACCGCCGTCATCTGGTGACGATTGTCGCGGCCATTGGGGGCGTTGCCGCCTGCGCGGCGGTGGTTCTGGCCGGTAATTATTACATCCTGCTCGGCGCGGCGTTTCTGATCGGCGGGGCGTCCAATCCGCTCTATTCGCTGCTCGCCGCCTATACCAATGACTTCCTCGCAACCGAGGATATGGCAAGCGCTTCGGCCGGGCTTTTGTTCATCAACGGGCTGGGGGCGATCACCGGCCCGCTGATCACCGGTTGGGCGATGCAGCAGGTCGGACCTGCGGGCTATTTCATCCTGATCGCGGTGCTGATGCTGACGCTGACCGCCTATGCCCTTTACCGCATGACACGCCGCCCGGCACCGGCAATGGATGGCACCAGCGCCATGGCGGTGCTGTCGCCCACGGGTTCGCCCGTTGCGATGGCCGTGGCGCAGGAATATGCAATCGAACAGGCCGAGGCAGCGGAAGAGGCGCGGGATGCCGCAGCCTGAGCCCTGAGTCTGTGACGTTCTGACACGAAAAGTTACTGTTCAATCAAAGTTCTGCAATTGTAACGTCAAATGGACATTGGCAGAGACTGATGAAGATGGAGGCCCAAAGTGACGCCCGAAGAGATTTTGACTTTCTGGCTCGATGAGGTTGGCGAGAGCGGCTGGTACAAGAGCGATCCGGAGCTAGATGCGACTGTACGCACCCGGTTCGAAGAAACATGGAAAGCCGCCATGGAAGGCCGCTTTGGTTTCTGGCTGACCTATCCCGGCGGTTCGCTGGCCTATACCATTCTCATGGACCAGTTTCCGCGCAACATGTTCCGCGGCTCGGGCGAAAGCTTTGCATCGGATCGCGTGGCGCTGGCCGTGGCGAAACAGGCCATCGGGCGTGGCTGGGACATGAAGATCGACGAACCGGCGCGACAGTTCTTTTACATGCCGCTGATGCATTCCGAAAACCTGAGCGATCAGGACCGCTGCATTCGCCTGATGAACGAACGTATGCCCGAATCCGGTGCCAACAACCTGCTGCACGCCCGCGCGCATCGCGAGGTCATCCGCCAGTTCGGCCGCTTCCCGACCCGCAGCGAGGCGCTGTCGCGTGGATTGACGCGCAACGAACAGGCTTATGTCGCCTCGGGTGGCTATGGGCGCACGTTCCGCGAATTGCAGGAAACCGCCTGAACCCTCGGCCCTCAACCGGCCCAGATTGAACCACCCGGGGGATGCGCCAGCCGTGCCCCGGGCAGGTGATCGGGGGCGGGACTGGCTACGCAAAGCTTTGACATGATGGTGGTTGGCGCCGGGCCGCGCGGCTATGTCGCCATCCGGGGCACGCAACGTGGCCTGCGCGCCGCCGACCCCCGCTGCTAAACCACGGGTCAGCGCATCCGTTCGAAAAAGGCCGCGACGCGCGGTTGCAGCCAATCCCAAAGCATGGGCGCCCCGTGCGCAATCTTGGAACCGACCCGCGCCACAAGCGTGTCGTACTGAACGTCATAGGAAATCCACGACCCGCCACCTGAAGCGAGGTTCTGGTTCGGCGGCTGGAACCGGTCGAGCGCTTTTGCGAATTGCGCGTCGGGGGTGACATTGCCCTCGAACTCGTCCCAGAGCGCGCGCAGGGCACGCCCCTGATCGCCGGGCAGCAGACCAAAGAGCCGCTCAGCGGCGGCGGATTCCTGTTCGGCCAGTGCGGCCGCGTCATGTTCGCCAAAGATCGGCGCGTCGCCCGCATCGATTTCAACCAGATCGTGCAAAAGCAGCATCCGGATCACCCGGTCGGTGTTCACACCTTCTGGCGCATGTTCACCCAGCACCAGCGCATAAAGCGCGACGTGCCAGCTGTGTTCCGCCGAATTTTCAGATCGTGAACCATCGGCAAGGGTCGTGGCACGGCTGACCGATTTAAGCTGGTCAGCCGTGGTCAGAAAATCCATCTGGGCAGAAATGCGATCCGAAGACATCATCCGCATCCTTTCTGACAGACAGCCGCGCTTAGCGCGTCGATTCGGTCAGTCGACGTTTCACGTAATCTGTGACCGTCCCGATCATCGTACCCATGTGCGGCTCTTCAAAGAAATGCCCGGCGCCCTCGATCTGTTCGTGGGTGACGGTGATTCCCTTTTGTTCCTTGAGCTTGCCGACCAGAGTGCGGGTATCGGCAGGCGGTGCCACGCGATCGTTCAACCCGTTGATGATCAGGCCGGAGGCGGGGCAGGGCGCAAGGAAGGAAAAGTCGTACATATTGGCGGGCGGGCTGACCGAAACAAAGCCGGTGATTTCAGGCCGACGCATGAGCAACTGCATGCCGATCCAGGCCCCGAACGAGAAGCCCGCGACCCAGCAATGCTTGGAATTGTTGTTCATCGACTGCAGGTAATCCAGCGCCGATGCCGCGTCGGACAATTCGCCGACGCCCTGATCATATTCGCCCTGGCTGCGCCCGACGCCGCGGAAATTGAACCGCAGCACGGTAAAGCCCATGTTATAAAAGGCGTAATGCAGGTTGTAGACGACCTTGTTGTTCATCGTGCCGCCGAACTGCGGATGCGGGTGCAACACGATGGCGATCGGGGCGTCGCGGTCTTTTTGGGGGTGATAGCGGCCTTCAAGGCGGCCTTCGGGTCCAGGAAAGATGACCTCGGGCATGGGGCGGGCAAGCTCCTTAACAGTGCGGGAATTCTTGACGAATTCTCTCAAGCACCTTAGAACGGTTCTAAATCCGGTTTACACCGGGATGCGCATCTGAGGCAGATAGGCTCAGTTGCGTCCAAGGTCAATCGGTCGCATTGGTGGGGGCACCATGTCATCCGGCAATCCGGATGGAAAAAGGGGGGGCTTATGAAGCTGAGTACAAAAGGTCGTTATGCGATGGCGGCGCTGGTGGATATCGCGCTGCAACCCGAGGGGGACCTCGTGACGTTGAGCGATATATCGCGGCGGCAGGATATCTCATTGCCGTATCTCGAACAGCTGTTCGTCAAACTGCGGCGGGCGGAACTGGTGGCCTCTGTGCGGGGTCCGGGGGGCGGATACCGGCTGGCGCGCAGGACACAAGAGATTCGTGTGGTCGATATCCTGGCCGCAGTGGATGAAACGGTGAATGCGATGCATCAGGGGGCCGGTGCCTCGGGCGGATTGTCGGGCAGCAAGGCGCAGTCCCTGAGCAACCGTTTGTGGCAGGGCCTGTCGGCGCATGTCTATGTGTTCCTGCACCAGACGCGGCTGTCGGATGTGGTGGAAAATGCGCTGGTGCCGTGCCCTGCGGTGCCAACGCTGTTTGCTGTGGTCGATGAGGCGTGATCGCTGATGCGACACGGGGGACGCTGTCTCTCGTGCTCTCTGGGAAATTTTTGGGCAGATGAAGGGAACGGCTGAGTGAAGCGGGTCTATCTTGACTGGAATGCGACGGCGCCTTTGCGCACCGAGGCGCGCGAGGCGATGATCGCCGCCATGGATGTGGCAGGCAATCCGTCGTCGGTGCATGCCGAAGGGCGCGCGGCCAAGTCGCTGGTCGAGGCGGCCCGGGCGCAGGTCTCGGCGGCCTTTGGCGCGGACGGCGCGGATGTGATCTTTGTCTCTGGCGCAACCGAGGCGGCGGCGCTGGCCTGTGCGGGGCGTGGATTGCTGGGCGCGGATGTCGAACATGACGCGGTTGTGGCCTGGGTTGACCCGGTGCTGCCGGTGGACCGGAACGGTGTCGTGACAGTGGCCGACCCCGGGCGTTGCGTGTTGCAGGCGGCGAATTCCGAAACCGGCGTGGTGCAGGATCTGCCCGACGGGCTGGCCATGGTCGATGCCACGCAGGTCTTTGGCAAGATGCCCTTTGCCTTCAACTGGGCGGGTTGTCAGATGGCGCTGATTTCCGCGCACAAGCTGGGCGGCCCCAAGGGAATCGGCGCGCTTGTGGTAAAGCGTGGCACCGACCTGTCGGCGCAGATTCGTGGCGGCGGGCAGGAAATGGGGCGTCGGTCGGGCACCGAAAACGTCATTGGCATCGCCGGATTTGGCGCTGCCGCAGCGGCAGCAGCACGCGATCTGGACGCCGGCGTCTGGGACGGGGTTGCCGAACTTAGAAATATTCTAGAAAAGGTTATTGAGGCTGCGGCCGGAGACACTATTTTTGTCGGGAATGAATCGCTGCGTCTGCCGAACACCTGCTGTCTGGCGGTGCCGGGCTGGAAGGGTGAGACGCAGGTGATGCAGATGGATCTGGCGGGCTTTGCCGTCAGCGCCGGAAGCGCCTGTTCCAGCGGCAAGGTGCGCGCCAGCCGCGTGTTGCGGGCGATGGGATACGACGACGCCACGGCAAGCGGTGCAATCCGCGTAAGCCTTGGCCCGGAGACGACCGAAGAAGACGTGATGCGCTTTGCCGATGTATGGCTGCGCCACTATGAAAAGTTTCGCGCGCGTGCCGCGTGACACGAGGGATTTCGCGCATGCATTGCGTGACGCACACAGGCGCGGTTGCGCCAGACAGATGAGAGTCACGCGCCGATCGCGTGACCAAAACGAAATTCGCGCGCGAACCGCGTGATTAAAAACGAAAGAGGGTCTGACATGGCAGCTTTGGACAATCCGACACCGGACACCGGTGTTATCGTCAAGGAAGGCGTCGACCAGGATACGGTCGACAAGGTTCAGCAGGTCGGCGGCAAGTACAAGTACGGCTGGAACACCGAGATCGAGATGGATTATGCCCCCAAGGGCCTGACCACCGATATCGTCAAGCTGATCTCGAAGAACAACGACGAACCCGAGTGGATGACCGAATGGCGTCTGGCGGCCTATGAACGCTGGCTGCAGATGAAGGAACCCGACTGGGCGATGGTCGACTATCCCGAGATCGATTTTCAGGACCAGTACTACTATGCCCGCCCCAAGAGCATGGCGGAAAAGCCCAAATCCCTGGATGACGTCGATCCCAAGCTGCTGGAAACCTACAAGAAGCTGGGTATCCCGCTGAAGGAACAGATGGTTCTGGCCGGGGTCGAAGGTGCCGATGCATCGCCCGCTGAGGGCAAGGAACCCGAGCGCCGGGTCGCTGTGGATGCGGTGTTCGATTCCGTTTCCGTCGGCACCACCTTCCAGAAGGAATTGCAGAAGGCCGGCGTGATCTTCTGTTCGATCTCCGAGGCGATCCGCGAACATCCCGAACTGGTGAAAAAGTACCTCGGATCGGTCGTGCCGGTGCAGGACAACTTTTATGCGACGTTGAATTCGGCCGTGTTTTCCGATGGCTCGTTCGTCTACATCCCGCCGGGCGTGCGCTGCCCGATGGAGCTGTCGACCTATTTCCGCATCAACGCGGAAAACACCGGTCAGTTCGAACGCACGCTGATCATTGCCGACAAGGGCAGCTATGTCAGCTACCTTGAGGGCTGCACCGCGCCGATGCGTGACATCAGCCAGCTGCACGCGGCCGTGGTCGAGATCATCATCGAAGAAGACGCCGAGGTGAAATACTCCACCGTTCAGAACTGGTACCCCGGAGATGAGAACGGCAAGGGCGGCATCTACAACTTTGTGACCAAGCGTGCCGATTGCCGGGGCGACCGGGCCAAGGTGATGTGGACTCAGGTCGAAACCGGGTCTGCCGTGACGTGGAAATACCCGTCCTGCATCCTGCGCGGTGATGACTCGCAAGGCGAATTCTATTCGATCGCCATCACCAACAACCATCAGCAGGCCGATACCGGCACCAAGATGATCCATCTGGGCAAGCGCACCAAGTCGCGCATCGTGTCCAAGGGCATCAGCGCGGGCGTGGCGCAGAACACCTATCGCGGGCTCGTTTCGATGCACCCCAAGGCAAAAGACAGCCGCAACTATACCCAGTGCGACAGCCTGCTGATCGGGGACAAGTGCGGCGCGCATACGGTGCCCTACATCGAGGTGCGCAACAATTCCTCGCGCGTGGAACACGAGGCGACCACCTCCAAGGTGGATGACGACCAGATGTTCTATTGCCGCCAGCGTGGCATGGGCGAAGAAGAGGCCGTCGCGCTGATCGTGAACGGCTTTGCCAAGGAAGTGCTTCAGGCGCTGCCGATGGAATTCGCGATGGAAGCACAGGCGCTTGTGGCGATCTCACTCGAAGGGTCGGTCGGCTAAGCGCCGGTCCGGCAGGGTAGGGAATTGATCATGGTAACGCTCTTGCTTTTGACGTTGGTTGGAACGGGTTTGCTGGGCGTCTATGCGCAGGCCCATCTGAAAAGGTGCAAGATATGAGCCTGCTTGGCTACCTGTTCGCGAAATCGGCGGGTGTCGGGGTTGGCATCTTTATCGGTTGCCTGATCGGCCTGAGCATCCGCAAGGGCAAGGGCCAGTCCGGCATGCTGGTGGGCGGCTCTGTGCTGCTCACCGCCGTGGTGGCGGCGGCGTTGGCGACGGCGGCCATGATGTTCTTTACCTATCTGGGATTGCCGAAATGATCCTGACCACCACGAACAGCATCGAAGGCCACCGCATCACCGCCTACAAGGGCATCGTGGTGGGCGAGGCGATCATGGGCGCAAACCTTGTGCGTGATTTCTTTGCCTCGATCACCGACATCGTCGGCGGCCGGTCCGGTGCCTATGAATCGAAACTGCAGGATGCCCGTGACACGGCCATGCGCGAGCTGGAACAGCGCGCCGCGGCCCATGGTGCCAATGCGGTTGTCGGCGTGGACTTCGACTATGAGGTGGTGGGCGACACCATGCTCATGGTTTCGGTTTCGGGCACGGCCGTTGTGATCGACTGATGGCCCGCAGAACACTTTATACCCGCCGTAAGGCGCGGATCAAAATCACCCCGCAGGCTGTTGCGCTGCGGATCATGTAATAGACGGCGCGCCCGGGCGCGCGCGCCACGAGACGGAAAAAGGACGAAAACATGTTGGAAATCAAAAACCTGCACGTGAAGCTTGAAGACGAGGATAAGCAGATCCTCAAGGGTGTGAACCTGACGGTCGAGGCCGGTAAGGTCCATGCGATCATGGGTCCGAACGGCTCGGGCAAGTCGACCCTGTCCTATGTCCTGTCGGGCCGTGACGGCTATGAGGTCACCGAGGGCGAAGCCACCCTGCTGGGCGAAGATATCCTTGAGATGGAACCGGAAGAGCGCGCCGCAGCGGGCCTGTTCCTGGCGTTCCAGTACCCGGTCGAAATCCCCGGTGTGGGCAACATGACCTTCCTGCGCACCGCCGTGAATGCTCAGCGCAAGGCGCGCGGCGAGGATGAAATGTCCTCGACCGAGTTCCTCAAGGTGATCCGCGCCAAGGCCAAGGATCTCAAGATCGACGCCGAGATGCTGAAGCGCCCGGTCAACGTCGGCTTTTCGGGCGGCGAGAAGAAGCGCAACGAAATCCTGCAGATGGCGATGCTTGAGCCCAAGATGTGCATCCTCGACGAGACAGACTCGGGGTTGGACGTCGATGCGATGAAGCTGGTGGCCGATGGCGTGAACGCCCTGCGGTCCGAGGGTCGCGGTTTCCTTGTGATCACGCACTACCAGCGCCTGCTGGACCACATCAAACCGGACGTCGTGCACATCATGTACGATGGTCGCATCATCAAGACCGGCGGCCCCGAGCTGGCGCTTGAGGTCGAAAACAACGGTTATGCAGACATTCTGGCGGAGGATGCGTAATGGCCCTGCCGCAAACAAAACAGGATCTGACGGAAGAGCGTATTGCCTCGCTTGACCTGCCATCGGGTGGCTGGGCGGATGTGGCGCGTGCCGATGCACTGGCGCGCCTGCGCATCATGGGCCTGCCGACACGGCGGGACGAATATTGGAAATACACCCGTCCCGACACGCTGACCCAGGCGGAAACGCCCAAGGCCGCAGTGTTCGAAGCCGAAGACACCCCGCTTTTCGGTGCGGTTGACCGGCTTAAGGTGGTCTTTGTCGATGGTGTGTTCGACGCCGATGCCTCCGATGATCTGACCCTTGAGGGGCTCACCATCGAACGCCTCGCGACAAGCACGGTCGATATCCACTGGGCCCGCGATCTCTATGGCAAGCTGGAAACCGACGGTCAGACCCCGGTGAACCGCCCGCTCGCCACGCTGAACACGGCCTTTGCGACGGATGGTCTGCTGATCCATGTCACGGGCAAGGTCAGCAAGCCGGTAAACCTGATTTATCACCGTAAATCAGATACTTCTGACGCGATCCTTCACCATGTGATCAAGCTGGACGCCGGTGCTGAACTGACAGTTCTGGAAAATGGCCCGGCGTCTGCGCGGTTCAACGGTGTGATGGAAGTCGACGTGGCCGACACCGCCCGTTTCCACCATGTCCGCGCGCAGGGTCGCGATCACGAAATTCGCACGGCCACGCATATCTTTGCGCGGCTTGGTACGGAATCGGCGTTCAAGAGCTTTACCCTGACGGTCAACGGCGTGATGACGCGCAACGATTGCATCATCGAACTGACCGGCAATGACGCCATTGCCCATGTGGCCGGCGCCTGCGTCGGGGACGGCGATTTTCACCATGACGACACGATCTTCATCACCCACGACGCGGTGAACTGCGAAAGCCGTCAGGTGTTCAAGAAAGTGCTGCGCAACGGTGCGACCGGCGTGTTCCAGGGCAAGATCCTGGTCAAGAAGGACGCGCAAAAGACCGACGGCTACCAGATCTCGCAAAGCCTTCTGCTGGATGGGGACAGCCAGTTCCTCGCCAAGCCCGAGCTTGAGATCTATGCCGATGACGTCGCCTGTTCGCATGGTTCGACTTCGGGCGCGATCGACGAAGAGGGTCTGTTCTACATGCGCGCGCGCGGCATCCCCGAAGGCACGGCAACCGACCTTTTGACCATCGCCTTTCTTGCCGAAGCGGTGATGGAGATCGAAGATCAGGATCTGGCGGACGAAATCAACGACCGCATCGAAGGCTGGCTCCTTCGTCGGCGCGGCTGACAGCGTGCCCGTCACACGCGATATCGCGGCCACCTACAGGGGGCCGGGCGCTGTCATGCGGCGGCTTCTGTCGCTTGGCAAACGTGAGGATCGCGCGCTTGCGATCCTCATGGCGGCTTGTGCGCTGGTCTTTGTGTCGCAATGGCCCGCGCTGTCGCGTCAGGCCTATCTCGAACAGGTCGAACTGAATTCCCTGCTGGCAGGCGCCTTGTTCGGCTGGATCTTCATCGCGCCGTTGCTGTTATATGGTCTCGCGGCGCTCAGCCATCTGATCGCCAAGGTCTTTGGCGGGCAGGGCGACTGGTACGGCGCGCGTCTGGCCCTGTTCTGGAGCCTTCTTGCGGCAACCCCGCTGATGCTGCTGAACGGCCTTGTGGCAGGCTTCATCGGCCCCGGCGCGGGTCTGAACCTTGTCGGGCTGCTCTGGTGCGCGGTCTTCCTGTGGTTCTGGGCCAGCAGCCTTTTGGCCGCCGAACGTCCGCAGGGGGCGGTGGGGGCATGAACCTGACCGCGTTCTTGCAGCTTAGCTGGAACAGTGTCGTGGCACCGCGCGACGTGGCGCGGCAGTTGATTTCCCTGCGCTTGGGCCAAGAGGCTCTCTTGCTGGCATTTGCACTGGTTGTGGTGCTGAACGCCTTGCTTTTCGGGCTCACGGTTCTTGCGACACCCACTTCGGGCGCGTCGCAATCTCTGCTCAGCAGCCCGCTGTTCTTCATGATTCTGCTTGGCGGCGCGCTGGCGATCACGATTGTGGCGCTGACCTGGGTTGGCAGGATGCTGGGCGGCGCGGGGCGGATCGAAGATATTGCCGTCCTGTTGATCTGGATGCAGGCGCTGCGCGTGCTGGTACAGATTGCCATGCTGGTACTCTTGCCGCTCAGCATGGCGTTTTCGGCAATTCTTGTGCTCGCCGCCTCGGTTGCGGGGGTCTGGATGCTGGTGCATTTCATCGACGAGGCGCATGGCTTTGGCAACCTGCTGCGCGCGCTGCTGGTGCTGATCCTTGCGGTGACGGGCACGGCGCTTGGCCTTGCTCTTTTTATGTCCCTGATTGGGGCCACGACAATGGGACTGAACGGATATGTATGACGTCACAGAAATCCGCCGGGATTTTCCGATCCTGAGCCGCAGCGTCAACGGCAAGCCGCTGGTCTATCTCGACAACGGGGCCTCGGCGCAGAAACCGCAGGTTGTGATCGACGCCATCACCAAAGGCTATGCCGAGGAATATGCCAACGTCCACCGGGGCCTGCATTTCCTGTCAAACCTCGCGACCGAAAAATACGAATCCACCCGTGGCGTCATTGCGCGGTTCCTGGGCGTCCCGGACGAAGATGAAATCGTGCTGAACAACGGCACGACCATGGGCATCAACACAGTCGCCTACGGCTGGGCCATGCCAAGGATGCAGCCGGGCGATGAAATCGTCCTGTCGGTGATGGAACACCACGCCAATATCGTGCCCTGGCATTTCCTGCGCGAACGGCAGGGCGTCGTGCTGAAATGGGTCGACGTGGACAGCACCGGATACCTTGACCCGCAGGCGGTGATCGACGCCATCGGCCCCAAGACCAAACTGGTCGCGGTCACGCATCTGTCCAACGTTCTGGGCACCGTGGTCGACGTCAAGGCAATCTGCGACGGCGCCCGTGCCAAAGGCGTGCCGGTGCTGGTGGATGGCTCTCAGGCCGCCGTGCACATGCCGGTGAACGTCAAGGACATCGGCTGCGACTTCTATGCCATCACCGGTCACAAGCTTTACGGCCCCTCCGGGTCCGGCGCGATCTATATCCGCAAGGAACGCATGGCCGAAATGCGCCCCTTCATCGGCGGCGGCGACATGATCCGCGAAGTCCACAAGGACGAGGTCAGCTGGAACGATCCACCAATGATGTTCGAGGCCGGAACACCCGGCATTGTGCAGACCATCGGTCTGGGCGTTGCGCTGGATTACATGATGGGTCTGGGGATGGACAACATCGCCGCCCATGAACGCACCCTGCGCGACTATGCGCGCACCCGGCTGGACGGGCTGAACTGGTTGCAGGTGCAGGGCACGACCGCCGACAAGGCCGCGATCTTTTCCTTCACGCTGGACGGCGCGGCCCATGCGCATGACATCTCGACCATCCTCGACAAGAAGGGCGTCGCCGTGCGGGCAGGGCAGCATTGCACCGGTCCACTGATGGATCACCTTGGCCTCAACGCAACCTGCCGGGCCTCGTTTGGCCTATATAACACGGTTGAAGAGGTCGACGTTCTGATCGATGCGCTTGAACTGGCACACGAGCTGTTTTCTTAAGTCAATTCGGTCAGTTTTGCGATTGCGAGCGGCGTCTGTTTGCCCTATGACGCCGCTTAGGCACCCGTAGCTCAGCTGGATAGAGCGCTGCCCTCCGAAGGCAGAGGCCACTGGTTCGAATCCAGTCGGGTGCACCATTATTACAACCCCTTGCGAAGTTGATGATCAGGCCGGGCACTATGCCTGTGCTGGCTGCACTCAGCTTTGGCAATCACCCAGACGCATGCAAAAACGCCCCCGGCACAGTGTACCGGGGGCGTTTTGTTTTGTGTCGCTGTTCCGGCCGGGGGGGCGTGTTCAGCCGAAGATCGCGCCAAAGCTGCCACGGTAGAGCGCCGAGAGTGCATCCAGTGGCATCTCGGATCCGCCCATCCGCACCGTGTCGCCGTGAAACTTGCCGACCGCGATGATCGGCACGCCCGCTGCCGTGGCCTTGCTCATCAGCGCTTCGGCCTCGTCAAAGGTGCAGGCCACCAGATAGCGCGCCTGATCTTCGCCGAACAGCGTCGGGGTGTCGTCCATTTCCAGCATGACGCCGACGCCCGATGCCTCGGCCATCTCGAATGCGGCCAGCGCCAGCCCGCCGTCCGACAGGTCCGTGCAGGACTGGATCAGATCGCGGTTATCGCGGATGAATTCACCGTTGCGGCGCTCAGCGGCCAGATCGACATGCGGCGCATCGCCGTCTTCGCGGTTAAACACCTCGGCCAGCAGGGCGGACTGACCCAAGTGGCCTGCCGTATCCCCGATCAGAATGGCGACATGACCATCGCGGGCATAGCCCAGGATCGGCTCTTCTCCGTCGGCAATCAGGCCAACAGCGCCAATCGTCGGGGTCGGCAGGATGCCAACGCCGTCGGTTTCATTATAAAGCGAGACATTGCCCGACACGATCGGCATATCCAGCGCGATGCAGGCCGCGCCGATGCCGCGCAGGGCGCAGACGAACTGACCCATGATCGCGGGCTTTTCCGGGTTGCCAAAGTTTAGGTTGTCGGTGGTCGCCAGCGGTTTGGCCCCAACGGCGCAAAGGTTGCGGAACGCCTCGGCCACGGCCTGTTTGCCACCCTCTTCTGGGTTGGCCTTGACGTAGCGCGGCGTCACATCGGATGTGAACGCCAGCTTTTTGCCGGTGCCATGCACACGGATCACACCCGCGCCAAAGCCCGGAATGCGGACCGTATCGGCCATGACCTGACTGTCGTATTGCTCATAAACCCAGGCGCGGGCACAGTAGTTCGGGCTGACCAGCAGCGCCTTGAGCCCGTCGAGGGCGTCAATCTGCGGCACGTCCGCCAGCGGCTCGGCGGGGGGCGTTTCCTCCCACGGGCGGTCATATTCCGGGGCATTGCCCGACAGCGCCTTGAGCGGCAGGTCGGCCATGACCTCACCATTCAGCATGACAAGGAAACGATCCTCGGCAATGGTTTCGCCGACGATGGCAAAATCCAGATCCCATTTGTCAAAGACCGCCTTGGCCTCGGCCTCTTTGGCGGGGTCCAGAACCATCAGCATGCGTTCCTGCGATTCCGACAGCATCATTTCATACGCGGTCATCGCAGTTTCGCGGCAAGGCACCTTTTCAAGGTCAAGCCGCACGCCCAGATCGCCCTTGTCGCCCATTTCAACGGCGGAACAGGTCAGGCCGGCCGCGCCCATGTCCTGAATAGAAATCACGGCGCCGGTCTGCATCAGCTCCAGCGTCGCCTCCATCAGGCACTTTTCGGTAAAGGGGTCACCAACCTGAACGGTGGGGCGTTTTTCTTCGATGCTCTCGTCGAATTCGGCAGACGCCATGGTGGCCCCGCCCACACCGTCACGGCCCGTCTTCGCACCCAGATAAACAACCGGACGGCCAACGCCACTGGCGGCGGAATAGAAAATCTTGTCCGTATCGGCCAGACCGGCGGCGAATGCGTTCACCAGACAGTTGCCGTTATAGGCCGAATGGAAACGCACTTCACCACCCACGGTGGGCACGCCGAAGGCATTGCCGTAACCGCCGACACCTTCGACCACGCCATGCACCAGGCGGCGGGTCTTGTGGTGCGCCGGTTCGCCAAAGGACAGCGAATTCATCGCCGCCACGGGCCGCGCGCCCATGGTAAAAACATCGCGCAGAATGCCGCCCACGCCGGTCGCCGCACCCTGATAGGGTTCGATGTAGGACGGGTGGTTGTGCGACTCCATCTTAAAGACCACGGCCTGACCGTCACCGATATCGACCACACCAGCATTTTCGCCGGGGCCGCAAATTACCTGCGGGCCAGTGGTGGGCAGGGTGCGCAGCCATTTCTTGGAGGACTTGTAGGAACAATGTTCGTTCCACATGGCCGAAAAGATACCAAGCTCGGTAAAGGTCGGCGTGCGCCCGATGATGTCGAGAATGCGCTGATACTCATCCGGGTTGATCCCGTGGGATGCGATCAGATCGTCGGTGATGGCCGGTTCTTGCATGAAGTCCCCCTTGGCGGTTGCGGGTTCTTTAAAACACCCGAAGAGGCTTGGAAAGGGAGCGGCGCAGTTGCGGGCCGCCTCTGGATGAATTTCTCGCAAAAAACCGGGTGTAGCGGGTGGCTTTGTGGCTGGGCGGTCTGGACCGATTTGCCGACGCACACCTCGGAAGTCGCGGCAGATTTTCGGGGCAGGTGGTTAACGATTCCCTGCGGAAAAACGTCCCGTGCCTGCCATGCCGATGGGCAAAAAAAAAGGCCGAGCTAAATAGCTCGGCCGAAGTCCAACAGGGAGGTATGCAGATGATGCGCTGGTGGGCGCTTCAAACTACATAAGGATGAATTAATAGCCGCCTTGTGAACGATCAAGTCTATTCGTGTCGCAGGCGCAGCATTACGGTTATGCGTGTGGTGCATACCACAGTGTCAAACCTGCCCCATGGATTTGAGATGCTTGCGGTGGGCAAAGATCTCTTCCTGCACAAAGTCGCGGAACGCCGCGATCCGTTTGGACTGCCGCAGCTCTTCGGGGTAGGCCAGAAACACCGGAACTTCGCCGGATTCCAGATCGGGCAGCACGCGCACGGCGCTTGGGAAATCCTCGATGATATAGTCAGGCAACACGCCGATCCCCAGATGCGAGATGACAGCCTGCAACACGCCGAAATAGTTGTTCACCGTCAGGGTCGAGCGGATGTCGTAGGTCATCAGCTCCTGCACAAGGCTCAGGCCGGCCATCACCTGCGCGGACCGCGTGTTCTGGCAGATCAGGCGGTGTTTGGCCATATCCTCAAGCGTTTCGGGCGTCCCATGTTCCGCCAGATATTCGGGCGAAGCATAGAGCCGCATCCGGATCTGCATCAGCCGTTTGCGGATCAGATCGGCCTGAGACGGCTCCTTCATCCGGATTGCCACATCGGCCTCTCGCATGGGCAGGTCAAGAACCCGTTCTTCCAGCATCAGATCGATGTTAAGGTCGGGATACTTCTCATAGAGTTTGGGCAGCCGCGGGGCGAGCCACAAAGACCCGAAACCGGTGGTCGTGGTCACCCGCAACTCGCCAAACACCTCTTCTTCGCTGTCGCGGATCCGCGCGGTGGCAGAATCGATCCGCTTGAGCATCGAAGACGTCGCATCGAACAACAGCTCACCCTGTTCGGTCAGAATCAGGCCCCGTGCATGACGGTGAAACAACGTAGTGTTGAGTGATTCTTCCAGCGATCTGATCTGACGCGAAACAGCGGACTGTGACAGGTGCAGTGAGTCGCCGGCATGGGTCAGGCTGCCGGCGTCGGCGACTGCGTGAAATATTCTGAGTTTATCCCAGTCCATGTAATCAACTTTCTGTTGCTCAGATCCTAATACACGAAACAGCTGCACCTTTAAGGCTAACGTGATGTAAATTTCGTTACCTTGGGAGAAAAGGCTATTCAGGTCAGCTTTTGTGACCTAAAATACAGGCAGGCACGATCATTGAACGACGGGAGACGTTAGATGAGCACCCACCAAATCACACTGAACGACCGCTTTGACCTTACCAAGGATCAGGTGCTGCTGAACGGCACACAGGCGCTTGTCCGCCTGATGCTGATCCAGAAGGCGCGCGATCGTGCCGCGGGGCTGAACACCGCCGGCTATGTGACCGGCTATCGCGGATCACCGCTTGGCGCGGTCGACATGCAGATGAACCGCGCGGCCAAATGGCTGACCGCCGCCGATGTCCTGTTCAAGGAAGGCCTGAACGAGGATCTGGCCGCGACCGCCCTCTGGGGCGCGCAACAGGCCGAACTGCGGGGCGAGGGCAAATATGACGGCGTGTTTGGCCTCTGGTACGGCAAAGGTCCCGGTGTGGATCGTTCCGGCGATGTGATGCGCCACGCCAATATGGCCGGATCGTCGAAACATGGCGGCGTGATCATGGCCATGGGCGACGACCATACCGGCGAATCCTCGACCGTGCTGCATCAATCCGAATGGGCGATGGTCGATGCCTATATGCCCGTGGTGTCGCCGGCCGGCGTGCAGGAAATCCTCGACTATGGTGTCTACGCTTTTGCGCTGTCGCGGTTTTCCGGTCTCTGGGTCGGCCTCAAGACGATGAAGGACACGGTCGAGGCGACATCGGTCGTCGATGGCCGCCCCGACCGGATGCAGCTGCTCCTGCCGGACTTCGACATGCCCGAGGGCGGCCTGAACATCCGTCTGGGCGACACGCCCCATGCCCAGGAGGCGCGGATGATCGACCACAAACGCTTCGCCGCCGAGGCGTTTTCCCGCATCAACGGCATGGACAAACGCATCTGGGGCAAACCCGGCGCCAGGATCGGCTTTGTCGCGGCCGGCAAGAACTGGCTTGATCTGGTGCATGCCATGTCGCTGCTGGGCCTCGACGCGGATGAAGCCGAGCGCCTTGGCATCACCACCTACAAGATCGGGCAGACCTTTCCGCTGGACATGCAGGGCTTTCACGACTGGGCCGAAGGGCTCGACCTGATCGTCGTGGTCGAAGAAAAGCGCAAGCTGATCGAGGTGCAGATCAAGGAGGCGATCTTCAACGACCGCCGTGGCCGCCGTGTCTATGGCTGGCACAAGGGCGGCGGCGCGGGCTCGATGCACGGTCCGGAACTCTTCCCGACACGCGGCGCGCTTGACCCGATCCTGATTGCCGAAAAACTGGGCGAGATCCTGATAGAAGAGGGGCGCGGCACCGATCGTGTCAAGGCGGGCATGGATATGCTCGACCGTGCGCGCCGCGCCGACAACGCCACCGAAATCGCGGCCCGGCTACCGTATTTCTGTTCCGGCTGTCCGCACAACACCTCGACAAAGGTGCCCGAAGGGTCGCGCGCCTATGCCGGCATCGGCTGTCACTATATGGTGCAATGGATGGACCGCGAAACCACCGGGTTCACTCATATGGGTGGTGAAGGCGCGAACTGGATCGGAGAGGCACCGTTTTCCACACGCGGCCATGTGTTCCAGAACCTTGGCGATGGCACCTACAACCACTCCGGCGTCCAGGCGATCCGCGCGGCGCTGCTGGCGGGCACGACGATCACCTACAAGATCCTGTATAATGACGCCGTGGCGATGACCGGCGGGCAAAAGAACGACGGCGGTCTGACCGCGCCCCAGATCGCGCGCGAACTGGTGGCCATGGGGGTCAAAAACGTCGCCGTCGTCTATGATGAGAAAGAGAATGTTGACCTGTCGGACTACCCCACAGGCGTCGAAACCCATACGCGCAGCCATATGGTTTCCATACAGAATACATACGCAAACCATACGGGCGTTTCGGCCATCATCTACGTCCAGACCTGCGCTGCGGAAAAGCGGCGTCGCCGCAAGCGCGGCCAGTTCCCGGACCCCGACAAACGGGTGTTCATCAACACCGACGTCTGCGAAGGCTGCGGCGATTGCGGGGTGCAATCCAACTGCGTCTCCATCGTCCCGGTCGAAACTGAGCTGGGCCGAAAGCGGGCCATTGATCAGTCTTCCTGTAACAAGGATTTCTCTTGCTTGTCAGGGTTTTGCCCGTCGTTCTTGACGTTGGAAGGCGCGGTATTGCGCAAGGGCGGCACAACGCAATTGCAACTGCCGGACCTGCCTGAACCTGTGCTGCCTGTGATCGACGGCACCTGGAATGTGGTGGTGACCGGCGTCGGCGGCACCGGCGTCGTGACCATCGGCGCGGTGCTGGCACAGGCGGCGCAGATCGACGGCAAGGGCGCTGGCATGATGGAAATGGCCGGCCTCGCCCAAAAAGGCGGCGCCGTGCACATCCATTGCCGTCTGGCCGAAAAGCCCTCTGATATCAGTGCAATACGGGTCGCAACGGGGGAGTGCGACGCGCTGATCGGCGGCGATCTCGTGGTTTCGGCCGGGGCAAAAACGCTCGGTCTGATGCGCACCGGCCAGACCGGCGGCGTCGTCAACAGTCACGAAATCATCACCGGTGAATTCACGAGAAATACGGAATTTGCGTTGCCTTTGGACCGGTTACAGATCGCTCTTGAAGCAAAACTACAGGACCGGTTGATCATGTTTGACGCCTCGGAACTCGCCCGGACGACGATGGGGGATTCCATATTCTCGAACATGATGATCCTTGGCGCTGCCTGGCAGCGTGGCCTCGTGCCCCTGTCCAAATCCGCGCTGGTGGCCGCGATAGAACTCAACGGCGCAGCGGTGGAAAAGAACCTGCGCGCGTTTGAGATCGGCCGCTGGGCCGCGCTGCATGGCGATGACGCCGCGCGGCTGAGCGCGCCGAAAGTGGTGGCCTTGCCCAAGACGCCTGAGGAAAAGATCGCCTATCGTGCGGCCCACCTACTAGAATATCAGGGTAAGCGACTGGCGAAGCGTTATCGGCGGCTGGTGGACGGAATCGATGATCCGCGGCTCAAAGAGGCCGTGGCAAAAGGCTATCATAAGCTGTTGTCTCACAAGGATGAATACGAAGTCGCCCGCTTGCTTTTGCAAAGCCAACAGAAGGCGGCGGAGCAGTTCGAGGACGGCTTCAAGATGACCTTCAACCTAGCGCCGCCGCTGCTGAGCAAGATCGGCCCGGACGGCCGCCCGCAGAAAAGGGCATTTGGGCAGGGGATGCTACGCGGCTTTTCCATTCTCCGTCGGCTGAAGTTTCTGCGCGGAACACCGCTGGACCCATTCGGGCGCACAGAAGAACGTCGGATGGAGCGTGCCTTGATCCGCGAATACGAAACGGACATGGCCGAGGTTCTGCCAAAGCTGACACCTGCAACACGTGACGCGATTGTGGCGCTGGCTGAGTTACCCTTGCAGATCAAAGGGTTCGGGCCGGTAAAGCAGGCCAATGCGTTAAAGGCCGCCAAGCGACGCGAAGAGCTTCTGGCATTGATCCGCACGGGCGGAACGCCCGTTGCAAAGGCAGCGGAATGAGCCGTCACACAGGATTTACGCAATTGTTACACTGTCTGGCGAGAACATCCGAACGGCGCTAGACAGGCGCAGATTTCGCAAGGATTCGTCAAAATGCAGGCGACGCGCCAGATTGCCCGGGACATCAGCTATTCCTTCTCAGCAAGCACCCGGGGCGGCCGCGCCCTCATCCGGCTGATGGAAAATGCCACCGGCCGTATCAGCCTGATCAGGCGGGCCCGGGGTTATGAACGCGAGGTGGCCGAAGGACGCGATTTCTGGCAGGTGATGGTGGACCGCTACGGCCTCAAGCTTGAGGTCATCGGCGGCGATCTGGCCGATATTCCCGTAACCGGACCGCTGATCGTCATTGCGAACCATCCCTACGGTATCCTTGACGGGCTGATGTTGGGCCACATCCTGTCGGTGGTGCGCGGCGATTTTCGCATTCTGGCGCACCGGATCTTTCGCAAGGCCGAGGATCTGGAACGCGTGATCCTGCCGGTGTCGTTTGATGAGACGAAAGAGGCCGTGGCGCTGAACCTCGAAACCCGCAAAGAGGCGCTGCGCTATCTGGCGGATGGCGGCGCAGTCGGCATTTTCCCCGGTGGCACGGTATCAACATCCCTGAAACCGTTTTCGCAACCCATGGATCCCGGCTGGCGCAGCTTTACCGCCAAGATGGTGGCCAAAAGCGGTGCGACAGTGGTGCCGATCTATTTCGACGGCCATACCAGCCGGTTGTTCCAACTGGCGAGCCACGTGCACAGCACGCTGCGCATGGGGCTTCTGATCAAGGAATTCCGCAAACGCGTCGACACACCGGTGCGTGTCGTCATCGGGCGGCCAATTCCGGCCGAGGCGTTGCAGGTCCATGCGAAAGACCCGCGCGCGATGATGGATTTCCTGCGAAAAGCCACATATGAACTTAGCCCAAGCCCAATCGCCTCGTATGACTATGGTTTCGAGTTCGAGGAACGGCACAAGATCAAGGCCTGAGAGCCTGCGAGCAGAGGAATTTGTGATGGCGGTTGGGGTATTCGATTCGGGGCTGGGTGGCCTCACGGTTCTGGACGCGGTGTCCAGGCGTCTGCCGGATGTGCCCTTTGTTTACCTCGCTGACAGCAAGAACGCGCCTTACGGCGTGCGCGATGCCGATGACATCTATGAACTGACATGCGCGGCAGTTGAACGGCTTTGGGCCGCGGGCTGCGATCTGGTCATTCTGGCGTGCAACACCGCCTCGGCCGCGGCATTGCGGCGGATGCAGGAAAGCTGGATCCCGCGTGACAAACGTGTGCTTGGCGTTTTCGTGCCCCTGATCGAGGCCATGACCGAACGGCAGTGGGGCGACAATTCCCCCCCGCGTGAAGTGGCTGTCAAACATGTGGCGCTGTTCGCAACGCCCGCGACCGTGCGCAGTCGGGCGTTCCAGCGGGAACTGGCCTTCCGTGCCATCGGCGTCGATGTAGAGGCGCAGGCCTGCGGTGGCGTGGTCGATGCCATCGAAGACGGCGACATGATCCTCGCCGAGGCGCTGGTACGCAGCCACGTGGATGCCCTGATGCGCAAGATGCCTAACCCTCAGGCCGCGATTCTGGGCTGCACGCATTATCCCCTGATGCAGGAGGTGTTCCAGGAGGCTCTGGGGGCGGATGTGAGCGTTTACAGCCAGGCAAATCTGGTTGCTGACTCGTTGGCGGATTATCTGGAACGTCATCCGGCGATGCTGGGGGCAGGGATGGAATCGAAATTCCTGACGACGGGCGATCCGCGCAGGGTGTCGGACCGGGCGACACAGTTCCTGCGACGAAAGATCGTGTTCGAGCAGGCTTGATCAACGGCCGAGACAGGGTTTCCCCTCATACGCATCAGAGATCTTGCCCCGCCTACGTTGCAGATACCTATGGCGACGACAGGGCAAGCCTTTGACCCCACGCGTCAATCCAGTACATAGTCCTACAAAAGCGGTGCGTGACGCCCGCACCCACGGAGAGACGACATGACCCACAAGATCGCGATCATCGGTGCCAGCGGCTATACCGGCGCGGAACTGATCCGCCTGATTGCCACGCATCCGAACATGGAGATCGCCGCCCTTGCTGCCAATTCCAAGGCCGGGCAGAGCATGGCACAGGTTTTTCCGCATCTGCGTCATCTTGACCTGCCCGATCTTGTGACCTGGGAGCAGATTGATTTTTCCCAGATCGATCTGTGTTTCTGCGCCCTGCCGCACAAGACCAGTCAGGAAGTGATCCGCGAACTGCCCAAGACGATGAAGATCGTCGATCTGAGTGCGGATTTCCGGCTGCGCGATCCTGCAGATTATACCAAGTGGTATGGCAACGCGCACGGCGCCGTCGAAATGCAGAAAGAAGCGGTCTATGGCCTGACGGAATTTTACCGCGAGGATATTGCCAAGGCACGTCTCGTGGCCGGGACGGGCTGCAACGCGGCGACGGGTCAGTTCATCCTGCGCCCGCTGGTGGCCGGGGCGGTGATCGACCTGGATGAGATCATCCTCGACATGAAATGTGCCGTGTCCGGCGCCGGGCGGAGCCTGAAGGAAAACCTGCTGCACGCGGAACTGTCCGAGGGATATAACGCCTATGCGGTTGGCGGAACGCATCGGCATCAGGGCGAATTTGATCAGGAATTCAGTGCTTTGGCGGGACGTCCGGTGCAGGTGCAGTTCACGCCGCACCTGATGCCTGCGAACCGCGGGATCCTTGCGACCACCTATGTAAAGGGCGATCCGCAGGCGATCTGTGCGACGCTGCAAAAGGCCTATGCGGACGAGCCGTTCATCGAGGTTCTGCCATTTGGCGAAACGCCCTCGACCCATCATGTACGCGGATCGAACTTTGTCCACATCGGCGTGACCGGTGACCGGATCCCGGGGCGGGCCACTGTCGTCGGGGTGCTGGACAACCTGACAAAGGGCAGTTCGGGTCAAGCATTGCAAAATGCGAATTTGATGTTAGGTGAGGATGAGACAGCAGGACTGATGCTGGTCCCGTGTTTCCCCTGAAGCCGGTCAGCGTCTGTGGGTGAGGAGAGACGTTCATGGCATTGAAATCGCTGAAAAAGAAGCGCCGCATTCAGGTTGTGGCGCTTGCTGCCGTCGCGCTCGTCATCTCGACTGGGCTGATCGGTTACGCGATGCGCGACGGCATCAACTTCTTTCGCTCACCCAGCCAGGTGATGGAGGAACCGCCGCGCCCGACAGAGGTGTTCCGCATCGGCGGGCTGGTCGAGGAAGGGACCCTGCAGCGCGGTCAGGGGCACGAAATTCGGTTCAGCGTTACCGATGGCGGCGCGTCTGTCCCCGTGGTGTTTGCCGGGGTTCTACCTGATCTGTTCGAAGAGAACCAAGGTATGGTCGGCACCGGAAGTTACATTAACGGAATATTTCAAGCCACTGAAATACTTGCAAAACATGATGAAACATACATGCCAAAAGAGGTCATTGACGCACTCAAGGAACAGGGCGTGTATCAGGAAAACGACATCGGGGCAGGTAGTTGACCCTTTGGCCTCACCTCAGGCGGTGAGATCGTACTCGAAATAGCACAGATGCCCCCGGGCGATGTCGGGCACGTCGTAGTATTCTCCGGTTTCACGAAATCCCATGGCGGCATACAGCGCCCGCGCGCCCAGCAGTGATTTCATCGTGTCGAGCCTTGCGGTCGCGTATCCAGCCGTGCGGGAACGTTCCAAAAGTTCCTGCACCATGGCGCGGCCAAGCCCCATGCCACGGGCGGCTTCATCCACATAGACGCGCTTGATCTCGCAGGATGAGGCGTCGAACCGATAGTACATGCCGCAGGCCAGCGCCTGATCGCCAGATTTCGCGATCAGCAGCGCGCCGTCCGGTTCTGCGTGAGCCAGTTCAAGACGGGCAAGAAGCGCGGCGTACTCGGGCTCGGGGTAAAACGTCTCGGTGAGACTGGCTATGGCACCTTCATGGGCCAGCAGATGCGCACGGTAGCGCCAACACAGATCTCGCACTGCGGCAAGGTCACTGGCGGATGTGGCTGTGTGAATTTTGATGTTCGACATCTTGAATTAGGTGGCGCGCGGATCCGAGCCCGCGCGCCAAACTATCATTTCAGGATTGAATTACCCGCGAACTCAGCGGTCTCGCCCAGAATTTCTTCGATCCGGATCAACTGGTTGTACTTTGCCAACCGGTCAGAGCGGGCCAGCGAGCCGGTCTTGATCTGACCGCAGTTGGTGGCCACGGCGAGGTCTGCAATGGTCGCATCCTCGGTTTCGCCGGAACGGTGTGACATGACGTTGGTCATGCGCGCGCGGTGGGCCATCTCGACCGCCTTCAAGGTTTCGGTCAGCGTGCCGATCTGGTTGACCTTGACCAGCATGGAGTTGGCGCAGCCCTTTTCGATGCCCATGGCCAGACGCTTGGGGTTGGTCACGAACAGGTCGTCGCCAACCAACTGGATCTTGTCGCCCAAAGCGTCGGTGAGGGCCTTCCAGCCGTCCCAGTCATCTTCCGACATGCCATCCTCGATCGAGATGATCGGATAGTCGGCACAAAGCTGGGCGAGGTAGGCCACGTTTTCATCCGAGGTGAGCGATTTGCCTTCGCCCTTCATCTCGTATTTGCCGTCCTTGAAGTATTCCGTCGCGGCGCAGTCGAGAGCGAGGCAGATGTCCTCGCCCGGGGTGTAGCCGGCCTTTTCGATGGATTTCAGAATGAAATCAAGCGCGTCACGGGTAGAACCAAGATCGGGCGCAAAGCCGCCTTCGTCGCCAAGACCGGTCGAGAGGCCCTTGGCTGAAAGCTCTTTCTTGAGCGTGTGGAACACTTCGGAGCCCATGCGCACCGCTTCGCGGATGTTCGCGGCGGCGACCGGCATGATCATGAATTCCTGAATGTCGATCGGGTTATCGGCGTGTTCGCCACCGTTGATGATGTTCATCATCGGAACCGGCAGCACACGGGCGGACGTGCCACCGACATAGCGGAAGAGCGGCATACCGTTGAATTCGGCGGCAGCCTTGGCGGTGGCAAGAGAGACACCCAGGATCGCATTGGCACCAAGGCGGGATTTGTTGTCGGTGCCGTCGAGTTCGATCATCGACAGGTCAATGGCGACCTGTTCGGTGGCATCCATACCCAGCAGTTCTTCGGCGATCTCGCCGTTCACGGCAGCAACGGCTTCTAGTACGCCTTTGCCCATATAGCGGGATGTGTCGCCGTCGCGGCGCTCGTTCGCCTCGTATGCACCGGTGGACGCGCCAGAGGGTACGGCGGCACGGCCCATTGTGCCGTCCTCCAGGGTTACGTCGACCTCGACCGTGGGGTTGCCGCGGCTGTCGAGAATTTCACGGGCGTGGATGTCGATGATGATGCTCATGGGTCCCAGTCTCTTTGAGGTTAACGGTTTCCCCTGCGTATAGCAGGGCGATGTAAAAAGTAAACTGCACCTGATAGCGCTAACGAGGGAGTCAGCCCGGGGCACCTGGCCAGCACGGATCGGGAACTGGTGCAATTTTCTTGTAAAGAAAATTGGCAAAAATCTTTAGAAGATTTTTGGCGTCGCCGATGCGGCCAGGTTGCTACCTTCAGGGCTTCTTGAGCGGGACTCCATAAAGTTCGAGCCGGTGCCCCTTGAGTCGATAACCGAGCTTTGCGGCAATCTTTTCCTGAAGGGCCTCAATCTCGGGATCCACGAATTCGATCACCTCGCCCGATTGCATGTCGATCAGATGGTCATGGTGGTCGCGCTCTGCGTCCTCATAGCGCGCGCGCCCATCGCCGAATTCCAACCGATCCAGGATGCCGGCCTCTTCGAACAGCTTCACTGTCCGGTAGATCGTGGCGATCGAAATCCGGTCATCTCGCGCCGAGGCACGAGCATAAAGCTCTTCCACATCCGGATGGTCGGTCGCCTCTTCCAGCACCTGCGCGATGGTGCGGCGCTGTTCGGTCATGCGCAGGCCTTTGGCTTCGCAGCGGCTGGTGATGGTATCTGTCATGGAATCCTCGCGGCCTCGGGTTCACAAGCTTTAGCCAATCCGGGGCAGGGAGGCCAACACCCGAAATGCGCGTTTACGTAGGGATGCATCCTTGACTTATCACCGGTTAGGCGCCATGTGCCTGTCAACGGATCTCTTCTGCCGCGTGAGCAGAATGACCGGCGCAGCATGCGCCGAGGGTCACTGAGACCGCGATTGCTTCCAAAATCACGCGTGGGGCATGGGGTGCAACGCCTATCGGACATTCGGTCTGAGGGCGGTTCTGTGCCTCTCCACCCGATGGGCTGACACATCAGCCTGTCGTGCGGCTGCGATACACGCAGCCCGAAAGGAACTGTTTTGACTGATTTTACCACAATGGGCCTGCCCAAGTCGCTTGTCACTCGTCTGAGCCAAATGGGCCTGACCGAGCCGACACCGATCCAGGCCGGTGCTATCCCATTTGCGATGGAAGGCCGTGATGTGATGGGCCTGGCCCAGACCGGAACCGGAAAAACGGCGGCGTTTGGCCTGCCGCTTGTGGCGCAGATTTCGGGATTGGGCCGTCCGGATCCCAAATCCGTTCGCGGCCTTGTGCTGGCGCCCACCCGTGAGCTTGCCAGCCAGATTGCTGAAACCCTGAAAGAGCTGACCCTTGGTTCGCCGCTGAAGGTTGCGGTTGTGGTTGGGGGCCAATCGCTGAATGCGCAGGCCAAGCGCCTGGAACGCGGCATCGACCTGCTGGTCGCGACCCCAGGTCGTCTGATCGACCTGATTGAACGCCGCGCCGTGCGGCTGAACGAATGCAGCTTTCTGGTGCTGGACGAGGCCGACCAGATGCTGGACATGGGGTTCATCCACGCCCTGCGCCAGATTTCCAAGCACCTGCCGTCCAAGCGTCAGACCATGCTGTTTTCGGCGACAATGCCCAAGCTGATGGAAGATCTGTCGCGCGAATATCTGAACAACCCCGAGAAGGTGCAGGTTTCTCCTCCGGGTAAGGCCGCGGACAAGATTGAGCAGTCAGTTCATTTCATCGCCAAGGCAGAAAAAACCAAGCTGCTGATCGAGTTGCTGGACAAGCATAAGGACGAGCTGGCGCTGGTCTTTGGCCGTACCAAGCATGGTTCTGAAAAACTGATGAAGACGCTTGAGAAGGCGGGCTTTGCAGCAGCGTCGATCCATGGCAACAAAAGCCAGGGGCAGCGTGATCGTGCGCTGAAGGCGTTCCGCGACGGAACTGTGCGGGTTCTGGTGGCGACGGATGTCGCTGCACGTGGTCTGGATATTCCGGCGGTACGGCACGTCTATAATTTTGAGCTGCCCAATGTGCCCGAAAACTATGTCCACCGCATCGGGCGGACGGCGCGCGCCGGTCGTGAAGGTGCTGCAATTGCATTCTGTGCACCGGATGAGATCGGCGAGTTGAAGGCCATCCAGAAAGTGCTCAAGATGACTATTCCAGTCGCTTCGGGCCGCGCCTGGGAAGGTCTGGACACGCCCGCACGGGGCGGCAGCAATGGCGGTCAGCGTCGCGGCAATGGCGGCGGTGGCGGCGGCAAGCCCGGCGGTTCCAAGCCCGGCAGCAACGGTCGTCGTCGGCGGCCTGCGGGCAACAGGTCGGCTGCGAAAGCGGCCTGATCAGGCGATCTGACTGAGCCGTCTGCGGGCGGCGTGGTCATTGGCAAGAAGATAGGCGGCGAGGCTGGTCAGTACCAGCGCGCCGCCTATCAGCATTCTGGGGGTTGGCACTTCCCCGATGCAGATCCAGACCCATAGCGGTCCGATCACCGTTTCCAGTAGCATCAGCAGGCTGACGTTTGCCGCCGCTGTATACCGCGAGGCAAGCGATAGCGCAAAGAACGACACCGGCAGGATCAAGGCACCTGTGAGCGCAATGGCCCAGACGGTCCCGTCCAGCATGCGTTCCGGGCCAGTCCAGATCAACCCGTTTATGCCTGCCATCAGGGCCCCGCATCCGATGCAAAGCAGGATCGGAACGTTCCCGGAATTGCGTAGCGTGACGAAATTCATCGCCAGAGTAAATGCCACGCCCAACCCGCAGAGTGCGCCCACAAAGGCCGAGGTGTTCAACGCCGCTTCGCCCTTGCCGCTGACTGCGATGGCGATACCGATCAACACTGCGACGATGGTGATCCATGTGGCGCGGCTGGTGCGTTCGCTATAGATCACCCGCGCCAGAACGGCGGACCAGACGGGCACCGTGGCAACAGAGACCAGCACAACCGAGACCGGAGCCAAAGCAATTCCGGTGGGAAACAGCGTTGCATTGACGAACTGGCAGGCGACGACGATCAGTCCCGTGCCACTTGCGAGAACGGTCAGATCAACGCGTCTGTGCGCCGAAGTCGCCAGCCAGACCAATAAGAACAGGCTGCCCATGGACAAACCGCGCCAACCCAGCATCTGCATCCCATCCATGCCGGAGATCCGCATGAACAGAGCATCGGGCGTAAGAACCAGTGCACCAAAGGTTGCGAGCAGGAGGCCGAATTGGGGGTGAGCTTTCATCTGCGATGTGTGATCGCAAACGCGTGCCATGGTCAAGGCCGCTTTGATCGTGCTTGCGACGCGGCACAGGACCGGAACATCGGACCCTTGCCGGATTTACGTTTTGCTATTTTTACACCCGCCAAGCGTTCGGGGCAGAATCCAAGGCTCCAATCCGAGCGCAGGCTTGGATTAGGCCTAGTTATATAGCGGTTGAACGCCCATCTGCATGTGCAACATGTTCACCGTGGGTTCATCCAGCGATAAAGCCTGAGCGAGGCTGTCGAGATATTCAGCCTCATCCTGCGTATCGACCCGGATGGTCATGAGCGACGCTGAATAGACCTGCATTCGCTGTGCCTCGGGTGTGTCTGCGGCCAGCTTTTTGACGTCCACGGGCGCGGCAAGTTCGGCTTTGACAAAGGCTATATCGGCGGGATCGGCATCCTCGCCCACGGTTTCAAGGATCTTGGCCTTTTCGGCCTTGTCGATGGCTCCATCCGCCTTGGCAGCCTGGATCATCGCGCGCAGCATCAAGCCGGCGCTTTTCTCGGAGTCAGGCGCGGATTCGGAGGCATTGAACTGATCAAGCAGACCGGCGACCCCTTTCCCCTGCATTGCGGCGGCGCCACCAGCCGCGGCAAGTATACCTGCCAGGCCTGCGCCACCCTGCGCTGCTGACGAAAGCAGGGGACCTTTGTCGGTCGAACCGCCGCTGTTTCCGCCGCCCATGAGGGAAGAAAGATCAAAGCCGCCCTTCTTCAACTGGTCCATCATCGCAGCCATGGGATTTGCCCCGCCGGTTGCGCCCGTAAAGGCCGACATGTCGATGCCAACCTCGGTCATCTTGTCGATCATGCCCTGCATGGTGCCACCGCCCTGTGGCGCCTTGCCAGAAAGCATGTCGCCCATCTGTGCCTGTGCGCTGCTGGCCGGATGCGCGCCCTTGATCTGGGCTCCGCCGCCAAGGAGCCCGCCAAGGCCCTGACCGCCCGCCATCTTGTCGACGCCGCGGGCCGCCGCGTATCCGATTGCCACCTTGGCCAGTGTTCCCATCAGTCCCATGCGTTTATTCCTCCCTAGAATAATTATCCTTTTGTCGGGCAGCATGCCACAAATGTGACCCTGTGACAGGGAAAACCGGCCCCCTTTAGAAGAGCCGCAAAAATCGCAGGATCAGCCAGACCAGCAAACCCATCGCCACAGTGCCAAGGGACAACACGGCAAAGGCATGCGGCATGTCCGTGCCCGGCATACCCGCCACGTTGACGCCGAACAATCCGGTCAGGAACCCCATCGGCAAAAACACCGCCGCCACCACCGATAGCGCGTAGGAATTTTTCGCCAGGCGCACGTTCTGTCGCGATTCCAGATGGTCGGTCAGGACGGTCAGGCGGTCGCGCACGGCGTTCAACTCTTCGACTGCACGCTGTGCGCCGTTGGCAATCTCGCCCAGATTCTCGCGCATGGCGGCGTCAATCAGTGGCAGACGGGTGTCCAGAAGGGCGTGCAGTGCCGCGGCCTGTGGGTTAAGAAAGCGGCCCAGACGGATTGTGGCGCGGCGCAACTCGGGGATACTTTCGGACTCCGGGGCCCGATCATCAAGGAACAGTATTTCCTCAAGATCGTCGAGCCGGTCTTCGAGTGCGACACCATTCTCCTCGATCCGGTCGGTCAGGTTCTCGGCCAGCGAGACAAGAAAGGCCGCAGGCGTGGGCGGCGCATGGTTAGCCTCGATTTTTCGGCGCAGATCCTCGGCGGCAAAGATGCGGCGGATCCGGGTGGTCACGATCAACCGTTCGGAAAACCAGCCCCTCAGGGAGACCATATCATCACGGTCTTCCCCGACGTTGAGGTTGAGCCCACGCAGGATGACGATGAGACCGCCATCATGGGCAAAGGCACGCGGACGGGTTTCGGCCTCCAGCAAGGCGTCTTTGGCGCGTCCAGGCACCTGAGCCGCGAGCCACGCGGGCAGACCGGGATCGCTCAGATCGCAGTGCACCCATCGGTAACCATTGGTCACGGGCGAGGATAGATCAGATGTAGGCGTTGACCGCCCGTCGGGCGAGATGTCCAAGGCAAAAATCGGGTTCATTTGGTCCTCGGGCAAGCAGTCTTTCGGCCAACAATGCAGCACGGGAGTTGGTTACGCCAACGCTTTGATCGCCAAGGGTCAATTAAACCAGGTGCCGACCGCGGTTGGGTAAAAGCGGTTCACGTCCCGCAGAATGTCGCCGGAACCACTTCGGACGGGGTCGGAGGACGGCGCAAATCTTCGGCCTCGGGGTTGTCGGCGAAGGGGTGCGCCAGAACCGCATTCAGGCGGTGGAACGGGGCGTCATCCCCGGCAACGGCGGCGGCGATCATCTGTTCCATGCGGTGGTTGCGCGGGATTACCGCAGGGTTGGTGCGCCGCATAAGCGCCTGCGGGTCGGGTTCGTCGCCAAGGCGGCTTTTCCAGCCGGTGGCCCAGGCATCAAAAGCGGCGGGGTCGGTGAACTGATCCCGCGCCGTTCCATCAGACAGGGCCCGGAACGTGTTGGTGAAATCTGCGCTATTGGCGTGCATCCGGGTCAAAAGGTCGGTGACCAGCTCCTTGTCCCCGGGGCGCGGATCCGAAATGCCGATCTTGGCGGCGAAGCGACGCTCGTACTCCGATTGGATCAGGGCAGGCATGGCATGAACCTGTTCCGTGAACTGCTCTACTGCCGCCTCTGGATCGGGCATCAGCGGGAGGAGCGCAGTGGCAAGCTGCGCCATGTTCCAGACGATCATGTCTGCCTGCGACGTATATCCGTAACGCCCGAACCGGTCTATCGATGAAAATACGGTCTGCGGGTCGTAGGCGTCCATGAAAGCGCAGGGGCCATAGTCGATCGTCTCGCCCGAAAGCGTGCAGTTGTCTGTGTTCATCACGCCATGGATGAACCCAAGGCTAAGCCAGTGTGCAACCAGCGTCGCCTGACGATCAATGACCTTTTGCAGCAGATCGCCCGGATCAGTGGCGTCTGGATAATGTCGCTGGACGGTGTAATCGTAAAGCTGTTCCAATGCGGCACCGTCGCGGCGGGCGGCAAAAATCTGGAACGTTCCGACGCGGATATGACTGGCCGCAACACGCGTCAGTACGGCACCGGGCAGCATGGTTTCGCGGATGACATCTTCGCCTGTGCGCACGGCAGCCAGGGCGCGGGTGGTCGGCACACCAAGGGCGTGCATCGCCTCAGAGACAACATATTCCCGCAGGACCGGCCCCAGCCAGGCACGGCCATCGCCCCGGCGCGAATAGGGAGTAGGGCCAGAGCCTTTGAGCTGGATGTCACGGCGTACGCCGTCCTGCCCGATGGTTTCGCCCAGCAGGATGGCGCGACCGTCACCCAGTTGCGGGTTGAACTGTCCGAACTGATGCCCGGCATAGAGCTGAGCCAGCGGCGCGGCTCCCTCTGGAACGACATTCCCGGAAAAAGTCCGTGCAAGTTCGGTGTCGTCTTTTGGCAGGTCAATCTTCAGGATTGCCGCCAGCTCGCGGTTCACCGCGATCAATGATGGGGCCGCCACCGGAGTCGGCAGCGTGCGTGAATAGAACCCTTCGGGAAGGGCGGCGTAGCTGTTGTCAAAGGGGATGTGTATAGTCATGACTGATAGATAATCATGCAGAGCCGGATTGCGAGAGTGGTTTTTCCATCACTATCGAAGTGATGCGATCATATCCGGGATGCGACCGTTCCGCCGTACGGACAAATCCGAGTGCGGCAAAGGCGGCGTGATTTCCGACCAGTTCTATCCGGGTTTCGAGGCGCAGACGGGGCAGACCAAGGCCGCGTGCCAGAATTTCTGCCTGTTCGATAAAAGCGCGGCCAAGGCCCTTGCCCTGTGCGCCCGAGGCGATCGCAAGTTTGCCAATATACAGCGCACCGGGCTGTTCAGCAAAAAACGCGCATCCGATGAGAGGTGGAGTCGCGAGGTAAAGATGCTCCGTTTTGGATCGTTGCCGCAATGTTTTGGGGGTTAGCGCATGTGCAGATGACGGCGGGTCGATCCTTCCGTCCATGTAAGCAAAACTCGCATGGATAAGGCCAAGAAGATCGTTCCAGTCTGTAAAGTCTGCTGGCGCAAGAGTGGGTCGCATCACAGCTTTCGGGACATGTACATGTAGCTGTCGCGCGCCTTGAAACCACAGCGCTGGTATAGGCTCGTCGCGGCTTCGTTGGAACGATCCACCTCAAGGTGAAGCGCCTTGATCGTGCTCTGTTTCAACGCCTGTGCCAACGCATTAATTGCCTCCCCCGCCATGCCACGCCCGCGCACAGCTGGGCGAATGTACAGTTCGTCAATGATGGCATCCATGCCGCCATATTCAATCGACCAGCCGAAACTGACGACGATGTAACCCACTGGCGCACGGCGAGGACCGATTAGCCAACTCGCGCCATGGGGAGAGCCCTCGAGCAACGGCAAGATAGAACGTTCCTGATGCGCAGCATCCGTCTTGAATCCCAGATCGACGTGTAGCGCCGCCACGAGGGGCAACAGCTTCGGCGCATCTTCCGTGGTGGCAAGGTGCAGAGATTTCACAGCAGACCCAGTCTTTCGGTCAGGAGGACAAAAAATCTTTCTGAATCAATGCCACCCATGAACGTCGCATTGGGTTGACGGCCCGAGACCTTCCACCAGTCGGCGACTGTCATGCCAAGGGTCAGGTCGGAAACAGTCTCGATCTCGACGTTGATATGGCGACCGGTGAAAAGATCGGGTTGAATCAGATAGGCAATCACGCAGGGATCATGCAACGGGGCGCCGTCGGAGCCGTATTTTTCCCGATCAAACCGTTCGAAGAACTCGGTCATCTGGGCGACGGCTTCGCCGACCGGCGTGTTCAGGGCACGGAATGCAGCGTTGCGCTTGGCGGTGACCAGTGCGTGATGGGTCACGTCCAGCGGCATGACGGTGATTGGTGCGCCGCAGGCAAAGACCAGCGCTGCGGCGTCGGGATCGACGTAAATGTTGAATTCTGCTGCTGGAGTTATATTTCCGACCTCGAAATAGGCACCGCCCATGAGGACGATTTCTTGAATCCGCTCTGCGATGTCCGGCGCTTTTTGAAGCGCGGTCGCAATGTTTGTCAGCGGCCCAAGAGGGCAGAGCGTGACGGTTTTTGGATCGTTCCTGCGCAGTGTCTCGATTATGAAGTCGACGGCGTGCTGGTCCTGCAGTGCCATGGTGGGTTCGGGCAGGGATGGTCCGTCCAAGCCAGTCTTGCCGTGCACGTGTTCAGCTGTGACGAGTTTGCGTTTTAGTGGTGTGTCGCATCCGGCAAAAACCAAGGTTTCAGGCCTACCAGCCAGTTCACAGACGATCCGGCTATTTTTTTGCGTCAAAGTAAGTGGCACATTTCCTGCCACGGCGGTGATGCCCAGCACTTCAATTTGTTCAGGCGAAGCAAACGCTAGAAGTATGGCGACTGCGTCATCCTGACCCGGATCAGTGTCGATGATTATTTTGCGGGGTGCCATGCATGCCTCCATTTTTTATCACCCTCGTCGCATGGCACTGTCTGGCGTTCAAGGGGATTGGCAATCTAGGAGGCCCCGTCTCAGCACTGTACGCGTCACAAAAAGGGGCACAAATAGGAAAAGAAACTGATGGGGCATGCTTATAACCGCGGGCTCGCGGACTGTTTAATTGATGTGAAATTCTGTCGCTGGCGGAAAATGCCTTGGATTTTGACGTTGTATGCGAATGCTTTGTGCCTTCGCTGTCTTAAGGTCCTGTTCAGTCGCTCCTTCAGAGGGCATTGTAGTGGCTGCAGTGAATGTTAGACTTTCAGAAAAAGCTGCGGTAAACATATCAAGTTAGCGCTAACGCACGAGCTGTTCACCCTAGATACCCGTGGCGCTCAAGAGACAAGAACGGAGCAAACCTGTCATGGTTTCGCGTGTAATTCCGGTCGATTCTTTCGACCTCGTTATTTTTGGTGGCACCGGCGATCTGGCCCGGCGCAAGATTCTTCCTGGCCTGTTCCGTCGCTTCTGTGCCGGGCAGATGCCGCCCGAAGCACAGATAGTGGGTGCTGCACGGTCCGAGATGGATGATAGCGGTTATCGCGAATTCGTCGCTGAGGCGATCCACGAATTCGCCGGGCCGCTATCTGAGGACGCTGCCCAGGTTGAAGGCTTTCTCGAACGGGTGTGTTATGTCGCCATTGATGCCAAGGGTGAAGCAGGCTGGGAAGAACTCAAGAGCAAAGTGCGGGAGGATCTGGTACACGCATTTTACTTTTCGGTTGCGCCGTCGCTGTTCGGAGATATCGCGGAGAGGTTGCATCTGCACGGCCTTGCAGGGGATGAAAGCCGGATTGTGGTCGAAAAACCCTTTGGCAAGGACTTGGATTCAGCCAGGGAGCTAAACGCCACGCTCGCCAAGCATTTCGACGAGCATCAAATTTACCGGATTGATCACTATCTGGGCAAGGAGACCGTCCAGAACCTGATGGCCGTTCGCTTTGGGAACGTTCTTTTCGAACCCTTATGGAATGCGCAATATGTGGATCACATCCAGATCACCGTTGCCGAGACCGTCGGCGTGGGCGGTCGCGGAAGCTATTACGACGCTTCGGGCGCGATGCGGGATATGGTGCAGAACCACCTTATGCAGTTGCTGTGCCTTATCGCCATGGAGCCGCCGGCCAAATTTGAACCTGACGCGGTGCGCGACGAAAAACTCAAAGTTATTCGCGCACTGGAGCCAGTCGAGCCATACCATATCGTTCGCGGCCAGTATGACAAATCCAAGGATGCGCCAGGATATCGGCAGGATGTGGAAAACCCACGTTCCTTCACCGAGAGTTTCCTGGCGCTGAAGCTGCATATTTCGAACTGGCGGTGGGCTGGCACGCCGTTCTATTTGCGTACCGGGAAAAAGCTGAAGGCGCGCACATCCGAAATTGTGGTGGTGTTCAAGGACGCACCGCATTCGATATTCGGCGCTGACGCGGGTCGCCATAGGAACGTTCTAGCAATCCGATTGCAGCCGAATGAGGGCATGACCCTGGACGTGACGATCAAAGAACCGGGGCCGGGCGGCATGCGTCTTGTGGATGTGCCGCTGGACATGACTTTTGCCGATGCGCTGGGACCGGAGGCCGAGCAGGCGACAGAGGCTTATGAGAGACTGATCATGGATGTGATCCGGGGCAACCAGACCTTGTTCATGCGCGGTGACGAAGTCGAGGCCGCCTGGGCATGGACCGATCCGATCATCGCCGGCTGGACCGCGCGCAGCGATGTACCGAAACCATATGATCAGGGTGGCTCGGGTCCTGAAGATTCGCTGATGCTGATGCATCGGGACGGGCGGCGTTGGCGGGAGCTAAAGGGATGAGTTTTACTCTGCTGGAATATCCGGACAGGGAAATCCTGGCCATGGATCTGGCCAATCAACTGGCTGGTGACCTGCGCGCAGCATTGGCCCAGGGTGATCGTGTGGCCTTTGCCGTGCCCGGCGGCACATCCCCGGGACCTGTATTCGATGACCTCTGCGCTGTAGATATAGCCTGGTCACGAGTCGATGTGCTGCTGACCGACGAACGATGGGTACCCGACGATAGCGCGCGGTCCAATACCCGGTTGCTACGGGAGCGGCTGCTGGTGGAAAAGGCGGCAGCCGCCCAATTGCTGCCAATGTATCTACCCTGCAAGGAGCCGGAAGAACGTATCGACGAACTTGCCGAAATGCTTCGACCCAGTCTTCCTCTGGATGTCGTGTTGTTGGGCATGGGGGCGGATATGCACACTGCCTCAATCTTTCCCGGGGCTGATCTGCTCGTTCAGGCGCTGGCCCCCGGCGCGCCGCTGCTGCTTCCGATGCGCGCGCCCGGCGCACCAGAGCCGAGGGTCACTCTTTCCGCCGAAGTGCTCAACGGAGCGATGCGCAAGCATGTGTTGATCTACGGGCAAGAGAAACGCGATGCTTTGGAACGATCCAAAATCTTGACACCGCTTGAGGCACCCATCGGGGCGGTTCTGGACGGCGCAATAGTACATTGGGCGGAGTGACCACATGTG
Organism: Puniceibacterium sediminis; assembly: GCF_900188035.1. Taxonomy (GTDB): domain Bacteria; phylum Pseudomonadota; class Alphaproteobacteria; order Rhodobacterales; family Rhodobacteraceae; genus Puniceibacterium; species Puniceibacterium sediminis. The sequence continues at coordinate 127,039 of NZ_FZNN01000004.1, read as the reverse complement.
GGACGACGTAAAGCTACTGGCAGACAGGATCGGGAACCGCCGAATCCTGGATCTGTTCGAGAATGCCAACCGCGCGGGCGAATTCAGCTTGAGTGCGCTGGGGATGCTGTTCGACTATTCCAAGACGCAGCTCGATGATCAAATTCTGGCCGCACTGCTGAAAATCGCTCAGAATACCGGCGTCGAGACGCGCCGAGACGAGATGTTTTCAGGTGCCAAGATCAACGAGACCGAGGGCCGTGCGGTCCTTCACACCGCGCTGCGCAATCTTGATGGCGAACCGGTGCTGGTCGATGGTCAGGACGTCATGCCCGGGGTGTTCGACGGCCTAAAGCGGATGACGGCCGTGGCAAATGACATCCGAAATTCGGACATTACGGACGTCGTGAACATCGGCATCGGCGGGTCGGATTTGGGCCCGAAGATGGCGACGATCGCGTTGTCACCCTATCATGACGGACCGCGCTGCCATTTTGTTTCCAATGTCGATGGAGCCGATATTTCGGACGTGCTGCGCCAGTGCGATCCGTCAACGACCGCCTTTATCGTCGCATCAAAGACCTTCACAACAATCGAGACGATGACAAACGCAGGCACTGCCAAGGCCTGGCTTGCGCATCATGGCGTATCAGATGCGGGTCGGTTCGTAGCGCTTTCAAGCAACGCCAAAAAGGCCGCGGAATGGGGCATTCCGGGCGACAGGGTACTGGGGTTTGAGGATTGGGTCGGCGGACGCTATTCCGTTTGGGGGCCGATCGGGCTGTCCCTGATGGTTGCCATTGGCGCAGATGCCTTCAAGGCTTTCCTGCGTGGCGCACAAGAGATGGACCGTCATTTCTGTGCAGCACCATTGCATGAGAATATGCCGGTGTTGTTGGCCTTGGTCGGGATGTTCCACAATCAGGTTCTGGGCCACGCGACACGCGCGGTGCTGCCCTATGATAACCGTTTGTCGCGCCTGCCGGCCTATCTCCAGCAGCTGGAGATGGAGAGCAATGGCAAGGGCGTGTCGATGGATGGCAAAGCCCTGAAGGTCAATTCGGGCCCGGTCGTCTGGGGCGAACCGGGCACCAACGGGCAACACGCGTTTTACCAGTTGATCCACCAGGGCACCCGTACCGTGCCTTGTGAATTTCTGGTTGGTGCGGCGGGCCACGAAGAGGATCTTCGCCAGCATCAGGATCTGCTTGTGGCCAATTGTCTGGCCCAGTCCGAGGCGCTGATGCGCGGTCGTTCGTTTGAGGAGGCGCGTGATTTGATGCGTGCCAAGGGGTTGGAAGGCGATGAGTTGGAACGGCAGGCGGCGCATCGGGTATTCCCCGGTGATCGTCCGTCCACCACGCTTGTCTATCCTCAGCTAACGCCAGAGCTGTTAGGGCGGATCATAGCTCTTTACGAACACCGTGTTTTTGTCGAGGGCGTCATTCTGGGCATCAATTCCTATGACCAGTGGGGCGTGGAGTTGGGCAAGGAGCTTGCGACCTCACTTGGGCCGGTCGTGACTGGCGAGGTGTCATCCGAAGGAAAGGATGGGTCGACCCGGCAACTGGTTGAATACGTAAGGCTATATCGCTGATATCTCCAGGCGTTTCTGGGGTTTGCGAACGCGTCAGAACGGCTGGAAGTTCCCTGCGATTTTCGAAATAAAAATGCGATATCTCGGGAACGGAAATCGGGGATGTTGGTTTCCTTTGCACAACTTTGAAGCAGTTTGCAAAGGAACGAAAATGACACGTCTGATCACAACTACCGCTCTTGCCCTGACCCTGGCTGCAGGTACCGCATATGCGGAAAGCCACTCCAATGGCGCCAAAATGGAGCAGAACCTGGAGAACGCAGGCGAGAACCTCGAGAATGCTGGTGAAAACGCCGCCCAAGCGACCGAAAATGCTGCAGAGAACGCAGCTGTTGCGACACAGAATGCTGCCGACGACGCGGCCCGCGCTATCGATGACGCGGCGACGTCCACGGCCAGTGCTGTTGACGGCATGACGGAAAATGACACCAACATGATCCGCGCACGCGATATTCTTGGTGGAACGATCTATTCCGCCAACTCCCAGGACGGCGTTGCCGAATTCCAGACCGTCACCTACGACAGCGTGGGTGAAGATTGGGACAAGATCGGCGAAATCGAAGACATCGTGCTTTCTTCCGACGGCAAAATTCAAGGCGTTGTTGCCGAAATCGGCGGCTTCCTTGGGCTTGGCGACAAACATGTTTTCCTAGAAATGGACAGCGTGAAACTCGTGCCGGTCGATGATGCAAGCATTTCGCTCGTCGTTGGGTTCAGCGAAGAGCAGCTGGAAAACATGAAGGACGTTGACGAGGCCTTCTGGGAATAATTTTTCCACCAATAGCCAGGGTTCCGACCATGGTATGTGTCACGCGCGTCCCTTTGCTGGGGCGCGCGTTTCTGTTTGGAGCTTCTGTTTGGATCTGCGTTCAAGTTGTGTTTGGCGTGAGAGACCGAGCGGTGGTGTGAGGTGGTATTAACTGATTTGGCAGACTTTCTGCTCCTAGGTTCAATCGAGCAGGAGACGACCGTTGTCGCGCACCACCATAAGCATTCGTCAGATCGCCGAAGAAATTGTTGCCCGTGAGGGGGGCTTTGTGAATGACCCAGATGATCCGGGGGGGGCAACGAATTTTGGTGTGACAATCCACACGATGCAAAGCCTTGGCTTAGATCTGACCGGGGACGGCCGGGTGACCGAAGCTGACGTGCGCAGTTTGACGCGGGCGCAGGCAGTTCAAATCTTTGTCGATCATTATTTCCTACGGCCCAGGATCGCACAGTTACCCGAGGCGCTGCATGCGTCAGTCTTTGACATGTATGTGAATGCCGGGGCGAATGCAGTGAAGATCCTCCAGCGGCTGTTGAAACAAATGGACCAGATCGTAACGGTGGATGGCGTGATTGGACCACAGACTGTGCGGGCCGCGTCCGCTGCTATGGCGGCGGCACCGTCGCATCTGACGGATGCCTATGGAATCGCGCGGCGCAATTATTATTTGGATATTGCGGATCAGCGGCCTGCGTCGCGCAAATTCGCGCGACGTCGGGACGGAGGTAAAGGCGGATGGATCATGCGTGCTGAAGAATTCATCACGCCGCGCTTTCATCTCAGTGAGCAGCAATTCAAGGCGAGGGTGGCAGGATGGGCTTGATCGAGCGTATGATGGGTTTGGTATTCGGGTCTGGCCGGAACGTTGTGGCTGAGACGGCCGAAGTATTCCGCGTCAATGCCGAGGCGCAGGCCGGTCGCGAAGCAGGCCTTCAGAGCGCGGCACTGCAGCAGTTCGGACAGGAATTTCGCCTTAGCCAGCGCGGCTGGTTTGACCGACTCATGGACGCGCTGAACCGGATTCCGCGCCCGGCAATGGCTTTGGGAACGCTGGCCCTGTTCATAGCGGCGATGGTAGATCCTGTGTGGTTTGCCGCCCGGATGACCGGAATTGCACTGGTGCCGGATCCGCTGTGGTGGCTTCTGGGGGCAATCGTGAGCTTTTATTTCGGGGCGCGATACCAAGCAAAGGGACAGGATTTTCGACGCGATCTGGCCGCTACCATTTCCACAGTACCGCAAGTGGTGCGCACTATTGGTGACATTGACGCGTTAAGAGATGTGACGCCGCGCAATGATGCGTCTGGCACCTTGCAGGGTGAGGAGGCTGAACATGTCGACAATCCGGCCCTGGCGGAATGGCGGCAGGCACGGTCTTGATCCACTGTTGAAACTGGGTTTCGACCTTGGCAGCCATATGGTCCAGTGGTCAACGCCCACCCACTGCGAACGGCCCCGTCGGCAAAGTCCATAAAGTGAACACGCGGGCAGAACGTTTCGAGACAACGTCTGTACCGTTCCATAGACCCGCGACAACGTGATCACTAGGGGCCGCGGAATTCCGTTGGCCCCTCTGGCCTGTCCGCGTATATGTCAGCTCATGATTACAGAGCTTGGCCACTTCGCCCTTATCCTCGCCTTCCTGGTCGCATGCGTTCAGGCGGTTGTCCCCCTCATTGGTGCCCACAAACGGTGGCCCGGCTGGATGGCCGTGGCGGAACCTGCGGCGACCGCGCAATTCTTTCTGACGGCCTTTGCCTTTGGCGCGCTGATGCACGCCTTCATCACCTCGGATTTCAGCCTCAAGCTTGTTGTCGAGAATTCGCATTCGGCCAAGCCGATGCTTTACAAGATCAGCGGCACCTGGGGGAACCACGAGGGGTCGATGCTGCTTTGGGTACTCATCCTGGCGCTGTTTGGTGCCATGGCAGCGTGGTTTGGCGGAAACCTGCCGCCGACACTGCGCGCGCGGGTGCTGGCGGTACAATCGTCGATTGCCCTCGCATTCTTTGCCTTCATCCTGTTCACCTCGAACCCGTTCCTTAGGCTTGTCGTGCCGCCATTTGACGGACAGGATCTGAACCCGCTGCTGCAGGATCCCGGTTTGGCGTTCCATCCGCCGTTTCTGTATCTTGGCTATGTCGGGCTTTCGATTTGCTTTTCATTCGCCGTGGCGGCGTTGATCGAGGGCCGCGTCGATGCCGCATGGGCGCGCTGGGTACGGCCCTGGACACTGGCAGCATGGATATTCCTCACCATCGGGATCGCGCTCGGGTCCTGGTGGGCCTATTACGAACTGGGCTGGGGCGGTTTCTGGTTCTGGGACCCGGTCGAAAATGCATCCTTCATGCCTTGGCTGCTGGCCGCCGCGCTGCTCCATTCCGCCATCGTGGTGGAAAAACGCGAGGCGCTGAAAAGCTGGACCATACTGCTTGCCATCCTCGCCTTCGGGTTCTCGCTGATCGGGACATTCATTGTGCGCTCGGGCCTGCTGACTTCGGTCCATGCCTTTGCCAATGATCCGGAACGGGGCGTGTTCATCCTGATGATCCTCGTGTTCTTTACCGGCGGAGCACTGACACTGTTTGCCGCGCGGGCCGGCGCAATGCAGGCAAAGGGCGTCTTCGGCGTCGTCAGCCGGGAAAGCGCGCTGGTGGCGAACAATATATTGCTGGCAGTCGCGGCCTTTGTGATCTTTGTCGGGACGATGTGGCCGCTGGTGGCTGAGATGTTCTTTGATCGCAAGCTGAGCGTCGGTGCGCCATTCTTCAACATGGCCTTCACCCCCTTCATGATGTTGCTTGGTTTGATCCTTCCGGTGGGCGCGATGATGGCTTGGAAGCGCGGCCGCGTCACCCGTACGCTACAGACACTGATGCCGGCCTTTGTCCTGGCTGTATTGCTGGCAGGTTTGGTCTGGACGATGCAGACGGGCCGCAGCCTGATGGGGCCGATTGGCGTGTTCCTGGGGGTCTGGCTGGTGGCAGGTACAGTCACGGATTTTCTGAGCCGCTTGGGCAAATCTCGGGATTTTTCCCGACTGTTCCGGCTACCGCGCGCAGACTGGGGCAAGCTGCTGGCGCATTCGGGTCTGGGGATCACCATGCTGGGAATTGCCGGTCTGACGGCCTGGCAAGAAGAAGATATCCGCGTGGCGCAGATTGGTGAGACCTTCTCGGTGGGTCAGTACGAACTCCAGCTGCTGAATGTTGAGCAGATCCGGGGGCCGAACTATTTCTCGACGATGGGCACGGTGCGTCTGAGCGAGAGCGGGCATGATATCGCCCTGCTGCATCCGGAGAAACGCAACTATCCGGTGGCGCAGATGCCGACAACCGAGGCGGCGATTGATTATCGCTTTATGCGGGACGTCTATGTTGTGATCGGTGATCCGCAGGACAACGGCGGCTATGTGATGCGGACCTATATCAAGCCGCTGGCAAACTGGGTCTGGGGCGGCTGTCTGATCATGGCGCTTGGTGGGGCACTGAGCTTGTCCGACAGGCGCTATCGTATCGCCGCTGGCGCGCGCAAGACTGTGCAGCCGCAGGGGGTTCCAGCAGAATGAGAGCACTTCTTCTGGTTCTGATGTTGGCGGGCAGTGCGTCCGCCCTGACGGGGGCCTTTGCGGGTGCCGCATGGGCGGTGCAACCAGATGAGGTGCTGGAGGATCCGGCGCTCGAAGCACGGGCGCGGGAATTGTCCAAAGGACTGCGCTGTCTGGTCTGCCAGAACGAGAGCATTGATGAATCCAATGCCTCGCTCGCGCGGGATCTGCGGATCCTTTTGCGTGACAGGCTGATGGCCGGCGACAGCGACGAAGAGGCTGTGGCCTTTATCGTTGACCGCTATGGCGAATTTGTTCTGCTGCAGCCAACCACGGGTGGCTGGAACTGGCTGCTTTGGGCCGCTGGACCGCTGATGTTGCTGGCCGCTGTCGCCGCCGGCGCGCTTTACATCCGGGGCCGTTCAACATCCACGACCGAGCGCGAAGAGGGGCTGAGCCCTGCCGAGCAGAAGAGGCTGGAAGAGATCCTCAAGGAGTGACGCCGCGTTTGGCTTTGCCAACCTGATCTTGCGGTGTTTGATGCGCTTCGAACCAGAGGAGACAGGCACATGATCTACGACACCATCCAGTACGATATCCGTGACGACATTGCCGTGGTCACGCTGAATCGCCCGGATGTGATGAACGCACTCAACACCCAGATGCGCGCAGAAATTACCGATGCGGTGACGCTGGGTGGTCGCGAGGCACGGGTGGTTGTGCTCACCGGCGCGGGACGGTCATTCTGTTCGGGCCAGGATCTGGGAGACCGGGCCAATGCCGCCAATCTGGATCTGGAGCGGACGCTGAGGGACGAGTACGTCCCGATGCTTCGGGCGATCTATGACTGCCCGGTTCCGACGATTTCCGCCGTCAATGGTGCGGCGGCGGGTGCAGGGGCGAACCTCGCACTTGCGGCGGATGTGGTGATTGCCACTGAATCTGCGTTTTTTGTGCAGGCCTTTACCCGCATCGGGTTGATCCCGGATGCTGGCGGCACCTGGTATCTTCCGCGTCAGATGGGTCTTGCAAAGGCGATGGGGGCAGCGCTGTTCGCGGACAAGATCACCGCACGTCAGGCAGACGAATGGGGAATGATCTGGGAGGCGGTGTCGGACGAAGCGTTCGAGGCACACTGGCAGGCGCGCGCCGCGCATCTGGCCAAAGGGCCCACCGCTGCCTATGGCCGTGTCAAGGAAGCCATCCGTGGATCCTTTGATAACGATCTGGAACAGCAGTTGGCGCTGGAGGCGAAACTGCAAGGCCAGTGCGGCAAGACCCGAGATTTCAAGGAAGGTGTTGTGGCGTTTCTTGAGAAACGGCCAGCGCAATACGAGGGTCGCTGACGCCGCTTCGCGAGGCGAGGCGGTCAGGGGCGCGCCTTTGCCAAGTCTCCCGGATTTCATTTAGCACTCCCCAGAGTATTTTGGGAGCGTATGAAGCAATAGTTGGTAGCCGGGTTACGGCGCAGAGAATCGGTTGGGGCGCGGATAAACCCGCGCCCCATTTATTTGCACCCAGATTTCAGCGGGTTTCGATATCAGTATAGTTGCGCGCGGTGGCGCCGAGGTAAAGCTGGCGCGGACGACCGATCTTGAGTTGCGGATCGCTGATCTGTTCTTTCCACTGTGAAATCCAGCCGACGGTGCGGGCAACCGCAAAGATCGGCGTGAACATCGACGTCGGAAAGCCCATCGCCTCAAGAATGATCCCCGAATAGAAATCGACGTTCGGGAACAGCTTCTTGTCGGCGAAATAGGGATCGGCCAATGCGGCTGCTTCCAACTCCTTGGCGACCTGCAGGATCGGATTATTTTCAACGCCGAGCAGATCCAGAACCTCATCGGCGGACTGTTTCATCACAGTCGCGCGTGGGTCGAAGTTCTTGTAAACCCGGTGCCCAAAGCCCATCAGGCGGTATGGATCGTTCTTGTCCTTGGCACGGGCGATGAATTCGGGAATGCGGTCGGGTGTACCGATTTCCTTGAGCATCTCGAGGCACGCCTGGTTTGCGCCGCCATGTGCTGGGCCCCAGAGGCAGGCAATGCCGGCCGCGATGCAGGCGAACGGGTTTGCACCCGAAGACGATGCAAGGCGCACGGTCGACGTCGAGGCGTTCTGTTCGTGGTCCGCATGCAAGGTAAAGATGCGGTCCATGGCGCGGGACAGGATCGGGTTGACCACGTAATCCTCTGCCGGGACGGCAAAGCACATGCGCAGGAAGTTCGACGCATAGTCCAGCGAATTCAGCGGATATACGAAGGGCTGACCAACATGATACTTGAACGCCCAGGCGGCGATGGTCGGCATTTTTGCGATCAGGCGGATAGAGGCAACCTCGCGCTGCCAGGGATCGGTGATGTCGGTGGAATCGTGGTAAAAGGCAGACATAGCCCCGACGACACCGACCATGACGGCCATAGGGTGGGCATCGCGACGGAACCCGCGGAAAAAGTTCTGCATCTGCTCATGCAGCATGGTGTGATTGGTCACACGGTTCTCAAAATCCTCAAGCTGCTTGCCCGACGGCAGTTCGCCGTAAAGCAGAAGGTAGCAGACTTCGAGGAAGTGGGATTTTTCGGCCAGCTGGTCGATGGGATAGCCGCGGTGAAGAAGTTCCCCGAGGTCACCGTCGATAAAGGTGATGGTGCTGTCGCAGGCCGCAGTCGATGTAAAACCCGGATCATAGGTGAACACACCCGCCTGAGCATAAAGCTTGCGGATGTCGAGCACATCCGGCCCCGCAGTGGGCGAGTAGATCGGCAGTTCGAACGATTTGTCGTCAATCGTAAGGGTCGCAGTCTTGGTGGTTTCAGCCATGGAAGTTCCCTTCGTCTCAATCCGCCGGGGCGGGCGCCCTGGCTAAGTATCTTGTTGCAGCTTGAGGAAGCGTTAACCGACGGCGGTTCACGATCCTTCGTAAGCTGCCGCCTGAGTCAGACGAAGAATGGTTTCGTCACGGCCCAGGACCAGCATCATGTCGAACACGCTAGGCGTTACTGTCCGGCCTGCCAGCGCGGCCCGCAACGGACCGGCCAGCTTTCCGAATTTGGTGCCGTTCTCATCGGCCACACGGTTCAGTACCGCCTCCAATTCGTCTTTGGTCCAGCTAACAGTTTGCAGCTGCGGCGTCAACGCGCGCAGTATACCACGGGATACCGGATCAAGCGTCTTTGCCGCTTTCTCGTCCATGGAAAGTGGTGGTGATGAAAGGATAAATTCTGCTTTTTCAAGGAGTTCAGGAAACATCTTCGCGCGGTCTTTCAAGCAGTACATTGCACGAAGTATGCCGTCTTGCTGGTTGCCGGTCAAAGGCGATTTTTCTGCAGCTGCGAGATAAGCCTGTATTTCATGCAGCAGTGCAGCATCTTCGGTCACGGCAATATGCTGCCCACACAGGTTTTCCAGTTTTTTGAAATCCAGACGGGCAGGCGATTTGTTAATTCCCGACAAATCGAACCACTCTTTTGCCTGAGAATCGTCGAAGAATTCATCGTTGCCGTGGCTCCAGCCCAATCGCGTCAGATAATTGCGCATACCCGCCGCTGGATAGCCCATGGCTTGATATTCCTCGACGCCCAGTGCGCCATGGCGTTTGGACAGCTTTTTGCCGTCCGGGCCGTGGATGAGGGGGATATGCGCCCAAACTGGAACGTTCCAGCCCATCGCCACATAGATCCCGATCTGTCGCGCGGCATTGTTAAGGTGATCATCGCCCCGGATCACATGGGTCACACCCATGTCGTGATCATCCACCACCACGGCAAGCATATAGACCGGCGTCCCGTCCGAGCGTAGCAGGATCATGTCGTCCAGCTGGTCGTTCCGGATGGTGACGTCTCCCTGCACCTCATCATGGATGAGCGTGCTACCTATCGTAGCAGTCTTTAGCCGGATGACGAAAGGTTCATCAGGAAAGGTCGAAGGGTCGGCATCGCGCCAAGGGCTTTGAAACAAGGTGGAGCGGTTCTCGGCCCGGGCGGACTCACGGAATGCCTCGATTTCCTCTTGGGTCGAAAAGCACTTGTAGGCGTTCCCCTCTGCCAGCATCTGATGCGCCACCTCGGCATGTCGCGCCGCACCGGCAGCTTGGCTGACGACCTCGCCATCATAGTCCAGCCCAAGCCATTCAAGGCCGCGCAGGATGGCAGCTGTCGCTTCGGGGTTTGAGCGCGCGCGGTCGGTATCTTCGATCCGCAGCAGGAATTTCCCACCTCGTCCCCGGGCATAGAGCCAGTTGAACAGTGCAGTGCGGGCGCCGCCGATGTGAAGATACCCTGTGGGCGACGGGGCGAAACGGGTGACAATCTGTCCGGACATGGGGAGTTTAACCTTTTGATAACCGTGGTGGGGCTAGCGTTGGTCATTCCATACCCATGCTCTTGGGGGAGGACAAGCATCGGGGCGAGGACAGGCATTGCTGCGAGGCGTCAACGCCATGATCGACGGCCTTCTGCTCCAGCGTGGACACCTGTTCCCCTGGACGCCGGTTTGCTTCGCAATAGGGATAGGCTGGTACTTTAGCTTGTTGTCGGAGCCCTCGCCTTGGCTTCTCTGTGCGGCCTTTACTTCCGGTATATTGATTCTGTTGTTCAGCCGCTTTCTGGGGGTTTTGGGAGGACCGCTAGCCTGTGGCACCGCCTTGGTGCTTTTGGGGCTGGCGCTCGCTGGGGCACGGACACATCAGGTTACCGGGCCGGTGCTGGCCTTTCGCTATTACGGCCCGATCGAGGGGCGGATCGTGAATATCGACCGCTCTGCCTCGGATGCGATACGTCTGACGCTTGACCGGGTGGTGCTGGAACGGATGGCACGAGAACGTACGCCGGAACGGGTGCGGGTTTCTCTGCACGGTGACGTACCTTTCGACCCAGAGCCGGGAGCGGTGATCATGACTACCGGTCATCTGTCTGCGCCGAACGGTCCGGTCGAGCCGATGGGCTTTGATTTCCGCCGTAACGCCTGGTTTCAGCGCATTGGTGCCGTTGGATATACCCGCGTTCCGGTGCTCTACCTGGAACGTGACAGCGGTGCGTTGCCGATTTTTTCTGCACGCATGGATTTGGCTTCGCATGTACGTGCCGCCATGCCGGGGGAAAGCGGTGCCTTTGCGGCTGCCATCATGACGGGCGATCGGTCAGGTATGGGGCAGGATACACTGCAGGCACTGCGCGACAGCAACCTGGCGCATCTGCTGGCCATTTCGGGTCTGCATATGGGCCTGCTGGCCGGTTTCTTGTTTGCCGGTTTGAGAATCCTGTTTCTGTTGGCGCCCCCGCTCGCCCTGCGATGGCCGATCAAGAAGCTGGCTGCCCTTGGTGCGCTGTTCGGCGCAGCTGGGTATCTGGCGCTATCAGGCGGCAATATCGCAACAGAGCGCGCTTTCATCATGGTCGCCGTTGCGCTGTTCGCCGCGGTGCTGGACCGGCGGGTGTTATCATTACGCGCGGTCGCAATGGCGGCGTTGATTGTTCTGGTGCTCTGGCCAGAGGCGTTGTTGGGTCCGGGTTTCCAAATGTCTTTTGCCGCCACGACGGCACTGGTGGCGGTCTTTGCCCTGGCAAGGGAAGTGCCGGAACGTTGGCGTGCGAAGGGGTGGCTGGCGCCAGTGCTGGCGGTTTGCCTGTCATCCTTTGTCGCGGGGGCGGCGACCGCGCCCATCGGCATGGCCCATTTCAACCAGATGTCACACTATGGGCTGCTGGCTAACCTCGTCTCTGTGCCTTTGATGGGTCTGGTGGTCATGCCGGCTGCGGTTCTTGCGGCGATCCTCATGCCTTTTGGCCTCGACTGGATTGCTCTTTGGCCCATGCGCTTAGGGCTGGACTGGATACTTGGCGTGGCTCACAGCGTGGCATCCTGGGACGGCGCTGTCGGATATGTTGCGACACCCTTGCCGGTGGTCCTGCCGCTGCTCACTTTGGGCGCGCTATTTATCATCCTCTGGCAAGGCCGCTCGCGTTGGCTGGGCGTGTTGTCCATGATTGCGGCGGCGGTTGTGTGGCAGCAGAGTGCTCGCCCCCTGGTGTTGATATCACAAGACGGCGGGTTGGTCGGTGTGATGACCAATTCGGGACGCGCGCTGTCCAAATCACGCGGCGCGGGTTTCGTGGCCCAGAACTGGCTTGAGAATGACGGGGACGGCGCGGTTCAGTCAGAGGCGGCCGCGCGGTGGAGAACCCAAGGCGGACAAGGCATCGCACGCTATGACCTTGGCGGTATAGAGCTGGCGCATGTGCAGGGAAAGCGGGCGCTCAAGCAGTTCAAGGGATGTGACAAGGGCGATATCGTGGTGGCCAGCACTACCCTTCCGGCCTCACTCCCCTGTCTGGTGCTGGATCCGAAAAAGCTTTCGGCGACCGGAGCGATGGCGCTGATCGACGGGTCGGAGGGACTGCAAATTCTGACCGTCCGCGACGTGTCAGGACACCGTCTGTGGCACGGCAGTGGCCAAGCGCCCGCCGCGCCGAACCCACCTCAGTATGTCCTGATCAGACCCACAAGCTTGCCCTGAACCGAAACATCGCCCATGGGAAGACGACGGGGTTCATACGCGGGATTAGCGGCTTCGAGGATAACGGATACACCATCCTTGCGAAAGCGTTTGAGCGTCGCCTCATATCCGTCGATCTGGGCCACAACAATGTCGCCATTGTCAGCCTGGCTGGTTTCGCGGATCACCACTACATCGCCGTCGTTGATCCCGGCATTGATCATCGAATCGCCCTTGACCTCAAGTGCATAGTGTCGGGACGATCCGGACAGCATTCCGCCTGGCACGGCAATCACGGGGGCGGGATCATTGATCGCTTCGATCGGAACCCCGGCGGCAATGCGCCCCACCAGCGGCAGCTCCATCGCGTGCAGGGTGTTAAATGGCATGGACTCGGGCGGAATGCTATCTGGTCGGTCGCCGTCGATCACGCGGGCGATAAAACCGGCGGGTTTTCCAGACATGCTGTCGGGCAGCTTGACGATTTCAATTGCGCGGGCCCGATGTGCCAGTCGGCGGATGAAACCGCGTTCTTCCAATGCCGTGATCAACCGGTGAATGCCGGATTTGGACCGAAGATCCAGCGCCTCTTTCATCTCGTCAAAACTGGGCGGTACCCCGTCGCGACTAACGCGCTTGTTGATGAACTCCAGCAAATCGAGTTGTTTCTTGGTCAGCATGGCGGCGGCCCTCAGTTTTGTTCCGCTTTGTTCTATCCATGTTCCCGTTTTGTGTCAATGGTTTGGCTTAAGCATTTGTCGATTGGGCGCATCAACGTTTTGCCAAAGAGGGCAAAGAAGGGCCGGGGATTACAGTGGGATATAGGCCATGTGATCGCCGACAGGACGCGCAGGGTCACTCGGGGCACGGACCAGCAACGCGTTGGCCTGTCCCAGCACGCTCAGCAGGGAACTGTCCTGGCGATCAAAGGCCTGCAAACCTTGTGGGCCCAGGTGCGCCCGCATGTAATGTTCACGCGGGCCGTTTGGCCCGATGTCCTGTGCCAGCCGCGCAAGCTGTCGCGGCGCGGCTTCTGCGGGAAGGCCCAGCATGGCGCGCACCACCGGGGCGACAAAGACATGGCCGCAGACCACGGCCGAGACCGGATTGCCGGGCAGGCCGATCATCATCGCGTTGCCATAACGCCCGGCCATGAGCGGTTTTCCCGGTCGCATCGCCACTTTGTAAAAGCAACGTTCCAGCCCAAGTTCCTGAGCCATGCGCCCCACGATGTCATGATCGCCAACGGACGCGCCGCCCACTGTTATAATCAGATCTGCACCATGGGTCAGATCCAGCGCCTGCGTCATAGAGGCGACGGTATCCCGCCCGATCGGCAACAGGCGTGGTTCGGCCCCCAACTGCTGCATCTGGGCATAAAGGCCGAAGGTGTTCGACGCGATGATCTGATCGGGCCCGGGCGCCTCTCCTGGCATGACAAGCTCGTCCCCGGTCGAGATCAGGGCCACAACGGGGCGGCGCGTGACCGTGACTGCGGCGATATTCATCGATGCCAGCAGCGCAATGTCATTCGGGGTCAGCCTGCGCGCGGCCTTCATCCGGAACCCGGCGGAAAAGTCGTTTCCAGCAGGCCGGATATGGTCGGATATGTCCAGATTTCGCCCAAGCGTGATGGTGTCGCCGTCGCGGGTCACATCCTCTTGAATGACCACGCGGGAGGCCCCCTTCGGCACAGGCGCGCCGGTAAAGATACGGACGGCCTGACCGGGTGCCAGCGTGCCGCCAAAGCCATGGCCAGCAGCGGATTCACCGACGACGGTCAGAGCCAGCCCCGGCTCGGCACGCATCACCGCATAGCCGTCCATAGCCGAGGCGGGAAAGGGTGGCTGGTCGCGCTGCGCGACCGCATCGGTCACCATCACACGATCCAGGGCGTGGCAAAGTCCAACCGTTTCCGTGCCCAGCGGGGCCACCAGCGCAAAGAGCTGGTCAAGGGCTTCGCCAACAGAAATCATTTTGCCTCGTAACGCCCTGATTTCCCGCCATCCTTGAGGCGAACACGGATGCCGCCTATCTCCATCGCCTTGTCCACCGCCTTAGCCATGTCATAGACCGTGAGGGCGGCAATGTTTACGGCCGTCAGCGCCTCCATCTCGACGCCGGTCTGGCCGGTCGTCTTGACCGTGGCCTCAATCCGCAGGCCCGGCAGATCGGGGTCCGGCGTCAGTTCGACAGCAACCTTGGTGATGGGCAGCGGGTGGCAAAGCGGAATAAGCTCTGGTGTCTTCTTGGCACCCATGATGCCCGCGATGCGGGCGATACCGATGACGTCACCCTTTTTCGCGCGCCCTTCCGTAATGATATCAAAGGTTTCCATCGCCATCTTGATGTAACCTTCGGCGACAGCCACACGAGAGGTCACCGCTTTGTCCGAGACGTCGACCATATGGGCATCACCCTTGACGTCGAAATGGCTGAGGCCGCTCATGCTGCCACCGGATTGGCAAGCAGGCTGCGCGTGGCCTCGATCACATCCGCCTGCCGCATCAGGCTTTCTCCGATCAGAAAACTGCGTGCTCCGTACCCGGCCATATCCGCAAGATCGGCAGGGGTGGAAAGACCGGATTCAGAAATCAGGATGCGGTCGTCGGGGATGTGTTTCGACAATTCCCGTGTCGTATCAAGAGTGGTCTCGAAAGTCTTGAGATTGCGGTTGTTTACGCCAATGAGGGGGGATTTCAACGCCAGCGCGCGATCCAGTTCCGCGCGATCATGCACCTCGATCAGCGCGTCCATGCCCCAGTCAAATGCACAGGCCTCAAGTTCGGCGGCCAAAGCATCCGAAACGCTGGCCATGATGATCAGAATACAGTCCGCCGCCAGACTGCGCGCCTCGGCAACCTGATAGGGGTCGTACATGAAATCCTTGCGCAGCGCGGGTAACTTGGTCGCGCCGCGCGCCTCGGGGAGAAAGGATTTGGCCCCCTGAAAGCTGGGCGTGTCGGTGAGGACCGAAAGACAGGTTGCGCCGCCTGCTTCGTAAGATGCGGCCAGCGACGCCGGGTGAAAGTCTTCACGGATCAGACCCTTGGAGGGCGACGCTTTCTTGACTTCGGCGATCAGGCCGTAGCCTTTGGACTGCGCGGCGATCAGGGCCTTGGCAAAGGGGCGCACGGCGTCGGCGGCCTTGGCGGCCTCTTCGATCGCGGCGTAGGGTGTTGTCGCCTTGTCCGCGGCGATTTCCTGCAGCTTGTAGGCCTTGATCTTGTCGAGGATCGTCTCGGTCATGGGTCTGTCCAGTGTATCGGGCTATCCCCTCTGGCTTTAAGCCAAGCGTTGATCTGCGAAAAGGGGCGAGTGCCGAAAAAACCCCTGTGTGCGGATAGCGGCGAGGGATGTGCCGTCCGAAGGACCAAGTGATCCGCTCCGGTGACGTATTTGGCAAACCCCTGGGCGTTGTTGCCCCAGAAAACAAAAGCGCGGGGACGATCCGACAAGGCAATCAGAACATCACGGGTCAGATGCGTCCAGCCGACCTTGGCGTGGCCAAGCGCTTTGCCTTCTGGCACGGTGAGCGCCGTGTTGAGCAAAAGCACCCCCTGTTTCGCCCAGTCGGTCAGATCGGTCCGCGTGCGGGACTGGCCAAGATCAGATTCTATCTCTTTGAAAATGTTCCCAAGGCTGTCAAGCCTTCCGCCAAATTCCTGTGGAATGGAAAAAGACAGACCATCAGCCTTGCCCGGCGTGTGGTAGGGATCCTGCCCCAGGATCACGACCCTCGTCTTGTCCGGCGGTGACAGGTCAAGCGCGCGAAAGACCAAGGCCGCAGGCGGATAGACCGTACGGGTTTCTTCGGCCAATTTGCCACGGATGACGGGCAGGTCGCGCTGGAAAAAGGGCAGGTGGGCCCATGCTTCCGGCGCCCTGAGATCAGGCATTCTGCGTGGCGCGGGCCAGGGCATCGATCTTTGCGCGGGCGGCACCGCTATCGATGCTTGCTTTCGCCATTTCAACGCCTTGGGGAAGGCTGTCTGCGTGATCCGCCACCACCAGCGCGGCGGCAGCATTCAGCAGCACTGCGTCACGATAGGCCGAAGGTTCGCCCGCAAGCAGCGCCCTGAACGCGGCAGCGTTGTATTCGGGGGTGCCACCGACGATATCCTCAAAGCGGTGGACCGGCAGCCCGGCGTCTTCGGGATGCAGTTCGCATTCCCTGATCGCGCCGTCTTCCAGTGCGGCCAGCCAGCTGATGCCGGTGATGGTCAGTTCGTCGGTGCCGTCCGATCCGTGCACGAGCCAAGCCCTTTCGGACCCGAGCTGAGCCAGCGTTTCCGCCATCGGGCGGATCAAATCGCGGGTGAACGCCCCAGTCAGCTGACGTTTCACACCGGCCGGATTGGTAAGCGGCCCAAGGATGTTAAAGATCGTGCGCGTGCCCAGTTCTGTCCGTACCGGACCGACATGGGCCATTGCCGGGTGGTGCATGGGGGCCATCATGAAGCAGATGCCAACCTCTTTCAGCGCCTTCTCAACACGGGCGGAATCCAGCATCACGTTGATGCCCATCTGAGTCAGCGCATCCGCAGCCCCGGATTTGGAACTGAGGTTGCGATTGCCGTGTTTGGCCACCGGCACACCAGCACCGGCCACCACAAAGGCTGTGGCAGTCGAGATATTGAGCGTTCCCTTACCGTCGCCACCGGTGCCGACGATGTCCATCGCACCTGCGGGGGCGGAAACCTTGTTGCACTTTGCGCGCATCACTGATGCGGCTGCGGAATATTCATCGACCGTTTCGCCCCGTGTCCGCATGGCCATAAGAAGGCCGCCGATCTGGCTGGGCGTCGCTTCGCCCGCAAACAGGATTCCGAACGCGGTTTCAGCCTCAGACCGGGTAAGTGGACGGTCGGCAGCCGTGCCGATCAGCGGTTTCAACAGATCGCTCATGCGGGGACTTTCAGGATATCGACAAAGTTTTTAAGCAGCGCATGACCATGTTCCGAGGCGATGGACTCCGGATGAAACTGTACGCCATGGATCGGCAAGGTGCGGTGCGACAGGCCCATGATCGTGCCGTCCTCAAGCTCTGCCGTGACTTCGAGGCAGTCGGGCAGGGTGTCGCGGGCGACGACGAGCGAGTGGTAGCGCGTCGCTTCAAAGGGCGTGGGCAGGCCGGCAAAAACGCCGCGCCCGGTGTGGTGAATCATCCCCATTTTACCGTGCACGATCTCGTCATGCTGAACGACCTGCCCGCCAAAAGCCTGCCCGATGGTTTGATGACCAAGACATACACCCATCAGGGGCGTGCCGGTTTCGGCGGCGGCTGTTGTCAGAGCAAGACAGATACCGGCGTGATCAGGATCGGATGGGCCGGGGGATAACAGGATCCCTGCGGGGCGCAACGCCATCGCCTCCTGCACGTTCAGGGCGTCGTTGCGGGCAACTTTCACCTCAGCTCCAAGCTCGCCCAGATAGTGGACAAGATTGTAGGTGAAACTGTCGTAGTTATCGATCAAAAGCAGCATCGGTGTTTCTTTTTTGCGGGGCTGGCCTGCTCGGCCCAGGTCGCGATATACATGCACAGGCAGGGGCCACAGCGTCAAGGGGCGCATGGACGCAAGCGGCACGTAGGAGGGGCAGGCCGCCGGGCCAATATGCCTCTGGGCAGGTAGAAGGACAGGAAGATGGCAACATGGCTGTTGTCAGGGGCCGTCTGCCGCGCAGCGTTTGCATCAACCACGGCCATAGCATTGTCGCTGTTGGCCGAGATGCCTTCGGGGTCAGCTTTGCCGATCGAGGATGCGATGCCGAATGGTGCCGCGCCTTATGGCGAGATGCCGCAAGATCCTGGAATTCAGGCCGAAGTGGTCAAGGTTCCCGCGCCGTGGCGAAGAGGCGATTCCCGAAGACAATGAGCCGCTCACCGCCTCCGACGGCGAGCCAGACGTTCCAGTGACATCTTGGCAATAGGTCATCGTAGCTCTGCGTACATCACGTGTTCGGGTTCGCTGGAAACTTCACGGCCCGCCATCAAGGTGCAGCAGATCGCAGGCGCGACGGCCGCAGACACGGTACCCTTGTCGGCAAGGACAGGGCGCTGACCCGCTTTAATGTTGGTGGCCCCAGTCGCCAGTTCTTCCGTTTTTTGTCGATTGTCATGATGAATGATGCGAACGGGCCAATAGCCCCCGGCGCGCTACCGCCATTCTCTGAGAACCTGTTGCACGTGCCTGAGGTTGTCGCTGTGATGCAGCCAGCGGTTATGCGGCATAGACCCATGCGGCGCAATTTTTACTGATGTCGGCTTCAAAGGCGGCGCTGACAGAAAGGGTGCCGGACTGATAATTACAGTTAGATCATGGCCGATTTCTACAAGTTCATCGAAATCATTGTGGGCTGGGTTTTTAGGTTTGCCCCCAAAGGAATCCTTGCTTCTCGGATGTCTGACACCTCAGTCCAGATCCATTTGTTCGGCCCACTGCGCCATTGATGCCTCCAGATCGCCATAGCCAGTTTGACGCCGCTCGAACGCCAGCCCAAGACGTTCTGCATGGCGTTGGGCCAGAGCCGTCAGCGCCGCATCTTCGGTTTGCGCCTGATAGACCAACTTTTCATAATTGCCAAAATACATTGCGCGCAGATCCGGGTGACGATCCAGGCCAAGTGGTTGCCACACAAAAGCATCGAACTGGCGAACAAGAAAATCTGTGAGATAGAAGGCGCTGATCTCGTCGCGCCCGGCAAACGCCGTGGTCCCCTCGAAGAAACTGTAGCAGTGGGGACCGGGTAACATCTCGAGCCCCATTTCGGCGCAGGCGGCCTGCAACAGCCCACCGGTGCCGCAGTCACCATAAAGGACGTGGATGGTCTCATATCGATCACGGTGCCGGGCGACGGCTTCCCGCACGGCTTGTGTGATTTTTTCCGGATGATTGTGGAGGATCGCCGGGAGACAGGTGAGATCCATGTGGTCCCAGCCGTTCTGCGCCTTAAGATCCATGATTTCGCGCGCAAGCGCGCCGCAGCCGATCAGCAGTATGCGACCGGTGCCCCCAGGAGCATGCCCCTGGCGGGTTAGCACCCTGTCGTCGGGCAGGATCGCAGGTCCGGATGAGGCCGTCTTAGGGGTGGCTGTCATCGTAGGGCACACGGCCCAAGGCCCAGCGGGCGATCAGCACGGCGGCCATCAACATGGGGAGTACTGTCAAAAAACCCCAAACTGTCATCGCCCAAACCGTCACTGCGGCGGCGAAGATCACGGCAAGAATCGTCAAAAAAAACGACGTTACAGGCATTCGAATCTCCTCTCACGCTTAATATGGGGTGGAGTGTGCAAAAGAAAAAGGCCCTGCCGTAGCGGCAAGGCCTTATATATGCGGATTCTTGCGACATTTAGCCAGCTTTGGAGCGATTATGCTTGCGCTGGACATGTTCTTTGGCCGTTTCGACCGCAACGGCAGCGTCGCGGCAATAGGCATCGGCCCCGATCGCCTTGCCAAATTCCTCGTTCAGGGGGGCACCGCCGACCAGCACAATGTAGTTATCCCGGATGCCGCGTTCGATCATCGTGTCGATCACCACCTTCATGTATGGCATGGTCGTGGTCAGCAGGGCCGACATGCCGACAATGTCCGCACCTTCCTTTTCGGCCGTGTCGAGATAGTTGTCGACCGGGTTGTTGATACCCAGATCGACGACCTCGAAACCAGCACCTTCCATCATCATCCCCACGAGGTTCTTGCCGATATCGTGGATATCGCCCTTGACCGTTCCGATCACCATCTTGCCGATCGTCGGCGCACCGGTTTCGGCCAAAAGCGGCTTCAGAATGGCCATGCCGCCCTTCATCGCGTTGGCCGCCAGAAGCACCTCGGGAACGAACAGGATACCGTCGCGAAAATCCTTGCCGACGATGGTCATGCCCCCCACCAGTGCCTTGGTCAGCACCTCGTAGGGTTGCCAGCCGCGTCCCAGAAGGATGTTCACGCTTTCCTGGATCTCTTCCTTGAGACCGTCGTAGAGATCGTCGAACATCTGCTGGACCAGCTCGTCGTCGTCGAGTTCCGACAGGATGATTTCGTCTTCGTCAGACATGAAGCGTTCCTTTGTACCGGCGTCGGTCTCGCGCGCGTATGGGCCCTATGACCGCCAGTTTTGGTCGCTTTCGCCCTGCATCAATTGGCAGATTGCGACATGACCGGCGCGTTCCCCGACTTTGACACTGGCCTAAGCAGAGGCGGGGGCGAAATGCAAGCCTATGGATTGCAGATGTTCGCATTATGTTCTAAATATTCTACATGACAGACCTTACCAACGTGTTCCCGCGTAAACACCGGCCCGGACGCGGCGCATCAAGCGCACAAACCGGGCGGTTTGAAAAACTTGCGCGGGTTACCGAGCCGGACGGCTGGGACACTCCCGAGGAGGTGTCTGTCCTGCGGACTGAAGTATCGCTGGAACGCCCAAGGAGCGTGATCAATTATGTGCGCTCTCCGGATCTGCCGTTTGACCGCTCACTCAATCCTTACCGGGGGTGTGAGCATGGCTGCATCTACTGCTTTGCGCGACCCAGTCACGCCTGGCTGGGTCTGTCTCCGGGTCTGGACTTTGAAACCAGGCTGATTGCACGGCCCGAGGCGCCGGATGTCCTGCGCCAAGAGTTGCGCGCGCGTAAATACAGCGTCGCGCCACTGGCCATTGGAACCAATACCGATCCCTATCAGCCGATAGAACAGAGGCATGGCATCATGCGGGCGTGTCTGCAGGTTCTGTCGGATTGCGGTCATCCGGTCGCAATTACAACCAAGGGCACCCTTATCGAACGGGACATCGACATTCTGGCGCCCATGGCGGCGCGGGGGCTGGTGCGGGTAGGGATCTCGATCACGACGCTGGACCCGGTGCTGTCGCGTCGGATGGAGCCGCGCGCACCCGCGCCACGTCGGCGGTTCGAAATGATCCGGCGACTGACCGCGGCAGGGATCCCGGTGCGCCTGATGGTGTCGCCCGTGGTTCCCGCGCTGACAGATCCAGAACTTGAGGCGATCCTGACAGAGGGGCAGGCGGCAGGAGCCGATGCGGCAAGCTGGATCATGCTGCGGCTGCCGCTAGAGGTCGCACCACTGTGGCGCGCCTGGCTGGATGAGCATTACCCCGACCGCGCCGCACGGGTGATGGCGCGGCTGCGTGAAATGCACGGTGGCAAGGATTACGATCCGTCCTGGCATCACAGGATGCGCGGCGAGGGGCATTATGCGCAGATCATCGCGCAGCGGTTCGATCTTACGGTGCGGCGGCTGGGGCTGGATGTTCGCACGGAGCCGCTGCGCCGCGATCTGTTCCGGCGACCGGAAAGTAAAGGCGATCAGATGGAACTGTTTTAGGCGAACTTTGCACCGACCGATCAGGCAGCAGTGGATTTCATGTGCAACTCGACAAAAAGGCCCTCCGAAGGGGGCCCTTGAGTAATTCTACCGGTCGAAAACCTCAGCTCTTGCGGCGGCCGCGGCGTTCGCGCTTGGGTGCCACATCGTCGCCCGTACCATCGTTATCAGAAGAAAACGGCCCTAACGCCTCGACAATCTTTTCCAACGTCGGACGCTCACCCTTGGGCCGCGTCTCAAGCGCCTCGCGCATGGCGCGCAGGTGTTCGGGCATGGTTCCGCAGCATCCGCCGATGATGCGGGCACCGCAGTTGCGGGCCAGGACCGCGTAATCCGCCATCAGCGCGGGCGTGCCGTCGTAATGGATGTGGCCGTCGTGATATTTTGGGATGCCGGCATTTCCCTTGGCGATGATCGGCATCTCGGTGCCCTGAGCGACAAAGCCCAGAACTGTGCGCAGGATGTCCGACGCGCCGGTGCCGCAGTTTGCGCCAAAGGCCAGCGGCGCATTTTCTATCGACGCGACCATCTGTACCATGTCCGAGGACGTGACGCCCATCATGGTGCGCCCCGCTGTGTCAAAGCTCATTGTGCCGCACCATGGCATGCCCGCCAGCTTAAAACCTTCGGCAGCCGCGCGGTATTCCTCGGGCGCCGAAATGGTTTCGAGCCAGAGCACATCGGCGCCGCCTTCCTTGAGGCCTTCGGCGGTTTCATGGAACATCTCGACCGCGAGCGCATGGCTGAGCGTGCCGACCGGCTCCATGATTTCGCCAGTCGGGCCGACCGACCCGGCAACCACGACGGGGCGGCCTGCCTTGTCCGCGATCTCGCGGGCGAGCTCAGCGGAAAGGCGCGAAAGTTCGCGGGCACGGTGCTGCGCGTTGTGCAGCTTGAGCCGTGAGGCGTTGGCGCCGAAGGAGTTGGTGAGGAAGATGTCGCTGCCCGAATCGACCGCGCCGCGATACAGCGCGCGGATCTTGTCGGGCTCGGATTCGTTCCAGAATTCCGGCGGATCTCCCGCGCCAAGGCCCATGTTGAACAGGTTGGTTCCCGTTGCGCCATCGGCCATCAGCCAGTCGTTGGTTTCAAGAAGTTTGCTCAGGGCATTTGTCATGATCCGGGTCCTGTCTGGCATGCGTCCTCGTCGGGTTCCGTGTCCCACAGATACCGCACTTAGGCAAATTCATTCCGCTTGCTTGGTTATGCGCAAGGCAACGGACGCGCGCCCGAGGGGCGCACGCCAACTCTGGCCACCTGCTGGGGTGGCTCAGGCCTCGTCCATCAGTTGCGTCTTTGCGACGATAGAGAATTCCGCCATCTTGTTGCGGATCTCGTCATCGCTGGCCTTGTCGCCCAGATCGGCCGACACCTTGCGGACCACATCCTCGTGCCCGGCTTCCTCAAAATCGGATTTTACCACTTCCTTGGCATAGGCTGCGGCGTCATCTCCGGATTTGCCCAGAAGCTCAGCGGCCCAGAGGCCCAGCAGCTTGTTGCAGCGTGCCTCAGCACGGAACTTCATCTCTTCGTCATGTGCGAACTTGTTTTCGAAGGCATTTTCGCGGTCATCGAATGTGGTCATGGCGGAGGTTCCCTAAATCAGACTGTCTGAGTGAGGATATGACGCCCCAGCCCCTTGCGCGCAAGGGTTGAGGTCCAAAAGTGCCAACGTAATGTGGGCCATCAGGGCAAAGCGGGACACAAGATCAGGCTTCTTCGGCAACCGCGCATCCGGAAGATGTGCAAAATCTGCGTGGAACCGCTGTTGGTGACAGGCATCGACATGGGCGGCGCTTGCGACAGCGCTGCCCATGGACTATGAGAGCCCAAACGGGCGATTTTTCGACCCCTATGCTCCCTACTGAAAGAGACCTCATGGCACGCCGCAAGAAAATCTATGAAGGCAAGGGGAAGATCCTTTATGAAGGCCCCGAGCCGGGCACGATTGTGCAGTATTTCAAGGATGATGCCACAGCCTTCAACGCCCAGAAGCGGGACGTGATTGACGGCAAGGGTGTGCTGAACAACCGCCTGTCCGAATTTTTCATGACCGGGCTGAACAACATCGGCGTACCGACCCATTTCATTCGTCGGCTGAACATGCGCGAACAGTTGGTACGCTCCTGCGAGATCGTGCCGCTTGAAATCATCGTGCGCAACTTTGCCGCCGGGTCGCTGTCCACACGACTGGGCATCGAAGAAGGCACGCCGCTGCCGCGCCCGATCGTGGAATACTGCTACAAGGATGACAAGCTGGGTGATCCGCTGGTCACTGAAGAGCATATTGCCGCCTTTGGCTGGGCCAGCCAGCAGGATATGGACGATATTCTATCGCTTGCCCTGCGGGTGAATGATTTCCTGTCGGGTGTGATGATGGCTGTCGGTATTCGTCTGGTCGATTTCAAGATCGAATGCGGTCGGGTCTATGATGGTGATTTCCAGCGCCTAATCGTGGCGGATGAAATCTCGCCCGATTCCTGCCGGTTGTGGGATATGGAGACAGGTCAGAAGTTTGATAAAGACGTGTTTCGCCGGGATCTAGGCAATCTTACTGATGCCTATACCGAAGTGGCGCGGCGCCTGGGCGTGATGCCCAAGAACACCACGCAGATGGCGAAGCCAACGCTTATCAACTGAGAGAGCGGGCCGGTTGCGGCGTCGTCTCTTTGCATATTTGGAAAGAAAAAAGCAGGGGCGCTTCCCTTGCCACTACCGGAGACGACACGATGAAAGCACATGTGCATGTCATGCTGAAGGATGGCGTTCTGGACCCACAGGGCGAGGCGGTACGTCATGCCCTGGGCGGGCTTGGGTTTGAGGGCGTCAATGGCGTTCGGCAGGGCAAAGTGATCGAATTGGATCTGGCGGAGGGGACGACCGAGGCCGCCGTGCGTGAAATGTGTGAAAAGCTGCTCGCCAATACGGTGATCGAGAGCTATCGCATCGAGATGGCCTGAGAGGCCATCGGTCACCGGTCGCAAGTGCGCCACTATTTAGCCAAAGGTGCCGTTCTGGCGGTGCCGTGCCGCAAGGAGCCAGTTCAATGAAAGCCGCTGTCGTCGTTTTTCCCGGATCCAACTGTGACCGCGATCTTGCCACCGCTTTCCGCAATGCCGGATGTGATGTCAGCATGGTGTGGCACAAGGATACCGACCTGCCTGCGGACGTTGATATCGTCGGCCTGCCAGGCGGCTTTTCCTTTGGTGACTATCTGCGCTGCGGTGCTATTGCCGCCAATTCGCCTATCTGTCGCGCGGTCAAGGCGCATGGGGACAAGGGCGGTTATGTGCTGGGTATCTGCAATGGCTTTCAGGTCCTCACCGAGACGGGGCTTCTGCCGGGTGCGTTGCTGCGCAATGCCGGGCTGAAGTACATCTGCCGGACTGTGCCGCTGACGGTTGCTACCTCGGACAGCGTTTACACGCGCGGTTACAACGCCGGTGACGTGATCCAGGTGCCTATTGCGCACCACGATGGCAACTATACCGCCGGGGCGGATGAGCTGGCCGCGTTGAAAGCCGAAGACCGGATCGCCTTTACCTACAATGCCAATCCGAACGGTTCGGACAGTGACATCGCGGGCATCCTTTCACCCAATCGCCGGGTGCTGGGGATGATGCCGCACCCTGAACGCGCAGCCGAGGCGGATCAGGGAAACACCGATGGTGCGCGCCTTTTCGCCCATCTGACCGAGGCGCTTGCACAGGCATGACTTGAGCCCGGCGTCGCCGCGCCTTAATCTGCGGCATGTCTGAAGACGAACACCTTCTAGCGCGAAATGTGCGGACTCGACGCGACAGGCGTGCGGGGCCGCTAAGTTGGCGTGTGAGATCTGCACTCTTTACGCTGTTCCTTCTGGCTGTCGCAACCGTTTGGGTCACCAACTCGCTTCTTACCAGTCGTTTTACCGAAACGACGCGCAACCGTGCCGAGCTGCGTCTGGCGCTATACAGCGGCAACCTTTTGTCGGAACTGCGCCGCAATGCCATCGTACCGCAGTTGCTCTCGCGCGACCCGGCACTGATCAGTGCGCTGAATTCTTCGGAATACAGCCAGAGTTCGCAGCGGCTGATTTCATATGTGGACGAAATCGGTGCGGCGTCACTTATGCTGTTGGATTCGGATGGGCGCACCGTCGCCGCAACGGACCGGAACCGTCTTGGCGAATCGCACCGCAATGCGCCTTATTTCGTGGATGCGCTACGGTCTAACGCGACGGTTTTCACCACTCTGCAGCGTGAGGCGGGTGGCTATTCCTTTACCTATTCGCGCAGGCTCGACAGCCAGGGCAGCGCCATCGGCGTGATTGTGGTCGAGGTGGATCTGGCCAAGTTCGAACGTGCCTGGGCCGGTATATCCGACGCGGTGCTGGTGACAAATTCCGAGGGAAATATCATCCTTGCCACCGAGCCGCGCTGGCGGGGTCTGACGCCTGCAACTGCGTTGCAGCGTGAACCACCGGACAGCGCGATCGAACGGGCCATTCAGGCGACAGCGGATTGGACGGCGCTGCCGGCCGACGCCTATGTTCAGGGCGAGGCGGTGATGCGCATCGATGGGCGCATTCCGTTCCGCGGCTGGTCCATGACAAGCTTTACCACGTATTCGAGTGTCCGCGAGCGGGTAAACGGCGTGCTGGCGCTGGAAATCATGGGATTTGCGATTCTGGCGGCGCTGGCCTTCTACGCGCTGTCCCGCAAGACCGCCCTCCGCATGGCGCTGTTTCAGAGGGAGTCGGCGGAACTACGCCAGCTCAACCTGCGTCTACAGCGGGAAATCGCCGAACGTGAACGGGTGCAAGAGACGCTTGCCGTAGCAGAACAGACCCTTGCACAAAGCTCCAAACTCGCCGCACTGGGCGAGATGTCGGCGGCCGTGAGCCATGAGCTGAACCAGCCGCTGGCGGCGATGAAGACCTACCTTGCCGGTGCGCGCCTGCTGTTGCGCCGTAACCGCCCGGACGAGGCGCTGTCGGCGTTCCACCGCATTGATGATCTGATCGAGCGGATGGGCGCCATTACCCGTCAACTAAAGAGCTATGCGCGCAAGGGGCAGGCCGAGTTTTCCCCTGTGGATATGGGCGATGCGCTGGCCTCGGCGTTGTCAATGATGGAACCGCAGCTGAAGTCCCGCAAGGTCAAGATCACCCGAATCCTGCCGGATGAACGGGTGCGCGTGATGGGCGACCGGATGCGTATCGAACAGGTCATGGTAAACCTCCTGCGCAACGCGCTGGATGCCACCAAGATGGTCCCCGATCCACAGCTGGACCTGATCCTGGCGAGCGGTGAAACAGCAACCCTGACAGTGCGCGACAATGGGCACGGGATCGAGGATCTGGGTGCCCTGTTTGAACCTTTCTACACCACGAAACAGCCAGGCGACGGTGTCGGGCTGGGGCTTGCCATTTCCTCGGGTATCGTGAACGACCTTGGCGGTAGGCTGATGGCGCGAAATGCCGAAGCGGGTGGGGCTGTATTTGAAATTCAGCTGCCCATATTAAATGACAAGTCCCAAGCGGCGGAGTGATTGACCTGCGTCGAAGCCGAGCGGAGAGAAAGACCAGATGTCCAAGGCGATGAAAATAGCGATTGTCGATGACGAAAAGGACATGCGCCAGTCCATCAGCCAGTGGTTGGCCCTTTCGGGCTATGACACCGAAACCTTTGCCAGCGCGGAAGAGGCGCTTGGCACCGTCGGGGCCGATTATCCGGGAATCGTGATTTCGGACATCCGTATGCCGGGGATGGACGGCATCCAATTGCTGCGCAAGCTGATGGGGCATGATTCCGCGCTGCCGGTGATCATGATCACAGGACATGGCGATGTTCCCATGGCCGTCGAGGCGATGCGGATCGGTGCCTTTGATTTTCTGGAAAAGCCGTTCAATCCGGACCGTATGTCGGAACTGGCCAAGAAGGCAACCAACGCGCGTCGTCTGACCCTGGACAACCGCGCGCTGCGCCGCGAACTGTCCGACGGCAACCAGATGATGCGCAAGCTGATCGGCAATTCCACGGCGATGGAGCGTCTGCGCGAAGATGTGCTGGATCTTGGGCAGGCCGACGGTCATGTGCTCATCGAAGGCGAGACCGGCACGGGCAAGACACTGATCGCCCATGCGTTACATGCTGTAGGGTCGCGCGCGGGCAAGAAGTTCGTGCTGCTGTCCTGCGCGGCAATGGACGAAGACACGCTGATACAGCGCTTGTTCGGACCGATGCAGCCCGACGACATGCGCCTGCCAGCCATTGAAGAGGCGCGGGGCGGGACGCTGGTTTTAGAGGATGTGGAGTCTCTTTCGGATTCGGCGCAGTCCCGCCTGCTGAGTGTGATCAATGATCAGGGAAACCCGCCCGAAACGCGCATAGTCGCCATTTGTAACATGCAGGACGA
Organism: Puniceibacterium sediminis; assembly: GCF_900188035.1. GTDB lineage: Bacteria > Pseudomonadota > Alphaproteobacteria > Rhodobacterales > Rhodobacteraceae > Puniceibacterium > Puniceibacterium sediminis. The sequence goes on along the minus strand of NZ_FZNN01000004.1, from coordinate 98,908 downwards.
AGGGCGCACATGCGAGGACGCCTTGCGAGCAAACCTTTATTATCGGCTCGCCGCGCTTAAAATCACCGTGCCCCCTCTACGCCAGCGCGGCGAGGATATCCTGACGCTGTTCACACGGCTGTCCGAGCAATACGCCGAGGAATACGGCTGCGAAGCGCCGCAGGTAAGTGCACAGGAAGCGGCACAGCTACTGCAGGCGCCGTGGCCCGGGAATGTACGCCAACTGATCAATCTGGCGGAACGTGCGGTTCTGCAGTCGCGGCGCGGTTCGGGGACCATTGCCTCGCTGTTGATGAATGACCATGACGAGATGCAGCCGGTGATGACGACCGAAGGCAAGCCGCTCAAGGAATATGTCGAAGCATTCGAGCGGATGTTGATCGACAACACAATGCGCCGACACAAGGGATCCATCGCAGCGGTTATGGACGAATTGTGTCTGCCACGCCGGACACTGAACGAAAAGATGGCAAAATATACGTTGCAGCGGTCAGATTACCTCTGACTGCGCGGCCAACCCGCCTGACAAGGTCTGAGACTGCGTGGAGGTCCCGCTTAGTCTCAGACTGTCGTGGGTTCGCCCTGTTCGACGACTTCTACAGCGATCCGTGCCATTTCCACGATCGCTTCGCGCGTCTTTGCTACTGCGATGAAACGTCCGTTGTGGCAAAAGCTGGCCCCCTTGACGCCGCTTGCCTGCTCAAGCTCTTCGTTGGTGAGGCCAGCCCAAGTCACAGGCAGGTCGGCGCGCTGTTCGAACCCTTCCTCATGGCGGCGGATGCCCGTCAGTGACCAATCCTCGCCGCGCGGATTGATGACAAACAGTAGATGGTCTGCGCCCGCCTTTACCACGGTGGGACGGAACGGCATGCCCATCGGAAGCTCCAGGATACGGCTGTCACCGGCCCGCCGGATCGCTTGCCGCACCATACCTTCGGCGCGCATCTTGGCAGCGATGCGGGCTATACGCGCCTCCACAAAGCTTTGTGCGATCTGGCAGGCTGCGTGAAAGCCTCGATTTTCTGCATCGGGGTCATTATTATCAAAGACCGGTTTCAGCGACTCAAGCAGGGCAGGAAGGGTCATCCCCGCCATCGGACCAGCAACAGACGGGCTGATCGCGCCGTTGTCCAAGAGGTCGATCAGCAGCACAAAGCCCGCGTCGAAACTGGCATGAACAGTATCAAGGTCTTCCGGTGGTACCGACATAAGCCGCAGATAGTCATGGCCAAAATGCTTCCAGATCAGGCCAAAAGAACTGTAAGGCTGCCCGTCTTCACGCAGCGGTGCATCGCGCTGGTGATGGTCAAAGATGAACTGGTCGGGATCGTAATCCCCACCGACATCATAAACGATGCGGTCTGCGCCCGGAGTAATCCATTCTGGCGATCGGCTGCGCACAATCTTTGCGTCGGGAAAAATTCGGCCAAGAACCGCGCTGGACAGCAGTTCATCAGCATGAAAGCCACCAGAGTGGGTGACGAGATAGTTGGGAGTCATAAAAGATACCTTTGGAAAACCATAAGGGTTCGGCAGTCTTTTGCTGATAGCGGGTTGTTCCGAGAAAGATCAACCTTTGATTATTCAGCGCATTACAGGTTTGGGATGATCTGCGCCACATTGTGCGGCGCCCCTGTCCCCTTGTGCCGTTGCGGATTGTTACGATAGCTGAAGGCTTTGCACCTCAGGAGTCCGCGCCATGATCATTTACGGATTGACTACATGCCCCATTTGTCAGAAGGCCCGCAAGGCGCTGGACGCGAACCGAGCGGGCGTCCAGTTTCGCGACGTAAGGTCAGAACCACTGAATCCCGAGGAACTAGCCGAACTCATTTATGAATTTGGTGACAAACTCGTAGATCGCACATCCCATGACTGGCGGGGTCTAAGCGACTGGCTCAAACACTCCGAAGCTGAGGATCAGATCGCCGCACAGCCAAAGGTGATGGCGCGCCCGGTGATCCGGAATGGTGACAAGCTGTATCTTGGCTGGGATGAGGCAGTGCAGGCAACGTTGCTGACCGATTAAGCGCGGAGTTCACCCGCTGTAAAAGTGTGGTCAACTTATCGTTATTTTCTCGCTTTTACAGTTCCGCCGATTTTCTATCGAACCGGCGGAAAGCAGACTGGCAAACAAAAGAAAAGTAGTCTTGATGTAGCCTGCATGTCACGCAGTCCCGGTCAGGTCCAGTGCTCAACAGATCTGCATTGCCGAGCCTGATTTCGGGTAGGCGTAACCGAGTCAGGGTGTTAAGCGCAGGTTGATCGCGGCGCGGAGGCTGACAGATGAGTGACCTGACCGAAGACGGAAAAAAAACTGTGGCAGAACTTGCCATACGTCATGGCATAAGTGCGAATGCAGTCACACACATGCTGCGTGCGGTTGAGGCCGGGCAGGGCACGCAGGCGCAGTTCAACCATCCCGAAGTTGGCGGCATGGGTCAGTGGTCTCTGGGTGGCATGACGATGATAGGCGACATGTTCAACAACGGCCTGAAGGCGCGTGTCGATAGCTTGTGCACGGAACTGTCAGGAATTCTGCGCAACCAAAGTCCTTTCGCCTCATCACAATCTCAAAGCTCGGGTGAGCGCAGTGGACCCGGGTCAAGCCTTTTTGTGCAGAACACAAACGGATGGCCCGCTGAACTGGGGCAGCCAACATCGGTCGGGGCGCAGAACAACATGCGATATGCCTATTTTCCCAGCCAACGCCGACTTGCCATAGATATGGGCGGGCAGATGACCGTTTACGATACCGGCGATCACCAGATCGGGGGCTTTTCTCAGGCGCAAAGTGGTGGGCAAAGTCTGAGCTTTAACAGCCAACACGGTTTGGTGCGGATCTCTGATCTGCGCATTGTGACCGATACAACTGCGGCCGCGCCTGTCGCACCGTCGTCAGTTCCGACATCTCAGGAAGCAGTCGCGATCCAACCGATAGGAAACGCGCCGGAGGCAGCCAAAGCGCCCACTGACAAGACCCTGCCACCTCTAGAAATCAGCGACGACCAGATTTTTTCCCGGATCGAACGGCTGGCCGATCTGTTGGGAAAAGGGATCATCAATCAGGCGGAATTCGATGCCAAGAAGACAGAATTGCTGGCCCGGCTCTGATCGAACCGCGTATTAAATCGCCTTTCCGGCCTCGTTGAAAAAGCGCAGGTTATCGGGTGTGAAGTGCAGGCTGACGTTTTCGCCGGGTTTGAGGTCGGACTTGCCGATCACCCGCACCGTCACCTGACCCGCACCTTCGCAGGCGATGATGACAAATGTGTCGGCGCCCAGGTATTCCAGAACATCCACCACACCATCCAAATGACCTGCGCCGGGGGAAACCAGTTCGATATGTTCCGGACGGATGCCCAGGTGACGAGCCGATACGGGCGCTGCGACCTTGGGCGCGACGCTGACCTCCATCACGTTCATGCGGGGTGATCCGATAAACTGCGCAACAAAAAGGTTCGCGGGGTTCTCGTAAAGATCGCGCGGTGCGCCAACCTGCGCAATACGGCCCGCGTCCAGCACCACAATCCGGTCGGCAAGGGTCATCGCCTCGACCTGATCGTGGGTGACGTAGATCATCGTCGATTTCAACGTCTGGTGCAGCTTGGCGATCTCATAGCGCATCTCGACCCGTAGGGCGGCATCAAGGTTGGACAACGGCTCGTCGAACAGGAACGCCGTGGGGTCGCGCACGATGGATCGCCCGATGGCAACACGCTGACGCTGCCCGCCGGACAGGTCCTTGGGGCGGCGATCAAGGTAGGAATCGAGCTTAAGAACCCGCGCCGCCTCGGACACCTTGGCATCAATTTCAGCCTTGGGCAGGCCTGCGGACTTCAGCGGAAAGCCAACGTTGTCGCGCACCGACATATGTGGATACAGAGCGTAGGACTGGAACACCATGGCAAGGCCCCGCTTGCTGGGCGGTTCGGCCGTCGCATCCCGGTCACCGATCATGATCTGGCCGCGGCTGGTTTCCTCAAGCCCGGCGATCATCCGCAGGAGGGTGGATTTACCACAGCCCGACGGCCCGACAAAGATGATGAATTCGCCTTCTTCTATGTCGAGGTCCACGCCCTTGATCACCTGGACGTTGCCGTACCATTTTTCGACCGATTTCAACTGGATGGAGGACATCAGGCAGCTCCTTTTTCGGTGACGGGTTGCGGATCCTGTCCGGCCCATGTCAGCCAGATCGCGGCAGTCCATGTGAAATCGGCACCACCACAGGGGGTGGCGTCAATCGGATCGAAATATTCGTAGAACCCGTGTTTCCGGATGAGCGCAGCTGTTTCGGCGCGCAGCCGTTCCATCAGGTCGTGATGGCCGGAATCCTCAAGCCCGATGGCGATCAGGGCATTGACCACAGGCCATGTCGGCCCGCGCCAGTATTTGCGTGGGTTAAAGATCGGGGCCTCGGGATCGGCCGAAGGGATGCCGTAGGTAACCTTGTCCCAAGCACGCATCAGCTGCTTGTCGAGCTGTGGATTTCCGGCGCCCGCCAGATAGGCAAGAAAAGCGCCTGAACCCAGGACATTGGCAAAGGCACCGGTCCGCAGATCCCGCGCGTCGTATGCGCCCAGGGCATCGTTCCAGATCAACGGCAAGGAGGCACGCAGGGCGTTGGCCCAGCCTTCAATCTCGCTCACATCTTCGCCCAATTCACGTCCAATTGCAGCCAGATCGTCATGCGCGCGCAGCAGGATAAAGGTGATGCCCGGGTCTGCCATCAGGAAGGGACCTTCGGCCACGATCTTCTCCGGATTCCAGCCGACAGAGACACCGTATTTCACGATGGCAATGTAGCGGTCGTAATCTTCCTTGGTGGGGCGCATTTCGGGATTAACGTGGCCGGTGTCGCGGCGGGTGTATTCTCCCGCACCTGATCCATCGACATTGACCATGCCGATGTCCCAGTCGGGGCAGTTGTCGCGTCCACTTTCCCAGGGGTGGGTGATGGCGGCAGGCCCGTGGGTGCAGCGCGCCTCGTGCCACCAGCGGTGCCATTTCAAAAGCTTCGGGTATAGCGCGGCAATACGTGTCTGACCGGCATCGCGGTCGCTGTCCCAGATGCGCCGCGCCATGCTAGCGGCAACGGGCGGCTGGGTGATCCCGGAGGTCGCCGGTGACTGTCCCGTCTGCCAGACGTCCGGCCCGGGGAAATAGCCCGGATCGGGTTGGTGAAAGATGATATGCGGCACCATGCCGTCATCCCACTGGCTGGCCATAAGCGTGTCGAGTTCATCCCAGGCGCGGGCGTTGTCAAAGGTCGAAAACCCCCAGGCGGCAAAGGCTGAATCCCAGTTCCACTGATAGGGATACAGGCCATGAGTCGGCAGCGTATAGCCGCCCTTGTCGTTGCCGCGCAGGATCGCTTTTGCCTGATCGTCGAGAGAAGTCATGTGGTTCATCCTTTTACGCCGCCTGCGGTCAGGCCTTTGGTCATGAAACGTTCTAGCCCCAGGAACAGGACCATGATCGGAACAGTCGCAATCACCGAACCGGCCATCAGATGCTGACGCGGGATTTCAGATGAGTTGAGCGACGAGATGCCCCGTGTGAGGGTGAATTTGCTGGGATCGTCCAGCAGCATGAAGGCCAGCAGGAATTCGTTCCAGGCGATCATGAAGACATAGAGCGATACCGACGCCATCGCGGGCAGGGACAGCGGCAAGGTGATCTTCCAGATGACCTTCAGGCGGGACAGACCATCCATCAGGCCGGCCTCTTCGATTTCCGCCGGAAGGCCGCGGAAATAACCCTGAAGCATATAGAGCGCGACCGGAATGGTCGTCACCGGATAGATCATGATGATCCCGCTTAAGGAGTTGCGCAGACCGGTCATCGAGAAGGCAATGTAGATCGGCAGCGCAAGAACGATCATCGGCACCATGTAGATCAGCAGGATTGATCGTGAAAACGCGGCGCGGCCGGAAAACCGCAGGCGGGCGACGGCATAGGCACCAGGTACCGCAAACAGCAGGGTGATGAAGACGGTCAGCACCGAGATGAAGAACGAGTTGAGCAGATAGGTGCCAAAGTTGAACTGACGGAATAGTTCGTCATATGAACGGAACAGATCCCAGCCCTGTGACAGATCGATGGTGAAATCCAGCGGGTTCTGGATCAGTTCGGCCTGATTTTTCAGGCTGGTCATCAGCATCACGTAGAACGGAATGACGACGATCGCGGTAAAGAAAATATAGCCGAACCCGGTGAGGAATCGGATCACCGCCCCTTCGAATTCGTGCCGGTTGAGCGGCCCTGCCGGGCAATCGTCGAGGATCACCCAAAGAGAGACCGCCGCACAACCTGCCAGGATCAGCGCGCCGATCAGGACCGGCATCGTGCCCGCATCCGCACCGCTTAGTACCGGGCCAAAGCCCAGATAGGTCACCAGTGCAATGACCACACCCGCCCCGATCTGGGCCGCACGCAGCGCGGGCAGGGTGATGGCGAATGCGCCCAGCCCCGCGCCCCAGATCAGGGAAAACAGTATCGAGGGGCGGAAGGCATCGCCGCTGGCAAAGGACATCGTGACCGCGACCGTCGTGGCCAGCACAAACATCCACAGCGCACCGAGCAGCGGGCCGGTTACATATCCGTGACGCAGAAAATTCATAGCCCTTCCTCCTGGCTGATGAATTTCAGAAAGAAGATCGAAAAGGCCAGCAGGCAGGCAAAGATCACCACCGCCACCGCCGCCCCCGCGCCTATGTTGGACACAGCAAAGGCCTGTTCATAGACATTCACGGTCAGCGTGCGGGTGCCCGCATTACCGCCAGTCAGCAGGAAAATGTCGTCGAATTTGTTGAAGGTCCAGATGAACCGAAGCAGGAAAAGAACCGACAGGATCCCCAGCAGTTGCGGCACGCTAAGGTACCAGAACTGCTGAAAAGGCGACGCGCCGTCCATGTCCGCCGCTTCGTACATGTCGGTATCGATGCTTTGCATCCGGGCAAGGATGAACAGGAAGGACAGCGGGAAGTAACGCCAGATCTCGAACACCGTGACCATGATGAGCGCGAGCGGACGCTGGCCGAAGAAGTTGATCGCCTCGGTCGTGACACCCATCTGGATCAGCAGCGCATTGGCACTGCCCGAAAAGGGATCAAACAGCAGCACCCATGCAAAGGCCACCGCGATCACGGGCGACACATAGGGAAACAGGTAAAGCCCGCGCAGGATGCCCTGACCCCTGAACGATTTGTTCAGCAGCATGGCGGCGAACAGCCCGAACAGCAGCGCACCGACCGTTCCGAAGACCGCATAGAACAGGGTAACCCCAAGAACGCCCCAGAATTCGTCACCATCAAAAATCCGGGCGAAATTCTCAAATGTGAAATTGCCGCTGGTCAGGACATTGACCGCACGGCCCGCTGTGACAGGATCTGTCTGATCCGGCTCAATACCGTTGTCGAGATAGGTCTGATCCACCGTGACGGGGATCATCAGCGTGTCACGAAACCCACCCTCCCAATCGCCCAGATCACAGGCCAGCGCCGTGCCGTCGAGTGTGCAGCGGGGATCGAGTTCTGTCACCGTCAGGCCGTCCGGCAAAGTATCGCTGAAGCTCACCCCCCGGATCGGCTGTTCCTGCGAAGAGTTACGCAGCCGGTAGCGAATGCTTGGCGTGTCGCCGACCGCCTTGTCATCACCACGGAGATCTTCGCGCAAGACAACCTCGGGCGGACGCAGATCGGCAAGGCTGACGGGTTTGAAACTGATCCAGAAGATGGCGAGCAGCGGCAACAACACAACCAGCGAGACCGCAATGATCGTGGGCGACAGCAGGCCCCAGGCCAGCCGGGCTTCACGTCGGGCCAGGGGACCTGTGCCTTTTGGGGGTACAGCATCAGTCATAGCTGGGCATATGCTCCATCTAGATACGGGGACAGTCATGTTCGGGGCAGGGCGGCTCCGGAAAGCCGCCCCCAAAAGCACACGCTTTATTCGACCGAAGCGATAGCGTCGTTCAATGCAGCCACGGTTGCGGCAGCGTCACGCTGATCGTCGATGTATTCGCGCACCAGACGGTTGATCACCTGGCTGTTGATGATCTTGGAGGCCGTGGCAAGTTGGCCGTCAGCCGCGCCCCAACGCTGTGCTGCGTCCAGACCGGCAACGATTTCATCGATCATGGCCGGATCGTAGAGATCCTTCAGCGGCGCCTTGCGGTCAACACCCACATCCAGTGTGGCCCATAGATCCCGGAACTTGTTGGGCTCTTCTGCGGTGCCGCGGCGGGTGGGGAATTTGCCTTCGGGGGCAATGGCAAGGGTCTGCTCGTATCCGTCACCCAGCGAATATTCGACGAATTCCATCGCTGCATCGGTCTGCGCATCCGAGGTGATACCAAAGAAGCGCAGATCGCCCCAGGCCGCGCCATCCGGGTTGGACGGCCCGGCAAAGGTGGTGACGATGCCGGTGGCTGCAGCCAGATCGCGGCTGGTCGGATCGTCGTTGATCGTGGGCGGAGCGGAATCACGCAGGCCGGCCAATTCGTCAAGAATGAAGGGGGACCAGATGATCATCGCCGCATTGCCCGAGAAGTAGAGCGAACGGGACTGATCCCAGAACAGATCGCCCGGAGGCGATGCCTTGGCGATGGCCTTGTAGAATTCCAGCACCTCGATGGTCTTGGCTTCGTCCAGCGGCTGTACGCCGTCCGGTCCGACAGGCGAGACGCCATTGGCAAGGAAGACATGCTCCAGTACCTGGCTCATGAAGTTTTCGTCCACCTTGGTGGCGGCGACAAATCCATACATCTCCGGCGGGTTATGCAGCGCATCGACGGCGGCCAGCACACTGGCATAGGTGGTCGGTGCGGCAAGCCCGGCAGCGTCAAACAGGTCCTTGCGGTAGATGATCATCTGGGTCCAGCCATCGACCGGCACGGCTGCATAGCCATCGTCCATCTGCGCCATCGCCAGCGCGCCGGGTGCAAAGCTGTCACCGCCCAGGTTTTCGATCACGTCAGTGGCGGCGTCCATGTCCAGGATGCCGGCCTCTGCCCAGGGGAGGGAGTATTGCAGCGTGTGATAGATCACGTCAGGCAGGTCGCCAGCCGCATAGGCAGCAGTGGCACGGGTGCCCAGATCATTTTCGGTTACCGGGATCACTTCGACCGTATGGCCGGACTGTGCAGCGAAATCGGCCGCCATCTGCTGCTGACGCGCCAGACGCTCGGGCTGTTCCTCGGTCGTCCAGAAACGCAGATCGTCGGCGCTCGCCGAGATGCCGGACATCACCAGAGCCGTGGCGGCTCCGGTCAGCAGGATGGTTTTTCTGTTTAAGGTCATGGTCGTCCTCCCTTGGGTGTTGTGTAATTGATTCGTTAAAGGTGTTGCGCGATGGTCTGCGCCATCTGCGTTGATGTCTGTGCGGGTGATCCCGCTGATCCCCGGTTCAGAAACTTGGCCTGAACGGTTTCTCTCAGTGCCTCGGGCGCCTCACCCTTGATCCGGCGGATCAGCAATGCGCTCAGTTTTCGGCCCGCCGTGGTGTAATCCACGGCATAGGTCGCGAGGGGCGGCACCACATGGGCACCGTCCTGAATTCCGTCATAGGCGATGACGGAAAGATCCGATCCGATCCGCAGGCCCAGCCGCGCGGCGGTCCGGTATACCCCAAGCGCTGACATATCGACGGCACACAGGATGGCGGTGGGCGGCTGTTGGGTCGACAGGATCGACATGGCTGCGGCGGCCCCGTCATCCATCGTCACGGCGTCCTGCGCCATATGTTGGGGGATCACCGGCAGACCGGCCGCCTCCATCGCGGCAAGATATCCGTTCAGACGCAGCGGCCCGTAGGTATACTGCATACCGCCGTTGATGAATCCGATAGACCGGTGCCCGAGCCCGACCAGATGCCTCACTGCATCCTGCATCGCATCTTCGCCCAGAACGTCGTGCCAGGCACAATCACTTGGGTCAGGGCTACGACCGAACAGCACAAACGGCACCCGTGCGTCCCGCAGCAAGTCGATACGAGGATCATCAACCTGAGTGCGAGGCAGGATAAAACCGTCTACCTTTCGGTCACGGATCATGCTCTGGAACATCTCGAGCGTCGCTTTTGGGCCGTCAGCAGCTGCGATGGTCAGTGTCCAGCCCAGTGCGCTGGCGCCCTGCGACAGGCCGGACAGGAATTCCGCGAGAAAAGGACGCTGCGCATCATGATCGGCCACCTGGATCACCAGACCCAGAGATTTGGATAGGCCGGTCCGGATGGATTGCGCCGAACTGAGCGGCTGGTAACCCATCTTGTCGGCCATGCGGCGCACCCGATTGCGGGTATTTTCGGAAATATCGGGATAATCGTTCAGTGCCCGAGAGACGGTCGATTTTGTCAGACCCAGAGCCTGGGAAACATCCGAAATCCGAACGCGCGCCCGGTTTTGCACAGCTGCCTTCTGATCCATGTGAATGGCCAAATTCCGTCCTCCCACCTATCAAACTGATCACCGAAACCGGTTTCGGCAAGCGTTTTCGCAAATTTTTTCAGTTCGCTCGCGGTGAGCGCGTGCAGGCAGCCAGCGCACGCCGCAATATTCGGCAGGCCCGGGTGGCAGACCGCATTCTTTCGGGAATGCAGTTTACGGGTCTGACTGAGGGGATTGAGTGGGAACCATTTTGGGCACGTCACCATGCCTCTGCCCATCGGTCAGAGGCAACTCTGCCCCGCCGCTAAAATCAAATTGAAACACAACGGCAGATTTCAACCCGCCGAAAATGCGAATGCGTCAGGAGCGGGCGATATAGCGGTCCCGGCGATGGTTGATGGTAATGATCATATTCACGATGACTGCCCCCATCAAAGACCAGGCCACTGTAACCCAAGGAAACAGAAGCAAGGCGAGCGCAAAGACGAAAAGATCGAACAACAACTGCGTATTGCCGGCCTTGAATCCGTTCCTGTCCTGAAGCCAGAGCGCGACGATTCCAACACCGCCCAGAGTGGCACCGTGCCGGAACAGCGACAGCAACCCGATACCGGCGAGGATGCCGAACAGGATCGCACCAATGGCCGGATGCACAGGGTGGATTTTCAGAACATATGGCATGGCGTCTACAAGCGTGGACATAACCGCCACGGCGCAGAAATTCTTGATCGTGAAGCGCCAACCAAGCTGCTTGATCGCCAGCCAGTAGAACGGCAGGTTCAGCACAAAGAAGGTGATGCCAAAGGTCCAGCCCGTCGGGTAGGATAAGATCAGCGCCAGCCCCGCGATCTGCCCGGTGACCAGTTCGGATGCACGTAAGAACTGGATCCCGAGGGCCACCAGTGTACAGCCTATAAGGATACCCTGCACATCTTCGGAAAGAGTGTGGTTCTCGGCGGGGGGGGAATCGAGTAGCAGCATGACCTTGGCAATCGGCTCTTGCCGTGGCCTTGTCAACGACGCTTGCTTAGCAAACGGCCTGGAATTCCACTATGCTCAAAGCTCTGCACGCAAATTCTACAAGTCCGCTGGTGTGACTGACCTGTACAAAGCATGGATCATTTTTATTTTTGTCTCTCTGTCATGTTAATCATATCAACAAATTCGACCTACGGATCGCAAGATATTCCAATCATCCTTTACATTATAAACTGTCTTTTTGTGTGCGTACCAACATTAGCCTTTTTTTTAGCACAATCTCGATGTATATCCGCCTAAATTATATGTGTAGCGAGTCGCCATGAAACTCAGAATTCTCCTCCGTGCTGTTATTGCCTTTATGGCCATACCTGCTTTCTCCCTTTCCGTAGCTGCTTCGACAGTTAACGAAACTTCAGTTTCCGGCGGAGATTTCTCGGGTTTGTACAATGACGCGACTGTTGTCGGGTTCGGATCTGATACCATTGCCGGGACTTGGTACGGCTCGAATGACTACGACTTTCTCGCGTTCACTGGTCTGGCCGAAGGCTCGCAAACCGTGACGCTGACCTTCAGCCCGATCGGGACACAAGATTATAGTTATTCGGCTGGCGGGCATGTTTTCTGGCAGACGACCGCGTTTGATTGGGCATGGCAGGGGACCAGCCTCGGCCAAATTCAGTTTGGGCATTACAACCAGTCGACGCCGCAGACCCTCACTCTCTCGTTGGGTGAAAGCTTTGACGGCACGCTTTATCTTGCGCTGCTCGGAACCAACTCCGGCATCCTGCAATACGCGATTTCTGCCCCGGGTAATGCCCTTGTAAGCCTGCCTGTTTCTGGCGGCGGTGGCCTCGCATCTGCCGTGCCGCTGCCATCCTCAGTTCTTGGGCTTCTGGCCGGTCTGGCGGCGCTTGTGGGTTTCAGGGCCAGACGGCGCCGCCAAATCGCCTGAAGTCAAAGCTGCTGGATGTCACTCAGAACTGACCCAGCAGCAGTCGAAATTTTCACTGAGAACTGACCCATGTGGAACCTTGCCCCTGACGGGATTTGTCGGGGGTTATTGGAGTGATCGACATGGAGTTTTTAAGCGTCATTCGACGTTGGACATTACGGGACAAGATGGCCATTCGCGATATTTTTCGACGGACCGGGCTGTCTCGCAACACCATCAGGAGGTGTCTGCGCGCGGCACCGCTGAGCCCAAGTTCCAGGCAACATCAAGGCCAAGCAAGCTGGCCCCGATGCCGAGAAGCTGCCAGACTGGCTGGTGACGGAGCAGCGCAAGTCGCGCAAGGACCAGCGCACCGCGAATCAGATGCACGCTGATCTGGTTCAGCTTGGCTATGACGGCTCGTATGAGCGGGTCGCAGCCTTCGTGCGGGTATGGAAGAGGGATCGGCAACGTGCGCAGCAGACCACTGACTGCGGCACCGATCTGTCACTGTCGTTTCGCCCGGGCGAGGCATTCCAGTTCGACTGGAGCGAGGACTGGGGTCGCGCACGATCTGCGCGCCTTCGGCATGGCGTCGGCGGCGAGCGCTACTCTTGCCTGCCAGCTTCGCAAACCGGCCAGTCAGTCTGTACATCGACCCTGAGCTGCTGGTGATCGTCATGCTAAAAGCATGCCTGCGGCATGACGCCGAAGGGCACATGATCTGCGAGCATCAGCGCATCATTGAGCGGTCACACCGGCAACCTGGCCGCGTCATCTATGACTGGCGACATTACCTCGCCGTGGTCCAGCGCAAGCCGGGCGCGCCACGCAATGGTGCGCCCTTCGTCGAGATGCCAGAGGCGTTCCGTCAATTGCAGGGGCAGATGCTGCGCAAGCCCGGCGGCGATCGCGAGCCTCCCGGCGATGCATGCATCGCCTGCCAGCCAATGGATGGTCGAGATCCTGTCCTTGGTGCTGCATCATGACGAACAGGACGTGCTGTGCGCCGTGGAAATGGCTCTGGAGGCGGGCGTGCCGACCAAGACCCTTGTGCTCAACCTGCTCCATCGGCTGGTGGATGGCACACCAACCGACCAGCCCGATGTGAAGCCGCCTTCAAGCCTCGCCCTGAAGAAGGAGCCTGAGGCCAACGTTGCAGGCTACGATGGACTGCGGGGAGGCACACGCCATGCGTCATGATCCCGCCCGTTCAATCCTGCGCGCCTATGGCAGGACGCCGCAATTGTCATCATGCTTCGCAACCTGAAGATGCGTCACGCCGAAGGCGTGCTTCCAGCACGACGCATGGCGCAGGCAGTGCATGACCTCATGGAACAGGGCGCGCCTGCATTTGACGCGGCAATCCCGATTCTGTCGCAACTGCTCAAGGCTGAAATGGCCGAACGCGAGGTGCGCTCCAGCCACTGCCCGGCAGTGCATGTTTACATGCACGAGAGGGGCCTATCACATGAAGGCCGCGCGCTTCCCGGCCTACAAGGTCGACTTCGCCGCCAGCGAGGTCAACGAACCCCTCGTGCGCCAACTGCATCGGTGCAAGTTCATGGACGCGGCCGAGAACGTGGTCCTGTTCGGCGGACCCGGAACTGGGAAAAGCCACGTTGCGGTCGTGCTGAAAGCACGCCTTTGGCGTGACATTGGGCATTCAGGCCATTGAGCATCATCGCAAGCGGGTGCGCTACTTCTCGACCGTCGAACTGGTGAATGCGCTGGAACAAGAAAAGGCCCAGGGAAAGGCTGGAAAGATCGCCGAGGCGCTGGTGAAGACCGAATTGGTGATCCTCGACGAGCTCGGCTACCGCCCGTTCAGTGCCTCGGCGGTGCGCTGCTGTTCCATCTTGTCAGCAAACTATACGAGCGCACCAGTGTGGTCATCACCACCAACCTCCGCTTCAGCGAGTGGGCCAGCGTTTTTGGCCCCTCTCGAACATTGCTTTGCAATGCTCTGCCGGGCAGTGGATGCAAAGATGACCACGGCACTCCTCGATCGCCTCACCCATCGCTGCCACATCCTTGAGACTGGTAATGACAGCTATCGGTTCAAAGCCAGCTCCGAGACAGCAAAAAACAATCAGAAGGAGACAGTGGCATTGACCACGTTAGCAACCGGCAGACACAACAAGCTGCCGGGTCAGTTCTGAGTGGAATCCACCAGTCGAAACCATCGTTTCGTGCAACAGCCGACCTGAGGGTCGGCTGTTTTCGTTTCAATGCAGTGGTGCTGCGCTTTATAGCGACAGCACCTTGTTCAGATTCTCATCTACCTTTTCCAAAAAGCCCATGGTGGTCAGCCAGCTCTGATCGGGTCCGACCAACAGGGCGAGATCCTTGGTCATGAAACCGGATTCGACCGTATCCACCACAACCTTTTCCAGCGTGGTTGCAAAGGTCATCAGCTGATCATTGCTGTCCAGTTTGGCCCGATGCTTGAGCCCACCAGTCCAGGCAAAGATCGACGCGATCGAGTTGGTCGAAGTCTCTTCTCCGCGCTGGTGTTGACGATAGTGGCGGGTGACGGTGCCGTGCGCGGCCTCTGCCTCGACGATAGAACCATCCGGCGTCATCAACTGCGAAGTCATCAGTCCAAGCGATCCGAAACCCTGTGCCACAGTGTCAGACTGCACGTCGCCGTCGTAGTTCTTGCAGGCCCAGACAAAACCACCGGACCACTTCATGGCGCTTGCGACCATGTCGTCAATCAGGCGGTGCTCATAGGTGATGCCTTTAGCCTTGAACTTGTCGGCGAACTCTTCCTCGTACACCTTCTGAAAGATGATCATGAACTGACCGTCATACTGTTTGAGGATCGTGTTCTTGGTCGACAAATAGACCGGCCAACCGAGGTTGAGGCCATAGTTCAGCGACGCACGGGCGAAATCCGTGATGGAATCATCAAGGTTGTACATGCCCATGTAAACACCTGACGAAGGTGCCTTGTAGACCTCTTCCTCGATCACGGTGCCGTCGTCGCCGACGAACTTCATCGACAGGGTGCCGGGCCCGGGGAATTTCATGTCTGTTGCGCGATACTGATCCCCAAAGGCGTGGCGGCCGATGACGATAGGCTTTGTCCACCCGGGAACAAGCCGCGGCACGTTCTTGCAGATGATCGGCGCGCGAAAGACGACGCCGCCCAAAATATTGCGGATGGTGCCGTTGGGGCTGCGCCACATCTTCTTTAGGCCGAATTCCTCGACCCGCCCTTCGTCCGGCGTGATGGTCGCGCATTTGACCGCAACGCCGACTTCCTTGGTTCTTTCCGCAGCATCGATGGTGATCTGGTCATCGGTTGCGTCGCGGTTTTCCATGCTCAGGTCATAATAGAGCAGATCCACGTCGAGATAGGGTATGATCAGCTTTTTCTTGATGAAAGCCCAGATGATCCGGGTCATTTCATCCCCGTCCATCTCGACTATGGGGTTCTTTACCTTGATTTTCGACATCTAAGGGCCCTTTCCTAGGCTCGTCCGATTGCAGCTGATTTAGCCCACTTATGTATTACATGGAAGTGTGGTATGCGATTGTATACCACGCAAGGGGTATTTTTAGTCTTACCTGCTTCGAGATAACCTTTTCTGAACAGTCCTGCGTTTATCACAGGCGTATGAGCTACAAAATGCGCCTGATGATTGACGGGGTCATGTTGACTGCGGCCTGCCTGATTTGTGGCAGCCTGCTGATTTCTGCATCCCTCGGATCCGATATTCCAGTCGTCGGCAAGCCGGTTCTGGTCGTGGCACCGCCGTGGGATGGCGGCGCTGCGGCTATCGTGCGCGCAGTTGGTGGTGTGGCAGTGGGGCCGGTGGCCGCGCCTTTTGCCATGTTTGCGGTGTTTGAACACAAGGGTTTTGCGGAGGCTGCCCTAAAAGCCGGCGCCTGGACGCTGCGCGATGCAGGCGCGCTTTCAGCATTTTGTACAACGGGGGAAACGACATGAATATTGATGCCGCAGGCGACAACGACGCAACTCGCGACTGGTCGTTCGTGCTCTGCCTGCTACTGGCACCTCTGATGCCGCTTGCGGCGCTCTTTGCTGGTAATCCTGCCCTGCCCATCCTTGCGGTCTCGGGCGCTCTGGCGGCTCTGGCAGTCGTATCGCGTAACTTGCAGACGGCGCTTTCACCTTATGTAATTGCGACTTGTGTGATGGGTCAGGCTATGTGCCTGACCGCCGCATTTTCCGGGCATCCCTGGCAGATCGATACACATATGGTGTATTTCGTTCTCCTCGCCGTGGTTTCGACCCGCTCCCATGCCGGTGTCCTGATCCTGGCTTGTGCTGTTACAGCGGTCCACCACCTGTTGCTCAGCATATTGCTTCCCTCCCTGATTTATCCGTCGTTTGATATAGTCGAGAACCTGCAAAGGACGGTGCTGCACGGTCTGTTGGTCGTGCTGGAAGGTGGCGTTCTGACCATGACGATCCTGCAGCGGACCAAGCTTTCCCGCGACATGAAGTCTCAGGCCGAAGATCTTCAGGACAGCAGTCATGCCGCAGCTGAGGCGCAAAAACGCGCCGAACGCGCCCAGTCCGAGGCTGAGGGGGTTGTGTCGGCGTTCCGAATTAGTTTGCAGCGTCTGGCAGACTGCAACCTTGATTGCGCTCTGACCGACAGCTTTCCCGAAAGTTACGAAGAATTGCGCGCAGACTTCAACGGCGCGATCGAGATGCTTCGCGACACACTTCAGAATGCTGCGGCTACCTCGCACGACTTTGACGCTGAGGCGCGTGAACTCTCTGCTGCCACATCGGATCTTTCCACCAGAACCGAACGGCAGGCTGGTGCCTTGTCAGGTGCCGCGGGTGCCATGCAGCACCTGAATGCATCGCTCAGCGAAACCGCAGACGGGGCACGGAACGCTGCCGAAATGGCCGCGGCGGCACGGGAAAGCGCCGAAACGGGCACGGAAGTGACCTTGCAGGCGATCGAGGCGATGAAACTGATCGAGACTTCCTCGAGAGAAATCCTCAAGGTGATCCAGCTGATTGATGACATTTCATTTCAGACCAACCTGCTGGCGCTTAACGCGGGGGTTGAAGCCGCGCGGGCCGGAGAGATGGGTAAGGGCTTCGCTGTCGTGGCTTCCGAAGTGCGCCTTCTGGCCAAAAGCACCTCAGACGCGGCAAATGGGGTCAAGTCGCTTATCCACGACAGCGCTGATCAGGTATCACACGGGTCTCGGCTGGTGAATGACGCTGGTAAGCGGCTGGAAGCCATCGTGATGCAGGTCGTGTCGGTAACGAAGCTGATCGAACACATTTCGGGTGAAAGCCAAAGCCAGGCCACCTCACTCCGCGATCTGAATGGAACGGTGACCACGTTGGACCAGGAAACCCAGAGCACGGCCGGCCTGAGCGAGGAAATGACGGCGATGAGCCTGCGCATTACTGACAACGCCTCGACTCTGGCGCAACGAATGAACGTATTCTCGATGTCCGACGATACGCGCGGCGGCGGAACCAAGTCATTGCGGGCCTGACGCAAGGCATCAATTTTCGGCCCGCGGTCAGATCCGTCGTTAAGGTATACCCCAGCTCTGACTCTAAGAAAGCGCCCCTATCAGGACCTTTTGCGTGGCACAAATTCCGCGTCGTGCGGCAACCAGTGACAGGATAAAAAATGAGATGATGGCGTCGCGAATTGCGACCCCTAATGATTTCGACTAGGAGATTGCGCCGTCACATTCGTCGAGGTTCGTAGGGGGTGTTGACGCACCTGCCGGAACGGCGGGGTGCGCCACTACGGATTAGTCCGCGGCTTCACTCAGTTCCGCCAGAACCTTTATCCAAAGTTCCGTCGGCTGCGCACCCGGTACTGCGTGCTGTCCCGCGACGATAAAGGTCGGCACCGAGCTGATCCCCATGTTCCGCGCAGCAGAGTCCCGTGCCCGTATATCGGCGATATCTGCGTCCGAGCCAAGCAGACGCTGGATGATCGACGCATCCAACCCGATGCCATCAGCAATGTCGCTTAGAACTTCGGTTTCGCCTATATCCCGGCCTTCGTTGAAGTAGGCTCGGAACAGGGCCGATACGGCGGCAGACTGCCGCCCCTCGATCCCGGCCCAGTGGATCAACCGATGCGCGTCAATGGTATTGGGCGTCCGCGCGATATCGTCGAGCTTGAGGTCAAGTCCGGCTTTTTCACCATGCTCCACCACCGGCAGATATGCCTGAACCGCCGCCGCCTTGCCTCCGAATTTGCCTTCGAGATAAGCGCGGCGGTCCATACCCTCGGCAGGCATGTCGGGGTTAAGCTGGAATGGGTGCCATTCAATGGTGAACGGATGGTCCGGCATCTGGGCCAGAGCCCGGTCGAGATAGGTCTTGCCGATATAGCACCAGGGGCAGATCGGGTCGGACATGATGTCGAGTTTCACCATGAAAATGTGCCTTTCGAGGAATTTGCCCCTGTCTAGCAGCACGGACAGGTGATTGCACCCCGATCATTCGTCCGGTTGCGTGCCCAAGGCCCGGCGCATCAGTTTGCCGTTTGAATTCTTCGGGAGCGTATCGCGATGGAAGAAAAATCGCGGCTGCTTGTAACGGGCCAGCCGCTCGGCGACCCAGGCGGTAAGGTCTTCCGGCTCCAGCACTCGGGGGCCGGTATAGTAGGCCGCGATCAGGCGGACATCCGCTTTGACCGCGATATCCGTGACACCGACCTCGGTGATGCCGGGGTGCGAGAGAAGGGCAGCTTCCACCTCGATCGGCGAGACGCGGTAGCCGCCGGCATTCATCATGTCATCGTCGCGGCCCAGATAGGTGATCTGGTCGTCGCCGTGCATCACGCCCATGTCACCGGTCAAGAACCAGTCACCCTGAAATTTAGCAGCGGTTTCCTCGGGCGCGCCGATATAGCCAAGCATCAATCCGGGGTCGGATCGGTGTATCGCGATCACACCGGCCGTACCGCGCGGAACCGGGCCTTGCGGTCCGAGGATGCCCACATGGCGACCGGGCTGCGGACGACCGAGTGCGGGCCCTTCTGCGGGCAGACCGGGAGATGATGACAGGAAGGTTGAACATTCAGACATGCCGAAAGCCTCATAAATTGCTGTGCCCGTCGCAGTTTCCCAGGCGGCACGCAGAGTCGGGCTAAGCTTTTCGCCGGCCGACAGCCCATGGCGCAAGTGGGGCATCCTGGCGGGAGCAGATTTGAGGATATTGCGATAAACACCCGGAGCAGCGGCAAAAATCGTTGTCTCATGGGCGTTCAAAAGTTGGGGGATCTGGCTGTGATCGACTCCGGCGGCAGGGATCAGCGCAGTGGCGCCCATGGTCCAGGGATCCATCAAGCCGGTGCCCAGCGTATAGGTCCAGTTGAACGCCCCGGCGTGCATCAGCCTGTCTTCTCCTGTCAGACCGTACCATCCTTGCATCATCATCTGCCGCGCCCAGATTGCACGGTGCGCATGGCCAACCGCGCGCATCGCGCCAGAAGTGCCAGAGGTGAAGATGATATAGGCCAGCCTGTCGGGATCACCCATGTTGTATGGGGCCGGCGGCAGGCTGTGCCACATTTCCATATCGCGGGTCGAATGAACGGGCAGGTCGGTCTGGGGACAGGGCAGGCTGTCCCCCAGCAGGATGGCCGATGGGGCAAGACCTTCGATGATGGCCTCCACCTCGGGTCCTGTCAGCTGAGAAGAAGTGGGCACGGGAATGATCCCGGCAGCAATGGCCCCCAGATAGGCAATCGGGAAGTCGACAGTATTTCCAAGACGCATCAAAAGGATATCGCCCGGCTGCATTCCTGTTTGCAGCAACCCGGTGGCGGTACCACGGACGGCACCTTCAAGCGCGCCGTAGCTCCAGTTTTCGGCCCCGTCGGGCGAAACCACGCTAAGCGCGGTCTTGTCAGACAGCTCTTGTGAGCGGCCCAACACGAAAGCGGCCAGATTGAAGGGTGTGGGGCAGGGCGCATGTGCCCCGTGATCAAAGACAGACAGCATGATCAGAGGCTTACGCCGCCCCTTGGATTCTTGCAAGCCTGCGCAAGCCGGCCTATGACGTTGCCATGACGTCCAGTGACCCCAAATCTCCGATCCGACTCAGCCGGGACACCGGAACAGAGGAAAGCGCCGAGCCGCTGAACCTTGGCACGCGTGTGCGCGAGTTGCGCAAGGCGCGCAACTGGACGCTGGAGCAGGCGGCGCGGCAGGCGGGGCTGGCACGTTCCACCCTGTCCAAGATCGAAAACGGGCAGATGTCGCCAACCTACGATGCGCTCAAGAAGTTGGCCGTGGGGCTGCAGATTTCCGTGCCGCAACTGTTCACTCCGCCGCAGCGCGAGCAGGTGAACGGGCGCCTGGCAGTTACAAAGGCAGGGGCCGGAACGCACCTCGCGACCACGACTTATGAACATGAGCTGCTGGCCGAGACCTTGACCAAAAAGCAGATGGTGCCATATCGCGCGCGCATCAGGGCGCGCGATATGAGCGAATTCGACGGCTGGGTGCGGCACGACGGCGAAGAATTCCTTTATGTGCTGACCGGAGTGATCCAGCTCTACACAGAGTTTTACGAGCCTATCGAGATGCGTCGCGGCGACAGCGCCTATTACGACGCGACCATGGGGCACAACGTCGTGTCGGTCAGCGAAGAGGATGCCACCATCCTCTGGGTAACATCGCTGCCGTAGGGCGGCAGACGGCGCAGTTGTCTAGAACCAGCTTTGCACGGTCCGCGCACCACCCGATATGTCCTGCCCCACGCCATCCACAGTGGCGCAGCCCGCAAGCAGCGCCAAAACCATCGTTACCGTGATTTTCTTCACCATTTGCTCTTACTCCTCATACCACCAGACATCCGGGTGCCAACCGGACCAGTCGCCGTAGATCGGCAATCTCTCTGGATATTTCAGTTCTTTTGCATGGGCAATCCGGCTCACGTTCCACTGATAGATCGGGATCACATAGCGCCCTGTCGTCAACACCCGGTCAAGCGCCTTTGTGGCCGCGACAAAGTCATCCCGGTCACGGGCGTTCAGCAGCACGTCGATCAACGCCTCTGCCGCCGCAGAGTCCATTCCCATCAGGTTGCGCGAACCCGGCTCTGTCACGCCACGCGCCCCCCAGTAAAGCTTCTGTTCGTTTCCTGGGCTCAGGGACAGGCCGCGCCGGTAATAGGTCATGTCGAAATCGTAGCTGTTCGTGCGCTCCTGATACTGCGCAGGGTCGATGGTGGTGATCGTCGGTGTGATCCCCATCCGCTCAAGCGCCTGCACGTAGAGGTCGATGATCGACTGTTCCTCAGTCATGCCCTGCGGCAACAGGATGTCGAACGCAAAGGGATTGCCATCGCCGTTCACCATCCGGCCCGCATCAATCGACCAGCCAGCTTGCTCCATAAGCTCCATCGCCTTGCCGATATTGGCCCTGTTGCGCAAACTGCCGTCACCAACTGGCAGGGCATAGCCCTCCATCGCGCCGGGCAAAAGCTGGTCAGCAAAGGGCGTAAGCAATTCTTCGACCCGGCCCGTTGCGGGACCATCATCCATACCCAGCACAGAATTCGAGAAATACGAGGTGATCCGTGGCTGTTTGCCACCGGTCATTGTCTCGTTGATGAATTCAAAGTTGAAGGCATGGATCATCGCGTCACGAACGCGCCAGTCCTTGAACGCATCGCGGCGGGTGTTCATCACAAACCCTGTCATGCCTGACGGGCGTTGGTGCGGGATCACCGATTTCACCACATCGCCCTGCTCGACCGCCGGAAAGTTGTACTGGGTGTCCCACTTTTCGGCGTTGTTTTCGCGCAGTGAATTCAGCTCACCGGCCTTGAACGCCTCGAACATCACCTGGCTGTCGCCGTAGAATTCCATCCGGATCTCGTCAAGATTGGCCTGTCCCGCCATGAACGGCAGGTCGCGGCCCCAGTAATCCGGATTGCGCTTTAGCGCGACGTAGCGGCCCGCCTCAAAGCTGTCGATGACATAGGGTGAGGTGCCAATGGGGATCATGTCGATACCCGAGGCGGCAAAATCGTGCCCCTCCCACTGTGCCTTTTTCAGGATCGGACGCATTCCGATGATCAGCGCAAGTTCACGATCCTCGACCCCAAAAGTGAACCGCACGGAACGCGGGCCGGTCTGCTCCATGGACGCAACCTTGGCCCAGGTCCCGGCATAGCGCGGGTGGCCCTTGGTGCCGAGTGTTTCATAGGACCACAGCACATCTTCGATGGTGACCGGGGTGCCATCGGAAAACCTCGCCTCCGGACGCAGGGTAAATTCGGCCCACTCGCGATTCGGCCCGACGTCGATTGATTCGGCCAAAAGACCGTACAGCGTAAAGGGTTCATCCCAGGACCGGCCCATCAGCGACTCGTATCCCAAGGACGCCAGTTGCCATGGAACAGTGCCTTTCAGGATGTGCGGATTGAGGCTGTCAAAACTGCCGACCTCGCCATTTACGATACGCCCACCTGTCGGGGCATCCGGGTTTGCATAGGGAAGGGACACAAAATCCGGTGGTAGGGCAGGATCGCCATACATAGCTATGCCATGCTGTGGTTCAGCCGAGGCGGACGCACCCGTGCAAATGAGTGCGATAACGGCGCAACTGCGCCGGAGGATTGAAAAAATCTCTGGGGCCATTCTGGCAACCGTCCCTGTCTGCTCTTGTTTTCATTGCCAACAGAATAGCCGGGGATTCTTTCCTTTTCAAACTTTTAGCTTGGCCAGCAGCGGAGAAAGGCCTATAACAAGCTCACTGCTCGATAGGTTTCTTGCCTGTATGAAACCTGCCTCAATAACTTAACGCCCGCTTCGCGCGGGCGTTTTTTTTGGCCTGATTTTCATCGGCCGGGGAGCATTAATACTTCATTAACACCTTATTTTGCTAAGTCGGCGTGCTATGCTGCACGTGCACAGTCCATTGGAGCGTCCCACATGACATTGAAAGACAAGACCGCCATCATCACTGGTTCCAATTCGGGAATCGGGCTGGGAATCGCCCATGAGCTTGCCCGCGCCGGGGCGGATATCGTGCTGAATTCGTTCACGGATAGCGACGAGGATCACAAACTGGCCGAAGCGATGGCCAAAGAACACGGCGTAACGGTGCGCTACATCAAGGCCGACATGTCCAAAGGCGCCGAGTGTCGCGCGCTGATCGAAACCGCCGGGCGCTGCGATATTCTGGTCAACAACGCCGGGATTCAGCATGTGGCCCCGATCGAGGATTTTCCGGTCGAAAAATGGGACGCGATCATCGCGATCAACCTGAGCTCGGCCTTTCACACGACGGCAGCTGCCTTGCCGATGATGCGCAAGGCCGCATGGGGCCGCGTGATCAACATCGCCTCGGCACACGGCTTGACGGCAAGCCCGTACAAATCGGCCTATATCGCGGCCAAGCACGGCATCGTCGGCTTTTCCAAGACAACCGCGCTTGAAACCGCGCAGGAGCATATCACCTGCAATGCGATCTGCCCGGGCTATGTGCTGACCCCGCTGGTCGAGGCGCAGATCCCCGACACGATGAAGAAATACAACATGGGCCGCGAAGAGGTGATCAAGAAGGTGATGCTGGACCGCCAGCCCTCCAAGGAGTTTGCAACCGTGCAGCAGCTGGGCGGGACGGCGGTCTTCCTGTGTTCGGACGCAGCGGCACAGATCACCGGCACGACGATCAGCGTGGATGGTGGCTGGACCGCGCTTTGACGCGTGTCGGTGTGGAGGGCAGCGCCCCCGGCACAATTCGAGAAAAAGAAGGACAGGCCGTGGATGATGTAAAACGGATCAATCTGGCCTTGCAGGGCGGCGGCGCGCACGGCGCTTTTACCTGGGGTGTGCTCGACAGGCTGCTTGAGGACGAGGGGATCGAGATTGCAGCGATTTCCGGAACCTCTGCCGGAGCCCTGAACGCGGCCGCGCTCAAGGCCGGGCTCATGTCTGGCGGGCGGGAAGGCGCGCGCGAAAATCTGGACTGGCTCTGGGCACAAATCGGCGCAATCGAACATCCCGGGCTACCCGAATGGCTCAACGCCTGGCTGCCAGAACCATCCTTTGTCAGTCATGGCCTGTCACATTCGCTGCCCTACCTTATTGGCGACTCCCTCGGGCGGAACATGTCACCCTACGCCTGGGGACCACTTTACAAGAATCCGCTTGAACGCATCGTCAGCCAGTTCACCTTTGACAGGGTCTGTTCCGAAACGGGACC
Source organism: Puniceibacterium sediminis (assembly GCF_900188035.1). Classification (GTDB taxonomy): domain Bacteria; phylum Pseudomonadota; class Alphaproteobacteria; order Rhodobacterales; family Rhodobacteraceae; genus Puniceibacterium; species Puniceibacterium sediminis. Next base: position 74,411 of record NZ_FZNN01000004.1, on the reverse strand, counting down.
CGAGCTACATATCTGCGCCACCAACGTGCGCAACGGCAAGGTCCGTGTCTTTTCCCGCGACGGGATCACCGCGGCATCAATCATGGCTTCGGCCTGTCTGCCGACCCTGTTCCAGGCGGTCGAGGTTGAAGACCCCGAAACCGGGCTGACCGAAGCGTTCTGGGACGGCGGCTATACCGGTAACCCGGCCCTTTTCCCGTTGTTTGCCCGCCATCTTCCAGAGGATATCGTGGTGATCAACATCAACCCGCTGGTCCGCGACCATGTGCCGGTTACCGCGACTGAAATCCAGAACCGCATCAATGAGATCAGCTTCAACTCTTCGCTGTTGCGCGAACTTCGTGCCATCGAGTTTGTCCAGCGTCTGTTGGGGCAGGGCACCTTGCACCATGGGGCGATGAAGCAGGTTCTGGTGCACATGATCGCGGATGATGAGTTGATGAACGATCTGTCTGTCGCGACCAAGACGATCCCGGTGCCTTCGGTGCTTGCCCAGCTGAAAGAGGCCGGGCGGCGCGCGGCTGGCGCGTTTCTAAAGGATCACCGCGCGGATCTGAACGTGCGCCAAACAGCCGATCTGCGGGCCAAGTTCCAGTAGGGCCGGAGCCTAAGACACCAGCCGGGCAGGTGGCTGACTGGGGTCTTTGGCATTCGGATAAACAAGGCCGGCCGAAATCACCAGTTTGGCGGCATCCTCTATGCTCATATCAAGTTCGATCACATCTTCGGCGGGGAAGAACAGCAGAAACCCCGAAGTCGGGTTCGGCGTGGTTGGCACAAAGACCGAAATGAGCTCGCCACCGACCTCGGCCCGACGGGCAATTTCGCCACGCGCCTGTGTCGACACAAACCCGATGGCCCATATCCCCTTGCGCGGATACTGGATCAGACAGGCCTTTTCAAAGCTGCGGTCGGACTGGACAAACACCGTTTCGGCGATCTGCTTGACCCCGCTGTAGATCGAACGGACGACCGGCATCCGGTTTACCAGGCTTTCGGCAAAGCGGATCAGCGACCGACCGATCAGCCCCTTGGCGATCCAACCCACCGCAACAGTGAACACCAGGAAAAAGATCACCCCGATGCCGCGCAGGTTGATGCCGATATATTCTTCGGGATTGAAGCGCGCCGGCACCAGCGGCAGAACAAATCCGTCGATCCAGCCGATCACAGTCCAGATCAGCCAGATGGTAAGCCCTACGGGCGCGATCACCACGAGCCCGGTCAGAAAGCTGGCGCGAATCTTGGCCAGCAGCCCGGGGCGCCGGGGGGTCGTCGGATCGAAGGGAGTGTTCATGCGCGCGCTTTCAAGGATTTACGCGCAATCTAGGGAGTCGCGCGGGCTTCTACAATGGTCGCGCGACCTTCACTTGCATCCAAGGCAGGCAGTTGGTCGTTTCATGTGCAACTCCGCTGGTTTGCGGTGGCAAAGGGTTCAATCCTTGGCAAGTTCGCAGGCGATTTCGGCGCCCAGACGCGCATTGTTTAGAACCAGCGCGATATTCGCGTCAAGCGAACGACCATCTGTCAACTCGTAAATCCGTTGCAGCAGGTAGGGTGTCAGATCCTTGCCGGTGATGCCGTGGTCGGCCGCATCCTGTGTCGCCTTGGCAATCACGGGGGTAAGTTCGGCGCGCGCAATCTCGGCCTCGTCGGGAATTGGGTTGGCAATCAGCTGACCGCCCGGCAGGCCAAGGGCGCCGCGCATCCGATGTGCCCGCGCGATAGCCGCAGCCGAATCCAACCGCAGCGGCGCGCGCAGCCCGGCAGAGCGCGACCAGAAGGCCGGCAGCTGATCCTGACCATAGGCGATAACGGGCACACCCAGGGTTTCAAGCACCTCAAGAGTCTTGGGCAGGTCAAGGATGGCCTTTGCGCCGGCCGCAATAACCGTGACAGCGGTCTGGGCCAGTTCACGCAGGTCCGCAGATATATCAAACGACGATTCCGCCCCCTTGTGAACGCCGCCGATGCCGCCGGTGGCAAAGACCTGAATACCTGCCAGCTGCGCCGCAATCATCGTGGCCGCGACCGTGGTGGCGCCGGTGCGCCCTTCGGCCATGCAGACCGCCATATCGGCCCGGCTTAATTTTGCAACGCCGCGCGCCTGTGCCAGCGCCTCGATCTGGGCATCCTCAAGGCCAATGCAAAGCCGCCCGTCGATCACCGCAATGGTGGCAGGTTCGGCACCGTTCTCGCGCACGACAGATTCGATCTTGCGGGCAACCTCAAGGTTCTGCGGCCAGGGCATGCCATGGGTGATGATTGTGGATTCCAGCGCGACAACGGCGCGCTTTTCCGACAGGGCTGCGGCGACGGCGGGGGAGAGATGGAACAGCGGCATGGATGGGTCCTTTTATCGGCACGCAGAAGTTAAGGGGGGATACCCCGGTTAGTGCAACGGTGTCGAGGTGGCGGATGGTGCCATTTGGCTTGCGGCCTTGCCGACAGCAGAGCCTGTGTGTCAGGACGGTGTATCACCCGAAACATAGGCCGCCGCCGCATCCAGCGCGCGCACGAGCGCCGTGTCGCGGTCCGCTCCGCCAAATTCGGCGGCGATATGCGCGGCCATGAAGGTGTCACCGGCACCGGTGACGCGTGTCACAAGAACTTCGGGCGGGCGGCGCGACAGGATGCCGTCGGGGTGGCCATCGCAGGTGACCTCGCCTCCGTCGGTGACCAGCGCGCGCGCCGCACCGCGGGATAGCAGGGCCGCCGCCGCCTCGGGCGCAGTGTCAAAGCGGTTCTGGCACAGCAGGCCTGCCTCTTCGAGGTTGACATAAAGCGTGCCGCGACCCGAACGCAGAAACGGTAGCAGCCGTTCGGCTTTGCCGGGGGACGCAGGTGCGATGCGCAGATCGGCGGCGCAAAATGCCGGACTGCGGGCGATTTCATCCAGCAGGGATTCGGTGAGGTTCCCATCGAGCGCAATCGGCCCGGGGTAGGGCGCATCGCTGCTGCCCAGCGGGCCATTTGTCAGCGGACGCAGGATCTTGGCCCCGGCCGCCTCCAGCGAATGGGCATCGGCAATGGCAGCGATCAACCCGTTGGCACCCTCGACCGCCATGTAACGGTCAGTCGGCAGATCCTCGGACCGATAGATATGCGCCGTGTCCAGCCCCAGATGCGCGCAGGCGTCGGTCAGCTCGTCACCTTCGGGGTCGCGCCCCACAGCGGACAAAAGACCGGGTCGCAGGCCAAACCGCACCAGTGTCATTGCTATGTTCAGCGCCACACCGCCGGGCAGTCGGATGATGCGGCCGGGCACATCACTGCCCCGGGCCATGACGCTGGCGGATCGGCCGATCACGTCCCAAAGGACGGAACCGATGCAAAGGATATCTGGGGGCTGGCTCATGAGACGGTTTTGGCGCGGATGCCGCCCGCGCGCAAGTCCATCCGTCTGCCAGCCAGTCTCTTGCCCCCCGGCAGGGCTTGTGCCACCAGTTGCGCAAACTTCGAGGAGCCTGCCATGAAACCCACATTGATGCGTCCCGTCGGCCTACCGCTCAGCGCCTCGACCCCCGTGGTCACCCCGCTGATGCCGTCGGTCGTCTATGCCAGCGAAACTCCGGATGCGCTGGATGCGCAGTACGAGGGCCGTGTAAAAGGCTACACCTACGCCCGCGAAGGCCACCCCAATGCCGATGTGCTGGCCCAGCGGATCGACGCGCTTGAGGGCTGCACCGGCGGCATCGTCACCGGTTCCGGCATGGCCGCCGTAACTGCGGCGCTGCTGGGCCTGTGCAAAAGCGGCGATCACGTGGTCGGGGGCGATCAGCTCTATGGTCGCTCACTGCGGATGATGAAGGACGATCTGCCCCGGCTCGGCATCGCAACCACGCTGGCCGATCCGACGGATGTTGCCGCCTTTGCCGCCGCCTTCCGCCCCGAAACAAAGCTCGCGCTCGTCGAAGTCGTGTCCAACCCGACCCTGCGCATCGCCGACCTGGCCGGGATCGCAGAGCTTTGCAAGGCAAAGGGCGTTCTGCTGGTTGTCGACAACACCTTCACCACCCCGGTTGCCGTGAAGCCCTTTGAATGGGGCGCGGATGTGGTCATCCATTCGGTGACCAAACTGCTGGCGGGCCATTCGGATGTGACTCTGGGCTGGGTCGCGGCAAACACCCCGGAACTGACCAAGCAGCTCTATGATTTCATCGTGACCACCGGCATGACGCCCAGCCCGTTTGACTGCTGGCTGGCTGAACGCGGCATGATGTCCTTTGGCCTGCGCTTTGCCCATGCACAGCAGACCGCCCGCAAGCTGGCGGATCACCTCGCCGGGCAAAAGGGGGTCAAGCGTGTGCTGTATCCCACCCGCGACGACCACCCTGACCGTGCCCGCGCGCAGTCTGTTTTGCGTGGCGTGGGCGGCAATATGCTGAGCTTTGAGCTCGACGGCGGGCGCGAACAGGCCAATGCCTTTGCAGCCGCCGCCAAGGGCATCGCCTTTGCACCGACGCTGGGCGATGTAGGCACGACCCTGTCGCACCCCGCATCCAGTTCGCACCGCGCGCTTGGCGCCGAAGGCCGGGCCAAACTGGGCATCACCGAAGGCTTCTTTCGCGTATCAGTCGGGCTCGAAGAAACCGAGGCACTGATGGCAACCTTTGACGACGGGCTGCGCGCCGCCGGTGCCGTAAAATGAGTTTCACGCCGCAGGCGGTGATCGACGCACTGCCCATGCCGGCGGTGATGATCCGGCGCGATGAACGGATCGAAGGCGCGAACGCAGCGGCGATGAAATTGCTTGGGGATGGCATACAGGGGCGACATTTCATCACCGCCCTGCGCCAGCCCGCACTGCTGGATGCGATCGAGGCGACGCTGCGCGACGGCAAGCCGCGCCAATCCCGCTATCTGACCAACGACGGGCGGCAGGACACCACGTTTCAGGTGTCCTGCCGCGCGGTGCCTTTGGCGCAGGGGCCGGGGGCGCTGGTGGTGTTCGAAGATGTGACCCATCTGGAACAGGCCGGCCAGATGCGCCGCGACTTTGTCGCCAACGTCAGCCACGAATTGCGCACGCCCCTGACCGCGCTGATGGGCTTCATCGAGACCTTGAAAGGCCCCGCGCGCAACGATGCCGCCGCCCGCGACAGGTTCCTTGGCATCATGGAAAGCGAAGCAGGCCGCATGAACCGTCTGGTCGGGGATCTGCTCTCTCTCAGCCGGGTCGAGGCGGACGAGAGGGTGCGGCCGACCGAACGGATGGATCTTGGGGAACTGGTCGAATCGACCGTGCATCGCCTTGCTCCGCTGGCAGCCGAGGCAGGCGTTCACGTGAACATGGACCTGCCGGAGCCGTTCGAGATGACCGGCGATTCCGATCAGCTGCGTCAGGTGCTGACGAACCTGCTTGAGAATGCCATCAAATATTCCGGGCACGACTCCGAAGTGACGGTGCGCGTCTCGGCCCCGGGATTCGAACCCCGGGTGCGCGGTCAGGGCGTCACGCTCGAGGTGCGCGACAGCGGTCCGGGCATAGATCCCATCCACTTGCCGCGTCTGACCGAACGGTTCTACCGCGTCGACAGCCATCGCAGTCGCGAAATGGGTGGCACCGGGCTTGGCCTCGCCATCGTCAAGCATATCGTGAACCGCCACCGCGGGCGGCTTCAGATTGAAAGCGCCCTGGGCAAGGGCAGCGTATTCAAGGTCGTGTTGCCGGTCTGAAAACCGGGGGCGCGATCCGGTTGCACACCGCGTCGCAGTATGGAATCTTGGCACCCGTCATTCCCACCGACGGAGTTCAGATCATGCCCCTGACCGCCCGCCCGAATATACCTTTCGACCTTGTCCCCCTGTCCAGACTTCTGACGGACGCGGCAGATCTCGCGCTGGTCAATCCCAATGCCAAGTTCCCCTTCGACCCGCTGGAGTGGCAGGAAAAGTGGCTGGGCGAGATGGACGATGCGTCCTTTTACCTGACAGACGACGCCGGTGCTGATGTCGGTTTTTTCGCGCTGCGGGTCGGGGTCGGACCCGAAGTGCGCCACCTGACCTACGTCTTTGTAGCCGAAGAGGCCCGCGGCGGCGCGGGTGAAGTGCTCGCGAATGAGGTCGAAGCAGCCGCGCGCGCCCTTCAGGCGCTGACCATCACGCTGAAATGCGAAACCGAAAATGACCCGGCGATGAGGGCCTATGCCTCGGCCGGGTATGAAATTCTATCGGAACGCAATGGCATGGCGACGATGCGGCTGGAACTGGACTGATCCTCAGCGCCCGCGCGGCGTCAAACCGGTATGTGGAAAGCCCCCAGCGCGATGGCCCCGTAAAAGCAAGCCGAGGCGCAGACCACGAATCCATGCCAGATCGCTTTTGAGAATTTGAGCGCCTTCCATTTGTAGAACACGACACCAACACTGTAGAGCAGGCCGCCGGACGTGATCAGGATGATCGTAGCAGGCGGCACCAGCGGCCACAGGGACCAGATCAGCAGCGGGCTGAGCCAGCCCATGAACAGGTAAAGCAGCGGATCATAGCGCCCCGGCGCGCGCCAGAAAAAGATCTTTTTGACCACGCCAAAGGCCGCAAGCGCCCAGACCACGCCCAGCACAAGATAGGACCCGAGCGATCCGATCATGACCACCAGCGGAGTGTAAGTTCCCGCGATCTTGACGAAAATGGCGGCGTGGTCGATGCGGCGCAGGGTAGGGCGCAGGGTTTCCCATGGGGTCATGTTATAAAACGCCGATGCCACAAAGGTCAGGACAAGCGCCACGCCATAGACGGCCAGGGCAAGGCTCTGGGAATCGCTTACCCGGTCCAGCGACCACACCATCAGCAGAATCGCACCACAGCAGGCGCCAATGACGCCCAGCAGATGCATGGCACCATCGGCAATCCATTCGGACCGGGCGTAGGCAGGGTAACTCATCAGATCGCCTCCTTCGTATTCCGGGGCCACGTTGGGGCCCGATGGTGAAGATTCTGTCACACTTGGCTGCCAATCACTCTATTCACCCCGGCCTATTGGTGCCAACGGCTATGTACCAAAGCAACGCAGCGTCCCATGCCTGGAAATATGGCGCTCCAGCCTTTCGGCCCATCTTGTGGAAAACCCCCGAAAATCAGGGGTGGCCCTGCCGGAGGTGGCGAAATTTGGCGCGTTCGTAGCGTCACCTTACCGGCTGTCTTAAAACTGTTACACTAACGTCACAAAAGCATAGCGTGGCGTCGATAGGTCGGCGGCAAGGTCATCGCGACGATGATCGTCATTCCGTCTCTAACAGGAGCTACCCATGACAACCGTGAAACTGACCGCCTCTGCCCTGGCGATCGCTGCCGTATCCGCCTCCGCAGCTTATGCCCGTGACAACGTGCAGGTTGCCGGTTCCTCGACCGTTCTGCCCTACGCGTCGATCGTGGCCGAAGCCTTTGGTGAAAACTTCGACTTCCCGACACCGGTCGTGGAATCGGGCGGCTCTTCCGCCGGCCTCAAGCGTTTCTGCGAAGGCGTGGGCGAAAACACCATCGACGTCGCGAACGCATCGCGCGCCATCAAGGAAAAAGAGATCAAGGCCTGCGCCGAAAATGGTGTGACCGACATCATCGAAGTCAAGATCGGTTATGACGGCATCGTCTTCGCCAGCCAGATCAACGGCCCGGCCTTCACGGCCTTCACCCCGACCGACTGGTTCAACGCCCTGTCGCCCAAAGTCGTCGTAGACGGCGCGCTGGTCGACAACCCCTACACCAAATGGTCCGATTTCAACGCCGATCTGCCCGACGTCGAAATCGCTGCCTTCATCCCCGGCACCAAGCACGGCACCCGTGAAGTGTTCGAGGAAAAAGTTCTGGCAGCAGGCTGCGAAGCAACAGGCGCCGAGGCACTGCTCGAAGCTGCTGGTGTTGAAGATGGCTGCATCGCAGTGCGCACCGACGGCAAGTCGGTCGACATCGACGGCGACTACACCGAAACTCTGGCACGCATCGACTCCAACCAGAACGGCGTCGGCGTCTTCGGCCTCGCATTCTACGAGAACAACACCGACAAGCTGAAAGTCGCAACGATGGACGGCATCGCGCCGTCGACCGAAACGATCTCGACCGGTGAATACCCCGTGTCGCGCCCGCTGTTCTTCTACGTAAAGAAAGCCCACATCGGCGTGATCCCGGGCCTCAAGGAGTATGCCGAATTCTTCGTCTCGGATGAGATCGCAGGCCCCGACGGCCCGCTGTCCACCTATGGCCTCGTTTCCGACCCTGAGCTGGCGAACACCCAGTCGATGGTTGCTGACGAGCAGGTCATGGGCTCGAACATGTAAGCCAGCAGGCTTACAACGGGGGCGGCAGTTTCTGCCGTCCCCATTTCTTTTTGGACCTTTAAGAACGAACGGAGCGATCATGCCCACTCTTTGGCTTGTTCTCATCGTGGTTGCGCTTGGTGCCGTCGGCTACGTGCTGGGACGCGCCCGCGCGCTGGCCACCGCCGGTGGGGACAATCGCAAACTGCATTCGCTGCCGACCTATTACGGCAGCAACGTTGCGATGAAGACAATTGTCCCCGCAATGGGCGTCCTGGTCCTCTGGCTGCTGGTGCAGCCTTTTGTCGTCAATTCAACCGTTTCCGGAATGATGCCGGACAATGCCGTGTCTGAGGATACGACGCTGGGTCTGGTCATGTCGGACGTCCGGCGCGTGGCAGACGGTCTGGACGCGGCCGTTGCCAGTGGCATCATGTCAGCAGATGAGGCGCGCAACCTGCGCACCGAATTCACCGATGTGCGCGCACGTCTGGGTGCTGCTGGTGTCGCGCTGGGTTCCGATGTCAGCCCCGAGGTGCTGCGTGCAGCGCAGCGGTTTCGGTCCCTCAACGGAACCGGCCGTCTGTTGATGACGGTTCTGGTGCTAGGTGCGGCCATCGCCGGCGGCATCTGGTCCGTGATGCAGTCGCACATGGACTACCGTGCGCGTAACGTCGTCGAAGCCGGGATCAAGGCTCTGCTGGTCACCGCCGCGTCGCTTGCGGTCCTGACCACCATCGGCATCGTCCTCAGCCTGATCTTCAACACCATCGAATTCTTTCAACGCTACCCCGCCAAGGAATTCTTCTTCAGCCTGGTATGGTCGCCCAGCTTTGGCGGTGGTTCCGAACTTGGCATTCTTCCGCTGCTCTGGGGCACGCTCTATATCTCGCTGATCGCGCTGCTGGTGGCGGTGCCCATCGGCCTGTTCGCAGCAATCTACCTGTCGGAATATGCCGGACCCAAGGTACGCGCGATTGCCAAACCGCTGCTTGAGGTCCTCGCCGGTATCCCCACCATCGTCTACGGTCTTTTTGCGCTTCTGACGGTCGGCCCGCTGCTGCTGTCGGTCTTTGGCGCAGATGGCGCTGGCTGGATGAAGGCCGGGACGGCGGTCATGACCGCGGGCCTTGTCATGGGCATCATGCTGATCCCCTTTGTCAGCTCGCTGTCGGATGACATCATCAACGCGGTGCCACAGTCGATGCGCGACGGCTCTTATGGCCTTGGCGCAACCAAATCCGAAACCATCCGCCAGGTCGTGGTGCCTGCGGCGCTTCCGGGCATCGTTGGCGCGATCCTTCTGGCCGCGTCCCGCGCCATCGGCGAAACCATGATCGTGGTTCTGGGGGCAGGGGCCGCAGCCCGCCTGTCGCTGAACCCGTTTGAGGCGATGACCACGGTCACCGCCAAGATCGTCAGCCAGCTGACCGGGGATGCCGACTTTTCCAGCCCCGAGGCGCTGGTGGCCTTTGCCCTGGGCATGAGCCTGTTTGTCATCACCCTCGGGCTCAATGTCTTTGCCCTCTACATCGTGCGGAAATACCGGGAGCAATACGAATGACCGACGCAACCCTCGCCACACCCGGAGCGAACCCGCCCAAGGGCAAATCGCTGATCACGCTGGATGCGCGCACAAAGAAACGCAACGCCGCAGAGGCCCGGTTCAAGGCCTACGGCATCGCCGCAATCGCCGCCGGGATATTCTGTCTGGTCGTGTTGCTGACTGCGATCCTGTCAAACGGGGTTGGCGCTTTCCAGCAGACATTCATCCACGTGCCGGTCTATCTGGACCCGGCCAAGCTCGATAAGGCGGGCAACCGCGATCCCGAAGAGATGAAAAAGGTTTCAACCTTCGGCTACGCGCCGCTGATCGAAAATTCGCTTTGGGCCACCGTGCAAAAAACCGGCGTGGAAACACCACTTACCAAGGCCAAGGACATGAAACCCATGATCTCGGCCTCGGCTGCGGCACAGGTCCGGGATGTGGTTCTGGCCAATCCCGATCTGGTCGGTGACACGGTTGATTTCCGTATCCTCGCCTCCAGCCGGGTGGATGGCTACCTCAAGGGCCGCGTCAAACGCGACGACGTGGCGCGCGACAAGAACATCAACGTCGAACAACTGGATCTGACCGACGCCCTGCGCGAAAAGGGCATCGTTGTCCGTGAGTTCAACATGGATTTCATCACCGGCGCGGATGCCTCGGAAAGTCGCGCGGAACAGGCCGGGCTTGGTGTGTCCATCCTGGGGTCGTTCTTCATGATGCTGGTGGTGCTGCTGCTGTCGCTGCCCATCGGGGTCGCCGCGTCGATCTATCTCGAAGAGTTCGCCAAGAAGAACCGCTTTACCGATATCATCGAGGTCAATATCTCGAACCTCGCCGCGGTGCCGTCGATCGTCTTTGGTATCCTCGGTCTTGCGGTGTTCATCCAGTTCATGCACCTGCCGCAATCCGCGCCTCTGGTCGGTGGTCTGGTGCTGACCCTGATGACCCTGCCGACGATCATCATCTCGACCCGCGCCTCGCTCGCCTCCGTTCCGCCGTCGATCCGGCAGGCGGCCCTGGGGGTAGGGGCGTCCAAGATGCAGTCGGTGTTCCATCACGTGCTGCCACTGGCCATGCCCGGTATCCTGACCGGCACGATCCTTGGTCTGGCACAGGCACTGGGCGAAACCGCGCCGCTGCTGCTGATCGGCATGGTGGGCTATATCGCCACCAACTATCCCGACGGCGTGGCCAGCGGTTTTCTTGACCCGAACTCGGCCATGCCCGCGCAGATTTACGAATGGGCCAAACGTGCCGACCCCGCCTATTACGAACGCGCCTGGGGCGGCATCATCATCCTGCTCGTGTTCCTCATGATCATGAATATCATCGCTATTCTCCTACGCCGCCGATTTGAGCGTCGCTGGTAATGACAGCCGCTTTGAACGCAGACGGCAAGAAAGGTATACCCATGTACGACGCCCCAAATTCGGAGAGAGACGTGGAAGTCAAGGACATCAAGATCGCGGCCAAGGGCGTGCAGGTCTATTACGGCGACACCCATGCCATCAAGGACGTGAGTGTCCAGATCGAAGACAAGACAGTCACCGCCTTCATCGGCCCGTCGGGCTGCGGGAAATCCACCTTCCTGCGCTGCCTGAACCGCATGAACGACACGATCGACATCTGCCGCGTCGAAGGGGACATTCGCATCGACGGCGAAGACATCTATGACAAACGCGTCGATCCCGTGCAGCTGCGCGCCAAGGTCGGCATGGTGTTCCAGAAACCGAACCCGTTCCCCAAATCGATCTACGACAACGTCGCCTACGGCCCGCGCATCCACGGTATGGCCAAGAACAAGACCGACCTTGACGAGATCGTCGAACGCGCGCTGAAGCGCGGTGCCATCTGGAATGAGGTCAAAGACCGTCTTAATGCGCCCGGCACCGGCCTGTCCGGCGGCCAGCAGCAGCGTCTGTGCATCGCCCGCGCCGTTGCAACCGAACCCGAAGTGCTGCTGATGGATGAGCCGTGTTCCGCGCTTGATCCCATCGCGACCGCGCAGGTCGAGGAGTTGATCGACGAACTGCGCCGCGATTATTCGGTGGTGATCGTCACCCACTCGATGCAGCAGGCCGCACGCGTCAGCCAGAAAACCGCGTTTTTCCACCTTGGCAATCTTGTCGAATACGGCGTTACCGACAAGATCTTCACCAACCCGCAGGACCCGCGCACAGAAGCATACATCACCGGACGGATCGGATAGAGCCATGACAGAGATGACACAGCACATCGCCTCGGCCTTTGACCGGGACCTTGAAGGCATCCAGGCCAAGATCATGAAGATGGGCGGGCTTGTCGAAGCCGCCATTCGTGACGGCGCAAAGTCGCTCGACACCCGCGACGAAGAACTGGCCGAACAGGTCCGCATGGGCGACAAGGCCATCGACCTTCTGGAAGAGCAGCTGAACGACGAAGCCGCGCGCGTGATCGCAATCCGTGCGCCCACGGCGATTGACCTGCGGGTGATCCTGTCGGTCATGCGGATGTCGGCCAATCTGGAACGCATCGGCGACCTGTCCAAGAACATGGCCAAGCGGACCGGTGTTCTGGCCCAGCTCACGCCGATCCAGGGATCGCCCGCAGCGCTGCGCCGCATGGCGCGCGAGGTCGAACTGATGCTGAAGGATGCGCTCGACGCCTATATCCAGCGCGACGCCGAACTGGCCAGGGACGTCATCGAACGCGACCGCGATGTCGACCAGATGTACAACACCTTGTTCCGCGAATTCCTGACCTTCATGCTCGAAGATCCGCGCAACATCACCGCCTGTATGCACCTGCATTTCATCGCAAAGAACATCGAACGGATGGGGGATCATGTGACGTCGATCGCCGAACAGGTGGTGTTTCTGGTCACCGGCGCCAAGCCGGGCCAACCACGTCCCAAGGGCGACATGACCTCGTCTGATCCGCGCTACAGCGTCGACGCCAACAGTGACGAGGACTGAGCATATGTCAGCCGATCAACCCGTGGTTCTGGTGGTCGAGGATGAGGCCGCACAGCGCGAAGTCCTCAGCTACAACCTTGAGGCCGAAGGCTTTCGCGTGGCCCGCGCCGAAAATGGCGAAGAGGCCCTGATGCTGGTCGCCGAGGAACAGCCCGACATCATCGTGCTGGACTGGATGCTGCCGAACGTGTCGGGGATCGAGGTCTGCCGCCAGCTCAAGACCCGCCCCGAAACCCGCGGCGTGCCGGTGATCATGCTCTCGGCGCGCTCCGAAGAGGTGGACAAGGTGCGCGGGCTGGAAACCGGGGCGGACGATTATGTCGTCAAACCCTATTCCGTGGTCGAATTGATGGCCCGTGTGCGCGCCCAGTTGCGCCGCACACGGCCGGCGGCGGCGGGGCTGCGTCTGGAATACGAAGACATCGTTCTGGATGCCGAAACCCATCGCGTGACACGGCATGGGGATTCGCTGAAGCTTGGCCCGACCGAATTCCGCCTCCTCTCCACCTTCATGGAAAAGCCCGGCCGCGTCTGGTCGCGCGAACAGCTGCTGGACCGGGTCTGGGGGCGCGATATCTACGTCGATACGCGCACCGTGGACGTGCATATCGGGCGCCTGCGCAAGGCGCTGTGCCAGCATGGCGGCGGCGATCCGCTGCGCACCGTGCGTGGGGCCGGCTACGCGCTGGGGTAAGCTCAGCGCCGTTGACATCACAGGACCGGGGGCGCTGCCCCCGGAGTGCTTTCAGGTACTTGAAGCAGGTCAGCGCGGAAGGTTTTCCTCTTCTTCCGTCTGAAAGGTCAGCCAGTCGCGGAACTTTGTCACGGCGGGCGTCGCGGGCCTGTCGGCGGGCCAGACCAGATGATAGGCGCCAAGGCTGACCGGGGCCGTGTCCGCCGCACGCACCAGCTGCCCTGACAGCAGTTCACTGTCGATCAGGTAGTCAGGCAGCAGGGCCACGCCCAACCCGTGCAGCGCGCCCTGAATGATCGTGGTGAACTGATCAAAGGTCGTGCCGGGCAGGGCGCCCGGCTCAAACCCCTGCAATGTGAACCAGTTACGCCAGGCTTCTGGCCTTGTCTGGATGTGCAGCAGCGGCATCTTTGCCAGCCGGTCTATCGCTGCCGCGCCATCAGGCAGCAGCGTTGGCGCACAGACCGGCAACACCTGTTCACGCATCAGCACAAGGCTGTCGGTTCCGGGCCAGTCGCCGCCGAAATGTATCGCCGCATCAAAAGGTTCGCTGGAAAAGCTGAAAGGTTTCAGGCGGGTCGTCAGGTTGATCGTCACCTCTGGATGGCGGCGGGCAAAATCCGGCAGGCGGGGCACCAGCCAGCGCATGCCAAAGCTCGGCAGAATGGCAAGGCTCAGGCTCCCCCCGACGGGATTGACCCGCAATGCCATCGACGCATTGGCGATGCTACTCAGCGCTGCGCGGATCGTAACGGCATAATCCTGCGCCGCTGGTGTCAGCCGCAGACTGCGCTTTTCCCGGATCAGCAGCACCGTGCCAAGATGATCTTCAAGCGTCTGCAACTGGCGGCTCACCGCGCTCTGGCTCAGCGCGAGTTCCTGTGCGGCGGCGGTGGCGCTGCCCAGCCGGTCAAGCGCTTCGAGCGCGCGCAGGGCGGCAAGCGGGGGCAAAAGTCGGCGCGCAAGGGGCATGTATGAGGTTTCCGCATGAATACTTGCGCTATTGTCGATTTTACTTGCGCAAGATGCAAGTTAATCTGCGCGCAACAACAGGAGATCCGCTTTGAACGAGATGACAGCAGCCACACCGAAACTGAAACCCAAGGATGCACCGGATATGGGCTCCTTTGACTGGGCCGACCCATTCCGGCTTGTCGATCAGCTGTCCGAGGACGAGCGCATGATCGCCGACAGCGCCCGCGCATATGCGCAGGAAAAGCTGCAACCGCGTATCATCGCCGCCTATAACGAGGAAAAAGTCGAACCCGAGATCTTTCGCGAGATGGGTGAAATGGGCCTTCTGGGCATCACCGTGCCCGAGGAATACGGCGGGCTAGGGTCCTCCTATGTCGCCTACGGGCTGGTCGCGCGCGAAATCGAACGGGTGGACTCCGGCTATCGATCGATGATGTCGGTGCAATCCAGTCTCGTGATGTATCCGATCTACGCCTATGGCTCGGAAGAACAGCGGCAGAAGTACCTGCCCAAGCTTGCCAGCGGCGAATATATCGGCTGTTTCGGCCTCACTGAACCCGACGCCGGATCGGACCCTGCGGGCATGAAGACCCGCGCGGTCAAGACCGACAGTGGCTATCGGATTTCCGGTTCCAAGATGTGGATTTCGAATTCCCCCATCGCCGATGTCTTTGTGATCTGGGCCAAGTCCGAGGCACATGGCGGCAAGATCCGCGGCTTTGTGCTGGAAAAAGGCATGACCGGTCTGTCAGCGCCGAAAGTGGGCAACAAACTGAGCCTTCGCGCGTCGGTCACGGGTGAAATCGTGATGGACAATGTCGAAGTGGGCGAAGACGCACTTTTGCCGCATGTTCAGGGGCTTAAAGGTCCGTTCGGATGTCTGAACCGGGCGCGCTACGGCATTTCCTGGGGCGTCATGGGGGCCGCAGAATTCTGCTGGCAGGCGGCGCGGGGCTATGGCCTTGACCGCAAGCAGTTCGGCAAGCCCCTGGCACAGACGCAGCTTTTCCAGAAGAAACTGGCCGATATGCAGACCGAGATTTCGCTGGGGCTGCAGGCATCCTTGCGGGTTGGCCGGTTGATGGACGAAGCCAAGGGCGCGCCCGAGATGATCTCGCTCATCAAGCGCAACAACTGTGGCAAGGCGCTAGATATCGCGCGGATGGCGCGGGACATGCATGGTGGCAACGGGATCTCGGCCGAATTCCAGGTGATCCGGCACATGGTGAACCTTGAAACGGTGAACACCTATGAAGGCACGCACGACGTGCACGCCCTGATCCTGGGCCGCGCACAGACCGGTCTGCAGGCGTTTTTCTGATCAATTGCAGCGTGATACATGAATGACTGAAAGTGCGGCGCTTGTCTTGGGTGCCGCACTTTGCGTAGTTTAAAAGAGAATAAACGGGGGGCGTTGACATGGATCGGGCAGAGGTGGTGCACGAGGCATTTCTGGCACGCGTGGGTTCGGGGGATGTCCCCGAGGTCACAGCGGGTCTGGAGGAAAGTGGTCTGAGCCTTGCGGATCTGCAAGGATTGTTCCGCGCACAGGTCATGTCACGACAGCTCGACCGGATGGCGCGAGAACTGCAAAGGCGCGGGCAGGGGTTCTATACCATCGGATCGTCCGGGCACGAAGGCATGGCAGGCGTTGCCGCGGCGCTGAAGCCGACAGATCCGGCCTATCTGCATTACCGCGACGCCGCATTCCAGATCGCCCGCGCGGCGCAGGTGCCCGGACAGGACCCATTGTGGGATATGCTGCTGTCCTTCACAGCCGCAGCCGAAGATCCCATCAGCGGAGGGCGCCACAAGGTGCTGGGATCAAAGGCTCTTTGCATTCCACCGCAGACCTCGACCATTGCGTCCCATCTGCCAAAGGCGGTCGGCGCCGCCTATGCCATGGGCCTGAAGCGAGAGCGTGGCGTCGTGATGTGCTCCTTTGGCGATGCATCAATGAACCATTCAACCGCGCAGGGCGCGCTGAACACCGCAGGCTGGACGGCATGGCAGTCTGTGCCTTTGCCGCTGATGTTCGTCTGCGAGGATAACGGCATCGGGATCTCGGTCAAATCGCCCCCGGGCTGGGTCGCGGCGAGCCTGAGCCAGCGCCCAGGGTTGCGCTATCAGCCCTGTGACGGGCAGGATGTGGTGGCGACTTTCGCCGCAGCCCGCGAATTGGGTGATTGGATCCGAAAGCACCGCAAGCCGGGCGTGCTGCATCTGTCCTGCGTGCGGCTTTATGGTCATGCCGGACCGGATGTGGAAAGCGCCTATCGCCCCATGCCCGAGATCGAGGCTCAGGAGGCGCAGGATCCATTGCTTTTCACCGCGTCGCATCTTCTGCACGCGGGTGTGGCTAATGATAAAATTATCGATGTCTATCAATCTGTTCGCGCCGAATGCGAAGCCAAGGCCGACCGTGCGGTCAAGCGGCCCAAGCTGAAGAGCGCGACCGAAGTGATGGCTGCGATCACGCCACCCAAACGCGATATGCCGAAACCCAACGAACCGTCGCCAGCGGACCGCGCGACCACATTTGGCACGGCCGACATGCGTGCGCTGGACCAGCCGCAACCGATGAACAAGCTGGTGAATCTGGGGCTGTCCGACCTGATGATGACCCATCCCGAGATCGTCATGGCAGGCGAGGATATCGGTCGCAAGGGCGGCGTCTATGGCATCACCAAGGGGTTGCAGGCCCGGTTTGGTCCGACGCGGGTGATGGATACGCTGCTGGATGAACAGAGCATCCTTGGGCTTGCCATCGGCCTTGGCCAGAGCGGGTTCATCCCGATGCCTGAGATCCAGTTCTTGGCCTATCTGCACAATGCCGAGGATCAGATAAGGGGTGAGGCGGCGACCTTGTCCTTCTTCTCGGACGGTCAGTTCACCAACCCGATGGTGTTGCGGATTGCCGGTCTTGGCTATCAAAAGGGCTTTGGCGGGCATTTCCACAACGACAATTCCCTGGCCGTTCTGCGCGACATCCCGGGCGTGATTATCGGTTGTCCGTCAGATGGTTGCGAGGCTGTCCTGATGTACCGCGAAGCCGTGAGACTGGCCCGTGAAGAGCAGCGTGTTGTCGTGATGATCGAACCGATCGCGCTGTATCCGATGCGCGATCTACTGGCCGAGGGCGATGGAGGCTGGATGCGCCGCTATCCCGATGCGGGGCTAAACGCGCCGCTGGGCAGCCTGAACGTGACAGGCAAAGGCAACGATCTGGCCATCGTGACTTACGGAAACGGGACGTATCTGTCGCAGCAGGCCAAGGCGGATCTTGAGGCGGCCGGTCATGCAGTGCGCATTGTCGACCTGCGCTGGCTGGCACCTCTGGCCGAGGACGCCATTCTGGCGGCCTGCGAAAGCTGTGGCGCTGTACTTATCGTCGATGAATGCCGCCGCACGGGCTCGCAGAGCGAGGCGCTGGTGACCTTGTTTCAGGAAAGATCTGCACACAGGGTGGCGCGGGTGACGGCCGAGGATAGCTTTATCGCAACCGGACCAGCATACGCCGCAACGCTGCCATCGCGTGAAGGGATTGTTGCAGCAGCCATGTCACTTCTGCAGTGATCCAAAGCCGAAAACAGTATTATATCAGGTAGATACAGGTCATTTCTGGCCATCCCTTTAGGATGCGCAATATAACGTATAATCAGTATTATGTAAAATATAGAGGCGTAGATAAGAACGGATCAAGCTGTTGCTCTGCTGTACCGCAACGAGGCCTATTCAGTTCAAAGCCTTTGTTCGCGCCGCTTGATCATGCCCATGCCCATCAAGGCGAAGAACATGAGGTAACCCCCAGCCGGAAGCGGAACTGACGCCGCCAAATCGGTGTAGATGGTGGTGTAACCAAGGTCTGCAAAGCTCGCGATCGTGGTGGCGGATACTGTGCTTCCCGAGTTGAGCCAGCCGGTCATCAGCTCTTTCTTGCCGCCGGCAAAGAGACCGTCGGCAGAGCCGTTGTTCGCCTCATCCCAGTGCGCGTTTGCCGTTCCGGCCCCACCTTCGAGTTCGACCGGTATAAAGGTGGCCGAAGGCAAACCAAAATCGGCTTGGTATTGCGCCAAACCATAGGCCCCGGTGTACTGGCCTGTTCCGGCCACATAAAGCTCCTGGTAGCCAGAATAGCCCAGCTTGGAGCCGCTCCACAGTGTGCCAAATCCGATCACATGCGCCATCTCATGGGTGATAATGGCAAGCGCGTTGGCTTCTGAAACCGTGTCCAGATCCACCGAGTCAAAATTCATGCTCCCGACACGGGCATAGAGGTAATTCGCCGTGGTCACCCCCAAGGTCGGCCCCGCAGAACCGAGCGCGCCCCCCGAAGCCCCCACAAAAGTATCGGCAGCGATGACAAGACTGGTGATGCCCGGGGCCTGCTTGTACCCTGTGATCACACTTTCCCAAAACGTCTTGGCCACCGTGAAAATGGTTTTCTGCGACTCCGAAATCGACGAGCCAAAGTTGAGCTGAATGTTGAAGGTCGATGCCTCTGCGCGGGCTGACGTCAAAAGAAAGACCATTGCGCATACGTACAGAAATGGTTTTGATTTGACGCCTGTCATGGAAATTTACCCTAAAAGATGCCAATTATTCATATGACAATGATTGTTACTATTTTGTTAATTTCAGGGATTTTTGGCGTGAGGTCAATGAATTACCGACCTGCGCCGGATAATCGCAACGTAAGCCTGAGCAGGTTTGCACGCGTTACCGCCTAGGATGTCCTTTCCCATGACCTTCGCCATAAGGCGAGCCTCGGCATCTGGACACAGGGCAGCTACGCGGTCACTATGAGTGAAAAACCAGGACCAAAAACATGCAGTCGATGCTGATCCTCAACGGACCCAACCTCAACCTTCTTGGCACCCGCCAGCCCGAGATTTATGGAACGACCACTCTGGCGGATGTCGAAGACATGTGCCGCGCCCATGCGGAAAAGATCGGTGTGACGCTGGATTTTCTCCAGAGCAATCATGAAGGTGTTCTGATCGATGCGCTGCACGCCGCGCGCGGGACAAAGGGTGGCGTGATCCTCAATGCCGGGGCGTATACTCACACCTCGATCGCGCTGATGGATGCGATTCGATCTGCCGAAGTACCCGTGGTTGAACTGCATCTGTCCAACATCCATGCGCGTGAAAGTTACCGGCATCTGTCATATATCTCTCCCGTCGCCATCGGGCTGATCTGTGGCTTTGGTGCGCGGGGGTATACTCTGGCCATGGACGCGCTCTTTAGCTATCTTGAGGGAACCGGATGACACCGCAATTTCGCACCGAACTGATCGAGCTGACCAACGCGAACAGCATCGAACAGCTTTGGGCGAAACACTGCGATTATATGGCTCGTTACGGGTTTGACCGGCTGCTTTACGGCTTCACCCGGTTTCGGACGCCAAATTCTCTGGGCGATCCAAACGACTTTCTCATGCTGACCAACCATCCGCCCAGCTATACGGACGTCTTTGTGGGTGAACGTCTGTACTATCATGCGCCCATGGTGAAATGGGCCCTGGAACACGAAGGTTCGTGCAGCTGGCAGGTGCTTGCGGACATGGTCCGGGGTGACGCGCTCACCCGGGACGAACGTCGGGTCTTTGAATTCAATGTATCCCAAGGCGTGACCGCGGGATATTCGATCAGCTTCAAATCCGTTTCCGCCCGTGCCAAAG
The DNA here is from genome assembly GCF_900188035.1 of Puniceibacterium sediminis. GTDB lineage: Bacteria > Pseudomonadota > Alphaproteobacteria > Rhodobacterales > Rhodobacteraceae > Puniceibacterium > Puniceibacterium sediminis. The sequence goes on along the minus strand of NZ_FZNN01000004.1, from coordinate 54,304 downwards.
GCGCCATCGCACTGACAGCGCCCATCGGGGTGTCGCAAAAGGAAATCGATGCGGTCTGGACCCATCACGGCGAAGATATCGTGCTGATGAACAACCTTGTCCACCTCAAGATCCTCACCCTGCCCTACACGCCGCCCAACCAGTCGCTGACCCGCCGTCAGCGCGAGGCGCTGGAATGGGTTGGGGATGGCAAGACCATGCAGGATATCGCGCAGATCATGGGGCTGACGCAGGCCACAATCGAAAAGCATCTGCGCCTGGCGCGGGAAGCGTTGAACGTGGACACCACAGCCCAGGCAGTGATGAAAGCGACGTTTCAGAATCAAATGTTCGTGCTTGAGGCGTGATCTAAGGGTCAACCGCAGTGTTCTGCGTGAATCCACCGTGAAAAACTTAACGCGTCAGGCGCCTTATGTCCAAGTCAGGAAATCCTGACTTCCATCACAGCCCAAATATTGCCACAATCAACATGTTCCGTGAGTGGTGGCAGTTTGCCCAGGAATTCAGATCATTAACCCCTTGTAATTTCAGGGCTCTTTTTGATCTTCGGTACGAACAGTGGTTGGTTTGATGTGGCTATTTTGCTACGGGGATCGACCCGCCTGGTGACGCCCTCCGTGCATCCCCATGTCTCAAGGGGGCGTCTATGGTCTATAACGGAGCTGCTTTAACGGGCAGCTCCGTTTCTTCGTTAATACCCCCGGATGACTAAGGTCAGTAGCGCAAACAGTGCCGTGGAACGAAAATGCGCGCCGACACGGGATGTGCGGCGCGCATTTCTGATATCCGGACAGGGTGTCTGGCACCCTGCCCCATTTTGATCGGGCTTAGCCCTTGGCAGTCTTTGCGACTTCGGCGGCAAAGTCCTCGACGACTTTTTCGATGCCTTCGCCAACTTCAAGGCGTACGTAACCGGTGATCTCGGCACCCGCTTCCTTGGCTGCCGCAGCAACGGTCAGATCGGGGTTGACGACAAAAGCCTGACCAAGAAGCGTGACTTCGGCCATGAACTTCTTCATCCGGCCAACGATCATCTTTTCGATCACGGCCTCGGGCTTGCCGGACTCGCGGGCGATTTCGATCTGAACCAGACGCTCTTTTTCGACAACGGACGGGTCAAGGTCTGCTTCGGACAGCGACGCCGGGTTGGCGGCAGCGATGTGCATGGCAACCATACGGCCGAATGCTTCGTCACCACCGGTCATGGCGACCAGAACACCGATCTTGCCCATGCCGTCAGCAGCGGCGTTGTGCACGTAGGACACAACGGTATCGCCTGTCAGCTTGGACATGCGGCGCACCGACATGTTTTCGCCGATCGTTGCGATCTTCGAAGTGATCTCGTCCTGAACGGTCTTGCCGCCCATGTCCGCAGCCATCAGTGCCTCAAGGCCGTCGACCTTCAGCGCGGCGGCGGAAATGCCCGCAACCATCTTCTGGAAATCGGCGTTCTTGCCAACGAAATCGGTTTCCGAGTTCACTTCGACGGCGACGCCGGTGTTGCCTTCGACGGCGACGGCAACAAGGCCCTCGGCAGCGGTACGGCCGGCCTTCTTGGCAGCCTTGGCAAGACCCTTGGTGCGCAGCCAGTCAACGGCGGCATCGGTGTCGCCGTTGGTTTCGGTCAGCGCCTTCTTGGCGTCCATCATGCCTGCGCCGGTCATTTCGCGCAGTTCTTTCACTTGGGATGCTGTGATCGCCATCTGCGGCTCTCCTCATCTGGAATTGCGATTTGGGACAGCCCGTCCGGGCCATCCCGGGACAGCCCCAGGGGCTGTCCGCTCATGTCACGTCTGCATGTCGCTTTTGCGACACAAGGCCTCAGGCCTCGGCGACGGCTTCTTCCATGGGCGCATCTTCAAGCGCGCCGATGTCAACACCAGCCGCACCCATCTGGGCGGTCATGCCGTCAAGCGCCGCACGGCTGACCAGATCGCAATAAAGCGAGATGGCGCGCGCCGCGTCGTCGTTGCCGGGGATGATGTAGTCAATGCCATCGGGCGAGCAGTTGGTGTCGACGATTGCGACAATCGGAATGCCCAGCTTGTTGGCTTCGGCGATGGCCAGCGCTTCTTTCTTGACGTCGATGACGAACAGCAGGTCAGGTACGCCGCCCATTTCGCGGATCCCGCCAAGCGAGGCCTGCAGTTTGGTCTGGTCGCGCTCCATGCCAAGACGCTCTTTCTTGGTCAGGCCTTCGGAACCGTTTTCCATCTGCTCGTCGATCTGCTTGAGACGCTGGATCGACTTGGAAACAGTCTGCCAGTTGGTGAGCGTGCCGCCCAGCCAACGGTGGTTCATGTAATACTGTGCGCACTTTTCAGCGGCTTCGGCGATCGACTGCTGTGCCTGACGCTTGGTGCCGACAAACAGGACACGGCCGCCCTTGGCGGTGGTGTCGCGGATGACGTTCAGCGCGGCGTCCAGCATGGGGACGGTCTGCGTCAGGTCCATGATGTGGATGCCGTTACGCGCGCCATAGATGAACTCGCCCATACGGGGGTTCCAGCGCGGTGTCTGGTGGCCAAAGTGTACGCCTGCTTCAAGCAGTTGACGCATGTTGAACTCGGGAAGAGCCATGGTCTTATCCTTTCCGGTTTACGCCTTGGCGGGGGTGTGAGAGCGGATGCTCCAACCGGTGGACTGTTGGGGATGTCTCCCCCAATGGCCCGACCCCGCCTGCGGGATTAAGTGGGGCGCTCTTACCGGGGTTTTGATCGGTGTGCAACCCTCGACCTGCCGGCCACTTGGGCCGTACCCCCTACGGCCTGCCTTTTCCATGCCGCCCAAGACAGCAAACGGCCCGCACGCATCAAAGAAAGACCCGCTCAACGAACCAGTAAAACCCGACCAGCGCGATCCCCACCGATACCGGGATCGCGACATAGGTTCGATAGGCCTCCAACCGGTCCACATGGGTGGCCGACAGCACGCAGAACAGCGATACCATCGCGAGCGGCCACAAAAACACCGGCGCAGGTGCGCCCATCACGGACACAAACCCCGGCCCGTCCAGCAGCCAGCCAAGGGCGACAAACGCCAGAGCGAGCACAGTGTAGAACGCCTGGCCAGTGTGTTCGGGCACTTCGTTTTCATCCACCCGCAGGGCCATCCAGACCAGCAGAAAGGCCAGCGCGATCACCGTCAGCTGCCCCAGTTCAACGCCGACGTTGAACCCGATCAGGGCCGGGATGAACTGATCCTGCGGCAGGCCGAACTCCCCCAGGACCGAGGCAAAGCCAAGCCCGTGCAGCAGCCCGAACACAAAGACCACAATGGGGCGCCAGCGGCTCAGCCCGTCGCTCAGGATATTCTCGACCGCGACAAAGACGATCGACGCGGCAATCAGCGGCTCGACGATGCTGGCTGGCACCGTGACCCAGCCCATCGCCCCCAGCGCAAGCGTGACCGTATGCGCCAGCGTAAAGGCCGACACCTGCCAAAGCAGCGGGCGGATATGGGTCGACAGAAAGAACAGCCCCAGCACGAACAGGATATGATCCAGCCCCTTGGGCAGGATGTGATCGAAACCGACCGGGACATAGCTCAGAAACGCCTCTGCCGCCGTGTCCTGCCCGCCACCGCCTAGCGCGATCTCGTCGCTGGGCGTGCCGTTGTCGAGGTACCCCGTATAGGGCTCCTCGACCCCCTGCTGGCGCAGGATCAGCGCGCCATATTCCGCAGGCCAGCGGACCTGCAGGCTGTGCGCCCCCTCCGGGACCGCGCCCGTCAGGGTCACCAAGGTATCGCGCGGCAGATCGACATTTCCGACCGGACCCACGGCGATGCCGCCCATCTCCAGCGGCACGGGCGATCCATCCGCCGTCACGACAACCGCCCCGGCGATCTGCGCGGCGTCAGCGCGCAGCCGTTCGGCAAAGGCGTCAGGTTCCAGCGCACGCAGGGCATCAACCTGTTCGGCCTGCGCGGTTTCGTTGGTGTCGGCCACGCCCTCCAGATCAACGCCCGCCACAATCGCCTCGGCGTTCAGGGTGATGTCCAGCGTCAGGATGCCGCCCGCAACGGTCATGTCACCGATGGCCGGGCGCACTTCATGCGCCCACGCCAAAGCAACACATGTCGCCCAGAACAGGGCCGCCCCCAGAACCGAAATAATTGCGCGCAAGACCCTGTCCCCCTCGTCCGAAGCTACCCGCCAATACTGCCGCTAATCCCGCCCACCTCAAGAGCCACGGCGCGGATTTTCCAAAAGATTTGTGGCCTGCGCTTTCGGCGGCAATGGCCCGCCGACAAATGCACCCTGAACACGCATACGAAAAGAGGCGCCCGAAGGCGCCTCAGTTTCGGTGACAAGGCCCTGATCGTTTTTCACCCGTAATTTCTCTTGGCGGACTTACATGCGTTCGGGGCAGGTACACCGGCCCCGAATATTTTTTTGCCAGTCTTTAGCCAAGATTGTTGCTGTCGCTGCCGTCAGGATTTGAGCGCGGAATGCGTCGACCATCCGGGAGCTTTTGTACGTGATAGTCAGGATGCTGCCCTCGTTCAATTTGATCGGCGAGCCGACCACGAGGAACTTCACCTTGGCCTGGCACAAGGAAGTGCGTATTCAGACCAGTAGCGCTCTCACGGCTAACCGTGATTTTTTTGCCAGCCATAGCTGGTACTCCTTCTATCCACAGGTACCCCCAGATTTCTGTGGGTAAAGCCTGTATTTTCGAGCACGCTATTGATCACCAGAACGTGGCATGTTTCTCCAAAGTCATTCGACCTTTAGAGGTCGATCTGGTCTATCCCGCAGCGTACTAGGCCAATGCGGAAAGGCCGGAGGGAGGTGTTGCAGCACCTCCCTCCAACCCTCAATTTCTTCAGCTACACCCAGACGTTCCGCCGCAGGTGTTGCACTTCATGCAGGTGCCGTTGCGCACCAGCGTGTAGTTGCCGCATTCGCCGCAAGCCTCGCCCTCGTAGCCCTGCATCTTGGCCCGTGACGCCGCGTTGATCGCCATGCCACTGGTCGACGAAGACGTGGTCGTCGAGGTCGCAAAGGCCACCGCCGCGCCGCCACTTGCCACCGCCTGCGGCATCAGCGAATTCAGCGCCGTAACCGAATCTGCCATCCCGCCCTGCAGCACCACCAGATCCTGGGGCAGACGCTTGCGCAGATAGCCGGTCGAGCTGATCTGTTTCAGCACCTCAAGGCTGCGCGACGCCGCCGTATCCGAGATTTCCTTGACGTTGGACACGCCCTCTTCCTCGCCCCGGCCCAGATCGTCAAACGACGCGCCGGACGGTTTCACATGGGCAAGGTCGGTCCGGTCCAGATAGGAAACGGCCAGTTCACGGAAGATGTAGTCAAGGATCGAGGTCGCATTCTTGATGCTGTCGTTGCCCTGCACCATGCCGGCCGGTTCGAACTTGGTGAAGGTAAAGGCATCCACGAACTCCTCAAGCGGCACGCCGTACTGAAGACCAACCGAAACCGCGATGGCAAAGTTGTTCATCATGGCGCGGAAACCCGCACCTTCCTTGTGCATGTCGATAAAGATCTCGCCCAGCTGGCCGTCCTGATATTCGCCGGTCCGCAGATAGACCTTGTGACCGCCGACAACCGCCTTCTGGGTGTAGCCCTTGCGCCGCTCGGGCAGCTTTTCGCGCATCGAATTGCGCACTTCCTTGATGATGACCTTTTCGACCACCTTCTGCGCCAGAACCACGGCCTTTTCCTGCATCGATCCGTTTTCCAGAACCTCTGCCGCCTCGTCGTCATCCTCGACCAGCGACGCCGCCAGCGGCTGCGACAATTTCGATCCGTCACGGTACAGCGCGTTCGCCTTCACACCCAGCGACCAGCTCAGCTCGTACGCCTTCTGGCAGTCGGTGATCGTCGCGTCGTTGGGCATGTTGATCGTCTTGCTGATCGCACCCGAGATGAAAGACTGTGCCGCGGCCATCATGTAGATGTGGCTGTTGACGCCCAGATACCGCTTGCCCTTCTTGCCGCAGGCATTGGCGCAATCGAAGATCGAGTAATGCTCTTCCCGCAGGTGCGGCGCACCTTCCAGGGTCATCGTGCCGCAGACGTGGTCATTGGCAAGCTCGACGTCCCTCTTGGAGAAACCAAGGTGGCGCAGCAGATCAAAGGTCGGATCGTTCAGCTTTTCGGTCGGGATGCCCAGCACGCCGGTGCAGAACTCTTCGCCAAGGGTCCACTGGTTGAACACGAACCGGATGTCGAAGGCCGAGGCAAGCGCGGCCTCAACCTTTTGCAACTGTGCCGGACCAAAGCCGTGACCGGTCAGCGACGTGTGGTTGATCCCCGGCGCATTGCCGATGGACCCGTGACCAACCGCATAGGCGACGATTTCCTCGATCTGGCTGGACGAATAGCCCTGTTTGTCCAGCGCGGCAGGCACCGACTGGTTGATGATCTTGAAATATCCGCCACCGGCCAGCTTCTTGAACTTCACCAGCGCAAAGTCCGGCTCGATCCCAGTGGTATCGCAATCCATCACCAGACCGATGGTCCCGGTCGGTGCAATCACCGATGTCTGCGCGTTGCGGTAGCCGTGCTTTTCACCCAGACGCAGCGCCTCGTCCCAGGCGGACATAGCAAGGTCGATCAGCGTCGCATCGGGGCAGCCGACATGGTCCAGCGGAACCGGACGTGTGGCCAGCCCTTCGTAGCCGGTCATTGCGCCATGGGCCGCGCGCCGGTGGTTGCGGATGACCCGCAGCATGTGATCGCGGTTCTTGTCGTAGCCGGAAAACGCGCCCAGTTCTGCGGCAATTTCCGCCGATGTGGCATAGGCAACGCCGGTCATGATGGCGGTCAGGGCACCACACAGCGCGCGGCCCTCGTCGCTGTCATAGGAATATCCCATGTTCATCAGCAGCCCGCCGATGTTGGCATAGCCCAGACCCAGCGTGCGGAAATCATAAGACCGCTGCGCGATCTCCTGGCTCGGGAATTGCGCCATCGTAACGGAAATTTCCAGCGTCAGCGTCCAAAGACGTGTCGCATGCATGTATTCCTCGGACTGGAACTCGCCGTCCTTGAGGAAGGTCAGCAGGTTCATCGACGCAAGGTTGCAGGCGGTGTCGTCCAGGAACATGTATTCCGAACACGGGTTGCTGCCACGGATCGCGCCATCTTCGGGACAGGTGTGCCAGTCGTTCACGGTGTCGTGGAACTGGATGCCCGGATCGGCACAGGCCCATGCCGCGTGGCCAACATCTTCCCACAGGGCACGCGCCTTGATGGTCTTGGCGACCGACCCGTCGGTGCGACGGATCAATTCCCAGTCACCGTCGTTCTTGACGGCCTTCAGGAAGGCATCCGTCACCCGGATCGAGTTGTTGGAATTCTGGCCTGACACGGATGCATAGGCCTCGGAATCCCAGTCGGTGTCATAGGTCGGGAATTCGATCGACCCATAGCCCTGCTTGGCGTAATCCAGCACGCGCTTGACGTATGTTTCCGGGATCGCAACCTTCTTGGCCGCGCGGATCGCGTCCTTCAGGGCGTCATTCTTCTTGGGATCGCAGGCATCTTCGGCTGTGCCGTCCCACTGGCGGATCGCGGAAAAGATCAGGTTCAGCTTCTGCTCGTGCATCTTGCTGCCGGCCACGATCGACGCGACCTTCTGCTCTTCCTTGACCTTCCAGTTGATGAATTCCTCGATATCCGGGTGGTCGGCATCGATGATCACCATCTTGGCCGCGCGGCGCGTGGTGCCACCCGACTTGATCGCGCCGGCAGCCCGGTCACCGATCTTGAGGAAACCCATCAGGCCAGACGATTTGCCGCCGCCCGACAGCGGCTCGTTCGCGGCGCGCAGGCTGGAAAAGTTGGTGCCGGTGCCGGAGCCATATTTGAACAGACGCGCCTCGCGGACCCACAGGTCCATGATGCCGCCCTCGCCCACAAGGTCATCCTTGACCGACTGGATAAAGCAGGCATGGGGCTGGGGGTGCTCATAGGCGGACTTGGATTTGGTCAGCTTGCCGGTCTTGTAATCAACATAGTAGTGGCCCTGGCCCGGACCATCGATGCCATAGGCCCAGTGCAACCCGGTGTTGAACCACTGCGGGCTGTTGGGGGCCGCGCGCTGGGTGGCCAGCATGTGGCGCATCTCGTCGTAATAGGCCTGAGCGTCGGATTCCTTGGTGAAATAACCACCCTTCCAACCCCAGTAGGCCCAGGCACCAGCCAGACGGTCAAACACCTGCTTGGACGAACTTTCGCCAACGGTCTTGGTCTCAGCCGTGGCCGGAACCGACCGCCACAGGAACTCGGGCACGCCCTTTTCGGCGACCTTCTTCAGCTCGACCGGCACACCGGCCTTGCGGAAATACTTCTGCGCGATGACGTCGCTGGCAACCTGGCTCCACTTGGCGGGCACTTCGACGTTATCAAGGCGAAAGACGATCGTGCCATCCGGGTTCCGGATTTCCGACACGGTCGAAACAAAGTCGATCTCGGCGTAAGCATCCTGCCCGGCCTTGGTGAATTTTCTTTCGATTTTCATAGGTACTGCCCCAATAACTCAGCTTTTCATCGCTCGCCGTTACCCCGACGCGGTTGCCATGTCGCAAGGTCAGACATGCCCACATCCGCACCCTGAAGGCGGATTGCAGGACTATCCTGCGGTGCGGACGCAATGATCTGTATCCCTGCGCGGTCCGGCCACTACATGTTGTGGCTCTCTGCCCGGCCTGCACAATTTGACGTATGTTGCCGGGTTGGGTCAACGAAATTTTTACGCGAATGGCGCTATATTTTGTGTTGACCTACAGGTGCCGCCCATAGCTGTGGGGTTGCCCGCGATTCATGCACAGATAAATTTTCCTGTAATAAAAAGGAAACCGGGGCATATCACGCGGTTGTCCCTGACTTATTCACAGGACTGTCACAAACCGGCCTGCGGTGCCTGCGCGGCGATAGCGCCACAGTTTCCGTTGCGACAATCGCCGTTTGAACGGGCTTTGCCACCGTTCAAACGTTAAAATATCGCATTTTGGACACGATCAGACCGCCACCGCGATAGAATCGCCCCTGCCGGTTTAGTCGTCTGTGCGCGGCAAAAGCATCCCCTGCGCCCAGATCGGCAGATGATCGGACGCAAGCGCCGTCATCGCGTCGTGCATCACCCCGGTATCGATCAACTGCACCAGATCGTTGGTGGCGAACCGGTCCAGCGCGGCAAACGGCCTGCGGGCATGAAACGTCCGCCCCGGCGTGTGGATCTGAAATGTGGGCACCAGCCGCCCCAATCCGACCGAGGTCGAGAATTCGTTCAGATCGCCAGCCAGGATCGTCGGACAGGGCGGCAACTCGGCCAGCCTTTCGCGGATATGCAGAACCTGCGCCCGCCGTGACCGCCGCAATAGCCCCAGATGCGTGCCGACCACCCGCAACGGCCCCGCCGACAGGGCCAGATCGACAATCACCGCGCCGCGCGGCTCAAGCCCGGGCAGATCCATTGTCAGGATATCCGTGATCGAAATACTGGGCCGCGTCAGCACCGCAATCCCGTGCCAACCCAGACTGACGTGACTGCGCGCCAGCGGCACGGGCACCAGACCGGTGTGCGCCTCGATCAGCTCACCGGGCAGGGCCGCCTTGCGCGCGCCCAGACGCAGATCGGCCTCTTGCACGATGACGATATCGGCCTTCAGCGCGGCAATCACCGCCATCACCCTGTCGGGATCACGCCGCCGGTCCGTGCCCAGCGCCTTGCGGATGTTGTAACTCGCAATACGAAAATCTGCCGTTTCCTCAGTCATCACAGGATCGGCGCCCCCAGACGAAACACCCCTTCGACCAGCCTGCGCACCAGCCCCGCGCTGGGGGCACCGGTCTGGCATTCCGGCACAAAGCGACAGACCCAGTCCGCCATCTGCCCGACACTTTTGTCATCATACAGAAAGAGCATCATCTCAAAATTCAACAGCATGCTGCGCACATCGAAATTGGCCGACCCGACCGCCGCTGTATCGTCGATGACCCAGGCCTTGGCGTGGTTCATGCCCGCCTGAAACCGCAGGATCCGGCAGCCCGCGGTCTCAAGCCCGCGCAGATAGGCTCCCCGGGCAAAGTCCGCAGTGTACTGGTTGCTCTTTTCCGGCACCAGAATGCGCACATCCACGCCCCGCCGCGCCGCGATCATCAGTGCATGCCACAGATGGTCGGTCGGCAGGAAATAGGGCGTGACCACCCAGACACGATCTTGGGACGCATGGATCGCCCGCACCAGACCGTCGTGCATCGGATCGTCAACCATGTCCGGCCCCGACGGCACCAGCTGAACCTGCGCCGCGCCATGGTGGGCAATGCAGACCTCGGTTTTCGTGTCGTCCCGGCCGGTCGCCGCCCAGTCGGATTCAAACACATCGACAAAGCTCTGCACCACAGGCCCTGCCAGCGCATAGGACAGATCGATCCAGCGGTGGTCACCCGGCCCGGGCCCAAGGTATTCGGCACCAATGTTGCGCCCCCCCGAAAGAACCCGCGCGCCGTCCGCAATAATCATCTTGCGATGGTTGCGCAGGTTCAGATGCCCCTTGGCCGGCATCTGGATCAGCGGCGAAAAATCATGCAGCAGCCCCCCGGCCTGCCTGAATTCCCGCAGCGCCCTGCCCGGCCGCACAAATCCCCCCAGCCGGTCGATGATCAGCCGGACCCGCACACCGGCCCGCACCCGTTCTGTCAGCGCCTCGACAAAACTCCGCCCCACGCCGTCATTGGCCACAAGGTAAAAGGTGATATCCAGCGTCTGGGTCGCAGTCCGCACGATGCGCAGGGTTTCGTCCCAGCACTCTGCCCCGTCCGCGATAAAATGCACCGCATTCCCCTCCGACGAAGGCGGTATACCGTAATGCGCAAACAGGCTGTCCATCTCGTTGACCGGAACAGGGGCTTCCTTGACCGGGTGAAAGCGCACAGCGGTAAATGTCGACCTGCTCTTGCGGAACCCAAGCGCCAGAAACAACGGCAGCGCCAGATAAGGCGCCAGCAGAAAGAAAGATAGCCAGGCCACTGTCGACTGCGGCGTTCGGCGCTGCTGCAACACAATAACAGCCGAGAACAGGGTCAGCGCCACGGAAATAACGACCGCGATATGGGCTTCAAACCAGATCATTTGACACTGTCTCCCGGCGCTGTCCTGTCGGCGTCATGCGATCCTACGCTGATGCTTTTCCTAGCGGCCAATGCCGTGTGACGCAATGAATGGATAAACTGCGCCCGCGCGGGTGCGCCGCCTTCGGATCCCTGAATCCTCAGCGCGGCGCCAGCCTTATGGCACCGTCAAGGCGGATCACTTCGCCGTTCAGCATCGGGTTTTCGACGATGTGACGTACCAGCGCCGCAAACTCCGCAGGATCGCCCAGCCGGGGCGGATACGGCACCTGCTTGCCCAGCGATTCCTGCACGTCTTCGGGCAATCCCGCGACCATGGGCGTCTTGAACAGCCCCGGCGCGATGGCGCAGACGCGGATGCCAAGTGGTGCCAGATCGCGCGCCATGGGCAGGGTCATTCCGACCACGCCCCCCTTGGACGCACCATAGGCGATCTGCCCCACCTGCGCCTCATAGGCCGCGATGCTGGCAGTGGACAGGATCACGCCGCGCTCACCGTCCCGGCCCTGCGGCGCGTTGCGCGCCATATGGGCGGCAGCCTGCGATGCGACGTTGAAGCTGCCGATCAGGTTGATCGCGATCACCTTGGAAAACAGCGCCGGATCATGCGCCACGCCCCGCGACACGGTCTTGGCCGCCGGCGCGATCCCGGCACAGTTCACCGCGATATGCAACGCGCCGTGGGTCTGCCAGACGGTATCCAATGCAGCGGCAACCGACGCCGGATCAACGACATCGACCTGCAAGAACCGCCCGCCAATCGCCTCTGCCTGGGCGGCCCCGCGTTCCGCGTCCAGATCCAGCAACGTGACCTGCGCCCCGGCCTGCGCCAATGCCTGCGCCGTCGCCGCGCCAAGCCCCGAAGCCCCCCCGGTGACAACCGCCACCGTGTCCTGACTGATCTGCATCCCATACCTCCCGTTGGTCTAATCGCCGTCTCCGGGCACCTCCCCCCGCAGACGCCGCATCCTCTCAACATCACCATCCCACCGCAAGGCACATGCCCAAACGCAAAGCGCCCCCGGCCCGCGTCAGGGCCGGGGGCGTTCGCAATGCCACGCTCAGATCACTTGGCTGCGGCGACCGCGCGCTTGGCCATCACCGCCACCAGATGCGCCCGATAAGCCGCCGTTCCGTGCAGATCCGCAATCATGTCCTGCGCAGGCACGGACAACCCGTCCAGCGCCCCGACCGAAAAGTTCGCGGACAGCGCCGTCTCTGCCGCAGTCCAGCGGAACACGCCGTTGTTGGACGCCCCCGTCACCGCAACCCTCACCCCTTCGGCGAACTTGGCCACAAAGACGCCGACCAGCGCAAAGCGTGACGCCGGCTGCTCGAACTTGATGTAGCAGGATGCCTCGGGGATCGGGAACTTCACCTCGGTGATGATCTCGCCCTCTTCCAGCGCGGTGGTGAACATCCCCTCAAAGAAATCATCCGCCGCAATGGACCGCGTATTGGTGACGATGGTCACGCCCGACGCCAGCGCCGCCGCCGGATAGCAGGCCGACGGGTCGTTGTTGGCAAGCGATCCGCCAATGGTCCCGCGGTTGCGCACCGCCGGATCACCGATATGCGCCGCCAGATCGGCCAGCCCCGGGTAATGCGCCACGGCCCCCTTTGCGACGGTCCCGTGCGTGGTGCCGCCACCGATGCACAAAAGGCCCGCATCGTTCATGCAGATCCCCTTCATCTCAGCAATGCCCGCAAGGCTCACCAACACCGACGGCGCCGCAAGCCGCTGCTTCAGCGCGGGGATCAGCGTCTGACCGCCGCCCAGCGCCTGCGCCTCTTCGCGCCCCAGTGCTGTCACGGCATCCGTCAGGGATGTCGGTCGTTCTATGTCAAATGCATACATGTCTCTGTCCTCCAGAACAGATCAGACCTCTGGTCTTCATCTGCCCAAAAATATGCCCGGGGTCCGGGGGCAGCGCCCCCGAAATCCCCCCTTTCAAATCAGCCCTGCATCGCGGCCCAGACACGCGACGGCGAGGCCGGCATGTCCATATGCGCCACCTTGTGACCACCGGAATTCAGCGCATCGATCACCGCGTTGATCACCGCCGGGGGCGAGCCGATCGCACCGGCCTCGCCGCAGCCCTTTACGCCCAGCGGGTTGTGCGTGCAGGGCGTCTGACAGGAATGATCCACCGTGTAGAACGGCACATCAGTGGCACGCGGCATCGCATAATCCATGTAGGACGCGCTCAGCAGCTGACCGTTTTCGTCATAGGCACAGTTTTCCAGCAGCGCCTGACCAACCCCCTGCGCGATCCCGCCATGCACCTGCCCCGACACGATCATCGGATTGACGATATTGCCGAAATCATCCGCAGCCGAGAAGCGTTCGATCGTCACCTTGCCGGTTTCGGGGTCAAGCTCGACCTCGCAGCAATAGGCGCCCGACGGGTAGGTAAAGTTGCTTGGGTCATAGAACGCCGTCTCCTCCAGACCCGGCTCGATATCCTCCAGCGGATAGTTGTGCGGCACATAGGCGGCCAGCGTCACATCCCCCCAGGCCACGGACTTGTCCGTACCCGCGACGGTGAACTTGCCGTCCTTCAACTCGATATCGCTGTCAGAGGCTTCCATCAGGTGGGCCGCGATCTTCTTGGCCTTGTTGATGATCTTCTCGGTGGCACGCACCATGGCCGACCCACCAACGGCAAGCGAGCGCGAGCCATAGGTGCCCATGCCCATCGGGCCACGTCCGGTATCGCCGTGGACGATGTCGATCATGCTGGCATCAATGCCCAGCATTTCCGCGACAACCTGCGGGAACGCGGTTTCATGGCCCTGCCCGTGGCTGTGGCTGCCGGTCATCACGCTGATGGACCCGGTCGCATTCACCCGCACAGTCGCGGATTCATACAGACCCGCCCGTGCGCCCAACTGCCCGACAAGGTTGCTCGGCGCAATCCCGCAAGCCTCGATATAGCAGTTCACGCCCAACCCGCGCAGCTTGCCCTTTGCGACAGACTCGGCGCGACGTGCGGCGAACCCGGCCAGATCGGCAATCTCTTCCAGCTTGTCCATGGTCGCCGGATAATCACCGGTGTCGTATTCCACCGCAACCGGAGTCGCATAGGGGAATTCGGTGATGAAGTTCTGACGCCGCAGGGCAATCGGATCGACGCCCAGCTCTCGGGCGGCCATGTCGATGACACGCTCCAGCTGATAGGTCGCCTCGGGGCGCCCGGCCCCACGATAGGCATCGACCGGCACGGTGTTGGTGAACACCGCCTTCACGTTCACATAGATGTTCGGCGTCTTGTAGTTGCCGGCCATCAGCGTGCCATGCAGCCATGTGGGAACCGACGGCGCAAAGGTACTAAGGTACGCCCCCATGTTGGCATAGGTTTCCGTGCGGATGGCGGTAAAGTTGTTGTCCTTGTCCAGCGCCAGTTCGATCTTGGTCACATGGTCACGCCCATGGGCGTCCGACATGAACGCCTCTGACCGGGTCGAGGTCCACTTGACGGGGCGCTTGCAGGCCTTGGCGGCAAAGGTGCAAAAGGCTTCTTCGGCATAGTGGAAAATCTTGGTACCGAAACCGCCACCCACATCGGGTGCCACGACGCGCAGCTTGTGCTCGGGGATGCCCAGCACGAATGCGCCCATCAGCAGCCGGATCACATGCGGGTTCTGCGACGTTGTATAAAGCGTGTAGTCGTCGCTGGACTTGTTCCAGTCGCCGACGGCCACGCGCGGCTCCATCGGGTTGGCAACCAGACGGTTGTTCACCAGTTCAAGGGTCGTGACATGCGCGGCGTTCCTGATCGCCTCGTCCACGGCACCCTTGTTCTCTTCGACAAAACCCCAGTCATAGCAAAGGTTGTCGGACAGATCGTCATGCACCTTGGGTGCGCCGGGCTCCAGCGCGGCCTTCATGTTGACGGCGGCGGGCAGTTCCTCGATGTCAAAGACGATCGCCTCGGCGGCATCACGCGCCTCTGCCAGCGAATCCGCCACAACGGCAGCAATCGGATCGCCCACGTGGCGTACCTTGCCCTGTGCCAGCACCGGGTGGGCCGGCTCTTTCATCACCTCGCCGTGGCGGTCAGTGACCTGCCAGCCGCAGGGAATGCTGCCGACGCCCTCAAAATCCTTGCCGGTGAACACCTTGACCACACCGGGCATCGCCGCAGCGGCCGAAGTGTCGATGCTGATGATCCGACCATGCGCCACGTCCGAGCGCAGGAAATGCACATAGGCCTGGCCGTGGATGTTGATGTCGTCAGTGTAATTGCCGTTGCCGGTCAGGAAACGGACGTCTTCGCGCCGCTTCGTGCTGGCGCCGATGCCGGTACCGGCTACCGAATCTTTTGGCATTGTGTTTTCCTCCCTCAGGACGGTGCGCATGAATACGCACCCTACAAACGCTCCGTAGGGCGCGCATTCATTGCGCACCCCGGGTTCAACTCACTCCGCCGCGATCGCCGGGATCTCCTGGCCACTTGCCGCCATGATCGCCTTGATGATGTTGTGATACCCGGTGCAGCGGCAGATATTGCCCTCCAGATACTCACGGATCTCCTGCTCGGTCGGCTTGGGGTTGTCCTTGAGCAGCGCCGTCGCCGACATCACCATACCCGGCGTGCAGAACCCGCACTGAAGCCCGTGATAATCCTGAAACGCCTGCTGCACGGTGTTCAGCGATCCGTCCTCGTTCGCCATCGCCTCGATGGTCGTGACCGAGGCACCCTCGGCCTCGGCTGCGAACATCGTGCAGGATTTGACCGCCTCGCCGTTCACATGCACCACGCAGGCTCCGCACTGGCTGGTGTCACAGCCCACATGCGTGCCCGTCAGGCGCAGATCATCCCGCAGAAACTGCACCAACAGGGTGCGCCCCTCAACCTCGCGGCTTACGGACTTGCCGTTCACCGTCATCGCTACCTTGGTCATGAATCCCTCCCTCGGATTTCTCGATATTCGTTGTTGCCCGGCTCAAACGCCGCAGGTCCGTCAGCCCCGCCAAATCCCCTCAGAACACGCCAATCCGTGCCCTCCGGACACGCATTTCGCTGTCCTCAGGACACCATGCGCTTGAACCAGCCCTTTTTCTTTCCGTCTTCCGCTTCCGGCGCGGCATCGGGGTCGGCAGGACCCTCAACAGCCTCCTGAAAGTTCTGAAAGAACTTGTCGGCCATGTTCTTGGCAAAGCCGTCGATGATCCGGCTGCCCAGCTGCGCCAGCTTGCCGCCAACACTGGCCTCGACGTCATAGCTCAGCAGGGTGCCATTCTCGCTCGGCTCCATCCGCACATCCGCGCCGCCCTTGGCAAAACCGGCAGCCCCGCCCTTGCCCTCGCCCGACAGCTTCAGGCTGTTGGGTTCGTCCCTGTCGGAAATCGTCACCACGCCCTTGAAGGTCGCCTTTACCGGTCCGACCTTCTGGGTCACCGACGCCTCGAATCCGTCATCGGCATTTCCGGCCATATCGGTGCAGCCCGGCACACAGGCCTTGAGCACCTCCGGGTCCAGAATTGCCGCCCAAACGACCTCAGGGGGTGCCTTTATTTCGCGGGAATCGCTCATTTTCATGGGTGTCGTCCTTTATCTCTGGTTGCAGCCTATGCAGTCTGGCACATCGGATATATTAGACCAATGGCCTACGCCCCCCGAACCCCGCGGGGCATCCCGCCCGGACAGGAGACCACCCCATGACGCTGCAATCCGGAACCGATCCCAAACCAGTCGTCGCCGTCACCGGCGCCAGCCGTGGCATCGGCCATGCCATCGTGCGGCACTTCTACAAACAGGGCTGGGATGTGATCACCCTCGCCCGGACCCCGTTTTCCGAAATCTGTCCATGGGCCGACGGCATCGTGCAGCATCTCAAGGTCGATCTGGCCGACACCCAGTCAGTTCTGACCGCCGCCACCGATCTGAAAAAGCTGCTGAACGGGCGCGGGTTGAACGCGCTGGTCAACAACGCCGGGATTTCACCCAAATGCCCGGGCGGCAAGCGGATGAGCGCGATCCAGACCCCCGTCGCCACCTTCCTCGATGTGCAGCACGTCAACCTCGTGGCCCCCTTCATCCTGTGTCAGGAACTGCTGGAACCGCTGAAGCAGGCCGGCGGGTCCGTGGTCAACATCTCCTCCATCGCCGCAGTCCGTGTGCATCCCTTTGCCGGTGCCGCCTATGCGATATCCAAGGCCGGCCTTTCGGCCTTCACCCGCGAACTGGCGCATGAGCTGGGCAATTCCGGCGTGCGCGTGAACACCGTGGCCCCGGGCGAAATCCAGACCTCAATCCTGTCGCCGGGCACCGATGAACTCGTCGAAAGCCAGGTGCCGATGAAACGCCTTGGCCGCCCCGAAGAAGTGGCCGAGGTGGTCTATTTCCTCGCCAGCCCGCTGTCGTCCTACGTGACCGGCACCGAAATCCCGATCAACGGCGGTCAGCACACCTAACGCTCCGAAAGTCGCAACCCGACCCTTGGTTTTCAGGTTTGCCAAACCGCGCCCCCCCTCTATGCTCGGACACAACGGCCGGGGGGGCAGATTGGACAGCGTAAGTAATTCAGGCCTCTCGGTCACATCGGTCAGCTACAGCTACGGCACCAAACAGGCGCTTGACGATGTCTCGTTCGACGTCGCTCCGGGGCAGTTCGCCGCCCTGCTTGGCCCAAATGGCGCCGGCAAATCCACGCTGTTTTCCCTGCTCACCCGGCTGTTCACCACCCGCGATGGCACCATCCGCATTGCCGGTTTCGACATGGCGAAATCGCCAAGGCAGGCGCTGGAAAAGATGGGCGTGGTGTTTCAGTCCCAGACGCTCGATCTTGATCTCACCATCCGCCAGAACCTCAGCTACTTTGCCGCGCTGCACGGGCTTTCCGGGCGCAACGCCCGCACCCGCATCGACCGCGCGCTTGACCGGCTGCAAATCCTCGACCGCGCCGGTGAAAAGGCCCGCAACCTCAACGGTGGCCACCGCCGACGCACCGAAATCGCCCGCGCTCTGATCCACGACCCCTCGGTGCTGCTGCTGGACGAGGCAACCGTCGGCCTTGATGCCGCCGCGCGCCAGTCGATCACCGATCACGTCCACCGCCTCTGCGCCGAAGAAAACCTGACCGTCCTCTGGGCCACGCATCTCACGGATGAGGTGTTCGATACCGACCAGCTTATCGTCCTGCATCAGGGCCGCATTCTGGATCAGGGGCTCTGCGCCGATCTGCGTGGGGATCTGCCGCTCAAGGATTACTTCCTCACCACCACAGGCATCCCGGCATGACCGCCTATCTCACCGCCCTGCGCGCCATCGTCCTGCGCGAAGCCCTGCGTTTCGTGCATCAGCGCGAACGCTTTGTCGCCGCCCTCGTGCGTCCACTGGTCTGGCTGCTGGTCTTCGCCGCCGGCTTTCGCGCCGCACTGGGCCTGTCGATCATCCCGCCCTACCAGACCTACATCACGTACGAGACATACATCGTCCCCGGCCTCTGCGGCATGATCCTGCTGTTCAACGGCATGCAAAGTTCGCTCAGTCTGGTCTACGACCGCGAAACCGGCTCCATGCGCCTGCTGCTGACCGCGCCCCTGCCGCGCGGCTGGCTGCTGTTCTGCAAACTGCTCGGCTCCACGATGATCTCGGTGCTTCAGGTCTACACCTTCCTGATCATCGCCGGGCTGTTCGGCATCCAGATGGACCCGCTCGGCTACCTCGCCGCCCTGCCCGCGCTGCTGATCTCGGGGTTGATGCTGGGCACCCTCGGCCTCGCGCTCTCAAGCTTCATCAAGCAGCTTGAGAATTTTGCCGGAGTGATGAACTTCGTCATCTTCCCGATGTTCTTCCTCAGCTCGGCGCTCTACCCGCTGTGGAAGATGGCCGAAAGCAGCTCCACCCTGCGCGACATCTGCGCGGTGAACCCCTTTACCCACGCGGTCGAACTGATCCGCTTCGCGCTCTATGGTCAGTTCAACGGCTGGGCGCTGCTCTGGACCCTGCTCGCCACGGTGGTCTTCATGGCGCTGGCGCTCTGGGGCTATGACCCTGCGCGCGGGTTGGTGAACCGCAAGGGCTGAACACGCCCGAAACCAGCCATACGCCCAGCCATACGGTTTCCATACCAAAACCATACGCTTGCCATACGCCGCAATCAGCCACTTTTTACCCGTTTCACCGGCCCGAAACTAATCTCGGACCGGGGGGCCGTCAGCCCCCCTTCCACACCCGGATTCCTCAACGTGCCTTGAACAAACTGCCCAGAATCCCGCGCACGATCCGCCGTCCCGTGGTGCCGCTCAGCTCCTTCATCACCATACGGCCCATCGCCTCGCCAAAGCCCTCATCCTTGGCCTTCCTGCTCCGCGCCCTCCGTGTCGGCTGCGACGTCGACCGCCCCACACGCGTGCCGGAATAGCGCCGCCCGGCGCTGTATTCGCGCTCGGCCACCTCCATATCCTCCTGCTGCGCCTCAGCTTTTTCAGCCTCTAGCGCTGCCTTTGCCGCCCGCTCCTTCAGCATCTCATAGGCCGATACCCGGTCCACCGTGGTCGTATATTTGCCCCCCAGATCGGAGGCAGTTATCAACGCCTCCCGCATCGTCGCATCCAATGGTCCCAGCTGCGATGACGGCGGCCGGATCAGCGTCCGCTGCACCACCCCCGGCACGCCCTTTTTCTCAAGCATGGATGTCACGGCCTCGCCCACGCCAACCTCGCGAATGGCGGCCTCAGTATCGAAGGCCGGGTTCTCGCGATATGTCTCTGACGCCATCCGCAGCGCCTTGCGATCCCGCGCCGTAAACGCCCGCAGCGCGTGCTGCACCCGGTTGCCCAACTGACCCAGGATATCCTCGGGGATGTCATCGGGGTTTTGCGTCACGAAATACACGCCAACCCCCTTGGAGCGGATCAGCCGCGCCACCTGCTCGACCTTGTCCACCAGCGCCTTGGGGGCATCGTCAAACAACAGATGCGCCTCGTCGAAAAAGAACACCAGCTTCGGCTTGTCCGGATCGCCAACCTCCGGTAATTCCTCAAACAATTCCGACAGCAGCCACAGCAGGAATGTCGCATATAACCGGGGCGAATCCATCAGCGTATCGGCCGCCAGAATGTTGATCTGCCCGCGCCCGTCCGCGCCGATGCGCATCAGGTCCGCCAGTTCCAGCGCCGGTTCCCCGAACAGCTGCGCCGCGCCCTGGTTCTCAAGCACCAGCAGCCGACGCTGGATCGCGCCCACCGACTGAACCGAGATATTGCCATACCGCAGCGACAGCTCCTCGCGGCTCTCCCCGACCCAGACCAGCAGCGCCTGAAGGTCCTTCAGATCAAGCAGCGCCAGACCGTCTTCATCGGCCAGCCGGAATGCGATGTTCAGGATGCCTTCCTGTGCCTCGGACAGGTCCAGCAGACGCGAAATCAGCAGCGGCCCCATCTCGGCAACCGTGGTCCGTACCGGATGCCCCTGCACCCCGAACAGATCCCAAAACGTCACCGGGAACGCGCTGTAGGCATAGTCCTTGAACCCGATCTTTTCGGCCCGTTCGGTGAATGGCGTGTGTAGCTTGACGGTTTGCGATCCGGCAGCAGCAAGCCCCGAAAGGTCGCCCTTCACATCCGACAGAAAGACCGGCACGCCAGCCGCCGAAAACTCCTCGGCCAGGATCTGCAGGGTCACCGTTTTGCCCGTGCCCGTCGCCCCGGCGATCAGCCCATGGCGGTTGGCGTACTTCAGGCTCAGCCATTGTTTTTCGGTGTAGGCCGCACCGCCGCCCCCGACAAAAATCCCATCATCCATCCACTGGATCCCCTTCCGTATTGCATAGTGACACGCAAACATACTCTTTTAACTATTTCCTGTCAGAGTGAAATGGTTCGATACCACATGTCCTCTTCGGTATCGGGCGGACTTCCTCCCTGTTAGACTGGCCGCGCCAACAGGCGCGGCTTTTTTATGTGGATCGACCTTGCGCAGCGGGTTGCCGGGCATCCCCCCCATTCCGGGCCTACGTCCACTCAATTCACCCATAGGGCGAGTAACCTAAAAAACACTCTCGCAAATGGCAGCGCCGTGAGAATAAAAGTCAGGTAGACCAATACCATATGGCCCAAATACCCTGTTGACCGATTGGGAGAGTTCTCGTAGCTTTCGGATCATAAAATAGTCGGCCGGTCCGACAGGGAGAGACGATTGGGAAAGGGGCCGTATGGTCCCTTTCCTTTTTTGTCGCCTGCCATCTGCGCGCAGGTTTTTGCCACTCCTCCCGCACAGCGGTACAGATTGCCCCTGACACTGCGCTTTGATCATGGTAACCGCCTGACTTGATACTGACCGGGCTCAAGGGGCTTATCTTATGACACGATCCATTCTTCTTCTTTCCACGCTCGCCATCATGGCCGCGCCCATGACATGGGCGCAGGACACAGCCACCCCAGAGGCAGCCGCCACTGAGACAGCCACACCAGAAACAGCCGCGCCAGTGGCAACCGCAGATGTACCAGAAGCCGTACAAATGCCGGCGGAAAATGTGCTGGATACCGGCGAACCCGCCGATGGCGCAACCAATCCGGCACAGAACGACAAAACCTACACCAAAACCACATCCGGTGCCTGGGACGTCCAGTGCCTAAGGGTCGAAACAGGCGAAGAGCCCTGCCAGATGTACCAGCTGCTCAAGGACGCTCAGGGGTCCAACGTGGCCGAAGTCAGCCTGTTCAAGGTCGCCGGTGGCGGTCAGGTTGTGGCCGGCGCCACCTTTGTTGCGCCGCTGGAAACCCTGCTGACGCAGAAGCTGACCATCGCGGTCGATACCGGTCCGGCCAAGCGTTATGATTTCTCGTTCTGCACACAGGTTGGCTGCTATGCCCGCGTCGGGTTCACCGCTGCCGAGGTCGCCGCATTCAAGGCCGGCGCCGAAGGCAAGATCACCATCGTGCCGGCACTTGCACCCGATCAGAAGGTCACAGTGACCATGTCGCTGAACGGCTTCACCGCCGCCTATGACCAGATTTCGTCGCTTCAGCAGTAAGCGCTGAATTCGGCCGGGGCGGTATCACGCCCCGGCCTTTACGATCCGTTCATGCCGTCCAGAACGGCCCGCGCCGCGCGAATACCCGGCGCCTCGCCGCCCAGACCAAGCCGGTCCATCGTCAGCGCCATCGCGCGCGCCTGATCCTGCGGGGCGTCCAACACTTTCAAAAGCGCCTGCGCAATCGGCCCCGGCAGGCAGTCCTTGCCGATGAATTCCGGCACCGCGCGGGTCTGCGACACCAGATTGACCAGCGTCACGGTGTCGACCTTCAGCAGCCGACCGATGATCTGGCGGCTGATCCAGTTCATGTCATAGGCAATCACCATCGGCGTACCCGCTGCGGCCAGTTCCAGCGACACGGTCCCCGACGCCGCCAGCGCCAGATCGGCCGCCGCAAAGGCGCTGCGTTTGATCAGTGCGGCATCGCCCTGCGTATCGCGTGGGTCCAGAACGATGGGCGCCCCCGGCCAGTCGGCCACCAATTCCTGAACAAGTCCGGCAACCGGCCCGGCGGCAGGCAGCACAAAGCGCAGATCGGGCCGTTCTGCGGCCATAATGCGGACGACCTCGCCGAACACCGGTGCCAGCCGCGTAACCTCTGAGCGGCGCGACCCCGGCAGCACCAGCATCATCGGCGCGTCGCCCAATCCATGCGCCGCGCGGAACTGTGCCACATCCTCCGGGCCCGCCTGCGGGTCTGTCACCACCGGATGCCCGACAAAATCACAACGCATCCCCGCCGCTTCCATATAGGGCGGCTCAAACGGGAAAAGCGCCAGCACCTGATCCACATGCGCCGCCATCTTGGCCGCGCGGCCCGGACGCCACGCCCAGACCGTGGGGGCGACGTAATGCACGACGCGAATGTCGCTTGATGCCTTGACCAGCTTGGCCACCCGCAGGGAAAATTCGGGCAGGTCGATCGTCACCAGAACGTCCGGCTTTTCCCTCAATACGGTCTCGGCCGTTTCGCGGATCCGTCGTTTCAGCGCACGGTACTGCGACAGAATTTCCGATATCCCCATGACCGAGATTTCGTCCATGTCGAACAGGCTATCAAGCCCCTCTTCAATCATCCGTGGTCCGCCGATCCCGCGAAAACTCAGCTCCGCAGGACCCACAGCGCGCAGCCCCTGCATCAGCGCCGCACCCAGCTTGTCACCCGACGGCTCTCCGGCAATCACAAAGACACGCATCAGCCACCCGCCTTTCGCGACCACAGGAACAGCCCGGCCCGGTCCAGATCGGCCAGCAACTGTTGCCGATCCAGGACAATCACACTCTCGGCCTCAATCACGATTCCCGCCAGCCCCGCACCCGCCACGGCCCGAACGGTGCCGGGGCCGATGGTCGGCAGATCGGCGCGCCGGTCCTGTCCGGGCTTCGGGCCCTTGAACAGGACGCCCAGTCTTTGACCTTGGCCGGGCGTGCG
This sequence comes from Puniceibacterium sediminis, assembly GCF_900188035.1. Classification (GTDB taxonomy): domain Bacteria; phylum Pseudomonadota; class Alphaproteobacteria; order Rhodobacterales; family Rhodobacteraceae; genus Puniceibacterium; species Puniceibacterium sediminis. Next base: position 30,779 of record NZ_FZNN01000004.1, on the reverse strand, counting down.
CTCCAGCCGCGCCAGCATCGCGTCGGTGCCGGCGTCATCCTCGCGCGCGACGACCTGCCCCGCCACAACCACACAGGCCTGTCCCAGATCCGCCCGCCCCATGTCCAGCAGGGCCGCCTCGCCCGCCAATGCATCTGTTTCGGTCCCCGCAGGCGGTTTTTGCGCCGTTGGCACACCAACCGACATCAGCAGATCGGGCGCTGCCTCATGCGCGGCCAGCACGCTAAAACCTGCGGATTCGAACAGGGTAATAACCGCGCGCAAGGCACCATCGTCGCCCGCGCTCAGCGCCTCGTGCAGGACCGGGATCAGGGGCATGGTCAACTTGTCGATCAACGCCGGATCAATCTCAGGCCGACGGATCGATCCGCACAGACAGACCTGTCTGACACCGCGTCGGCGCAGATCGGCCAGCAGACTGCCAAGGGTTTCAAGCCGAAAGGGGATATCCACCGCCAGCCCGTCCGGCGCATGACCATCCAGCGCACAGACCAGCGGCAGCACATCCTGCGCCCCGGCCACTGCGGCCGGCAAGGCCCCGCTCCCTGCGATCAGAGCTAGCAACCGCTCAGCCCGGCGTCAGGAAATGCCGGTCGGTATCGGCGAGGATAAAGCTCACGATCTCGCGGACATAGTCGCTCTGGGTTTCGTCGCCCAGCCGCTGTGCGCGTTCCTGAAACGATCCTTCGCCCTGTGCCAGCATCTGGAACGCCGCCCGCAGCGCGGTGATATCGGCGCGCGACACGCCCCTGCGTTTCAACCCGACAAGGTTCAGCCCATCCAGCACGCCACGCGGCCCCTGCACAAGGCCAAAGGGAATCACGTCGTTCGTCACCATGGTGACCGCGCCGATGATCGCGCCCCGCCCGATGCGCACCCACTGGTGTACACCCGACAACCCGCCGACAATCACGTCATCCTCGATGATGCAATGCCCGGCCAGAGCGACCGAATTCACCAGAATGACCCGGTCGCCGATCATCACGTCATGGGCCACATGGCAACCCGCCATGAACAGGCCATCGTCGCCAACCTTGGTCAGGCCACCACCCGCAGCAGTCCCCGCATGCATCGTGACGTGTTCCCGGATGCGGTTGCGCGCACCGATCACCAGCCGGGTCTTTTCACCCTGAAACTTCAGATCCTGCGGCACCTCGCCGATGACGGCAAAGGAATATATCGTGCAATCGTCACCGACGACAGTGTCACCCGTCACAACCACATGGCTTTTCAGCGTCACCCCGGCGCCCAGACGCACTTCTGGCCCGATGTGGCAGAACGGGCCGATGGTACAGCCGATGCCAATAACGGCCCCGTCCTCGATCACGGCGCTGGGGTGAATACCGCTCATTTCGGCAGATCCATCATGGCGGTGAATTCGGCCTCGCAGGCCAGCTCACCATCAACCTCGGCCACGCCCTTGAACTTCCAGACCTTGCCGCCGGGCTTGCCGCGCAGGGTCGTCAGCCGCATCCGCAGCTGGTCGCCCGGCACAACCTTGCGGCGGAACTTGCAGTTGTCGATGGACATGAAATAGATCAGCATATTCTTGTCAGCCAGATCTAGCGCGACGCCAACCATCACGGCTGAGGTCTGCGCCATCGCCTCGATGATCGTGACGCCCGGCATGATCGGCAGGCCCGGAAAATGGCCCTGAAAATGCGGCTCGTTCATCGAGACATTCTTGATCCCCAGGGACGAGGACGTTCCGTCAATCTCGATCACCCGGTCCACCAGCAGGAAAGGATAGCGATGCGGCAAAAGCCGCTGGATCATCTGGATATCGGCACTCTGAAGCGTGTCGGTCATGCGGTTTCCTTTGCTTTTGGCTGCCCGGCTTCCAGTGCCTAGCAATCCCGCGCCCCGGGGGCAAGCGTGTCAAATGGCCGACCTGTTCAGGGCTCCAGCTCCAGAAGCCCGGCACCGTCGCCGATGGCCGCGTCGATCCGCTCAACCGCCATGTCGGTGATATCCACCGCATCGGCGCTGACGATCACGATACGCCGCTCGACGATCAATGCCGCACCAGTTTCCCGCAGAAGCGCGGAAATCTCGGGGCGCGCGGCCAGGATAAACACCCGGCGCGCCTCTTCGTTGCGGCTGTCAAGCGTGCGCGCCTTTTCATCCTGTTCGTCGCGGAACCGCTGCACCTTTTCGTCAAAGGCATCCGCCAGCACCCGGAACGCCGCCGGGTCCATGCCGCCCCGCCTGTCGGTCAGATTTTGTTCTTCTTCGGTCAGTTCGGCGGTGATCCGTTGGTTCTCGGCCACCAGCGCGTTACGTGCGGCCTCAAGCTCGGTCTGGATGCGTCGGCCAAAAGCGCTCTCGGCAAAAAGCCTGTCGGATTCCAGCGTCAGGATCGGGCTCGCCGCCTCTCCGATCACCAGCGGCGTGTTGATCGGACGGCCTTGCGCCATGGCCGCCACTGGCAGGGCCAGCAGCGACAGCACCAAGGCAAAGCGCGCGCAGAACGCCAGCGGGGGCATCAGAACTCGGTCGAGATCGTCAGCTCGAATTCCTGCGGGATGTCATACTTTTCCTTGACCAACGCCTGGGAAAAGTTGAATCGCAGCGGCCCGATCGCCGTGTTCCAGAACAGCGACACCCCCACGACCTGACGGGCCGCAAAGTCATCATAGATCACGTTGGCGTTGGTCTGGTCCAGATCCCACAGCGATCCGATGTCATAAAACGCACCACCCGATATGCCGTATTCATCCGGCAAGCCCAGTGGGAATTCGGCCTCGAACCGCGCCACGGCAAACAGGTTCCCGCCAAGCGCATCGTCGATATCATTACCGGAATCCCGTTCGCGTGGGCCGATGCCGCCGGCCTCAAACCCGCGCATCACCGAAGACCCCATGAAGAAGCGGTCCGTCACCCGGCTGCCGCCCTTGGAATAGTTCACTGACCCGGCCTCGAAGCTCGCACGCAGGGTGACCTCTTCGCTCAGCACCATCTTTTGCGCCACAGCGCGCAGGTTCGTGCGGACAAAGGTTGTATCACCCCCAAGCCCGCCAAAGTCCTGACCGAACTCCAGCAGCACACCCGCCGTCGGATCAAGGCCCGTCCGCCGCGTGTCATAGCTCAGAGTATAGCCCAGCGAACTGTCCCAACGCGGGCCTTCGGCGGCTTCCGCAGCGACCAGTTCACCGATCTCCGTATCCGTCTCGCTGATATCGGAATACTTGGCGCTGTAGCGCGCGGTCAGCTCGCCATTCTCGGAAATGGGAAAGGACAGCGACGGCGAAAACCGCCCGATGGTCGTGTCGTAGTCGGCGTTATCGTTGTCGGTCTCGGTGTAGGATATCCCGACGCCAAAGCCCAGATTACGGCCCAGCAGGGCCGGTTCGCGGAACCCGAAACTATAGGCCTTGGACGAAGACGCCGTGTTGAAGGCAAGGTTGATGCCCTGCCCGCGCCCCAGAAAGTTGCGCTCGCGGAATTCGATGGCCAGACCAATGCCGCTGGACGACGAATAGGAACCGCCGAAACTGATTGATCCGGTCGGCTGCTCTTCGACGTTCACATCCACAACAACCTGCTGCGGTGACGATCCTTCACGCGCATCGACTTCGGCGTTTGCAAAGAACCCCAGCGCCCGGATGCGTTCGGCGCTCTCGCGGATTTCGCGCGGGTTGAAGGGGTCACCCTCGACGATCCTGAACTGGCGGCGCACCACCCGGTCCAGTGTCGTTGTGTTGCCCTCGATATCGATGCGTTCAACAAAGATGCGCGGGCCACGGGTCAGCTGGAATTCGATATTCAGTGCCAGATTACGTTCGTCGCGGGTCACACGCGGCTCCACCCGGACAAAATTCAGCCCCTCGCGGATCGCCAGCCGTTCCAGCCGGGCGATTTCGCTATCAACCTTTGCGGGCGAATAGACGCGACCCGGGCGCAGACTGATCGCGTCCTGGAACAGATCCACATCGACCTCGGCAAGATCGGACGAAACAGTGACCGCGCCGAATTTGAACTGCTGGCCTTCCTGAACATTGAAGGACAGGAAATAGCCGTCGCGTTCCTGGCTGATCTCTGCATTCACCCCGGTGATGCGGAAATCCACATAGCCGCGCGAGGTGTAGAAATCCGTCAGAACCTGACGGTCGAACTGCACCCGGTCCTCGATGAATGTATCGGACGAGATGATGGCCCGGAAGATACCGGCCTGCTTGGTCCCCAGTACACGGCGCAGGCGTCTGTCGGAATACTGATCATTGCCAACAAAGGCGACGCGCTCGACCTCGGTCACGCCACCCTCAAAAATTTCAAAAACCAGATCGACGCGATTGTCGGACCGGCGAATGATCTTGGGCTGCACCCGCGCGGCCAGACGGCCTTGCTGCGTGTATCCTTCGGTGATCAGACGGGCATCAGCTTCGGCTGTGCGCGGGTTGAATACGCGGCGCGACTGCGACTGCACCAGCGCACTCAGGTCTTCGTCCTTGATCCGGCTGTTGCCCTCGAACGAAATCGCGTTGATCGTCGGAAATTCCACCACCTTGATCACCAGCCGGTTGCCCTCGGGCACGATCTCGACCGACTCGAAGAGGCCAGAGGCAAGAATACGCTGATAGGCATCGTTCAGCTCTGCCGCCGACACGGTCGCGCCACGGGCGATTCCGGCATAGCTCAGGATCGTACCGGCCTCGATGCGCTGGTTGCCCTCGATCTGGACGTTGCTAAAGCTGTAGGACTGGGCCTGCAGCGTTTCCGGCAAAGACGCGAAACCCATTGCAAAGGCCAGAGAAATTGCACCGGCCATCTGCCGGGTGCGGGTCTTCCCACTGTTTTTGCGCTGCTCGAACGCTGCCGTTTTATCGGTCATTATGCCTATCCATCCAAACATCCCGGTTGCGATGTGAGTATCGGGATTGTCTAAAGTTGTCAAAAGCCTCTGACACCAAATCAGGCGCTTTATGCCGCCGGTGCCCGGCGGGCAACGCGACCACCCCCAAAACACTCCCGGGAACGGGGTTGCGCCGCGTTCCCCACTCCCAAATGAACGGCGGTGTCGCAGCCGCAAATGAAAACGCCGCGCCCGTTTTCCGGGGCGCGGCGCAATACCTCTGCCTCAGCCGCAATGGCCTCAGGGGCAGAAAATATCGTTGGAGAGCGAAAACACCATCAGGCCCAGAACAAGCGTCAGGCCAATGGACATCAGCACCCGAAGCGCGCGGTCGCTTGGCGGACGGCCCCGCACGGCCTCGTAGGCAAAGAAACACAAATGCCCGCCATCCAGCACCGGCACCGGGAACAGGTTCAGCAGGCCGACCGCCGTGCTGAGCACCGCGATGAACCAGATAAAGCTTGCCGTGCCCGCACTTGCCATCGCGCCGGATGTTTCGGCGATGCCGATCGGCCCGGACAGGTTGCAGGTGCTGATCGCGCCCGTCACCATATGCCATAGCCCCGAAAGCGACCCGCTGATGATGGTGCCGGTCTGGCCCACCGCGGCTGTCACTGCGTCCCACGCGCCCGGGGTCGTGGTCGCCGGTTCAAAGAAGATTCCCCCGGCGATGCCGATCCGGTAGACCGTGCGAAAGCTGTTGTCGGGCTGCGGTTCGTCCGTGCGGCGCGGGGTCAGGGTCATGTCCAGAACCTCGCCATCGCGCCAGACCTCCAGCGCGAGCGGTGCCCCGTCTGACCCTTCGACCACATCCTTCAGCTCTGCAAAGGCAAAGATCGGCGCGCCGTTGATGCTTTGAATAACGTCCCCCGCCTGCATCCCTATATCGCTTGCAGCAGACCGTGGCACGACCTGACCGGCCAGCGGCGGATAGACATAAGGCCCGCTCACGTCGCGTTCGGATCCCTCGCGCACCACGGTATAGGTCAGCTGTTCCTGCACCGGCAAATTGTTGAGAAAGGAGTTGAACGCCACCGGATCATCGAATGTCGGCGGTGCGACCCCCTCGATTTCGACAATGACATCGCCGACCTGCAACTCCTGAGCCGCCGGAAGCGGGCGCAGATCCCCCACGGTCAGCGGTTCCGACACCACCCCGCGCACCAGAAAGATGCCGGTAAAGACCACGATCGACAGGATAAAGTTGAACACCGGCCCCGCAGCAACCGTTGCGGTCCGCGCCCACAAAGGTGCGCCGTTCATGGTGCGGCGGCGTTCTGCTTCGGACAGTGTCGACATGGCGACCTCGTCCTTGCCGCCGGATTCGTTGCTGTCGCCCTTGAACTTGACGTATCCGCCAAGCGGCAGCAGCGCGAACTGCCAGCGTGTGCCGCGTTTGTCGACCCGCGAAAACAGCACCGGGCCGAACCCCAGCGAAAACACATCCGCGTCGATCCCGGACCAGCGCCCGACGATGTAGTGACCGTATTCATGTATCGCGACGATCACCGACAGGGCCAGAACAAAGGCCAGAAGCGTCCATAGAACGCCCCCGAACTGCGGGATCAAAGTGGTCATATCCAAAACGTCTGCCCTTATCCGTTACGCATGTAGTCGTCGGCTGTCACTCTGGCCAGATGGTCCGCCTGCCGCACATTATCAAGTGAAATCACTGCATTCATGTTACCCGCATGGGCAGAAAGCCGGTCCAGAACCGTCTCGACCACCTCCGCCATCTGCAAAAACCCGATACGTCGGTCGATGAAGGCATCCAGCGCCTGCTCTTTCGCGGCGTTGAACACCGCCCCCGCCAGACCGCCCGCCGCCATCACCTCACGCGCAAGCCGCAGTGCAGGCCAGCGTATCTCGTCCGGGGCGCGGAATGTCAGCTGGCCGATCGCCACCAGATCAAGCCGTTCCACCGGCAGCGCGCGGCGTTCGGGGTAATGCAGCGCATAGCCGATGGCGTGGCGCATGTCGTTGGGGCCGACATGGGCCATCAACGCGCCGTCACGGAACCCCACCAGCGCATGGATGAGCGATTCCGGATGCACCACGGCCTCGATCTTGGCGGGGTCGATCTGGAAAAATTCATGGGTTTCAATCAGTTCCAACGCCTTGTTGAACATCGACGCGGAATCGATGGTGATCCGCTGCCCCATGTCCCAATTGGGATGCGTCGCCGCCTGTTCCGGTGTCGCCTGCGCCAACTGCTCCAGTGGCCAGTCACGAAAGGCACCACCGCTGGCGGTGATGATGATGCGTTCCACATCCTCGATCCGTTCGCCCACCAGCGCCTGAAACACCGCCGAATGTTCGGAATCCACCGGCAATACCGCACCGCCATGGGCGCGCGCCGTCTCCATGATCAGCGGGCCGGCGCAGACCATGCTTTCCTTGTTGGCCAGCGCCAGTGCCGCGCCCTGCTGCAAGGCGACCAACCCGGGGGCGAGCCCCGCCGCACCGACAATCGCCGACATCACCCAGTCGGCTGGGCGCGCCGCCGCCTCTGTCAGCGCGGCCTCGCCAGCGGCCACTTCGATGCCCGTTCCGGCCAGCGCCGCGCGCAGATCCGGCAGGCATTCGGCGTAGGCCGTCACCGCCACCTCTGCGCGCAATTTTATTGCATCTTCAGCCAGTTGCGCGACGTTCCTGCCACCGCTCAGCGCGACGACATGATAGTCGTCAGGCGCCCGTGCGATCAGATCAATCGTATTCTGACCGATGGAGCCGGTGGCCCCAAAGATCGAAACTCGTTTCATGGCGTTCCTGTCGGCAGATCCACAAGCTGCCCCGCGATCACGATGAACAGCGCAGCCCCCAGCATCCCGTCAAACCGGTCCAGCAACCCGCCGTGCCCGGGAATAAGGTTCGAGCTGTCCTTGACCCCGGTGCGCCGCTTGATCGCGCTTTCGGCGATGTCACCGATCTGGCTTGCCATTGCGACGGCAATGCTGATGCCCATCAGCCCCACACCGGCCCCGGTTGTGGCGGCAAAGGCCAGACCGACGAACGCCGCCCCGACCCAGCCCGCAGCCGTGCCGGACCATGTCTTTTTCGGGCTGACACGCGGCCAGAACTTTGGCCCGCCGATGATCCGCCCGGCGAAATACCCGGCCACATCCGTCACCACGACAACCACCACCAGCCAGGCCATCCAGGTCAGGCCAAAATCGTCGCGCAGCGCCATCAGGCCATAGCCCGCCAGCAGGATCACGGCAGTATAGACCGCATAGGTGACCCCGCCGCGTTCCATCCGGCCAAGGCCGACCATCGACGGCAACATGATCAGCGGCAGCGCAAATGACACCGGCACCTCGATCGCCAGCATCAACGCCGATCCCGCCACGACCCCCAGCACAAGCGACGATTTGCTGCGCTTGGAATCCAGCATGCAGACCAGTTCCCAGACCATGACGCCGCTGACCAGAACCACCAGCGCATGAAACACCAGCCCGCCTTGCCAGATCGCCAGCAATCCGACAGCCACCATGATCACCGCCGATATCAGGCGGGGTAACAGATCGTCCCAACGTGATGTGCTCATGCCTTGACTGCTCCGTACCGGCGGTCGCGTTCGCCATAGGCCTTGGTCAGCCGCCCGAATTCTTCGGCGCTGAAATCCGGCCACAGCGTGTCGACGAATTCGTATTCCGCATAGGCCGACTGCCACAAAAGGAAATTTGAAATCCGCGCCTCGCCGCTGGTGCGGATCACCAGATCCGGATCGGGCAAAACATAGGTATCAAGGTACTTTGGCAATGTCTCGACCGTCACGCTGTCGGGGCAAAGTGTGCCCGCAGCCACATCCTGCGCCAGTCGCTTGGTGGCGCGCGCCACCTCGTCGCGGCCGCCATAGTTCAGCGCGATCGTCAGGTTCACCCCATCACAATGTTCGGTCATGGTTTCCATTTCGTCCATCAGACGGATCAGCTTGGCATCCAGCCGCTCCCGGTCACCGATGAACCTCACACGCACGTTCTCTTCGCGCAGGGCTCTGGTTTCCTTGGCAATATAGCGGCGAAACAGGCTCATGAGGCCTGCAACCTCGCTCTGGGTACGCTTCCAGTTCTCGGTCGAAAAGGCAAAGATCGTCAGGTACTTGACCCCGAATCCCGGGCAGGCCTCGACCAGTTCGCGGATACGCTTGGCCCCCGCGTGATGGCCGAACAGACGCGGTCGCCCGCGCTGCCGCGCCCAGCGGCCGTTGCCGTCCATGATGACAGCGACGTGGCGCGGACCATTGCCCTCGCGGATCGGTTTGGCCATCATGGCTCCCCTTTCGGTCAGACCTTCAGGTCGGATCGGCCTCAGACCTGCATGATCTCGGCCTGTTTGACCTCTAGCAGATCATCAACCTTTGAAATGTAGCTGTCTGTCAGATCCTGCACTTCGGATTCCCAGAACTTCTGGTCGTCCTCGGACAGCGAACTGTCCGCTTTGGCCTTCTTGATCTGATCCATACCGTCGCGGCGCAGGTTGCGCACCGACACACGCGCACTTTCGGCATATTGTGCGGCAACCTTGGTCAGCTCGCGACGCCGTTCTTCGTTCAATTCGGGGATCGGCAGCATGATGATCGTGCCGTTCAACTGCGGATTGATGCCAAGGCCGGAATTGCGGATGGCCTTTTCGACCTTGCCGACCAGCCCCTTGTCCCAGACGTTGATCGTGACCATCCGGCTCTCGGGCACGTTCACCGTGCCCACCTGGTTGATCGGTGTCATCGACCCGTAGGCGTCCACCATCACAGGCTCCAGCATCGAGGCAGAGGCCCGCCCGGTCCGCAGACTGGCAAACTCCGTCCGCAGGTTCGCCATCGCGCCATCCATGCGACGTTTCAGATCGTCGGTATCAAGTTCAAAGTCGTCGGCCATCTGCTCTGTATACTCCGGGATTTCCGTTTTGCATGGGTTTAGTGCACCACAAGGGTCATGTATAGACCACGGCTGCATTTCGCCGAACGCAGCCCCCAGAGGCGCCGCGCGGCCCCGGCTCCCCGACCAAAAACCGCGCCGCCTTACTGTTGAGTCCGTTCTCAATATGTCTATCGCACAGCTTTCCGTAGTTTAATTTAGGATTAATTTTTCACCTAATTTACATCAAAGTTGATTTTTGTGCCTATTTTGTGATACCAAAAACTCGTTCTCTATATTTTTAGACAAGTTTGGAGTAGTTATGAAACCTCAAATCCTTTGCTTTGTTGCCGCAATGGCGATTGGCACTTCTGCCAACACTGCACTTGCCGCAACGACGCAGTATTTCGATTTTGCCACCTTTACGTCTGCCGTCGGTCCCGTAAAAGTGCTGGAAGATTTCGACACCGGGGTTGGCCCCGCGCCGGGTCCATTTTCCGCAGGTGTACCTGTTGCCTTCGACGAACTTTCGATCACCTACAACGACGCCCCCAGCAGCCTGCAAACCGTCGGTGTGGCCACCCCGGCGCAGATTGATGCTGCCTCTGGCACCAGCATAAATGCAACAAACCAACTGTCGTGGGGCGAAGAGGACCAGTTCTCCCTCGGCTCACCTTTCGATGGCGACGGTCCCGCGATCACATTCACTTTTGACACGGCGTTAACAGCCTTCGGGTTTGATTTTTCGGATAGTGATTCTACAGACACCTACGAAATCACCCTGGGCGGTGAGACCTTTCTGCTCGACAATGCATCGAGCACATTCATCGGGTTTTTCGGGTTCGTGAGCGACGTCGCTATATCCAGCTTTGTCCTGACTCAGGCCACAACCGGTGGAATAACCGAGACCTTCGCGCTCGACAACATCGTGGCTCCGATTCCGCTGCCGGCCAGCATTGTGCTGCTGCTGGCGGGGCTTGGTGGTCTCGGTTCGCTGCGGCGCTTCAAACGCAGCTGATCGACACCGTCTGACAAACGTAAAAACGGCCGCGCCATTTGCGCGGCCGTTTGCATTTCGGGGGCCGGTTTCAGACCGCTATCAGCCCTGCACCCGCGTATAGGTGCCCTGCCCGGCAAGGATGCCCTTGAACCCGCCGGGTTCATCCAGCGAAAACACGATGATCGGCAGGTTGTTGTCGCGTGCCAGCGCAATGGCCGTCGCGTCCATGACCTTGAGGTTCTTTCCCAGACAATCATCATAACTCACCGTGTCATAGCGCACGGCGTCGTCATGTTTCATCGGGTCCTTGTCATAGACCCCGTCCACCTTGGTGCCCTTGAAGATCGCCTGACAGGCCATCTCGTTGGCGCGCAGCGTCGCCGCCGTGTCGGTGGTGAAATACGGGTTGCCCGTACCGGCGGCAAAGATGCACACGCGCTTTTTCTCAAGGTGGCGCACGGCGCGGCGGCGGATATAGGGTTCGCAGACCTGATCCATCGGAATCGCCGAAATCGTCCGCGTGTGGATCTTCAGCTGCTCCAGCGCGGCCTGCATCGCCAGCGCGTTCATCACCGTGGCCAGCATCCCCATATAGTCCGCCGTGGTCCGCTCCATCCCCTGTGCAGACCCCTGAAGCCCGCGGAAGATGTTGCCGCCGCCGATCACCATGCAGATCTCGACCCCCATATCGTGCACGGTTTGCACCTCGCGCGCGATGCGTTCAACGGTTGGCGGGTGCAGCCCGTACCCCTGGGGGCCCATCAGCGCCTCTCCGGAAATCTTCAGCATGACCCGCTTGAAGGTCGTCTCGGGGGTGTCTAGTTGGGCCATGTTGCGCTCCGTCGGATGTCAGGTTTAGGATCACCGGCATAGATGTCGCAAATCCCGTTCCGGGGCAATGCCGCGCCGCGGCTTGGACATGGAAAACAGGCAAAACCACCCCCGACCCGTCCAAACGACAGGCGCGACACTGGGGAACGGAGGACACCAGAGTGACCGCGCCAGCCACATTCGACCTTTCGCAACTGGATCCGGACCGTCCGGTGCTGATCGCCGGCGCGACCGCCAGCGGCAAATCAGCGCTTGCCCTGCGGATCGCGCGCGAACAGGGCGGCGTGATCGTGAATGCCGACGCGCTTCAGGTCTATGACAACTGGCGCATCCTCAGTGCCCGCCCCTCAGCGGCGGACGAAATTCAGGCCCCCCATGCGCTTTATGGTCATGTCGACGGGAACACGCCCTATTCCGTCGGTGCCTGGCTGCGCGAGGTGGCGCCGCTGCTCCACACATCGCAACGCCCAATCATCACCGGCGGCACCGGCCTGTATTTTTCCGCCCTGACCGAAGGGCTGGCCGACATCCCCGCCACCCCGCCCGATCTGCGCGCCCGGGCAGATGCCTTTCTGCGCGACAGCGGGCTGGATGCCATGCGCGCCGATCTGGACGCCGAAACCCTGTCCCGAATCGATATCCGCAACCCGATGCGCGTGCAGCGGGCGTGGGAGGTGCAGACCCTGACCGGTCGCGGCATTTCGGCCTGGCAGGACGACACACCGCCGCCGCTGCTGCCACTGAACCAGACACAGGCCTTTGTGGTCGATCTGCCCAAGGATATCCTCAACACCCGCATCGCGAACCGCTTTGCCCAGATGATCGACCAGGGCGCGCTGGACGAGGCCCGTGCCAACCTGCCCGGCTACGACCCGGCGCAACCCTCGGCCAAGGCCATTGGGGCTGGCGAACTGATTGCACATCTTAAAGGCGATTTGCCTTTGGATCAGGCGATTGAACGTGCAACAATCGCCACACGCCAGTTTGCCAAGCGACAGCGCACATGGTTTCGCGCCAGAATGTCCACCTGGAACAAGATAACCCCCGACAGGCTAAGCGCATGACCCAAAGACCCGCCTTTCTCAGCCGCTCGCGGATGAATGAAAGCGCCCAGCCCGATAGCCGCAACATCCGTTGCCAGTCGCTGGCGCAATATGCGCAGGGCGCGCCCTGGCGGCTGACCCATCTGCACGATCTGCAACGCAACCTGCTGGTCTGGATCACCCGTGGTCAGGGCCGGGTGATCGTCAACGGCGTGCGTCGCGGCGTCGGCACGCACAATGCGCTCTTCCTTCCGGCGGGGACGCTGTTTGCCATCGACCTTGGCGCGCAGGGCTTTGCGCAGGTGGTCGAAAGCCCGGCAGGCCTGACCGGGCGCCTGCCACAGACCTCGGTTCATCTGCGGGTGCGCGACAGTCTTGCCCAGGCCGAACTCACCGCCGAAATGGAGGCGATGCAGCGCGAATTGTCACGCGAACGCCCCCTGATGCAGGACGCGCTCGAGGCGCATGTCGGCCTGATCGCCGTCTGGATCGCCCGCCAGCAGGCGACCGGCAGCAGCGACATACCCCGCGATACCGCCGCCCAGCGTCTGGTCCGGCAATTCTCGCGGCTTGTCGTGCGCGACTTCCGCACCGACCGGCCGATGGCCGACTATGCCACCGCGCTTGACGTGACGCCGACGCACCTCAGCCGGGTCTGCCGCGAATGCTGTGGCAAGACGGCTGCGGACATGCTGACCGAACGCCGCCTGAACGAAGCGCGCGTGCTGCTTGCCACGCCCGATCCGACGATTCAGGATGTGGCCCGCAATCTTGGATTCAACAGCCCGGCCTACTTTACCCGGTTCATCCAGACCCACACGGGCAAGACCCCCAGCGCCCTGCGCAAGCTTAGCCTTGGCACCTCGACGCGCTGATTTTGCCATGGCGCAGGATTCGGCGCAGCCGCGCGCCACACCTCATTTCCGCGCTGTCCGCTTTCCACCTGATCAGAAACGGAAAAAATCGCACCGCCATGCCTGCTGTGTCGTTTCTGAATGAAACAGATGTCGCAATATGACACGTAAATGCCGAAACCAGCCGTTGACGCGCCGGGTGAACTCGTGCCGAATGTCTGGGCACCCGGCATGCGCGCGACCGCGCAACTGTCGGCGGATAATAACAAAACGGCCCATGCACGAATGACATGGGTCACAGGGAGACTAAAATGTCGAAACCGATGACCAGCCAGCGGATCCACCCCGCGGCACAGATGTATGCAAACGAATTCAAGGCCGGCCAGATGGACCGCCGCGAATTTCTGACCCGTGCCACCGGCCTCGGGATCGGCGTCGCCGCCGCCTATGCCTTGGGTGGCCTTGGCAGCCCGGCGCAGGCTGCGGCCCACGCACAGGAAGGCGGCACACTGCGGATCGAATCCTATGTCCGCGCCGTCAAGGACCCGCGCACCGCCGACTGGACCCAGATCGCGAACTTTACCCGTGGCTGGCTGGAATACATGGTTGAATACAACCGGGACGGCACCGTGCGCGGCATGCTTCTTGAAAGCTGGGAGGCAAACGACAACGCCACCGAATACACCCTGCATGTCCGCCCCGGCGTGACATGGAACAACGGCGATGCCTTCAACGCCGATGACGTCGTGCGGATGATCGACTACTGGTGCGACAAGGACGTCGAGGGCAATTCGATGGCCGGGCGCATGTCCAGCATCATCGACCCCGCCACCAATGCGATCTACGAAGGTGCGGTGCAAAAGATCGATGATCTGACGGTCAAACTCACCCTGCCGGCCCCCGATATAGCCATCGTCGTGAACATGGCCGACTACCCCGCCGCCGTTGTGCATTCGTCGCACAACCCCGACACCATGCTGGAAAACCCCATCGGCACCGGCCCCTTTGTGCCGGAATCGCTCGAAGTCGGGATCAAGGGCGTGTTGGTCAAGGCGCCCGGTCACACCTGGTGGGGCAAAACCGCCGAAGGCATCGGCGGCGCCTATCTCGACCGGATCGAATATATCGACTACGGCACGGACCCTTCGGCCTGGATCGCGGCAATCGAATCCGAAGAAGTCGACATGCTCTATGAAAACGTCAACGAATTCATCGAAATCGGCGACGCCATCGGCTGGGAAAAATCCGAAGTCATCACCGGCTCGACCGTCGTTCTGCGCTTCAACCAGCAGACGCTGGTCGGGGACAAACCGCCCTATGCCGATCTGCGGGTCCGCAAGGCGCTTCAGATGGCGGTGGACAACGCGGTCTGCCTCGAACTCGGCTATGCCGGCCTTGGGGTGGTCGCCGAAAACCACCACGTCGCACCGGTGCACCCGGAATATGCCGATATCGGCGGTACGGAAATCAATCCCGACGGCTCGCTCGCGCTTCTGGAAGAGGCGGGAATGGCGGATTACGAATTCGAGCTGATCACGCTCGATGACGGGTTCACCAAGAACACCGGCGACGCGGCCGCCGCGATGATGCGCGATGCCGGCATTTCGATGAAACGTACCGTGCTGCCGGGCTCGACCTTCTGGAACGACTGGGCGAAATATCCCCTGTCGATCACCGAATGGAACCACCGTCCGCTGGGTGTGCAGGTCCTGTCGCTGGCATACCGGTCGGGCGAGCCGTGGAACGAGGCGGGATACGCCAACCCCGAGTTCGACGCCAAGCTGAACGCTGCCCTGTCCATCGCCGACGCCGACAAGCGCCGCGTTGTCATGGCCGAGGTCGAAAAAATCATGCAGGACGACGCGGTGATCATCCAGCCCTACTGGCGGTCGCTCTATCGCCACTTCAAGCCGGGTGTGATCGGTGCCGAAATGCACCCCAGCTTTGAGATCCACCCCTATAAACTGGGTTACGCGGCCTGACGCGGCCCGGGGCCGCAGCTGACTGTGGCCCCATCCCCGCACCGGGGCAAAAAACGACCTGACTAAAGGCTGCGCAGGCGCGCAGCCTGCAGGCCGACGCATCCCAGAGGGGGACCGCAATGGGCATGTTCATTTTCCGACGCCTCTGGGTCATGCTGCTGACCGCGCTGGCGCTGACCTTTATCGTCTTTTACCTGACCAACCTTGCGCCCAACCTCGAAAAGCTGGCCAAAAGCCAGGGCAACTTCCGCATGACCGATGGCGAGGTCGAAACATGGCTCGGCAACCGTGGCTACATGGAACCCACCGTGTCGAAATATGGCCAGTGGCTTGGCGTCCTGCCCGGCCATGTGATCACCGGCACCGATGGTGAAACCCGCGCCCGCTGCGCCCTGCCCGGTCAGCCCGCATCTGAGGCGCGCGCCTACTGCGGCATCCTGCAAGGGTTCTGGGGCCACTCCACCGTCTTCAAGGATGACGTCATAACGATCGTCGGCACGCGCCTTGGGCTGACGGCCAAACTGATGTTCTGGGTCATGGTGCTGATGGTGCCATCTGCCCTGCTGCTGGGCGTTCTGGCCGGAATGCGCGAAGGGTCGCGCACCGACCGCGCCCTGTCCACGGTCGCGATCACCACCACGGCAACTCCGGAATATGTCTCGGGCGTGATCCTGATCGCGGTCTTCACCTCCTCCGCCGTGGGCCTGAAATGGTTCAAGGGCACCGCGACCAGCGCGATGGACGACGCCAATTTCACCAACTTCTTCCTGCCGGTCCTCACCATCGCGCTCTACGGCATGGGCTATATCGCCCGCATGACCCGCGCCAGCATGGCCGAGGTGATGACCGCGCAATACATCCGCACTGCCCGGCTCAAGGGTGTGTCCTTTCCCAATATCGTGATGAAGCACGCCCTGCGCAACGCACTGATCGCGCCCTTCACGGTGATCATGTTGCAATTCCCATGGCTGCTGAACGGCGTCGTGATTGTCGAAACCCTGTTCAACTACAAGGGCTTTGGCTGGACCCTCGTGCAGGCCGCCGGGAACAATGACATCGAACTGTTGCTTGGCGTCTCGGTCGTGTCCGTCGTCGTCGTGCTGGTCACGCAGCTGATCTCGGATGTGGGCTATGTCTATCTCAACCCCCGCATTTCAGTGTCCTGAGGAGACAACCAATGGACACTCTCACCTGGGCCGAGATCATCTCCCGCATCCTGCTGCAACTCGCGCCGGTCTGGATCGCGCTGGTGCTGACCTTCACGGTCTCGATCCTCTACAAACGCAGGCTTGGCCTTTACGGCAAACTCTTTGATTCCGTCATCGGCATGATCGGCTTTGCGCTGGTGATGTTCTGGGTCTTTACCGGCATCTTCGGCGCGATGGATATGGTGGTGACCCATGACGCCCTGAACCAGATCCCCGCGATGAAGAACAAGGTCCCCGGCACCCCCGTCACCGGCGCTGACGACGTTTACGCCTACTATCTGCTGGGGGGCGACAACCTCGCCCGCGATGTGTTCTCGCGCATGGTCAAAGGGGCCTGGGTGGTGGTGCAGATCGCCCCGCTGGCCACGCTATTTGCCTTTATGGTCGGCATCACCCTTGGCCTGCCCGCCGGGTTTTTCGGCGGCCGTCTGGATACGCTGCTGTCCTTCCTTGCCAACCTCATCCTCGCCTTTCCGGTGATCCTGCTGTTCTACCTGCTGGTCACACCCGAAATCATCGCCACCGGCATTCCGAACTACATGGCGACGGTGCTGTTCATCTTCCCGCTGGTCTTTGTCACCGTTCTGCTGAATTCGCGCTACCATACCCAACCAAAGCTGCGCACACCGCTGATGATCGGCGTGTTGGGCGTGCTGGGGTGGCTCTACCTGTCGCTGATTTCCGAAGTCGGGTCCAAGGTCGATGTGATCCCCGGCTTTGTCGATCTCTTCGATGTGCCCGGCGGCATCCTTGTCGTCTTTGTCTCGGTCGTCTTCGTGAACGCGCCCACGGTGTTCCGCATCGTGCGCGGCCTGACCATGGATATCAAGACGCGCGATTACGTCGCCGCCGCCCAGACCCGTGGCGAAGGTCCGTGGTACATCATGCTCTGGGAAATCCTGCCCAATGCCCGTGGGCCGCTGATCGTCGATTTTTGCCTGCGGATCGGATATACGACGATCCTGCTCGGCACTCTGGGTTTCTTTGGCCTTGGCCTGCCGCCTGAATCCCCGGACTGGGGCACCACGATCAACGATGGCCGTCGCCTGCTGTCGATCTATCTGCACCCGGCCATGGTACCTGCCGTGTCACTTCTGTCGCTGGTGCTGGGTCTGAATTTGCTTGCTGACGGGCTGCGCGAGGAATCGCTCAAGGATTGACCGGCGCCGCTTCTGGGGGCCCGGGCTATTTTGCATATTTGGAAAGAAAAGAAGCAGGGGGTCGGATCATGCACAAGCGCCAAGGGATATGGCCGCCAGCCATACGCGAACCATACGCTTTCCATACGTCTGCCATACGCCGTTTTCAGGTCATTTTTGTAGGAGGTTCGGATGCCCAAGGATAGCTATGACGGCCCGATCCTCGAAATCGACCTGCTGTCGATTTCCTTCTTCACCCGGCTGCGTGAAATCCCCGCCGTGATGGACTTTTCCGTCAAGGTGATGCCGGGCGAAGCCGTTGGATTGGTTGGGGAATCCGGCTGCGGCAAGTCCACAGTGGCGCTGGGCGTGATGCAGGATCTGGGCAAAAACGGCCGCATCACCGGCGGGACAATCAAGTTCAAGGGTCAGGACCTTGGCCAGATGTCCCAGCACGAGCTGCGCAAGATCCGCGGCTCGCAAATTGCCATGATATATCAAGAGCCTATGGCATCCCTAAACCCCGCCATGAAGGTCGGAAAGCAGTTGATGGAGGTCCCGATGATCCATCAGGGCGCTTCTGAGCGAGAGGCATTCGCCCGCGCCCTTCAGGTCGTCACAGACGTCAAACTCCCCGATCCCCGCCGCATCCTGGATGCCTATCCCCACCAGCTTTCCGGCGGCCAGCAACAGCGCATCGTCATCGCCATGGCCCTCATGTCCGAACCCGCCCTGCTGATCCTGGACGAGCCGACAACGGCGCTGGACGTCACGGTCGAGGCGGCGATTGTCGACCTTGTGAAAGAGTTGGGGCGCAAGTACGGCACCTCAATATTGTTTATTTCCCATAACTTGGGCCTCATTCTTGAGACATGCGACAGGCTCTGCGTGATGTACTCCGGCGAGGCCGTGGAACGCGGCAGCATCAAGGATGTCTTTGACGGGACGCGCCATCCCTATACTCAGGCGCTGTTCCGCTCGATCCCGCTGCCCGGCGCAGACAAGAACGCCAAACCCCTGATCGCCATTCCCGGCAATTTTCCCCTGCCGCACGAACGCCCCCCGGGGTGCAATTTCGGCCCGCGCTGCGATTATTTCGAACAGGGCCGTTGCGATGCGCAGACAGTCCATATGGCCCCCGTCGCGGACAGCGACCGGCATGAAAGCCGCTGTCTGAAATTCAAGGAAATCGACTGGAACGCCGCGCCGCAACTGGCTGAAGTCAAACAAAAAGGCGCAATTGGCGACGTGGTCCTCAGGATGCAGGATCTCAAGAAATACTATGAGGTCAGCGCCAATGCCCTGTTCGGATCCTCCGGTGCCAAGAAGGTCGTCAAGGCCAATGAAACCCTGACGTTCGAGGCGCGGGAATCCGAAACCCTGGCCATTGTCGGTGAATCCGGTTGCGGAAAATCCACCTTCGCCAAAGTGCTCATGGGGCTGGAAACCGCGACCTCGGGCCAGATCCTGCTCGACAATGTCAGCATCGGTGACATCCCCATCGAAAAGCGCGACACCAAGACGATCTCGGACGTGCAGATGGTGTTCCAAAACCCATTCGATACCCTCAATCCATCAATGAGCGTCGGCCGCCAAATCATTCGTGCGCTTGAGATTTTCGGGATCGGGTCTAGCGAGGCCGAGCGCCGCGATCGCATGCTCACCCTGCTCGATCTGGTCAAACTGCCGCGCGCCTTTGCAGACCGGATGCCGCGCCAGCTGTCGGGCGGGCAAAAGCAGCGCGTCGGCATCGCCCGCGCCTTTGCCGGGGATGCGCGGATCGTGGTCGCGGACGAACCCGTTTCGGCGCTGGATGTCAGCGTTCAGGCCGCTGTGACCGATCTGTTAATGGAAATTCAACGCGAACATAAGACAACGCTCCTGTTCATCTCGCACGACCTGTCCATCGTTCGCTACCTGTCGGACCGCGTTATGGTGATGTACCTTGGCCATGTGGTGGAGCTGGGCACGACTGATCAGGTCTTCGCGCCGCCATACCACCCCTATACAGAGGCACTGCTTTCCGCAGTGCCCATTGCTGACACGCGCGTGCATAAAAAACGTATCGTGCTTGAGGGGGATATCCCTTCGGCGATGAACCCGCCACCGGGCTGCCCGTTTCAGACGCGCTGCGGCTGGAAATCACACGTTCCGGGAAATCTGTGCGAAACAGAGGTGCCACCAGTGCGCGCGATGGCAGAGGGCCACCAGATCAAGTGTCACCTGCCGGACGCAGAATTCGCCGGGATGGAACCGGTGATCAGGATGGCGGCGGGTTGAGGTCTTGACCTCACAGGCCTGACAGGCGGCTCAGCGCCTTAGCCACCAGAAATGACTTTCACATAGTTTCGCGTCTCGGTGTATGGCGGGATTCCGCCATGTTTTTCAACGGCTTCTGGCCCGGCATTATAGGCCGCCAGCGCCAGTTTCCAGCTTCGGAACCGGGAATATTGCTGGCTCAGGTAGCGTGCTCCGCCCTCAAGATTCTGCTGCGGATCGGCTGCATCGACGCCCAGCCCCCGGGCGGTGCCCGGCATCAGCTGCGCCAGCCCAAGCGCGCCCTTGTGGGATTTTGCGCTGGGATTCCAGCCCGATTCCTGCTGCACAAGCCGCAGGAACAGATCCTCAGGTACGCCATGTTTGCGCGCCGCGTTGCGCGCCATGCCCAGATACACACCCTTGTAGCGACCGCGATAGACCGGCGATGCGCCGTCCGTGCCGGTGTCCCACTTGGTCGGGGTGATCACACGTGCGGGCTGCAAGCGTATGGAATTATTGTATTGTTGCGCCGCGCGGCTATCCAGAACGCGGGTCTGCGTGGAAAACAGATGTGATCGGCTCTTGGTCGACAGCACGTCCGCCTGCGCCGCACCGCAAATGACAACTGACAGGGCAGCCGCAGCTGCTGCACTCATCCCGGTAAATCGCATGTTCCCTCGATCCGTTCTTTTCGTTGTGCGAAACTATATTCATTTTTATGCGTAGCGCCACCCACGGCTGCGATCATCGGCTCACCTATGGTCAACCACGATTGTTTCCCGGCCCGCCCGTGGTGTAGGGTCCCCCAAAGCGCCTGGCGCAGATTCGAGATATCGCGAACAACGAAAGAGGTTTCCATGGCCGGCTCCGTGAACAAGGTCATCCTGATCGGCAATCTGGGTGCAGACCCAGAGGTGCGCACCTTCCAGAACGGCGGCAAGGTGTGCAATCTGCGCATTGCGACCTCCGAAAACTGGAAGGACCGCAACACTGGCGAGCGTAAAGAGCGGACAGAATGGCACACCGTTGCCATCTTCTCCGAACCGCTTGCAAAGATTGCCGAGCAGTATCTGAAAAAAGGCTCGAAGGTTTACCTCGAAGGCCAGCTTGAGACACGCAAGTGGCAGGACCAGTCCGGTCAGGACCGCTATTCGACCGAGGTTGTTCTGCGCCCCTTCCGCAGTGAACTGACACTGCTCGATTCCCGCGGCGGCGGCGGCGCTGGCGGTGGCGACTACGGTGGTTCCAGCGGAGGTGGCTATTCGGGTGGTTCCGGCGGCGGTGGCGGATACGAGGACAGCCGCGGTGGTGGCGGTGGTTATTCCGGTGGCGGTTCCGGCCCCTCGCGCGCCCCTTCACGCGACATCGACGACGAGATCCCCTTTTGAGGACTACCATCGTCAAAAATGTAAGTATTAACGGGGAAGCACATGTGTTTCCCCGTTTTTTTTAAAATACTTCACTTTTCTTGTAAACTGCTGCTATCGTGAACTGACACCACAAAATTCGGTAAACACGTGGCCCTATTCAGAACAAAGAATCTGGTTTTTGACGACGGCGAACGCTACCCGATCCTCTTGGCTCGAGATGGCAAACCGGCATACATGCCAACCCTGTACATCACCACCAGAGTACGGTCGGGAAACTACGCATCAAAGACGCTTGAGCGGCATCTTCGCGCCATAATGCATCTCTACACTTGGGCGATGATCGACTCGATTGATGTCGAAATCAGGCTGGCACAATGCGAAATTCTGAACCTTCATGAAATCGACTCCTTGGTACGAGCTTGTCGCTCCAGCTACGATGTCCTTGTACAGACACAAAACGCCCCACTGAAGAGACAACCGAGAATTGGAAAAGTCGTATCGTATGAGGGAGCAAGAGCGTCTGCACCCAAGAAGACGGACGAGGTCGCCGGACCGACAGCAGCAAATCGTATCCGCGCAATTCGAGACTATCTTGATTGGCTGATGTGTGCCTCTTACAACCGAACATCTAAAAAATCGGGGAGTTTTGACAATTTCGAGACCGCACGGCTCTATATGCGCGACGCATTCACGGCCAGGTTGCCGATAAACCGTGGTCGAGCAGAGCAGGGAAATCGAGAAGGGCTATCCTCCGACGAACTTGATTTACTGCTCCAAGTATTGAATCCCGAAGATCTCAAAAATCCCTGGTCCGATAAATCCCTGGCGCTCCGAAATCAAGTTATTTTTCTGATGCTCTACACTCTTGGCATTCGACGCGGTGAAGTTTTGGGCCTCAAAATATCGAACATCAATTTCCGAAATTTGGAGGTCTCGATTCATCGGAGAGCCGATGATCCAGACGACCCTCGGGTAGACCAACCCAACGCTAAAACAAAAGACCGCATACTTCACCTTGAACCTCCGGTCGCGGACATGATCCACGACTATATAATTAAGCATCGCATCCGCATTCCTGGCGCTAAACAAAACCCGTTCCTGTTTGTCACCCACAAGCCTGGTCCGTACCAGGGTCGACCGCTTTCTACTGCCGGTTATAGCAAAATGATCGAAACACTGCGTAAACGCGTTCCGACATTACCAGATGATCTATCGGGTCATTCGTTGCGTCATTCTTGGAACGACTACTTCAGCAAATTCGTCGATCAGAAACGTCTTGAAGGCAACAATATAACAGCAGAGCGCGAGCAGCAGATGCGATCATACCTTATGGGATGGAGTGAAGACTCCAGCACCGCTGCTACCTACACACGTCGACATGTCCGTGAAGCGTCAAAAAAGATATCTTTGGAAATGCAAAAAAGGTTCATTATGGAACAGGGTAATGAAAGCTAAAGCACGTACTATAACCACTCAAGTTATTTCTCTCCCCGAGGTCGCCTTCACCGCAGAAGGAGCCGAATTTCATCCTCAAGATGACTTCTGGAAGGTAGCGGATTCATCCGCAGTGCATCACTTCAAATTTGATCAAGTGAAAAAACTCTTGACGACCGTCGTCCTACGCGACTTCAAATATGTCGTATCTTGGTATCTTCAAAACCACTCAACCTCACATGCCAAAAATTTGTTTATGCGTTTTTGCCAACTTATTCGAAGCTTCTCTGATGATCGATTTCCCGTTTCAAGAATTGAAACGCTGGATATAATTAATTTCAAATCAAAACTTAACGTCCGAACCGAATATTTACTCGGTGCCCTTGGTGGATTTTTCAAGAAATGGCACGATTTGAACCTCGAGACAGTAGATCCAAGCATTCCAAAGTTCTTCAACGAGGTCCGCATCAGAGGCAATATGAAGGGCGAAGCTGTTAGCACAATGGACCCTGAAACTGGTCCTTTCACAGACCTCGAATTACAGTCCATCTCATTGCGTCTAAATGCAGAGTTTGCAGCTGGAAATATTACTACTGAGGACTACTTGCTGGTGATACTGACCATGATTTTTGGTGTCCGTCCGAAACAATTGGCTTCTCTGAAGATCCAAGACCTATCTGCCTTTCACGCTGACGATGGCTCGCCTCTCTACATATTGAATGTGCCTCGCGCCAAACAACGCAGCACACTCTCTCGTAGTCAGTTGAAACCACGCACCCTGATACCCGAACTCGGCAAACTTCTCGAAGCTTGGTTGCATCACCTGGCGCATAATTTTGAACGCGGTGAAGTCCCAGTTCCAGAACTTCCTTTGTTCCCTCGAAAAGGCAACCCTATGCCACCAAGCCTCGCATATCACGCGACAGCACAACAACTTGGTCATCGGATTATCCTAACATGTAATAGACTAAACGTGCAATCCGAACGTACAGGCAAAAAAGTCAAAATCTTTCCACGTCGGTTCCGTCACACTACTGCCACAAGAGCCGCCGAGGAAGGCCATGGCGAGTTGATTATTGCGGACCTTCTCGATCATTCCGACACCCAAAATGTCGGTGTATATGTCCAGGCAACTCCGGCAATGACCAGGCGGATAGACAAGGCAACTGCGCTGGAATTGGCGCCGATAGCACAGTCTTTTATGGGCCTCATCGTCCAGAACGAAACATTTGCACAACGTGGTGACGACTTCTCCAGCCGGATTGGAAGTCCCGATCTTGGAAGCGTAGGTTCATGCGGCAAATACGGCTTCTGTGATGGCCAGGCACCCATATCGTGCTACACGTGCCGAAATTTCCAACCTTGGCTCGAGGCGCCACATGAAGACCTTCTTGACTCACTTGTGGCAGAGCGAGAAAGGATTCATGCAACCACCAATGATGAGCGGATGGCTGCGATCAACGATCATACCATCTTGGCTGTGGCTGATGTCGTCAACAGATGCAATTTAATGAAGCCAGAAAAGAACATTGACCGTGGTTGAAATCATTCTTTTTTCCGCGAAACCCGACAATGAAGCCGCTCAAAACATTCACGACTTCATTGTGCTCTGCCGTGATCGCTTAACGGTCTTCGGTGATGATTTGGAATGGGATTCTCCATCGTGGGACGTGAGTAATTATATTGACGTGCGGGGGAGAAATGGGCGCTTGCCCTACAGTTGGGTTAACCACGACGCCAAAAAGAGCAACCCTAACGCTCCATTACTGGCAATGCCGTTTCTGAACTTTGCGCGCTCATATATGCGTTATCAGCATGCCATGAAGCCGACAAAAAGCTTCAACAACCGTCTCGCTGCGCTCCGCGCCTTGGAGCGCGCATTAACTTTGGTTCATGAAACCCCCAGTATCGTCGAAGTCGATCCAGAGGTGTTCAACCGAGCACAAGCATTGATCAAGGAAAAATACAACACTTCCACAGCATATCGCACCGCCGGGCAACTCCAGTTGGTTGCCGAATTCTTGAACACCCACAGTCTTGTTCCGGTTCGGTTCCAATGGAAACACAACCTGAAACGCAACAACGACCGCAATAGGGTCGGAAAGAATTTTGACGAAAATAGACTCGACAAGCTGCCCACATCCGGTGCCATCGATGCCCTAGCAAAAGCGTTCCAACTGGCGACCGAACAGAACGACATCATCATTGCTTCAACGGGAGCACTGCTCACCGCAGCACCCAACCGGATTAATGAAATCTTCCGCCTACCTACCAATTGTGTAGTCGAACGAATTCAACCCGATGGATCTGTGGCTTACGGGCTTAGGTGGTGGCCATCAAAGGACGCCGATCCCTATGTAAAGTGGATCGGCACCACTATGAGTGATGTAGCAAAAGAAGCCATAAGAAAAATTCGCAAGGAAACCGACGATGCGCGGTCGATGGCGCAATGGTACGAATCCAATCCTGGTTCAATGTGGTTGCCCCCTGAATACGAATATCTCCGAACGCAAACAATCTCCGCCGTCCAAGACTTCTGTCACGCGCTTGGAATTAAGAATCACTCCACAATCAACCAATGGATGAAAAATAAGGGTATTCCCATCCAAAAGATTAGCAACAGTAACCATGTCAGGTTTGTCGACGTTCAAAAGGCGGTTTTAACCCTGCTTCCTAAGGACTTTCCGGTATATGATCGAGAGACAGGAATGACCTTTAGCGAAGCACTTATGGTAGCCCCATACAGCCTGTTTCATCAAGATAAAGCAACTATCCCCTGCATGATTGAACCGATCAGTTCTGACAAAATATATAACGGCCTGGGTAATGGGACCAATCACGGAAAATCATCTCTGTTTACCCGTCTCCGCCTTCACGCCGACGATGGTTCCTGTATCCAAATCAGAACACACCAGTTTCGTCATTGGCTGAATACCATCGCACAGAGAGGAGGTCTTTCTCAACTCGATATTGCCAAATGGTCCGGACGAAGGGATATTCGGCAAAACCGCGACTATGATCATGTCTCCTCCGACGAAATGTTGATGATTGTTCGGGGGCAACTCGGAACATCAAACATGCTTGGCCCACTGGCCGAGATTATCGGCAAAGTTCCTGTGACGCAGGAGGATTTCCTTCAGATGAAATTTCCGACAGCACACACAACCGAGTTCGGATTTTGCATCCACGATTTCGCCATGCTACCTTGCCAACGGCATCGTGATTGCATCAATTGCACTGAGCATGTTTGCATAAAAGGAGATGCCGCGAAAGCCACGCGCATCCGAGCCTCCCTGGAGCTTGTCAATGATCAAATTGAAAGCGCAAAGGTGGCAATGGAAGATGATTCCTTCGGAGCAGACCGATGGCTTCACCACCACGAGAGGACCGCTGCCCGGCTGCAAAGTCTCATCGAGATTTTTGAAGACCCATTGGTGCAAGACGGTTCGGTTATCCAACTGTCCAACCTTGAGGAATACAGCCCGATTGCCAATGCAATTGACGACCGAAAACTCAGCGACGATGTCGACTCAAGAATTCTCTCCGACTTCCGCGCACTGAAAAGAGGTAGACTATGAAAAAACACCTCACTGACCAGAAGATTGGCATAATCGTTCAGATAATTGATGGTTGGACCGGAAAGCTTACTTGGAATTTACTGATTGCAAAGGTTGAACCTGTCTGTGGTCTCTATTCACGGCAGGGTCTCGAAAAACATAGCCGGATCAAGTCCGCGTTCAACTCTCGGAAATCCCATGTCAGAAATGAACGTGGTAGTTCGATAGCGCATCTCTCTGATGTGGAGGCGAAATTGCTGGAACGTTTGGAACGCGTCGAGGCTGAGAATCGCCGACTCACTAAAGAAAACAATGATTTACTGGGGCAATTCGTACGCTGGCAATACAATGCGTCAGCCAAAGGCTTGGCAGAAAATAATCTCAATGCGGCCCTACCTTCCATTGACCGGGAATTAACCAGTGCTCGAAAACCTAAAAAAAAAGTCTCGGGAATGACAAATTTCAAGCGAGCAAAAGATGAGTAAATCTGGACGTGACCAAGGATCCGACAACGTCAAAAAACTGTTAAGTTATTTGTCCTCTATAGATGCAATCCCGGCCCGTGGAGGCAAAGCTTACATGTCGGGAATTGCTGAAGCCTGCGGATTTGACCGCCAAATACTCTACAAGAATCCTCAAGCCAAAAAATTACTGAATGAAGCTATCAAGCACAAGGGTTTGAAAGGTATTGAAGCTCGAGACGGAAATACCGATGCCGAACGTATCGCCCTTGAGCGCCAAATAACGGCGTTACAGCAAACAAACAGCTCATTGATAGCAGAAGTGTACGATCTGCGCCAAAAATTGAAACGGTTCAAACACATTGAAGAAATGATCGAGCTGGGCATACGCGTCATAATATGACACAAACTGTTGTTATTGAAAATATTCTGTGGGAGGGCGTGCATGGCGGCGCGGTGTTTAACGCGGCCACGCTTTCGCGCCAACGGCACCGATTCCTTGCCGGACGCTCGGTTATGCCTCGCCCTCCGGTGCCTGGTGAAATTTGGAAAATCTCCGGTAAGATCAAAGACCATCCTGACTATGGCAGTCAGATCGTAATCGATAAAGCCGTTTTGCAGAAGCCTTCGGGCAATCTCATTATCTCAGCAATTTCCAAGTCAAAACTATTTCCGGGTATAGGTCCGGCTCGAGCTGGAAGTCTATGGAATGAGTTCGGCGAAACCATATATGAAATGCTTGACCTCGGCAATGTCGAGGCCTTCAAAAGAATTATCGGCATCGAACTCGCTAAAGTTATGGTGGACGGCTGGAGGGCGCTATCTATCGAAGCGGACGTTTATCGATATTTGGACTGCCACGGCTTGCCGATGGAAATTTCACACAAATTAATTGCCATCTATGAAAATAGTGTCATTGAAAAACTCGATGAGAACCCATATCGCCTCTTGGCTTTTACCACATGGCGTCAGGCAGATCGGGTTGCTTTATCCATTGGCGTTGATCACCACGATGAGCGTCGGCTGGTAGCTGCTGCAGAAGCCGTCGGTTATCAACGCCTTCAATCCAGCCACACCGTGACGAAGAGGCCGAGTTTCCTTGCGCACGTTCGCCGGTTGCTTGGATGTGGTGATGAGACCGCTGAGCGAGCCCTCAAATTAGCTCTTGCAGATCACGCTGTTGTCGAAGTCGCAGTGGGGCTGCAGGGTGTTGGACCGGCTGCAATGGAGCGGTTCATTTCCGAACGTGTTAGGGCAATGAACTGCGGGGGGGAGGAATCCAGGCAACCAACTCTCCCAATGAACGCTGACGATGGTCTGGACACAATACTGACCACTTTCGAGGCGAAGGAAAAAATCTCCCTCAACAAAGCCCAGCTCGCAGCAATTAGGATGGCACTCAGGGCTCCCGTGAGCGTTATTACCGGGGGTGCGGGCGTCGGTAAGACAACCGTACTTAAAGCCATCCACGAAATGTCTGAAAGACGTGGTGGACACATTCACCAGATGGCCCTTGCTGGTCGTGCGGCAAAACGAATGACAGAGGCAACCAGTCGTCCGGCCAAAACAATCATGAGTTTTTTGCATGCCGTAGACACGGGACAGATAAAACTCGGCGCTGAATCGACTCTGATCATCGATGAAACGTCGATGGTCGACCTACCGATGATGTATCGCATCCTGAGGCGGATGGATCCAGGGTGCCGTTTGTTGCTCGTCGGTGATCCTGCGCAACTTCCGCCGATTGGATTTGGTCTCGTTTTTCATGCTCTATGCGAGACTGAGAGCGTTCCTCATGTTAAACTCACGGAGGTCCATCGGCAAACTGCATCAACCGGTATCCCTCAAATTAGCGCTGCCATCCGGAACGGGATCGTGCCATCCCTGAACAAATACAAGGGTATGGACGTCGGCGTATCATTTATCGACTGCGTCATGGACCATATTGCCGATACCGTCTTAGACGTCACGAATGACCTTGGTGGTATAGGTGACACCCAGATCGTCGGGGCCGTAAAGAATGGTCCTGCCGGCACAAAGACGATCAATGACCTGTTCCACCGCTTGCTGTCACCGGCTCGACCGGAGCGTCTCAATTACGCGGAGGGAGAGCCGGTGATTTGGAACGTCAATGACTATGATATCGGTCTGATGAATGGGTCCCTGGGTATCGTTCAGAAAGCTACTGTCGGCCTTGAGATCGAATTCGACGGTGAACTAAAGACAATCCCTGACGAGGCTATAGGCAATATTGACCACGCCTATGCGATAACATGTCACAAGAGTCAGGGAAGCCAATTTAAAAGGGTAATCATCCCTGTGGTTAGAAGTCTAATATTAGACCGGACGTTACTCTATACCGCGATTACTAGAGCTCAAGAACAAGTTGTGCTTGTCGGAAACCGGAGCGTATTCGAAGAGGCTGTAATGAGTCGGCCCAACCCTGATAGAAGGGAAACTGGTTTATTTTCCTTGCTTGAAAATTAGGCGCAGGCAGAAGTGTTCGCCTTGCGGTCTGGAGTTACTGCTATGCATAGTAATGCGGTCCACGATTTCGACCTAACCAGATTTTGGGGTCGACAATTTTGTATTTCAATAGTGGTAATTTGCATTTTTGGGGACGAGCAGTGGTACTTGACCGGTGACATATCGTAGTGCTGTGTTTAACGGGCTTTAAGGCATGAAACCGGGCTGATAAGTTTTTCCCAATATCTTAAAGCCTACATCACCGATGGTGTGAACACTAAGTATAGCTTCCGCTGGCAATACGGCTTCAATATAAAGGTCGAATTCCCTCGGATCCGCGGGACAACCAAGAGATCGGCCAAAGGTCGCCACGACGGCTTGCGCAGCGGAGATGCTATGCTTGGTTGCCGAGAGAGGGACAGAGATCTCGATTACGCGTGGCTGACCAATCATTGCAAGCCGTTCAAGAAGATCTTCGTCCGTAAGGTGAAATGAGGCAACCTCCCCACCCCAGTATTCCAAAAGGCGATCAACGCCACTATTTTCAATCGGAATAGGATGTGATGCCATCCAAAATTTTCCGCATCTCGCATGCATCTGGGTGTGAAATGGACTTTCAGATTCCATCATCTCTGCATCTTCGAGAGCGAGTGCTCCGATCCGAACTAATGCGCCAATCCTGTGGCGAAGACTCTCAGGGGTCGATAGTTGGATCCCATTTTCTAAAATTTGAGTTACTTCAAAGTCGGTCATCCTGGTATAGTGGAAAGCCCGCATCCGGCGTTCCTCCATCGGCGCAATAAGGTTTTCGTTCAGTCGAATAAAATCCGGAGCCAGCCTATTTGGTGGTCGGAAAGATGGTCGATCAATGCCTTGGGCAAGATCATAGGTCTCGAAGACTACACGTTCCCGCAAAAAGTAATCCCGGATCAGGTCAGCTCTCTCGTCGAGTATCAAGCGCAAATCTTCGTCGAACGTGCCAAGATCCCAAACATCGATACACGGCCCTTCGGTCACAGAAGCTTCTCCTTTCTTGATCTATCATAGCAGTGAAACCTACATCTGTGCTACGTTGCGTTCGGATTACTTTTAGGGGTTTCTGGAGCTTCAGAATTGGTTTTCTACATTCGCGTGTTGATTTCCACCCAGAAGTGACCCGGGTAGCGGCATAATTTCCATTGAGATTTGACCCATGTGAGCCTTCCCCCAGCGCCATGCGCAGCGGGGGACACTGGAGTGATACACATGGGACTTTTGAACATCATACGGAAGCTACGGTTACGGGATAAGCTGCCGATCCGTGAGATTGCGCGGCGGACCGTGACGTTGCCCCCAACTTTTATCCAGCGTGAGCGAGACTCCGGGTTTGAGTTGATCCGACCCCCAACGTTGGACCGCCCGAAGGCAGAGTTTCCCGGCTTCGATCAGGGTGACAGGCTGGTAATGTCCCCCGATTTCGTCAGCGTG
>NZ_FZNN01000030.1 GCF_900188035.1 Puniceibacterium sediminis | reverse complement strand
CTTGCATTGGGTAGCTCCTTTCCTAGCAGTGATAGACAACTGCAGTATGGCGCATTGCGACGCCGGGTGGAGCAGGAGCTATCCACCCCATCCGCTTTGCCTAGCTGCACTGCGGCAAGACAACTGCATAGCGAAAGGCCGGTTTGGGCCGGTCGTGGCATCAAGGCCGATCACGGTTCGCAACTTTGCAGCGACCGCTTCCTGCGCTTTGCTGACGCCCAGGCACAGCATGACGCTCGACCGCTCCCAGCCCTTTTCTGCCGGTCATCGTGATCCCTGCCCACCTTGACGTCATCGACACAGAGGGCGGGAAGCTGCCATTCGCCGCTTGCACGAACGCGCTACAGGTCCTCAGCCTAAAATTGGACATTGAGCTTGGCCTTGCAAGTCAACCTACAGCTGATCGACACTGAAATCAGCTATGGCCATTCCCAGCAGTTGCCCGGCAATTTTCGACCGAGTTCTTAGCGGGGCTTCTGGTCCAGAGATCGCCCCATAAACACCATTTTGCATGAGAGGGTAACCGATCGACTGCAGCCGTCCAATTGGTTGACTTGCGCTGTAACCGGCCCGAGCCGCGCTAAACAAATAGAGAAACTTTTCGACAGGGAAATGACGGCTTGCGGCATGATGCAGATCAAATGTCTTGGCGATGCAGTCGGGCGACCTCATACCACACGCGCCTTTGCGGTCCGGAATTTTGCCGCAACTCTCGCGAACAAACAGCTCCAACCGGGTGCCAAAGGTCGAAATGGCCCAATTTGCGTTAAGTCCCGCACCGCCATTGCAGCCTTGGACATCTGAATTTGAAGAACATTGTGAAAACACTGATTTTTGATTATAAATTTTTCACACGGCAGGACTTGGATACCATGAAAAGTGAAAAACACGAGGCGGTCGGAGGCAGGGTAAACCTGTACCGCAGAGCAAACAGTCGCTACTGGCAATGTCAGGGCAGTTTTGGTGGTGTGAGCGAGCGGGCAAGCACAAAGACCGAAAATCTTGATGAAGCACGCCGCTTTGCTGAAAATTGGTATCTTGAGCATGAGGCGATGCACTCCGGGGTTGCTCCTGAACTGCCGGCATCTGCGCCAGCTTTACTGACTGACACGCCGGGAATGGTTGCCTTTCCGCAGCATGACAAGAAAGCGCGGCTCTTGGCGGCCGCAATAGAACTCGTGTCCGAGGTGGGTTTTCGTGACGCACAGGTCAGCACAATTGCCGAACGCGCCGGGCTTGCCCAAGGGACGCTGTATCGCAATTACAAGTCGCGCACAGACCTGCTGGTCAAAGTCGTCGCGCATGTATCCCAGCATGAGGTCGATGTCGTGGCCGGCATCGCCATGGGGGACGAGCCTGCCAAGGAAATCCTGCGTCGGTGCGCCTACACCTTCGGCAGCCGGGCGATCCGGGGGCGCCGGATGGGGTATGCGCTTGTCGCCGAACCCGTCGAAAGCGAGATTGAGGTCGAGCGGCTGCGATATCGCCAGAAACTGATGCGCGTATTCGAGACAGTGATTGACCGGGGCATTCACGAAGGGGCCTTTGTGGATCAACCCGCGCAAGTGTCAGCCGCTTGCATTGTTGGGTCTTTGTTCGAGGCATTGGTTGGCCCGATTGCCCGGGTCAACGATATCACTGCGGCTGAGCAACTGGTCCAGGTCGAGGCGATCGCCGACTTCTGTGTGCGCGCGGTTGTCGGAAAGGCGTCCGGTTAGCTGCGTTTCGCCTTGAGGTTACAAGGCGCGTTGGCGCACCGGAAGCTGGCCGCCAGCGCACCGCCCCAAGTCAGGTGCCGAGGAACCCGGCCAAGCTTTTTCTCAGAGCCTGGCTTGTGGAATGCTGCTCGAGCTGCACGATCTCGTTCTCCAGCGCCTCTTCAAATCCAAGCGTGTCCGCAGCGACCAGCAGCGATTTCGCGCGGGCGATGGTATCGCGATGCCCCACGGTCATTTCAGCCACCACGCTGAGGGTTTCTGAGCGCAGGTCGCCCTGCGGCACACATTGGGTCACGATCCCCCAGTCCTGCGCCTGCTTTGCCGAGATCGACTGGCCCGATAGGATCATCCACTTGGCGCGTTGATGCCCGATGCTGCGCGGCAGGCGGACGCTGTTGCCGCCCCCCGGCAGCAGGTTGCGCAACATATGCGCGTCGCCGATTGTGGCGCCTTCATCCGCGACCACAGCATCACAGCAGAGCATCAGCTCAAGACCACCGGCCCGTGTGGCCCCCTGCGCCATGGCGATTATCGGCAGGGGCGAGTGTTCGAAACGGGTGCAAACCTCGCGGAAGGCGTTCAGAAGGCGGCGAAAGGCCGACGGGCCTTCGGCTAGAAATTCGGACAGGTCAGCGCCGGCACAGAAATGCCGCCCCTCGCCCGAGAAGACCACTGCGTTGACACTGGGTGTTCCCTCGGCCGCATCCAGTGCTTCAAGGATATCGCCCAGCAGGGCGGTGCTGACGGCATTGGCCTTGTCGGGACGGTCCATGGTGATCCAGGCGATCCCGTCTTCGACCCGGCAGATCCGGGTCAGGGCGTGTGCTTTTTCCTGTGCTTGGGTCTGTGTCATCCGGTCACCTCCAGTGCCATGGCCAACGCCTCTCCGCCGCCGAGGCAGATCGAGGCTATGCCCCGCCCGCCACCGCGTGCGATCAAGGCGTTGACGAGAGTCGTCACAATACGCGCCCCGCTGGCCCCGATTGGGTGACCAAGGGCGCAGGCACCGCCGCGGATGTTCACCTTGTCCAGCGAAACACCGATGTGGCGCGCGGCAAGGATGGGGACCACGGCAAAGGCTTCGTTCACCTCGTAGAGGTCGACATCCTCTGCCCCCCATCCGATCCGCGACAGCAGGTCCGCCATGGCAAAGCCCGGCGCGGAACAGAACTGGTCGGGATCAGCGGCATAGCAGCCATGTCCCAGAATGCGCACGCGGGGCGCGTGCGCTGGAACGGCTTCGGCCGCCGCAAGGATCATGGTCGACGCCCCATCCGAGATCGACGACGCATTGGCCGCCGTTGTGCGCCCCTCTGGGCCAAAGGCCGGCTTCAACTGCGGGATCTTGGCGATATCCGCATTGCGGGGCTGTTGGTCGGTGCTCACGACCTGCACCCCACGGCGCGAGGTGACCTCGACCTCGGCGATTTCGTCGCTTGAGGCCCCGGCCATGGCGCGTTCCAGCGACATAATGGCAAAATCGTCCAGTTCTTCGCGGCTGACCTGATGTGCGACCGAGGAACGATCCGCAAACTGGCCCATCAACGCGCCGGGTTCATAGGCATCTTCCAGACCGTCACGGGACATGGAATCGATGATCGTCCCGTTGCCGAACTTGATCCCCTGCCGTTGGCGCGGCAACAGATGCGGGGCGTTGGACATGCTTTCCATCCCACCTGCAAGAATGACCGACGCGCCGCCCGCCTTGATCCGGTCGTGCGCCAGAATCGCAGCCTGCATGCCCGATCCGCACATCTTGTTCACTGTTGTGGCCTGCGTCGACCGGGGCAGGCCCGCGGACAGGGCGACCTGTCGTGCCGGGGCCTGCCCCAACCCTGCGGGTAGGACACAGCCCATGAAACACTGCTCGACCGCCTCGGGGCTCAGGCCGGAGCGCTCGACCGTCGCACGGGCGGAATGCGCCCCCAGTTCGGTGGCACTGAGGCCCGACAATTCGCCCAACAGGCCCCCTATCGGGGTTCTGGCGGTGCCGAGGATATAGACATCTTGGGTCATTATTAGGTCTCCGGTGGCCTATGGGGCAAAGCGCGTGCCGCCATCGATGCGGACGCATTCGCCATTCAGGTAGGGGTTCGTGATCAGCGTCAGCACCATGTCGGCGAATTCAGCCGGATGACCGGTGCGGCGCGGGAAAAGGAAGTTGCGCTCCATCGCTTCGCGGCCCTTCTCAGGCACGCTGGCAGTCAATTCGGTCTCGAACACGCCAGGTGCGATGGCCAGGCACCGGATGCCGTAATCGGCCAGATCCCGCGCGATCGGCAAGGTCATGCCCGCAATCGCTGCCTTGC
The DNA here is from genome assembly GCF_900188035.1 of Puniceibacterium sediminis. Classification (GTDB taxonomy): domain Bacteria; phylum Pseudomonadota; class Alphaproteobacteria; order Rhodobacterales; family Rhodobacteraceae; genus Puniceibacterium; species Puniceibacterium sediminis. The sequence goes on along the minus strand of NZ_FZNN01000030.1, from coordinate 29,850 downwards.
TGGCAGTATAGGCGGCCTGCCCCTTGAGCCCGTCAAACGCTGCGATGGAGCTGGTGTTGACGATCACCCCACGCTGGCCATCGGGATCCGGGTCGTTGTCAACCATCTTCTCTACCGCCAGACGCAGCACGTTGAACGATCCGGTCAGGTTGATGCCGATGACGCGATTCCAGAGGTCCAGGTCATGCGCGACGCCTCGCGACACGGTCTTGGCCGCAGACGGGATGCCGGCACAGTTAACCACAAACCGCAGGGCACCAAAGGCCTTGGCACCCGCATCCACCGCCGCGCGCACCTGATCAGGATCGCGGATGTCAGCAACGGCCGCTACATGGGTGCCGGGAAGCGTGGCGCGGACCCTCTCCAGACCCTCGGCGTTCATATCCATTAGCACCAACTGCGCGCCTTCTGCCGCCAGCCGTTCGGCGGTAGCTCGGCCGAGGCCGGAGGCGGCCCCGGTCACAATTCCTGAATAACCCCGCATCGTCATTCCGACACCTCGAGCGCACGGCGCAGATCCTGACGGATCAAGAAGCGCTGGATCTTGCCCGAGGGTGTCTTGGGCAGGTCTTCGCGGTAATGCACCCGGCGCGGATAGGCATAGGTGGCATAGTCCGTGCGGACCTTCTGCTTGATCTCATCCGACAGGTCGTCGGACGCTGTGAAGTCCGCGTTCAGCACGACGACGGCTTCCAGAACTTCGCCCCGGATTTCGTCCGGCACCGCAACCACGGCAACCTCGCGCACGGCCGGGTGGGTCGAGATCACGGATTCGATGTCGAACGGCCCGATCCGATAGCCCGCCATGATGATCACGTCGTCATCCCGCGATGAAAAACGGAAAGACCCTTCGGCATCATATTGCGCCAGATCGCCAGTCAGATACCAGCGGCCACAAGGCGTTAGCCGCTCAACGTTCTTCTCGGGGGCGCTGCGATAGCCTGAAAACCACGCAAATGGGCTTTCCGAAAGGCGCGCCGCCAGTAGGCCGGGCTGATCGGGGCCAAGCTCTTCGTGTGTGTCGGGGTCGACCACCGTCATGTCCCAGCCGGGCAGCGATTGGCCCATCGACCCCGGCTTGATCGGACGCTTCAGATCGGGGTGGTGATGGTTATTCACCAGCATTCCGGCCTCGGTCTGGCCAAAGTGGTCATGCACCTCGACCCCGAGCGTCTTTGGAGCCCATTCGTTCACATCCGGTGTCAACGGCTCTCCGGCGCTGGAGGCGTTTTTGAGTCGGATCGGCTCCGGCCCGACCCCATGCGCCTTGAGGCTGCGGTAGACCGTCGGCGCGGCGGTAAAGTTCGTGACCCCCTGATCCCGCAACACTGCCAAGGTGCCTTCGGGGGTGAACTTTTCGGTGTGCATGATCGCGGTCACGCCGTTTGTCAGCGACGCAATCACCCCGAAATAGAGCCCATAGGCCCAGCCCGGATCAGCGGCGTTCCAGAAAACGTCCCCGTGCGTCAGGCCAAGGCCGAATTCACCATAAGCCTGGAACCCGGCCCAGGCGCGCAGAGGCACAACGACGCCCTTGGGCTTGCCGGTCGTGCCCGAGGTATAGACCTCGATCACCGCGCCATCGCCGCCCGCGGCATGGGCGGGAAAGGCATCGTCCCCGCTGGCCTCGATGTTCTGCATGGACAGGTCGGCTCCTGCCTTCCCGAACTGACCAACCTTTAGTTCGGGCAGGGCCAGACCGCCCAACTTGGACCGCTGCGCCGCATCGCAGATTACCAGCCGGGCGCCGCTCGCCTCCAGCCGCATTTCGATGGCGCCGCGCGCAAAGGCGGTGAACAACGGCACGTAGACCGCCCCCAGCCGCCAGACGGCCAGCAGCGTGACAAGGTAATCCTCGCCCTTGGACATCAGCGTCGCGATCCGGTCACCGGGGCCGTAACCCAGTTTGGACAGCCCGCTGGCCAGTCGTTCGGAACGGGCCTTCAGCGCCCCGAAGGTCAGGTCGACCGGCGCGCCGCCGCCGATAATGCGATAGGCCACGCGGTCCGCCGGATGCCGGTCGCAGAGCTGCTGCGTTGCACAGGCATTGGGGGCCGAGAAGGTGGCGGTCAGATCGGCGACTCGGACGGCGATCTGCGGGGGTAGATCAATATTTGGCATGGGAATTCCTCCTCCCTTATTTGGTTTCGATCAGTTCATCAGGCCCGGTAGCCAGGAGACGATCTGCGGGAACACGGCGATCAGGACGACATTCGTGAGGATGACGCCGACAAAGACGAGAGACCCCAGTGAGATCTCGCGGAACGAAGCCTGCGGGAACAATCCGCGCAGCACGAAGAGGATGATGCCGACTGGTGGCGTGATCAGTCCGACCTCGATCATCATCATCAGGGCGATACCGAACCACAGTGCGTCATAACCGGCGTGCAGGACGATGGGGTAGGTGATCGTCACCGTCATCAGCATCATGGAAATCGGGTCGATGAACATCCCGAGGATCAGGTATACGACCATCAGCATCAGCAAGATCGACACGATGGACATGCCGCTGCCCTCGACCGCCTCGACCATCATTGTGGCGATGCGCAGGTAATCGACCAGCCAGCTGAGCATCCCGGCACCGATCACGATGAACAGAATGCCACCGGTCAACGCGGCCGTTTCCAACAGCGCGCCACGGACCATGTCAAACGACAGCTTGCCGGAGAAACCTGCAAGGATCAGCGCAAGGGCAGCCCCAAGTGCGCCTGCTTCGGTCGCGGTGACGATCCCGAAATAGAGCGATGCGATGACGATCACGATCAGCGCTAGGAACGGGCCAAACTGAACAAAAGCGCGGGCTTTTTCGGCCAGGGAGTAAGCGCGGCCGATATGGCCTGCCTCGGGTTTCAGAAGACACCAGATCCAGACCGCCGCCATCATGCTGGCCAGCACCATCAAGCCCGGCACGATGCCCGCAACGAACAGCTTGGTCACGGACACACCGACCATGGCCGCAAAGATGATCATGGGCACACTGGGCGGAATCAGGATCCCAAGCGTCCCGCCCCCGGCGATGGAGCCAAGCGCCAGCGACGGCTTGTAACCGCGATCCAGCATCTCCTGTCCCGCCGCCTTGCCGATCGTGGCTGCGGTGGCGATGGACGAGCCAGAGAGCGCCGCGAACAACCCGCTGGCCGTCAGCGTGGCCTGGGCCAGCCCCCCCGGAATCCGCCCCATCCAGACGACCAGCCCGTCGAACAGGCTGCGCGAAATGCCCGCGCGCATCAGAAGGCTGCCCATAAGGACGAACATCGGCACGGCAGTGTAGGTAAAGGAATTAACGCCGTTCCAAACGCGTTCGGCCACAACAACCGCCTGCGGGATCGGCGGCAGAAAGATCAAGCCAAGCGCGCCGACAAGGCCAAGCGCCACGGCAACCTGCATCCCCATGGCGAGGAAAGCGAACACGAAGATCAGGATCACGATAGCCGCGCCAGTCTGCCCGCCCCCGGCCGCCAGCATCATCGCGGCACATGCAAGGCCCAGCACGCTGGCCAGCAGTGCCCCGCTGCGCAAGCCGGTTGTGATCGCGGCTGAAATCGAAGCCGCGCCGGTGACGATCAGCAGGCTCCACGGCACCATGTGCCCGGCAACCGTCATCCCCTTTCGGCCTGCGTAATACCCCGCCACGGCAGAAACCGCGACGATCAAAACCGCCATGGCCTGCTGTCCTGCCCCCTGTGTCGCACGCCACGATAGGATCGCGGTGAACCCAGCCAGCCCGAGAACAACCGGCACCTGCGGGATCCACAGAAGCGTCGACAACAATCCCCAATTGCGCGTCCCGGCGGTGTAATCCGCTACCAGATACCGCGTCATCTCAACCGTGCAAAAGGCGATGAACACCACACCCAGCCAGTTGGCCAATCGCAGAACCGGGGCCCGCCGGGCCTCGGACAGCTGCTCCAAAAACGCCTCGACGCGGACGTGTTCCCCCCGCACTTCGGCATAGGCCAGCGACAGGAACACCGCCGCCACGCCAAAATAGGTCGAGATCTCGGTCGCCCAGAAGGTGGGCGCGTTGAACCCGTAGCGCGAGACGATCTCGAAGACTGAGATAACCAGAAGGGCCGCGACACAGAGCGCGCCGGGAAGCCCCGCGACCTGCCAGCCGCCGCCTGCCCCCGCGGTGTCCGCGGGCACAGGGGACTGGTCCGCCGCAATAGATGCGGTTGACGACATGGTGTTCTCCTTGGGGATTGGGGCTTATTCGCCCGCCGTGGCTTTCATTGCCTGTACAAGCGTCTTGTCACCGTCAAAGCCCTTGTCGGCCATGCGGGACTTCCAGTCGTCAAAGACGGGCTGAGTGTTCGCATCGGTGAAAATGGCCGACATGTCCTCTTCGGAGGCTTCGAAGTAGCTCGCCCCTTCAGCGGTCATCCCGTCCACACATTCGGCAGTGTTGGCTGCAAAGTTCGCCCACATCTCTGCCTCGACGGCCTCTCCGGCGTCGGTCAGCGCAGCCTGTTCATCCGCGCTGAGGGCATTCCACTTATCGTTGTTGATCAGGATCGCCCAGCCCTGGATCGGACCGATCTGCCAGTTACCGATATGCGAGGCAGACCGGAAGAGCTCTTGCTTGAAGGCGTAGCACGAAGGTGTGAACAGCCCGTCGATCACCCCACGTTCAAGCCCTGCGGCCATTTCAGAGGCATCCAGCGGCGTGGGTAGGGCACCGAGCTGGCTGATGAAGCGCGCGGTTTCGGCATTATGGACGCGGATTTTCAGCCCTGCGAAGTCCTCGGGAGTTTCTACAGGCTTGGCGGTGAAAAGGTTATGTGTAGCCCATGCTCCTTCGGCTACCACATGAGAATTCCAGTTGTCGTTCCAAAGGGAGCGCAGGTCTTCTCGCCAGAAAGCAGCAAGAACCTCTTGATATTCCTCAGCGGTTCGGATGACACCCGGCAGGTTCTGGAGCCCCATCACAGGCTCGGAGCCAGAGAGATAGGGATGCACTGCAACCACTGCGTCGACCACCCCATCCCGGACGGATGGTGCCAGCTGAGCGCCTTTCAACAGCGAGTCGTTCACTATCACCGTAAGCTGACCGGGCATCTCGGCGGCGACCTTTTCGGCAAAAAGATGGGATGCGGTTTCAACGGTTGTGCCGGGCACCGCCATGGTGCCTAGCAACATCTCCTTGCCTTCGGCGTTTGCGCCAGTTGCAAACGTTCCCAAAAGGGAAATGGCCGTGAGTGTTGTTTTGAATTTCATGGTTTTCCTCCTCCGTTAGCGCGGTAATTCCCTCGCCTGAAGTTACCATTACACATGAATGTGCAAAAAGGGAAATCTATATTTCAATAATTGCATCGCCCTCAGCCTATCAAGCAGTGCAGCGATTTGATTTCACACACTTCTTCGCCCCACGCGACCAGGCAAACCGAGCGATTCAGTCAATTCTGGTAACCTGACAGACCCATCAGGCCCGATCACACCGCGTAGCGCCCATTCGCCGCCGACGCGCGGCAGGCTGTCTTCGATCCAATCTGCAAGAGATCGCCGCCGCTCGGCAGCTTCAACTCCCAAGTCGGTCAGGCAATATTCGACATGTGGCGGCATGACCTCTACGACCTCGCGATGTACCAGCACATCAATTTCCGGTGCATTCAATGTCTTGGAGAACACCCGCTCACTGATCCTTACGATGGCCCGGCGTAAGGCCCTGTAACGCAAGGTTTCGCCTTGCAGTGTTATCGCACGCCTCTGCGGCCAATCTCACCATGTCCGACACCCTGGGAATTCGAATGAATATGGGAGAAGACTGTCAGATAGTCGCCGCCATATTTGAAGGTCAGCTCTGGTGAAGCCGCGTTGCGGCAAACATCTTGATGGCGAGTGGCAGCTTCGGGCCGTTCGTCAATCGATCATTGGTTGCATCTACTGATTGCTCGTATGACCGAGCAAGGCTACGATAGTAGCACGATCCGCGGGCCTGAGGGATAGCACTGACAAGATGACTGAGTTAACCTTTGATCGGGATCAAGCCGAAGAGGCCATCGACCGTGTGAAAGCTGAAGGTCAGGCATGGCTATATGAGAATTATCCCAAGCCGAATGGGCAGATGCGCAAGTCCAGTACCGGTTTTCTGATGTACGAAGGCGTGGCTTATCCTGTAAAACCGTTGGGCCGTCTTGCTAACGAGCTTGCCGGAAACCCTATGACCAATAATCCGATCACAAACGTGTTTCGAAGATACTTCGAGGGTCTTGGGTTTCAACTGATCGAAAATGTGAACAATGAGGCTGAGATCGCAGCCGCGCGGCAGCGCAGATTAGCCGATGTTTGGGAGCGGCCAGGACAAGCTAAGTTCCGCCGTATGGTATTCGAGACTTTTGGCGCGCGTTGTCTGATTTCTGGATGCGAGACTTTGGCAGTATTGGAGGCCGCCCACATAATCCCCGTATCGTGCGGCGGCGGAGATGAAGCTTGGAATGGTATCCCTCTCCGAGCAGACCTCCATCGACTGTTTGACGCGGGAATTATTGTTATTGATGCCCAAGATTGGACGATTAGCATAGAAGACGCCGCACTCAAGGACTACAGCGCGTACGACGGAATTGACCTATCTGCCTACATCTCAAAGACTGAAGGCAATTCAAAATTTGCAATGGCGCTAAAGAAGCGGATGAGTTTGATATCTGAAAACAAGTGAACGGCAGCTTTGCTGATTTCAGTTGCAGCATCTTGATGGTGTGGCCAAAGGCAGCTATGGGCCGGTCACGTCCTGAAGGGCGACCATGCTTCGCAAGTTTGCAGGGTCCGTTTCCTGCGCACTGCAGAAGTTGGTCTGTTCGAAGACGCTGCGCGATGCTGCGAAAGAACGGTCCGGGGAAGCTGCGCTGCAGCGACGGGCCGCCCCATGAAAGGCAGGTCTGGGCCGCCATCGGCGGCGGCAAGTGTAGAAATACGCTTGTGTCGATCCGATGTTCGACCCCGCCAAGGGGTGTCGCGGGGCGGAACTCCGGGCTGATCACAAGTCTGTGCGGCGACGGCCGCAAATGCTTTCTGAGCCCAAATTCACGCTAAACTCATGCCCGACCACGTGCTCTGACGAAGGGAGGCCCGCCAATGTCACAATCTCCGATGCCCCGCCGAAGGTTCATGGCGGCAGGGGCTGCAGCATTCCTGGCCACCGGGACAGGCCTGATATCGCCCGTTCGTGCGCAGGGCCTCGCTCCGACCACATCGATGCGCGGCGGGGCAAACAACTACCGGCCCGGCGCGCTCATCGTGGACCGGATCGGTGAGGGCGGTTTCATGATGTCCGGAACCGTTCGTCGCGCGGGCGACGGCGTACCGCTGGAGGGTATTCGCATCCAGATCTGGGCGCACACCACCGAGGGTCGCGAGAGCGACGCAAGGAGCCACGGCGCGACCCTGACGAACGCTGACGGAATGTTCCAACTCGAGATGCCGCAGATCGTGCCGACCTTCGGACAACCGCACGGGCACCTTGCCTACGACAGCGGCGACTTCGAGACAGTCTTTCTCCGTCCGGTCATGTCGAGTGCCCGTGACACGAGCTTGTCTGCGCATTTCGTGCTGCAACCTGCCTGACCTTGACCGTCTTCCGTGTGATCCTCATCTGGTGTGCGATTGCGGGCGTGATCGGCGCATCCCTGGTCGTTGCTGCAGGGAGCGAGTACCTTCCGTATCGTACCCCCGTCTACGTGGCGGCAGGATTCGCCGGTGTGGTCGCGCTGGCACTCCTGCTGGTGCAACCTTTGCTGGCCGCCGGGCTGTTACCCGGGTTCCCGATGCAGGCCGGGCGACGAATCCATCGCTGGACCGGCGTTGCGCTGATGCTCGCCGTTGCCGTGCATGTCGTCGGGCTGTGGATCACGAGCCCGCCTGACATGGTCGATGCTTTGACCTTCGCCGCGCCGACAGCGTTCTCCGCCTTTGGCGTCGTGGCGATGTGGGCCCTGATCGCAGCGGCGCTCCTCGCCGGTATCAGGAAGAAGCTCCGTCTTCGCCCCCAGGTCTGGCGACTTGCACACACCATGGCGGCCTCCGTCGTGGTGGTCGGAAGCGTAGTTCACGCGATCCTGATCGAAGGCACGATGGGGAGTGTTTCGAAGACCTTGATGTGCGGGTTGACGATCGGAGCATGGGCGCTGACGGTAGGACGGCTCAAGCCTTGGACCGGGGCGTGGCGAGGCTGGCGGAGACAGGCGCAGGAATGACCGGTCCGTTCGGCCAGCAGGCTTCAACGATTGGGGCTTGCTTCGACAGGCACAAATGGATGCTTCGGGGACGCAGCAGTAGAACGACCCTCCATTGTCGGCAAAGGGCCGGCGAGGGCGTCGGCCTTGCTCATGGTAAAGGACGGGTAGCCGTTCCTTGCCATTTCGTCGCCTAGGTCGCGGTATATTCCGACGCCGCCGGTGTAGGACAGCACCCGACGCGGTTTTCCCGGCACGTTCGATCCGGTGTACCAGGAATCCGTCTTTGCGATCAGCGTGGCGTTGGCGGTTTCGTCGTGATGGGACACCCAATGCCGGTTCTTGCAGGAATTGTAGGCGATGTGATGGTGGGTAAATCGCTCACTGCTACAGTAGCTCAGTATCATCCTAATGAATGGAATGGATCAAGGTTTTAACTCCGCCAAGCCGCTTAACATTTTTGAATGTCAGAGGAATTTCGAAAGGCCGAGGTTGTCTTCAAATCTTCTTGCGAACCAAATGGTCGGTTTGACTGGGCGCAATTAGGCATCGCGACTGTCTCTGAATAGATGCACGGTTCGCATCGGGTATGTTTTGTTGCGTACCGGTAAACAGCCAAACATACCGGAGTGACACTTCGAGCATTTTGATTAATCTCGCCCGAATTTTTCAGTAACCATTTAAAGACGGCTGATGTTATGACCTGCCGCTCGGGAGTGTCGCATGGCATTTGGCTGCGCGATCGACCTTTCCTGCTCTCACGTCAGCTGTTCCTGTTGAAGGACAGCTTCAGAAGATCGTCGCGGCCCAGTCGGCCACAAATTTCGAGGCGCTTTCGAGGTGGTCTTCCAGACCGGAACCGGTGAGCCGCTTTCGTGGCTTCAAGTCATGGTCACCGTCTTCCAGCCAGTGCAAGGCTACGGAAGGTGAAAGCAGATAGCTCTCCACCTCCTGGCGGGTGACGAACGGGTCACGGGCGCCCTGGCAGATCAGGGTTGGGCAGGTGATACTGGAGAGATGCGCGCCGCGGGTCTTCTCGGGCTTGCCGGGGGCGTGGAACGGAAAGCCAAGGCAAAGGAGCCCCTGAATACGTCCGGAATCGTGCAGGTCCTGAGCGATGAGGCTGGCGACACGGCCGCCCATGCTCTTGCCACCGATGATCAGCGGTCCGTCGCAGGCTAGGGCGTCGATCGCTGCGAGGTACTCGGGGATGTAGGTCTCGGCTTTCCCCGGAGGGCGCCGGGAGCCGCCAGCGCGGCGAGCGGCCATATAGCTGAACTCGAAGCGGGCAACGCGGCAGCCTCGATCTGCCAGCCTTTGCGCGACGGACGTCATCCAGGGGGTGTCCATCGCAGCGCCTGCACCGTGGGCCAGGAGGATGGTCGGGCGGCTAGGCGCATCGCCGTTCATCAGGAATTCCATACTGCTCTCCAGATGTAGTTAAGGCGCCCAATGGGCGCCCTATATGCAGATCGCATCATGTCGTCGCGGGATCTTTGCCCCGATTCCGAGACAACTTTAACCCGTTTTTCATCGACAAGGTCTCAGCAGAGATCGAAGAGATCAGCCGTACCGAGGAGAACTGCCGAAATGTCATGACGATCCCTGGTATTGGTCCAATGATTTCCACGGCGATGGTCGCGGCGGTAGGTGAAGGCGAAGCCTTTGATCGCGGTCGTGACTTTGCCGCCTGGGTCGGCCTCGTTCCCCGACAATACAGCACCGGTGGGCGAACGATCTTGGGGCGAATCTCAAAACGAGGAAGTCGATATCTACGGATGCTGTTCGTCCAAGCAGCCAAAGTCATCATGATGCGGCCACATCGATGGCCCGACTTTAGCTTTGGCGAGTGGCTGATACGTGCGTCAGAACGCATGCAGCGAAACAAGGCCCCATCGCCCTTGCAAATAAACTGGCGCGCATGGCCTGGAGCATTTTGAGACTTAAAACGGCGTTTGACGCGCCAAGAGATGAGGTTGCTGTCGGTATCTGATCGACCCTCAGCAATCCAAAGGAGTTCGCGATAGATAGCAAAGCATGGAACGGAAAAATTACGCCCCCAGAGTCTGACGGCCCAAATGGTCAAAATCGACCTGTCCGCTAATGAGATCACGGCGCGTGCGTAACCCCAACAAGGCCACGACCCGCGTGTCGATCAACAGGCCGGATACATATGAGCGACTTCCGAGAACATGCCAGAAATCATTTGCGAACAGCAGCCGGTACATACAAAGAGCCGTTCGCGTCGCGGGCACCATGTGGCTCGTATCGGCCTTGCGATCTCCGCTTCTCGCGTCTCGCAGTCGTTTATGCAAGGCGCAGCGCGACATGGGCCGCCGGGCGGTAGCGGCTCGCGTTCACAAAGCTTCGACGGAAGACGCCGCGGGGGTTTAGGATGAGGCTAAGGGAAATTCGCACAGACGGTTGGAGCGGTAACGGCATCCGGGGATGGCTGATGGCGGTCCAGGTGCCTGATGCGGTCGCAAACCCGGCTGATGACCTCGACACGCTGTGCTCGACGAAAGAACCGAGAGATTACCGTATTTTGTCAGTCGCGTGGACTGCGCCAAGCTTTATCAGTGATGAGTCAAGCCGCCAACAGAGCGAACTCGCCTCATTCAACATTTGGATGCATCACACACTTAGCGGACTACATATTGAGGCAAAATCGATCTCGCGAAATCCTTGCCCCGATTCCGAGATAACTTTATCCGGATTTTCACCCTAGTGCGTCCAGGCGCCCCGGCGGTCTACGGCGAAATTTTCGGCATAGCCGCGCGGGCGGATATTGGACTTGCGCACTTTCGGGTCTGAGACCTGGGCATCGATACCATGGTCGCTGGCGTATTCCAGAGCCGCCTCTTTGGTATCAAAGCGCAGACGCACCTGCGCCTGCGTATCAGTCGAAGATGTCCAGCCCATCAGCGGATCAACCTCACGCGCCGAATCCGGTGCGAATTCGAGAACCCAGTGATGAGTCTTGGCCTGACCCGAGGACATGGCCGTTCGAGCCGGCTGAAAGATACGCGCGCGCATGGGACACCCTTTGCTTTGACTTGCTCGCAGTATCGCGAATTTGCACAGTCGGGGCAAGCGGTGCCGAGCACGCTTTGTGTCGCATCCTAACTTTCCACTGCCGGGCAATGCTGCCCCATAAGGGCGACATATCCCCCCATCCACCGTTGCCGGATTTCCGGGCAGTTTCAGGCGCATATAGCCGACAACCCCAAGCCTGACAGGATCGAACTGATTTCATGATACAGGGGCACTTTACCCATACCGCCGCGGCTGACAAAAGGGAAAGCCTTGAATAACCTGCCGCAAACAACACCTGTGTGGTGCACTCCCAGAGGTAAGATCATGCCCTTTGCCCATTCCGACAAGTCCGACGCCCTCATGCACGCCCCTGCCCCCGAGCCAAAAACGCGGGAAAAGCTCGAAGGCGGCATTCGCTTCCGCATGGCGACGGATTTCGAACCAGCCGGCGATCAGCCGACCGCAATCCGCGAACTCGCGGGGGGCGTTCTGGCGGGCGAACGGGATCAGGTGCTGCTGGGCGCGACCGGTACGGGTAAGACATTCACCATGGCCAAGGTGATCGAGGAAACCCAGCGCCCGGCGATCATCCTTGCCCCGAACAAAACGCTGGCCGCGCAATTGTACGGCGAATTCAAGGGGTTCTTTCCGGACAACGCCGTCGAATACTTTGTCAGCTTCTATGACTACTACCAGCCGGAGGCCTATGTCGCGCGCTCGGACACATATATCGAGAAGGAATCCCAGATCAACGAACAGATCGACCGGATGCGCCACTCGGCCACCCGGGCGCTGTTGGAACGGGACGATGTGATCATCGTCGCCTCTGTGTCCTGCATCTACGGCATCGGTTCGGTCGAAACCTACGGCGCGATGACCCAGGATCTGCTCGTCGGCAGCGATTATGACCAGCGCAAGATCATGGCCGACCTTATCGCCCAGCAATACAAGCGCAACGATCAGGCCTTTCAGCGCGGCTCTTTCCGGGTACGCGGCGATTCGCTGGAAATCTTTCCCGCCCACCTCGAAGACCGTGCATGGAAACTGTCGTTCTTTGGCGAGGAGTTGGAATCCATCACCGAATTCGACCCGCTGACCGGCGAAAAGACCGGCAGTTTCGACCGCATCCGCGTCTACGCCAATTCGCACTATGTCACGCCCAAACCGACGATGACGCAAGCGGTGATCTCGATCAAGAAAGAGCTGCGCCAGCGGCTCGACCAGCTGGTGAACGAAGGCAAACTGCTGGAAGCTCAGCGGCTGGAGCAGCGGACCAATTTCGATATCGAGATGCTCGAGGCAACCGGCGTCTGCAACGGGATCGAGAACTATTCGCGCTACCTGACGGGACGTGCCCCCGGCGAACCGCCCCCCACCCTGTTCGAATTCATCCCCGACAATGCCATTGTTTTCGCGGATGAATCCCACGTCTCGGTTCCGCAGATCGGCGGCATGTACAAAGGCGACTTCCGGCGCAAGATGACGCTGGCCGAACATGGCTTCCGCCTGCCCTCTTGCATGGACAACCGCCCGCTCAAGTTCGAGGAATGGGATGCCATGCGCCCGCAGTCGGTATTTGTGTCGGCCACCCCGTCCAAGTGGGAGCTGGAGCAGACCGGCGGTGTCTTTACCGAACAGGTCATCCGCCCCACCGGCCTGATCGACCCCTATATCGAAATCCGTCCCGTCGACATGCAGGTCGACGATCTACTGGACGAAGTGCGCAAGGTGGCCGCCGACGGGTTCCGCACGCTGGTCACCACCCTGACCAAGCGTATGGCCGAAGATCTGACCGAATACATGCATGAACAGGGGATCAAGGTCCGCTACATGCACTCTGATATCGACACGATGGAGCGTATCGAGATCCTGCGCGATCTGCGCCTTGGTGCCTTTGACGTGCTTATCGGCATCAACCTGCTGCGCGAGGGTCTGGATATTCCCGAATGCGGTCTTGTCGCCATTCTCGACGCGGATAAAGAGGGTTTCCTGCGCTCTGAAACCTCGCTCATCCAGACCATCGGTCGCGCCGCGCGCAATTCCGAAGGCCGGGTGATCATGTACGCCGACCGCATCACCGGGTCGATGGAACGTGCGATGGGCGAAACCGACCGCCGCCGCGAAAAGCAGATCGCCTATAACACCGAACACGGCATCACCCCGGCGACGATCAAGAAGAACGTCGATGACATCATGGCGGGCTTCTACAAGGGCGATGTGGACATGAACCGCGTCACGGCCAAGATCGACAAGGCGCATGGCGGCAACCTGAAAACCGTGCTCGAAGGGCTGCGCACCGACATGCGCAAGGCTGCCGAGAACCTCGAATTCGAAGAGGCCGCGCGCCTGCGGGATGAGGTCAAGCGGCTGGAAGCCGTGGATCTCGCCATCTCGGACGACCCGATGGCCCGCCAGCAGGCCGTCGCCCGCGCATCAGAAGAGGCGGTCAAAGGCCGTGGCCGCTCAACCGCAGGTCGTGGCGGGATGCATGGCGGAAACGTAAAGCGGCGCAAGCGTTAGAAATATCAGAATTCATTCTGGTCGCGGGCGGAACAAATCGGCGCGACGCGCGTTCGGGTTCAGCATCAATAAAGGAATTAAGTCATGCTGAGAATTGCAGTTATCCTGAGCGCCATGCTTGCCCTGACGGCCTGCGAAACGATCAAGGGCGCCGGACGCGATGTCCAGAACGCGGGCCAGGCGATCGACAACGAAATCTGATCCAAGGACGGTATCGCAATCATCAGGCTGCCATAACTCCTGCAGGCGACGATTGCTGTCCAACAAGATTTGAGGCTGGTCATAATTTGGCCAGCCTTTTTTGTTCGGCTTCTTCTGCGCTGTGTCCGACAGCATTGAAAATGGCTTTTCGATCTCAGCCGGATGCCCCCGCTTAAGATTTTAACAATTCTTTACGCTCCATGGAACAAATGCCCCCTGTTCGCGCGTTGTCCTGTCAGCAAACACACAGCAATACGCTCAGGAGATCACTCATGGAATATGGAATTTTTGGACTAATCCTCCTCATCGCCGACATTTACGCCATCTACAACATCCTCACCTCTGGCGCTTCGACAGCGGCCAAAGTCGTGTGGACGCTGGTGGTATTCTTCCTGCCATTGCTGGGCTTCATCGCCTGGTTGGTGGCAGGTCCGCGCGGCGCCACCGCCCGCATCTGACCAGTCTTGCCCGGACGGTCGAAGGCCTGTGCGTATCCCTCCGCACAGGCCTTTTTTATGCCCGGCGCAGTGTGGCGGATCAATCCAGCACGATGATGCCGGTATGTTTGGCCTTATGCTCGGGCTCGACGTGAATGGTGACATTGGCGTCCGGCACCGCCTCTTTCAGCGCCAGTTCCACATGATCACAAACTTCGTGGGCATCCGAAACCGACGTCTCACCCGGCACCACAAGATGAAAGTCGATGAAGGTGACACGCCCGGCGTGGCGGGTACGCAGATCATGCGCCTCAACAGCGCCTCCGGCCTCGGTCGAGATCACCTCGCGGATCACCTTCAGCGTCTCTTCCGGAACCGCTTCGTCCAACAGACCGCTAAGCGATTCCTTGATCATCCGTGACCCGGACCACAGGATGTTCAGCGCCACAATGCCCGCCAGCGCAGGGTCGAGTATCCACCACCCGGTGACAGTGGCCAGCAAAAGGCCCAGCGCCACACCCGCAGACGTCACCACATCCGTCAGAAGATGGCGACCATCCGCCACCAGAGCGGGCGATTTTTCAACCCGTCCCCGCGTGATCAGAACCCAGCACCAGAAAGCATTCAGCACGGTCGCCGCGCCGTTGACCAGCAAGCCCTCGATCGGCGCGTCGATCACTTTCGGCGCAAAAATGCTGCCATAGGCCTGATGCAAAATCAGCAGCGCGGCGATGATGATCATCACCCCTTCAAGCACGGCACTAAAGAATTCCGCCTTGTGGTGGCCATACGGGTGGTTGGCATCGGCCGGCACGGCGGCAACCCGGATGGCGATCAGCGCAGCAATGGCAGTGGCCACGTTTACCGTGCTTTCCAGCGCATCCGACAACAGCGCGACCGACCCGGTGATCCACCACGCCAGAGCCTTGAGCCCAAAGACCACAAAGCCTACCAGCAGGCTGCCAAATGCCAGTTTCATGGTGGTCGACACAGGGCAGCCCTCGCACGCTTCGATTCGGGTCATAACAGCGGTGCGCGTTCTGAGCAACGTCTTGATATTGCGCATGATAATCGCTCGCATCTTACCGGGCCATTAAGATGGCACCACGACGTTTGGTCCTTCGGGGACAGTTGCCGACAGCGGTTTGATAAGGCTGATGAAATATTTATGCGCCGCTCTCTTGCAGGGCCGCAAAGCAGCACCATTTACCACCCGCGTCTTATCCCTCAGATCCAAAGGATCCCCCCCATGCGCGCCGCCCTTATCGCTTCCCTTCTCGCGGTTTCCGCCGTCCCCGCTTTTGCCGACAGCACGTCGGGCACTGTCGTTGCCTTTGACCGCAAGGCCAATGTGCTTGTTCTCGACGACAAGACCGTCTGGTCGCTCGAAACGCTGAAATCGGTACCCGAGGATCTGAAATCCGGCGACGTGATCATGATCGACTTTACCTCGAACGCCGATAACGGCTGGGGCAAGATCAACGCCATCGAAATCAAGGGCTGAAAAGCCTGTGATGGACGCCGCCCCTCGCGGCGTCTATCCTGACACCATGCGTATCCTGTTCCTGATCCCATTTCTGGCGCTCGCCGCCTGCGCCACCCCGCGTCAGCAGTGCGAGGCAAATGCCGTGGCGCCCTATAGCGCCGCGCTGCAGGAACGCGCCCGCATTTCCAAGGAACTCGCCCAGGGCTACACCTATCAGACCAAATACGAGACCCGTCAGACCTTCGGTTGGTGCAGGTTGCCCAAAGGTGGATACTACCAGTGCTGGGATACGGACACCCAACCGGTGACGCGTCGCGTACCCGTGGATGCCCCAAAGCTTGAGGCCCGCCTGGCCGAGTTGAACAAGGCCCTGCCCGCCCTGCGCGCAGCAGCTGCGATGGACACCGAACAATGCCGGGTGCTCTTCCCCGAAGAGCCAGCCAAAAGCTGACCCCCTTCCGCCGACCGGATCAGATCAGCGGAACAAAGGGAACGCCGCAGGCCGCAAGGGTCGTCATACAGATCAGAAGAAGTGTCAGGCGCAAGGTGTAATCCTTTCGGGCAATCCGCCCTTTTTTAATGTCAGTGCAGGGCATCGGGCCCGTGTTTCAGGATGACCGGCACGATCAGATCCTCTTCATCCTCCAGGTGGCGATGCAGCATCGCACCAAAGGACAGCAGTTCCTTGTGAAACGGCCCCGGCTTTCCCGGTCCCTGCAACACCGCATTGGCTGAACTGGTAAAACGATCCAGCAGCCCATCCAACGCATGGTGATCTTTATCAAGGATATCGAAACCCTTCAGCAGTTTCGGCTCCATCTTGCCCAGCACCGGGAAATAATGGTCATCCTCGATCTGGTGATGGCCGTGCAACTGGCTGACCAGCATCCCGCCATATCGTGAAATCCGTGCCTTGTGGGCCTGCGGGTCGATCTTGCGGTCGATGGCGGCCTCGGCATCCGCCTCAAGATTGCCCAGCAGACGACGGAACATCAGGTGCCGGTCCAGCCAGAACTGCACAAGGCCCGCAAAATGCGGATGCGCCTCCCAATCGTCGCGGGGAAAGGTTTCCAGCAGAACGCGCAACGCCTCTGGCATGCGGTCGCGATCTTTCAGGGCTAATTTGGTCATGTCTCACCTCTGCCCCGCCAAATGGCACAGACAGAGGCAAAGTCAATCAGCGCAGCACATGCACCGCGCAGGGCGAGTGGCGCACGACATGGGCAGCGGTCGATCCCATCAGCAGATCCTGCATCCCCGGGCGGTGCGATCCGATGACAATCAGGTCAGCTCCGGCCTTTTTGGCGAATTCCAGGATGGTGCGCCCCGAATGGCCTTCGACCAGCGCGTGGGTGGCCGGTCCGTGCGCCGTGGCAAGCCGTGTCAGGTCGGCCTCGATCGCGCTGCGCGAGGCAAGCATATAGTCCTGCGGCAGGTAATTTATGACATAGGCCGGGATTTCCTCGATCACATGCATCAGGGTGATCTTGCCCCCCTTGGCCTGCAACAGATGCGCGACCCGCATGGCTGCCGCGATCTTCGCTTCGTCTTCAAATGATATTGGCACAATGATATTGCTGTACATGACGTCTCTCCCCTTGTCGGACAGGGGTAGCCTAGCGCCGGGTAAACAGGCGCGCGTTGATCCGGATCAATGAATCGTGATCGCACCGCCCCCCGGATCACAGCGAAAAACAGCGTCACAGCACGGCCCGACACTGCATCACAGCCCCCAAACAGGGGCTTTGGTCCGGAAAGGCCCCGCACGATCGAACTACAGGTTCGGTTCACCCTGTAGCCCCAGCAGCTTGCGGAAGCCCGTCCAGTATCCCGGCAGACGCGGTGGCTCGACCATGCCCAGCAGGGCCTCATCCTCCCAGCGGGTCATGCGGCGGCGGGTGAAATCGCGGCCCCACTCCAGATAGGCACCGGCATCATCAGGGCGCAGACGACAGGCCGAGCCCACCAGCCCGACCAGCGTTTCGGCAGGCGAATACCATTCGTCCTGAATGCCGGTCACCTTTTTCTGCAGGAAGGGTCCAACCCAGCGCATCAGCGCCTTGTCGGAAAACTGCAGCAACATCTTGCCCATCTCTTCGCGCGAATAGTGGATCAGCGGCGGAAAGGTATCAAAGAACACCGCGCGGCCATCAACAATCGCAAAGTTGCGGATCGACGGGTGAAACCCGATGCGCGTGTGAAACTGATCGGCATTGTTCCAGAAGGTGGCAATCACGTCCCCGGCCGACTCCATCATCTCAATCGTCTGCGCGCGGCTGCCCGACTGCATCAGCGGGCGCATCATGGTCTCAGACGGCAGCGCCTCCTGCACGATCACCGGCACGCGGCGCCCCTCAACCGGCAGCAACAGGAATTCGGTCACTGGCAGCGGCACACCCGCCGTGCGCAGAGCAGCGGCGTAATCGTCGTGACACCTGGCCAGACGATCCAGCGCAGCATCGTCGTTCAGGCCGCGATAGACCTTGATCACCTTGTCGGCAAACGGGCCGGTAGCAGGCCGGAAAGGCGCGCAGAAATAGCCCAGTTTGGAAATCGGCTGACCGCGCGTGGCGCTGTCCGCCACGATCAATGCGCGCAGGGCATCCAGATCCATGTCTCACTCCTTGGGTTTGCGGCCTTGGCTTTCTGGCCCAGCCTTAACCGTTTGCCAGCAGCGCCGCCACCTCTGCCGTGAGGGCATCAACTTCGCCCCGCGCCGGTGTTTTCGAACCTTCGGCGGCACTCCGCCCCTGCCCCAGCGCCTCGGCATAGATCACGCGGTTGGCAAACTGCGCGGACGCGATGCGCGCCGTCAGCTTGTCCGCCGCCTGCGCCACATCCGCCGACAGCCGCGTACCGGCACGGGCGCGGTTCATCACGATCAGCGCTTCCTTGTCCTCGCGCTTGGCCAGATCCAGCACGCCTTCGGTGGCCCACAGGTCCACGTGGCTCATCGAAACGGGCACGATCACCAGATCGGCGCAGCGCAGCGCCGGGCGCAGGTCGCTGTCGGCCTTTGGCGGCGTATCCACGATGACGATATCAAAATTATCTGACAGCTTGCGGCATTCATAGGTGATCCCCCAAGCCGAGGATGTGGCAAACTCCATCCCCTCGACCAGCGCGGGATCCTGTTCCAGCCGCGTCATGAACCACCGGCCCAACGACCCCTGCGGGTCGATATCGACCAGCGCAACACTGCGCCCCATACGGCGAAAGCCGATCGCCAGATTGGCCGCGACCGTGGTCTTGCCCGATCCGCCCTTTTGCTGTGCCACCGTGATCACTGATCCGGACATACCCGATACTCCCCTGAATCCGAATGACCCTGCATCCATGCGATTCTACAGACCATGTTGCACATGCAGCAAGCAAAAGACCACTGCCGCGGCAGCGCACGCCCGCTTAAGATTGCATTAACCATCCTTGCCCGATCCTGAAGACCGGGAGAATGCGATGCGAATACTTGTGGCCTTGCTGGTTTTGATGCTGCTTCCCGCACCTGCAAAGGCCGGGGCATGGCCACGCGATCAGGGCACATGGTTCGTCTCATCGGATATGCGGCTGTCCTGGCCGCAGGATCTGACCACCTGGACCAGCGCAAAACCGGTATCGCAATACTATACGATATACGCCGAATATGGCCTCACCCAGGACCTGACACTCGGGCTGGATCTGGGCCGTTCAGTATCCGGAGCGGGCAAGATGGTTGCCTTTCTGCGCATGCCGCTGCCCACCCCGCTCAAGCAGACAAAACTTGCACTTGAACTGGGTATCGGCAGGATCGAGGGGCGTCCGGTGATCCGCCCCGGCCTGTCAGTGGGCCGGGCGATCCAATTATTCGGCACGCAAGGCTGGATCGCTGCCGACGGGGTCGCCGAAATCGCACCGCTAGACCAGCGTTCCGATCTGAAGCTGGACCTGACTTACGGGGTGACGCTGGAGAGCGGGACCAAAATCATGCTGCAATTTCAAAGTGGCAGGCCGACGGGTTTTGCCCCCTTTGCCCGCCTCGCCCCCTCTGTCGCCCTGCCCTTCGGGCGCAACCGGATGGCCGAAATCGGCGTGACCTACGGGCTACGTGGGGACGACACCTTTGGCATCAAGATGGGGATTTGGCAGACATTCTGACGGATGCCCGCCCCCTGCCCGGCAGCATATGCAGCGCCCGGAAGTTAAGCCCGCAAAGGAACCAGAGGTGTACCCCCGGCCCCCAGACGCACCATTCAGACCAGATCGCCGGCCAGCGCCTGTTCGATCAGGGCGATCGTCTCATCCACACCATATAGCGCGATGAACCCGCCAAAACGCGGCCCCTGGCTTGCGCCCAGCAGCACCTCGTAAAGCGCCTTGAACCAGTCGCGCAGCGGCTCGAACCCGTGTTCCTTGCCGACGGCAAAAACGATGGTCTGCAGCGCTTCATCCTCGACCGGACCATCATAGGCACGCAGGCGTTCGACCAGATCCCGCATCGCTGCGGCCTCTTTCTCATCCGCGGCCCGGAACACTTTGCCCGGCTTCACGAAGTCCTGATAATAGGCCACAGCAAAGCCCGCAGCCTGATCCAAATCACCATGGGTTTCCGGCGACGCGTCAGGCGCATAGCGGCGGATGAACCCCCACAGCGTATCCTTGTCTTCGGCATGGGACACGGATGCGATGTTCAGCAGCATCGCAAAGGACACCACCATCCGGCTTTCGGGGACATCGCCGCCGTGGATATGCCAGACCGGGTTGTTCACGCGCGCGGCCGCATCCTGCGTCTCATAGGCGCGCAGCTGCTGGTGGTATTCATCCACCGCCTTGGGGATCACATCCCACCACAGCCGCTTGGCCGTCTTCGGCTTGAGATACATGAAATAAGACAGGCTCTCGGTCGAGGCATATTTCAGCCACTCATCGATCGACAGACCATTGCCCTTGGATTTCGAAATCTTCTGCCCTGAATCGTCAAGGAACAGCTCATAGGTGAAATGCTCGGGTGCCTTTTCCCCCAGCGCCCGGCAGATGCCGTCATAGATCGGCGTATTGGTGCTGTGATCCTTGCCGTACATCTCAAAATCGACACCCAGCGCCGCCCAGCGCGCGCCAAAATCCGGCTTCCACTGCAATTTCACGCGGCCGCCCGTCACGGGAAGCGTCCATTCGCGCCCCGTTTCGTCATCAAAGGTGATCTCGCCCTTGACCGCATCCACATTCTTGATCGGCACGTACAGCACACGGCCCGTTTCAGGATGGATCGGCAGGAAAATCGAATAGGTCTGCTGGCGCTCATCACGCAGCGATTTCAGCATGATCGCCATCAGGTCGTCATAACGTTCCGCGCAGCGCAGCAGGATCTCGTCAAACTTGCCGGACGCATAGAATTCCGTGGCCGAAATGAACTCATATTCGAACCCGAAAGTATCCAGGAACCGGCGCAGCATCGCATTGTTATGCGCACCAAAACTGTCATGCGTGCCGAACGGGTCCGGAACGGATGTCAGCGGCTTTTGCAGATGTTCATCCAGCTGGCGCGGATTCGGCACATTCTCGGGGACCTTACGCATCCCGTCCATGTCATCCGAAAAGCAGATCAGCCGTGTCGGAATGTCCGAAATCAGCTGGAATGCCCGGCGGATCATCGTCGTGCGCGCCACTTCGCCAAAGGTGCCGATATGCGGCAGGCCCGATGGGCCATAACCCGTCTCGAACAGCACATAACCCTTTTCCGGCGGTGCCTTTTCATAACGTTTGAGCACCCGGCGCGCTTCTTCAAAAGGCCAGGCCTTGGCGCTCATTGCAGCGTCGCGCAGATCGGACATCGGGACTCTCCTTCAGGATCGCACAAAAGGTGCGCGGGTCATAACGACCGCTACCTATTGCGGGCCGCTGCCCGGGTCAATAATCTCTGCCCAACACTTCCCCATTCAGAAAGGCCACCTTGTGTCTGACCAGATCGAACACCCGCTCAGCCCGCAGGATTGCCTTGTGGCGCTGATGATTGCCGTCTCGGCATCGGATGAAAACATCCGCACCGTTGAACTGGTCAAGATCCAGTCGACCGTGAACCACCTGCCGATTTTTGCCGACTACCACGACGACCGCATCAGCAGCATGGCCGAAACGGTGTTTGACCTGCTTGAGCAGGAAGAAGGTCTGGATGCCCTGTTCGGACTGCTGCGTGACAACCTTCCCGAACGCCTGAATGAAACGGCCTATGCGCTGGCCTGCGATGTGGCCGCCGCCGATGGCACGTTGCGGGAATCTGAACTGCGCCTGCTCGAAGAAATTCGGTATGAGCTGAATTTGGACCGCCTGCACGCCGCCGCCATCGAACGGGGTGCCCGCGCACGCCACATGCGCGCCTGAAACGGGCCAGCGGGGGCACGATGCCCCCGTACCTGCCCCCCCACCGCAGACCCAAGGCGCAAATACCGGGAAACGCGGTCGGGAATTCCACACTGACATTCGGCCGTATTTCTGGTAAGATACTGACAGTGCAATTTTTCTGCACCGATTTCTGAACCATATTTTCCCCGGAGACCTATTATGAGCCGTCTTAAATTCACCGCGCTTGGCGCGTTCCTGCTTTTCCTGCTGCCGGTTCTGGGCGCCACCGTTTCGCCCATCAGCCAGACACCATCAATCAGCGTGACGGCGGATTAGATCCGTCAGGCACCGTACAGCGTTCCCCAGCGTTCGATCAGCGCCTGCTGCAACACCTTTGCCCGCACGTTCCAGTCTGACGCACCGGGGGGACGTTCGCGCTCTTCCCGGCTCAGCTGATCGCGGCGCGGGATATTGGCGGCAAAGATCGCAAAGGCCAGTTCGGTGCCATCCGGCAGATCCGCGAACCCCGCCAGACCGCTCACAAAATTCAGCGTTCCGGTCTTGGCATGCACCCGGATCGGATGGTCCGGGATCACGCGTCGGCGGCTGTCACGCAGATCAAAGCTCTTGAGCAGCGGCTTCAGACCCAACCGGTCGTGCACGGTCAGCATGACCTTCATCATGTCCGCCGCCGCGATCCGGCTGTCATCCCCCAGCCCCGAATGATCCACCAGCGCCACATGCGTCAGTCCAAGGCTCTCTTTCGCCCAGGCATTCATCGCCTCGGCGGATTCCTTCAGCGATGCAACCTTACCGATGCGACGGGTCGTCGTGGCCAGGCCGACCATCTCGGCGGTCAGGTTGGTTGACCATTTCAGCATGTCCTGCAGGATCTCGTTCAGCGGCGCACTTTCAAGGTAGGCGACAACCCTGCCTTCGGGACGCTCGGCCACCACTTCGGGCGCCTTCAGGCGGATGCCCTGCGATCCGGCAAAAGTCTGGAACACCTCACCGGCATAGCGTTCCGGTTGGCGCACAGGCAGCCATCTGGCCCCCTCACTGCCCAGCGCGCCACGGGCCACGGTCCATTCATCCCGATCACCAGCATCGCTGTAGGTATAGATCGGCGCGGCGCGGTTCACGATTTCCATCCGCGCCATGGTCACGTCCGGACGATACCGATCCGACCGGGCATCCATCGTCACCGTGTAATCCGAACCGGTTCGGCGCCACTCGAAATGCACGCGATTATAATTCAGGCTCAGCCCGCACACCGCCGGGTTGTACCCAACTTGAAAGGGCTGGTCGGGATCGATTGCCGCAGTATAGGGCAGCGCGCCGCCCCAAACCAGAAACCGCCCACGCACCTCGCGCACGCCGGCCTCTTTCAGCTGTGCCGCCAGCTCGGCCAGCCCGTTGGTGTCCAGCGTCGGATCACCGCCGCCCGCCAGCACCAGATCGCCCGTCACCACCCCCTGATTCAGACCGCCCGTCATGATCACCTGCGTGCCGAATCTGTGATCCGGCCCAAGCGTTTCAAGCGCATAAGAGGATGTCAGCGCCTTGGCCACGCTCGCAGGCGGCAGGCCGGCCTGCCCGTTCAGCTCTTCGAGCATCTCACCACTGGCAAGGTTCGCCACCGCAAAACCAACCCTGCCGTCCAGCCGCGCCTTGGCAATCAGCGCGTCGACCGACGGCAGGCTGCGCCGCATGATATCCTCGCCCCGGCCAACCGGGCGCAAGGAGGTCAGCGGCGCATCGGCCACTGCAGGTACAGCAACGCTGGCCGCCAGAGCGGACAGAAATGCGCGGCGGGTAAGATCGTGTTTCATGTGCCGATGTAACCCCAGCCCGCCGGAACAGACAAGAAGCGGACAGACCGCGAACCGGCCTTTACCGGGGCAATTTTGCGTGATGTCGCCGCTGCCATTCGGAATGCCATCGCCAGGATGTTGGTGACGATTGCCTCTGATCCGGCGGACGAACCGGCGGGCAAGGTGGTGATCGGACGGAAGCGGCTGATAACCGCTTTCGCTGACCGGGCGGGGCTCGGCGTGGACATTCGGCTTCTGATCCCTTTTGTCATCTACTGCAGCGGGGCGCTATTGCAGAACTGCCGGATCGGGCGTGCGGTCTGCGGGGATGGAAACGATATCCTTCAACCCGACCAACCACCCCGCGCGCGGATCGCCGACGAACTGAGATCGAGCATCGGCACATTGACAAAGCACCACGCCGGGGGCTTGGCCAGTGGCAAAAGACCGGCAGCGCGCGGGGGCAACTGAGCTGCGCGAAATACCCGGGCAGTGCGCGACATCCGGGCCGAAATCCGGTCGCCGGGGCGGGCCAGCACGCCAACAGGCAGAGCCGCCATAATTTCTTGCCAACGCTCCCAGCGGTGGAACTGGGCAAGGTTATCCGCCCCCATCAACCAGACAAAACGGACCCCGGGATGCACCTTTTGCAGAACTGCAATCGTTTCGGCGGTATAGCGCGTTCCGATACGTGCCTCGGCATCGCTGATGATCACCCGGGGATCTTTCACCATGACCCGCGCTGCCGCCATGCGCGCGCCCAGCGGGGCCGGTCCGTGTGGCTTGAGAGGATTGCCCGGACTGACCAGCCAGACAACCTTGTCCAGATCGAAGCGGCGCAGCGCCTCTTTGGTGATGTTGACATGGCCGGCATGCGGCGGATCGAAAGAGCCGCCCAGAAGACCGACACGCTGCCCCGCGCGCAGATTCAGCCCGGTCTTCGAGATGTCTGAAGTCATGCGCGTCCGGTGCCCCCTGCCGATAGCTATGGCAAAAACACCGGATCGCGCTGGGATTCAACGTCTTTTCCTTCCTCAGAGGCGGACGGACGCCAAGCACAGCGACCGCCCCTCCTCGACTGCGAGGTCAGAAATCCTGCCAGATGCCTGCGCCGACTGCTGCCGCGCGCTTTGGCGGGGGCGGCGGAGCGGCTGGTTTAGCGGCTTTGGCCGGCGGGACTGGCTTGGCGGGCTGGACAGATTTGGCAGGTTTCGCGGGCGCCGCAGGGGGTGCAGCACGAACCTCGACCGGCGCGCTGACGACATCAAACGGCTCGTCCCGGAAGGTGGGTTCAGGTGCCGTCGGACGCCGCGAACCAGCTTGCGCTTGCATTTGCTTGCTGCGGAAATGCCCGATCAATTCGCGCAGCGCCATTGCTTTCTGGCTCAAAGAGCGCCCGGCGTCGGTGAATTCAAGCACCATGCCCGCGTTCTTCTGCGTCACCGTATCCAACTCGTTGATACCGGTGTTGATCTCGCCCAGGGCCGACGATTGCTCGCCCGACGCCGCGCCGATATTCTGCATCCGGTCCGCGACATCCAGGACCAGACCCAGAATTTCGTCGATAGATCCGCCAAGCTCGGTCACAAGCTCCACACCATTCGTGACGCTGCGCGCAGAGGCAGAGATCAGGTCCCGGATCTCGCCCGCACTGTCAGAGGAGCGTTGTGCCAGGGACCGGACTTCGGAGGCAACAACCGAAAAGCCTCGTCCGACATCACCTGCACGCGCCGCCTCGACACCCGCGTTCAGCGCCAGAAGATTGGTCTGAAAGGCGATATCCTCCATCACCCGGATGATCTGCGAGATTTGCTTGGACGATTCTTCGATCGTTGCCATGGCATGGACCGCACGGTTCTTGACCTCGCCGCCGCGTTCCGCGCCAGCCCGCATTTCGCCGATGGCTGCCACGATGGTCTGCGACTCCTTCGCTGTGGACTGCACGCTTGTGGTGATCTCATGCATCGCCGCTGCGGTCTCTTCGAGAGTGGCCGCCTGATTCTCTGTGCGGTTCGACAGTTGTTCGGCCGAAGCTTCAAGCGCCGAGGATTCGGACTGGATGGAAGTGGCGCTGTCACTTAGTTCAGCGATGATCCGGCGCAGTTCGACAAGGGTAGAGTTGAAATGCTGGCGAAGATCCTGGTAATCGGCCGGGATATCACTGCCAAGATCGCAATCCAGATCCCCACGCGACAGTGCTTCCAGGGAAGCGCGCAAGCGCGCCATCACCACCTCATGTTCACCGGCAAGTCTCTTGCGGTCGGCTGTGGCTTCCTCACCATCATGCAGGGCTGTCTTGAACCGGTCCAGCGCCCGCGCGATGTCGCCAATTTCGTCGCCAGTCTTTGCCTGTTCGACCAGACTTTCATAATCGCCCGATGCAATCCCGTTCACACTGCTGGCCAGCAGTGAAATCCGCTTGGTCAGGCTGCGCGCGATCAGGATCGAAGCCAGGATAACGATCAGGGTGACAGCCGCTACTTCAATCAGGCTGGACATCGCCAGATCGGCCTCCGCCGCCGTCGCTTCGGCCATATCCTCTTCAAGAATGACACCCCAAGTGACACCGTGAAGCGTAAGCGATCGTGTCAGAGCTTCGACCTGGTGGCCCAGGACTCCGGGGACATCATACAAGACTTCCTGTTCGCCGGTTCGCGCACTCTGAATTTGCGGAAGGTCGGGCAATTTTTCCAGCACACCGAAGGTGTTGTCTCTGCCGACAGCGCTGAGCGCACGCCCGTCAGCATCGACAACATAGACATGCCCGGTTTCGCCAAGCAGCTTTGATTGGGCAAGAATACCCGACAAGGCATTGATGGGCACCTGTAGCGCCACGACACCCAGCACCGCACCAGTTGCATCTACAACCTTGGTGGCCGCAAAATTTGCCGGAGCGCCGGCGCTCGGTGCATAGGGGGCGAATTTCGAAAAATACACCTTCCCCGCCTCACCTTCGCTGGCTGCCCGGAACACGTTGCCCAGACCGCTTTCGCTGAAAGCGCCAGTCAGGAAATTTGTCGCAAAATCCGCCTCTTTGAAGACAGAATAGACATTGTTTCCGTCAGCATCAAAAAGGAAAAGATCATTATAGCCGAACTTGCTCTGAAAGCTGCGCATGCTGGCATGGTAGGTGTCATGCACCCCCGACCAGACCGAACCGTCATCAGCATTGGACAGCTTGTCCTTTTCACCGACAGCATTCGGGTTGTCATCGATGTACAACCGGCGCAGTTCGCCACCCGGGTCATCCCCCACACTTTCCCACGCCTGATCAAAGCCACGAAGCGCTTCGATGGTTGAAACACTGGTGGCGAGAACGGTCAGATCAGTCTCGACCCCGTCGAACCATTCAACCACTGCGGCGCTGCGTTGATCCAGCACCGCGCTCAGCGCTTCGGTCTTCTGGTGCGCCAGTTCACTAGCCCCCCCGATATAGGAGACCACCGCGGCTATGATAGATATCACAGCTGTCGGCACCGCGATCATGATCGGCATCTTGATGCTCAGCTTGAGCCGACGCCATTGATTCCTGCGTATATGGTCTGGGTTCTTCTTGGACATGGACGGAAAGCTCACTGTACAATTAAGAGATGCGACAGAAGCGTCACGAACGAGACGCTGCAACGCAAACTGACCATGAATATCTTGAGAAGTGTTTAAGTCGCGAAGAATCTGCACCGCATTGCCCCTGCCGCGCCGCTTCGCTATCTAGCCGACAAACGTTCACACATGCTCCAAGGGGTTCTCCGATGGCAGCCTATCAATACGTCTATCACATGGATGGCGTCTCAAAGACCTATCCCGGCGGCAAGAAGTGCTTTGAAAACATCAAGCTGAACTTCCTGCCCGGGGTCAAGATCGGTGTCGTCGGCATCAACGGCTCGGGTAAGTCGACGCTGATGAAGATCATGGCCGGCTACGACAAGGATTTCACCGGCGAAGCCTGGGTCGCCGAAGGCGCCAAGGTCGGATATCTGCCGCAGGAACCGGATCTAGACCCGAAACTTGACGTGCGCGGCAACGTCATGCTGGGTGTCGCGGCGAAAAAAGCCAAGCTTGACAAGTACAACGAGCTGGCAATGAACTATTCCGACGAGACGGCCGACGAGATGGCTTCGCTCCAGGACCAGATCGATGCCGAGAACCTCTGGGATCTCGATTCGCAGATCGACGTCGCGCTTGAGGCATTGCGCTGCCCCCCCGATGACGCCGATGTCACGACCCTGTCGGGTGGTGAACGCCGCCGTGTCGCGCTGTGCAAACTGTTGCTCGAAGCGCCCGAAATGCTGCTGCTCGACGAACCGACCAACCACCTTGACGCCGAAACCATCGCCTGGCTGCAACAGCACCTGATCGACTACAAGGGCACGATCCTGATCGTTACCCACGACCGTTACTTCCTTGATTCGATCACGTCCTGGATCCTCGAACTCGACCGTGGCCGTGGCATTCCCTATGAGGGCAACTATTCCGCCTGGCTCGATCAAAAGGCCAAGCGCCTGCTGCAAGAGGCCCGCGACGACAAGGCCAAGCAAAAGACGCTGGAACGCGAACTTGCCTGGATCCGTCAGGGTGCCAAGGCGCGTCAGGCAAAATCCAAGGCGCGGATTTCGTCCTATGAGAAAATGGCCGACCAGTCGGTCAAGGAACGCGTCGGCAAGGCGCAGATCGTCATCCCCAACGGCCCCCGTCTTGGCTCCAAGGTGCTCGAGATCGAGCATTTGTCCAAATCCATGGGCGACCGCCTGCTGATCGACGATCTGACCTTCTCCCTGCCCCCCGGCGGCATCATCGGCGTGATCGGCCCCAACGGTGCGGGCAAATCCACGCTGTTCAAGATGATCACCGGTCACGAAAAGCCGGACTCGGGCACCGTCAGCCTCGGCGACACCGTGCAGATGTCTTACGTCGATCAGTCGCGCGACGATCTGAGCCCGGATGACAACGTCTGGATGGCGATTTCCGGCGGTGCCGAACTGATCACGCTTGGGGACGCCGAAATCAACTCGCGCGCCTATTGCGGGGCCTTCAACTTCAAGGGTTCCGACCAGCAGAAAAAGGTCGGCCTGCTGTCAGGTGGTGAACGTAACCGCGTCCACATGGCCCGTCTGCTCAAGGAAGGCGGCAACCTGCTCCTCCTTGACGAGCCGACCAACGACCTCGACGTCGAAACACTCCGCGCATTGGAAGACGCCCTCGTCGACTTCGCCGGCTGCGCCGTGGTCATCTCGCACGACCGCTTCTTCCTCGACCGGATCTGTACCCACATGCTGGCATTCGAGGGTGACGGCCACGTGGAATGGTTCGAAGGCAACTTCGAGGACTACGAAGAAGACAAGAAGCTCCGCCTTGGCGAAGACGCGGCAGAGCCAAAGAGGATGAAGCACAAGAAATTCACGAGGTAGATGTATACGGTTGTAATTGATGAATCAGGAGATGTCGGGCTGCAAAACGTGCAGCCCGACCCGAGCCCTGGGCCCACGCAATATTTCTGCATGTGCGCTACAATATTTAATGAAGACAACCGACAAAAGATACTAGCCGAGATTGACCCCCTAAGGTCTAAAAAAGGCGACATTCATGCGTCCCAAATGAGCCACTTTGACAAGGTGAATGCCTGTAGGATTTTGGCTCAACAGCCAATTGGCATGATAGGAGTGATGTCAAACAAGCTGTCACTATTAGCATACCTATCAAATGCACAAAAAACAAATACCCATTACTACAACAAAGTAACTCAGTATCTGCTGGAAAGAGTCGGGGAGGCCATTTCAACACTTAGTTCAGCCTGAACAACTCCCAAGCGTCTGAATTTGCGGCCTGATCGCGCCGAAACAGTAGCGGGAAATTGCAGGATTTCTTATACCGGGTCCTGA
>NZ_FZNN01000008.1 GCF_900188035.1 Puniceibacterium sediminis | reverse complement strand
CGGTAGCGGGCGGGAGGTGGCTTGCTCATAAAGACCCTCTAACCGCATAGATTCACGTTGTGAATCGTCCATAGTCAGAGTTGTGCAACAATGCCCACCGGCATGTCCAAGAATATCGAGGCGGACTTCTTTCGAGATCGATTTCTCAAGTTTCAAAAGATGGTTGAAGGAATGGCGAAGGCTGTGCCCATCTAGTTTTCGGGGATTTCCGTCGAGCTGAATGTCGCGGATCTTCTCCCAGTTGTAACGAAGTGCAGACGTGAATTTCTTTTTCGAACTGGTCGGCTGCAATTCCGGGAAGAGGTACTTTTCACCGCGAAGCTGCATGCGTTCCTGATGAACAAGGATACCGAGCTCGATCAGATGGTCATGCACGGGGATCAAGCGCTCGCTCTGCAGGTTTTTAAGCCGACGCTCGTCATGGGGCCGGATGTCAAAGCCATAGTGACCGTCGGTCGCAATGATGGCGTCTACCGGGAGGCCCGCAATCTCTTCCATACGCCCGCCAGTATAAGCAACGATGAGCGGAACGAAATAAAGGCCATCCTGAAGGACGAGTTGACCAGGGTCATGTCGACGTGATTCACTTTTGCAACCCTGCCAGGTTGGATGCTGGAACAATGCTCTTGCCTCCGCCGGCCGGAAAGCATTGCGCTTCTTGCGGGCGCGCTCAGTTTCGTTCCGCCGCAGCAGGGACGTGTCGATCATCGGATCGACCGAGTTGCCTTCGTTCTTGAGAGCATGGGTCAGGACGGCACCGATATTGTCGAGATGCGCATTAAATGTTCCAGGGGCACGACCGAGTTTGGCCTCAGGCATTCCGTCGGCACGAGCGCAGATCTCTCGCAACGTGAGGGTTTTGTCCTGAGAAGACTTGTTGAAATCAACGGGCACCCGGTCGATTTTGTCGGCGAAGATGCGAAGGTGGAATTGCTCGATTTCCGCCACCGTCTGGACGTTGGCCAGCAGGCAGAACATCTTGATTTTTGCCCGGCGGGAATCTGCGGTTTTGGCATCCATTTTTCCGGCGGCAATCGCGATCTTGATGGACCTTTCGCAAGCACCCGCGATGTCGATCCCGAATGGCTGAGTCTTCGGACTGCGATGTAGAGCCTCGTCGCAGGCAGCTGCGGTGGCGAACTGCGTGTTGAGCGCTTCTAAGGTGAGCGGACCCTTGATCAACGCGACACCCGGTGTAAGGACGTCAGATTCTGTCAGTACCGTATCAACTGACTTGTTCCGGGCACCCCGAATAGCCGGGTTCGCAAGGGCTGGCGAAGGATTGGTTGTGCTGGATGCCGAGGAGGGATCTGGCCCAATTGTAACGGTTTCTGCGACCATCTGCATCGAAAGATCTCGAAATCTGGCCGCCTGAACTTCGACGTGATCCTCCATCGCGCTCAACGCAGCGAGGCGCGCATGCAGATAGGCCTCAATGATCTGTGCCATGTGTTCCTGGGAACGAAGCGTCTCCCCGGTGATGCTGGTAAACTCCTTGGCGAGCCTGTCTTTCATGCCCGGGTTGCAAACCGCATCTGCCTCGGCGCGATAGAAACGCATGATTGCCTCCAGCGTCTTCGCTGACCATTCCGGATTGATCCGGCTTGCGGGGAATGCCTTCCGGATGCCATCGCAAAGCAAGGTCTCGACCGCAACCCGGATCATGTCGCGGCTGTCCGGACTCATCGACCCGAGGCGACCGGTCATCCGTTCCATACGATGCTGGCGCCGCATGTCGGACAGACACTGCTGCAGGCAGACGGTCATGTACCGTGCCATCACCTCCTCGGGCAACTCTTCCAGGATGAACAGGAAACTATCGAGCAATTCATCGAACTCCGCGGCCAACTTCCGTGACCACGTATGTGCAAATTTGGGGTCTGACGTCCCCAAGGACACGAAAATTGCTGAGAGAGCTGTGGATAACCCTGGAATGCGCCGTCGAAAGTAATACCGGCCGCCCTGTCGCGTCATGTACTTCTGTTGTTTCATGTCGATCCCTCGCGAGGGGACGACGTCATTCGGAAAGAGCCATGCGAGGCACTGCCGTGCAATGCCTGTGCAACGTTTGTGCAAGATTTCAGCCCAAACCGCCTCAGGCCGTCGGAGTTAAACTCCGAAACTTAATGCTTCCAATGCCTTAGAGAGGAATTGGCTCCGGCGGTAGGGATCGAACCTACGACCAATTGATTAACAGTCAACTGCTCTACCGCTGAGCTACGCCGGAACACTGGGGGGCATATAGCAATCCGATTTTGCGGCGTCCAGAGCCTTTTGTCACAAAAGTTCAGATTTCCGCGCGTCAGCCTCGAAGCCGCGAAAATAAGGCGTCTGCTGTCAGGGCATCCACTGGGGTCACGACAGATTTCGACGTCAAATCAACAAGATGGGCGAGGACGTTGCGGGTGGCTGCGGGAATGAGCGCGGCTGGGGTGTCGGTGTAGATTCGCCGGGCAAGATCGGCAGCGCCTGCCGGACCGCTGTCTAACTCGGCCAGGATCGACGCCTCACGCGACAGACGGTGGTTGATCAGCCAGGCCAGCCGTTCCTGCGGCTGGATAAGCGGCGCGCCGTGGCCGGGGTGAAACTGCCGCCACGGCCCGGATTGCAGGCGGCGGGCCGAGGCCATGAAGTCGCTGAGGTCACCGTCCGGCGGCGAGACGAGCGAGGTCGCCCAGCCCATCACCAGATCGCCGCAAAACAGCGCATCGCCCCAGCCAAGGGCAATGTGATTGCCGAAATGCCCCGGCGTGTGCACCACGTCCAGATGCCAGCCATCGCCTTCGATCACCGCGCCGTCGGGCAGGGCAATGTCGGGCTCAAACCCCGCATCGACGCCTTCGCCGCCGCCCACCAGACCGGAGGCGGCCAACTCCTGCATGATCGTGC
This sequence comes from Puniceibacterium sediminis, assembly GCF_900188035.1. Taxonomy (GTDB): domain Bacteria; phylum Pseudomonadota; class Alphaproteobacteria; order Rhodobacterales; family Rhodobacteraceae; genus Puniceibacterium; species Puniceibacterium sediminis. The sequence goes on along the minus strand of NZ_FZNN01000008.1, from coordinate 186,110 downwards.
TGCGCCCGGCCAGCGCGTTGCCAAAGGCCAGAACCGGTGCGCCGGTGACCTCGGACAGGCGGCGCGATAGCGGCGAATGGTCCAGATGCGCATGGGTGACGACGATATGGCTGATCTCCTGACCCGGGCGCAGCGCGGCAAGGATCGCGTCGAGGTGGCGTTCATCCTGCGGGCCGGGGTCGATGACGGCGATGCCCCGCGTCCCAAGAAGATAGGTGTTCGTACCCCGAAAGGTCATCGGCGACGGGTTCGGCGCCAGCAGCCGGCGCAGCCCGTCTGACAGGTCTTCGGCGGTGCCCACCGGCGGGGCAAAACTGGGATCAGGGTCGGACATGGCATAGCCTTTGGCGAATGGTGGACCCTTCACGGGGCTGTCATTATGACGGGCACACTCTGGTATGGTGCAGGGCCCCGGCATTGGATAGCTTATGCCATTATGTTTCAATGGCTCAAACGCTATATGCCGCGCGGGATCTATGGCCGCGGATTGCTGATCCTGGCATTGCCGGTGGTCACGCTGCTGCTTGTCGTCTCGGTGGTGTTCATTCAGCGCCATTTCGAAGATGCCAGCGCGCAGATGAGCCGCGACATGTCGCGCGGTGTGAACCTGGCGCTGAACGTGCAGGGCAGCCCTGCGGCGACGGTGGTGAAAGAGGGGCTTGCCCTGCGGATCGCGCAGGTTTCCGACTCTGTGGTCCCTGATCAGGACGAACGCCGGTTCTACGATTTTTCGGGAATCGTGGTGATGCGCACGCTGTACCGTTTCATACCCGGGCTGCAGAGGGTGCTGCTGCCCAACGACAACGACGTCCTGCTGTATGTGCAGCGCGCCGGACAGATGTATTCGGTCGGCTTTGACCGGCGCCGCACCTCGCCTGCCAATCCACATCAGCTTTTGGTCAACATGGCCTTTTTTGGCGGGCTGATGACCTTTATCGCCTACCTCTACCTGCGCAACCAGCTGCGCCCCATCACCCGTCTGGCCGCGGTGGCCGAAGCCTTTGGCCGGGGGCGTCACGAACCCTATCGCCCGTCCGGCGCGCTCGAAGTGCGGGCGGCGGGTAATGCCTTTCTCGACATGCGCGCGCGGATTGAACGCCAGATCGAACAGCGCACCATGATGCTGTCGGGGGTCAGCCACGACCTGCGCACGCCGCTGACCCGCATGAAGCTGAGCCTTGCCATGCTGGACGACGCCGAACGCGAACCGATGGAGCGCGATGTCGAGGATATGCAGCGACTGCTGGATGCGTTTCTGGATTTCGCACGTGGCAACGCAGAGGCCGGCGCGCCCGAACAGGTAGATGTTCAGGAGATGGTCGCGCAGATCGTGCACGACGCCCAGCGGGGCGGCACCGATGTGACCCTCTTGCAGGCGACCGGCAGCGGCACCGTGACCCTGCGGCCCAATGCGATACGTCGCGCCGTCGAAAATCTGATCGGCAACGCCGTGCGTTACGGCACCCGTTGCGAAGTCAGCGTGACGTTGACCGACACCGCGCTTCGCATAAGCGTTGAAGATGACGGCCCCGGAATTCCGGCCGAGCAGCGCGAAGAGGCGCTGCGCCCCTTTGTGCGGCTGGATGCATCGCGCAACCAGAATGCCGGGTCAGGTGTGGGGCTGGGGCTTGCCATTGCTGCGGATATCGCGCGCGCACATGGCGGGGTGTTGCGACTGGGACAAAGCGAACGTCTTGGCGGGCTGTGCGCCGATATCGTGATCGCGCGCTGACCGTCAGAACCGCCCTTTCAGGCTGATCGGCGTCCGTGTTTCGACAAACATGCCGGGCCGCCGTCTGGGGACGGCCCTGCGCTGTGATCGTTAATGGGCGTAGTCCATTGCATCGGCAGCCACACGTTCGCGCAGGACGCGCCGGACGGCTTCGATGGTAAAGTCGCGCTTGTTCCAGATGGCGCGCACGTTCTGGGCCCGGGCCTTGGCAAACATGAAGGGCGACGGCCAGTCGCTCACCAGTATCACCGTGACGTCGTTGCGCTGACGATAATCCTTCATTTCTTTCAGGAAATTCGCGCCGATTCCGTCGGGCAGGGTGTTATCCAGGAACACCAGACGTATGCCTTCCTCGCGCATCAGGGAGCGGGCTTCCGTCAGCGTTTTGGCCACGCGCAGGTCCAGCTTCATGGACTGTTTGTGCAGCACACGTTCCATCATCAACCGATCGGTTTCGGAATCATCGACAATCAGACATTTCATGGAGGCGGACTGCATGATAGCTCCGATCGTGCAAGGGGAGAGGCTGTTTCGTATATTCCACGAAGATATTGACAGATCCCTAAGAAATTTCGGCCGCCGCCTCATTATTGCCTAAATCGTGCCCGCAGCCTCTCGCAGGAACTGGCCCAGCTTGTGCCGGTCCAGCGGCTTGAGCAGCAGATCCAGCCCCATCCGTTCGCAATCATCGCGCAGGCCGGGCGAACGATCCGCCGAAATGATCGAACAGGGCAGGGCGCCCATCCGGGCCGTGATCACCTCGTACAACCCGGTGCCCGGCAGCCCCTGACCCAACTGCTGATCCAGCATCAGCGCATCGGGGCGGATTTCCAGATCGTCCAGCAGTTGCAGCGCGGATTCGGCATCCTCGGCCTCGATCACGTTCACGCCCCAGCTTTCGACCAGAATGGTAATCGCCCGGCGCAGTTGCGGTTCATTCTCGACCAGCAGCACGATCAGCCCGGACTGCGCCAATCCATGCGGCCGCATCGGGCGGTTGCGCGTCGTCGACATCGGCTCGGCCCGCCCGGCGACGGGTACATTCACCATGAAACAGCTGCCCTTGCCCGGTTCGGACCACAGCCCCAGCGGATGCCCCAGCCGCGCACAGGCGCGTTCGACAATGGCAAGGCCAAGGCCCAGCCCGTCATTCCGGCTGGCCTTGGTATCCAGCCGTTTGAATTCCTCGAAGATGGTGCCCTGATCCTCTTCGGCGATGCCGGGGCCGGTGTCCCAGACCTCGATCCGGGCCGACATGCCGCGCCGCCGCACACCCACAAGAACGCGCCCCGTTTCGGTATAGCGTACCGCATTGGCCAGCAGGTTCTGCACCACCCGGCGCAGATAGGCCGGGTCGGTTTCCACCGAAAGCGAACAATCGACGATGCGCAGATCCAGCCCCTTGGCGGCGGCGACCATCTCCATCTCGTCCCGCAGCGGGCGCAGGATTTCCGACAGCGCCACGGGGCGTATGTCAAAACTCAACCCATCGGATTCCAGTTTCGAAATGTTCAGCAGCGCGTCGATGATCTGCTCGGCTGAATTCAGCGCCGATTCCGCCTTGGTCAGCACCTTCACATCGCCGGGGCGCTCTGCCGACCGGTCCGCCAGCGAGGATATGAACAGCTTTGCCGCCGACAGCGGTTGCAACAGGTCGTGGCTCGCCGCAGCCACGAACCGCGACTTCGACGCATTGGCGCGTTCCGCCGCACTCAAGGCATCCTCAAGCTCCAGCGTGCGCTCCATCACCCGCTGTTCCAGGATCTCGTTCATCTCGTACAGCTTCTGTGCCGCCTCGCGTTCGGCCGTCACATCGGTGCAGGAAATCACGAACCCGCGGTCCGGCATGGCGCGGCCAAAGATGTGCAAGGTCATCGCATCGCCGCGCCGCACTTCGAACGAAATCGGCTGCCGCGGCCCGTCGTCCTGCGCCCAGGCACGAAACCCGTCGCGGTCGATGCCCCGGGTGAATTCGATCCCCGCATCAAACTGGCTCAGGATACCCGAAAATGACGCCCCGATGTGCAGCCGCCGCGCGGGTAGGGACAGCAACGCGCCCAGCTTCTGGTTCCAGCCGACAAGCTGCGCGTTTTCATCAAAGATGCAGACCCCCTGATTGAGGTGGTCCAAGGTCGCCCGGATCATCCGTGCCTGCTTGTCCCGCAACCGGCGGTGTTCCTGCCGCTCCAGCCGGATGATGTCGGTCACATCGGTCTGCAACACGACCGTGCCACCATCGCCGGTGCGATGCTCGCTCACCTGCAGCCAGCGGTCGTGGCTCAGCTGGACGTTGAACATCACATGCCGGTCCTTGTGCCGCCGGATGCGTTTGTTCAGCCAGGCCTCGGGGCCATCGCCCTCGGGCAGGACCAGATCGGCGCTCTGACTGATCTGGTCGACATAGTCCTCGAACGGCAGACCGGGGCGCAGGGCCTGCGCCATGTCGCGGAAATCCCGACAAAAGCGCGAATTGAACATCACCAGATTGTCTTCGGGGTCGAACAGGGCAAACCCTTCGGACACGGTTTCGATCGCATCCGCCAGATTGCGCCGCGCCGCTTCGGTTTCGCGATTGGCGCGACCCAACTGCGCGTTGGATTCGTGCAGCAGGTCCAGCGTGCGCTCCAGCTCGAGCGTGCGTTCGCGCACCCGCTTTTCCAGCAGGGCGGCGCGTTCAAACTGGGCATAGGCGGCACCGGACTGCGCCGTGCCGTATTCCACCCGCCGCATCAGGGATTCGGTGATCTTGATCAGCTTTTCGTTCTGCCGCTCAAGGCTGTCGGCCGGATTGACGATGGACATGGGCCTAATCCTCGGTCGCGGGCGGCGGATAGATGGCCACCCCGGTCAGCGTCTGGTTCACATGCAGCGCGCCGATCTGTTCGCCATAGGTCGAAAAGCCGATCACGTTGCGATCCCGCAGAATGGCAGAAATTTCGTGCGTCTTCTGACTCTGGCCCGCCTCGATCCGCCGCAACATGCAGTCACAGCCTAGGATCTGCGGCGCCGCCCCCCCCGCACGCGCCAGCGCCGCCAGCTCCCGGTCCAGATGCCGGGTGATATCCTCGGGCTCGGCCAGGGTCAGCACCATGCCTTCGTTGATCGCGGAAAAGAACACCAGATCGCCCGCGTCATTCACCTGCCGGATGGCGCGCACATGATGGGTATCGCCCAGCCGCACCACCACCGGATGGGCGGCAAAGATGAACGGGTCCAGCTGGTTCGGGTCCTTGCCCAGCAGGCGGGCATATTCCGCAGCCGCCGGTTCGGCGTTGATCTCTTGCACGATGCGGCGTTCGGGGTCGGCGGCGGTCACCACCATGCGCGTGTCGGTGGGCATCAGATGATCAAGGGAAAACACATGCACCGGACAGCGCGACCGCACCAGCGCCACAAGGGCCGCGTTTTCCAGCACCGTGCCGTTGCGGGCCAGCCATGTCTGCTGGAACGCCGTGCCATCGCCGGTCGACCCGCCAAACAGCGACATCGGCCCCAGACCTGCGGCCAGCATCGCGCTCAGATGCTCTTCGCATAACGACAACCCGTCGATCATCAGAAAGGCAAATTCCCAGGGCAGATCCCCGGCGCGGCGGGTCAGGGCGCTGCGATGCTGGATTGCCGTGTCGATCACCGCCTGTTCGTTCAGCGCATGCAGGTCGCTGATCGCATAGGTCCGGGCCGAAAACAGCGCGGCGGGAAACCCGACGGCGATGATCTGACCCTCTTCATAGCCCAGACGCCCCAGCTCTCCGGCGGTGGTGCAGGCCAGAACGTCGGCATTGCCGAACCGGCCCCGGGCCTGCCGCGTCACCGCCCGGAAATCTGCCTCTGGCGATACGAACAACAGGATCAGCTCCAGCGGTTCCGCCGTCAGCTGGGCACAGATCGCATCCAGCGGCGCCGGATGATCCGCCGACACCTGCGCAACCCTCAGCGCGCCCGGCTGTGGCGCACGTGCTGTCAGGCCCGAACCGCTGTCGGTGCCTGTTCCCCCTCCGTCCAAATCCAGTGTCCTATTGTGTGACTGCCACGCACGATAGGGGCGTCACTCCCCGGTTGGCAAGACCTTGGCAAAGCGCGCTTCCTGCGCGATCAGCACCGCCTGCGTCCGGCTGTGCACACCCAGCTTGCGCATGATCGCCGTGACATGCGCCTTGACCGTGGTTTCCGCAATGGTCAGATCAAAGGCGATCTGCTTGTTCAGCTTGCCCTCGCAGATCAGGTTCAGGATGCGCGCCTGCTGATTGGTCAGGCTCCCCAGCCGGTCAAGCACATCGCCCTGAACGCCGCGGCCTCCGACGCCATGCGGATCGATATAGCCGTCGGGCACGAATTGCTGGCCCTGAACCACCGCCTCGAATGCGCGGCGAAACACGGCCCGCTGCGAATGTTTCGGTACGAACCCGTTCGCCCCGGCCTTCAGCGCGTGACAGATCATCCGGTTGTCGGCCATGGACGATGCAATCAGGATCGCCGCCTTGGGCGCGGCATTGCGCAGCCGCACCAACCCGTCCAGCCCGTTCACATCGGGCAGATTCAGATCAAGAATGATGAAATCGATGCGCGCATCCTGCGCCACGGCCTCAAGCGCCTTTTCCAATGTGCCCACGCTGCGGATCTCTTCGAAATCGGCGATGGATTGCAGCGTCAGCGTCAGCGCGTCGCAAAACAGCGGATGATCGTCCACAACAAGCGCCGATTTCGGCAGGCGGGTGTCGGGGGTCAGCGCGCGTTCGCTCATGTTTGGGGGCTTTCCTGCGTCATTCCTGCAAGGATAGACAAGCCCGCGCCCCGGGTCACTAGCCGAAAGGTATCATAAGGCGCGCGCCCTTTGGTATTCTTTGCGCCTGCCCCCGCGATGAAGCAGGCCGCGGGCGGAGCAGCCCCGCAGCCCCCAGGGATATCTATCGGCAGATGAAGCAGAGGGTCGGTGCCTGTGCTCAGCGTTCCGGCAACAACCCCCTCGGGCTGAAGCGCAGGACCAGCAGCAGGATCACCCCCATCGTCAGCAGGCGCATATGCTGGACCGAATCCAGCAGGTGCCCCTTGAGCCAGCTGCCATCGGCCATGCCATACGTTACATGGTACATCAGCCACTGGCCGATGGGTTCGACCTGCACCCAGAGAAACCAGATCAGGAACCCACCCAGAACCGCGCCGAAATTGTTGCCCGATCCGCCCACAATCACCATCACCCAGATCAGGAATGTATAGCGCAGCGGCTGGTAGGTCCCCGGCGTCAGCTGCCCGTCCAGCGTGGTCATCATCGCCCCGGCAATGCCGCAGATGGCCGAGCCGAGCACGAAGATCTGCAAATGCCGCCGCGTGACATCCTTGCCCATGGCCCGCGCCGAAGTTTCATTGTCGCGGATCGCGCGCATCATCCGCCCCCAGGGCGATTTCAGCGCCAGCTGCGCCAGCACCAGAAGCAGCACCAACACCAGCGTGAACATCACGCCATAGCCAAGTTTCACGTACAGCGTCGAGGCTGTCGTCGCATCCAATCCCAGACCCGCCGCCGTTTCGACAAAACCGGGATCGTTCTGCAGGTCGATCTCATAGGGAAGGGGGCGGGGCAGGCCGTTCACGTTCTTGACCCCGCGCGCCAGCCAGTCTTCGTTCTTGATCACCGCGATGATGATCTCGGCAATGCCCAGCGTCGCAATGGCAAGGTAGTCGGACCGCAGCCCCAGTGCCGTCTTGCCGATCAGCCAGGCCACCCCGGCGGCCAGCAGACCACCCACCGGCCATGCCAGAACCACCGGCAGGCCCAGCCCGCCCAGGTATCCCGTGGCCGCCGGATCCACCGCCTCGATCAAGGCCACCGCCGGGTCAAACACCGCGCGAAACGCAAAGAACCCCGCCACCAGCAGTGCCGCAACCACCCAGCCGCGCAGGCCGCGACGCAGCCGCTTCCACAGCAGGATCGCCGCCGCCATCACCGCCACGGCCAGCGCCAGCGCCAGAAACAACCGCCCCGCACCGGCGGACCATGCCGCGCCCACGGGCGGCATCGACACCAGCACCGTGGCAAGCCCGCCAAGCGCGACAAACCCCATCACGCCGACGTTGAACAACCCGGCAAAACCCCACTGCAGGTTCACCCCCAGCGCCATCACCGCGCTCACCAGCCCCATGTTCAGGATCAGCAGCGCCGAATTCCAGCTTTGCACAAACCCCGTCCCGACGATCAGCACCGCCATGATCCCGAACAGCACCGTGCCGCGCAGCATATCGCTCATACCGATTTCCCCTTGAATAGGCCGGTGGGCCGGAACAGCAGCACGATCAGCAGGATCACGAAACTGACCGCGAATTTGTAATCGGTGGACATCAGCTGCACCAATCCGTCTGGCGCAAGGCTCTCGGGCATCCAGTAGCCCAGCACCTTTTTCCAGGCATAGGTGACCCCGACCTCGGAAAACGCGATGACGAAACCGCCCGCGATGGCACCCAGGGGCGAGCCGAGGCCACCCACGATAGCCGCCGCAAAGATCGGCAGCAGCAGTTGGAAATAGGTGAAGGGCTTGAACGACTTGTCCAGCCCGTAAAGCACCCCGGCAATCGTCGCCAGCGCCGCCACGATCAGCCATGTGACCATCACCACCCGCTCGGGGTTGATGCCCGACAGCAGGGCCAGATCCTCGTTATCCGAATAGGCGCGCATCGATTTGCCCGTCCGCGTCCGGTTCAGGAACCAGAACAGCGCCGCCACCACGATCACAGCCGTCACCACGGTGATGCCCTGCGTCGTGCGGATGGCCAGACCTTCGTCCAGACCGGTCAGGGTCTTGAAGTCCCGCACGCCGATGATGAACCGCTCGCCATCGGCAAAGTTCTGATCCTCGGTCCCGATGATGAAACGCGTGATGCCGTTGTAGATGAACATGACGCCCATCGACACGATCACCATGATCACTGGCTTGACCCGCTGCACCCGGTAGAACCGATAAACTACCCGGTCGGTCAGCAGGATCAGCGCGGCACAGCCCGCAATGCCAAAGGGAATTGCCAGCAGCGCGGTCGGCAACGGCCCCAGCGACACGCCCATCCCCTGCAGCCACCAGGTGACAAGGATCGTGCACATGGTCCCGAACGCCATGGTGTCGCCATGGGCAAAGTTTGAAAATCGCAGGATGCCATAGATCAGCGTCACCCCCAGCGCCCCCAGCGCCAATTGCGAGCCATAGGCCACCGCCGGGATCAGCACGAAATTGGCCAGCGCCACAAAGCCGTTCAGAAATTCCACGCCGCATCCCCCCGCGCCACGTCCTTGCGCGTCTTCGCTTTACAAATACGCAAATCCATTCCCCTTGGCCCGCGCCACGCTGCCCACCTCATCCGCCCAGAAAACTCCGGCGCACGTCCGGGTTCTCCAGCAGATCCTTGCCCGTGCCGGTAAAGGCATTCGCCCCCTGCACCAGCACATAGCCCTTGTCGGCAATCTCTAGCGCCTGACGCGCATTCTGTTCGACCATCAGGATGGAAATGCCGCTGCGCGCCACCTCGATGATCCGGTCAAACAGCTCGTCCATGACGATGGGCGAAACCCCCGCTGTCGGCTCGTCCAGCATCAGCACCTTGGGCTGGGTCATCAGTGCCCGGCCCACCGCCACCTGCTGGCGCTGCCCGCCCGACAATTCGCCCGCCGCCTGATGCCGCTTGTCCTTCAGGATCGGGAACAGGTCATAAACCTGCGCCAGAGTGCCCCGGAAATCGTCGCGTCGGATAAACGCGCCCATCTCAAGGTTTTCCTCGACCGTCATCGACCCGAAAATGTTGTGCGTCTGCGGCACGAATCCCATGCCCTGCGCCACCCGGTCCTGCGGCGACAGCTTGGTGATGTCCCTGCCGTCCAGCCGCACATGTCCGGAGCGCAGATCCAGCATCCCGAACACCGCCTTCATCGCCGTCGATTTGCCGGCGCCATTGGGTCCGACAATCACCGCGATCTCGCCGCGCTCGACCGCGATGGTACAGGCGTGCAGAATATCGGCACCCTTGCCATAGCCGCCGGTCATCGCCTCGCCGATCAGATAAGGCTCACCCATGCGACGCCACCTTCACAACGCGGGCCATATCGCAGCCATACGCCAGCCATACGCTTTCCATACGGGTTCCATACGCCGTCATGACACCGCTTCCTTGTTCTTCAGCCCGGTGCCCAGATAGGCCTCGATCACCGCTTCATTGGCCTTTATCTCGGCGATGGACCCCTCGGCCAGCACGTGGCCCTCGGCCATTACGATGACCGGGTCACACAGTCGCCCGATGAAATCCATATCGTGTTCGATCATGCAAAAGGTATACCCGCGTTCGACGTTAAGCCGTTGAATCGCATCGCCAATCGTGTTCAGCAGGGTGCGGTTCACACCGGCGCCGACCTCATCCAGAAAGACGATCTTGGCGTCCACCATCATCGTCCGCCCCAGTTCGAGCAGCTTTTTCTGCCCGCCCGACAGGTTTCCGGCCTTTTCGTCTTTCAGGTGGGAAATCGTCAGGAAATCAAGCACTTCGTCGGCCTGTTTCAGCAACGCGGCCTCTTCCTGCGCAATCCGGCCCCTGCCGAACCACGCGTTCCATAGGGTCTCGCCCGACTGATCGCCGGGCACCATCATCAGATTCTCGCGGCAGGTCATCGAACTGAATTCATGCGCAATCTGAAACGTGCGCAGCAGCCCCTTGTGAAACAACACATGCGGCGGCATCCCGGTGATGTCCTCGCCATCCATGAATACATGGCCCGAAGTCGGCTCCAGTACTCCGGCTATGACATTGAAAAGCGTGGTTTTTCCGGCGCCGTTGGGGCCGATGAGCCCGGTGATCGACCCCTTGTCGATCGTCAGGCTGGCGCCGTCAACGGCACGAAAGCCGCCGAAATGGCGGTGCAGGTTCTCGACCCGGATCACAGATACATCCCCTTGCCCGAGGCACCTTGAACGGCACCTTCCTGTTATGCGAACAGCCCGGATTGCTCCGGGCTGCCCTGCTTTATCCGGTGTGTTTACCGGAAATCAACGGTTTCAAAGGCACCATTGGTGATTGTGTAGTACCGATAGCTGCCAGCCGCTTCGCCCGGTCCGATCAACTCGACATTGGTTGCGCCGACATAATCGATCTCGCCACCGTCCTTGAGGATCTGTAGCGCCTTGCCCAATTCGCCCGGCAGGATTTCCTCGCCCGGACCGTTCGCCACGGCCAGCAGGTTGTCCTTGACGGCTGTGGACGTGGCTTCGCCGCCCGCCATCATCGCCAGCGCAATCAGCGCCGCCGCATCATAGGATTCACGCGTGAACGAAGATTCTCCATTGATTCCAGCAGCATCCGTGACGGTCTTGAAGGCATCCGCACCGGCGCCCTCGCTCCATGGCACAGCTCCGAAGGACCCTTCCATGTCGCCGCCCAGCTCTGCAACCAGCGCGTCGCCATACATGCCGTCACCCAGCATGAAGGTGTCGAATGCGCCAGTGTCGAGCGCCGCCTGAATCATGCCCTTGCCGCCGGAATCCGAATAACCCAGCACCACCAGCAGATCGCCCCCGGCCGACGCCAGCGCGCCGATCTCGGCGGAATAGTCGGCCTTGTTGTCCTCATGCGGGGTGTTCAGCGTCACGGTGCCGCCCGAGGCTTCGAAGTTGGAAATGAAGCTGTCCGACAGGCCCTTGCCATAGTCGTTGTTGGTGTAGGTCACCGCAACCGAGGTGATGCCCTTGTCCGCAAGGATACCGGACAGAACTTCGCCCTGACGCGCATCGGACGGGGCGGTGCGGAAGAACAGCCCGTTGTCTTCGGCTGTAGACAGGCCCGGCGATGTGGCCGACGGCGACACCATCGGGATGCCATTGGGCACGGCGACGTTGGACAGAACCGCGCCGGTCACACCAGAGCAATCCGCGCCCATGATCGCAACCACGCCATCGGTCGTCACCAGACGCTCGGCACCGGCTGTGGCGGCGGCTGCATCCACGCAGGTCGAATCCGCCCGCACCGGGGTCAGCGTCACGCCGTCCAGGAACATGCCGGAATCGTTGACTTCTTTCAGCGCCAGCTCGGCACTGTCGGCCATCATCGGGGTCAGCGATTCAATGGGGCCGGTAAAGCCCAGAATCACGCCGATCTTGGCTTCAGAGGAATGCGAGGCGGCAAAGGCGGTGCCTGCCGTCAGCACAGTGGCCACAGAGGCCAGCAGCATTTTTTTCATGAGTTTCTCCCAGTTGGAACAGATTGTCCGGCACAAATCGTAAGCGGCGGTTGGATAAAAGAAAAGTCCCCTTGATGATTGCCGAAGGGGAACATCGCAAGATCCGTCTTCGCGTTGGCCGACTGTCCGAGAAGCAAACTATCAAGGCCGGAAACAAGGCGCGGCAGCGCCCGACCGCCCCATGGGCGGGTGCCTGTGCGACGGCAGTTCGACGGACATGCGGATGACGGAACCGGACCGAAAAGTGCGCCGCTCAGCCTCTGGCGGCGCTATCCGTGGTCGCGCGCTGCCGCTGTGTTGTTGCGGGCTATACCTGCCGCCAGACCGCCTAGATGGACAGTCGTGCCGCATGGCTTCCACGTTCGCGGTATGGCGTGGTTTCGTAATGCGCGCGGTAGCATTTGGAAAAATGCGACGGGCTGGCGAAACCGCAGGCAAGGGCTACGTTGATCACGCTCATATCCGTCTGCATCAGAAGGTTGCGCGCTTTCTGCAAGCGCAATTCCATGTAGTACCGCTTGGGCGAGCGGTTGAGGTAGCGGCGAAACAGCCGTTCCAGTTGTCGGGTGGACATGCCCACATCGGTGGCAAGGATGGCCGGGCTGATCGGCTCCTCGATATGATGCTCCATCATCTGGATCACCTGGCTCAGCTTGGGGTGACGCACGCCGATGCGAGTGGGCACCGACAGCCGCTGGGTGTCCTGATCGGTGCGGATCGACGAATATATCAGCTGATCCGCAACCGCATTGGCCAGTTCTTCGCCATGATCATCGGCGATGACCTTGAGCATCAGGTCAATGGAGGAGGTGCCCCCGGCGGTGCTCATCCGGTTGCCGTCGACGACAAAGACCGACTTGGTCAGCGTCACCTCCTCGAATTCTTCGGCAAAACTGTCCTGATTTTCCCAATGGATCGTCGCCTTCTTGCCGTCCAGCAGACCGGCACGCGCCAGCGAATAGCTCGCCGTGCACAAGCCGCCGATCTTGAGCCCGCGCCGCGATTCACGGCGCAGCCAGTTCAGCAGCTTCTTGGTGGTTGCCGATTGCACGTCGATCCCACCGCAAACCATCACGGTATCATCGCGCCCCAGTTCCGGCAGGTCGTATTCCAGCTTGAACTCGGTCCCGGCGGAACAGGTGATCGTGTCGCCGCCTTCGCCTGTGACCGACCAAGTGTAGAGCGGTTTGTTCGCCATCCGGTTGGCAATGCGCAGCGCATCCACGGCGGCCGCGAAACACAGCAGGGTAAACCGGGGCAACAGGACAAAGACGAACCGACGCGGTTTTCCCGTCGCCTTGACTTCGATGTTCTGTGGCTGGGCTTCCATGGCCGCGCTCCCTGTTCCGACTGCTGTATCGCGCCGGGATATTTTGACCCAGATGGGCAGAAGGTTCCGCAAGCGTCAAGAGATGTCGTTTCTTGCCCCTGCTACAGGCCGGGCAATATTCGTGATTGGCAAAGGTTTGCATCAATCCATCCAAACCAGGGCCGGGCAAATGCGATAGGCGCCGGATTCGGACCCGCAGGCACAGTTTATTTCAACTATGGCCAGCGGGGCTTTGGTTTCGTATAGAACCCCGTGCCAAAGCGCACGACCTATTTCTGACCGGAGACACCAGATGACCGAGTGGCAAAAGACGAGCTGGCGCAACAAGCCCCGGGTGCAGATGCCCGATTATACGGATGCCGACGCACTGCATGCTGTCGAGGCGCAGTTGGCCAAGTATCCGCCGCTGGTTTTTGCGGGCGAAGCGCGCAAGCTGAAAAAGTCGCTTGGTGCCGCGTCGCGTGGCGAAGCGTTCCTGCTGCAAGGCGGCGACTGCGCCGAGTCCTTCGAGCAGTTCAGCGCCAATGGCATTCGCGACACCTTCAAGGTCATGCTGCAAATGGCGATGGTTCTGACCTTCGGTGCCAAGGTGCCCGTGGTCAAGGTGGGCCGCATGGCCGGCCAGTTCGCCAAACCGCGCTCGGCTCCGACGGAAACCGTGAACGGCGTGGAACTGCCCAGCTATCGTGGTGACATCATCAACGAGTTGGCCTTCACGCCCGAGGCGCGCATTCCCGATCCGCGCAAGATGTTGCAGGCCTACACCCAGGCGGCGGCGACGCTGAACCTGCTGCGCGCCTTTTCGACCGGGGGCTATGCCGATATCCACGAAGTGCATTCATGGACGCTCGGCTTTACCGAAGGTGAAAAGGCCGCCAAATATCGCGACATGGCGAACCGGATTTCCGATACTCTCGACTTCATGAAGGCGGCGGGGCTTGAGAGCGAGAGCAACCACAACCTCAAGACCGTGGATTTCTACACCAGCCACGAAGCCCTGCTTCTGGAGTACGAAGAGGCGCTGTGCCGTCTGGATTCGACCTCTGGCAAGTGGCTGGCAGGTTCCGGCCACATGATCTGGATCGGCGACCGCACGCGCCAGCCCGACGGCGCGCATGTGGAATTCGCCCGTGGTGTGATCAATCCGGTCGGCCTCAAATGCGGCCCGACGACCACCGCCGACGATCTCAAGGTGCTGATGAACAAGATCAACCCGACCAACGAGGCGGGCAAACTGACGCTGATCGCACGGTTCGGCGCGGGCAAGGTGGGTGAGAACCTGCCCCGCCTGATCAAGGCGGTGCGCGAAGAGGGGGCCAATGTCACCTGGGTCTGCGATCCGATGCACGGCAATACGATCAAGAGCTCTTCGGGTTACAAGACACGGCCCTTCGATCTGGTCCTGCGCGAGGTTCGCGAATTCTTTGGCGTCCACAACGCCGAAGGCACAATCCCGGGCGGCGTTCATTTCGAAATGACCGGCGACGACGTGACCGAATGCACCGGCGGCGTACGTGCCGTGACGGACGAGGATCTGAGCGACCGTTACCACACCGCCTGCGATCCGCGCCTGAATGCGTCACAGGCGCTGGAACTCGCGTTCCTCGTGGCCGAAGAACTGACCGCGCGCCGGACGGATGCGGCGGCTGCCAACGGCTGAACTTCAGCGCTAAAAACAGGAAAAACCGGCCCCCGCAAAGGGCCGGTTTTTTACGTCTGGAAGCCGATAGGGCGAAAGATCAGGCCGCAGCCGTATCTTTCGTCTTGGCAAATTTCTCGGGCGACAGCAGCACCAGTTGATTGCGGGCCCAGGCCTTGGTGTCGTACTTCTCAACCATCCGCCGCAGCTCTTTCATCCGGCCGCGCCGCTCGTCTTCGTCCATGGTCAGCGCCAGTTCGATCGCGTGGTCCATGGATCGGTTGGAATAGGGATTGGTCAGGATTGCCGAACCAAGCTCGATCGCGGCGCCGGCGAATTCCGACAGGATCAGAACTCCATCCCCATCTGTGCGCGAAGCTGCGAATTCCTTGGCCACAAGGTTCATCCCGTCCGCCAGTGGCGTGATCCAGGCCACATCGGCGGCACGATAATACGCCACCAGTGTTTCAAACGGAATGGCACGGGAAATCAGCGTGACCGGGGTCGATGTGAACGTGCCAAACCGGCCATTGATCCGACCGGCGATCTGTTCGATCTCTTCCTGAATGTCGCGATAGACGCTCATGTTACGGTTTGCGCTGACCGAGACATGCAGCAGTCGGACATTTCCGACCAGTTCCGGCTGTCGTTCCAGCAGGCGTTCAAACGCCAGCAGCTGATCCGCGCCGCCCTTGGTGTAATCTGTCCGACCGACCGACAGGATCAGCTGGGCGCCGCCCAGCTCCTCCTTGATGGCTTTGGCTCGGGCCGCCGTGTCCTCGCGTCCGGCGACCTCATTGATATAGCTCGTGTTCACGCCAACCGGGGTCGTGCCCAGATGCACAACGTGGTTGTTGGAATCCTCAAGGTGGATCGCGACGGGTACGGTCCTGTCGCTAAGCGCCGATCCTTCAGAGATAAAGTCCGGATCCACCTTGACCCGCGGCACCGGACCGACATCGCGCAGGGACCGCACGACCGAAACAAAGTTTGCCGCATAGCGCGGGATGTGAAAGCCGACCACATCGCAGGCCAGCAGGCTGTCGATGATCTCTCCGCGCCATGGCAGGACGTTGAACATGTCCGCAGACGGGAAGGGGGTGTGATGAAAGAATGAAATCCGCACATCAGGGCGTAACTGGCGCAGATACCCCGGCACCAGCCACAGATTGTAGTCGTGCACCCAGACGGATGCGCCCTCGGCTGCTTCGGCGGCGGCGGCTTCGGCAAAGGCCCAGTTCACCTCGCGGAAGGTCGGCCAGTCGACGGGGTCGTAATTGTACTTTTCCTTGAAACCGTGAAGAATCGGCCAGAATGCCTCTTTCGAGGTGACATGGTAGAAGCTTTTGACCTGCGCCTCGGTGAGCGGTAGCCGCGACACAGTGTATTTGCCAAAGCTGTCTTCGATCTCGATGACGCGCTCAAATCCGGGGTTTGCGGTATCCTCGGCTTGTTTCCAGGCTACCCAGGCGGCGTTGTCCACCGCTCCGAAAAAGCTTTTCAAGGTGGGAACGATACCATTGGGGCTTTTGTTTTCCTTGAAGACGATCTTGCCATTTTCCTCCACCTCTTCATAGGGTTGACGGTGATAGACGATCACGAGATCGCTGGGCATATCAGTCTCCTTTCGGGGTCGGATGTAGGTTGCGTACGGCCACGGCTTCCAGAATACCGGCCGCACCAATAGCGGTCGCTTTGTGGACCTGCGTCAAATCTTTAACGCGTGAAAGCAGGTCCGGTTCCGATCCGCCGACCGCAACAGCCGGAAGGCCGCATTGCAGCATCGACAGATCGTTCATCGTATCACCGGCTGCCAGTACCAGTTCGGGCGGGATTTCCAGATGCGTGACCAGCCGCTGTAGGGACGGGCCTTTGCTGACCCCCCGGGGCAGTACGTCGAAATACTTGTTATCCGAAACCAGCGTGTCATGGCCCAGTTTTTCGACGATTTCGTGGGCGGCGGCATCAAAGCTGCCGGGATGCAGATTATAGCTCACCCGGTAGCGGAACTCGGTCGGTTGCAGGGTAAGGCCTGGATGCCCGTGCAGCGCTGCGCGGACCGCGTCACCGGCGTTGCCCCAGCGGCTCGCGATATCCTCTTCCAGCGGCACGATGGGTTCGATCACGCGGTTGTGCACCCTTGCGATTGTCGTGCCCACGTCACCGATCACGTATTCCGGCCACGGCACGCCGCTGCCGCACAATTCGCCGATGAACTTTGGGTCGCGTCCGGTGACAAAGATCAGGCCGATGGTGTCGCGGTTCGCCTCGATCCAGTCATAGAGCGTCTTGCGCTCGGCCTCCGATCCACCAAGGAAGGTTCCGTCCAGATCGGTTGCCAGAACGAATTTTCGAGCGTTGATCGGTACGGCGGTCACGGGGGTATGCAGGGTCATCATGTCTCTCGCAGTGTTGTCGGATGGGCCAATTCAATGTCCAGCGTCCGGGGTTCTGATTCGATGGGCCGCGCCCAGAGGTCGGAAAAGGCGGTCGCCAGGTCAGCCTGTTCATATAGGATGGCGTGTACCGCCTCGCAAATCGGCATGCGGACGCGGATGCGACGGGCCAGATCGACGACCGAAACTGCGTTTACCTCGCCTTCGACCACGACATCGCGCCCGTCAAAACACTTGTTCCGGGGAATACCCTTTCCCAGCTGCACCCCCAGCGACATGTTGCGCGAGGTCATGCTGGAACAGGTAAGCGTCAGATCACCCGCGCCGGACAGGCCAGTCACGGTTTCGCGTCGCCCGCCCAGGGCCTCGGCCAGGAACTTCATCTCGTCGATGCCACGGGTGATCAATGCCGCACGGGTGTTTTCGGCAAAGCCGGCACCAGTCATCATGCCGCAAGCGATGGCTATCACGTTCTTGACCGCGCCGCCGATCTCGACGCCCACCGGGTCGTCAGACACATAGGGCCGGAACGCGGCTGAGGACATTGACACCGCCAACCGTGCAGCCGGGCTTTTGGCCGGGTCCAGCCGGTCTTCGTAGGTAAAGGGAAAGGCGATGGTCGCTGCTGTCGGATGCCCAAGCGCGGTTTCTCTGGCGAAGGTCGGGCCGGACAAGGCGCCAACCGGATGGCCGGGCAGTTCCTCGGAGACCAGATGCGACAGCAGGAATCCTGTGCCCCGTTCGATACCCTTGCAGCACAGCGCAAGCGGGATGCCTTTGGGCAGGTGCGGGCGGATCGAGCCGCAAAGTTCACGGAGTGTGCGCGATGGCGTCGCGATCAGTACCGCCTGTGCACCTTCCAGCGCCTTGGACAGCTCGCTGGTCACGAAAATACTGTCATGCAGTGGCACATCGGGCAGGTATTCCGCGTTGATCCTTGTCGCCTCGACCGCATCGCTCAGTTGCTGGCGTCGCCCCCATAGCCGCACCTCACGGCCCGCGGTGGCCGCAACCATGGCAAGCGCCGTACCCCAGCTGCCTGTGCCCAGAACCGCCACCCGTCCGTAGGGATGGGCATGCACGCGCGCTGATCCGACGTTTGATGTCGGTGTGATTGAATTCTCCAATCTGTCTCCGTCCATTCTGTTCCTTGATCTCTGGCGTTTCGCCTGCTGTCACGAAGTCATACTGCCTAAGAACTAGGCGTACATCGCAACCAGTCTACCATGACATGGACGACTTTCACCTGTCGTCCAGTGCCAGACGGCAATTGCGTGAATTTTGTGCGGTATGTCGGCTCCGCTGCCCGAAGTCAGGGCGTTAGTCATCGGATTTCCGAGAATTTATCACAAAAACGGGCTTCGGATTCAACATCCTGTGCGTGTTCCAGCTTTGCCGGGAAACGCCGCAGAAAGGCGCCATCGCGTGCAAGCCACTGAAAACTAAGTGTGTCTGAAAGGTCAGGAACTCTGCACCTGTTAGCGCGTTGAAACGGCAACGAAGACCTTTTGACTCATGCGCAAGTATGGATAGGTTTACAAGCAATGCTGCGCTGCGGCGAAAACTTCCAGCGCGCACTTCTGTTCAGGAGAACCGAACCAAATGGAACCGAAAGTAATTGCAACACCTCTGCCTGTACGCACCGCCATTTTTCCGGTTGCGGGTTTGGGGACCCGTTTCCTTCCGGCGACCAAGGCCACGCCGAAAGAACTGCTGCCCGTGCTGGACCGTCCGCTGATCCAGTTTGCCATCGACGAAGCGCGCGCCGCCGGAATCGAACGGATGATTTTTGTCAGTCACCCGTCAAAGGGGGCCATCGAAAAATACGTCACGCATGACGCGGTGCTGCACGAACAGCTTTGTGCCAAGGGCAAGCATGACGTGGCCGACCGTCTGGTTGAAAACGCGCTCGATACGGACAAGATAGACGTGCGCTTTGTCATGCAGGACGAACCTCTCGGCCTTGGCCACGCAGTTCTTTGCGCGGCTGAGGACGCGCTGCCTGGGCCCGTCGCCGTCGTCTTGCCGGATGATCTGATTTTAGGTGAAATCGGCTGCCTCTCCGAGATGATCGAGGCCTATGCACAAGGTGGTGCGGGGCACATGGTCGCCACGATGCAGGTCGATCCGGATGCTGTAAAAAGCTATGGCATCCTGTCGGTGACCGGGCGCGACGACAAGGTGCTTTGGGCTGACGGCATGGTCGAAAAGCCCGCTCCCGCCGATGCCCCATCGCGGCAGGCGGTGGTTGGACGCTACGTGCTTGATGGATCAATCTTTGACGACCTGCGTGATCAGGAACCCGGTGCAGGTGGAGAGATCCAGCTGACAGACGCCATCTCGCGTGCGACGCCGCGTATCGGTCTGTCCGGGTATCGATTTAGCGGCCAGCGGTATGACTGCGGATCTAAAGAAGGTATGCTGCGCGCGATCTTGGCCTATGCCAATATGACGCCGGAATTTCGCGACGTGATCTCGGAACACAAGATAAGTCTGCTCGCTGCCGAGTGAACGGATTTCAGTTCACGAAAAAGGCCGCTGTGGAAAACCACGGCGGCCTTTCTGTTTCCGGAATAATACCGGTTCAGATGTCGTTCGAGACCACGATACGCAGATCTGGCCGCTTGGGGCTGCGTCGCTCGGTCGTAAAGGGCGCTGCGGGTTCGTCAAACTGACCGGCCCGGGGTGTGCGGGGCTTCAGATAGTCTTCGGTGGGGCGCGTCGGCGTGACTTCGGGCGCAGGGGCCGCCACGTCATTTTCGAACACTGGTGTCACCTCGATATGGTCCAGCAAAAAGCGCCGTGGCACCCGGCCGATGCGGCCTCGGGTAATCAGGCAACCTATTGCCCGGCTCACATCCCCCATGTCCGAGCGCAACGGCATCAAAAGCAGCTGGCCGCTGATCTCGGGCTTGCCGAAACCGTCTTCAGCGCGCAGCTGCGCCCGTAGAATGGCGGGTTCTGCAAAAAGCCGCGTCACATCCCGCGCCAATGCCTCG
The DNA here is from genome assembly GCF_900188035.1 of Puniceibacterium sediminis. Taxonomy (GTDB): domain Bacteria; phylum Pseudomonadota; class Alphaproteobacteria; order Rhodobacterales; family Rhodobacteraceae; genus Puniceibacterium; species Puniceibacterium sediminis. The sequence goes on along the minus strand of NZ_FZNN01000008.1, from coordinate 165,813 downwards.
CGCGCCTCGGGTGCAAACAGACTGCTCATCGGCATGCCCGATACTTCCATCCCCATCAGGTCCGACAGGTGCGATCCCGCGACGCGGATCTTGGCCATCCCGGGGGCGATGCGCTCCGCCAGAAAGGCATATTCAAGCGCGCCCTCGATTCCGCGTGGGTCGATCTGGCTGCGAACAGGAATGGTGTCCACGCCGCAAAGCGAATGCCAGTATGACTCAACTTCGCGAAGCGGTGCCATACGTCGTTCATTTTCACGGGTCATCATCGACACCACATTTTTTTCGTCTCTTCCGAAACCAAACATCTTTCTGCTCCTGAGCGGGCGCAGTCTCCACCGTGCTTAACGGTTCTTAACTACGTGCCTTCACATTCCTTACTAAAACCTTAATACCGCAGGTTGGTCCTAAATTCGCCTCAATTTGACCCAATTGGTTAACGTGCGCGGGTCGGCAGGCTGCAGAATGACAAGCGCTTGATTTGTGAGGGGCGGTTGACTAGGGAAAATCCCGGAGGTGTGCATGCGGCAGTCAATGACGGGATTTGCAGGGGCGGCTGGCGGGCGTGAAAGCCTGCGCTGGACTTGGGACATGCGCGGTGTCAACGGCAAGGGGCTGGATCTTCGCATCCGCGTGCCGGACTGGATCGACGGCCTCGAACCGGGGCTCAAGGCCGCAGCCTCCACAGAGCTTACGCGCGGCAACGTTACTATAACACTACGGCTTCAGGGCACGGGCGAAGATACTGGTCTGCAGTTGTCCGAGCCGTTTCTTGCCATCGTTCTGGATGCCATGACAAAGATTGAAGAGCAGGCAATGGGCCGCGGGTTGTCGCTTGCGCCGTCTACAGCCGCACAGATTGTCGGCCTGCGTGGTATCCTTGACGCCAGCGCGACCGAAACGGACACCAAGGCATTGTGCACTCAGTTGCTAAGCGAATTCGCGCAGGTGCTGGACCAGTTCATAGCCATGCGGAAGACTGAAGGGCAGGCGCTGCAGACGATCCTGTCCTCGCAATTGGACGAAATTGATGCGCTGACCCGCGCGGCGGCCGACCAGATAGACGCGCGCCGCGACGAACAGGGCCAGAAGCTGCGCGCGGCGCTGGCACGGGTCATGGACAACACCGAAGGTGCCGACCCACAGCGGGTGTCTCAGGAACTGGCGCTGATCGCCGTCAAGGCGGATGTGACCGAAGAACTTGACCGCTTGCGCGCCCATGTGGACGCGGCACGCGATTTGCTGGATCAGCCCGGGCCGGTGGGGCGCAAGCTCGATTTCCTGATGCAGGAATTCAACCGCGAGGCCAACACCCTGTGTTCCAAGGCGCAGTCCGCGCCGCTGACGCGGGTGGGGCTGGACCTCAAGACCGTTATCGACCAGATGCGCGAACAAGTGCAAAATGTGGAGTAAGACATGAGCGACAGGCGCGGCCTTCTGATCATCCTGTCCTCGCCTTCGGGCGCGGGGAAATCGACATTGGCGCGCAGGCTGCGGGATTGGGACGAACGCATCGTCTTTTCCGTCTCGGCCACCACTCGTGCGCCCCGCCCCGGCGAGGTCGATGGTGAAGACTATCATTTTCTGACCGACTCGGACTTCAAGAAGCAGGTGGCCAACGGCGGCATGCTGGAACATGCGCATGTCTTTGGTAATTTCTACGGATCGCCCAAGGAACCCGTGCGCAAGGCGATCGAGGCCGGGCAGGACGTGCTGTTCGACATCGACTGGCAGGGAGCTCAGCAGATTAGAAACTCGGATCTGGGGCTGCACACCCTGTCGATCTTTCTGCTGCCACCCTCGATCATTGAGCTGCGTCGGCGGCTGATGGCGCGCGGGCAGGACACCGACGACACGATCGCCAAGCGGATGCAGAAAAGCTGGGACGAGATCAGCCACTGGGACGGTTATGACTTTGTACTGGTGAACGACGATCTCGACACGACAGAGGCGCATCTGAAAAGCATCGTCACCGCCGCACGGCTGCGCCGCAGCCAGCAGCCCGGACTTAATGCCCATGTACGCAAGCTTCAGCACGAATTCGATGAGGGACAGCCATGACTTTGTACAGCCTTGACGGCCAGACACCCGAGATTGCCGAGGATACATGGATCGCACCGGATGCGAATGTGATCGGGCGCGTGGTACTGGAACCCGGCGCGTCGGTCTGGTTCGGGTCCACCCTGCGTGGCGACAACGAAGAAATCCGCATCGGTGCGGGCAGCAATCTGCAGGAAAACGTCGTCTGCCATACCGACATGGGGTACCCTCTGGTGATCGGCGCGGGCTGCACCATCGGGCACAAGGTCATGCTGCACGGCTGCACGATTGGTGAAAATTCGCTGATCGGTATGGGCGCGACCATTCTGAATGGCGCGAAGATTGGTAAAAACTGCCTGATCGGGGCCGGGTCGCTGATCACCGAAGGCAAAGTGATCCCCGATGGATCGCTGGTGATGGGCGTGCCGGGCAAGGTGATCCGCCCGCTGGACGAAGCGGCGATCGAAGCGTTGCGCAAGTCGGCTCTTGGATATCAGGCGAACATGCGACGGTTCCGCGGCGGGCTTCAGGCGCTCTGACATTTCGCGCCTGCGCGGGCTTTGGGAGCGGCAGGAGCGCTGCCCCCCGGAGAATTTTTGGCAGATGAAACCCCGGGGGCGTCGGGTTTTATAATCCGCGCGGGGTAGGACGGTCGAATACGCGTCGGCCCAGGGCCGAGGCCGCAAGGTCGACCATAAGCTGCGCCGTACGCCCCCGGTCGTCCAGCATCGGGTTCAGTTCGACCAGATCAAGCGACGTCATCAGACCGCTGTCGTGCAGCATCTCCATCACCAGATGCGCCTCACGCACCGTCGCCCCGCCCGGAACCGTTGTGCCGACAGCAGGTGCCACGGAGGGGTCGAGGAAATCCACATCAAGCGATACATGCAGCGCGCCACCGGCGGCGGCCACAATGTCGAGAAATCCGCCCAGCAGTTTGGCGATGCCGTTCTCGTCGATGTCGCGCATGTCGTGGCGGCGGATGGCGGTCTTTTCCAGCATATTGCGTTCGGCGGTGTCGACCGAACGCAGGCCTATTATGCAGACTTGATCTTCGGGAATCGGGTGGGGCACAGGCGGAAAGCTGTCAAACCCCGACCGTCCGGTAAGATAGCCCAGTGGCGTGCCGTGCAGGTTGCCAGAATCCGTCGTCTCAAGCGTATGGAAATCGCTGTGGGCATCAAGCCACAGCACAAACTGAGGACGGCCCGTCGCGGCGGCATGGGCGGCCACACCGTGCACCGTGCCCAGCGACAGCGCGTGATCGCCACCCATGAAAATCGGCATTCCCTGCGCCATGGCTTCGCTTGCCGCGCGGCTGAGCGCCGAGGTCCAACCGATGGTCAACGGCAATTCATGCAGGCCGGGCCGCGGGGCGACATCCGTGGCATCAGGCCTCACATTGCCCAGATCGCTGACCTCGTGACCCAGATCACTCAGTGCGCCCCCTAGCCGGGCGGTGCGATAGGCGTCAGGCCCCATGAGGCAGCCAAGGCGGGTCTTTCCGCTGTCCACAGGGGCGCCGACGAGAAGGATGCGTTTGGTCTGCATGTAGGACTCCTGAGAAGCGAGATTTCGGATATTTGCCGCGCGGTCTAGCAGATCTGGCGGGCAAAGGGGAGGAGGCATGTGCCGTAGCATGGCCCGTCAGCCTGATAGGATGCGCATGGGAGCCTGAAAACCGTCGTGCCGAAAGGGGGTCAGGCCTCCCGACGGGCCGCCGCTATCCAGATCAGCGCAAGGGCAAGCGATGCGATGGCGTTCCAGCTTGCCATCGACAGGCCCAACATTTGCCAGGCGATGTCATCGCAGCGCACCATCGGCGCGGCCATGATCTGATCGAGCAGCGCATCGGTCGACAACCCGCTGATCGGGCCAGAAGTGCAGGTGGTCGGACCTTCCCACCAGCCGCGCTCGACCCCGGTGTGGTAAACTCCGACATTCGCCGATGCCAGCGCCGCCAGCGCGCCCAATACCGGCAGCAGTCGGCTGCGCAGGAACACGGCGGCCACGCCGATCACGACGGCGGCCATATGAGGATATCGCTGCCAGTAGCACAATTTACACGGTGGCAGGCCGCCGATGTACTGAAACCCAAGCGCGCCCATCAGCAGGGCGGCAGATCCGACAGTGGCGATCAGAATGAGAAGTTTTCGGCTCATAGGTAACGCACCAGATAGAAGCTGCCCACAAGCAGAACGAGGAAGACGGTAAAGACCAGACCCAGCCGCTTTTCAATAAAGGCCCGCGCCGGGGCGCCAAAGACCCGCAGCAAGCCCGCCACGATAAAGAACCGCGCCCCCCGCGCGATGATCGACGTGACGATGAATGTGCCCAGCGGCATCGCCGTCCAGCCCGACATGATGGTGATGACCTTGTACGGAAACGGCGTGATCCCGGCGACCAAAACGGCCCAGAAACCAAAGTCGTTGAACCGCGTGCTAAAGGCCTCGACGGCGTCGCCTTTGCCCAGTGATTGAAGGATTGGCGCCCCGATCTGTTCGTAAAAGAAATAACCGATGGCATATCCCAGCATGCCACCCATTACCGAAGCGACCATCGCCACGCCCGCGATCAGCCAGGCCCGGCTGGGACGGGCAAGGATCATCGGAATCATCAGCACGTCAGGTGGAATCGGAAAGACCGAGCTTTCCACAAAAGCCACAGCGGCCAGCACCCAGAGCGCATGGGGATGATCGGCCATAGACAGCATGCGGGTATAAAGGCGGTGCAGCATCAGGCCCTCGTTCAGCGTTCCCCAGCGTCAGACCATGGGCGGCGCGGGGGGTCAAGCCTTGGCGGAGATTTCTGCACAGCGGGACCTTCCGGCGGTATTAAGGCGCCTACGGATAAGTCTTACACAAGCGGCGTGTAACCCGCTTGACGGTTTCTCTGCGGGGACATAAACCGTGCCACGTGCGGGTGTGGCGGAATGGTAGACGCGAGGGTCTCAAACACCCTTTCCTCACGGAGTGCCGGTTCGAGTCCGGCCACCCGCACCAGTTTATCCTTGTTTTTAACGGCTAAGCGGCAGGTTTTGATCTTGGGCCCATACTTTTATTGGGCGCTTTTCTGGTGCTTTTGATGAGTTCCTGCACCTCCTGAACCTCGATCAGTAAAATCCCGATGCTATCGTAGATCTGGAAGTCGCGCGCGGTACCCTATGGGCCGGAAGATATTTCAGCACGCTGGCGCTTACATAGCTTTGTGACCTGCCCCCGCAGGTCCATCAGTCTAATGTACAGTCTGCCAAAACACGCACGAGCAAACGACTGACGACAAACCGCTTCACTGAGCCGCAAATTTTCCGCTGCCCGGCAGGCGATTGCGAAGCAGTCGGCCGAGAGGACAGGTGAGCAAGGAACAAGAGGCAGAGATGTTGCAAACATTCCGTTAGCCTGGGCGCAAGGGACAAGCTGAAGGCCAGGTATGGTGGCGTGGATGTGCCCCGCGATCGCCAGCGGACAGTGCCTCGCTCTCAAGGCACCCGAAGACAAGAACAGCAAGCCGGAGCGTCTGGTCGCGGGGAACATTCTCGACAACATCGTCCTGAACGACCTTCTGGGAAGGAGCCGACGACATGGACCCAGCGGCGAGCCGCCGTGCTGCCTGCGTTGCGACTTCATTGTTGCCTGCAACTTCGCCCGAAGGCTGAAAACGCTCGGGGGACTAAGATCCTGCGAATACTCATCCAAGACAGCGACTTCAGGGCCAGTTCGTTTCATCTTCACTCCGATCCACCAGATGCCGGGAGTGAGCAGTTAGCCTATGAGATGAGGCAGGCTATCTCCCTTAATTCAAGCTGCTATTGGTGCCAGAACCCTGACAACGGACAGCTATCAAAGCAGCAGCATCCAAGCGCGACAGGGCCAAAACGTAGGCACAGCAAGCCCAATCATCGATTGCTCAAATAAATGCCACAGTGTAGCAGGAGGCCTTGCGTCTGGGGACTGTCAGTTTCAGAGTTGTATTCCTTTCGGTTCGGATGAGGATGATCGTTGAGTGAAGTATAGATCCGACATCGACGGATTACGTGCGATTGCAGTCCTTCCCGTGGTCCTGTTCCATGCCGGATTTTCTGGCATCAAGGGCGGGTTCATCGGTGTCGACGTATTTTTCGTGATTAGCGGATATCTTATTACAACCATCATTTATGAAGAGGCCCGAGATGGTCGCTTCAGCTTTCTAGACTTTTACGAGAGGCGCCTGCGCCGTATCATACCCGCCCTTTTTGCCCTAATCGCTTTCGTCATCCTGGGCTCTCTCTTTTTTTTGTTGCCAAGCGAATTGCGACTGCTCCCGGCACAGGTAATAGGGGCGATATTTTTTGTTGTAAACATCGTCCTCTGGCTGCAATCGGGGTACTTTTCGCCACTGGCCGAAGAAAAACCACTGTTGCATACGTGGTCTCTTGGCGTCGAAGAACAATTCTACATATTTGCCCCGATCATCCTTATATTGGTGCTACGGCTAGCCCCCCAGTTTCTAAAATTCGTTCTGTTTTTTTTAACCGCCGTGTCGTTCGCGTTCTGCGCGATCCTGACGCAAAGTTATCCGGAGTCTTCCTTTTACCTCTTACCGACTCGAGCATGGGAGCTGTCCGCAGGTTCGCTCATCGCCGTCGGAATACCATCTCGTCCGGGTAGCCGATTGGCGTGCGAGATCCTGACAACCCTTGGAATTGGCCTGATACTCGCGGGTGTGGTGCTGATCGACAGCGATATGGCGTTCCCCGGAACGGTCGCGGCGGTGCCGGTCCTGGGGGCTGTAATGGTAATCCTGTGCGGGGAGGGAACGCGGGCTGGAGCCATCCTTGGCTGGCGACCGATCCGCTGGATCGGTCTAATTTCCTATTCGCTCTACCTTTGGCACTGGCCGCTCATAGTCTTCGCCCGCGATGGGGGCTGGCTGAACGGCTTGGCCTCGCAATCCGCAGTGGTCGTTATTTCCATTCTGATGGCATGGCTGTCATGGCGCTTTATCGAGCTGCCATTCCGTGACAAAATCCGCGTGCCACGTCGGAGCATAATGGCAGGGTCTGCCATCGGTATGGCCGCAGTGACCGTTCTGGCCATTGGAATCCACAAGACCGATGGCTGGCCTGAGCGTTTCTCAGACGATATCGCCCGCTTCGGCGCCGCAATTGACGATGTTAGTCCCGAGCGAGAGCGTTGCCACCCCAAATCCGGTATAGCGCCGCCATCTGAGGCGTGTACGCTGGGGGATGGCATCCCCTTCACTGCAGTTTGGGGCGATAGCCATGGTGTGGAACTAAGCTACGCGCTTAGTGAACTGATTCCTGTGCGGCAGATCACCTATTCCGGGTGCCCGCCCGTAATAGGATTCAAAAGAGAAAAACGCCCACTCTGCGATGAACATAATGAAGAAGTGATAAAATTTCTAATTGATCCTGCGTCCAATATCCGAACTGTCATTCTAACGCTTCGGTTCGATACCGCCCTCAAGAAGCCGGGCTTTCAATCGCGCTTTGCCGAAACCGTGGAGCGGCTGGCAGAAAATGGGCTTTACGTCATTGTGGTCGCACAGCTTCCTACGCCGGGCGTCAGTGTTCCGGCTTACTTGGCTAGAGGCGGCGAGCAGGTGTTTCCATTCAGCGCGTTCGAACCCATCCATAGCCCGATGATGACCTATCTGAAAAAGCTGGATGGTGCGGTCATCTTTGATCCCGCGCCGATCATCTGCCCGGGTGCAGACTGCCATCTTGTGCTGGATGGTGCGCCGACGCTTTTCGATGCGAATCATCCGAGTATGAGCGTTTCTCGGACAATTGCCGCGACGCTGGTGGATCGCTTCTTTAGCGCGCCCTGATCAAGTATGAAGTATCTGATTTTGTTCGATGATCTGACAGAAATTGTATCGTGAAATTGCAGCGTGGACCTGTCGCGGTTTGATGCCGCTCCTTTGATAGCATTTACTGCAACAAAGAAGACTGACGATGGGACTGAAACAGACGGACGAATTCCGGCAAGATGTTGTGTGGATCGCGCTGACAAGTGGGCTTATGCGCAAACAGGTGGCTGACGACCTTGGTGTCGGGATGTCGACGCTGAACAAATGGATCACAGCTCATCGAGGCACTGATGTGGTGTCGAAAGAAGATTTAGGGCTCGCGAAGTAGAATGACCGGCTTCGGCCTGCGTAATGAATCGCCCCGGGTCTGTCGGAGACCGTCAACTTAAGTAAGGATGACGGTTATGACGAAAAACAAAATGGCAAATCGCTACTCGCCTGAGGTTCGCGCGCGTTCGGTCAGGATGATCTTCGACCATCAACGCTCGTAGGAAACGCAGGCGGGCGCGATTGCGGCCATTGCACCGAAGATCGGATGTATTCCGCAGACCTTACGCGAATGGGTCAAGCAGGCCGAGAAGGACAGCGGCATGCGCGACGACTGAGGAACGGGATCGGATCAAGGCTCTGGAACGTGAGGTTCGCGAACTACGCCAGGCCAATGAGGTCCTCCGCAAGGCTTCGGCGTATTTTGCCTAGGCGGAACTCGACCGCCCACTGAAGCGGTGATTGCCTTCATTCATTGCCCGGCAGGCGATTGCGCAGCAATCTGCCGGGAGGGGACATATTATCACCATCTGGCGTGCTGCACGGACCCTAGCAAAGCTTCGGCGCGCCATCAGCGGGACCGAGAGCTTTGCCCGGTGATCAAACGGGTCTGGGATGAGAGCTACCAGGCCCATGGGGTTCGCAAGGCTTGGCATCAGCTGAAGCGCGAGGGCTTTTCGCTGGCGCGCTGCACGGTGGACCGCCCCCTCTCGGGCATTGCTACGCAAAACCCTGCCGGGCAGTGGGACGGGCAATATCTGTCCATTCGATACACCGAGCGTTTGGCCGAAGCCGACATCGAACCCCGGTCCCGGTGGCTGGGGCAGCGTCGCGCTCCACCTGAACGAAACAGGAACGATTATAGCCCAGGAGGAACGGCACCGAGCCGTAAAATAAATTACATCGAACAACCGTGCGGAACTTATGTCAGCGCTGAACGGACTGACATTCGTCGCAGGACATATGGAGTTAGGTATTTGGCCAGCCTGTCCATTACCATCATCAGCAGTTCACAGCACGTCCTGAAGGGCTTCACCGAATGGCTGCCGGGGTGGGAAAAACGGGGATGGCGCAAAAGCGACGGCAAGGCGCCTGACAACGGCGACCTATGGAAACGCCTCCAAGGTGCCACCGAACGGCAGGCCGTCGAATGGCGCTGGGTAAAAGGTCACAGTGGCCATCTCTGGAACGAACGTGCCGACACCTGCTGCGCGTCATCGTGGCCAAGAAAGGCCGTAAGGTCACCGATCTTCTGCCGGAAGTCATCGACGGTTTTCTGCGGCTTTCCGTTGGCAAGGTGATCACGCTCCCAGAGGTTGAACAAGCCTGAGACGGAGATGGTTGTTTCAGTCACCGAAGACGCCTCTGCGGGCATGTGCAGGGTCTCCTTAGGGGGAAATCTGTCAGCCTTCGGGTCGGGGCTGTAATCGCCCTCTGAACGCCGCAACTGGAAACCTGACCATTGCAGCCAGACCTTGTGCAACTCTTCGCACAGGCGGGCACGGCTGTAGGCATCGGCTGACACCCCTTCTTCACGCAGCAACCGGTCGGCGTCTGGCCCGAACCACTTTTCGAGGGCGTCAGCACTCGGCTCCTCGTCAGAGAACTTGTCGATCATCGTGGTCCAGATTGAGGATTCACCGGGTTCATCTTCGATCATCGCCACCAGCGAACGGTAGAAACCTCCTGCAATTGCCACGAGATTTTTGTGCGGAATCGATCCCGATGCGGTCCTGAGGGTTCGCCAAACGAGTGCCTGTTTGCGAAGCGCCTCAACGTGTCGAAGCTTCGCCTCGTCCTCATTCTTGGTCTTCAACGACCAACTGATCTCCGACTTTCCATAGACCTTGCGCAGGTCGGCAGGGGTTTTCTGCCGGAAACAATAGACGCCGGTCTTCGGGTATTTGTGGGGGCGGGATATGTGCAGAACCATGGTGGTGTGGAACCTCGGTGTAGAACCGAGCGTCATCCAAGCCACTGATACACTGCATCTTTTTGATATTGAAGGGAAAAAGATGGTGCTGTGAGAGAGGATTGAACTCTCGACCTCACCCTTACCAAGGGTGTGCTCTACCACTGAGCTACCACAGCATCTGTCGCCTTGTTGGCGTGGCGGGTGATTAGACGCAATTCCCATTCGGTGCAAGGGCAATCTGGACGCTTTTTGCCCTCTGCGTTACAGAGAGGCCATGGAGCAGAAACAACGCCCGCCGAAAACACCCAAAGACCACCGTGATGCACGCCTCAAAAGCGCGCTCAAGGCGAATCTGGCACGCCGCAAGGCGCAGTCCCGGGCCCGGACAGGCGAAAAGCCGCAGCCCGAGGGCGCGGAGAAAGACAAAGGATAAACAGGCATGGATTCGATCATCGTCACGGGGGGCGGGCCGTTGTCCGGCCAGATCCCCATCGCAGGCGCGAAAAACGCCTGCCTTACCCTTATGCCCGCCACGCTGCTCAGCGATGAACCGCTGACGCTGACCAATGCGCCGCGCCTGTCGGACATCCGTACCATGACCACTCTGCTGCAATCGCTGGGTGCCGAGGTACAGAGCCTTCAGGATGGCCAGGTCCTCGCCCTGTCGAGCCACAATATCCACAACCACATCGCCGACTATGACATCGTGCGCAAGATGCGCGCCTCGATCCTTGTCTTGGGGCCGATGCTCGCTCGGGACGGCCATGCTATTGTGTCGCTTCCCGGCGGTTGCGCGATCGGTGCGCGGCCTGTGGACCTGCACCTCAAGGCGCTTGAGGCGTTAGGGGCAGAGCTGGATCTGCGCGACGGCTATGTGCATGCCAAGGCACCTGCGGGCGGGCTGCGGGGGGGAATCATTGATTTCCCGATTGCCTCGGTCGGGGCCACGGAAAACGCATTGATGGCGGCGACGCTGGCCAAAGGCACAACCGAAATCCGCAACGCCGCGCGCGAACCCGAAATCGTCGATCTGGCCCAGTGCCTGCGCAAGATGGGCGCGCAGATCGAAGGCGAGGGGACGCATACGATCACCATTCAGGGCGTCGATCGTCTTGGTGGGGCGACTCACCGGGTTGTGACCGACCGCATCGAACTTGGCACCTACATGCTGGCCCCGGCGATCTGCGGTGGTGAGGTGACGCTGCTGGGCGGGCGGATCGACCTGCTGGCAGCCTTCTGCGAAAAGCTGGATGCGGCGGGCATCAACGTCACAGAGACACCCGAAGGCCTGACTGTTGCGCGCAAGAATGGCAGCATCCGCGCCGTCGATGTGACGACCGAGCCCTTCCCGGGCTTTCCCACCGACCTGCAGGCCCAGATGATGGCGCTGCTTTGCACTGCCGAAGGGACGTCGGTCCTTGAGGAAAAGATCTTCGAGAATCGCTTCATGCATGCGCCCGAACTGATGCGGATGGGGGCCAAGATCGAGGTACACGGCGGTCATGCGACCGTGACCGGGGTCAAGCAGCTCAAGGGCGCGCCGGTGATGGCGACCGATCTGCGGGCGTCTGTCTCGCTCATCCTTGCCGGGCTCGCCGCGCAGGGGGAAACCATCGTCAACCGGGTCTATCATCTCGATCGCGGCTATGAACATGTGGTGCGCAAATTGTCTGGCGTGGGGGCCAAGATTGAACGGGTGAAAGGCCAATGACCGAAGATGCACGCTTTGAAGACGGCACCGCCCGCCCGCTGAACCTCGGCGCCATGGATGTCGAGGATCTTGGCATCTTGTCGGCCCTTGCGCAGGACGCGGTCTTTCCGATTTCCGAGATGACCTGGCAGCCGAAAAGCCGCCGTCTGGCGCTGCTGGTCAACCGCATGCGGTGGGAGGATCGGCCTGTCGGCAAGCGCCCACCTGAACGCGTGCAATCGGTTCTGCTGATCGAAAACGTGATGGGCGTCGGCAGCCAGGGTATCGACCGTTCGGATCGCGATACCATCCTGTCGCTGCTTTCAGTGACGTTCGAGCCGGGGCCGGACGCCTCGGGCAATGTCCTGCTGACCCTTGCGGGCGACGGTGCGCTGCGGGCGCAGGTCGAGGCGCTTGATGTCACGCTCAAGGATGTGACGCGCCCCTACGTGGCCCCGTCCGGCAAAACCCCAAGCCATCCGGACTAAACCGCGCAGGACCTCGCCAAGATCCTTTTGGCTTCATCTGCCGGAAAATATTCCACGGGACCGGGGCTCGCCCCCCGGTCCTAAGTCTACAAACTGATCGCACCAGCCCGCATCTTGAGGCTCGCCGCCCCACAGGTTATGTCGCGGCAAAGCAAAGGGGTCTGCCATGCCGGTCTTTCTCGACACAACCCAGTCTGATTTCGAAACGTCCTTCATCACGCTGCTCAATGCCAAGCGTGAAGACAGCCCCGATGTCGACGCTGTCGTTGCCGGAATCATCCAGGATGTCCGCGACCGTGGCGACCGTGCCGTTCTGGACCTCACCGCCAAATTCGACCGGCTGACACTGACGGCCGATGGGCTGGCCTTCAGCCGCGAAGAGGTCGATGCGGAAATCGCCAAGGTCTCGCCCGCCGACCGCGCGGCACTTGAACTGGCCGCCGAACGTATCCGCGCCTATCACGCGCGCCAGATGCCCGATGATGCCATGTGGACCGATCCCGATGGTGCAACGCTGGGTTGGCGCTGGACGCCGGTCGGCGCGGCGGGGCTATATGTCCCGGGCGGGCTGGCAAGCTATCCGTCTTCGGTGTTGATGAACGCGATCCCGGCCAAGGTGGCAGGCGTGCCGCGTCTGTGCATCACTGTGCCCACACCGGATGGCGTGATCAATCCGCTGGTCCTGCTGGCCGCGCGGATCAGTGGCGTGGACGAAATTTACCGCATCGGTGGCGCGCAGGCGATTGCGGCGCTGGCCTATGGGACCGAAACGATTCCGGCAGTGGACAAGATCACCGGCCCCGGCAATGCCTTTGTCGCGGCGGCGAAACGGCGGGTCTTTGGCAAGGTCGGCATCGACATGATCGCCGGCCCGTCCGAAATTCTGGTCATTGCCGATGGCGACAACGACCCGGATTGGATCGCGCTCGACCTGCTCAGTCAGGCGGAACATGATGAAAGCGCGCAGTCCATCCTGATCACCACCGACGCTGCTTTTGGTAACAACGTCGCGCAAGCGGTTGAAAAACGGCTGGAAACGCTCGAACGTCGCGCTATTGCCCGGGCCAGCTGGCGCGACTTTGGTGCGGTGATCATTGTGCGTGATCTGGAGGAGGCGGCGCAACTGTCAGACCGCATTGCCCCGGAACACCTGGAACTCTGCGTGGCTGATCCCGATGCGCTGAGCGCAAAGATCAGCCACGCCGGCGCGATTTTCCTTGGCCAATGGACGCCCGAAGCCATTGGCGACTATGTCGGCGGGCCAAACCACGTCCTGCCCACGGCACGTTCGGCGCGGTTTTCCTCGGGGCTTTCGGTGCTGGATTTTGTCAAACGCACCACACTGGCCCGCATGACGCCCGAGGCGTTGCGCGCCATCGGTCCGGCGGCTGAACGGCTGGCCACGTCCGAAAGCCTTGAGGCACACGGCCTGTCAGTGACCGCTAGGCTGCAAAAGCTGAACGATCCGGGGCAGTAGAGCGCAGAAAGTAGTTCGTAACAAATTTCATCATATTATCTATTTCTGGCATTGTTCGGATTTTATGCTTTAAAATTTTAGAAATATCCGGACTTGCTAGCACTATTCCAACATTTCCATCTGTATTTCTGGCGCGCTTCACCCGTCGTGCCTCAGCGCCAAACAGCGCAATTGCCCCAGGCATGTGAACGCGTTAAGGATTTTCCCGGAATGTGATCGTCTAAAGGGGCAGTCGATGAGCCGTATTGCACATATCGAGCTGGATGACGCCGGTCTTCCGCCGCCGACGCCTGAAATCGAACAGGAACGCCGTGTGGCCATGTTCGATCTGATGGAGCAGAATTCCTTTGTGCTGCCAAACCGGGATGGCCGCACCATGCCATCCGGGCCTTACCACGTCGGCCTGTCGATCCGGGAAAAGCGGCTCGTGTTTGATGTCGCCACGGAAAGCCATGAAAAGGCTGCGGAATTCCATTTGTCGCTGTCGCCCTTCCGGCAGGTGGTCAAGGACTACTTCCAGATCTGCAAAAGCTATTTCGACGCGGTCAAGAACCTCCCGCCCAGCCAGATCGAAACCATAGACATGGCCCGTCGCGGCATCCACAACGAAGGCGCGCGGATCCTGCAGGAGCGGCTGGAGGGCAAGGCAGAGATTGACGACGACACCGCGCGGCGCCTTTTCACCCTTGTCTGCGTTTTGCACTTCGGGGGCTGACGGGTGCCAACCACACTGCCGCAATCGGTTCTGTTCTGTTGTGACCACAATGCCGTCCGTTCGCCCATGGCAGAGGGGATCATGAAAAAGCTCTATGGCTTTGATACTTATGTGCAATCTGTCGGGGTGCTCAACGATCTCGACATCGACGGTTTCGCGATCGCCGCGTGTAAAGAGATCGAGGTCGAACTGTCGCGCCACACGGCTCGGAGCTTTGACGATCTGGAACAACATGGCGAGGCGCTGTCAGGTTTCGATCTGATTGTAGCGATGTCGCCCGCCTCGCAGCGCAAGGCGCTGGATCTGACACGGCTCTTTCACCTTTCGGTGGAATATTGGCCAATCATGGACCCGACGGGTCTCGGGGAATCGCGTGAGGCCAAGCTGAATGCATACCGTCAGACGCGGGACCAGATATTTGATCAACTCAAAGGAAAGTGGGGACACTGATGACCACGGCAGTTCTGCAACGATATTTTGATGCCTTCAACCGGGGTGACACGGCGGGCATGCTCGACTGTCTGGCGGACGAAGTGGCGCATTACGTGAACGAAGGGCGCGTACGCATCGGACGCGAGGCTTTTGCAGAATTCTGTGCCCATATGGATCGCTGCTACGATGAAAAGTTGACCGAACTGGTACTTTTCGAGGCAGAGGATGGCGCGCGCGGTGCCGCAGAGTTCATGGTGAACGGCACCTACCTTGCAACCGACCCCGGCCTGCCAGAGGCCAAGGGCCAAACCTATCGTCTGCCGGCGGGGTCGTTCTTTTCCATCCATGACGGGGAAATCACCCGCGTGGTGACCTATTACAACCTGTCGGACTGGATCAAACAGGTCTCCTGATGCGGGTCGAGGTGCTGACAGGCGACGCGCTTGCCGCAGCGCTGGACGATGTGGCGCGGCTGCGTATTGCGGTGTTCCGCAGCTGGCCCTATCTCTATGACGGCGATCTGGATTACGAACGGTCCTATCTGCAGACCTATCGCGACAGTGACCGCGCGGTGCTGGTGGCGGCCTTCGATGACGACAGGCTGGTCGGGGCTTCGACCGGTGCGCCGATGTCGGATCACGCTCAGGATTTTGCCGCAGCCTTTGACGGCAGCGGTCTGGCGCTGTCGGACATTTTCTACTGCGCCGAATCCGTGCTGCTGCGCGAATGCCGCGGGCAAGGGATCGGACATCGCTTCTTTGATCTGCGCGAAGAACACGCTCGCCGCCTCGGTTTCGCCGTCACGGCCTTCTGTTCGGTCATGCGTCCGGCGGATCATCCGCTACGGCCTGCGGATTATGCACCTCTGGACGCTTTCTGGCGCAAACGCGGCTACGCACCGCTTGATGGGGTTGTGGCGCAGTTCCGGTGGAAGGATACAGATCAGGACGTCGAAACTGCCAAGCCCCTGCAATTCTGGGTCAAACGCACTGAACAAGACAAAGCTGCCCGCCAGACCCATCCGTAAACGACTGACCTCTGACCACAGGACCACCCAATGAAAATCGCCACTGCCGCCTATCCGATGGACTTTCTGCCCGACTGGGATGCCTACAGGGCCAAGATCACATCCTGGGTGGCCGAGGCTGCGGGGCAGGGCGCTGATCTGCTGCTCTTTCCCGAATACGGCGCGATGGAGCTTGCCACCCTTGCCGGAGCCGAGGTTGCCGCAGACCTTGAGGCATCGCTTCACGCCGTATCGGATCGTGTCCGGGATGCGGATGCGCTGCACGCGACGCTTGCGCAGCAGTACAATGTCCATATCGTCGCCGCCTCTGCCCCGGTCTTTGATCCCACCATTGGCGCCCGACCGGTAAACCGCGCCCGGTTCTTTACGCCCACAGGGGCAATCGGATTTCAGGACAAGCAGATCATGACACGTTTCGAACGTGAGATATGGGGCGTCGTGGGGGGGCATCCGCTGACCATTTTCGACACCACCCTTGGCAAGATCGGCATCCTGATCTGCTATGACAGCGAATATCCTCTTCTGGCCCGCGCTATGTCCGACGCCGACCTGATCCTTGTTCCTTCGTGCACAGAGGCGCTGACCGGCTATTCCCGCGTGCGCATCGGTTCGATGGCTCGCGCGCTGGAGCAGCAATGCGTGACGGTCATGTCATCGACCGTCGGCTCGGCCAAATGGTCCGAAGCGGTGGATACCAACTGCGGCATGGGCGGCGTTTTCGGCCCTCCCGACACCGGCTTTCCGGCCACCGGCGTGATCGCCGAAGGTGTGCTCAATCAGCCCGGTTGGACCTACGCCGAGGTCGACGTTGCCCATATCGCTCATGTCCGTGTCGATGGCGTCGTACTGAACCGCGCGCACTGGGTCGAACAGACTGGCCGTGACGTCCCTGCGCCGATCCTGCCCTTGCGCTGATTTGGCCCTTGAAAATCTGCCGGAATGCGCCCATTTAGTGCTGCGCTCTGCATCTTGGCAGAGTCGGTAACTCAGGAGAGACCATGGCCAAGGAAGAATTGCTCGAATTCCCCGGCGTCGTAAGAGAACTCCTGCCGAATGCGACGTTCCGGGTCGAGCTTGAAAACGGCCATGAGATCATCGCACACACGGCAGGCAAGATGCGCAAGAACCGCATCCGCGTCCTCGCAGGCGACAAAGTACAAGTCGAGATGACCCCCTACGATCTGACCAAGGGTCGGATCAACTACCGCTTCAAGTAAGCGTATGATGACCGCTGTCCCGACATCCGGCCGCTTGGCCACGCTGAAACGCGCGTTGGGGCATGCATGAAACTGATCCTTGGCTCTGGCAGTCCGCGCAGGCGTGAACTGCTGGCCCAGCTGGGGGTCGTGGCGGATGACATCCGCGCCCCCGACATCGACGAAGACCCCTTGCCCCGCGAACTGCCGCGCCCCTATTGCGTGCGGCTGGCGCGGGAAAAGGCGTTCGCCGTCCCGTCTGACCCCGACGACATCGTTCTGTCTGCCGACACCACGGTTACCCTTGGGCGTCGCATCCTGGGCAAACCGCGTGACGCGGGCGAGGCAGCTCAGTTCCTGCTTGCCCTCTCGGGGCGTCGCCACCGCGTGATCACCGCCATCGCCGTGCGTCGTGGTGAGCGGATCTGGGAACGCGACGTTGTGACGGCCGTCAAGATGAAGTCGCTGTCGGACGAAGAACTGAACGCTTATCTCGCGACCAACGACTGGCAGGGCAAGGCTGGCGGCTACGGCATACAGGGGCCCGCGGGCGCCTTCATCCCGTGGATTGCCGGTTCGTTCACCGCCGTCGTCGGTCTGCCGCTGGCCGAAACCGCGCATCTTTTGCGCGCCGCCGGATACCCCCTTTGGAAGGAGCAGCCATGAAAGGCCGCACCATCGCGCTTGACCACCTCAACGGGCTTGAGGCCGCCGCCCTCATGGTGGACGGCGTCCTTCAGGATCTGCTGGTCGACACCGACCTGCCGCGTCCCGGCACCATCTACCGCGCCATCGCCATGCGCCCGATGAAGGGGCAGGGCGGCATGTTCCTGCGCTCCCCAGATGGCCAGTGTTATCTGCGCCAGATCAAGGGGTTGGCCGCCGGTCAGCCGCTGCTGGTTCAGGTCACCGGCTACGCCGAGGCGGGCAAGGCGATCCCCGTCACCACCAAGATCCTGTTCAAGAGCCGCTATGCCATCGTCACCCCGGATGCGCCCGGCTTCAACGTCTCACGTTCCATTCGGGATGAAGAGGAACGCGTTCGCCTGACCGAACTCGCCCACGAAGTGATGGAGGATGGGACCCACGGCCTCATTCTGCGGTCCTCCTGCGCCGGAGCCGATGCGGACGAGATTGCCGAAGATATCCGTGCCATGTCCGACCTCGCCAATACCGTGATGAACGATGCCACAGGCGACGCTGAAACTCTGGTCGAAGGCGACAGCCCCCATGCGATCGCATGGCGGGAATGGGTCGAACCTGCCGATATCGACACCGAAGCGGGCAGCTTTGAAAATCAGGGCGTTCTGGACGCCATCGAAGAATTGCGCAGCGCCAAAGTCACGCTGGGTGAAGGGTCCATGTTCATCGAACCCACCCGCGCGCTGGTCGCCGTGGACATCAACACCGGGGGCGACACGACGCCCGCCGCCGGCCTGAAGGCCAACATGGCCGCGATGAAGGATCTGCCCCGCCAGCTGCGCCTGCGCGGTCTGGGCGGTCAGATCACCATCGACCCGGCGCCGGTCCCGAAAAAGGATCGCCGCACGATTGAATCCGCCCTGCGCGCGGCGCTGAAGCTCTGCACGATCGAGACGACCCTGGTGGGCTGGACCCCGATGGGCAATCTGGAATTGCAACGCAAACGCGATCGGATCGCCCTGTCAGCGGTGCTGAAGTGAGCTGTCCGATCTGCAAGCGCGCCACCGAAGCCGCATACCGCCCCTTCTGCTCGAAACGCTGTGCGGATGTCGATCTTGGGAAATGGATGAGCGGCAGTTACGCCCTGCCGTCCGAAGATCCCGACGACATCGAAGAGGCGCTGGACGCGGTCCTGAACGCCATGGAAACGCCGGAAAGACCGCACTAACACGCGCCAGCGGACAGGTCGGCGTCTGTCTGGTGTGCATGTTGGTGCAGGATTCCGCGGGTCCCACAGAAAGACCTCCCTGCGATCCCGCGTATCGCGGATTTTTACCACCCGAACGCGGCTTTGACTTGAAGCCTCAGGGGAAATCGGCATCAGTGGCATGCGTATGGTGCGGGATGTCGGCGACATCTGCAAACCCCATATTTGCCCCATTTCCCCACTACAGAAGGCCACCACATGTTTGACCAGAAACCCGGATTGCTGGACCAGGTCCGCGCGCGCTTTGCCCATGTCGACAGCTGTCCCTTCGACGGGCCGCGTGTGTTTTTCGAAAACGCCGGCGGGGCGCTGACGCTGAATTCGGTGGTCGACACGTCGGCTAAATTCGCCGCGATCCCCGACAATCAGGGCCGGGACAACGTCGCCTCTCATGCTTTGGTCGCTACCATTGACCGCGCGAAATCCGACATTCGCACCTTCTTCAATGCCCCCACCGGCGCCGTTTTTGTGGGTGAAAGCGGCACCGAGCTTACCTTTCGCCTGATCTGCGACGCGATCCTTGGCGCGGCACCGGGCGGCATCGTGCTGGGGGCGACCGTTGAACACCCCGCGTCCCGTTCGGCCTGCACACGCTGGGCCGCAGTGGCGGGCAAGGAGTACGTTCAGGTTCCCCATGACGACGCGCTGGGGCTGGTGACGGCCGAACAATATGCGCAGTACGTCACACCCGACACACGGGTCGCGACGATTCTGCACACCTCGCCGGTGACCGGCATGGCGATGGACGTGGCGGCGATTGCCCGCCTCATCCGCGCCACAGCGCCCGACGCCTATATCATCGTCGACGGCATCCAGCACGCCAGCCACGGTCGCATCGACATCGCATCCTATGACATCGACGGCTATGTGATCTCGCCCTACAAGGTGTTTTCGCGCCACGGCTACGGCATCGCCTGGGCCTCGGACCGGCTATCAGCCCTGCCGCACAACTCGCTTGTCGGCGGACCCGAGGGCAGCTGGGAACTCGGGACCCGAGACACCGGATCATACGCGACCTTTTCGGATGTGGTCGGGTATTTCGATTGGCTGGGCGGGGAATTCACCGACAGCACCGATCCCCGCGAACGGATCGAAGCAGCCGGCCAGGCGATCCATGCACACGAGGCGTCGCTGACCAACGCGATGCTGCAGGGCACCGGCAACCTGCCGGGGCTGGCCGAAATGCCCGGCGTGATCGTCATCGGCGGCGTCGACAATCCCGCGCGTGAAGGTCTGGTCTCCTTTGCCTCGGAAAACATCGCGGCGGTCGACATCGTTTCGGCGCTCAAGGCCGAGGGCATCCGCGTGCATCTGCGCAAGGATGACCACTATTCCGGCAATATCCTGACCCCACTGGGGCAAAAGGGCTGCGTGCGCGTGTCGCTGTGCCACTACAACTCTCAGGCCGAAGTGGCCGCGTTTCTGGCCGCGTTGCAGCGGATCCTGTAGCGCGCGGGCGGCGGGTAGGGCCCTGCGTGCAGGTAAGAAACCCGCCCGAAATCAAGCCGCAGGCGTTGCCCGGCGCCTGCGTTGCACTGACCTCCCGCAGGGCCGTTCAATACGTCGTCGCCGCCCGTGCCGCCTGATCGTACTGGCCTGACATCAGCCGCAGCAGCGTCGACAGACGCGTGATCTGTTCCGGCTCAAACCCCAGCTCACCCACCGCACTCAGCAGCAGCGCATCGCGGATCTCGCGGTATTTTTCGCAGGCGGTGGCACCTTCCTCGGTGGCCGAAACCGTCTTTTCCTTGCCCTGCCGCCCTTCGACGACAAGGCCCGCACGGGCCAATTTCTTGATCGCGTAGTTGACGGTATGCGTATCCTCGATGTTCAGCACCAGACACAGATCGGCCAGCCGCTTGGGCCGCTCACGGTGATAGACCGAATGCAGCACCAGCACCTCAAGCGCGGTCAGCCCCGGATGCCCCGCCGTCGCCATGGCACGCACAATCCAGCGCTGAAACGCATTGTTCGCCAGCGTCAGCCCGAATTCGAACTCTGATATCTCGGGAAAGGCACCGCCCGCCAGATGGGCCGACGACACGACCGGTCCTAGATCATTCTGTTTCATGAGCATCAGCAAAGCCGATCCTGACAATTTGTCAACATTTTGTTGACGTGGTGTCAGTCTAGTTCAGAATGCCGGGATGGAATCACTCATGGCCGGTACCTGATATGTCCACCCATCAAGATCATGTCGTCGTCATCGGTGCCGGAATTGTCGGCGTATCCACTGCGATCTGGCTGCGCCGTTATGGGGCCGCTGTCACACTGGTCGACCGCGCCCCCCCGGGCGAGGGCACATCCCATGGCAATGGCGGGGTGCTTGCCGCCTGCGCCATGCTGCCGGTCACCGCCCCCGGGCTGATCCGCAAGGCACCGGGCATGTTGCTGGACCGCGACGCGCCCCTGTTCCTGAAATGGGCCTACCTGCCGCGCCTGCTGCCCTGGCTGATGAAATACCTCAGCCACGCCAATGCGCCGGACACCCGGCGTCTTGCCCAGGGCCTTTCGCCCATCGTGTCGGACAGCGTCGATCAGCACATGGCCCTGACCGATGGCCTGTCGGCGCGCTCCTTCGTGGTACCCAGCGATTATGCCTATGCCTATGCCAATCGTGCTGATTTTGACGCCGACGCATCCTCCTGGGCTTTGCGCGCCGAACACGGCTTTACCCCGCGCCTGATCGAAGGCGCTGCCGTGCAGGAATATGAACCGGCTCTCGGTCCATCGATCCACTGCCTCGCGGTGATGCAGGACCACGGTCATGTCCGCGACCCCGGCGGTTATGTCAAAGCGCTGGCAAAGGATTTTGAGGCGATGGGCGGCGTGATCCGCCAGACCGCTGTGCAGGACGTCACCCTGACCGACGGTCGTATCACCGAGGTGCTGACAGCCGATGGCCCAATCGCCTGCGACCGGGCTGTCATTGCCTCGGGCATCTGGTCCGGCCCGCTGATGAAAAAGCTCGACCTGAACATCCCGCTGGAATCCGAACGCGGCTATCACATCGTGTTTCAGGGCGCGCAGAACGGTCCACGGATGCCCTTCATGATCCAGTCCGGAAAATTCGTCGCCACGCCGATGGACGACGGGCTGCGCTGCGCCGGAATCGTTGAATTTGGTGGCCTTGATGCGCCCCCCTCGCGCGCGCCGTTTGAGCTGCTGCGCCGACACGTCAAACGCGCCTTCCCGGGGCTGACCCACGGGGAAGAGGTTGAATGGATGGGCCATCGCCCCGCCACCACCGACAGCCTGCCGCTCATCGGGCAGGTCCGCGAGACGGGAATATACGCCGCTTTTGGCCATCAGCACATCGGCCTGACCGCGGGTCCAAAGACAGGTCGGCTGCTTGCCGGTCTCATGACGGGACAACCGTCCAATACCGACCTGACCCCGTACCAACCGGGGCGGTTTACTTAATGTATCACATTCAACACGGGAGATACTGATATGAAACTGTTTGCAAATACTCTAACGGGACTTGCCTGCGCCACGGCGCTGACCGCGCCCGCCATGGCCGAAACATGGGATATGCCGATGGCCTATTCCGCGACCAACTTCCACTCGGCCACTGGCGCGGAATTCGCCAATTGCGTGACCACCGGCACCATGGGCGAGGTCGAGATCGTGACCCACCCGGGCGGCGCGCTGTTCGCCGGCGCCGATATCAAGCGCGCGATCCAGACCGGTCAGGTGCCCATCGGTGAACGCCTGTTGTCCGGCCACGCCAATGAAAACGCTATCTTCGGCTTTGACTCCATCCCCTTCCTGTCGCCCAGCTTTGACGACCACGCCAAGCTGTGGGAGGCCGCCAAGCCCGAGATCGAGAGCGTTCTGGCCGATCAGAACCTGCACCTGCTCTATTCCGTGCCGTGGCCGCCCCAGGGGCTGTATTTCAACAAAGAGGTGAACTCGGTCGCCGACATGGCAGGCATCAAGTTCCGCTCTTACAACAACGCGACCGCGCGTCTGGCCGAACTGACCGGCATGGCCCCCGTCACGATCGAAGCCGCCGAACTCAGCCAGGCCTTTGCCACCGGCGTTGCGGAATCGATGATTTCTTCGGGGGCTACGGGCTATGACCAGAAGGTCTGGGAATCGCTCACACACTTCTATCAGGTCGATGCCTGGCTGCCGCGCAACTACATCATGGTCAACGCCGAGGTCTGGGCAGATACATCCGACGCCAGCAAGGCCGTGATCGAAGGCTGCGCGGCTCTGGCCGAATATGCCGGGCTGTATCGCTCCAAGGAATACACCAACTTCACCTATGAGGGCCTGCGCGCCGGCGGCATGATGGTACAACCCCCGTCGGAACAGCTCGAATCCGAACTGCGCGCCGTGGGCGAGACGATGACCACCGAATGGCTGGAACAGGCCGGTGCCGCCGGTCAGACCATCATCGACAACTACCACGCGATGCAGTGACGTGACACTCAACATAGTTGCTGTGGCACGAATGAAGGCACCTGCGCGGAAACAAGGCCGCAAGGCCGCCGCGCATCGTCGGGCCGCCCCCCGGCACGGCGATTTGATGAGGCTGGGTGTTACGTACTTAGGTCAGACGTACGTTGCGGGATAAAGTGCCACGCTCGACCGTTGCATCGCCGAACCGCGGCCCAACGATGCGCGGCTCGTGCTTAAATATGACCGTGGTGCGGGCTGAAACGCCTTTCCACACAATTATGACGCGGTGGTCCCTTTCGGGGCCACCCTATCTGTCAGGAACCCGGAGGCTGCGATGACCGCACTCAGATCCTTGCGACGTGGGCTGGATGCTCTGTACCTTGGCGCGGGCATACTCGCCGCGCTTTGCCTGATTGCCATCCTGCTGCTGATCATCGCCCAGATGCTGGCCCGCTGGACCGGCACTGTCTTTCCGGGCGGTGCCTCCTATGCCGGCTATGCCATGGCGGCGGCATCCTTCCTGTCCTTTGCCAACGCCCTGAACCGGGGCGCACATATCCGGGTGTCGATCCTGCTGGGCGCAGTGCCCAAACGCGTGCGCTGGCTGCTGGAAATCTGGTGCTTTGGCCTTGGCGCGGCGATTGCGTGGTATTTCACTTACTACGCCTACTGGTTCACTTATTGGTCGTGGAAATTCAACGAAGTCTCACAATCGCAGGACGCCACCGCCCTCTGGATACCCCAGTCGGTCATGGTCTTTGGCGGCGGCATCCTTGCCATCGCGCTGACCGACCATCTGATCCACGTGCTGGTCAAGGGCGATCACCGCATCACCCGCGATCTTGTCGATCAAAGCCACGGAGAGTGACATGACCGAACTCTACGCCATCGCGCTCTTCCTCTTTGTGCTGTTCCTGCTGCTCGGCACCGGCCTCTGGGTCGGCCTTGCACTGATGGGCGTTGCATGGGTCGGGATGGAGCTTTTCACCACCCGCCCCGTGGGTGACGTCATGGTCACGACAATCTGGGCCACCTCGTCCAGCTGGACCCTGACCGCGCTGCCACTGTTCATCTGGATGGGCGAGGTATTGTACCGCACACGCCTGTCCGAGGATATGTTCAAGGGCCTCTCCCCATGGCTTGCCCGCCTGCCGGGTGGCCTCGTCCATACCAATATCGTCGGCTGTACGGTCTTTGCCGCTGTGTCGGGGTCATCCGCCGCAACGCTGTCCACCGTGGGCAAGATGTCGATCCCGGAACTGCGCGCGCGCAACTATCCAGAACGGCTGATCATCGGCACGCTGGCCGGGGCGGCAACGCTGGGCCTGATGATCCCGCCCAGCCTCGCGCTGATCGTTTATGGCGTGTCGGTCAACGAATCCATCACCGCGCTGTTCTTTGCCGGGGTCATCCCGGGCCTTGTTCTGGCGGTGATGTTCATGGGCTACGTCGCACTTTACGCCACATTCTCGAAAACCTGGGCACCCATCGCCGAAACCGGCATGTCCTTCGCGGAAAAGCTGCGCAACTCCCGCTTCCTGCTGCCGGTGATCTGCCTCATCGTCGTGGTGATCGGCTCCATGTACCTCGGCTTTGCCACCGCAACCGAGGCTGCGGCCTTTGGAGTCATCGGCGCGCTTGTCCTTGCCGCCGGGCAGGGGTCGCTGAACTGGCAAACCTTCAATGCCAGCCTGATGGGCGCAACCCGCACCAGCGCCATGATCGCCCTCATCCTGATCGGCGCGGCCTTCCTCAAACTCTCCATGGGTTTTACCGGCCTGCCACGCGCACTGGCCGACCTGATCGCATCCATGGAGCTCAGCCGCTTCCAGCTGCTCATGGCGCTCCTGGTGTTCTACATCGTGCTGGGCATGTTCCTTGACGGCATATCTTCGGTCGTCCTGACCATGGCGGTGGTCGAACCCATGGTACGCGAGGCAGGCATCGACCTCATCTGGTTCGGCATCTTCGTCGTGGTGGTGGTCGAAATGGCGCAGATCACTCCGCCCATAGGCTTCAACCTGTTCGTCCTCCAAGGCATGACGGACCACGAAATGGGCTATATCACCCGCGCCGCGATGCCGATGTTCCTGATCATGGTGGTCATGGTCTTCGTGCTGATCTGGCTGCCGGATCTCGCACTCTGGCTACCCGACACCATCCGCGAGGCCCGATGACCCGTGACCCTGCTGCATTTCCTTGCGCGTCACGCGCGGCTTTGTCTTGTGCTGGGGCTGCTGGCCGGGCTGGTGCTGCCGGATCTGGCGCAAACCCTGCGGCCCTGGCTGCCCGAACTGGTCGCGCTGCTGCTGTTCCTCACCGCGCTGCGGGTCGGGCCACGGGCGGCTCTGGGCGGTCTGGCGCTGGGGCGGCGGTCGCTGGGCGTGGTGGCGGTGTTGCAGGTCGCACTGCCCCTGATCGCCGTTGCGATCTGCGCTGGTCTTGGCGTGCTGGACACGCCTTTTGCGCTGGCCGTGGTGCTGATGCTGGCGGCCCCCTCGGTCACCGGCGCGCCGAATTTCGCGATCATGGCGGGGCAGGATCCCGCCCCGGCGATGCGCATATTGGTGCTGGGCACACTGCTGTTTCCGCTGACGGTGCTGCCGCTGCTTGCCCTGCTGCCGCAGCTTGGCGGGGCCGGGGCCGCGCTTGCCGCCGTGATGCGGCTGATCATGGTCACCATGCTCGCGGTGGCGGGCGGCTTCGCGCTCCGCGCCTTCTGCCTGCCAAGCCCGTCACAGGATCAGACCCGCGCGCTCGACGGCATTTCGGCGCTGGCGCTGGCGGTGATCGTCGTGGGCCTCATGTCGGCCATCGGCCCGCTCGCACGTACCGACCCGGCACGGCTGTCCATCTGGCTCGCGGCAGTGGTGGCGGTGAATTTCGGACTGCAACTGATCAGCTTTGCGCTGCTGCGCCGGGTCTGGGGGCCACAGGGCTGGGCCGTGCCGGTGTCGATCATCGCGGGCAACCGCAACATCGCGCTGTTTCTGGTCGCCCTGCCGGTGGGTGTGACCGATCCGCTGCTGGTCTTTATCGGCTGTTACCAGATCCCCATGTACCTCACACCCATCCTGCTGAGGCGTATTTATGACCGATAACCCCGCCTTCCCGCGCATCCGCAGCGTCGGCACCGACGGCCTTCTGGTCAGCTTTGGCGACCGCCTGTCCGAACCCGCCAACCGCGCTGCCCTTGCCTTTCGCGCCGCTGTCGACCGGGCGGGCTGGACCGGGGTCGAGGAAACCTCGACCTCGCTCGTTTCAACCTATCTCAGGTTCGACCCGCTCGGGCCGGGCGCGGATGCACTGAAACCGCAGCTGGAACAGCTGCTGGCGCAAAGGGACTGGACCTCGGCGGATCTGCCCGCGGGACGGCGGTTTTTCCGCATCCCCACGGTCTACGGCACCGACCGCGCCCCGCAACTGGCCGAGGCCGCTGCCGTCGCAGGCCTCACCGTCGAACAGGCCATCGAATCGATCTCATCCGCGCGGGTCCGCGTCACCACCATCGGTTTCGCCCCCGGTCAGCCCTATTTGGGTGAATTGCCAAAGGTCTGGGACATTCCCCGCCAGAACGCGCTGACACCAACCGTGCCGATGGGCGCGCTGGTGGTCGCCATTCGCCAGCTCGTGCTGTTTTCGGTCACCACCCCAACCGGCTGGCGGCATATCGGCCAGACCGCCTTTCGCCTGTTTCGCCCCGACAGCGACACGCCCTTCGTCCTGCGCCCGGGGGATGAGGCGCAGTTCGTGCCCACCGCCCCCGAACATCTGGCCAATATGGACGCAGACCCCGATGGCGGCGCCACATCAGAGGCGATCCGATGAGCCTGCTGACAGTCCACCGCGCAGGTCCCGGAATAACGGTGCAGGACATGGGCCGCAGTGGCACACTGGCCTTTGGCCTGTCACGCGGCGGCGCGATGGACCGGCTGGCGCTTGCCGAAGGGGCCGCACTGCTGGGGCAGGGGGCAGACCTTGCCGTGCTGGAAATGGCCGGGACGGGTGGCCGGTTTGAGGTGGATCGCGACACGCGCATCGCCCTGACCGGCGCGCCGATGCGGGTGACACTGGACGGCGCAAACCTGACCTGGGGGGCATCCCATCTGCTACCCAAGGGCGCCATTCTGGACATCGGCCCGGTGACTGCAGGCGCCTATGGCTATCTGCATGTGGGTGGCGGCATCGACGTCCCGCAAGTGCTGGGTGCCCGCTCGACTCATCTCGCCGCAGGCTTGGGCAAACCCGTCGCAGCGGGGGATCGCCTGCCGCTGGGCACAGACGTGGGCGGCGACACGGGCCTGCACCTGCCGCAAGCCGACCGGTTCAATGGCGGCACTGTGCGTGTCGTCCCCAGCCTTCAAACCGAATTGTTCCCGCAGGATCAGCGCGACCGTTTTGCCAAGACCCGTTTCAAACGTGACACCCGCGCCAATCGGATGGGCGTTCGCCTCGACAGTCAGGGCGAAGGTTTCAGCGTGTCGGGCGGGCTGTCGGTCGTGTCGGAAATGATCGTACCGGGCGATATTCAGGTGACCGGCGACGGCGCGCCCTTTGTGCTGATGGCCGAAAGCCAGACCACCGGCGGCTATCCCCGCATTGGCACCGTGCTGCCCTGCGATCTGCCGCGCGTGGCGCAGGCCCCGGCAGGCGCGACACTGGAATTCCGCTTTGTGACCATGGCAGACGCGCTTGAGGCTGAGCGCCGCTTTCGCGCCGAGATCAAAGGCCTGCCCCGGCAGATCAAACCGCTGGTGCGCGACCCGCACGACATCCGCGATCTGCTGTCCTACCAGCTGATCAGCGGCGTGACCGCAGGCGGTGATATTTAAGGAGAGATGACATGACCAGAACCGTCGATCTGAACGCCGACATGGGCGAAAGCTTTGGCCCCTGGGTGATGGGCACGGACGCGGAATTGCTGCGCGTCGTGACATCGGCCAATGTCGCCTGTGGATTTCATGCCGGCGACTGGGACGTGATGGCCACGACGATGCGCGAAGCGGTGGCCAGTGGCACCGGCATCGGCGCGCATCCCGGGTTTCCCGACCTTCAGGGATTTGGCCGCCGCCGAATGGACCTGCCGCACGGCTCCTTACGCAATCTGGTCCGCTACCAACTGGGCGCGGCCCGGGCGATGGCTGCGGCCGAAGGGGGCACTGTCCGGCATCTGAAACTGCACGGGATGCTGGCCAACATGGCCTCTGCCGACGCGGCGATGGCGCGCGCCTGTTATCAGGGCGCGCTGGACGTGGACCCGGATATCATCGTGATGGTGCTGGCCGCGACGGCGCAGCAGGACGCGGTCGAAGCTTTGGGCTGTAACTGGGCAGGTGAAATTTTTGCCGACCGCGCCTATAACGACGATGCGACGCTGGTTGATCGCAGCCAACCCGGCGCGGTGATCCATGACCCAGAACTCGCCGGTCGGCGGATGGTGGAAATGGTCGCGGCAGGGGCCATCGTGACAGAAAGCGGCAAGCGTATCCCGGCGGCGGTCGACACGATCTGTTTGCATGGCGACGGCAAGACCGCGCTGGACATCGCCCGGTCGGTCAAGGCGGCGCTGGAAGCCGACGGCGTGACCCTGAAGCCCTTTGCGGGTCGGGTCGGTAAGGTTTCGGTCCAAGGTTGAGCGCACCAGAGGGCCGCGCCTGCCCGTGGGGTGGCGCTGCCAACCTATGAGCAGGGCACTTTATCCCTCAACCACCCTCTTACCTCCGATATCCGCGCTAACCTCACCAAAGCGCCAGCCCGCCCAAACGGGCAGGCGCTGCCCGGCGCGCTGTGCGCTTGATTCCGGGCTGGGAGCTTGGCTTCCGAGCCTAGTCTATCTGACAACCTCGTGGGGTTGGTTGTCAATTTGCGCTACCCGCCTCACGGCCGGATCAGCAGCACCTGAACATCGGCCACATTTGTGCCCGTGGCCCCCGTCATCAGCAAATCGCCCGCCGCCGCCAAAGCCGCATAACTGTCGTTGTTTTCCAACAGCTTGCCGACATCCTGACCCGCCCCGGAAATCCGGTTAATAGTGCCTGAGTCCACCACCCCACCAGCCGCATCGGTGGGTCCGTCGCGCCCGTCGGTGCCGCCTGACAGGAACAGCCAGTCCTGCGCCAGATCGGGGGCGGACAACGCCACGCGCAGGGCAAGTTCCTGATTGCGTCCGCCACGCCCGTCGCCGCGCAGGATCACCGTGGTTTCACCGCCAAACAGCAGTGCCGTGGGCACCTCGACCGGGGTCATCAGGGCCAGAACCTCTTGCGCCGCCGAATCCACATCACCAACCAATGGCGTGGCTGACTGGCGCACGGCCCAGCCCTCGACCCGGGCCAGGTCGGCCATTGCCGTCACCGACTGACCGTTCGACCCGACCATGATGTTGATCGCCTCTGGCACCGGTTCGACCGCGCGGGCCGTGGCCAGTGCGTCGCGTGCTGACGCGGGCAGCTTGTCCCAAAGACCATGCCGTTCCAGCATGGCGCGCGCCTCGGCTGCGGTGCCGATGGGCCCGACCGTGGGACCCGATGCGATGGCGCGCAGATCGTCGCCGATGACGTCCGATAGGATCAGCGCGGTCACAGGGGCAGGCGCCGCACGGCGCAGGAAACCGCCGCCCTTCAGCTTTGACAACTGCTGTCGCACCAGATTCATCGCAACGATATCAAGGCCGCCTGACAGCAGCACCTGATTGACCGCTGCCTTGTCGGCCAGGGTCAGCCCCTTGATCGGGGCAGGCAGCAGCGCCGAACCCCCGCCCGAAATCAGCGCGATCACCTGATCCTCGGCCCCGCAGGTATCGAGCAGATCCATCACCGCCTGACCCGCGGCTTCACCGGCTGCATCGGGCACCGGGTGGCCCGCGTTCAGCACCCGGGCACCGGGTACCTTTTGCGTATTCTCATGATGGGTGACGGCCAGTGCCTCAAACGGGCCGCTGACGTGTTTCAGCGCCTCGGCCAGCATGGTCGGCGCGGCCTTGCCCACCGCGATCAGCACGGTGCGGCCCTTGGGTTGCGGCAGCGGCGTCAGCGCCAGCTGCCGACGCACGGCCAATGCGGGATCGGCGGCGGTAACAGCCGCGTCGAACAGGCGGCGCGCAAGGGCACGCAAATCTTGGGTCTGGGTCATGGGGCGCTTTCCTGAGTGTGCGCAGAAAAGCCCTGTCATCACCGGGCTGTCAAGCCGACAGCCCGGTTTAGATCAATGGTCGCAGCCTGGCTCAGCTGGCCGGTGTCAGACAATCCGCGATCCGGTCCGCCGTGTCGGTGATCAGCGCAGGATAAAAACCCGCGCCATCGGGAAGGGCTGCACCAAGGGGGTCGACTTCGCTCACCTGCAACGATGCCGTATCGCCCAGGGCCTGCAAAAACCCCTCCGGTCCACCCGGTTCCGCCAGAACGCAGGTCACGCCGCGCTGCATCAGGGCTGCGCGCAGGGATGCCAGCCGGGCAGGCCCGGGGGTGGTCGCATCGCTCAGGGAAATGGCGCCAAGCGGGTGCAGATCAAAGACTTCTTCGAAATACTGATAGGCATCGTGGAGCGACAGGTAGGGGGTCTCATGCACCGGCGACAGGCGGGCCTGCGCCTGACCGACCGCTGCGGTTACGGCTGCCTTGGCGGCGGCAGCATTGGCGGCGTAGGTGTCGGCATTGTCCGGGTCAAGCTTCGAGAGCTGCGTCGCGATCGCATCTAGCCAGAGCAGCGCGTTGTCCGGGTCAAGCCACAGATGCGGATCATGGGCCGCATCGCCATGGTCATGCTCCGCGCCGTGATCCTCTGCCTCATGCTCATCGCCATGCTCGTCGTCGTGCCCGTGATCCTCCACCTCGCCAAACACCGCCTCGGTCCGGCTTGGCAACAGGTGGCTGCCCGGCAGATCGGCCAGGGTCATGATCAGGGCGCCACCGGCCAAGGTCTCAAGCGGTTTGACAAGGTTGGGCATAAGGTCCGGACCTATCCAGACGACCAGATCCGCGCCTTGCAGATGGCCCGCCTCGGACGGTCGCAGGGCGTGATCATGCGGCGAGGCACCCCGGGGCACAACCAGCGCGGGCTGGCCAAGATCCCCCATGACAGCGGCAACAAGGCCCTGAACCGGGGCGATATCGGTGGCAACCTTTGGTACCTCGGCAAGCGCGGCAGTGGTCGTGGCCAGCAGGGCCGGGAGGAGGAGACGTTTCAGCATGGGATATCCTTTTGCGTGGTGTTTCGGCGGTCAGCGGGTGCAGGCACGGGCAGTTCGCGTTTTGTGCGTTGCGTCCGGAACCGTGCGATGTGAGATTTAGTGCTTGTTAGGTGTTATGATATAACATATCAATCCCCAAACGCAATGAAACCCAAACGCGGGGTGACGCCATGGATGCCGTCGGATTTGAACACCACGATCACAAAAGCTGTATCGCCTCGAACCTTCGCACCGTTTCGGATGCCTGCGCCGACAAGGGGTTGCAACTGACGCCCGTGCGCCGCCGGGTGGTCGAAATCCTGCTGCAGGAACATCGCGCCATGGGGGCCTATGACGTGCTGGATCACCTGCGCGCCGAAGGGTTGGGATCGCAGCCGCCCGTGGCCTATAGGGCATTGGAATTCCTCGTGAAAAATGGCTTTGCGCACAAGATTGAACGCCTGAACGCCTTTGTCGCCTGCGCCCATCCCGGGGAACGCCACGCGCCGGCCTTTCTGATCTGTCGCAAATGCGACGCCGTGGCCGAGGCACATATCGCCGACGCGACCAACACGGTCTGCGACGCCGCCGCAGAACTGGGTTTCGCCGTCGAACGCATGGTGATCGAGGCCGAAGGCCTGTGCCCCACCTGCCAGCCCGAGGTCGCAGCATGATCATGAGCGGGGGCAAACACGACACCACCCAACCCCTGATCGAGGCGCGTAGCCTC
Organism: Puniceibacterium sediminis; assembly: GCF_900188035.1. Lineage (GTDB taxonomy): Bacteria > Pseudomonadota > Alphaproteobacteria > Rhodobacterales > Rhodobacteraceae > Puniceibacterium > Puniceibacterium sediminis. Next base: position 133,542 of record NZ_FZNN01000008.1, on the reverse strand, counting down.
TCGGTGCGCTATGGCCGGTCGGTGGCATTGCAGGGCGTCGATCTGGCAGTGCACGCCGAAGAGATCGTGACCATCGTCGGCCCGAACGGCTCTGGCAAATCCACGCTTTTGCGCGCGCTGATCGGGGCGCTGCCGCTGGCCGCGGGTCAGGTGGTCCGCAAGCGGGGGCTGCGGCTGGGCTATGTGCCGCAAAAGCTGCAAGTTGACCCGACCCTGCCGATTACCGTGGGGCGGTTTCTGGATCTGCCGCGCCGCGTCACGGCGCAGGAACGCGAAGCGGTGCTGACCGAAGCCGGGGCCGGGGCACTGGAACACCGTCAGCTGGCCGATCTGTCCGGTGGCCAGTTTCAGCGCGTGCTGCTCGCCCGCGCATTGCTGAACAAACCCGAGATCCTGCTGCTGGACGAACCGACCCAAGGGCTTGATCAGCCGGGATCAGCGGCCTTTTACCGGCAGATCGAACATATCCGGGGGCGGCTCGGCTGTGCCGTGCTGATGGTCAGCCACGAACTCCACGTCGTCATGGCGGCCTCGGACAGGGTTGTCTGTCTCAACGGCCATGTCTGCTGCGCCGGGACACCTGACGTGGTGGCGCAGGCCGCCGAATACCGCGCGCTGTTCGGCTCGGGCACGCAAGGCGCGCTGGCGCTCTACCGGCATGAACACACCCACAGCCATGACCACGGACATGCGCATCACGACCATGGGCACGTCCACGAGCACCATAGCCACAGCCATGACCACGCACATGGCGCACAGGCACCCAAGACGGAGAAAACCCACTGATGCTGGACGATTTTCTGATCCGCGCGGCGCTGGCCGGGCTGGGCGTGGCACTGGCCGCAGCACCCTTGGGGTGTTTCGTGGTCTGGCGCCGCATGGCCTATTTCGGCGATGCCACGGCCCATGCGGCAATCCTGGGCGTCGTGCTGTCACTGGCGCTGTCGATGTCGGTCTTTGCCGGGGCACTGGCCGTGGCTCTGGCCATGGCCGTGACAGTGTCGTCGCTGTCCGGGCGCGGCTACGGGATGGACACGATGCTGGGGGTGCTGGCACATTCGTCGCTGGCCTTCGGGCTTGTGGCCGTGACCTTTCTGCCCGGGGTGCGGATTGACCTCTCGGCCTACCTGTTCGGCGATATCCTTGCGGTGTCCAAGGGCGATCTGCTGGTGATCTGGGGCGGCGCTGCGGTCGTGCTTGGCCTGCTCTGGGCGCGCTGGCAACAGCTGCTGCTGTCCACGCTGTCACCGGATCTGGCCTATTCCGCCGGTATCAATCCGCGCCGCGAACAGCTGGTGCTGACGCTTGCCTTGGCCATCGTGGTTGCGGTCGCGATCAAGGTGGTTGGCGCGCTGCTGATCGGCGCGATGCTGATCATCCCCGCCGCCGCCGCGCGTGCGCTTAGCACGACACCGGAACGAATGGCCGTCCTCGCTGCCGTGATCGGCGGGCTGGCCGCACTTGGCGGGTTGCAGGGGGCATTCCTGCTCGACACACCTGCGGGGCCGTCGATGGTCTGCGTCGCTGCGATATTCTTTGCCGTGACGACACTGTTCCGACGCCCCGGTCGGGGCTGAAACAGGGCGGCGGGCCAACGAACGCTCAGACCGATTGCGCCCGCCTGCCGAAGCGGGCAGTGTTCGCAAAACGCAACAGACGACGGACCCCATGAACAACGATCCCACCAGTCACGGTGCCTGGGAGCGCACCGCGCCCGCAGCGCCCCCCACCGCACCGTTGGATCGCGACATCACGGTAGACGTCGCCATTGTCGGCGCAGGCTACACTGGCCTATCTGCGGCGCTGCATCTGGCGCGCGGCGGTCAAAGCGTAGCCGTGGCCGAAGCGGTGGAGGTCGGCTTTGGCGGATCCGGGCGCAACGTTGGCCTCGTGAATGCGGGCATGTGGGTGATGCCCGACAAGATCACCGAGACGCTGGGCGTGGAGATGGGTGAACGCCTGCTTGACCTGCTGGGGCAGGGACCGGCCGAGGTTTTCGACCTGATCCGCGCCGAATCCATCAATTGCGAGGCGCAGACCAGTGGCACCCTGCACTGCGCTGTCCGCGCCACCTGCCAGCGCGAAATCACCCAGAGGTCCGAACAATGGGCGCGCCGGGGCGTCGATCTACAGGTGCTGAACGGGCCGGATGCGGCATCGGCGCTGGGAACCGATGCTTATTGCGGTGCGCTGCTTGACCATCGGGCCGGGACGATCCAGCCGCTGGCCTATGCCCGTGGGCTGGCGCAGGCCGCGCAAAACGCCGGGGCGCATATATTCACCGGCACGCCGGTCACCGACATCCACCCCGGCCCGAATGGCGTGACCCTGCGCACCCCACATGGCCGCATCACCGCCGGCAAGGTGATCCTCGCCACCGATGCCTATACCCAGCATATCTTTCCCGAAATCCGCCAGACCCAGATCATGCTACCCTATTTCAACTTTGCCACCAAACCGCTGTCGGACAACCTGCGCCAGACGATCCTGCCCAGCCGCCAAGGGGCCTGGGACACGCGCGAAGTGCTCAGCTCCTTCCGCATGGATGCCGCCGGGCGGCTGATCTTCGGCTCGATCGGCAGTTTCAGGGGGACCGGCCAGTCGGTCCACCGGGGCTGGGCGCAACGTGCCATCGCGCGGATTTTCCCGCAGCTGGGTGCGGTCGCATTCGAATCCGGCTGGTACGGGCAGATCGGCATGACCGCCGACAATATGCCAAGACTCAGCCGCTTCGGCCCCGATATCCTGGCGATCAGCGGCTACAACGGTCGCGGCATCGCGCCGGGCACGGTCTTTGGCCGGTTGCTGGCCGAACACCTGAATGGCCAGCGCCGCCTTGACGAAATCCCTCTGCCGCTGCGGGATCTGTCAGTGCCCCCCATGGCGCGCCTGCGTGAACCCTTCATCGCGCTGGGCGCACAGCTGGTGCATCTGGTCGAAAACCGGTTCTAGCCGCCCTTGCGCCTATGTTCACGCTGATGGCTTCGCGTCTGGCTCAGGGTTTCCACCAGCATCGCCGTCAGCAGACCAAAGATCAGCAGACCATTGGCCGCCGCCAGCCCCCCCAGCAGACGCCATTGCACCGGCAGCAGCAGATCGCCAAAACCCAGCGTGGTAAAGGCGACCAGCGCGAAATAGACCGACGCTTCGAACGTCACGAAGATCTGCAAAAGCCACAGGGCCACCGCCCAGATCCAGACGGCGGCGGTCATCATCATCAGGGTCCAGAACATCGCAAGCGACAGCACAACGCTCAGCTTGAGACCATGTGGCGGGCGCAACACCCAGTTGTGGATGCGGCGCAGCATCACCTCAAGCCCCCACCAGGACAGGGCCGCGGCCAGAACCGTCGCACCGATCAGCACACTTCCCAGAAACAGTTGCAGAAACATGAGCAGACTTTCCAAAGGGCCGTTCGGGTCAGGCGTTCCAGCGCACCGCGCCGATTTCGCTGATATCATAGCCGCCAAGGCCGGCGGCATGGCGGGCAAAGGTGTCGCTGCGGAAAAACGCGACAAGCTGTTGCAGCGGCGCGTCGAACCAGGCCTTGCGATCCACCAGCAGGTCAAAGCGTTCATCAACCACCGGCACAAAGTCCAATCCATAGGGCCGCGCCAGCGCCTCGAGCCCGAAGGCCACGTCGGCGCTGCCGTCCTGCACCGCCATCACGGCATCGGCTTCGCTGCGGGCGGTATCGGTGTAGATCAGCGCATCCCGGCCCAGACCCGCCTTGGCGCGCAGATGTTCGAACAACCCATGTGTGCCGGATTCCGGCTGGCGGGGGGCGATGCGGCTGCCGACCAGATCGCCGATGCCCTTGATCCGCGCACTGCCGCCGGGGGGCAGGATCAGCCCGCGCCGCCGGGTGGCAAAGGCCAGCAGCACCACGTTCTGCGCCGCGAACCGCGGCCGCACCGCCGGCAGGTTCCAGCTCTGCGCCTCGGGGTCAAAGACATGCAGCCCGGATGCCATGCCCTCGATCGCATCAAACCGGTCCAGACCGTCCAGAGAGCCGTCGAAATAGGTGGCGATACCACAGCGCGATTGCCGCAGCGCCCAGTCCAGAAGCGGGTCATGGGATCCCAGAAACACCTGCGGGCGGGCGATCACCTCCTGCCCGGCGGGGGCGGAACTGCCCCGGGCGATCCAGGCGCGGATTTCGGCCTCGGGGAACAGCAGCTTGCCGGTCACCTTGGAACAGGGCACGGCACCGGTGGCGGCAAGGTCATAGACCTTGCGTTCCTTGATGCGCAAAAGCTCTGCCAGCTCGCGCACGGTCAGAAATTCGGGTCTGGTCTGGTCGGATGTCTCTGTCATGATCGGGCGCGACTATGCGATGGATGCGCGCGCGCGACAAGTGCCGCCGGATCACCCGGAGTCGGTGCGGGAATTCCTGCAAGGGTTGGTGCGGTCGGGACCGTGACCCAAACCGCCCCACAGCGCGAAACCATACCCGAGCCATACGAAAACCATACGCTTGCCATACGGGTTCCATACGCCGTTTTCGGGGGCTCTGGCCACAGTTTCCCACCGCCGCCAGAGCCCGTTTGTCACTTCGGAGCGTTGGGGAAAAACAGCTGCTTGTCGTTCAGTTTGTAACCCGCGATTTCCTGCTGGCCTGCGTCGGAGAGCAGCCAGTCGATGAACGCCTGACCCGCCTCTGCCTTGACCGACGGGCATCTTTCCGGGTTCACGAGGATCACGCCATACTGGTTGAACAACTCCGGGTCACCTTCGACGGCGATGTTGAAATCGCCTTTGTTTTCAAAGCTGATCCATGTGGCGCGGTCGGTCAGCGCATAGGCATTCATCCCCAGCGCCGCGTTCAGCGTGGCCCCCATGCCAGACCCGGTTTCACGGTACCAGCCCCCCGAAGCCGCAGCGGCATCCACCCCCGCCATCTTCCACAGCGACAGCTCTTTCTTGTGCGTGCCCGAATCGTCGCCGCGCGACGCAAACAGCGCCTCCGCCTCGGCGATCTTTTGCATCGCGGCCTTTGCATCGCTCATGCCATCGACGCCCGCCGGGTCGGTTTCGGGGCCTACAACGATGAAATCGTTGTACATCAGATCTGACCGTTCAACGCCAAAACCGGCCTTCACGAACGCTTCTTCCGACGCCTTGGCATGCACCAGCAGCACATCGGCATCACAGTTTTCCGCGTTCTTGATCGCCTGTCCGGTGCCCACGGCGACAACGTTGACGGTAATCCCCGACTCTTCGGTGAACTTGGGCAGCAGATAGTCATAAAGCCCCGAATTCGCGGTCGAGGTCGTGGACTGCACCAGTATGGACTGGTCCTGCGCCAGCGCGGCCCCTGCGCCAAGCGCCAGCACGGCCACGGTTGAAATCAGCGTGCGAAAACCCATCGTAAACTCCTCCTCGGATGGTTGGAAACGGATCAGAGGGTCAGGCGACCCTCTAGGTATGCCTGCGCGGCGGGGGCTGCTGGCGCCTTGAAAAAGGCAGCCGCTGCGCGATGTTCGACCAGCCGACCCTGCGACAGAAACACCACGTCATCCGCCAGCCGCCGGGCCTGACCGATGTCATGCGTGACGCAGACGATCTTGGTGCCGCGGCTGCGTTCCTCGCGCAGGATGTCTTCGATCATCAGCGCCGATGCGGGATCAAGGCTTGCCGTAGGTTCGTCCAGAAACAACAGGTTAGGTCCGGTCGCAAGCGCGCGGGCCAGCGCCAGCCGCTGCTGTTCGCCCCCCGACAACAGCCGCGCCGGCTGGTCCGCGCGCGCCAGCAGACCGACCCGCTCAAGCAGGGCGTCACAGCGGACGGGGTCACCGGGGCGCAGCACAAAATCCACATTCGCGGCGACAGAACGGCGCAAAAGCACGGGTTTCTGGAACACCATGGCCTGACGTTTGCGGGCCTCCGCATCCAACAGGGTGTCGCCCCAGAAGACGCTGCCCTTCTCGGGTGGGATCAGCCCGTGCAGCAGCCTCAGCAGCAGGCTCTTGCCTGCCCCGTTCGGGCCCATCACCATGGTGATCCCGTCGCGTCCCAGGCTCAGATCCAGCCCGTCGATCAATACCCGCCCGCCGGCCTCGTAGCGCAATCCGCAGGCGGACAGGCATGGCCCGGATGCCGCGCGGCCGGGAAAGGGCAGCACGCGCTGGCAGGAAACCGGTGGGGGCACGGGCACTTCACGCATAGGCTTGCCGTACTGCGGACATCCGCACCGAATGCACCAGCGCATTGACCCCCAGCGCGATCACCATCAACACGATCCCCAAGGCAAGCGCGAGCGCGAGGTCGCCCTTTGATGTCTCAAGCGCGATTGCGGTGGTCATCACCCGCGTCAGATGGTCGATATTGCCGCCCACGATGATCACCGCGCCGACCTCGGCCACCGCGCGGCCAAAGCCCGCCAGCGCCACGGTCAGCAGGGTAAAACGACCATCCCAGATCAGCGCGGTCATGCTCTGGCGACGCGTCAGGCTGAGTGAGCGGAATTGTTCGGCGTACTCATCGTTCAGATCTTCAAGAACCTGTCGCGATAAGGCTGCGACAATGGGCGTGATCAGAATGCACTGCGCGATGATCATCGCGGTGGGCGTATAAAGCAGACCCAGAAACCCCAGAGGACCGGAACGGGACAGATGCAGATAGACCAGCAGACCCACGACAACCGGCGGCAGGCCCATCAGTGCATTGACCAGCACCAGCGCCGCGTTCCGCCCACGGAACCGTGCCACTGCCAGAAGGGCACCAAGAGGCAGGCCAAAAAGGCAGGCCAACCCCGTCGCGGTCAGGCTGACACGCAGGGACAGGGCAACAATCCGGTAAAGATCGCCGTCGCCGGACAAAACCAGCGCGAAAGCCAAGGATAATGCCTCTCCGATGTTCTGCAAAATTTCCCGCCTTTGCATAATTTCCGGGATTATTGCGTCAGATACGGTTTCGGTGCAAGAGGCAATGCCGGGATGGCTGCAATACTCCTACCTTGGCACTGCGGGTGCAGTGTCTCAGGCAGGGCAGGCGCGGCCCGGCTCTCTCCGCTCAATGCCTCTCGGGTACACGTTTTGTCCTGCATTAAAGTCGCTGGCACATGCTTCCCATCTTCCTGAAATCGTGTAGATTTGTCGCACGGAAAGAGAGGCGGCCATGGATCAGGACATCACCGATACACGCCCCGGAGAGCAACGGGCCGAACTGGCCCCGGCCGCAGATGCCAGCCTGCGCTTTATCGGGCGTATCCGAACCCCGTTCCTCACCCGCGACGATTGTCCCCGGCAGGGGCGCGCCGACGGGCCGGTATGTCGGCTTGAAATCGACCCGCCCTGGTCCGCGGCGCTGGACGGGATCGAGGAGTTCGAGAACCTTGAGGTGCTGTACTGGCTGCACGAATCGCGCCGTGATCTGATCACGCAAAGCCCCCGTAGCGATGGCCGGACCCGTGGTACCTTTGCCCTGCGATCCCCGGTCCGGCCCAATCCCATCGGCACTTCCCGCGTACGCCTGATACGCCGCGAAGGGTCGACATTGGTGGTTCGTGGCCTCGATTGTCTGGACGGTACGCCACTGCTGGATATCAAGCCGGACCGTTGCGAATTCACCCCGCAGGCGGCGCAAAAGGCGGCGGATGAATGGTGATTCAATTGTGCTGAAGGATTGTGCGGAAACGGATTTTCACGCCTTAAAATCGGGCGCAGTCCTTGCGCCGACGGGCACCCGGCACCTGACGCGCGGCGTGCTTCTTGCCCCTGTGGTGGGGCGTGAAACAACCCAGTCACACCATAGCGCGGAGAGGCCGTCATCCCCTACGATCAGAGCATGACCAAGGCCCCAGCCCCTGCGGCGCAGCGCGCCCGGGGACGGACGCATCTGGCCGCGCGCTGTCGTTCAGACCAGACGGTCATCGCCGATCTGCATCAGTCCGGGGCGTCTCGTTTGCTGTTCCCGCGGCCCTCTGGCGCGGCGCTGCCAGCGGTCTGGCTCAATACCTCGGGCGGCGTCACGGGGGGCGACCAGTTTTCGGCGCATTTCGAGGCAGCGGCCGGCGCGCATCTTAGCCTGACGAGTCAGGCCGCCGAACGGGTCTATCGCGCCCTTCCCGGCGATCCGGGGCGCGTTGAAACCACTTTGACCATTGCCTCCGGCGCGCGCATTGACTGGTTGCCGCAAGAGACGATCCTCTTTGATTGCTCGGCACTTGACCGGACGCTGAACATCGACATGGCCGGGGATTCCACGCTGCTGGCGGTTGAAACGCTGATCTTTGGCCGTGCCGCCATGGGTGAAACCGTGCGCGAACTGTCCCTGCGGGACCGCATCGCACTGCGCATCGACGGGCACCTCGCCTTTGCCGACCGTCTGCGGCTAGACGGCGACGCCGATGCAACGCTTGCCCGTCGGTTCGTTGCGGCGGGCTGCGGTGCGGTTTCGTCGGTCATCTTCGCGTCGCCCGGGGCAGGCCGACACCTTGACACTCTGCGCGCTCTGTTGCCCGATGGTGCCGGGGTTTCGGCCCTGACCGACGACTTGCTTTTCCTGCGCATCACGGCCCCGGACGGGTTTGACATGCGCCGCAGCCTCATACCGATCCTGCGTCACCTTTCGGGTGGCGATCTGCCCCGACCCTGGATGCTCTAACCCATCGGAAGCCTGACCAAATGCAACTGACGCCCCGCGAAAAAGACAAACTGATGATCGCCATGGCCGCCGAAGTGGCGCGCAAGCGGCTGGCCCGTGGGGTCAAGCTGAACTATCCCGAAGCCATTGCCCTGATCACCGATGCCGTGGTCGAAGGCGCGCGCGACGGCAAGTCGGTGGCCCAGATGATGCAGGCGGGTGCCCATGTGATCACCCGCGACCAGTGCATGGAGGGGATTTCCGAGATGATCCCCGAAGTGCAGGTCGAAGCCACCTTTCCCGACGGGACCAAGCTGGTCACCGTGCACAACCCGATCCGCTGACCCACGTTCAAGACTGCCAGCCCAAAGGACAGACCCATGACACGCATCGCCACTCCCGCCCTGCTTTTCACCGCCGCCGCATCCCCGGTTCTGGCGCATCCCGGCGCGCATCTGCATCCGCATGACGGGGCGAACTGGCTGACGATCGTGGCGGCTCTGGGCGTCATTGCCATTGCGGGACGGATGGTTCTGACCCGGGTAAAGGGGCGCAAATGATCCCCGGCGAGCTTTTCCCGGCCGAAGGTACGCTGACGCTGAACGACGGCAGCAAGGCGATTACCCTCATGGTCGCCAATACGGGCGACCGCCCGGTGCAGATCGGCAGCCATTACCATTTTGGCGAGGCGAATGAGGCACTTGATTTCGACCGGGGCGCGGCACGCGGCATGCGGCTGGACATCGCCGCCGGCACCGCTGTCCGGTTCGAACCGGGCCAGCGCCGCGAGGTGCAATTGATCCCGATCGCCGGAAAACGGCGGATCTTTGGTTTCAATCAGGCCGTGATGGGGGATCTTTGATCATGCGACCGCGCCTCAGCTGATACCGTGCCAACCTGACCTCAGCGGTCCGGTAACTTGTTACTTTCGAAGTAAAAAAGGAGAGACTCATGCCCCTGTTGATGCAACCCTTTCACATGACGCTCGCCTGTATCAAGGCGTCGGGAAAAATCTGGACGTCTCAGGTCAAGGTCGGCCAGACGCTCTTTCAGGCAGGTCTGCGGCAACATGGGCTGATGATGGAGTTGGGGCAAAAGTTGGCGGTCTCGGCAGAGCCTGCGGCCGTGGTTCCTGCGGCAGCCAAAGCCAAGGCACCAGCGGCAAAGCGTGCTTCGCCGCGCGCCACTGTGCGGCCAAGTCCTGCGCCGACGCGGGCTAAAACCGCGCCAAAGGTCCCCAAGACCGCGACGCCCGCTCCCAAGGCCAAGGCTGCTCCCGCTCCGGCCCCCAAGGCGGTCGCGAACGCAAAGCCCGCAACCGTGGCTGCTTCGGCACCCAAGGCCGTTCCAACCCCACAGCCCACAGCCGTTGTCACACCGGCAGCCAAGGCAGCGCCAACCGCAAAATCTGCAACAGAGCAGTCAAAAGTGGACACCTCGGCCACCACACCGTCAGCAGCCCCCGCCGCCAAGACCCCTGAACCGGCGGCCAAGCCTAAGGCACCGGCGCGACGCAAATCCGCCCCCAAGAAACCGGCAAGAGCCAAGACTGCATCCCAACCTCGGACTGCTGCAAAGGCAACGCCGACTGCCCCTACAGGGGAAAAACCAAAGCCCGCGGCAAAGATTGAAACGACGCCCGTGCCCCCCAAGGCGGGCACCTGAGTGGGCCTAATGTCTCGAAATCGCAGGGTCGCAGCTGCGGATTGGATGATGACCCCGGCTCGCAGCCTCTACCAGAGCCGCGGGTCTGCCGCATCCGCGTCTATTCCCGCAACCAAGGCTGACTGCTGCGGGCAGCGCCTCATCCATGGAGGCTTGTGATGCCCCGTCCCGCAACACTGATTGACCTCTGGCACACCACGCTTCAGATGAGCCTTCTTGCCGTTGAAACCCATGCTGTCATGACGATGCGCATCATGGGGATGGCCGGGCTTTGGAATGTGGGAAAGTCCGAAAACACCCGGATGGTACACGAAAAGCCCCCGGCGCTGATGAAGTCGGCGATGAATGCCGTAAGCGCGTCGATGAACGGCGCGCGCCCTGACCAGATCATGAACACATCCATCCGACCGCTGCGCGCCAAGACCCGCAGCAACTCGAACCGTTTGGCCAAGCGCGGCCCGAAATTCAACTGAGGACTTAAGACCCATGCCCGCCAGAATAGCCCGCGCCGATTATGCCGCCATGTTCGGCCCCACCACCGGGGACAAGCTGCGGCTTGCCGATACCGACCTGATCATCGAAGTTGAACGCGATCTCACCACCTATGGCGAAGAGGTCAAGTTCGGCGGTGGCAAGGTCATTCGTGACGGCATGGGCCAGTCCCAGACCACCCGTGCCGAGGGGGCGATGGACACGGTCATCACCAACGCGCTGATCGTGGACCATTCGGGGATCTACAAGGCAGATGTCGGTTTGCGCGACGGACGCATCCAAACCATCGGCAAGGCCGGGAACCCCGACACCCAATCCGGCGTCGATATCATCATCGGCCCGGGAACCGAGATCATCGCCGCCGAGGGGCGGATCCTCACCGCTGGCGGCTTTGATTCCCATATCCATTTCATCTGCCCGCAACAAATTGACGACGCGCTGCATTCCGGTCTGACAACGATGCTTGGCGGCGGCACCGGCCCCGCGCACGGCACGCTGGCCACCACCTGCACACCGGGTGCCTGGCATCTTGGTCGCATGCTGCAATCAGCGGATGCCTTCCCGATGAACCTCGCCTTCGCGGGCAAGGGCAATGCATCGCTGCCCGCCGCACTGATCGAACAGATCCTTGGTGGGGCCTGTTCGCTGAAACTGCACGAGGATTGGGGCACCACCCCCGGCGCCATCGACTGCTGTCTGTCCGTGGCGGATGATTACGATGTTCAGGTGATGATCCACACCGATACGCTGAATGAATCCGGGTTCGTGGAAAATACCGTAAAGGCGATGAAGGGCCGCACCATCCACGCCTTCCATACCGAAGGGGCAGGGGGCGGACACGCGCCCGACATCATCAAGATCTGCGGTGAATCCTTTGTACTGCCGTCATCGACCAACCCGACGCGGCCCTATACGGTCAACACGTTGGAAGAGCATCTGGATATGCTCATGGTCTGTCATCACCTTGATAAATCCATCCCCGAAGATGTCGCCTTTGCCGAATCCCGCATCCGCCGCGAAACGATCGCAGCCGAAGATATCCTGCATGACATGGGGGCCTTTTCGATCATCGCGAGCGATTCTCAGGCGATGGGCCGGGTGGGCGAGGTGATCATTCGCACCTGGCAAACCGCCGACAAGATGAAGAAACAGCGTGGCAAGCTGTCGATAGAAACCGGCGACAACGACAACATGCGCGTCCGCCGGTATATTGCGAAATACACCATCAACCCGGCCATCGCCCATGGCATCGCGCATGAGATCGGCAGCATCGAGCCGGGCAAGCGCGCCGACCTCGTGCTCTGGAAACCTGCCTTCTTTGGCGTCAAACCGGAAATGGTCCTGATGTCGGGCACCATTGTCTGCGCGCAGATGGGTGATCCCAACGCTTCGATCCCGACGCCGCAACCGGTCTATACGCGTCCGATGTTTGGTGCCTATGGCCGGTCGGTCGAACATTCTGCCGTGACCTTTGTCTCCGAAGCCGCCCATTCCAACGACATCCGCGGCACTCTGGGTCTGGCGAAACAGACGGTGCCTGTGCGCAACACCCGCGGCATCGGCAAGAAGGACCTGATCCTGAACGATGCGCTGCCGCATATCGAAGTGAACCCAGAAACCTACGAGGTGCGCGCCGACGGAGAACTTCTGACCTGCGAACCGGCCTCTGAACTGCCGCTGGCGCAGCGCTATTTCCTGTTCTGATCATGAATAAAACCTTAAAATCAGCCATGCGCCAATTGCATTGCGGGGATGCCCAAACGGGGGTGTCTACGCGTTCTTTTTCTGCCTATTTGATGTGCAACGAAACAGACGCACAGTCAAAATCGAAAGCACATCATGGCACACGTCCTCTCATTCAACGACACTTACCCCAAGACCCCGCTGTTGACCCGCATCGTAGAAGGCTTTGCTGGCTGGATCGACCGCTACGCCGAAAATCAGCCCCGCATGCGCGGTGTGCGCGCCCTTCAGGCGATGAGCGACGAGCAGCTGGCCGCCCGTGGGTTGAAGCGCGAACAGATCGTGCCCCACGTGTTCCGCACAACCTTCTAAAGCTGGTTACGTATCGGCCTCTTACGGCTTGGGGGCGCGCATGAGCGCCCCCGCCTATACCGCCCAGTCCTATCGCGCGGCTCCACTCGGGGCTCAGCCCATCGGCCGCGCCGTTCTGGACTACGAAGACCGCTTTCTACGCCGCAAGGTGCTCACGCTTGAGGATGGCCGGACGGTTCTGGCCGACCTCCCACAGACGACATCTCTTGATCATGGCGGGGTTCTTGTGACCACCACCGGAGAAGAGATCGAGATCGTCGCAGCAGCCCAGCCTTTGCTCGAAATCACCGGTCCGGACATGACGCGCATCGCCTGGCATGTGGGCAACCGTCACACCCCCTGCCAGATCGAAGCCAATCGGCTGCTGATCCAGCATGATCATGTCATTCGCGACATGCTGATCCGCATCGGCGCGACGGTGCACGAGGTGACGGAACCCTTCACGCCCGAAGGCGGCGCTTATGGCATGGGCCGCACCCATGGCCACGATCATTCCCACAGCCACAGCCACAGCCACGGCCCCGAGTCGCATAGTCATTCCCATGATCACGAACACGGTCATGCCCACGCGCATCCGCACGATCATGACCACGACTGATCCCATTCTGACCCTGCACCAGTTGTTCTCGCCCGCCTTTCCGGTGGGCGCCTTCGCCTATTCCCACGGGCTGGAAACCTGCGTGCAGGCGGGGCAGGTGGTTGATGCGGCCGGTTTGCAGGACTGGCTGGAAATAGTGCTGGAACACGGCGCGGGCTGGTCCGACGCCGTTCTGATGGCGCAGGCTGCACAAGGCTCGGATACCGATGCCTTGGCCGAACTTGCCCTGGCGCTTTCCCCCTCGCATGAACGCCGCCGGGAAACCGAACTGCAGGGCGCGGCGCTGGCCAGAACTGTGTCCGATGTCTGGGGCCTTGATATCCCGCCGTTGCCCTATCCGGTTGCCATGGGCCGCATAGTTGCACTCCTCGATCTGCCATTGCCCTCAGCGCTCACGCTGTACCTGCAAGCCTTTGCCTCCAATCTCGCAGGGGCGGGCATTCGCCTGATTCCACTGGGCCAGACAGATGGGCAGCATATTATTCACGCCCTGACGCCTCTTTGCACGCTGCTGGCCAAGCGTGCGTTGACGGCGGACCTTGACGACATCGGCGGCTTCGCCCCTATGATCGACATCGCCAGTCAGCGCCACGATCAGCTTTATTCACGTCTTTTCCGCTCCTGAAGGAGAACGCCATGACATCCCTCAACGGACCCTTGCGAGTCGGCCTTGGCGGTCCGGTCGGTGCCGGCAAGACCACGTTGACAGCTGCCCTGTGCCTTGCCTTGCGGGATCGCCTGTCGATGGCGGTGGTGACGAACGATATCTACACCCAGGAAGATGCCGAGGCGCTGATGCGCCTGCAGGTATTGCCACTCGACCGGATCAAGGGTGTGGAAACCGGCGGCTGCCCGCATACGGCGATCCGCGAGGATGCCTCGATCAACCTGTCCGCCATTGCCGAACTCAACGCAGCGCACCCGGATCTGGACCTGATCCTGATCGAATCGGGTGGTGACAACCTGTCGGCCACCTTCTCGCCGGAGCTGGCAGATGTGACGATCTACGTGATCGACGTGGCCGCAGGCGAAGAGATTCCGCGCAAGGGCGGCCCGGCGATCACCCGTTCGGATATCCTCGTGATCAACAAGACGGATCTTGCGCCCTATGTCGGCGCCTCTCTTGATGTGATGGAACGGGACGCGACGCGGATGCGCGCGGGCAAACCGTTTGTCTTTGCCTCATTGCGCCACGGCAAGGGGATCGAGGCGATTGTCGATTTGCTCACCCAGATTGGTGGACTGCCACTGGCACAGGCTGCAGAGTAGGGCGGAACCCATCTGTGCAAAGTGCCCCTACGAAGTGAACAATTCGATCTGCGGCCCTCAGCACTCCGCGAACAGCCGCCCATATCCCTGCATCCGGTCCCCGACCCCGGCACGGCGCAGCATATGCCAACCCAGCACCTGATTGCTGGACAGAACCGGCAGGCCGGTCCGTGCCTCCAGCGCCGCGATCACCTCAAGCGTCCGCAGGTTGGTGCAAGACAGGAATATTCCGTCCACACCGCCCTTGGCCGCCAAAGCCTCGGCCGCCGCAAGGATCGAAACCGGGGCGATCCGCACCACCCTGTCCTCGCGCGCCTCATTGAAACTGCCGAAAACAGGTGTGTCGATACCTTCGTCTGCAAGCACATCGCGTAAGCGATCCGACACCTCGGCCACGTAGGGCGACAGCACCGCCAACCGCCGCAGCCCCAGCGCCGCGCAGGCCGCGACCAGCGCGCTGACAGGATTGGTGACCTCGGGCGTTGGCGCGGCGGCCCTGACCAGTTTGGACACCACCGCTGGGCCGATGATCGCCGACCCCGAAGTGCAGCCATACCCTATGACAGCGTAACTCTGCGCCTGTGGTAACAGCCGCGCCGCAGCGGGTAGATCGCGGGCCATCTGACGCAGGGTGTCGGGGGTCACCTCGTCCCCGCTGGGGACACGGCTGACCAGAAGATTGATCTGCGCAGGGATCAACTGGCGCAGATCCCGCTCCAGGCTCTCATCCGTTTGCAGCACGATCAGCCCAATGCGCAACTCGTCCGTGGGCAGTGCCTCATAGGCAAAGTCGATCACAGGATCCCCTCCAGTATAGGGATGTCCGGCCCCGCCGGTGGTGACAGCCAGTCCGGCCCGTCACTGCCAATCACGATGTTTTCCTCGTGTACCATGATCCGTCCATCCGTCATGGCGATGCAGGGTTCAAGCGTCAGAACCATGCCGACCTGCATTTCGGAAATGTCGTCGGGCAGAATGGAAAACCCTTCGGTCAACTGCATCCCCAACCCGTGACCAAGACGCCCCGGCGCCGTACGCGCGCCCGGAACCGCCGACATCGCAGCATGAAGATCGCAGGCCTTGGCCCCGGCCCGGGCGGCGGAAAATCCGGCAGCCGTTGCGTCGATCAGGCGGGCATGGGCATCGCGGACCTCTTGGGATGGCTGCCCGACTGAATAGTTGCGGTCAAAGTCGCAAAAGTACCCCTCGTGCACCAATCCGGTGTCCAACATGAGCACGTCCCCAGCCCGCAAAGGCGCGCTGGTTGCGGGCGAAATCACGTCGGCATAGCCGCCCTGATCCGAAGCCCCGGCAAGGTAGGGCACCCAGTCGGCGCCTTCCTCAAGGCAAAGCCGCTGGAAATCGCGGAAGACACGATCCAGCCCGACGCCCGCCGCAGCGATCTGCGGCACACGGTCAAACGCCCGCCCGCCGATGGCGCAGGCCTGCCGGATCAGCGCAATCTCTGCCGGGGATTTCACCGCCCGTAGATCCTGAACCAGCCCCTGATCCGGCACGATGGACATTCCCCCCAGAACCGATCGCAGCGTAAAATAGTCCGCCAGAGGCATGCGCAACTGTGTGCCCGGGCCCATGGGCATGCCGATCCGCCCACCCGGCGCGAGTTCCGACAAGGTATCGGCCAGCATGCTGATTCCGTCATCACTGGGGCGCGGGGCGGGCCAGCAGCGGATATCGCGGACCCAGGTGCGCTGCATCAACGCCTCTCCGATCGCCGGGATCACTGCCACCGGATCACCCGATGCCGGGACGATCAGGAACCAGGGTCGGCTCGGGCTTTCCCAGAACCGCGTGAGAAATCCGCTGAAATAGCGCAGATCGGCCTCAGACGTGACCAGAAGGGCACCCAGATCAAGGCCCGCCATCCGCGTCTGCGCCCGCGCGACGCGGTTCCGGAATTCAGAGGCGGGCAGGCTCAGGCTCATGGCGCTTCGGTCACAAAGGTCAGCACACGTGATGTTGGATCCAGACCAAGGGCGTCGCGGTGTGTCCTGCTCAGCATCACGGCTGCAAGGCTGGCGCCACCCGAGGCGGTCGTGGCGACGCCAAGGTCCGCCAGCCGTTTGAGCACGCCATTCACCTCGGGATCCGACAGTGTGACGACTGCGTCCGCATCGCGGGCAAGGCCGCGCAGGGCAATCATCGACGCCTCCTTGCAATCCAGCCGCCCCATATCCGAAACGGGCCCGCGCACCGGTGTGAACGCGCCATTGGCCAAAGACTGCGCGATGCAGGGCGCGGCGTCGGGTTCGACCACCACGACATAGGGTGCATCCCCCCATCTGGCGCGGACATAGACGGCCACGGCGGCGGCAAGGCCGCCAACACCGGCCTGCACAAAAACATGGGTGGGCGGCTCAGTCACCTGTTCCGCGACCTCGGCCATCAGCGCCAGATAGCCCTGCATCAACCGCTGCGGGATCTCGGTGTAGCCTTCCCAGGAACTGTCCGACAGCAGGGTCCAGCCCTCGGCCTCGGCTGTTTGGGCGGCGGCGTCCATGCTTGCCTCGTAGGTGCGTCCGGCGCGCACGACTTCGGCGCCTTTAGCGGTCAGCCGCTGGGCAAAGCTGTCCGGTACGGTGTCCGACAGATAGATCACCGCGCGCGCGCCAAAGATGGCAGCCCCGGCCGCGACCGATAACCCATGATTTCCTGCACTTGCGGTGACAAACGTCCGCCCTTTCAGTGCGCCAAGGGGATCGTCGGGATTAGCCTCGGCAGCGGCATGGGCGATGACATAGGCGGCACCAAGCGCCTTGAAACTGCCCAGTCCCATGCGCGTCCGCTCATCCTTGGCCCAGAGCGTCGCGATCCCGCATTCGGCAGCCAGATCACTCAGATCGACCAGAGGGGTTTCCTGTGCGGCGGGGCAGCGGCCCAGAAGGGCCAGCACCGGGGTGGCATCGTCCAGCGGATAGGGGATGTCCGCAGGCAGGGGAAAACTGGGCGCGGACGGTGTGACGCGGTCGGGGCGGGAAGGGTTGGGTATGAATTCCATGGCGCCACTTGGCGCGGGGAAGTTACGCCAAGTCAAACCCAAATCAGCGCCAAGCCTGCGTAAAAACGGCCCCGCCACAGGGGCAGGGCCGTAATGCGGTCATTTCCGTTGGATCAGGCCACCAGCTTGGCGACTTCTCCGTCGGTGACCATGAAGGTATCGTGCAGCGACTTGATCGAGGTATTAAGCGAGTCGCGCCCGACCACGAACTGCGCATCCACGGTGCGGGTGGTCTGATGCGCACTGATCACGTCTACGCCTGCGCGGCGCAGGGCACCCAAACCACGTTCCAGCACGTGCAGGCCCCGCAGATCACGACCGATAACTGAAACGATCGCCGCCGATTTCACGTTGATATCGGCGTTCGGGTAGAACTCGCTCAGGTCTTTTTCGACCTTCTTGATCAGGCTCAGAGGTGCGTCGACGAAGTGGGTAATGGTATTGGCGTTCGAGGTTTTGGACACGATCCGGCAATTGTACCGCGTCAGACGTTCCAGCACCTTGGCATCGTAGCCTTTGACCCCGACCATATCCTGTTCGAACAGCTCAAAGGCATAGATATCTAGCCCGGTCACGATTTCCGCGACGCCCTTTTCGGCCTCTGCATCGTCGATCAGCGTGCCCGGATCATGCGGTTCAAAGGCGTTGGTGACGCGCAGCGATACCTCTGCCTGACGCAGGGCCTTGGCGGCGGTCGGGTGGATCGCCTCCATTCCCATGTTGCTCAGCTGGTCGGCCACGTCATAGTTGGTATGGCCCAGCTTGCGTACATTCGCGGCACCGACCAGTTTGGGATCCGCCGAAGACAGGTGGAATTCCTTGTGAATGATCGCTTCGCGCGCGTGGGTGAGTGCGGCGATCTGGCTGAAGGTCACTTCGGAATAGCCACGGTCGAACTTGTTCATCAACCCTTCGACGCATTGCGCATAGCCAGTCACGATTGGCATTTCCTGCGTCAGGTCGATATCCGCGAGCCCATCCAGAATCCGTTCATCCAGCGTCATCTCGCGTTCATCGCGCCAGCCCGAAAGGTCCACGAAACGCGCGTTGATGCCGTTACGGCGCAGCAGCAGGGCAGTGACAAAGGCCGAATGGGATTCGCCCAAGCCAGACAGCAATTCGCGCGTCAGGGCCATGTGTTGCGACAGACGGAAATGACCATAGGAACACAACCGTTGCAGGTCGATCAGGCAGGACCGTGCACCTTCGATCCGCTCGCGGACAAAGTCGGCGGCCTGCGCGCGGTCGCCTGCATCGTCCAGAACGGCCTCGTGTGCGTCACGCATGGCGGCATCGACACGGGATAACGCGCCCATCCATGCGTGGCCCTCGGTTTCGTTGCTGAAGTGGGCGTAGACCCCCGGTTCCTGGCTTTTCTTGTGCTCCAGCAACAGGTTGGTGATCCCGCCAAAGGCGGAAACGACGAAGATGCGATTGTATTCAGGATCGTTGACCCGGAACAGTGGTTCCAGCAATTCGGACAGGCGGGACATGGACGTCCCGCCGATCTTCTCTACCGTGTGGTTCTTGAATTCTACAGTCATGCTGTCCCCTGCTTACGCAACCTCTTCGGGCGCGGCATAGGACCCGTCTTCCTGGTGTACCTCGGTGCCGGTCACAGGCGGATTGAAGCAGCAGGCCATGACCAGTTCTTCTTGGGCGCGCAGCACGTGTTTGTCGTGCAGGTTCAGCGCGTACATGACGCCGGGATAGATGTTGTGCGTCTCGCCAGTGGCCAGATCAGTGATCGAACCTTTGCCGGACATGCAATACACGCTCTCGAAGTGGTTCTTGTAGTGGAACGTGTGCTCCGAACCGGCCTTGAGGTAGGTGATGTGGAACGAAAAGCCCATCTTGTCGTCGGCCAGCAGCATCCGCACGGATGTCCAGTCGGCGTCGGAAACGGCGCGGTCGGTGTCTTTGAGTTTGTTTACGTCGCGTACAATCATTTCAATTACTCCGCTGCGATCTTGTGTTGTGCCGTCATGTCCCGGGTCGCGTCGAGAAGGATCTCGAGACCCTTCTGGAACGTCCGGGTCGGCGTTGTGAGGGGGGCAAGGACCTTGACGACTTCGTCATGGGCGCCTGACGTTTCGATGATCAGACCCATTTCAAAGCAGCGCGCGCAGATGTCGGCGGCCAGTTCGCCGGAACCCACATCCACACCCTGCATCAACCCGCGACCCTTGATCGTGGCACCGCCAACCTGATCGGCAACGGCCTGCAGGCCAGCGGTCAGGATCAGTGCCTTGTCGGCAAGGCTCTGCTGGAACGTGTTGTCGCTCCAGAATTTCTCGATGGCAACGCGTGCTGTGACAAAGGCGTGGGTGTTGCCGCGAAAGGTGCCGTTGTGTTCGGCAGGCTTCCAGATGTCGAGTTCTGGCTTGATCAGCAGGGCGGCAAAGGGCAGGCCCATGCCCGAAAAGCTTTTGGCCAAGGGAATCAGGTCCGGTTCAAAGTTCATGTTCTCGAACGAAAAGAACGTCCCGGCCCGGCCGCAGCCCGCCTGAATGTCGTCCACGATGAACAGCGCGCCGTGCTTTTTCGCGATCTGGGCAATACCCTCCATCCAAGCGGCAGATGCGGCGTTCAGGCCGCCTTCGCCTTGAATAGGCTCGACAATAAAGGCGGCGGGGGCTTCGATCCCGCCCGACGGGTTGTCCAGCATCGCTTCGATCACCTGAAGCGTATCGATGTCGCCGAGCGATCCCTCGAACGGCATGCGGGTGACATCGCCCAGCGACACCGGACCGGCACCACCGCGCTTGCCGATATTGCCGGTGGCCGCCAGTGCGCCCATGGTCATGCCGTGAAAACCGTTGGTGAATGCGATGATGTTGCGACGCCCCGTGACCTTGCGCGCCAGCTTCATCGCCGCCTCAACCGCGTTGGTGCCGGTGGGGCCGGTCATCATCACCTTGTGATCCATGCCGCGCGGCTTGAGGATCACATCCTCAAAGGTCTGCAGGAACTTCGCCTTCGTATCGGTGTACATGTCCAGAGCGTGGGATATGCCGTCGGCCATGATGTGGTCGATCAACGCCTGCTTCATGTCCGGATCGTTGTGGCCGTAGTTGAGCGATGAGCACCCGGCGAGAAAGTCGATATAGGTCTTGCCGTCTGCATCGGTCATTTCCGACCCGGAGGCTTTGGTGAACACGGTATCAAAACTGCGGCAGTAGCTGCGCACCTGGCTTTCACGGGTTTCGAAAATGGTTTTCTGTGTCTCAGAAGACATATGGCATTCCTTTGATTGGGGGGAGGAGAGGCTGGGCGGCTTGCCTGAGTCAGGCGACGCTCTTCAGCGCCTCTCGGAAAAAGATGGTGACCATGTGTTCGGTGGCATGTTCACCCTGAAAGTGGGTATCCCGGGTAAAATGCGCCTCGGACGACAGATCTGCGCCGTTCTTGTTGGCGAACTTGCGAAACAGCGCCCAAGAGGCATCGTTGTCCAGCGTGATCGTGGTCTGCATCCGCTTTGCATTTGCCGTTTCGTCGCGCCGCATCAGTGCGTCCAGCATGCGTGTGCCAAGGCCGATCCCGCGTGCATCTGCAGACACGGCCACCTGCCAAACAAAGACGCAGTCCGCGTCCTGCGGCATGAGGTATGCCGAGATCCAGCCGATGATCGCCCCGTCCATTTCGGCCACCACGCAAGTGTCGCGGAAGTGGTCCGATTGCAGAAGGTTCGCATACATCGAGTTTTCGTCCAGCGGCTTGCATGCGCGAATCAACTCCCAGATGTCTGCACCATCCTCACGGACGGGCTTGCGAAAAGTCACAGTGCCTTCAGGCTTGACGCTTTGCAGTGTTTGCACGGGAGTACCTCGGTTTCATTGCGTTGTCTTGGATTGCTTTGAGTGACTAAGTAGTTTCTTTCCGCAGTTGTTTCAATGATTAAAGTAATAATTCTTCATGACGTGATTTGTTCCACGAAAATATGAATGAATTTACGTTTTCATAGGGTATCTTGCGGTAAAATGCTTAGTTTTGTATATCATACTTCATGTTAGATCAAAGTAGACTTCAAAGTGTTTCGGGGAGTTGTGCAATCCCACGGTCTGGGCGTAAGCTCTCCCGAACTGAGGACGAGACCGAAATGGACAGGACCGATACCAGCCTTATCGCGTTGCGACGTATCCTGCGCGCGACCGAGCTTTACGGACGTGCACTCGCGCGCGACGCGGGCGTAACGGCTGTCCAGTTGCGTGTGCTGCAGATCGTGGCCGAGAAGGGGCACAGCACCCCGACCGAAATTGCGACCCGCATGGGTGTGTCGCAGGCGACGATTTCGGTGCTGATCAAGAAACTCGAAGGTTATGGTTTTCTCGAACGGCACAAATCCCTGACCGACCGCCGTCAAACGGATCTCGAGATTACTGCAGCAGGACGCGACAAGGTGAACGTTGCTCCGGACGCGCTGCAACAGCGTTACGTCGCCCAGTTCGAAGGTCTGCCCGACTGGGAGCAGGCGATGATAGTTGCCGTTCTTGAACGGGTGGCGGGCATGCTCGACGCATCGGAAATACCGGCAGAGCCCGTTCTGACCGCAGGGGATATCCTGCGTCCGGATCATCACAGCTAGGCCGGTTGGCCGGATATTCGGTGTTTCAACACCATAAGCGCGCCGCCCATAAGGACGGCGCGCTTATCTTTTGCGGTGAGGCCGCCACCAGCGACTAGCTCAGTAATCCTTTTCGAAGAAGAGCCCGAGCCCGGTGTTGCCGTCCGACGACGCAGTGCCCCGCGCGGTGATGGACGAGGTGATGTCGAGGTTGAGGTTGATTTCGCTCTGGCCCGCAGCCCCCACCGTGACGTCGGTATAAACGTTGTCTGTGAGGTATTTGCCGACCCGCAGTTCCGTTGTGCCATCCTCTGCGGTCGACACGTCGAGATCGTCCACGCCAAATCCCATCCGTAACCTTTCGACAATCCCATCGCCGCCCGTACCCACCAGCGTGTTGATCGCCGAGGCAAGGCGGAGCGCCTGAAAGGCCGAGATCTGTGTCACATCCCGACCGAACAACAGCAGCGCCAACACTTCTTCCTCTGGTCGTTCGGGGCTCGACGAGATGGTCACGTCCGGGTCATAGACGACGCCGCGGATCTCGAATTGGATCGAGGTATCTTCGCGCTGCGTCGTTGCCACAATATTGATGGTGGGAACAAGGCTGCCGCGCATGACGATTGATGCCTGATCCAGTTCGATCCGCTGGCCCAGAATATCGAGCCTTCCGCGCACCAAATCAAACCGCCCGTCGGGCACGATGTCCGACAGGGTGCCGCGCAGGCGGATTTCGCCGCCGAGTTCGGCGTCCAGACCACGTCCCCGGATGAAAATCTGGCTCGGCGCTTTCAGTAGCACGTTGAGGCTGTAGTCCAGCCCACCGCCGCCATCGTCAGTGACTTTGTCAAGCCGCCCGGCACGCGCGCGTGTCTGACGCGATGCTGCGGTTTCGTTGATGTGGCGGAGTTCGAAATTGCCGCCCGCTGTGCCAAGGCCGGTGTCGGCCACCCGCACTTCGACCTTGTCCATCTGTAATGTGCCTTCAAGGGCCGCAGAAGATGCCAGCGGCCCAACCAGCGTCAGCTTGCCACTGATCTCGGTGTCATAAAGTCCGGGGTCGGAGATGGCCACAGCGTTCAGCTGCAGTGCAAGATCACCATTGAATGGAGCGGAAAGGGTGATCGGGCCGCGCACGGTGATGGTGCCCCGGGTCGACGTCTGGGTCGTAAGATCAACATTTGCCTGTCCACTGTTCAGCGTGATTATCGCATCGATGTCGTTCAGGTTCAGGGGCGCTGAAGGCAGCACCAAACTTGCGCCCGCCGTGCGCACAGTTCCCGACAGCGCGTCAAGCCCCGGAGCGCCATTCAGTCGCAGGTTAAAGTCGGCTGTGCCGCTCAAGATGTTGGGTTCCAGAAATATGTTGGCAAGGGCCAATGGTGCGCTGCCCGTGGCCGAGATGTCCGCACTGCTGGCGTCCGGCGCGACCGTGCCGCTAACCTGTGCATTGGTGCCGCCGGGTCCGGACACGTTCGCATCTACACGGTAGCTGTCACCTTGGGTGCTCGCGGTGCCGCTGGCGGTGGCGGGCCCGTTGAAACCGGGTGCGAACAATCCCAGATCGCGAAGCTGTACATCATAAACGAGGTTACTGGACGCGGTCCCAAGTGCGCCGCTGACGGTGGCGTTGATTTGTCCGGTGGTAAGGTCAAAAGCTCGCACCGTTATCACACCGCTGTCGTCGCGCTCTGCGTTCAAGGCAAAGTCGGCCTGACCCGCGACCAGCTTGTCCACAGCATCTATGCCGCTGTGCAGATCCCGGGCGGTGCCGGTTGCTTCGGCGGCAAAGGTGTTGTCTCGGGGATCGAAGCTGCCCGCCCCGGTGACGTTCAGGCTGCCGCCGATGGGGCGGTTCACCAGCCCGGCATAGGGCGAAAGGGAGTCGGCCTTGACGGTGCCCGATCCCGTGATCTGGCCAAAGACCCGATCGGCATACTGCGCCACAACACTAGCATCCAAAGCGACCCCGCCAGGTCCGGTCGCAGTGGCGTCGACCGTCCATTCGTCGCCGGCTTGATCCAGGGTGCCGCTGACCTGCGCAGCGCCGTTCAGGCCCGGTACGGCACGTGATGCATCGGGCAGCCGAACGTCGAACCGCGCGGAACTGTCGGTGTCGCGCAGCACCCCGTTGGCGGCGGCGATCAACCCGCTGGCGTCCACGTCCAGATTGCGCAACAGAATGCCATCGGCGTTCTTTGTCACATCGACCATGATCGTGCTGCGGCCAGTCAGAAGTCCGTCCAACTGGTCGATATTCGTCTTCAGGTCGGTGACCGACCCTTGTATATCAGCGGAAAAGAACTTGGTGGCGGGATCATAGCCGCCCGATCCGGACAGGTCCACGGCCCCGCCAATGTCCCGCTGCGCCAGGGCGGAGTACGGTGCCAGATCAGCGGCTTTGACCGTGCCGCTGCCCTGCACCTGACCCAGAACCGAGTTGGAGTATTGGGCAATGACTTCGGCAGCCACATCTACCCCGCCCGGTCCGGTGGCCTGAGTGTTGAGCGTATAGGTCGTGTCCACCTGCTTTAGCGTGCCCTGCGCCCTTGCGGCACCTTTTAGGCGCGGATCGATCCGCGACGCATCGGGCAGGCGGATATCGAATTTTGAAAGACTGCCGTCTTTGGTTTGCTGCCCGCTTGCCAGCGCCGTCAGACCCGAGGCCTGCAGGTCCAGATTGCGCACGACGATACCGTCAGCGTCGCGCTCGGCTTCCAGAACAACAGTCATCTTTCCGGACAAAAGGCTGTCGACTTGTGGCACATTTGTCTGCAAGTCGGTCGCGCCGCCCGTCAGCGCAACCGAGAAATACTGCGTCGCGGGATCGAATGCGCCTGATCCTGCCAGATCGACCGCGCCTGCGATGTCACGCTTGGCGATCGCGCCATAAGGGGCGATATCATCGGCTTCAATGGTGCCCATACCGTTGATGTTGCTGACGGTGCCGTCTTTGTAACTGGCAAGGATACGGGCCCGGATATCCGCATCACCGGGGCCAGAGGCCGTGGTGTCAAACGTCCAAAGAGTACCGACCTGGTCCAACTGGCCCCGCACCTGCGCAGGCCCGCTCAGCTGCGGCAACACCAGCGCGGTATCGTTCAGCGTCACGTCGAAGCGTGCGGCGCTGTCACTGGTTCGCAGACGTCCCTCAGCGCTAAGTGTACCACCAGTTGCCTCGATATTCAGCGTACGCACCAAGATGCCGTTTTCGTCGCGCGCAGCGTCGATTGCCAGAGTCGCCTCACCGGCCAGAATGCGATCAGCTTCGGCGACGCCCGTTACCAGATCGCGGGTGCTACCGTTGATCGTGGCATCAAAGGCGCCATCCAGTGGTTTGGTCGAGCCGGTCAGGGTGAGGTTCACTGCACCGCCCAGATTACGCCCGGCAAGACCGGAAAACCGCGATATATCGACAGCGGCGAGTTCCGCGTTTCCGATGATTTGCGGCGCGAAGGTGTCGCTGAGGCCAGTGATCCGGATCGAACCGTTCAGGTCCATCCCGGCACCGGTCAAGGTGATTGGTGCCAGATCGAGAGGCGCGCCTTCGTTCCAGTCGAATACGATATCGCCGCTAATCGCCTCGCCCAGGGCGGTGGCCAATTTGGCATCCGTGGGGCTGATCCCATATGCGCCAATGTCGAACCGACCAGCAACGTTTCCAAGCGAGGTCCCTTCGCCCTGACTAAGCCGCCCCAGACCGTTCAGCCGCAGTTGTGCAAGCTTGATATCGGGCCGGTCGAGACCTGATAGTACCAAATCCGCGCTCCAGCTGTCGCTGTCAGAAGCGTTGAAGTTCACATCAAGGTCGAGGCTGTCGATCCGCGTTTCGACCCCGGGAAGCGGTAGCAATAGC
Organism: Puniceibacterium sediminis; assembly: GCF_900188035.1. Lineage (GTDB taxonomy): Bacteria > Pseudomonadota > Alphaproteobacteria > Rhodobacterales > Rhodobacteraceae > Puniceibacterium > Puniceibacterium sediminis. The sequence continues at coordinate 107,438 of NZ_FZNN01000008.1, read as the reverse complement.
GCCCCGCCAGCGGCATTGACGATACGTCCGGCTAGCTCCACCTCTTCCGGCCATTTGTCCGACCCAAGCGCCAGATTGCCGGTAAGCGTCAGAGATCCAGTCGTAAGGTCCAGCGTGTTCAGCCGCATACGTCCGTCAGCAAGAGTCTGTCCCTGCACGTCAAGGTTCAGGTCGGGACCAAAGAAGGCACGGTTTTCGGGCGGCAGCATTGGGCGGATGTCGCCCGAAAGCGTCGCCGAAAAGGCGCTGCCGTCGGGGCCATCATCGGGCAGCGCGGCCAACGTCAGGCGACCATTCAGTCGATCCTCACCGTCCGTTGCCAGTGACAGGTCAGCGCTGAAATCGTCCAGCGGGCCATTGCCCTGCACGTTCAGTGCAATGGCTGGGCTGTCCGGCAGCTCCATCAGCGTCGAGACGATGCCGCCGGGCCCCTCGATCAGGCTCAGGTCCAGAGAAATGTTTTTTGTTTCGTTGGCATAGGCGGCTTTTAGCGACAACTCTCCGGCCATTCCGTCGATCCGTGCGATTTGCAGATTGGCATCAAGCGCTCCATCGGCAAGGCTGGCGGAACCGCTCACTGAAACCACAGCCTCGACCCCCAGAATGGGTGCGCCCAGAACGGCGCGGTCGATGTTCAATTCTTCGATCTCGACCGAAACCGGCAGTTCCGGCAGGCTGAAAGGCTTTGCTTCGGGGTCGGGGAGGGCAGTGTTGGCCACAGGCTTACGCGGCAGCAGCACCTCTTTGGCCGAGAGTTCGGCAATCTCGATCCGCCCACGCAGAATGGCAAGACGATTCCACGATAGGCCGACGTCGTTCAGAGTGATCCAGACACCTTCGGTATCAGAAATTGTCAGCTGTTCGATGGTCGCCCGCGACGACAGGGCGCCGGAAAAACCCTGGATGCGGATCTGACGACCTTCGGCTGACAGGTTATCCTCGAGCAGGGCCTGAAGGTAGCCGCGGTCGTCCTCTTCGGTTTCTGATGACTGCGAAAAGACAGGCTGTGTTGCAAACAGCGCCACGAAGAAAAGAAGGCAGAACCGAATGCGAGTCAAAATGCTTGTCCTATGCCGATGTAGAATTGTACGCCCGAGCCGGTTTCGCCGCTGACGGGGGCCGCCACGTCAAAACGGATTGGCCCGATGCCGGTGTTGTAGCGGATGCCAAGGCCGGCACCGGAATGCCAGTTACCGGAACCGTCGTAAAAACTGTTCTCGCCGATATAGCCCGCATCGTAAAAGGCCACGGCGGCGAGGTTGCCACTGAGGTTCGTGCGATATTCGGTAGAAACGCCGACAAAGCTGCGCCCGCCGGTTGTGTCGTCATTGCCAAGGTCAATGTCGAGCGATTGGTAGGGCTGTCCGCGGACGGTGCCGCCGCCGCCCGAAGTAAATAGATATTCCGGCAGCGTCTTTTCCAGATCCGAACCAACAACCGATCCAATCTGCAATCGCGCTGCAAGCACCTGGCTCTTGTCTTCGACCACCGGGAAGTAGTATCGCGCGTCGCCCTGAAGCCTGGCACCAGACTGGCTGCCGTTCAGACCCAGATAGGGCCTGGTGCTGGCATCGAGGTAAAAACCGGTTCTGGGGTCGAGGTCGCTGTCACGCTTGTCCAGCGTCGCCGAAAAAGGAAAGGTCAGCAGGGTGAAGTTTCTGTCACCCAGATCGTCCTGCGTTTCGGAATAGACAAAGCTTACGCCAGCCTCGGCGGTCAGGAATTCGGAGTAGATCCGGCTCAGACCGAGACCCAGCTCGATACGGTCCGACAGATAGGTCGGCTCGTCCAGGTGCGCGAGTTCGGAATAGATGAACCCATCGGTGTCCGGTCCCAGCACTGCAGGCACTTCGAGCCGCGCACCCAGAGAGTAGTCGATCCCGCTGTCAGCAGAGCCGATGTTCGTCACCTCGCCGTCGATCCGCAGGCGTTCAGCCCCGCCAAAAAGATTGCGATGGAGCCAGAAGCTGGAGAGTTGGACGCCTTCCAGGCTGGATATCTCAGCGCCAAAGCCAAAGCGGCGCGGTTTGGCGTCCACCACAGTGACGCCGATTTCCATAGTGCCGTCAGCGGCGATGGTTTCCCCTTCGGCCAACGCGACCGAAGAAAATGCTCTGGTCCGACGCAGACGCTGTTCAGCCTGGCGCAGGGCTTCGGGGGAAAACTGACTGCCGGTCGGGATCGAGGCGATCCTTCGGATGACTGTCGTGCGTACGGCACTGGGCTGGGTGCGTCGGATTTCGCCGAATTTCACCAACGGTCCCGGGGTGATCCGCATCGCCACATCCAGCTTATTGCGGGCGTGATCTGCAACGACGCTTTGGCTTTCGAGGCTGGCCTTGGCATAGCCTGCGTCGCGCCAAGATATGATGGCGGCGTCAAGGGCGTCTCCCACGCTCAGGCTGCGCGCACGATCATTTCGCCCGAAATTCGACGGCAATTCGGCGCCCGGGGGCAGGGGGGAAATCTCGGCCCGGCCAAATCGGTAAAGCGGCCCCTGATTGATCAGCACCTGCACGTCGCTGAGTTGCGTCGGCACCGAAAGCAGCGGAATGTCCGAAGCTTGGCGCCCGTCGATCAGAATGTCGATGGTGGGCCCATAGTAACCGTTGGCATAAAGCGCATCCAGCAGGCGGCCATAATCCGCAAGAGCGGCGGCAAAGAGATCCTGTGCGGTGACCCTTTCATCTTCGAACGCGGTCTGTAGCGCAGAGGCGTTGCGCAGATAGGAGCGCAACTCGTCGTCCTCTTTTGCCAGCCGGAAAACCACCTTATCGAGGGCATCCGCCGGGGCAGGCACCACCAGCACGGAGACCGCGACAAGCATCAGCCCGCGTGACAGGCCATTACACCAAAACATAAGGCTGGGTCTCCCTGCTCGTCCCTCTTTGGCCGCAATCTTAGTGTGTTCCGGGCTGAACGGCTACTGGCACAGCATCACATTTTGCTTTGTGTGTCCAATCCGTGTGACAGAATACACGCGAACGCGGCGGCTTGCGACTGGCCCCGGCTACGGAGTATCACAGGGCATGCAATTCTTGCAGTATACGCACAACCCATGGCTCGTGGTCGCCTCGCTTGCGGTGGCCCTGATGGCCGGATTTACTGGCCTGTCCCTCACCAGTGGATTGCGTCACAAGTCATTGGGACATCGAAAGATTTCCGTTGCGCTTGCGGCAATTGCCCTGGGTGGCGGAATCTGGTCGATGCACTTTGTCGCGATGCTGGGAATGCAGCTTCCTGTGCTGTTTTACTATGATGCGGTGATCACCTTGATATCGGCGCTGATCGCGATCCTGATTGTCGGCTGTTCGTTGCTGCTGTTGCATTTTCGCCCACGCACGCCGACGACGCTGACGCTGGCTGGCGGGATCATTGGTATAGGCATTGTGGCGATGCATTATACCGGGATGGCAGGTTTGCAACTCTGCCGCGCAGTCTATACGCCTTTAGGTCTGCTTCTGGCCATTTGCGCGTCGCTTGCGCTTAGCATCGGTGCGGTCTGGCTGGCCTACGGCAAGCGCACCCAGCGCAACCTGCTGCTGGGCACACTGGGCTTTGGGCTGGCGGTGTTTTGCGTGCATTTCGTCGCGATCCTGAGCTCGCGCTTTGCGCTGGGTGCGGTGGTGCGCGACGTGGGCCCGCTGATCGGGAACGAGGTCATGGCCATTGGTGTGGTGCTGAGCAGCTTTGTTCTGTGCGGGGCCTTCCTGTTGACCGGCGTGACCTTTCTGGCACCGACCGAGAGCGGTCGGCAATCGCCTGAGGAGGCCGGGACCGAAACCCAGCCTGAGGTTCTGCCGCCCCCCGAGAGCGCCGCGCCAGAAGTGCCGACGCCCCGACAGATACCCTATGAGCAGAATGGCCGGACCCGGTTTTTGTCTGCGGCCGCAGTGGGTGCCATCCGCGCCGAAGGGCATTACACCTGCCTTTATACCCGCGATGCAAAGCTTTTCTGTGCCTGGTCCATCACCGAGGCCGAGTCGCGCCTGAAAGGCGGCAGTTTCATCCGCGCGCATCGCAGTTACCTGATCAACCCGGCGCATGTGACCCGGTTTGAACGGCTCAAGGACAGCGGCATCGTCTATTTCGACAGCTTTCCACCGTTGGAAAAGGCCCCGGTAAGCCGATCCAAACTCAAACCTGTCCGCGCCGCACTGGGCCTTTGACAGGTTGAGCCGGGGCGGCATCACCTCGCGCAAACGGGTCGATGCAGCTTGTTTGATGCGCTCCATTCTGCCTTGGCATCCTGTAGGTGAAACGACGTCGAACAGTCGGTGATGGGACGGCTGCAACGAAGCGTCACCCGGGCCGCGTGCAGATCATCCTCCCGGTTTCACACCCGGGTTATGTTTCGCATTTCGTGCGCTAATTTCGCAATTCGTGCAGGGAAACCGTCATTTCGCTCAATTTTCGCACGCTTTTCCCTATGCCTGCCTAGTCTGCGTGCATGACACGGACATAAGCTTTGGGAGGAGCCACCATATGATCCCGGCAGCCTTTGAATACTATCGGCCCGAATCCCTGCAGGACGCGCTGTCCCTGCTGCAGACACATGGCGACGATGCGCGCGTCATGGCGGGGGGGCATAGCCTGATCCCGATGATGAAACTGCGCATGGCCGAAGTGCCGCACCTGATTGACTTGCAGGCGATCGCCGATCTGCGTGGTATCCGCGTGGACGGCGATACGGTCAGCATCGGTGCGATGGTCACCCAGCACGAAGTCATCGAGAGCACGGATCTGTTGCGCGCTGCTCCGATCCTGCGCGAAGCCGCGCTTCAGATTGCTGATCCTCAGGTCCGCTATATGGGCACAATCGGTGGCAACGTCGCCAACGGCGATCCCGGCAACGACATGCCGGGCATCATGCAATGCCTTGGCGCGGAATTTTCCCTGATCGGTCCGGATGGCACCCGCACCGTGGCGGCGCGGAACTTCTTTGAGGCGGCCTATATGACGGCGCGCACAGATGAAGAAATTCTGACCCGGATCACCTTTCCGGCGCACGCGGGCGGATTTGCCTACGAAAAGCAAAAGCGCAAGATTGGCGACTACGCCACCGCCGCCGCCGCAGTTCTGCTGACGAAAGAGGGTGGGACCTGCGCCACGGCATCGATTGCCATGACCAACCTCAGCGACGTGCCTGTCTGGTCCGAAGCTGCTGCCGCGGCCCTTGACGGCACTGCCTGCGATAGCGGTGCAATCGCCAAGGCCATGGCCGCGATGGACGGCGATATCGACCCGGGAGAAGACAACCGTGGCCCCGTCGCATTCAAACGCCACGTTGCCGGCATCACCCTGTCCCGCGCGATCACACGCGCCTGGTCCCGCGCGTAAGGAGAACACCATGTCCAAGAAAATGCAGATTACCCTGACCGTGAACGGAGAAACGCAGGAGCTTTTGGCCGAACCGCGCGAATTGCTGATTTATGTGTTGCGCGAGCGGCTGAACATCACAGGCCCGCACGTCGGTTGCGAGACGTCCCATTGTGGCGCCTGCACGGTGACGATGGATGGCAAGTCCGTGAAATCCTGTACCGTTTTCGCCGCTCAGGCCAACGGCGCGGAAATCACCACGATCGAAGGCATCGGCAGCCCGGACAGCCTGCATGTCCTGCAGAATGCGTTCCGCGAACATCACGGGCTGCAGTGCGGTTTCTGCACGCCGGGGATGATCACCCGTGCGACCAAGCTGTTGGAAGATAACCCGAACCCGACCGAAGAAGACGTGCGTTTCGGCATGGCTGGCAACCTTTGCCGCTGCACCGGTTATCAGAACATCGTCAAATCCGTGCTTGCCGCCGCCACCGAATTGTCCGCCGCAAAGGAGGCCGCAGAATGAATGATCTTTCGCCAGACCGCGATGACCGCATCGCCAATCTCAAGGGCCTCGGCTGTTCGCGCAAGCGGGTCGAGGACGCAAGGTTTACCCAAGGCAAGGGCAACTATGTCGACGACATCAAGATGCCCGGTATGCTGCACGGCGATTTCGTCCGTTCGCCCTATGCCCATGCCCGCGTTGTTTCGATCAACATCGATGCGGCGATGGCGCTGGACGGGGTTGTCGCGGTCCTGACCGCCAAGGATCTGGAGCCGCTAGGCCTTCACTGGATGCCGACTTTGGCCGGCGACAAGCAGATGGTCCTTGCCGACGGCAAGGTGCTGTTTCAGGGACAAGAGGTCGCCTATGTGGTGGCCCGCGATCGTTATGTCGCCGCCGATGCGGTCGAATTGGTCGAGGTCGACTACGAGGAGCTGCCGGTCATCGTCGACCCGTTCAAGGCGCTTGAGCCGGGCGCGACAGTGTTGAGGGAGGATCTGGAAGGTCAAACCTCTGGCGCGCACGGAGAGCGCCGTCACCCCAACCATATTTTCCTCTGGGAAGAGGGCGACAAGGCCGCAACCGAGGCTGTTCTGGACGAGGCCGAGGTCGTCGCCGAAGAGACGATCTACTACCACCGCACGCACCCGTGCCCGTTGGAAACCTGCGGCTGCGTTGCGTCGATGGACAAGGTGAACGGTAAGCTCACGCTGTACGGCACCTTTCAGGCACCGCATGTGGTGCGCACGGTCGCCTCTCTTCTCTCGGGGATCGAGGAACATAACATCCGCGTCGTCAGTCCCGACATTGGGGGGGGCTTTGGCAACAAGGTCGGCGTTTATCCCGGTTATGTCTGCTCTATCGTCGCCTCCATCGTGACCGGCAAACCGGTGAAGTGGGTCGAAGACCGGATGGAAAACCTGATGGCCACCGCCTTTGCCCGTGACTACTGGATGAAGGGCCGCATCAGCGCCACCAAAGAGGGCAAGATCACCGGGCTGCACTGCCATGTGACCGCTGATCACGGGGCGTTTGATGCCTGCGCCGATCCAACCAAGTTCCCCGCTGGATTCTTCCACATCTGCACCGGAAGTTACGACATTCCCGTGGCTTACGTAGGCGTGGATGGCGTCTACACCAACAAGGCACCGGGGGGCGTGGCCTATCGCTGTTCCTTCCGTGTGACCGAGGCTGCGTATTTCATCGAACGCATGATCGAGGTGCTGGCGCAGGAGTTGAACATGGACGCGGCAGAGCTGCGCCGGATCAACTTCATTCGCAAGGACCAGTTCCCATATCACTCTGCCCTGGGCTGGGAATATGACTCGGGTGACTATCACACCGCCTGGGACAAGGCGTTGACCGCAGTCAACTATGACGGTCTGCGGGCGGAACAGGCCGAGCGGGTTGAGGCCTTTAAACGCGGTGAGACGCGCAAGCTGATGGGCATCGGTCTGTCGTTCTTTACCGAAATCGTTGGGGCCGGGCCGGTCAAGAACTGCGATATCCTTGGTATGGGGATGTTCGATTCCTGCGAGATCCGTATCCACCCGACCGGCAGCGCCACCGCTCGTCTGGGTACGATCAGCCAGGGGCAGGGACACGCGACGACCTTTGCGCAAATCCTCGCGTCGGAAATCGGCATCTCTGCCGATAGCATCACGATTGAGGAGGGCGACACCGATACCGCGCCCTATGGGCTTGGCACCTACGGGTCACGCTCGACCCCTGTTGCGGGGGCGGCAACGGCGCTGGCGGGGCGCAAGATCCGCGCCAAGGCGCAGATGATCGCGGCCTATCTGCTGGAAGTGCATGACAACGATGTGGAATTCGATGTCGACCGGTTTGTCGTCAAAGGCGCGCCTGAGCGGTTCAAGACGATGAAGGAAATCGCATACGCCGCCTACAATCAGGCCATTCCGGGGCTTGAGCCGGGCCTTGAGGCGGTCAGCTACTATGATCCGCCCAACATGACCTACCCTTTTGGGGCCTACATCTGCGTGATGGATCTGGACGTCGACACCGGACAGACCGAAATCCGGCAGGTCTATGCGCTGGACGATTGCGGCACCCGCATCAACCCAATGGTGATCGAAGGACAGGTGCACGGCGGTCTGACCGAGGCCTATGCCATCGCGATGGGGCAAGAGATTGCCTATGACGAGATGGGCAACTGCAAGACCGGCACGCTGATGGATTTCTTTCTGCCCACGGCGGTCGAGACGCCGCACTACACGACCGATTTCACAGAAACCCCCAGCCCGCACCATCCCATCGGTGCCAAAGGCGTTGGGGAAAGCCCGAACGTCGGAGGCGTGCCGATGTTTTCCAACGCGGTTCACGATGCTTTCCGCGCCTTCGGACTGAGGCAAAGCCACATGCCGCACGATCACTGGCGGATCTGGCGCATTGCCGAAGGTCTGGGTCTGCACGGGTAATCGGGCATGAGCTGGAATGATCTTCAGACGGACATGGCCCAACAGGGCTATGTCGCGTCCGATGATCTGGCAATGGCGTTATATCTTGCGCTGTCGCTGGGTCGGCCCCTGCTGTTGGAGGGGGCAGCAGGGGTCGGCAAGACCGAGGTGGCGCGGGTTCTGGCCGCGGTGAAGTCGACCCAACTGATCCGTCTGCAATGTTACGAAGGGCTGGATGCGGGGCAGGCGATCTATGAATGGAACTATCAGCGCCAACTGTTGGCGATCCGTGCGGCCGCCGAGGACGGAGAAACCGGCAGCGCGGTCGAGGCCCGTATCTTTTCCGATGATTACCTGCTGGAACGCCCGCTTCTCAAGGCGATCCGCCAGGCTGTCGCGCCGGTCCTTCTGATTGACGAGATCGACCGCGCGGATGAGGAGTTCGAGGCTTATCTGCTCGAAATCCTGTCCGAATTTCAGATTTCCATCCCTGAACTGGGAACGATCACGGCCACCACCCGGCCCATGGTCATTCTGACCGCCAATGGCACACGCGATCTGTCGGACGCATTGCGGCGGCGCTGTCTCTATGCCCATGTGGATTACCCCGATCGGGCCACCGAACTTGCGATCCTGCGCGCGCGCATACCGGGGATCGAGGATTTACTGGCCGGGCAGATCGTCGGCTTTGTGCAGGCGCTGCGGCGCGAAGAACTGGAAAAAACCCCCGGCGTGGCCGAGATGCTCGACTTTGCAGCTGCGCTGTCCGGCCTTGGCATCGCGGATCTGAATTCCGATCCTCAGGTGTTGCAGGCGACACTCGCGACCTTGCTGAAGACCCGGACCGACCGCGACAACATCCCCACCGAAGTGGCGCAGCGGTTGGCAGGGCGGGCGGCATGAGCAAGGTCACGCGATTTGCCGGGCGCGATCCCGGACCCAATGCGCGGGTCGCCGGGTTCATGGCGCATCTGCGCGATCATGGCCTGCGTCTGGGGGTCGGGGAAACCGCGCTCGCAGTCGAAGCTTTGACCCATGTCCGGGCCTCTGATCCGGTTGAGGCGCGGCTTGCCCTGCAGGCGGTCTGCACCGGTTGCGCGGACGAAGTGGCGGGCTTTGAGGATCTGTTCGACGCCTACTGGCGCAACGATGGCAGAGTGCGGGAAAAGGTGGTTCCCTCAACTTCGGCATCGACCGAACACATGCGCAATTCGCGTTCCGCCCAAGGCCCCGAGACCGACGGAAACGGCCGAATGGATAGCCCCGACGACTCCGGTGGCGAAGGCGAGGCCATGGTGAGCGGGGAGGGGCGGTTGGTCGGATCGCGGCTCCAGAATCTGATGAAAACCGATCTGCGCGATCTGGTCAGCCCCGAAGACATCCGCGACGCCGAAACCGTGGCGCGGCGACTTGCCTTGGCCCTGCGCGACCGGCGTTCGCGCAGAAGGCGCGCGGCGAAAAAGGGGGCGATGCTCGACATGCGCCGCGTGCTGCGACAAAGCCTGTCCACCGGGGGCGAACCTGTGCGTCTACCGCGCCGCAAGCGTCCGGATCGGCCAGTGCGGATTGTGGCCCTGTGTGATGTGTCCGGGTCGATGACAATCTACGCGCGGGTGTTCTTGGCTTTTCTCGCTGGGCTGATGCGCGCCGATTCTGCGGCAGATGCTTACCTGTTTCACACCAGACTCGTGCGTATCACAGAGGCGCTGCGCGACCCCGATGGTTTGCGCGCGCTGAACCGGCTGACGCTGCTGGCCGATGGATTTGGTGGCGGATCAAAGATCGGAGCGGCGCTGGACCAGTTTGCCGCCACCCATGCCCGTCGATTGGTGAACGGGCGCAGCGTTGTGGTGATCCTGTCGGATGGGTACGACACCGACCCGCCCGAAGTTCTTGGGGACGCGCTGCTGCGTCTGCGGCGGCGGGGGTGCCGGATTGTCTGGCTGAACCCGCTCAAGGGCTGGGCAGGCTATGCGCCGGTCGCGGCGGGCATGGCTGCGGCATTGCCGCACCTCGACCACTTTGCCGCGGCGGGGACGCTGTCGGACCTTGCTGCACTGGAACAGGAGTTTACACGGTTGTGATCGACGTGACGCCACTGGAAGACGAGATGACCCGGCTGGCCGAAGGTTTACGTGCCGCCGGAACCCCTTTTGCCGTGGCGACGGTGGTGCGCACGGTCGGCGCGACGGCGGCCAAGCCCGGCGCGCGGGCGCTGATCCACTCTGACGGGACCATTGGCGGTGGCTGGATTGGCGGTGGCTGCGTGCGGTCTGCGCTGGCGCGAGCAGCGCAAGAGGCGCTGGCGGACGGACAGCCGAAATTCCTGTCGCTGATGCCAGAGGATCTGTTGCAGGGGCGCGGGGTGACTGCTGGCAGCGATGTTGAGGGCGTGCGCTTTGCGCGCAACGGCTGCCCCAGCAAGGGATCGATGGATGTGTTTGTGGAACCGCATCTGCCCCAGCCAGAACTGGTGGTGCTGGGGGCTTCGCCCGTGGCGGTGGCCCTTGTGCGGCTGGCGGCAGGGTTCGGTTTCCGCCTGAACGCGATGCCGCTGGCGGAACCGCTTGAGCCAGTTTCCGCAGGCGCGCAAAGGCTGGTGGTGGTGGCAACGCAGGGCAAGGGTGATCTGGACGGCCTGCGCATGGCATTGGCGTCCGGGGCGATCTTTCTGGCCTTTGTCGGGTCACGCCGCAAATTCGCCGCCCTGTCCGAAAAGCTGGCGGCAGAAGGCATCGCCGCGCGGGATCTGGCCCGGGTACAGGCGCCGGCCGGGCTGGATATCCATGCCCTGACGCCTGAGGAAATCGCCCTGTCGATCCTGGCGCAGGTGGTTCAGGTGCGGCGTAGCGGCCAGCGCCACGCCGACTGATCCGCCAAGCCCCTACGCGGTGGTAAACAGATCCCCGAACTGATCGCGCAGCGCCTTTTTCTGCACCTTTCCCATGGTGTTGCGGGGCAGTTCCGGCAGAATCACCAACTTGCGGGGGTGCTTGAAACGGGCCAGAGAGGCCTTCATCTGCGCGCTGATCGCTTCCAGATCCGGCTGGGCCCCGGGTGAGGGCACCAGAATCCCCACCACGGTTTCGCCGAAATCCGGGTGTGGCACGCCAATCACGGCGGATTCCAGCACACCCGGCTGATCGTCGAGCAGCAGTTCTATTTCCTTGGGGTAGATGTTGTACCCGCCGGAAATGATCAGGTCCTTGTTGCGCCCCACGATCGAGACATAGCCGTCGCTGTCCACCTGACCGAGGTCCCCGGTGATGAAGAAGCCATCGGCACGCAGCTCTTCGGCGGTTTTTTCGGGCATCTGCCAGTAGCCTTTGAACACGTTCGGGCCGCGCACTTCGATCTGGCCTATTTCACCCTGTGGCAGGGTCGCGCCGGTCGCAGGGTCGGTGATCTTCAGCTCGACACCGGGCAGGGGGAAGCCCACCGTGCCCGCGCGACGTTCACCGTCATAAGGGTTCGAGGTGTTCATATTGGTTTCGGTCATGCCGTACCGTTCTAGGATCCGATGCCCGGTGCGGCCTTCGAACTGGACATGGGTTTCGGCCAAAAGTGGCGCAGAGCCCGAAATGAACAGGCGCATGTGCCGGGTCAGGTCGCGGTCAAAGCGCGGATCGTCCAGCAGACGGGTGTAAAAGGTCGGCACGCCCATCATGGTTGTGGCCTGCGGCAGGCGGGCAATCATCTGGTCGAGATCGAATTTAGGCAGGAAAATCATCGACCCGCCAGCGATCAGCAGGGTGTTTGTCGCCACGAACAACCCGTGAGTGTGAAAGATCGGCAGGGCATGAAGAAGGACATCATCCGCGGTGAAATGCCAATAGTCGGCCAGCGTCTGGGCATTGCTCAGCAGGTTGGACTGGGTCAGCATCGCCCCTTTGGACCGCCCCGTGGTACCCGAGGTGTAGAGGAAGGCGGCAAGGTCGTCGGCGGTGCGGGGGACGGTGCCAAAGCTGTCGGGCTTGGACTTGGCGGCCTCCATCAAGGTGCCCGTGCCATCGCCATTCAGCGTCTCGATCAAGGCGCCACAATCTTTGGCGAGGGGCGACAGAGCCTCTGCCTTGGTGGCATCACAAAGCAGCAGTTTTGCGCCGGAATTCTCAACGAAATAGCGGATTTCTTCGCCCATGTAGCCGGTATTCAGCGGCAAAAAGACCACACCGGCCTGAACGCAGGCGGCATAGACGGCCAGTGCTTCGGGCGACTTTTCGATCTGTGCGGCAAGGCGGTCGCCGGGTTTCAGGCCCAGGTCGGTCAGGACATGCGCAATGCGCGCAGCCAGACGCAGAAAGGCGTCATGAGTCAGCGTGGCGCCATCCGGAAGGTGCAGAAAGACTGTACTCTTCCCGGCGTGGCGTCCGAAAAGCGTGTCATAAAGCGGGTTGGCCATGTGTTGGTCCTTCATGCGTCCTGTAGCGACACGGCAGAGGCAAGCGCGCGTACCTCGGGCGAGGCGGCTACGGTGCCTGCGGTTGCAAATCGTTCGTGGTTCTGCGTGATCTGGGCAAGATCGTAAAGGTAGTTCACCATCACACCGCCCGATTGCCGCAGCCCGTTGGCCGAAGTGTCGGCACCTGCATGCACCGCATGGACCCGTGCGCCATTGCCCAAATGGAACCGCGCCACGGGGTCGACGGGGCCACCGTCCGGGCGTTTGGCGTTTGTCAGGTAGTGCGCCGACAACTGGCGTTGCGCCGTGGGGTCACCGGGCAGGGGGCGGCCTTCCTTTTCCAGCCAGCGGGTGAGGCCGGGAATTGGCGAAAGGGTGACGAATGTCTTGAGGCCCGGAAGTTCGCGGCTGAGGTCCGCGACCACCTGCTTGATCAGGGAATTGCCAAAGGAAATCCCCGCGAGCCCGGCCTGACAGTTCGAGATCGAGTAGAACACTGCGGTATCCGCAGCCCGCGCCGCCATTGGCGCACGCCCGTCGGCCAGCAAGTCCTGAATCGATGTTGAAATACCTTTGGTCAAGGCGACTTCGACAAATATCAGCGGCTCGCTTGGCATGGAGGGGTGGAAGAACGCAAAGCAGCGACGGTCCTCGGGCTGCAGGCGGCGGCGCAGATCGTCCCAGCTGTGGATGGCGTGCACCGCCTCGTAGACGATGATCTTTTCCAATATCTCGGCGGGGGTTTCCCAACTGATGGGGCGCAGCACCAGAAATCCGCGGTTGAACCACGAGGCGAACAGGTGGCGCAGGTCCAGATCCAGCATGGCGAATTCGGGGTTCTTGTCGGTCATGCGCAACAGGTCCGCGCGCATTTCGACCAGCTGCCCGGTCGCCCCCGGCACTTGATTCAGCCGCCGCGCTAACTCCTGCCGGGGTGGTTCGACCAGATCCATCAGGGCGCGGTAGCTGGCCTTGTTCGGACCTGCCTCATAGGTGTCGAGGGCGGTGCGTGTGGCGGCGGTATCGATGCCCTGAGAGGTGGTGAGATAGGCAAAGAAGGCGCGCTTTTCCTCCCACTCCATCGCGGCGTAGCGATCCAGGATCAGGCGCGCCAGTTCGGTGCCCGACACCTCGCCGGCATTACTGATCAGGTCGGCGCACAACTCTTCGATGCTGCGACCCTTGCGGTCCGGTTCAGTGGCACCGCGATAACGACGTTCGAAGACAGTCGAAAGGAGGTCCGCGAAAAGGCTCATAGTCTTTGTCCCATCACATAGTCCGGGAGCCAGGTGGCGATACCCGGAAAGAGGCAGAGCAGCACGATGGCCAGCACCATGCAGGCGACGTAGGGCAGGGACCCGAGCAGGATGGTCTTGAGCGAGATGTCGGGCGCAATGCCGTTGATGACATAGAGGTTGAGCCCGACCGGGGGCGAAATCAAGCCGATCTCCATGTTGATGGTCAGGATCACTGCGAACCAGATCGGATCGAAACCGGCGGTGGTGATGATTGGCAACAAAATGGGCGCTGCCATGAGGATCACCGCCACTGGGGGCAGGAAGAAGCCCGCAACCAACAGGAACAGGTTGATCATCGCCATCAGAACCCAGCGGTTCACGTCCAGCGTGCCGATCCATTCCGCGATGCTCTGCGTGATGAACAGGCTTGAGAGCATGTAGGAAAACACACCCGCCGCGCCGATGATGAACAGGATCATCACCGATTCCCGCGTTGAATCGCGCAGTACCACCCACAGGTCGCGCGGGTGCCACATCTTGTAGATCAGCACGGCGATGACCAGACAGAGCAGGGCACCAACGGCGGCTGTTTCGGACGGCGTCGCGATGCCGCCGTACATGGCATAAAGCACACCGAGGATGATCAGGAGGAACGGCAGGACCTTTGGCAGGATCTCGAATTTTTGCTTCCAGCTATAGTCGGTCGCTGACAGGACACGGGCATCGCCCGACCGCCAGGTGGCGTAGATCGACCAGGCCATGAACAGGGCGACCAGCATGATACCGGGCAGGACGCCGGCCAGAAACAACCGCCCGATCGAGGATTCAGTGGCGATGCCGTAGACGATCATCGTCACCGACGGCGGGATCAGAATGCCAAGCGTGCCGCCCGCCGCGATGGAACCTGCGGCGACACCATCCGGATAACCGCGCTTGCGCATCTCGGGGATGCCCATCTTGCCGATGGCGGCGCAGGTGGCGGGGGACGACCCAGACATCGCCGCAAACAGCGCACAGGCCCCGAGGTTGGAAATCACAAGGCCGCCGGGAACACGGGTCAGCCAGCGTTCCAGTGCCTCGTAAAGATCAGCGCCGGCACGGGTCGACGCGATGGAGGCACCCATGATGATGAACATCGGGATCGACAGCAGGGCGAAGCTGTTGAGTTCGGCAAAAAACAGGTCGGGCAGGGAGGCAAGGGACCGCACCCCGTCGAAAACCAGAAGGAAACCTGTGGCGACGATCAGCAGACCGGATGCCACCGAAATGCCCGAAAACAGCACGACAATGGTGATGATCGCGACGAGCAGTGCCAGTGTGAGCGGATCCATCAGTGACCTTCTTTCTGTGGCTGGATGTCAGGCACCATGGAGGGAGCGAGGGGATTGTCGCGTCCGGTTACGGTCATCCAGAGGTCGGCGGCGAGTTGCAGGAAGAACAGCGCAAAACCCAGCGGCACCGTGAGATAGGGGATCCAGAGCGGGAAGCCCCAGACGCTTTCGGATTTCCAGTTGCGCGACCAGGCAAGGTGGAAGGTGTCATAGCCGTAATAGATCATCACCGCCGCCATCGCGAGGGTCATGATCAGCACAAAGAGTGCGAGGACCCGGCGCGCGCCCGGTGGCATCAGCCCCGGCAAAAGGTCAACGCCTACGTGCCCGCGCAGGAGTTGGACGTAGGACAGGCCCAGAAGCGTGGCGGCGATGACAAGGTAGATCACGGCCTCTGTCTGCCAGAAGGTGGACTGTTTCAGGATCAGCCGGACAAAGATCATCTGGCAGGTGATGAACACGGACAGCAGGATCATCAGGGCGGCGATCACGCCGCAAAGATCCGAAACCCGGCGGATGATCCGCACGGGGATTGGAACGGCGCCGGGATGGGCGAAGTCGGTCATTTAGGGTGGCTCCGGTCGGCAAAGGGGGGCGCCCGCGCTGCCTCAACTTGGGGGGCAGAGCGGGCGCAGGGGGATCACTTTACTTCAAGTGCCATGTCGAGAAGTTCCTGACCGTTCGGCGTTTCGGACACGAAAACCGGGAATGCCGTGGTCTTGGCCAAAGCCAGCCACTGGTCAAAGTCTTCCGGTGTCATGTCGGCGATTTCGACACCCGCATCGGCAAAGGTCTGGCGTGCGGTTTCGTCGCCCTTCTTGCCCTCTTCGAGATAGAAGGCTTCGGCCTTGGCGGCGGCGTCGGTCAGTGCCTTCTGCTGCTCGGGGGTCAGCGATTCAAAGGTCGTCTTGTTGATCAGCATCGGCTGGTACATGAACCACAGGGCGGTGTCGCCAGCGGGTGTGTAGCACTTCAGCTGTTCGTAAAGGCGGTAGCTGACAAAGCTTTCGGACGAGGTGTTGGTGGCATCCAGAACGCCTGTCTGGAGGGCCGGGTAAATCTCGGACGAGGCCATGGAGGAGATCGACGCACCGGCACCGGCCAGCATCTCTTCAAAGGATTTTCCGGCTGCGCGGATCGCGATTCCCTTCACATCGGCAGGCTTGGTGATGCAGCCCTTGTTGGAGCCGAAACCGCCCGCAAGATAGCCGTGGACCAGCACCATAACGTCATCGCCGGCCATGATTTCCTGAAGTTTTTCCATGAAAGGCGAATGCGACAGCCGGTCGCCGTGGTCGAGGTTTTTCACCAGTCCGGGCATCAGTGTGAGGTTATAGGCAGGCTGCTGACCGCCCGCGTAGGACAGGGGCAGGACGGTCATGTCCAGCTGGCCACGCGACAGCGGCGTATACTGTTCGCGCGCCTTGAAAAGCGACTGCGAGCCGAAGACCTTGATGGTGAGATCGACATTGGCGGCGGCGACATCTTCGGCCACCATTTCGGCGATCTTGTTGCGCACGTCGTTGCCGGACCACTGGTGCGACAGGCGCAGTTCGGTGGCCTGTGCGGTGCTGGCCAGCGCGGCCAGAGTCAGCGCGGCGGCTGTTGTTTTCAAAAAGTTTTTCATCATTTCCTCCCAGAAACGTCCGACCCTCCCCGGTCGGACTTGATGGGCGAAGGGTGCGGGATGGGGCACACAGAGTCAATCATCTTGTATACAAGAATTTGCATCTTGCCGACAAAGCGCCGTCACCGTAGCATCCGGGGATGGAAAAGATGCGCCCGAACGAGATTGCAGACGCGCTTGAAGAGATGGTCTTTACCGGCGAATTCAACGACGGGGACCGTCTGGACGAGATCACGCTGGCGGCCCGCTTTGGGGTGTCCAGAACGCCAATTCGTGAGGCATTGCAACGGCTTGTGGTGTCCGGTCTGGCCGAGCAACTGCCCCGGCGCGGCGTGTTCATTCGCCAGCCCGGCCCGGTCGAGCTGATGCAGATGTTCGAGACCATGGCCGAGATCGAGGCCGCCTGCGGGCGGTTGGCGGCGATGCGGATTTCGGACGCGGCGCTGGACAGGTTGGCGCAGACCAATGCGCTGTGTCAGGCGGCGGTGACGGCGGGCGACGCGGATGGATATTACCGGGAAAACCAGGAATTTCATCACGTTATCTACCACGAAACCGGCAACAGCTTTCTTGAGCATGAGGCGCTGCGGCTGAACCGGCGGCTGATTCCGTTCCGCCGGGTGCAGCTGCGTTGGCGGGGGCGGATGGGGCAGTCGATGTCCGAACACGAGACGATCGTGGAGGCCCTGCGCGACGGAAATGCGGTGCTGGCGGCGGATACTCTGCGGGCGCATGTGGCGGTGCAGGGTGAGAAGTTTCACCAGCTGATCGCGAGCCTGCGGATGGCGGCGCAGTAGCCGCCAAAAGCCGTATGGAGCCGGTATGGCAAGCGTATGGAAACCGTATGGCTGGCGTATGGCTGTTTGCCGTTTTGAGGCGCAATCTGCGCCAAGGGTTGAAAAATGCGCAGCGCCGGGCGGTTTTGTATAGACTTATGAGCGGGTCCCCCGGTCTGCGGGGATTGGAGGTTGCAGCCTGTCGATCTGCGTGTCCAATGGGCATTCAGGAGGCGCGACATGACCCTTACCGACCACGGCAGATATCCTTTTAGCCCGATCACCGACCGGCCCGATTTCGACTGGCCGGGGGGCGCGCGGCTGGCGATTTATCTGGGCATGAACCTTGAGTGTTTCGACTTTGGTCAGGGGCTGGGCGCGGAACTGGCGCCGGGTGGGCCGCAGCCGGATGTGCTGAACTATGGCTGGCGGGACTATGGCAACCGGGTGGGGGTCTGGCGGATGCTGGAGCTGTTCGACCGGCTGGAACTGCCCTGCACGGCGCTGGCGAATAGTGAAATGTATGATGCCGCGCCGGGGGTGGTCGAGGGGTTCCGTGCGCGGGGCGACGAGATTGCCGGCCATGGGCGCAGCAATTCGGAACGGCAGGGCATTCTGGACGAGGCGGGCGAGGCGGCGCTGATCCGGGAGGCGACGGCGCGGATCACCGCGCAGGAGGGGCGCGCGCCGAAGGGGTGGCTGGGGCCGTGGATTTCGCAAAGTGCGCTGACGCCGGATCTGTTGGACGAGGCGGGCTATGAATATCTGCTGGACTGGTGCCATGACGATCAGCCTGTCTGGATGCAGACGCGGGCCGGGCGCATTTTGTCGGTGCCCTATCCGCAGGAGCTGAACGATATTCCGCAGATCGTCGGGCGCAAGCGGGAGGGGGTGGATTTTGCCGATATGATCATCGACGCCTTTGACGTGATGATCGAGGAAAGCGCGCGGCGACCGCTGGTCATGGGGATCGCGCTGCATGGCTATCTGATGGGGCATCCGCACCGCATCAAACACCTTGCCCGGGCGCTGGGCACCCTGAAAGATCGCGCCGACGGGCGGGTCTGGTTCACCACAGCCGGGGCGATCAGCGATCACTACCGGGGACTGGAGCTTAGCTGATCAGCAGTTTGATGCCATAGGCCACGACCGCCAGCGCCGCGACACTGGCCAGCCAGATCGCGGCGAACCACGCCAGACGTGCGCCCAGCCGGTTCTGCGCCATCAGTGGTATCCCTGTTCCGGGTCGATCTTGCCGCGGAACACCCAGTAGGCATAGGCGGTGTAGCCCAGGATCAGCGGCACCAGCACCAGCGCGCCGACCAGCGTGAATTTCAGGCTGCTCTCGGGGGCGGCGACCTGCCAGATCGTCAGTTTTGGCGGCACCATGTAGGGATAAAAGCTGATTCCGATGCCGATAAAGCTGATCCCGAAGAGCGCGAGCGAGGCGAGGAACGGCGTGAGATCGTGATGGTCGCGCAACCCGGTGAACAGCTTCCACGTGGTCAGAAGCATGAGCGCGGGCATGACCATGCTGAACGCGATGCCCGGCAGTTTGAACCAGCGTTCGAAATAGACGATGTCCTGAAACGGGGTGAGGACGCTGACAAGGCCGATAGCGCCCAGCGTCGCGATGGCCAGGGGCCGGGCATAGCCGCGCATCTGGGCCTGCACCGGGCCGCCCAGTTTGAGGTTGAGCCAGGTGGCCCCGAGGAGCGCATAACCGATCACCACGGCCACGCCGGTCAGGACGGAAAACGGCGTGAGCCAGTCCCACCAGCCGCCCGAATAGGCGCGGTTCGCGACCTCGATCCCCTGAACGATTGCGCCCAGAGCGATGCCCTGCATGAAGGCCGCGATGGTGGATCCGCCGAAAAAGGCGATGTCCCAGACCGGTTTCCAACGCTTTGTTCGCCAACGATATTCAAAGGCCACGCCACGAAACACCAGCGCCAGCAGCATCAGGATGATCGGCATGTAGAGTGCCGGCATGATGACCGCATAGGCCAGCGGGAAGACGGCGAAAAGCCCGCCGCCGCCCAGCACGAGCCAGGTTTCGTTGCCGTCCCAGATCGGGGCGACCGAGTTCATCATCAGGTTGCGATCCGCTTCGGAGCGGCCGAAGGGGAACAGGATGCCGACGCCCAGATCGAAGCCGTCCATGACCACATAGACCAGCACGGAAAAGGCGATGATGCCGGCCCAGATGAAGGCATAATCAATGACCATATCGCTCTCCTATTCCGCTGGGCTTGTCTGGTTGCGGGGCTGCTGGGCCGGGGTGACACCGGCGGCGCGGACGGGCGCGTCGTTCAGGCCCAGCCGGTCGGTGCCGGGCGGTTTGCCCATCATGCGCAGGATATAATAGGTGCCCGCGCCAAAGACGAAGAAATAGACCACGATGAAGGCAATCAGCGAGGCGGCCACGGCGGGGGCCGCGATGGGGGCGAGGCTGTCGGCGGTGCGCAGCAACCCGTAGACGGTAAAGGGCTGGCGGCCGACCTCGGTTGTGATCCAGCCGGCCAGCACGGCGACAAAGCCGCTGGGACCCATCACAAGTGCGGCGCGGTGCAGCCAGCGGTCATCGTAAAGCCGTCCCTTGAAGCGCTGGACAATGCCCCAGATGCCGATGCCGAGCATGGCAAAGCCAATCGCGATCATCACCCGGAAGCTGAAAAACACGATGGTGACGGGCGGCTGATCGGCCTCTGGCACAGAGTCGAGGCCATCCAGCGGGGCGTTCAGGTCATGTTTGAGGATCAGGCTGGACAGTTTGGGGATCTGGATCGCGTAGTCGATACGCTTTTCCGTGGGGTTGGGGATGCCGAACAGGATCAGCGGCGCGCCGTCGGGGTGGCTGTCGTAATGCCCCTCCATCGCCATGATCTTGACCGGCTGATGTTCCAGCGTGTTCAGCCCGTGTTCATCCCCGGCAAAGATCTGGATCGGGGTGACGATGACCGCCATCCACATCGCCATGGAAAACATCCGCCGGGTTTCGGCGCGGGCCGAGTCGCGCAGCAGGTGCCAGCCGGCCACCCCGGCCACGACAAAGGCCGTGGTGAGGTACGCGGCCAGCACCATATGGACCAGCCGGTAGGGGAAGGAGGGGTTGAAGATGACCGCCCACCAATCGAGCGGAATGAACTGGCCGACATCATTCACGCCATAGCCCGCAGGCGTCTGCATCCAGGAATTCACCGACAGGATCCAGGTCGCGGACATCAGCGTGCCAAAGGCGACCATGGCGGTGGCGAACATGTGCAGCCCGTTGCCGACCTTTTCCCGCCCGAACAGCATGATGCCCAGAAAGCCGGCCTCGAGGAAAAACGCCGACAGCACCTCGTAGGCCATGAGGGGGCCAAGCACCGGGCCGGTCTTGTCGGCATAAACGCTCCAGTTCGTGCCGAACTGGTAGGACATCACGATGCCCGACACGACGCCCATGCCAAAGGCGACGGCAAAGATCTTTTTCCAGTAGTTGAACAGATGCAGATAGGTTTCATCCCCGGTGCGCAACCACTGGGCGTTCAGCACCGCGAGGAAGCTGGCCAGGCCGATCGAAAACGCCGGAAAGATGATGTGAAACGAAACGGTGAAAGCAAATTGGGCACGTGCAAGCGTTTCTGCGGTGAAACCATCGAGCATGGCGTCCTCCTGTATCTGGCACACGGCGCTTTGCTGCGCCTGTCACGGCGTTGAATACAGTTTAGAAGGGGGCAGGCGAATGGCAACTCGCGAAATGTGCGCTCTTGCCGCGGCCTGATCGGCGGGCGATCTGGCGGTGTGTTTCGCGGGCGCGGCCGATCACGGCAATATCTGCCCCGCAGGTTGGACCGGAAGGTCCAGAATGAACTGTGTCCCCTCACCCGGAGTTGATTCGACACGAATCCTGCCGCGATGACGTTTGATGATGCGCGCGCAGGTGGCCAGACCCAACCCGGATCCCTTGAATTCGGACTGATGGTTCAGGCGCATGAAGGGTTCGAACATCTTGGGCAGATCCTGCTTGGCGATGCCGATGCCATTATCCGCAAACACGATCTGCGCCATGTTCCCGTTCTGGCCTGCCCCGGTTATGCGCACAACCGGCGGGCGGCCGACGCAGAATTTGATTCCGTTGGCGATGATGTTCTGGAACAGCTGGCTCAGTTGCGCGCGGTCGCCGTAAAGGGTGGGCAGATGGTCCGTTTCGATGGTGGCGCCTGCCTCGCTTATTTCCATGGCCAGAAATTCGGTCACATCGGCGATGATATCTGCTGTTTCCATCTTCTCGAAAGTTGGCGGGCGATCCAGAAATGCATAGGCGCGCAGGCTTTTGAGCAGCGCCGACATGCGCCGGGTCTGATTTTGCATCTTGTGGGAAATTTCTGACACGCCGTCCAGATCGCCATCTTCAATATGTTCCAGCAAGATGTCGGACAGCATGTCGACCCCCCGGATCGGCGCGGCGAGGTCGTGCACCAGGACATGGACAAAGGCCTCGAGCTCTGTGTGCTGCGCGGTGATCTGGGATCTGAGTCGTGCAAGTTTGAGCGCGTTTTCCGCGCTTCTCTGGATGGCGTTTTCGTTGAGATCCCGTTTCGGGATATATTCGGTCGCGCCCGCCGAGATTGCGGCTGCGGCAATCTTTTCATCGCCCTGGCCGGTCACCACCACAATTGCCAGATCCGGCCAGATTTTCAGCATCTTGGCGACGGCCGAGAGCCCGTCCATGTCGGGCATGTTATAGTCCAGAAAGGCGATTTCGGGCTGATTGTCGTGATCACCGGCAAGCGCCTGTGTCAGCGAAGAGAATTCGCTGAGTCGACAGGCCAGACCGGAGCGGCGCAGATAGCGCGAGATGGCCTTGCGATCGCCTGCGTCGTCATCAATGATCCAGGCGGTATAACTGTCGGGCATCAGATGTGCCCGCAATTCGCGCTGATGTCTGGAATCTCAACAAGACGCCAATAGGCACCGAGCATTTCCATCAATTTCAAAAAATCACGCCCCGCTGTCTGTTTCAGAATATAGCCTGCCACCAGGTTGTCGTAGGCGGCGTTTATGTCGCGCTCGTCGTCCGAGGTGGTCAGCATGAACACGATTGATCGATTAAGTTCCGGTGTTTCGCGCAACTTTGCCACCATTTCGTGGCCGTTCATCACCGGCATGTTCACGTCTACCAGAAGTATGTAGCGACGAGGGGGGGTGGCCTCGGTTTCCTGCTTGAGAAATTGCAGAGCCTTGGCCCCGTTCGTCAGGCGGATGATCGGATTGCTGATCCGGGCCGCGGCGAAGGCACGGCGGACCGCCTTGGCGTCGCCGTCATCGTCCTCGACCAGCAGAATGGAAACCTGCGTGTTCGTGCCTTTGACGTGCATATTCATGCCGCCTCCTCTCGCGATGATGCGTTTTTCCAGAACTTCGGGAGTGTGAATTCGAAGGTCGTGCTCCTGACGCCGTCAGAGATCAGGCGGAGTGAGCCTCCGAACACTTCGACGTTTTTCTTGACCATGGCCAACCCCATTCCGCTGCCTTCAACTTCGTCCCGGGGATGCAATGTCTGGAACAGGCCAAAGACACGTTCGTGATGTTCGGGCGCGATTCCCGGACCGTCATCGGTCACCCTGAAGGTCACCGCATCGGCCGTTTCGGTGATCTCAAGCTGGATACGCCCGGCGCTGCGGTCATGGTGCTTGATCGCATTGCCGATCAGGTTCTGCAGGATCGGCCGCAGCGGCAGCACGGGCAAGGTGATATCGTCAAATCCGGGGCCTACCCCGATCTTGAACTCGGGAGTGAAGGGCAACAGCCCGCGCACCTCTTCGAGAAGAACGCTGCCATTGACCATTTGGGTGCCGTGGTCGACACGCCCGATACGAGAGTGTTCAAGCAGGTCGTCAAGCAGCCGTTCCATACGGTTGATCCTGCTGCGGATGAGATCGAGATTTTCACGGGATTCGGGGTCGAGCTTGCCGGCCAGATCCTCTTCGATCCATTTCGAAGCATTGTCGATCACCCGCAGTGGCGCCTTCAGGTCGTGGGATGCCACATAGGCGAAACTGTCCAGTTCCGTGTTGGAGCGTTTCAGTGCCTCGATCAGCGTGGTCAACTCTTGGAGGTGTTGTTCGCGTTCCGAAATGTCACGTACCATAGCAGCGACGTAGAGAGCGGCGCCAACCCGGAAATGGCTGATCGCGACGTCCACGGGAAAGGCGCTGCCATCCTGATGGACGGCGATGAATTCGCGGCTGCCCGTATCCGGCAGCAAGTTTGCGGCATCGAACGGCATTTCTGCCGTGCCGGTGTCGACCCAGTCCGGCATCAGGCGGTTCACATGCCATCCGACGTAATCCACATCGCTCAGCCCGAACATCCTGATCCCTGAGGGGTTGATGGTTCGCAGATGCCCGAGATCGTCCATCGTCAGGACCCCCTCTGCAGTTTGGCGCAGAATGGCCTGCGCCTGATTTGCCTCGTCGATGAGGGCGTTGTTCCTGTCCAGAAAGGCGCGGGCAAGATCCCCGATTTCGTCGCGTGAATTCAACACGGCCTCGATCGGGGCGCGGTTTTCGCTGGGGTTGAGAATCTGGGCGCTGAGCCGTTGTAACGGGCTGGTCAGCAGCCGCGCGAAGATGGCAGAAATGAGCGTGGCGAGCGCAATGAAGATCACCGACCAGGCCGTCGTGCGGCGCACAGCGTCCTTGACCGGGGCCAGAAATGTTCCGGCCGGAAGGCTCGCGACGATCCCGAAGGTGAAGGGCGACCAGGCGCTGCCAACTGCCACCGGAATCAGGATCGAGGCCGCGCCCCGAGACATGGAAACATGCGAGGTGAGCCCCTCAAATCCCGTGATCTGGGATCGCGACAACGGCGTGTCGTCCAGATGAAAAGTGAATTCCGGTGTGGCTTGCCCCGGGCCGAATATCAGCGCATCGCCGTTTTCGTTGAGGGCCGTTATTTGCACCGCAGGCGGAATATTCGGCATCGCGCTGCGTAAAAATGCCTCGTAATCTACGTTTATCACGACTGCGCCGAAAAGATGGCCGTTTTCATCCCTCACCGGTTCGACCAGTCGCATCGTCGGCAAAGGCGGATCGGACACCCCGCCATTTTCACGGTTCAGCGTGACTTTGGAGACGTAGAAGCCGCTTCGGCCCAATGTTGGAAGGGCGAGCAGGTACTCTTCGTTTGCTTTTTCCTGCAGGGCGTCTTTGCTGGTGATCTGAATGCCCGCAGGGCTGCGGTCGACGCGTACGATTTCGCGGCCGTTGTCCGCCAGCCCGATGAAGCGGATCTGCGTGAAGTGCCGCCGCGTCCGTAGAAACGTTGTGAATGCCACCGCGAGGTTTTGTCTGTGCGAATCCAGGCTGCTGCCACTGACCGGATCAAGACGGTCAGGCGCGCGGCTGGCGCGGATGATCTTCTGGATTGGTGTGGCTTCCCTGAGCACATGGGCGTCACTGCGGATGGCCGAGAGCTGAAACTTAAACTTGTCCGCATAAAGTCGGCCCTGGGCTTCGAGCCTTTCGCCCGCAGTCTGGGTGACCAGCCGGTTGGTAATGTAGTAGCTCGTGAGCGTATTTATCACCGCAAGGCTGAAGGTGCTGGCGATTACGATCAGCAGAATTCGACCCCGAAGGGTCGTGGGCAAAAGCCGGTCCGTCACGGACGTCATCAAGGTTTGGATTATTTTGAACATGGGCAGATCGGGTCACGGATGGCACTGTTGGCCAAGTCGCGAACCTGTTCGCGCGGCGGGGTGGCAGGGTGGAAACGGGTCATACGCCCGGCCCCTTTGGCAGGCGGCGCCGGGCGGATCTTTCCAAAAGAGATACTGTATCGGCGTGAAAATCTGAAAGCACTTTCAGTATCTTAAAGCAGTCATCTTCGATTTGGTCGATGTTGTCCTGTTTCGGCATTGTGGATTCGCGTGCCCTGGCTGTTCGTAGAAGGGTGGTGGACAGGAGAGAACGCATCGACCTTGAGAATTTGTTGAGATTCTGCCCGACCGTCCGTTCGAGAGCTGCATCCAAGGTGCTCTCCTTGCTGGCCTCGCGCTGGCTGCACAGCTGTTCTATCGCAGCATCGACCGAGTGGCGCAGCGTGGCCGTTGTCAGTTCTTCCTTCAAAAGATAGTCCGAGCAGCCCTTGCGTATCGCCTCGACCGCGGTCTGGATGCGGCCAACCCCGACAAGCATGATCACGGCGCAACTCGCGGGGTCGATCCGCGATCTGAGAACCTCAACCGCCTGTAATCCGGTCTCTTCCGCGAGGAGGTAATCGACGAACACGAGATCGAAAGCCGACTGGTCCAGCGCATCGGAAAAGGTTTTCAGATCGCTGGCCTCGACCGTTTCGACGGCTATCCCCGCACGATCGCACATCCGTATCAGACGAAGCCGATCCAGTTCGCTGTCGTCGAGAATCAGCACGCGCAACCGGGTGAACGCAGGCCGGAAGCTGTTTGATGTCTGCGGAGCTGTGTTCGTGGCCAGCATGATGTTGCGCTCCTCCGATGACTTTGGCGGCAGCTGCAGTTTGCCTGCAAACTGGCTTCGAAACTGTTAATTGTCTTAGACAAAATCGGGGCTTAGTCCGGCAGGCGGACGATCTTGATATAGGCACCGAGCAGTTCGATCGCTGATTTTATCGAACTGTAGGCGTCCTCTTTGACGATGTAGCCGGCAACCGTCTGCCGGTAGGCCGCGGCGACATCCTTTGGCGCATCCGAGGTGGTAAGCATGAAGACCACGGACCCCTTAAGCTCTGGATTGGTGCGCAGGGCGGCGAGGAATTCATGCCCGTTCATCCGCGGCATGTTGACGTCCAGAAGGATGATGAAGGGGCGGCGCACGGGATCGTGGTCCTTGCTGGTCAGCAATTCGAGTGCCTCAAGGCCATCGCGCGCGATCCGGACCGGATTGGTGATGTTCAGTTTGCGAATCGCCCGTTCGATCGCCATGACTGAAACCTCATCGTCGTCCACAACGAGAAATGTGACGTCTGTTTCATTCATCATTTTATCTCAATCCTGATATGCAGTTGTCCTTGTTGCGCCACGGCTGTGCGCGCTGAGGCGCACAGACCAATGTCAAAGCCGCTGCCGGTCACGAGTGTTAAATGACCCATATTTACCGGCGGTTAACGG
Source organism: Puniceibacterium sediminis (assembly GCF_900188035.1). GTDB lineage: Bacteria > Pseudomonadota > Alphaproteobacteria > Rhodobacterales > Rhodobacteraceae > Puniceibacterium > Puniceibacterium sediminis. Next base: position 80,690 of record NZ_FZNN01000008.1, on the reverse strand, counting down.
CTGCGGATCTATGAAATGAAAATGTAATCGACACCCGGACTCAGGAGGAGTTCTTCGCCAGCACAATTGCGTTTCGTTACATCGATCTGACGGGTAAGGAGGTCGGCCCGCGGACCAGCCCGATATGGCGGGAAGCGCCAATTCCAAATGACGCGCCCCGTCAACTGTTTTCAATAGTGGCCGAAATCAATCGTTACCATGGTCGCTTGTCCGCCCCAAGCTGAAGCCATCCAGGAGTTCACAATGGAAATGCAGAGCCAGGACCTTCATGCAAATGGTCCGAACTATCCTCTCGGGAATACCGAATCCGAGCTTGACGAAATCATGTATCGGATCTCGCATGATTTGCGGGCATCAGTGCGGGCGCTGCAGGAACTGCCCTGCTGGATAGTCGAAGATCTGGAAGAGGCGGCGATTCAATTGCCGGGCAAGAGCGCGCGGCATCTCAAGCTTCTCAGCTCACATGCCACGCGGCTTGATGCGATGCTGAGCGGGCTGCTCGAATACTCTCGCGTTGGACGCATGCAGCAAGTCGAACTGTTGAACCCCTCTGAAATCCTTCAGGATGTTCTGGAGGATATTTCGATCAGTTCGCGGGTCACCGTGCACGATTTGGTCGCGGATCAGCTGGTCCGTATGGGTGAGACCGATCTCAAGCGTGTCTTTGCGATTCTGGTCGGCAACGCGATCGGTTTCCACCCGACACATTCGCCCGAGATTGTCGTAAAGGCGCAGGCGCTGGATTCGGTGAACTGGCAGCTTGAGGTGACCGACGACGGTCCGGGGATTCCGGAGGAAGTGCGTCATCTGATTTTCATGCCAATGTCGAAACTTGTGTCGCGCGATCAGGAAGATGGCGCTGGCATGGGGCTGGCGATTCTGAAAAAGATCGTGCGGACTTATGGCGGCAAGGTTGATGTGAGGACGGCGGCGTCGGGCAAGGGGACAACCTTTACGGTCATCCTGCCGGTTTTGTCGTCGACAGCGGAGTAAGCGGCCGTTCGCGCCTGTGATCCGCGGGTGATTGAACGCGTGATTGCTGGCCTGGCTAGCAACCCCGGATGTTGTGTGAATTGCAGCCGCCACCGTTGCCGGATCGCTCGTCCAGGCGGGCGCGTTTGCGCGGATTGAGATGCCGCGCTGAGCGGACCGGCTGAGGGGCCTGATCGGCCCAAGTGCACCATTCCCGTCGGTGCAGGATCGGCGCTTTGTACGCGGGTTTTCGCGATGCTCGTCAGAGCGGCGTTTGCTGGCGCAGGTGCTTTGCCCCGCATAACGGGGCGCTTTGGCCCCTTGCAAATACCGGACATGGCTTGCAGACATGGACCACGCTACCGGGAAGGCAATTCATGTTCAAAGGACGCCTGGCTGATCGTATCGTCGGGATTTTGCTGACGGCCATCACGATCCTGTTCATTTGCCGCGAATGGGGGATCGCCAGCTGGCCCGGCGCGATGAAGCCTTACCTCGTGATTGTCGTCATCGCATTTTTCGCCATGCAGGTTCGCGCGTCTCGCAAGGCCTTTATCGCCGTTGCCGCCGCGCTGACCGTCGCACTTGCGCTGACACAGGGTGATTGGCAGGCGACGACCATCAGGGCGCTGGAATCCGCAGGGTTTATTGCGGCGTTTTTCTCGGCGCTGTCGACCCTGCGCAATGTGGCGCAGACCTCTCCGGCCATTCAGCAGGCCGGGCGGTTCCTGTCGGAACAGCGCCCGGGGCGGCGCTATGCGGCGCTGACGCTGGGCGGGCAGGGCTTTGCGCTGCTGTTGAATTACGGTGCGATCCAGCTGCTGGGGGCGCTTGCGCTGGCCAATGCCAGCGCCGAGCCCAACGCCGAAATTCGCGGCCATCGCATCCGGCGTATGCTGCTGGCGATTCAGCGGGCGTTTGTGTCGACCCTGCCGTGGTCGCCGCTGTCCTTTGCCGTTGCCATTTCCACCACAGTGGTGCCCGGCACGTCCTGGGCGCAGGCCGTGGTGCCGGGGCTGGTGACCTCGGCGCTGGTGGCAGGCATTGGCTGGGGCCTTGATACCGCGTTCAAACCAAAACTTTCGGCGCCGCCGCCGCAGCGCAGGGATCCGAGCGGCAGTTGGGCGGTGATGACACCGCTGCTGATCCTGTTGGGCCTTCTGGTGAGCAGCGTTACCATTCTGCATTTCCTGACGGATGTGCGGGTGATTGGCCTTGTCACGCTGATCGTGCCGACGATTGCCGTGGGGTGGCTGTTTATCCAGAATCGCGGCCCCGGGGGGCTGGGCGCGATCACGGCCCGGTTGCGCGATTATGTGGTCACGGAGCTGCCGGGGTATCGGTCCGAGCTGACGTTGCTGATGATGGCGGGCTATATCGGCACGGTGGGATCGGCGCTGCTGGTGCCGCTGATTGCGCGTGCGGGGCTGGATGTGGCGGCCCTGCCGACCTGGTTGATCCTTTTGGCGCTGGTCTGGATCATTCCGCTGGCGGGGCAGGCGGGGATGAACCCGATTCTGGCGGTTACGCTTTTGGCACCGCTGGTGCCGGATGCGGCGACGCTGGGCATTGATCCGGTGGCGCTGGTGGTTGCGATCACGGCGGGTTGGGTGCTGAGTGGCATTACATCGCCATTCACCGCGACGACGCTGCTGATCGGGTCCTTTGCGGGCATCAGCGCGCAGAAGGTGGGATTGGTCTGGAATGGCGCATATGCGCTGATCTGTGCGGTAACTCTGTCGATCTGGGTGCTGGTCTATGCCTTCCTTTTCTGACGATATCGACCTTGTGATCTTTGATTGCGACGGTGTGCTGGTCGACAGCGAGATGCTGAGCGCTGAGGTTCTGATCACCGAGTTGGCGGGCGTCGGCATTCATCTTGATCAACCCTATATCCGCAAGCATTTCCTGGGCCGCAGCTTTCCCACCGTCGCCCGCGCGATCAATGCCGCATTCGACACGGACCTGCCCGAAGGGTTCGAGGCGCGCTATCGTTCGGCGCTTTTGAAACGGTTCCAGACCGAGCTGCGCCCGACTGATGGCGTTGTATCGGTGCTGTCGCGGCTTGGCTGCTCGGCCTGCGTCGCGACAAGTTCGAGCCCGCCGCGCGCGCAGAATTCGCTGCAGGTCACCGGCCTTGCGCAGTTCTTTGGCCCGAACGTTTTCACCGCGTCGCAGGTGCGCAACGGTAAACCCGCGCCGGATCTTTTTCTGTTTGCTGCCAGTCAGATGCACGTTCCGCCGGATCGTGTTCTGGTGATCGAGGACAGTCGCCCGGGCATGACGGCGGGGCTTGCGGCGGGCATGAAAGTGATGCGCTATACGGGCGGTTCACACCTTGCCGGGCATGTGCCCGACGCTGAGGAAACCGTCACATGTTTTGACAGCTGGTCAAATTTCCCGCAGAACCTGCTTTCATCTGATTGAGAAGGAGAGGTTGCTGTGACCCTGGGACGCATCACGCCGGAAACAACACGTCTGGACGATGCGGCGCGGGCAGGGTGGCTGTACTATGTCGCCGGCAACACTCAGGACGAGATCGCGCGCAAGCTGGGCGTGTCGCGCCAGTCGGTGCAGCGGCTGGTGTCGCTGGCGATGTCCGAACGGCTGGTCAAGGTGCGCATCGACCACCCGATTGCCGCCTGCATGGATCTGGCGATGGCGCTGACCGAACGGTTCGGCCTGCGGTTCTGCGAGGTGGTTCCGTCCGACCCGGACGCGCCGGATCTGCTGACCGGGGTTGCGATCGCTGCGGCGGCGGAACTGGAGCGTCGGCTGAAACTGCCCGAACCGCAGATCATTGCGCTGGGGACGGGCCGCGCGCTGAAGGCCTGTGTCGAGCAGTTGCCGCGCATGTCCTGCCCGCAGCACCGGATCGTTTCACTGCTGGGCAACATGATGGCCGATGGTTCGGCGACGCCCTATAACGCGACAATCCGCATGGCTGACCGGGTGGGCGCGCAGCACTATCCCTATCCATTGCCCGTGCTGGCCCGCGACGAAGAAGAGCTGCGCCTGCTACAGGGGCAGGAGGCGGTGCGCCACACGCTGGAACTGTGCAAGCGCGCCGATCTGACCCTGGTGGGTATTGGCAACATGGGGCGTTCGGCGCCGCTGTATGTCGATGGCTTCATCTCGGACGCCGAAATGGAGATACTGGAGGCCGCCGGTGCGACCGGAGAGATCACCAGCTGGATCTACGATGCGCAGGGCGTGCGGATCGACACAGATTTTAACAGCCGCGTCGCCAGCGCGCCACTGCCCGTGGCGAGTGACCGTGATGTGGTTGCTGTTGCCGTCGGGCAGGCCAAGATTGCGGCGATCAAGGCGGCGATTGCCGGTAACCTGATCAGTGGTCTGATCACCAATGAATCGACCGCCGCGAGCCTTCTCGCCTGAAATTTCCCTTAAGAATTTAAGTTTTTCAGGGTTTTGCCTGAAATATTTGCGTCTTGTGAATGCAACTCTTGACAGACTCACTTTGCTGAGCGAACATTTGCCCACGCGATAAGCATTTGCCCAATGTGGCAATAGGGAGGAAATTATGACAATTCGACTGAGCACCCTTTTGGGTGCAACTGCTCTGTGCGCCGCCGCTGGCATTGCCAGCGCCCAGGATACGACGATCACCATTGCGACCGTGAACAACGGCGACATGATCCGGATGCAGGGCCTGACCGACGATTTCAAAGCCAAGAACCCCGGCATCGATGTCGAGTGGGTTACCTTGGAAGAAAACGTTCTGCGCCAGCGTGTGACCACGGACGTTGCAACCAAGGGCGGTCAGTACGACGTGATGACCATCGGCACCTACGAAGTTCCGATCTGGGGCAAGCAGGGCTGGCTGGTTTCGCTGAACGATCTGCCCGAAAGCTATGATGCCGACGATATCCTGCCCGCCATCCGTGGTGGCCTGACCGTCGATGGCGAACTTTATGCCGCGCCGTTCTATGGCGAATCCTCGATGGTGATGTACCGCACCGATCTGATGGAGAAGGCCGGTCTGGAAATGCCCGACGCGCCGACATGGGCGTTCATCAAGGAAGCCGCGGCGGCAATGACCGACAAGGATGGCGAGATCTACGGCATCTGTCTGCGTGGCAAGGCCGGCTGGGGCGAGAACATGGCCTTCCTGACCGCCATGTCCAACTCTTACGGTGCGCGTTGGTTCGACGAGAACTGGCAGCCGCAATTCGACAGTGACGCATGGAAGGCGACGCTGACCGACTATCTTGACCTGATGAACAACTACGGCCCTCCCGGTTCGTCCAGCAACGGTTTCAACGAGAACCTGTCGCTGTTCCAGACCGGCAAGTGCGGCATGTGGATCGACGCAACCGTTGCGGCATCCTTTGTGACCAACCCGACGGATTCTTCCGTAGCGGACAAGGTCGGCTTTGCTCTTGCGCCTGACAATGGTCTGGGCAAGCGCGGCAACTGGCTCTGGGCATGGTCGCTGGGCATCCCGGCGGGCACTCAGAAAGAGGAAGCTGCCAAGAAGTTCGTCGAATGGGCGACCTCGAAGGAATACCTCGCACTGGTGGCTGAAAACGAAGGCTGGGCCAATGTTCCCCCCGGCACACGTCAGTCGCTTTATGACAATGCGGAGTACCAGAAGGTTCCGTTCGCCAAGATGACGCTCGAGTCGATCAACTCGGCTGACCCGACCAACCCGACCGTGGATCCGGTGCCTTATACCGGTGTCCAGTTTGTCGCGATCCCCGAGTTCCAGGGCATTGCTACCGGTGTCGGCCAGCAATTCTCGGCAGCACTTGCCGGGCAGATGTCGGCGGAAGATGCGCTTGCCGCGGCCCAGACCATGGCCACACGCGAGATGACACGCGCGGGTTACATCAAGTAAATACCTCCCCCCGGCGGGGCCAATGCTTGGCCCCGCCCATCTAACCTGCAAATAATGCTGGCTTTGCCACATTTTTGCAGGTTAGGCTGATACTGACCTTTAAAGCGACTCCTGTGCGTAAATCTCCCGGATACCGGGTTCTATACGCGTCGCTATAACTCTGTCCGCACCAGGAGAGTATTGATGTCCACCCAGCATTCCCGATCCGCCGCACGTCTCATGATCTCGCCTTCGGTCATTCTGCTTTTGGCGTGGATGATCATCCCGCTGAGCCTGACGCTCTACTTTTCCTTCCTGCGCTACAACCTGCTGATGCCGGGGGCGAACCCCTTTGTCGGCTTTGAAAACTACACCTATTTCCTGACCGATCCGGCGTTCTTTTCCGCCCTGACCAACACGCTTGTGCTGGTTGGTGGTGTGCTGATCATCACCATCGTTGGCGGCGTGCTGCTGGCATTGCTGCTGGATCAGCCGATGTGGGGGCAGGGGATCGTGCGGATCCTGGTGATTGCGCCATTCTTTGTCATGCCGACCGTGTCCGCGCTGGTGTGGAAGAACATGTTCATGAACCCGGTGAACGGGCTTTTCGCCTACATGGCCAAGTTCCTGGGTCTGCAACCGTTTGATTTTCTTGCACATGCCCCGCTGGCATCGATCATCCTGATCGTCAGCTGGCAATGGCTGCCGTTCGCCACGCTGATCCTGCTGACCGCGATGCAGTCGTTGGACAGTGAGCGCATGGAAGCGGCCGAAATGGACGGGGCGGGGCCGCTGGCGCGGTTCTTCTACATGGTCGTGCCGCACCTTTCGCGTGCCATCACCGTGGTGATCCTGATCCAGACGATCTTTCTTCTGTCGGTCTTCGCCGAGATCCTCGTGACCACCAACGGCGGCCCGGGCACCTCATCGACGAACCTGACTTACCTGGTCTACGCCCAGTCGCTGCTGAACTTTGACGTTGGCGGTGGATCGGCTGGCGGTGTCGTCGCCATCATCCTGGCCAATATCGTTGCGATCTTCCTGATGCGGATGATCGGCAAGAACCTGGACGCGTGATCATGACCCCGACACAGATCACACACTCCCATAAGGAGATATTCTGATGGCCCGCGCAGTCACAACCAACCGCAAGATCACCATGACCGTGATCGCCTGGAGCATCGGGTTCCTGATCTTCTTTCCGATCCTCTGGACCGTTCTCACCAGCTTCAAGAGCGAAGCCGAGGCGATCGCATCGCCGCCGAGCTTTGTGTTCTTTGACTGGACGATCGAGAACTATGGCATCGTGATGGAACGCTCGAACTACTTCCGGTTCTTCATGAACTCGGTGGTGATTTCGGTCGGTTCGACCCTGATCGGGCTGATCATCGCCGTGCCCGCCGCCTGGTCGATGGCCTTTGTGCCGGGGAAGGGCACCAAGAACATTCTGATGTGGATGCTGTCGACCAAGATGCTGCCCCCCGTCGGCGTGCTGATCCCGATCTATCTGATCTTCAAGAACGTCGGGCTGCTTGATACCCGCACCGGTCTGGTGATTGTGCTGACGCTGATCAACCTGCCGATCATCATCTGGATGCTCTACACCTACTTCAAGGAAATCCCTGTTGATATCCTTGAGGCGGCCCGGATGGATGGCGCGTCGCTGCGCAACGAGATCATCTATGTCCTGACGCCGATGGCGGTACCGGGCATTGCATCGACCATGCTGCTCAACATCATCCTGGCCTGGAACGAGGCATTCTGGACGCTGAACCTGACGGCCGCCAATGCCGCGCCGCTCACGGCCTTTATCGCCAGCTATTCCTCACCCGAGGGGCTGTTTTACGCAAAACTCAGCGCGGCCAGCACCATGGCCATCGCGCCAATCCTCATCATGGGCTGGTTCAGCCAGAAACAGCTTGTCCGTGGCCTCACCTTCGGCGCCGTCAAATAAGGAAGTATACTCATGGGACGCATTACTCTTGACAAGGTGGCCAAGCGCTTCGGCGAAGTCGAGGTCATCCCGCCGCTGGATCTGACGATCGAAGAAGGCGAATTCGTGGTTTTCGTCGGCCCCTCGGGCTGCGGTAAATCCACCCTGCTGCGCCTGATCGCCGGGCTAGAGGACGTCAGCGGCGGCCAGATCCGCATCGACGGCAAAGACGCCACCGAAACGCCGCCCGCCAAGCGCGGTCTTGCGATGGTGTTTCAAAGCTACGCGCTATATCCGCATATGTCGGTTCGCAAGAATATCGCATTTCCGCTGAAAATGGCGGGGATGCCTGAGGATGAGCAGAAGCGGCGGATCGACAATGCCGCGAAGGTTCTGAACCTAACCGACTACATCGACCGCCGCCCCGGGCAGTTGTCGGGTGGTCAGCGTCAGCGGGTGGCCATTGGCCGCGCTATTGTGCGTGAACCGGCGGCATTCCTGTTTGACGAACCTTTGTCGAACCTTGATGCCGCCCTGCGCGTCGGGATGCGGCTTGAGATCACGGAACTTCATGCCCGGCTCAAGACCACGATGATCTATGTGACCCACGATCAGGTCGAAGCCATGACCATGGCCGACAAGATCGTCGTGCTGCGTGCCGGTCACATCGAACAGGTCGGGTCGCCGCTGGAACTGTACCGCACGCCGCGTAACCTGTTTGTGGCTGGTTTCATCGGATCACCCAAGATGAACCTGATCGAAGGTTCCGAGGCGTCCAAGCATGGCTGCAAGACCATCGGCATCCGCCCCGAACATATCAGCGTCTCAGCGACCGAAGGCATGTGGAAGGGCCGCGTTGGCGTGTCCGAACACCTGGGGTCGGATACGTTCTTTTATGTGCATGACACCGGCCTTGCCGATGACATGACCGTCCGCGTTCCGGGCGAAGTCGAGTTGAAGGCCGGGGATGACGTTTACCTGACCCCCGACATGGAAAAAATGCACCGCTTTGACGACTCGGGGCTGCGCCTTTCATGACACGGCTTGCGGGTAAAACCGCCCTGATCACCGGTGCCGCCCGCGGCATCGGCAGAACCTTTGCCGAGGCCTATATTCGCGAAGGCGCCCGGGTGGCGATTGCCGATATCAACCTTGAAGCGGCGCAAAAGACCGCGAGTGAAATCGGAGCTGAGGCGGTGCATGTGGATGTTTCGGATCAGGCCAGCATTGACGCCTGCGTGGCCGAAGCCGTGTCGAAACTGGGTGGCATCGACATCCTGATCAACAACGCGGCGATCTTTAGCGCCGCGCCGATCGCCGAGATCGCGCGTGCGGATTATGACCGCGTGTTTGGCATCAACGTCGCAGGCACGCTGTTCATGATGCAGGCGGTCGCCAAGTCGATGGTGGCGCGCGGGCAAGGTGGCAAGATCATCAACATGGCCAGCCAAGCGGGGCGGCGGGGCGAAGCGCTTGTCGCGGTCTACTGTGCGTCAAAGGCGGCTGTGATCAGCCTGACGCAATCGGCGGGGCTGGACCTGATCAAACACGGCATCAACGTCAATGCCATCGCGCCCGGCGTGGTCGATGGCGAACACTGGGACGGCGTCGATGCGTTCTTTGCTAAATATGAAAACCTGAAACCCGGCGAAAAGAAGCAACAGGTCGGCGCGGCCGTGCCCTACGGGCGCATGGGCACCGCAGACGACCTGAGCGGCATGGCGATCTTCCTTGCCACGCCCGAGGCCGACTACATCGTCGCCCAATGCTTTAACGTCGATGGCGGAAACTGGATGAGCTGATGGCACTGCACCTTGATAATTCTGCGCTGGACAAACTGCCTGCGGGCGTTGCCGCCCCGGCCTATGACCGCAGCGCGCTGACCCCCGGCATCCTGCATGTCGGTGTGGGCAACTTTCACCGCGCCCATATGGCGGTCTACCTTGACCGTCTGTTTGCCACTGGGGCCAGCCATGACTGGGCGCTGGTGGGTGCCGGCGTGCGCCCCGGCGACAGCGCAATGCGCGACCGGCTGGCGGCGCAGGACTGGCTGACCACAGTTGTCGAGCTTGACCCAAAGGGGCTGTCTGCCCAGGTCACCGGCGCGATGATCGACTTTGTCGAGGTTGATGCGGACAAGACCGTGGCCCGCATGGCCGAGGCCGATATCCGCATCGTTTCGCTGACCATCACCGAAGGCGGCTATTATGTGAATGCCCGCACCACTGGATTTGACGCCGAACACGCCGATATGACAGCCGATGCCGCATCCCCGGATGCGCCCAAGACGGTGTTTGGCATGATCCTCAAGGCGCTGCGACAGCGCCGGGATGCCGGGCTGGAGCCGTTCACGGTGCTGTCCTGCGACAACCTGCCGGAAAACGGCCATGTAGCGGAACAGACCGTCACCGGGCTGGCCCGCCTGTCCGACCCGGCGTTCGCCGATTGGATCAGTGCAAACATCGCCTTTCCGAATTCGATGGTGGATTGCATCACGCCGGCGACGTCTGATCGCGAACGCGCGATGGTGATGGACAAGTTCGGCATCATCGACGCCGCACCTGTGGTTTGCGAACCCTTCCGGCAGTGGGTGCTTGAGGATACCTTTCCCCAAGGTCGCCCGGCGCTGGAAACCGTCGGGGCCGAATTTGTCGAAAACGTCGCGCCATATGAGCTGATGAAGCTGCGTATCCTGAATGGTGGGCACGCGGCGATTGCCTATCCTTCGGCGCTGCTGGGACATCATTTCGTGCATGATGGCATGGCCGATCCGCGCATTCGTGCATGGCTCACCGCGATTGAGACGCGTGAATTCATGCCCTCGCTCAAGCCGATCCCGGGTGTGAGCTATGACGCCTATTTCGAAAAGATCCTTGAGCGGTTTTCCAATCCCGAGGTTGGGGATACGGTCCAGCGTCTGTGCCTTGACGGGTCGAACCGCCAGCCCAAGTTCGTGCTGCCGATCCTGTCCGAAGCGCTGGCCGAGAATACCGCGTTTCAGGGCCTCGCGCTGGAAGTCGCGCTTTGGTGCCGTTACTGCGCGGGCACCGACGATGCCGGTCAACCGATGCTGGTCAATGACGACAACGCCGAAATGTTGACGCGGCTTGCGCTGGAGTCCAAGGAAACGCCTTCGGCTTTCCTGACGAACGAAGCCGTGTTCGGGGCGCTGTCTGAATCTGACGCGTTTCAGTCTGCCTTTGCCGCCTGGCTGGACGCGCTTTGGTCTGATGGGGTTGAGGCGACGCTGAAGGCCTATGTGGATCAGACCGGGTAGGGCACGCCTTTCTGAAACGTCATTGGGCGGCGCCAGATAACAGCGGGTTCAAACGCCCGCCGGTTGTCCGGCACCGCCTTTTTTGTTTCGATGATCAGCGTGGCAGGTCGCGGACCTGTTTCAGCGCGCCATAAAGCGCACGGTAGGTTGCCAGCCGTCCAATATGGCGCGGCACATCCTGTGGTTTGAAAACGGCTGTGATTTCGGTGCTTTGGCCGATGTCGGACACTCTGGATACACCCGCCGCCACCGCCGCCAGCCGAGCCGCGCCAAGCGCCGGGCCAGCGGGGGACCCTTCGCCCCGGTGCAATTCCAGGCCTGTCACATCGGCGATGGTCTGAAGCAGCAGGTCGCTTTTGCTGCCGCCGCCAATGGCCAGCAGCGACGATGGCATGGGGGTAACCGACTGGATCGCGTCACGCGCATCGGCAAAGCTGTAGGCAATGGCATCGACGATCCCCCGTGCCATTTCGGCCCGCCCGGTGGCATCGCCCAACCCATAGAACGCGCCCCGGATCCGGGCGTCGGCATGGGGCGTGCGTTCGCCGGTGAGGTAGGGCAGGAACAGCGGCACCCGGTCTGGCTGTGCGGTTTCTGCCTCTTGCAGCAGGTCGCCGACGGGGGTGCCGGTCACTTCGGAAAACCAGCTGAGCGGGCGCGCGCCGTTCAGCATCGCCGCCATCTGGAACCACAGATCCGGCAGGCAATGAGCGTAGGAATGGATGCCCTTTTCGGGGGCTGCGCGGAAGGTATCGGTGGTGACGAACAGCTGCCCCGAGGTCCCGAGCGAGATGAACGCCGACCCATCCATGACCGCCCCCACGGCCACGGCCCCGGCGGCTGCGTCGCCGCCGCCTGCCGCCACGGGAATGCCCGCGGGCAGACCCAGTGTGGCGGCCGCCTGTGGGGTCAGGTGTCCTGCCGCCTCGGTGCCTTCGCATACTCTGGGCAGCCAGTCGGGATTTGTCGCGGTTGCGGCGCATAATTCCGGTGACCAGCGTCGTGCGGCCTGATCGAACCACCATGTTCCCGCCGCATCGCAGGGGTCCGTGACCAATGCGCCGTGGAGTTGCAGGCCGATGTAATCCTTGGGCAGCAGCACATGGCTGATGCGGGCATGGTTTTCGGGTTCGTGGGTTTTCAGCCACAGGATCTTGGGCGCGGTAAAGCCGGCCATGGGGTTCACACCCGCAAGCGCCGCGAGGTGCGGCGCGTCCTGCATCAGGCCCTGACATTGTGCATCGCTGCGCCCGTCGTTCCACAGGATCGCCGGGCGGATCACCTGCCGCTGGGCATCAAGCAGCACAGCCCCGTGCATCTGCCCCGAGAGGCCGATCCCTTGCAGCGAACTGGCGGCGGCGGGGTGTGTGGCAAGCACCTCGGCAACTGCCTTTTGGACTGCGGCCCACCAATCGGCGGGGTTCTGTTCGCTGTGACCACTGTGGGGATGCGAAATGGCCAACGGGACCGTTGCCGTGGCAAGCGGCTGCAAATCCGCATCCGTCAGGCTGACCTTGACCGCGGATGTGCCGATATCGATCCCGATGAACATGCGTTCCCCCCGTCGCGTTTGCGCCGCACTTTAGACGCCAGCGGGACGGGGGCAATGGGCAAGCGGCCTTCTGGGGGCGTGGGATGGTCTGCGGCCAAGCCTGCGTATAATTAGCGCCGCCGCATCAGTCGTATCCCGTCATTTCCAGATATCCGCTGCCGCTGTGCGTTCCGCTGAACCGGATCGGGCCTTCCCAATAGGGAAAGCCTGTCCCCATCCAGCTTTGGGGGTTGAGCGGTTCGGTCACGATATCGATCCCGCGTGCGGGCAGGGTTACGCGCCAGCGCACTGGCAGGTCGCGACCGGCGACCCGTGCCGTCTCCAACGGTTCCAGGGCAAGGGCTCCGTCGCCGTAGGCCGTTGTCTCGCCCACAGGCGTCACCCATGTGGCCGAGGTGAAATGGGCGCCCGATCCGCTGCGCAGGCCAAAGCCCATCATTTTGGAGCCATCCTCGAAGTGTAGCGACAGCCAGTCCCAGCCATCCTGATCTTCGTTCAGGGGTTGTGACGACCATTCGTGGTCAAGCCAGGCCTGCCCTGTGACCGCGATGTCGCCGTCGGGCAAGGTGAGTGTGCCGCTGACCTGATAGAAAGGCTGCGAGTAATAATAGCTTGCCTCGCCCGTCGGGGATTTCAGGGAAAAGCCCTGATCGCCCTGCAACACCAGATCGCCCTGCGCGCGCATGTTGAGATCGTAGGCGAAATCATCGCCACGGGCGCGCAGGATCAGAGCGTCCAGCGGATCGCCTGTCGTTGCTTGGCTTTGCATTTGCCAATCGTCGATGAAGGCGTCGAAGGGGGCGGCCGTGACCCCGGCCTGACCGATCCCGCCGCGCGCCAGTTTCTGGGCAAAGCGGTGAGTGCGCGCCGAGGTCAGCGCAGCATGGCCCATCCAGATTTGCGGGGTTTGCCAGCCGCTGCCGGTTTCTGGCGCGAGGGCAGAGCGGAATAGCGTCCATTGCACGCCGTATTCGCGGCCATCGGCGCCCTGCAGATTGGCCGTCAGATACCACCATTCGATGCGGAAATCGGGATGGGACAGGTGGTCAGTTGGGAAGGTGAGTGCGGTCTGTGCAGAGGGCAGGGCATACCCGTCGGCGTCGGTGCCAAGGCCCGCAAACCCCTGCGCGCTGACAGCGCTGGAAAGGCAGATCCAGAGGAATGTCAGGGCCCTAGCGATCATTGGCGAACACCCGCAGCAATTGCCCGCCGGGCAGCGATACCAGCCGCCAGACCGGCCATGCGCTGGCCAGAAGGGCGGCGATCAGCGCCCAGAGTCCCAGCCACAGCCAGCCGTCGGGGAACACCTGCATCGGCAGGCGCCAGCCAAAGGCCTGCACATTGACCACGGCAAGCAGCACCCAGGCGAGGGCCAAGCCCACGGGTATCGACAGCGCCCAGGTCAGCGCGGCCAAAAGTGCGGTGCGGGCCAGTTCTGCCAGTGCGATCTGGCGGGGCGCGACCCCCAGCGCCCAGACCGGCGCGACCTGAGGCAAGCGCAGTGTCGACAGGGTCAGAAGGCTGGTCAGCATGGCAAATCCCGCAACGCCCAGCGTGAGGACGTTCAGCGCCCCGGTCACGACAAAGGTCTGATCAAAGACATTCATCGCCGCTGCCTTGACCTCACTCTGGTTGCGCAAGGTGCCTTCGGGCAGGGCAAAGCGGTCGGTCAGATCGGCGATCAGCCCGGGCACGCGGGCGGGGGCGACCCGCACGGCAAAGCGCAGCACAGGCGTGTCGGGATAGCGCGCCGCCAGCGCATCTGTCCCGGTGATCAGCTGGGCCTGCGGGTTGCCATAGTCGGAATAGATGCCAAGCACCGGTTCGCTCCAACCATCGGCCAGCGCCAGCATATCGCCCAGCCCAAGGCGATCGCGGCGCGCCATCTGTTCGTTGATCAGGACTCCGGTGCCGTTGGCAAGTCGGTCCCAGGCTTCGGGCAGTGCCTGCAGCAGTGGCCAGTTGTCGCGATAGGTGGCGTGATCCGCGATGCCGTAAACTTGTGCCCGCGCACCGCGCAGGGTGATGTCCACCGACCAGATCGGCAGCACCGCATCGCTGCGGGGGGCAAGATAGGCGCGGATCTCGTCAGCCTCGTCAGCGGTGGGGGCGGTGATGTAGAGTTCCGACGCCAGCCGCTGATCCAGCCAGCCGGTAAAGGTGGTTCGGAACGACCCAACCATCGTACCGACGCCAATATTTGCCGACAGCGCCAGCAACAGGGCCATCAAGGCCAGCGAAAGTGCGGGAACCTGCTGGCGCGCATCGGCGACCAGCCATTCGCCCAGCGGCCCCCGCGCGAATTTGCGCGCCAGCCGCAGCAGGGCCAGAAGCATCACGGGCAGTGCCAGAGCCGCCCCGATCAGCAGCGCGGCGAGACAGGCAAACCCTGCCATCAGAGAGCCGCCCCAGATCACCAATGCTGCGGAAATGGTCAGCAGGCCAAGGGCGGCAGCGGTTTGAACGCGGATTGCGCGGCCTGACGCCATGGCCCATGCCCGTGGCTGCGCCGGGGCCAGAAGCGGCATCCGCGCCACCCGCCACAATGCCTGCGCGCCTGCCGCTGTCACACCCAGCAAGGCGATGCCAAGCGCCGACAGCGCCCAGAGCGGATCAAAGCCAAGCGTGCCGGTGATCTGCGCGCCATAAAGCCCGCGCAATGTCCCGGCGACATCGGGCAGCAGCGCCGCCGCGATACCATACCCAAGGGCAATTCCGACGATGCCGGAAACCAGCGCGATGGCCCCAAGTTCAAGCGCCAGAAGGGTCATCAGCCGCCGCAGGCCAAGCCCAAGCGCGCGCAGGGTACGAAAGGTGGCGCGCCGTTGTTCGAAGGCGAGGCCGATGGCGGATTGCACGATGAAAAGCCCCACGGCAAAGGACAGCAGGCCAAAAGCGGTGAGGTTGAGATGAAAGCTCTCGGTCAGTTGCGCCAGTGACGACTGATCCTGCGGGGTGACGCGGCGCAGATCGGTGATGTCCGACAGCGGTGCCAAGCCCATCGGCTGCTGGCGCGCGATCAGAAGATGGCTCAGCCGGTCGGTGTTCAGCAGCCGCAGGGCGACGCCGATATCGGTGATTGCGGTGTCTGGTGGGACGTCTGCGGCGATGCGCAGTGGCGGGAGGTCGGCGTTGTCCAGCCGGGCGGCAGTTTCGGGCGAGACCAGCAGAAAGCCGTTCCCCAGAAATGCGGCGAGGGCTGTACCATCCCCGGCAAAGGCGGCCAGCGCCGGTTGCGGCGGCGCGGTCAGCGGGTCGACGCCCAGAATGTGCAGATTGTCTTTGGGCAGGTCGCCTTCGACCATCGGGGTTACATTCCATCCGGCGCGGCGCAGGGCGACGTATTGCGCGACCGTGATGCCGCCCGATGCCTCAAGCCGGTCTAGCTGATCCTGACCCAGCACGCCCGCCGCGCGGTCGTAGCTTTTGCGCGCCTCGGCGTTGATGGCCTGCACCCCGGACCAGAGCGCGGTTGCGAGTGCCAGCCCCGCGACCAAAGTGGCCAGTTGAACCGGGTGGCGCCGCCAGTGCGACCACAGCGCGGCAAAGGCCGCCCGGTTCACCGCAACCGGCCTTCTTGCAGATGCAGGACACGGTCCAGCCGCGCCGCCAGCCGTGGGGAATGGGTCACCATCAGCAGTGCCGATCCGCTGCGCCCGACGCCTTCGAGCAGCAGGTCCAGCACGGTTTCCGCCGTCGCCTCGTCCAGATTTCCGGTTGGTTCGTCCGCCAGAACCAGTTCCGGACGGATCGCGAGGGACCGGCCGATCGCGACGCGCTGCTGCTGTCCACCCGACAACTGTTCGGGGTAGCGGGTCAGCAGGTGGGTCAGACCAAGCCGTTGCGTGAGTTCCTGTTGCCAGCTTGGGTCCAGCACCCCGGCCAGCCGCGCCTGAAAGTCGAGGTTCTGCGCCACGGTGAGCGAGGGGATGAGGTTCAGCTGTTGGAAGATCACGCTGACGCGGGAGCGGCGGATTTGCGCGCGGCCCGCCTCAT
Source organism: Puniceibacterium sediminis (assembly GCF_900188035.1). Lineage (GTDB taxonomy): Bacteria > Pseudomonadota > Alphaproteobacteria > Rhodobacterales > Rhodobacteraceae > Puniceibacterium > Puniceibacterium sediminis. The sequence goes on along the minus strand of NZ_FZNN01000008.1, from coordinate 64,120 downwards.
CTAGATCGTGCAGCGGCGCGCCCTTGAGGGTGATCGTGCCGCTGTCGGGGGTATCAAGGCAGCCCAGCAGATGCAGCAGTGTGCTTTTGCCTGACCCGCTTTCGCCGGTCAGGGCGACGCTTTCGCCCTGTGCCACATCGACCGAGACGCCGCTGAGCACCTGAAGCGACCCTTCGGAAGTGGTAAAGCTTTTGGTCAGGTCGCGGGCAGACAGCACTTGGCGTGGGTCCTTTCAGCCGGGGCACGCCGAACCCTAGCAGGGTTCGGGGCGTGTGAAACCCCGTTGCCGGTTCAGCGCTGGTAATTCCAGCCGCGCCCCGAGGCGATCTGCAAGGTGCCCCAGTCGTTGGCCTGATCGCGCACCGACTGCGCCAGCGACAGTTGCGCGCTGCCGCGCGAACGTTCGGAATCCAGCAGGTCGAGCAGGGTTGTGGTGCCGCCTTCGTAGGTTGCGCGGGACAGTTCGACCACACGTTCGTAGGAGGTCAGGGCCGCGCGGGTCGCCGACACCGTGGCGGCGCTGCGGCTATAGGCGGTCTGTGCCGATTGAACGTCCTCGACCGCGCCCAGAACGGAGGCACGCCAGGCCAGTTCTGCCTGCCGCGCCCGGCTGATGGCCTGATCGCGGTTTCCGCGCAGCACCGGCTGGTTCAGAACCGGAATACTGATGGCGGGGCCGAAATTCCAGCTGCGGGTTGCCGCGCTGGTCACGGTTCCGCTCAGGCTGAGCGCCGGGAAAAGCTGCGCCTCGGCGACGCCGATGGCGGCCACTGCGGCGGCGAGATCGCGTTCGGAGGAACGCACGTCCGGGCGGTTGCGCAGCAGATCCGCCGGAATGCCGACGCCGCTGTTGCCGCGCGCCCTTGGCTGCGGTGCGCCACGTTGCAGGGATGCGATCAGCGGTTGTGCCGGTTCCGCGAGCAGGGTCGCAAGGGCATAGACCGTGGCCAGAAAGTTCGCCTCAAGCGAGGGGACGTTGGCCCGGGTTTCGTCGTAAACGGCCTGCGCGCGCGCGACGTCGAGATCCGAAACCGTCCCGGCACTGCGCTGGCGTTTGACCAGATCCAGCGTTTCGCCGCGGCTGCTGAGGTTCTGACGGGTGATGGCCAGCGCCTCTTGGTAATAGCGCGCGTCGATATAGTTCGAGATCAGCGCGGACAGAAACGCCAGACGTGCGACGCCCACGTCCAGCTGCGCGGCTTCGAGTTGCGCCAGTGCCTGTTCGCGGGTCCGCTGTTCGCCGCCAAACAGGTCGAGGATGATTGAGGGGTTGAACGTTGCCGAGGTGCTTTGCGTATAATCGACGCCCGTCGACCCGGACCGTTTCAGGCTGCCGCTGAGCGAGCCGCCCACCTGAGAGGACAGACCGGTAGTGCGCAGGCTTGCCTGTGCTTCGGTGATGCGTTCGATCGCGGTGCGGATGTCGAGGTTCTGTGCAAGACCCCGATCAACCAGAGCGTTCAGCGTCTTGTCCTGATAGTCCGTCCACCACAACTGCTGGCTGACATCGCCTATGGGCGCGGCGCCGCCTTCGACATAGCTGGCGGTCAGGGCTATGTCGGGGGCCTTGTAGTTCGGGCCGACAGCCGTGCAGGCCGCAAGGCCAAGTGTCACAATAGTCATGGCGGGAGTGCGGAGGTTCATGCGTGATGTCTTTCGTTCAATTGGCGGACGGTCGGGGAAGCGGTTGAGGGACCGGTGGCCGAAAAATCGGTGGTTGTGCCGGACAATAGCTTCTGGTCCGTGAATGCCAATGCCTGCAGCGCGTCGGACACCCGAAATTGAAGCATGAAGAGCGCACATCTGATGTGCGCGCCGAACCTGTGTCGTCCCGTTATGTTCAAACTGTCCCCGATTGCGGCCTTTTGGGTTCAACGCGCGATGTGGCCAGTTCCGTCGCCGGAGCATGGGTTCATTTGCGCGGGGGCGAAAGGGAAGTTGCCCGCATCAACGCCCCGGACCACGGGTTAGCGCGCCCCCGGCGGCAATGAAGTGGCTTGATCGCGGGCAGCCGCGCAATTGTGGTGACGCGCAGCCTGCCAGTCCGCCACGCCGCAGAATGGGTCAGCCCGCCTTGCGCCCGGTTGTGACGCTGGAAAACCCGGCCATGCTGGCATAGCCGCCGACGATGGCCTGCCGCGCCTCGAGGCTGAGCACGCGGTCGATATCGTCAAAGCCTGCGGGGGCGAGCTTTTCCACGGCGTCGATTACCCGCTCGGGTCCGCCAAGCCGGTTGGTGCGCACCACTTCGGCAGTCTTTGGCAGGCGGCCCTTTTCATAGGCCCAGAGCGCGGCACGCGGATGTTCCGCCGTGGCCAGATTGTCGGCAATGCAGCGGGCATCCAGTATCGCCTGCGAGGCACCGTTTGATCCGACCGGGTACATGGGATGCGCCGCATCGCCCAGCAGGGTGACGCGGCCAAATGTCCAGCGGGGCAGGGGATCGCGGTCCGCCATCGGGTATTCGAAAATCGCGGGGGTGGCACGCACCAGCCCTTCGATGTCCATGCCCGGTACGTTGAAACGTTTGGCATGCGGCAGCACGGTCGCGAGCGGCACCTGACGTGACCAGTTGTCCGGCGGCGGGCCGGAAATGGCGGGATCCTTGATGCGGATATTCACCACCCAGTTTGTCAGCTGCTTGCCGTCCCTGGCGGGGGCGATGGGATAGAGCACGAACTTGCCACCCAGCCCGCCGCCGATGGCCATGCTTTCGCCATCCAGCCAGACCGGCCAGTCCGCAGCACCACGCCACATGGCGACGCCCTGCCAACTGGGCGCGCCTTCGTCTGGGTAAAATGTCTTGCGCCCCTGCGAATGGATGCCGTCGGCACAGATCAGAACATCGCCCCGGGCGCTGATGCCCGGACCGCCTTCGACCGAATCCGTGAAATGCGCGGTTACGCCGGATTCATCCTGAACAAAGCCGGCCATGCGGCGGCCGGTCAGCACCGAATCCGGCCCGAGACGGGCAATCACCGCGTCATAGATCGTCTTTTGCAGTCGGCCCCGGTGGATCGAAAACTGTGGCACCTCGTGGCCCGCATGCAGGCCGCGCAGTTCAGACCAGACCTCTTGCCCCTGCTTGGTGAGGTAGGACAGCTTGCGTGTGCGAACGCCGACCTTGTCGAGGGCGGGCAGGAGGCCCAATGCCTCAAGCTCCCGGATTGCGTGGGGCAGGACGTTGATCCCCACGCCGACTTCGCGCACTTCGCGCGATGCCTCGAACACTTGGACGGGGATGCCGCGCCGGTGCAGCATCAAGGCCGTCACCAGCCCGCCGATCCCGGCGCCTGCGATCAGGACCTTCATTTACGCCTCCTCGGGCGGGGGCAGGAAATCGACCTCGTGCTGGGCGGAAACGGCGACCACATCCGCCGGATTGGCCTTGGGGCCCAGGTTGTGCAGAGCCCAGAACAGATCATAAAGCCTGCGGGACGGGGCGACCCAGAACAGGCATTTGATGGTGGTGTCGGTCTTGTTGAAGATGCCGTGCGGAATGCCCATCGGCAGGCGGATCAGATCACCGGGTTCGGCATAGGTTTCGACCCCGTTCAGCAGCAGATCGAACCGGCCTTCGAGAACATAGATGAATTCGTCCTGATGGGGGTGGATGTGCGGCGGCACGAATGTGCCCTTGGGCAGGGTCGCGTGCCACGACATCGAGGATTCAGAATGTTGCTTGGGCACATAGGTCTGCCCGAGGATGTTCCAGCTGATATTGTCCATGCCGGAACCGGATTTTGTCACACCGGGGATCATCTTCATCATGAGGTCCTTTGGGTTGGGTCAGACATGCAGGAACCGGTCCTTGACGTCCGGGGTCGCCAGAATATCAGCCGTCGTGCCCTGCCACACGACCTGGCCCTTTTCGATCACCACATGGCGGTCGGCGAATTTTGTCAGCGCGTCGACGTTCTTGTCGATGACAAGGATCGCCTCGCCCTCGGATTTGAGCCGGGTGAGGCAGGCCCAGATATCGGCGCGGATCAGCGGGGCAAGGCCTTCGGTCGCCTCATCCAGCACCACGAGGCGGGGATTGGTCATGAGCGCGCGCCCGATGGCCAGCATCTGCTGTTCGCCCCCAGACAGCTGGTTGCCCATGTTGCGGCGGCGTTCGTGCAGGCGTGGGAACAGGTCGTAGATCCCTTGCAGGGTCCATTTGCCTTTGGTCGCGGTCGCCTGAAGGTTTTCCTGCACTGTCAGTGTGGGAAAGATCTGTCTGCCCTCGGGCACCAGACCCAGACCGGCGCCCGCCACCAGATGCGGTTCGGCCCCGGTCAGATCCTGACCGTCGATCCGGACCGTGCCACCGGTCGGTTTGAGCAGGCCAAAGATCGAGCGGATCGTCGTCGTCTTGCCCATGCCGTTGCGGCCCAGCAGGGTCACGACTTCGCCCTTGGCGACATGCAGGTCGATGCCGAAAAGGATGCGGCTGTCGCCGTAGGCGGCGGTCAGTCCGGTGACTTCGAGCATCAGGCAGCCTCCTCATCACCGAGATAGGCGGCGCGGACTTTGGGATCGTTGCGGATCACGTCCGGCGTGCCCGAGGCGATGATTTCACCATAGACCAGCACCGAGATCCTGTCGGCAAGGGCAAAGACCGCCTCCATATCATGTTCGATCAGCACGATGGCAAAGCGGCCCTTGAGCGCGCGCAGTCGTTCGATGAACGCATCAGCCTCTTCGCCGCCCGTACCGGCGAGCGGTTCGTCCAGCAGCAAGACCTTGGGTTCGGTGGCCAGCGCAATCGCCAGTTCCAGTCGACGGTGTTCACCATGGGACAGGGCGCTGGCCCGCACCCCGGCGCGGTCCGCAAGCCCAGCCTCGACCAGCGCCTGCATCGCGGCGTCGTTCAGGGGTTTTTCGGTGGCGACAGGTGCAAAGAAGCGGAAGGAGGACCCCGACCGGGCCTGCACGGCCAGCGCCACGTTCTCAAGCACGGTAAAGCGCGGCAGGATCGAGGTGATCTGGAAGGATCGCGCAAGGCCAAGGTGCACGCGTTCAGCCATGGAGCGTTTGGTGATGTCCTGCCCTTCGAGCGAGACAGTCCCCGAATCCGGTTCGATCTGGCCAGACAGCTGCCCGATCAGCGTGGTCTTGCCCGCGCCATTGGGGCCGATGATGGCGTGCAATTCGCCGGGCTGAACATCGAGCGAGACATCGCGGGTCACCTCGAGGGCGCCGTAATTCTTGCAAAGGTTGCGCACTGACAGAAGGCTCATTTCCGCCCCCTTGTGAAACGTTCCAGCGCGCCGGTGATCCCGTGCGGCGAATAGAGCACCATGAGGATCAGAAAGACGCCGAACAGCAGCCGCCAGTGTTCGGTCAGAACGGCAAGCCAGTCTTCGAGCAGCAGCGCCACGACAGCGCCGCCGATGGCACCGGTGAGGTTGCCGATGCCGCCCAGCACGACCATCACGATCAGCTCGCCCGAGCGATGCCAGGACATGAAGGCGGGCGAGACGAATTCGGCCTGATTGGCAAGGATCACCCCCGCGACCGAGGTCATGCAGCCCGAGATCACGAAGGCCGTCAGCTGGTAGCGGAAGGGCGAGAGGCCAATCGCTTCCATCCGCACGGGGTTTTCGCGGGTGCCGATCAGCACGCGGCCAAAGCGCGACCCGACGATGCGGGTGGCGACGATGAACAGCGCGATCAGCAGGGCGAGGGCGACGTAGAACATCACCCTGTCATCCTCTAGCGCGGCGCTGCCGAACAGGGTGGAGCGGGTCGCCAGAGGTGTGCCGTCATCGCCGCCATAGGCCGAGAGAGAGACAAAGAAGAAATAGGCCATCTGCCCGAAGGCCAGAGTGATCATGATAAAGTAGACGCCGCGTGTGCGCAGCGAAATCGCACCGGTGATCGTAGCAAAAAGCGCGGAAATCGCCACGGCGAAAGTGATGTGCAGGGTCAGATCGGTCACGCCATAGCTGTTCAGGATTGCCACGGCATAGGCCCCGAACCCGAGGTATGCCGCATGGCCAAAGCTGACCATCGCGCCGTAGCCAAGGATCAGGTCCAGCGCCATCGCGGCGATGGCATAGGCGAGGATGCGGGTGCCGATCAGCAGCAGAAAGGGATCGTCTGTCACCACGGCGATGAGGGGCAGGGCAGCAAAACCGGCAAAGATCAGCAGCGCGAACCAGATCCGCGCGGACATCAGAACAGGGCGGCGGGCTGTGGGGGGGGCTGAGACACTCATGTCGTGCGTTGCCCGAACAGGCCCTGCGGGCGGGCGAACAGGATCGCTGCCATCAGGATGTAGACGAGCATCGGTGCCAGCATACGGCCGGTCTGGCCCGCAGCGGATGGCTCCATAACATAGCGCAGCAGGATCGGGCCAAAGGTGCGGCCCAGAGTGTCCACAATCGCCACCAGCAGCGCACCCATGAATGCGCCGCGGATTGACCCGATTCCGCCGATTACCACGACGACAAAGGTCAGGATCAGCACGCTTTCCCCCATGCCGGTATCCACCGACAGGATGGGCGCGACGATGGCCCCGGCAAAACAGGCGAGCAGTGCGCCAAGGGCAAAGACCAGCGAAAACAGCTTGCCGATGTCGACGCCAAGGGCAGACACCATTTCACGGTTGGTGGCGCCTGCGCGCAGCAGCATCCCCACCCGGGTATGATTGACCAGAACATAAAGCCCCGCGGCGATGCCCAGCCCCGCCGCGATGATCGCAAGGCGGTAGACGGGGTATTGCAGCGGCCCGATCAGCGGGATCGACCCGCTCAGCAATTCCGGCATGGGTACGGACAGGGGGGATGCACCCCAGAGGATCTTGACCCCTTCGTTCACGATCATCACGAGGCCAAAGGTTGCCAGAACCTGATCCAGATGCGAGCGGGCATAGAGCGGCCGGATCACCAGCCGTTCGATCACCAGCCCGACAACAAGGGCAGCGGGCAGCATCAGCAGCAGCCCGGCCCAGAAGCTGCCCGTGAGGGCGGCAAAGGTCGCGATAAGATAGGCCCCGATCATGTAAAGCACGCCATGGGCCAGATTGATCACATCCATGATTCCGAACACCAGCGTCAGACCCGCAGCGATGAGGAAAAGCAGAATCCCCAGCTGCGCGCCGTTCAGCAGTTGCAGGATGAACAGGTTTGTCATGCGTCTCTCCGGCCCATGTTTTCTAGATCGGGTCGTTCAGATCACATCGGGCACTGATCGGCGTAGTTGTCCTTGTAGTCGTCAAAGATCTTTTCCACGATTGCGGTCTGGAACTTGCCGTCTGCACGCTTTTCCGCCTTGACCAGATAGAAGTCCTGGATCGGGAAGTTGTTGTTGCCAAAGCTGAAATCACCGCGCGGGCTGGCGAAATCGGCCTTGTGAAGCGCCGCCTTCAGGGCCGCCCGGTCGGTCAGGTCACCGCCCACCGAATGCACTGCGGCATCGATCAGCTGAGCCGCATCATAGGCCTGCATCGCATAGGTGCCGGGCACGGCGTCATAGGCGGCAAGGTAGCCATCGACGAAGGCCTTGTTGGCGGCGTTGTCCAGATCGGGGGCCCAGTTCGCGCCGCCCATCAGGCCCAATGCTGCGTCCTGCGTCGCGGGCAGGGTGGTTTCGTCCACAGTGAAGGCCGACAGGAACGGGATCGAGGTCAGGCCCGCCTGGCTGTATTGTTTCACAAGGTTCACACCCATGCCGCCGGGCATGAAGGTGAACAGCGCGTCGGGCTGAAATGCCGCGATCTGTGCCAGTTCCGAGCTGAAATCAAGCTGCCCGAGTTCGGTGAACACCTCACCTGCGACGCCACCGGTGTAGGAATGTTTGAACCCGTTCAGGCTGTCCTTGCCGGCCTGATAGTTCGGCGCCATCAGGAAGACGTTCTGAAAGCCCTGCTGCTGGGCATAGGCACCCATGACTTCGTGGTTCTGGTCGTTCTGGTAGGAGGTGACAAAGAAATTCTCGTTGCACTCTGCGCCCGCATAGCTGGACGTGCCGGCGTTGGTCGAAATCAGGATCGTGCCGGTTTCGGTCACGGGCTTGTGGATCGCGCCAAGGATGTTGGAAAAGATCGGACCGACGACAAAATCTACCTGATCGCGGGCCACCAGTTCACGGGCCTTGTCGGCGGCGAGGTCGGGGCGCTGTTCATCGTCGATGATGATGATTTCAGTCGGCAGGCCGCCGATTTCCTTGATCTGGTTCACCGCCAGCAGAAAGCCGTCGCGCGCCTGCGTGCCAAGCGCCGCAGCCGGGCCGGACAGCGTGTAGACGAGGCCGATCTTCAGCACGCCATCGCTGGCAGAGGGCAATTCCTGCGCAGTGGCGGGCAGGGCGGCGGTCAGGGCGGCAAAGGTCGACGCCAGCAGTTTTGTCTTGGTTTTCATGAGGTAACTCCCGTTGTTGTCATGCTCAGCCGCCCGGTTGTTCGAGTCGGTATTGTTTGAGCACATATATTTTGAATTTCGATATTTAGGGCTTGAAGGTTATCGCCGGTCAAGTGAGTCCTTTGGTGTATTCCTTTTTCCCGATCAGCGTTCCGGCGAACGCCTCATTCTTCATCAGGATCGTTCAGGGCGGCCCGCGTCAAGGGTGAACCCCGGTCGGCCAGCCCATCGATGACGTTGAAATGGTGCCTGTCCGGTTCCGTCACGGCCCGCGTATCGCAGCCCAACCCGTACCAGACATTGGCCAACAGCTGCGTCTGGCGCAGGAATTCCTGACGTTCGCCACCGCCGACCCAGGCGGTCATCCGCACGCCCGGCAGGGGGCGCTGCAGGGCGGGGCTGGCGGCCGTGGCGCTGTGCATATCCATTTGCAGCGTCTCGTTCCGGTTTGTCTTTAGCAGGGGGCGCAAATCGTGCAGGCCCGAGATCGACACCACATGCCGCAGCCGTTTCTGTGTGGGCTTTGACAGGGGGGTGTCTTCGCACATCATTGCGGTGACCAGATGCCCGCCGGCTGAATGCCCCGACAGCACGATGGGACCCGCAACGGCACCCGCCGCATGATCGATCGCCGCGCCGATCATCGTGGTGATCTGCGCGATGCTGACCGTCGGGCAAAGGTCATAGGACGGGATTGCCACGGCCCAGCCGCTGTCGACTGCGCCCTTGGCGAGGTGTGACCAGTAGGATTTGTCGAGCGCGACCCAGTAGCCACCATGCACAAAGACGAACAATCCCTTTGGCGTGCCTTCGGGCAGGAACAGGTCGTATTTCGCGCGCTCGGAAGTGCCATAGGGGATGTCCAGCCGGTTGCGGCCCTGGTCGCGGAATTTTTGGGCAGGAGAGACCCAGACGCCCGGCCAGTCCGATCCGTTCGGAATGTTGCGCCCATTCTCATAGGCGTCGTCCCAGTCGGAGATCGTAAAGCCATTCATCGGATTTCCCTCTCGTATCCGTGCGTTGCCGCACCGTTGAAAAGCACCCTAGTCAGCCCGGCAGATGCCGTCCATGCTGCCTTTTTAAACCGCTGCCCTGCGCGGGCGTCGGCCTTGAAAAGCGGCTCTGGACGGGGCCGGTTGAGTCGACGCTAGGCAGATCCCAAAAGTATTTCAAGCTCAAAACATTTTTGCTTGAAATAAATTCGGCGCCGTCCTAGCGTTTGAGGAGGGGTGGCGGATCCACGCCACCAAAAGGGGGAACGCCATGCGCATTGCATGTCTCGGCGGAGGGCCCGCAGGCCTCTATTTCGCGATATCGCTCAAGCTGCGCCAGCCGGATGCCGAGGTGGTTCTGTTCGAGCGTAACCGCGCCGACGATACATTCGGCTGGGGGGTGGTTCTGTCGGACGAAACCCTTGACAACCTTGCGCAAAATGACCCCGTCAGTGCCGCGCAGATCCGCGCGCATTTCGCCTATTGGGATGATGTCGCGCTGGTGCATCAGGGGCAAAAAGTCGTCTCGACCGGGCACGGGTTCTGCGGCATCGGGCGCAAGCGCCTGCTGATGATCCTGCAGGATCGTGCCCGCGAGCTGGGCGTTGATCTGCGGTTTTCGACCGAGGTCGGGACCGCCGACGAATACATGGCCGACTACGATGTGGTGGTGGCCAGCGATGGGTTGAATTCCCGTACCCGCACTGCGTTCGAAGGGGCCTTTCAGCCCGATATCGACCTGCGCACCTGTCAGTTCGTCTGGCTCGGCACGCATCAGAAATTCGACGACGCCTTCACCTTCATCTTTGAGAAGACCGACAAGGGCTGGCTTTGGGCGCATGCCTATCAATTCGACGCTGACACCGCGACGTTCATCGTCGAATGTTCTCAGGCGACGTATGACGCCTATGGTTTCGCCGACATGTCCCAGCAGGACAGCATCGCGACCTGTCAGGAGATTTTCCGGGACCACCTTGGCGGCCATCCGCTGATGACCAACGCGGGCCATATCCGTGGCTCTGCCTGGATCCGCTTTCCGCGCGTGCTATGCCAGCACTGGAGCCACGGGAATGTTGTCCTTTTGGGGGACGCCGCGGCCACGGCGCATTTTTCCATCGGGTCGGGCACCAAGCTGGCGCTGGAATCGGCTATCGCCCTTGCCGAGAACCTGACCGCACAGCCTACGGTGCCCGAGGCGTTCAAGGCCTACGAAGACCAGCGCCAGCTAGAGGTTTTGCGCCTGCAATCGGCTGCGCGCAATTCGGTCGAATGGTTTGAGGATGTGGAACGCTACCTCGACCTCGACCCCATTCAGCTGAATTATTCGCTGCTGACGCGATCGCAGCGCATCAGCCATGAAAACCTGCGTGCCCGTGATCCGGTGTGGCTGGGCGCTGCCGAACGCTGGTTTCAGGAACAGGCCGGGGCGGCTGTCAGCGGCCCCGCCCGCGCGCCGATGTTCGCACCTTTCGCCTTGCGCGACATGCAGTTGAAGAACCGCGTCGTCGTATCGCCCATGGCCCAATACAAGGCCGTCGATGGCTGCCCCACCGATTGGCATCTGGTCCATTACGGCGAACGGGCAAAGGGTGGCGCGGGTCTTGTCTATACCGAAATGACATGCGTTTCGCCCGATGGGCGGATCACGCCGGGCTGTCCGGGGCTATATGCACCAGAGCACGAAACGGCGTGGAGGCGTCTGGTGGATTTTGTCCATGCCGAGACCGAGGCAAAGATCTGCTGTCAGATCGGCCATTCGGGGCGCAAGGGATCGACGCGCATCGGCTGGGAAGGGATGGATCAAAGGCTGGCGGCGGGCAACTGGCCGCTGATGTCGGCATCAGCCCTGCCATGGTCCGCGGACAACGATACGCCCCGCGAAATGACCCGGGATGACATGGACGCGGTGACGGCAGAGTTTGTGGCCGCAACGGAAATGGCGGACCGCGCCGGGTTTGACATGATCGAACTGCACGCGGCGCACGGCTATCTGATCTCGTCCTTCATCTCACCGCTATCGAACGTCCGCGACGACGCCTATGGCGGCAGTCTGGAAAACCGGATGCGTTATCCGTTGGAGGTTTTCGCCGCCATGCGTGCCGTCTGGCCCGAGGGCAAACCGATGTCGGTGCGCATTTCAGCCACGGATTGGAGCGACAAGGGTATTTCGCCCGAGGAGTCGGTCGAGATTGCGAAGATGTTCGCCAAGGCAGGGGCAGATATCGTCGATGTTTCGGCGGGCCAAACCTCGACCGAGGCGCGCCCGGTTTATGGCCGCATGTTCCAGACGCCGTTTTCGGACCGTATCCGGAATGAGACGGGCATTCCGACCATGGCCGTCGGCAATATATTCGAGGCGGATCACGTGAATTCGATCCTGATGGCGGGACGGGCCGATCTGGTCTGCCTCGCCCGTCCGCATCTGTCCGATCCCTATTGGTTGCTGCATGCCGCCACCGCGCTGGGGGACCGGCAGGAAAACTGGCCGCTGCCCTATCACCCCGGGCGGGATCAGGCATGGCGTCTGGCCGATCGCGATGCAGAGGTGACCCGGGCATGAGCATCGCGGGGAAACATGTTGTGATCAGCGGGGGCGGGACTGGCGTCGGCGCCGATATGGCCCGGCTGTTCGCCGCTGAGGGGGCCAAGATCACCATTCTGGGCCGCACCGAATCCACGCTTGCCGCACAGGGATTTCCCTATCAGGTCTGTGACGTGACGGATGCGGGGGCTGTTGTGGCAGCATTTGAAGCAGCACGCGCCGAACGCGGTCCGATTTCTGTCGTTGTTGGCAATGCCGGGGCCGCCGTCAGCAAACCGTTTTCCAAGATGTCTGCGCAAGATCTGGAATCCATGCTGTCCGTCAACGTGACTGGGGTGTTCAACGTTTGGCAGGCCGCGCTTGGCGATATGAAAGAGCTGGGCTGGGGCCGGATGATCGCAGTCGCTTCGACCGCCGGGCTCAAAGGCTACCCTTATGTGGCGGGCTACGTTGCGGCCAAGCACGGCGTCGTGGGATTGACCAAGGCACTGGCGCTGGAACTGGCAAAGACCGGCATCACCGTAAACGCGCTGTGCCCCGGATTCATCGAGACACCCATGCTGGAGCGGTCCGTTGAGAATATCGTCGAGAAAACCGGCAAGACGCGCGAAGAGGCCGTTGCCGACCTGACCAGAGGCAATCCGCAGAAACGCCTGATCCAGACGGATGAGGTGGCGGGTGCGGCGCTTTGGCTATGCTCTGACGCGGCGCGGTCGGTCAACGGGCATACGCTGTCCCTGTCGGGAGGAGAGATATGAGCACCCATCCCGAAGCTGTCGGTGGCACGGCCACCTCAAAGGCGCGGCTGCGGCTGTGGCTGCGGATGCTGAAAAGCGCGCGTGGAGTCGAGGCGGAGTTACGCGAACGGCTGCGCACCGAATTCGGATCGACCCTGCCACGGTTTGACGTGATGGCGGCGCTTGAGCGTTTCGAGGCGGGGCTGAAAATGTCGGCGCTGTCGGGGGTTTTGCGGGTGTCGAACGGCAATGTGACCGGCATCGTCGACAGGCTGGCCGAAGATGGGCTGGTGGTGCGGGTGCAGGTCCCCGGTGACAGGCGCGCGACGCTGGTGCGGCTGACCCGCAAAGGCCACGAGGAATTCGCCCGGCAGGCAGCGGCGCATGAGCGATGGATTGACGAATTGCTGGCGGATTTCAGCGTTGAGGACGCCACCGCGCTGGCAGCACGGTTCGATGAAGTGACGCACAGGGAGGACGGTGCATGAGAACGGACGTTCAGCATTTCCGCTGTCGGGTGAACGCGGATATCGCGCATGTGACGCTCGATAGGCCCGAACGCAAGAATCCCCTGACATTTGATAGCTACGCCGAGTTGCGCGACTGGTTCAGGGATCTGGCCTATGATGACACGGTCAAGGTTGTGATCTTTGGATCGAACGGCGGGAACTTCAGTTCGGGTGGGGATGTGCATGACATCATCGGGCCCCTGACCCGGATGAACATGAAAGAGCTTTTGGCGTTCACCCGTATGACCGGTGATCTGGTCAAGGCGATCCTGAACTGCGGCAAGCCGGTGATCGCGGCAGTGGACGGGATCTGCGTCGGGGCGGGGGCGATCATCGCAATGGCGTCGGACATGCGGCTGGCGACCCCGGAGGCGAAAACGGCGTTTCTGTTCACGCGGGTCGGGCTTGCCGGTTGCGACATGGGGGCCTGCGCGATCCTGCCGCGGATCATCGGACAGGGGCGGGCGGCAGAGTTGCTGTATTCCGGCAGGTCGATGTCGGCCGAAGAGGGCGAGCGCTGGGGATTCTTCAACCGTCTGGTCGAGGCGGGTGCCTTGGAGGATGAGGCACTGCAACTGGCGCAGCAGATCGCGGCGGGGCCGAACTTTGCGCATATGATGACCAAGACGATGCTGATGCAGGAATGGTCGATGGGGCTGGAGCAGGCCATCGAAGCCGAAGCGCAGGCGCAGGCGATCTGTATGCAGACGGGTGATTTCACAAGGGCGTATGAGGCATTCGTCGCCAAGGAACGCCCTGTTTTCGAGGGGGATTAGACATGTCTGCGTCGGGTTTGTGTATTTTTGATGTGAAAGAGTCGGGGGCAAGACGTGGCTGACAAGACATTCCTTGACTGGCCGTTTCTTGAGCCGCGTCACAAAGACTGGGCTATGGCGCTGGACGACTGGGCCGGGACCGCTTTGGCATCCGTCGATCATGGCGATACCGACACGGCCTGCCGATCCCTGGTAAAGGCGCTGGGCGAGGGCGGTTGGCTGTTGCCGACGGCGGTGGATCCGTCCGACCCGCGCCCGCTGGATGTGCGGACCCTGTGCCTCGCCCGCGAGACGCTGGCGCGGCATGACGGGCTGGCGGATTTTGTCTTTGCGATGCAGGGGCTGGGGACCGGGGCGGTGTCGCTGTTCGGCACGGCCGCGCAGCAGGCGGAATGGTTGCCTTTGACGCGCAGCGGCGCGGCGATCGCGGGATTTGCGCTGACCGAGCCGCAGTCAGGGTCTGACGTGGCGAATTCGACGATGACGGCGACGCGGGATGGCAGTGACTACGTTCTTGAGGGCGAAAAGACCTGGATCTCGAACGGTGGGATTGCGGATGTCTACACGGTTTTTGCCCGCACAGGCGAGGCTCCGGGGGCGAAGGGGCTGTCGGCCTTTCTGGTTCCCGCTGACACGCCGGGGCTGAACGTGGCCGAGCGGCTGGAGACCATCGCGCCGCATCCCCTGGCCAGATTATGGTTTGACGGCTGCCGGATTCCGGCCAGTGCCATGATCGGCGCGCCGGGGCAGGGGTTCCGGATTGCGATGTCGGTGCTGGATGTGTTCCGCACCACGGTGGCGGCGGCGGCTTTGGGTTTTGCGCGCCGTGCGCTGGACGAAACGCTGGCGCGGGTGCAGGCACGTCAGGTGCAGGGGGCGCCGCTGGCTGATTTGCAGATGGTGCAGGCGCATCTGGCCGAAATGGCGCTGCGGGTCGATGCAAGCGCGCTGCTTGTCTATCGCGCCGCCTGGGCCAAGGATATGGGCGCACCGAGGGTGACGCGCGAGGCGGCAATGGCCAAGCTGTACGCGACAGATGAAGCCCAAAAGGTGATCGACGCGGCGGTGCAACTGCACGGCGGTGACGGGGTGCGATCCGGGGCTGTGGTGGAGCGGTTGTACCGCGAGATACGGGCGCTGCGCATCTATGAGGGAGCGTCCGATGTCCAGAAGGTGATCATCGCCCGGGCTACGCTGGCGGAGGCCGGGGCATGAGCGATCATGGCGCCGAAACGGATTTTTCCGACAAGATGTCCTATGGGGATTATCTTGGGCTCGACAAGCTGCTGAACGCGCAGCGCCCGCTGTCGGACGCGCCGGACGAGTTGCTGTTCATCATCCAGCACCAGACATCCGAGCTTTGGATGAAACTGTTGCTGTCAGAACTGAATTCCGCGCGAAAGGCGATTGCGGCGGATCGGTTGGCCGAGGCGTTCAAGATGCTGGCCCGTGTGAGCCGGATCATGGAGCAGCTGAATTCGGCCTGGGATGTGCTGCGCACCATGACGCCGAGCGATTACACCACTTTCCGCGACCGTCTTGGGCGTTCGTCGGGGTTTCAGTCCCTGCAATATCGGTTGATCGAATTTGCCTTGGGCAACCGGAATACGGCGATGCTGAAGCCGCATGCGCATGATGAGATGGCGCTGGGATTGCTGAACGCGGAACTGGGGCGGCTGAGCCTGTATCAGGAAGTGCTGGCCTATGCGGGCCGACAGGGGTGGGACATGCCCGAAGCGCTGACCACCACGCCGTCACGGGCGCCGCACAGGGATGATCCGGCTGTCATGGCGCTGTGGACGCAGATTTATCGCGATACGACGGCACATTGGACGCTGTACGAACTGGCCGAAAAGCTGGTCGATCTTGAGGATTTCTTTCGCCGCTGGCGATTCAACCACGTGACCACGGTCGAGCGGGTGATCGGGTTCAAGCGCGGCACCGGCGGAACCGGCGGCGTTGACTACCTCAAGATGATGCTGGCGGTCGAGCTTTTCCCGGAACTTTGGCACGTCCGCACGGATCTATGATTTCAAACCCCTGAACAGGAGCACTGACCATGACCGAACTCGTTAAAGGCATTACCGAAAACGGCACCGGATATGACGGTGTGACATGGAATATCCTGGGCCAGACCTATTATCCCAAGGCGGTGGGCGAGACGACCTTTGCCTTTGAGGCGAATTCAGCGCCGGGCCAGTTTGTGCCGGTCCATATCCACACCACACAGGACGAATTCATTCTGGTGCAGGAAGGCGAGCTGGACCTGAAACTGGACGGTGTCTGGACCAAAGCGCGCGCCGGAGACCTTGTGCGTATGCCCAAGGGCATTCCGCACGGCTATTTTAACAAGTCCGACAAACCGGCCCGTGCGCTGTTCTGGGTGTCCCCGGCTGGCAAGCTGAAGGATCTTTTCGAGGCGTTGCACGAACTGACAGATGTTGCCCGTGTGGTTGAGCTGTCCGCACAGCACGAGGTTGATTTCCTGCCAGAAGAGGCCAATGCATGACACCGCTTGGACCCTCTGCCCATGTGGACAGCTTCACGCGGGATAACCTGCCCCCGCCCGATCTGTGGCCCGAGTTCAATCTGGACGGATTTGACTATCCCGAACGGCTGAATGCCGGGGTTGAGCTGACCGATGCGATGGTCGCCCGCGGATTTGGGGACCGCACCGCACTGATCGGCAACGGGCGGCGGCGCACCTACAAGGAGCTGGCCGACTGGACTAACCGGCTGGCCCATGTGCTGGTCGAGGATTTTGGCGTCAAGCCCGGCAACCGAGTGATGATCCGGTCGGCCAACAACCCGGCGATGGTGGCCTGCTGGCTGGCGGCGACGAAGGTCGGGGCGGTTGTCGTCAACACCATGCCGATGCTGCGCGCGGGGGAGTTGTCGGCCATCGTGGACAAGGCCGAAATCAGCCATGCCCTGTGTGACACAAGGCTGATGGACGAGTTGGCGACATGTGCCAAGGACAGTCGGTTCCTGACCACCGTTGTGGGCTTTGACGGTACCTCGAACCATGATGCCGAGCTGGACCGGCTCGCGCTGGAAAAATCGGTGCTGTTTGATGCGGTGCCAACGGGGCGGGACGACGTGGCGCTGCTGGGGTTCACGTCCGGGACGACCGGTTCACCCAAGGCGACGATGCATTTCCATCGCGATCTGATGATTATCGCCGACGGTTATGCGGCCGAGGTGCTGGGCGTCACACCCGAGGATATCTTTGTCGGCTCGCCACCGCTGGCCTTCACCTTTGGGCTGGGTGGCCTTGCTGTGTTTCCGCTGCGATTTGGGGCGGCGGCGACGTTGCTCGAAAACGCCTCGCCTGCGAACATGATCGAGATCATCCAGAAATATAAGGCGACGATCTGTTTCACCGCGCCGACCGCCTATCGCGTGATGCTGCAGGCGATGGAGGCGGGGGCTGATCTGTCGAGCCTTCGTGCCGCCGTGTCGGCGGGCGAGACGCTGCCTGCGCCGATTTATGAGGCCTGGATGGAAAAGACGGGCAAGCCGATGCTGGACGGGATCGGCGCGACCGAGATGTTGCACATCTTCGTTTCGAACCGCTTTGACGATCACAAGCCCGCCTGTACCGGCAAGCCCGTTCGCGGGTACGAGGCAAAAGTCATTGACGGTGACGGGCAGGAGGTGCCGCGTGGCACAGTCGGACGCCTGGCAGTGCGCGGGCCGACAGGATGCCGTTATCTGGCAGATGACCGGCAAAGGGGCTATGTGCTGGATGGCTGGAACATCACCGGAGATGCGTTTTCCATGGACGATGACGGATATCTGCACTTTGCCGCACGCAACGACGACATGATCGTGTCGTCCGGATACAACATCGCCGGACCCGAGGTTGAGGCGGCGCTGCTGGCCCATACGGCCGTGTCGGAATGTGCGGTGATCGGGGTGCCGGATGAGGCGCGCGGAATGATCGTGCAGGCGCATGTCGTGCTGGCCCAAGGCCACGCGCCGGACGACGTGATGGTCAAGGCTTTGCAGGACCATGTGAAGGCGGTGATCGCGCCGTTCAAATACCCCCGTTCGGTCAGGTTCTGTGATGCGCTGCCCAAGACGCAGACCGGCAAGATCCAGCGCTTTGCCCTGAAACCCACAGCCGATGCATAAGACGCGCAACCCATCCGTCTGGCCGCGCGTCGGGACAGAACCCGTATGACATTCCATTTTACCCAGAAGGTGCTGTTCAAGCATTGCGACCCGGCGGGGATCGTCTTTTACCCCCGTTAT
Organism: Puniceibacterium sediminis; assembly: GCF_900188035.1. Taxonomy (GTDB): domain Bacteria; phylum Pseudomonadota; class Alphaproteobacteria; order Rhodobacterales; family Rhodobacteraceae; genus Puniceibacterium; species Puniceibacterium sediminis. The sequence continues at coordinate 45,959 of NZ_FZNN01000008.1, read as the reverse complement.
TTCGAGATGATCAACGACTGTGTCGAGGCCTTCTTTGACACGGCTCTTGGTTGGCCGTTCGAAGAGGTGCACAAGACCGGCGCCATCCCCACGGCTGAAATCTCGGCGACCTTCCGGCGGGTGTCGCGGCACGGTGACATGTTGAATTTCGCGCTGAGCAATTCTGCGCCGGGACGTACGTCGCTGGGTCTTGCCTTTGCGGTGACATGCGGCGATGAGCTGCGCTTTGAGGTCCGCTCGACTATTGTGAATGTCGATGAAGCGGGCAAACCCCTGCCGTGGCCGGACATGATCCGCACCAAACTGACGACTGACACCGGAGTATCCAGATGACCCACCGTATCATTCACCCCGAAGGCTGGAAGCCGGCCAAGGGCTATGCCAACGGAATGCTGGGGGCGGACGGAACCCTGTATGTCGCGGGGCAGATCGGCTGGACCGGCGATCAGGTGTTCGAGGCAAAGGATTTCATCGGCCAGATGGAACAGGCCCTGCGCAACATCCTGGCCGTTGTGGAAGCGGCTGGCGGCACGGCGGCGGATATTCTGCGTATGACCTGGTTCGTGACGGACAAGAGCACCTATCTGGCGCATCAGGCCGAGATCGGGAAGACCTATCAGGCAGTGCTGGGGCGTCACTTTCCGGCAATGACGATGGTGGTGGTGCTGGCGCTGGTCGAGGATGAGGCCCTGCTGGAGATCGAGGCCACGGCGTTCATTCAGGGCTGACCGCAGGTACTAGAGCGGTGCCGGGTTCAGCCCCGCGCGCTTTTCACGTTTGTAATCCCAAACCTTCTGGCGGGGGCGCCATTTGTACGCGGTATCCTGCACGGGCGGCCCCCAGTACAGCGCGCCACCGTAGCGCCATGGGTCGAGGATCAGCCCGTCGTACATGTCGTCACCCGCAGCGCTGATCACGACCGAGCTGTGTTCAATGCGGAGCGTGACATCGGCATTGGCAATGGCATGGTGCAGATCCAGCGTCTGGAAATCCTCCTGACGCAGGCGGGACGCCATGTCATGCGCCCAGTGCCAGCACAGCCCGCGCGGACGCAGACCGGCGTTGACCTTCATGTTGTGGATAATCGGCGGGTCGGTGATTTCGTATTCGATTGCCAGCCTGCGTGGATAGGTGACTGCGATGCGCGCGGCACGACTGGCCTCGGACGGGTCTACATTGGGTCCCAGGGAAAGGATGGCGCGGGAAAGTTCTGCAATCTTGACGTCATCGGGGGTGTTCTTCATCGCGGTACCCCCGGCACAGCCACTGATCATCAGCGCGCCCAGCAGGGACACGAGACATGCAATTCTTCTGACGATCATTCTGGCCTATCGGGGATTTGCTACGGTTTTTCGCGACGTCTGGAGCGGTCCGCAGCGATTATATTTGATCCCGTATATGATGAAAAGCAGATGGCGCAGACACTCGGACAAGGTTGAGATCATCGCCCGGGCGGCGATGCTAATCTTTGCGATGATCTTTACCACCGAGTCGGCCGCGATTTATTTTGCGCATCTGACCAATATGTCGGAACGCCGCGCCCAACGGGCCGACAACATGCTGCGCGAAAGCGAGAGGTCGCGCCAGGCCACGGAACTGGCCGTCATTCGCGCCCAGAAAGTCGAAGCCTTGGGCAACCTGGTCGGCGGGGTGGCGCATGATTTCAACAACACGCTGACGGTCATCCTGGGAAATCTCGAACTTATCGAAGAGGATGAGGACGAGAATCAATGCGCCATCTACGTCAAAGAAGCCATAATCGCGTCGAACCATGCGGCGCAGCTGACCCGGCAACTGTTGGCCTATGGCCGCAAGTCGCGGCTCGAGCCGCTGCCAAGTGTGCTGGACGATCTGATCGAGACAACATTGTCGATGTTCCGCAGGGTGTCCCCGGCAAACATTTCGGTGTCCACCGCGCTGTCCGCGCCGCATGCCACTGTTCTGGTGGATGTGGCGAACATGCAGCAGGCTCTTTTGAATATTCTGATCAACGCGCGCGACGCGCAGCCGGAAGGTGGCGCGATCCACATCCATTCAGAGGTGGGGCAGCTGTCGCACGAAACTGTCGTGGGTTTCAATGACGGCGAGCGTTTGCCGGATGGTCTCTATGTGACCATTGCCGTATGCGACAAGGGCCCGGGGATGCCGCCGGAAACGCTAGCCCGTGCCGCCGAGCCGTTCTTTACCACCAAGGACGTTGGCGAAGGATCGGGCCTGGGGCTGTCTGTCGTAGCCGGTTTTTGCCGTCAGTCGGGGGGCGGGCTGAAATTGTCGAGCCAACCGGGCGGCGGGCTGAAGGTGATGATGGCATTTCCGGTGATCCAGGTAGAGCCAAAATCGGATACCATCCCGGAGCCGATCAGCCGTCCCGACGCGTTCGAGGGCGGCGACATCCTGATTGTCGATGATGAGCTGCAGGTGACGCGTGTTCTTGCCCGTCAGCTTGAATTTGATGGCCACCGTGTACGCGTCGCTTTGAATGCGGAACAGGCCCTCTCCATTCTTGCCGGTGAGCAGCTACCGGATCTGGTGCTTTCGGATCTGGTGATGCCGGGCGAGATGCAGGGAAACGCATTGGCGAAGGTCATCGCAGAACTCTACCCGTCGATCCGTATCATCCTGATGTCAGGGTATGAATCCGGCCAGGGGCGCGGGAACCTGGGGCTGATACGCGACGTCCCGTTCCTGCAGAAACCCATTGATCGGACTTTGTTGCGCGCCACTGTGCAGCAGGCATTGTGCCAAGCGGGTCCGTCCGCCCCTGTGGAACCTGTCGAGGGATAGCGGCGCGTTGGATACGTGAATAGTGAGTTCTAAAGGGGATTGTGGTGGCGTGGGGGAGACTTGAACTCCCGACCTATCGATTATGAGTCGATCGCTCTAACCAACTGAGCTACCGCGCCGTACCGTGCGGCTGGGTACGAAAGCTGGCGGGTGCCGTCAAGCGGAAATTCCAGAGACAGTGCAACAGAATCGTTTCGAACCGTAGCGTTATGCTGCAATCGCAAAAGCTGAGACATCTCCGGCTGTCTCTTGTCCATTCCGTATCCCGCAATGGTTGCGCGCGACGCTGCCGTACCCATCCATTGCGGATTGCCGCCTCGTGGCGTCACACGGTGCGCAGGACGGCGCCGGGGTTCATGATGCCGGACGGGTCAAGCGCCGCCTTGATCGCGCGCATGGCGCTAAGCTTGGCCGGATCGCCGTAGCGTTCCAGATCGCCGACCTTGAGCCGCCCGATGCCATGTTCGGCGCTGACAGATCCGCCCATCTCGTGACAGAGGTCATGAAGGGTGCGCTTGATTTCATCCCGCTGATTATCGTGGTCGGCGCGATTCCGACCGGGTGCGGAAAAGATGTTGTAGTGCAGGTTGCCGTCGCCCATATGGCCGAAACAGTTGATCCGGAAATCGCCAAGGGCGCCGATCACCTCGTAGCCTTTGGCAATAAAGTCGGGGATCGCACTCAGCGGGACCGAAATGTCGTGGCTCGACACGGCGCCGATCATCCGGTTCGCTTCGGGGGTACGCTCGCGCACCTGCCAGAAATCGTCAGCCTGAGCCTCTGATTGGGCGATCAGACCGTCCGACACCAGCCCGGCCTCCAACGCTTCGCCGAACAAGGTCTCGAGCGCCTCGGAAGGGTCCAGACCGCGCGCAAGACCGACATCGATAAGCACCATCCATTCCGGTCGTTCAGCAAAGGGTTGGCGTACTTCGGGCACCTTTTCGGCAAGGAAATCGAGCCCCATGCGGCTCATGAGTTCGAACGCAGAGACGCCTTCGCCCATCTGGCTGCGGGCCATGGAGAGAAGTTTCAGCGCGGCGGTGGGGCTTTCGACCACCATCAGCGCCGTGCCGCGCCCCGCCGGGATAGGTGAGAGTTTCAACGCGGCAGCAGTGATGACGCCCAGCGTGCCTTCCGCCCCGATCAGCAGGTGGCGCAGGTCATAGCCGGTGTTGTCCTTGCGCAGCCGTTTGAGGCCGTGCCAGATCTGCCCGTCGGGCAGCACCGCCTCCAGCCCCAGAACCAGATCGCGGGTGTTTCCGTAGCGCAGCACATTCACGCCACCCGCGTTGGTCCCAAGCAATCCGCCAATCCGCGCCGATCCTTCGGACGCAAGCGACAGGGGAAACAGCCGGTCCACATCGGCAGCGGCAGTCTGAACATCGGCAAGGATCACGCCAGCTTCGGCAATCAAGACATTCTCTTCGGTAAAAACCCCGCGAATCGCGTTCATCCGTTCCAGCGACAGGATCAGCGGCTCGGGCATCCCTTGCGGTGCGATTTGCCCGCCAACCAACCCAGTGCCGCCACCATAGGGAATGACACCGACCTGGGCAGCGTTACAGGCCCTGAGGATCGTCGCGACCTCTTCGGCGGTGCGGGGCAGGGCGAGGTGACGTGAGGTGCCCGTCCAGCGGCCACGCGGCTCTTCCAGATAACGCGGTTCAGTTGCGCGCAGGGTATCGGCGGGCAGCTGTGCGGCAAGGTCGGCGGCAAAGGCGTCGTCTGCGGCGGCGAGTGTCATAGGCATCTCCAAAGTGTCGGGTCTGTACCGTGACTTAGCCTGTCGGGGCAGGGAACCAAAGAGGACAGTTGCCTATCAGGGTCAAGAACCAGTTCCGCAAGGATACTTGCTGCTTCATCAGGCCCGAAATACCTGCGCCAGAGACAAAAATGTCGGTCGAGACATCGGTGAGGTTGATCACATGCGAATATTTCGGGGTGTGATGATCGTCATTCGCCATCGCTCAGCCATTGTGGTTGCAGCACTATCACGGTCGGGCGCGTGGGCAGATCGCGCAGGGACACCTCAAGGCTGCTTTCGCGGCGACGGTCGATGGCAAAGACATCGGAAACGCCGCTCAGAAAGGATTCCAGTGCATTGACCGAAAACCAGTGCATCGGAATGACAACGCTGGATTTCAGCCGCTCCACGACGCGGATCATCGTGGGCAGATCCAGTGTAAGGCCACCGTCGACAGGCACCATCACCACGTCCAAACGCCCCAACGCGGCATATTGTTGGCCGTTGGGTTCGTGGTGCAAATGGCCGAGGTGGCCGATGCAGAGGCCTTCAACCTCGAACACAAAGATAGAATTGCCTTTGTCCTCGCGTCCGCCGAATTGTGATCGAATATCGGTAGATACATTCCGGACCAGCATCTCGTCCAGATCAAGGTGGTGTTCGATGCCTATCCCGAACGGCCCCCAGCCGGGCAGGGCATGGGGGATTGCAGGGTCAGGATATGCGGTCCAGTGGGTGTCATGGGCATGGTTCATCGTCACAACGTCGGGGACCAGGGTGGTGTTACCGATATAGCCGGTGAAATCCGTCACCGCATTCAGCCCGCCGGGGGTCTGAATCAGAAAAGAGGCATGAGAGATATAGCTGATCCGTACCGAATATTCCGGCACCGGGTCCTGAAAGCTGGCGTTGTGAAGGAATTCCATCCCCGGAGCGGCATCGGCAATCGCGATGCAATGGCTGGGGCGGCGGATTTCCTGTGCGCTGAGTGTGCCCGCACATAGCAAAAGAGTGATCAGAGATGGGAATATTTGGGCCATTGCGAGGTACCTCCTGTATGACAGGATAACGCAACAGGCCCATACGTCAGCCCACAAAGCCGTGGGGCAGGTTTTTCGCAGTTTAGGAGTTCAGCCGGCCTGGGTGCGCCCGCGCCGGTCCATTCGCAGCGCAGCGTACAGCACATGGGTCCGCCAGCGCCCGTTGATCTGCAGATAGCTCTGCGCCACGCCCTCATATTTGAACCCCGAACGTTCCAGCAGCCCGCGCGAGGCGACATTCTCGGGCAGGCAGGCTGCCTCGATCCGGCTGAGATCGAGACGTTCATAGGCGTGGTGCACCATCGCTTCGATCGCTTCGGCCATATACCCCAGCCGCGCATAGGGTTGGCCGATCCAATAGCCCAGTGTCCCGGCCTGCGCGGGGCCACGCCGCAGGTTGTCGAGCGTGATCGCCCCCAGCAGCACGTCATCTTCGCGCCGAAAAAGGAACAGAGGAACAGCCGAACCGTTGGTGATGGACCGCTGTGCCCAATAGACCCGGTTGGTAAAAGCCTTGCGGCTCAGGTGGTCCTGCGCCCAGCTCGGCTCCCACGGGGTGAGAAATTCCTCGCTGGCCTGGCGCAGGGCCGCCCAGCCGTTGTAATCCGCATGTTGGGGCGGGCGCAGCGTCAGACGCTCGGTCTCGATCCGCAGCTTGCGCCGCCCCAGCAGCATCAGGCGACCCGTCTGGCCTGCAGATCGGCCAGGGTGGGGGCCTTCTTGACCGGACCATACAGCGCCAGCGCCGCCGGGGCCTTGCCGATCAGTTGTTCGGCAAAGGCCTTTACGTCGCCGGTGGTGACGGCATCGATCCGCGCCACGGTTTCCTCGATTGGCGGTACCTTGCCCCAGATCTGGATCATCCGCGCCAGACGCTCGGCGCGGCTTGATGGGCTTTCCAGACCCATCAGCAGCCCGGCCTTCATCTGGGCGCGGGCGCGGGCGACCTCTTCCGGGGTCATGTCGCTGGCGGCGCGCTTCATTTCATCGATGGTGATGTTTGCCAGATCGCCCACCTCGTCCGCGCTGGTGCCGGCATAGACCGTGATCATGCCAGTGTCGTCATAGGCACCGGACTGGGCAAAGATCGTGTAGCAGAGACCACGTTTTTCACGCACCTCCTGAAACAGGCGGCTCGACATGCCGCCGCCAAGGGCGATGGAATAGACCTGACCGGTGTAAAAGCCATCGTCGCGGTAACCGGGCGACTCAAAGGCCAGTGCAAAGTGTGCCTGTTCCAGCTTCTTCTGGCGGCGCGCCTCACCGCCGGAGAAGCGGGCAACATCGGCACGGTCCGCATCGCGCGGCACCATATGGGAAAACAGCTTTTCCGCCTGCGCGACCAACGTGTCGTGATCCACGGCACCTGCAGCCGCCAGGATCATCTGATCGGGGCCGTAATGTTCTTTGACGAACCCGGCCAGATCGTCGCGGTCAAAGGCGTTCACATTCGCCGCCTCGCCCAGGATCGTGCGGCCGATGGGCTGATCCGGATAGGCCTTTTCCTGAAGCCAGTCGAAAATCACATCGTCGGGCGTGTCCAGCGCCTGACCGATTTCCTGCAGGATGACATGCCGTTCCGTCTCGATTTCCTTGGGGTCGAACACCGGGTTCATCAGGATGTCCGCGATCACATCAAGGCCAAGCGCCACATCTGCCGCCAGCACCCGCGCGTAAAAGGCGGTAACCTCGCGGCTGGTATAGGCGTTGATATAGCCGCCAACGTCTTCGATGGCCTCGGCTATCTGCAGGGCGCTGCGGGTCTTGGTGCCCTTGAACGCCATATGTTCAAGAAAGTGTGCGATGCCGTTCTGCTCGGGTCGTTCATGCCGCCCGCCGGCCGTGACCCAAACGCCGATCGAGGCGGATTGCAGCCCCGGCATATGTTCGGTCACGATGCGAAAGCCATTGGGAAGGGTGGTAAATTGCACAGTCACGAGGGGATGCGCTCCTTGATCAGGGTTTGCAGTTCGGCAAGGTCGTTCGCGGCGCGGGTCACACGCTCGGGTCGGTCATAGAGGTCTGCCATGCGGTCGGGAAGGGGGGGGCGGATGCCGCTCGCCTTCTCGACAGCGTCGGGGAATTTCGCCGGATGCGCGGTGGCAAGGGTGATCATCGGCACCGATTTGTCGCGCTGCGCCTCGGCGACGCGGACGCCCACGGCGGAATGCGGGCACAGCAGTTCGCCCATGGTATCCTTGGCGTCGCGGATTGTGGCCAGCGTTTCCTCTTCGCTGACGCGGCCGGAATCGAAATGTTCGCGCAGGGCCTGCAGCGCGCCCTGGCTGACGTTAAAGCCACCGGCCTTGAGCTCGTCCATCAGCTGAGCCACCGCAGCACCATCGCGCCCGTAGGCGTCGAAAAGCGCGCGCTCGAAATTCGAACTGACCTGAATGTCCATCGACGGGCTGATGGACGGGGTGACCGTGTCTGTCAGATAGCCGCCGGTGGACAGGCAGCGGTGCAGGATATCGTTCTGGTTCGTCGCCACCACCAGCCGGTCGATGGGCAGGCCCATCTTCTTGGCGATGTAGCCGGCAAAGATGTCGCCGAAGTTGCCCGTTGGCACCGTGAAGCTGACCTTGCGGTCCGGCGCGCCAAGGCTGACGGCGGAGGAGAAGAAATAGACCACCTGTGCCAGAACCCGGGCCCAGTTGATGCTGTTCACCCCGGCCAGACGCACCCCGTCGCGGAATTCGAAATCGTTGAACATGTCCTTGAGCCGGGCCTGACAGTCGTCGAAATGCCCGTCCATGGCGATGGCATGGACGTTGGATTCAACAGGTGTGGTCATCTGGCGGCGCTGCACTTCGGACACCCGACCATGGGGGTAGAGGATAAAGACATCGACGGCATCGAGCCCGCGAAACGCCTCGATCGCCGCAGAACCAGTATCGCCAGAGGTCGCACCGACGATGGTCACACGCTCTCCGCGCCGGGTCAGCGCCTCTTCGAACAGCTGGCCGATCAGCTGCATCGCGAAATCCTTGAACGCCAGCGTCGGGCCGTGGAACAGCTCCAGCAGGAAATGCCCCGGGGCCAGCTGCACCAGCGGTGCGCGCGCGCCGTGGCCGAACCCGGCGTAGGCCTTGGCGATCAGATCGGCAAAGACCTCATCCGTGAAGCCGTCGCCAACAAAGGGGCGCATCACCCGGAACGCCACCTCTTCATAGGGCAGGCCGTGCAAGGCGCGGATGTCAGCCGCCGACATTTGCGGAATGCTGTCGGGCACATAAAGGCCGCCGTCACGGGCCAGCCCGCTCAGCATGGCGTCTTCAAAGGACAGGGCAGGGGCGCGGCCCCGGGTCGAGATATATTTCATCGCTCGTCTCTTTTCGGATTCTGTTGCCGCCAGATATAGCCAGTGGTCATGATCAACCAGACCAGCGCAAGCGCGAACCAGGTGATCGCATACTGCAAATGATCGTTGGGGATGCCACTGGCGTTCAATGGCAAAGGCGTCACGCCAGGATCAGCGGGCGTCACATCGCTTGCTATGATCAGCAGCGGTTCGGTTTTCAGGACCTCGGCCATCTGGGTGATATCGCGCGCAAACCAGATGTTGCCGACCATATCATTTTCGGGAGTCGAGGAGTTGCGGTCATCCGGCCAATGCAGGTTGCCTTGAACCTCGGCCGTGCCTCCGGGGCGATCCAGCGCGACATCCTCGACCGGAATAAACCCACGGTCCAGAAGCACCCGACGCCCCCCGGTCACAAAAGGGGATATCACCCGATAGCCGGCGCCGACCTGTTTGACCGAAACCAGAACATGCAGTTCATCGGGGATGATTTCGCCAGGCAGGTCAACAGGCTGATATTTATTGGCCTCTGGATCGACCGATGTCGGCAGGGGCAGAGGCTCACCTCCGATGCGGCTTTCGATCTGGGTAAGGATCCCTTGCTTCCATTCAAGGCGCTGCAGCTGCCACCGGCCAAGGCCCACCAGAATGGCGGCACCGATCAGGCCGAACAGTAGCGGGGCGATGATGCGTTTCACGAAATCTCAGACCTTTCGTCGCTGCACTTGTAAGGCCGACTTATCCTGCCTCGCCCGACGTCTTCAACCGCAATACAGCCTGCCAACGCAAGTGATGGCGTTTCATTGGGTCAAATACATGCCGGTATACGGGGCAGGGTGCCGAAAAGCGAAACGCCCGCCAGAAGCGGGCGTTTGACTAAATTAAGTCTGAAAACCTCAGCCGCCCCAGACGTAGACCGCAGCGAAGAGGAAGAGCCAGACCACGTCAACGAAGTGCCAGTACCAGGCGGCCGCTTCAAACCCGATATGTTTTTCGGGGGTGAAGTGACCCTTCATCAGGCGCAGCAGGCAGATGAACAGGAAGATCGTTCCGATGACCACATGCACACCATGAAAGCCGGTCGCCATGAAGAAGTTGGCGCCATAGATGTTGCCGGAAAAGCCAAAGGCCGCATGGCTGTATTCGTAGACCTGAAAGAAGGTAAAGAGTACGCCCAGAACGATAGCGATGATCAAGCCGTTCTTCATGTCCTTGCGGTTGTTTTCATGCACCAGCGCGTGGTGCGCCCATGTCGCTGCCGCACCCGAGCACAGCAGGATGAGCGTGTTGATCAGCGGCAGGTGCCACGCATCAAAGGTCTCGATCCCGGCGGGGGGCCAGACGCCATCAATTGCGGGGCTGTCCGGACCCATCGGGTAAAGCGCATGTTTGAAGAAAGACCAGAACCAAGCGAAGAAGAACATCACTTCGGACATGATGAACAGGATAAAGCCGTACTTGAGGCCAATCATAACCACAGGCGTGTGATCCCCGATTTGGCTTTCGGTCACAACCTCGGACCACCATCCGAACATTGTGTAAAGAACAGCAATCAGGCCGATCAGGAACATCCATGGACCATGATCGTGGAACATCAGAACCGCCCCAAAGAGCATGACAAATCCGGCTGCCGCGCCGATCAGTGGCCAGGCAGAGGGGCTCAGAATATGGTAGTCGTGATTTTTTGCATGCGCCATTTGGGTTCCCTCGTTGTGGAAGGCGTTAGTTTACGTTTGTTGTCTTGTTTTGTCCTGCATCCCAAGAGGCCTGAACCTCTTCGGGCAGGTCAATCTGGTAGAAGGTATAGGACAGAGTGATCTGATGGATGTACTTGGCATCGCGATCATCGACAATCGCCGGATCGACGAAAAAGTTCACCGGCATCTGCACACGTTCGCCCGGCATCAGCACCTGCTCGGTAAAGCAGAAGCACTGGATCTTGTTGAAATAACCGCCAGCCTCATAGGGTGTGACGTTGTAGGCTGCCTGACCGGCGATGGGGTGGTCGGTGGGGTTGTACGCCTCGTAAAAGGCCAGGCCGTCCTCGCCGATGTTCAACTCCATCGTGCGGACCACGGGCTTGAATTCCCACGGCATGGCACTGTCCACGGTACCGTCGAATCGGATCGTGATCTTGCGATCCAGCACCTGATTGCTTCCCGCCGAAGCGACTTGCGTCACGCCGCCAAAGCCGGTGACCTTGCAGAACCAGTTGTAGAACGGCACCGATGCCCAGGCGAGCGCGCCCATCGTGAGAACCACACCGACCAACGCTGTCAGGGTTCTGGTTTTCGGGTCCGTCGCCATTACTGCGTCGCCTCTGTCGCTGTGGGGGCACGCGGCGGTTCGTAATCGCCGCGTGACACCTTGACGATGGTCAGGCCAAAGATGATCGCGATGAACGCGCCCAGCGTCAGACCCAGACCAAGGTTGCGGCTAAACCGGCGGGTGTGAATTTCGTGAAGTGGGTTCAAGCTCATGTCCAGCCCCCCATGCCCATGCGTGTCAGCACCGCTTCGATCAGGATCGCGCCAAAATGCGCGAAAAGGTAAAGCAGCGACAGCTTAAAGAACTTCTTTTCGACGCTGAAGTTGTCAGTTTCGGACACGTCTTCGTCCCGGCGCCAGATATCATAGGCACCCTTCACGAAGAGTGCGTTCAGCACCAGGGCCACGACCAGATAGACCGGTCCGCCGACGCTGGTGAATGCCGTGGCGATGGCCAGAACGGCCAGCAGAAGCGTATAAACCAGGATATGGTTGCGAGCCGAGCGGCGCCCATGCGTCACTGTCAGCATAGGCACTCCGGCATGGTCGTAGTCCTTGCGGATGAACAGGGCCAGCGCCCAGAAATGCGGCGGGGTCCACATGAAAGTCAGGCAGAACATCAGCACCGATTCTACGCTGATTCCGCCGGTCGCCACGGCCCAGCCGATCATCGGGGGGAATGCACCTGCGGCACCGCCAATCACGATGTTCTGGGGCGTCCAGCGCTTGAGCCACATGGTGTAGATGACGACATAAAAGAAGATTGTGAAAGCCAGCAGGCCCGCGGCGAACCAGTTCGATGCGAGGCCAAGAAACACGACGGAAAACGCAGAAAGCGTGAGGCCAAACGCCAGCGCTTCGTCCCCGGTGACTTTGCCGGCGGGGATGGGGCGGCGCGCCGTGCGTTTCATCACCGCATCGATATCCGCGTCCCACCACATGTTGAGCGCGCCCGAGGCGCCACCGCCCACGGCAATGAAGAGAATCGCGCAGAAGGCCACGAAGGGATGCACCGGCACAGGTGCCGCCAGCAGACCGACAGCGGCGGTAAAGACCACAAGCGTCATCACACGGGGTTTGAGCAGGGCGAAAAAGTCGCCGAACTGCGCCTCGCCTTCAAAACCCTGGCCCGTGAACTCGGGGCTGTTGATGCTCACATCGCTCATGCGGTGTCTTCCTTGCTGATCTTGTCTGCTTGGTGTCCCGAACCGAAAGCGGGCGAGGACTGAAAACGGGGCAGGGCACCCAGTGGCGCCCTGCCTGATGTCGCTTAGTTGGCCAGAGCCACGTCGTAGCCGGTGGGCGTTCCGGCATATTCCTCGATCGCGCCCTGCAGCCATTCGTCATAGGCGTCCTGACTGACCACCTTGACGGTGATGGGCATGTAGGCATGGCTCAGGCCGCACAGTTCAGAGCACTGGCCAAAGTAGATGCCTTCCTGCTCAGGCTTGAACCACAGTTCCGCCAGACGACCGGGTACGGCGTCCTGCTTTACGCCAAAGGCCGGAATGGTCCAGGAGTGGATCACATCGCCGCCGGTCAGCTGCATGACGATTGTCTTGCCCACAGGCACAACGACGGCGGTGTCGGTGGCAAGCAGCCAGTCGTCCTTGGTATAGCCCGCATCGATCAGCTGCTGTTCGACTTCGGGGGTAAAGCGGTTGTCGCCACCGGTGGCGGGCGAACCGATCAGGTAGCTGTCGAAGGCGAAATCATTGTCGACGTATTCATAACCCCAATACCACTGGTATCCGGTCACCTTGATCGTGATGTCGGCTGTGGGAATTTCCTGCTGCTTGAACAGCACGGGCAGGGAGAAGGCACCGATGAACACCAGGATGACGATCGGGACGATGGTCCAGGCGATTTCGATCGGCGTGTGGTGGGTGAATGCAGACGGTGTCGGGTTGGCCTTCCGGTTGTAACGGACCATGCAGTAAATCATCAGGCCGGTCACAAAGATCACGATGGCGATCATGATGATGTTGATCATGCCGTCCAGCCAGTGAATGTCACGCGCCAGTTCGGTTACGGCGGGCTGAAAGCCCATCATACCGTCCTTGGGGTGGCCAACAGTCTCAAGCCCGTCCTGAGCCAGTGCCGGTCCGGCGGTGAGGGCAGCGGCAAGACCCGCCAGCATCGTTTTAATTCGCATGTGTCACCCTGATCGGTTGTGTGTCTTCATCTGTCGCGGGCGGGGCGCGCGGGCCGATGTTTGGCATCGAACCGGCACACCCCATTGTGTTGTCGATGCTTAAAACCATATTCTTGCGTGTAGATAAAGAATGTTGCTTGCGGCAAACAGACGCTTTCTCTGATTTGCGCTCTGGCTGCGACAGTGAACACCATACAGGAATGTCCCATGACCGACGCCCCCTTTCGCCCATTCGAGACTGCGCTGGACCAGCAAAACACCCTGTCCCAGTTGCGCAATACGCTTGCGGGGGCCGATGATGGCGAGTTGTTTCTGGAACGCAGCCGGTCCGAAGTGCTGGTCTTCGACGATGGTCGTATCAAGACGGCCAGTTACGACGCATCTGAAGGATTCGGCCTGCGCGCGGTGCGCGGAGAGGTGGCGGGATACGCGCATTCGACCGATATCAGCGAATCTTCGATTCTGCGCGCCTCTGAAACGGCGCGGCTTGCGGTGGGCGATGGCGGTGGCATCCTTGCCGACGCACCGCAGCGCACCAACGCCAAGCTTTATACCGATGCCGATCCGATCGCGGGCCATGCCTTTCCTGTCAAAGTCGAAACACTGCGCGAGATAGATGCTTTTGCCCGTGAACTTGATCAACGCGTCGTGCAGGTGACGGCGACCATTGCTGCGTCGCTTCAAGAAGTTGCGATTTTACGCGCCGACGGCACGCTGGTGACCGACACGCGCCCAATGACGCGCGTAAACGTTTCGGTCATCGTCGAAGATCAGGGACGGCGCGAAAGCGGCACCTCGGGTGGCGGCGGGCGGCTGTTGCTGGACGGGCTGCTCGATCCCGCCGACTGGCAGGCCAAGGCGCGCGAGGCGTTGCGCATCGCCCTTGTGAACCTGCGCGCCGAATCGGCACCTGCGGGCGTGATGGATATTGTGCTTGGCCCGGGCTGGCCCGGTATCCTGCTGCACGAAGCGGTGGGGCACGGGCTTGAGGGCGATTTCAATCGCAAGGGCAGTTCTGCCTTTGCAGGTCTAATGGGCCGGCAGGTGGCGTCACGCGGGGTGACTGTTCTGGACGATGGCACCATCCCGGATCGGCGCGGATCAATCACTGTCGATGACGAAGGCACACCCAGCGGCAAGAACGTGTTGATCGAAGACGGCATTCTGGTCGGTTTCATGCAGGACCGGCAGAATGCGCGGCTGATGGGCGTGGCACCCACGGGCAACGGACGGCGCGAATCCTATGCGCACACGCCCATGCCACGGATGACCAATACCTATATGCTGGGCGGCGATGCCGATCCCGCCGACATTGTCGCAGACCTGAAGGACGGGATTTATGCGGTCGGTTTCGGCGGCGGGCAGGTGGACATCACCAACGGCAAGTTCGTCTTTTCCTGCACCGAGGCATACAGGGTCAAAAACGGTAAGGTCGGCGCACCGGTTAAAGGCGCGACGCTGATCGGTGACGGTGCCACGGCGCTTCAACAAATCCGCGCCTTGGGCAATGACATGGCGCTGGATCCGGGAATGGGTAACTGTGGCAAGCAGGGCCAGTGGGTGCCGGTTGGCGTGGGGCAGCCGACGGTTATGATCGGCGGGCTGACCGTGGGCGGGGCGCAGAACTGAGGCTGGCGCGCGGGTAACATTTGGGGGAAGGGACGCCTTCATCATCCATTAACCAATCGCGCGCTATCAAGACTCAGCAAGCGACGGAGCCAGGATGACCGAAGATACCCTTTCTTCCACTCACCCCCTACTCCCACCCACCACGGAAGATGATCGGCTGGACTGGCTCCGTCTCTTGCGCTCTCGCCGAGTTGGCATCTCTACATTTTATCGAATGATGGCCGAACACGGATCGGCCGGTGCGGCGCTTGCCGCGCTGCCGCAGATTGCAGCTGAAGCCGGTGTCATTGACTACTCCATATGCCCTGAAGGCGTGGTTCATGCCGAGTTGAAAGCTGCACGGCACGCCCGCGCACGTTTGATTTGCCGCGGTGAGGCGCTGTATCCATCCGCGCTGTGCGACCTGGCGGATGCGCCACCCATGATTTGGGTCGTCGGCGATCCCTCCGTTCTTGACCGTCCCATGGTGGCAATGGTTGGCGCGCGCAATGCCTCTTCGCTGGGCACTCGTATGGCCAAGGCGCTGGCGGGCGGCCTTGGGGAGCAGGGCTATGTCGTGGTCTCCGGGCTGGCGCGCGGTATCGATACCGTCGCGCACCTTGCCAGTCTTGGCACCGGGACGGTCGCGGTCATGGCGGGCGGGGTTGATGTGCTGTATCCCTCGGAAAACGCCAGGCTGGGCGAGGATATCGTGGCGGCGGGCGGGTTGCGGGTCAGCGAAATGCCCATCGCCATGCAGCCTCAGGCGCGGAACTTCCCGGTGCGCAATCGTATCATTTCGGGCCTGGCCCGGGCGGTGGTGGTGGTAGAAGCCGCAGGAAAGTCCGGATCTCTGATCACTGCCCGCTGTGCCCTGGATCAGGGACGCGAGGTCCTGGCGGTGCCAGGGCATCCCTTCGATGCGCGCGCGGCGGGCTGCAACATGCTGCTGCGGGATGGGGCTACATTGGTGCGCAACGCCGATGACGTGATCGAAGCACTGCCCGCGTTCGAAACGCTTCGATGGCAGCCCCATTTCGAGCTGCCGATACCGCCAAAAACGCCACCGCCCGATCGCCGCAGTCTGCAGGCCACTGCATCGTTGCATAGCCAGATCCTCGCACGGCTCGGGCCGTCGCCCTTGGCCGAAGACCAGTTGATCCGCGATGTCGGCGTGTCATCAAAAGACGTGTCACCGGCCCTGACAGAACTTGAACTGGAGGGACGGATTCTTCGCCAATCCGGTGGCTTGCTGTCACGTGTTGACTAGCCGCATGGATCTAGGCGCTGCCTTGGGTATAGGCGTAATTGGGCAATCATTGCACGCCGACTGGTTACGTCGGTCCGGTCGGCATGGCGTAGTCCCATTGCGCTTAGAGCACCCGGACCGGCGCCACAATTCTGGTCGTCACGCGAACGCCGCGCCTTTTGTCAAGGGCTGCTACAAGATCCTTAAAACCAACTTCACCCGAGTGTGGCAGGCGTCCCGCAAGAACAGCAGCGACGCCCGAACGCCCATTCGGCATGCGAACAGAGCATACCCATTAATGTAGCGTGATCCACCGAATCACGCTTGGGGGGCACTCCTGCACATGGCGAGGAAAAGAGGGAAAGGCATTGTAATCATTTATAAAAGCTAAAGTGGTATCCCCCAACACTTAGTGTGCCGGCCTTCTCTCCCAGCAGGCCTGCGTGCAAACAGCCAAGTCGTTCGAATTGACAATTCCCGCTTGCACCCCACATGCTGCCCCGCCATACGAGCCTCAGACTTTTTCCCGAAAGGTGCGCATTTCATGCCCGTCGTCGTTGTCGAATCCCCGGCTAAAGCCAAGACAATCAACAAATATCTGGGCTCGGACTACACCGTTCTGGCGTCCTATGGACACGTTCGCGACCTGCCGGCCAAGGACGGTTCGGTCGATACGGAAAATGGTTTCGAGATGATCTGGGAGGTCGGCAACGACTCCAAGAAGCATATGAAAGCCATCGCCGATGCGCTGGCCAAGGACAATTCGCTGATACTTGCCACTGACCCTGACCGCGAGGGAGAAGCGATCAGTTGGCACCTTCAAGAGGCGCTTACCAAGCGCAAGTCGATCAAAAAGGATACGGCTGTCAGCCGCGTCACCTTTAACGCGATCACAAAGGCCGCCGTGACCGAGGCCATGAAAAACCCGCGCGAGATCGATGCGCCTCTGGTCGAGGCCTATCTGGCCCGCCGCGCTCTAGACTATCTTGTCGGCTTCAACCTCTCGCCGGTACTCTGGCGCAAACTGCCGGGTGCGCGTAGCGCCGGGCGCGTGCAATCCGTCTGTCTGCGCCTGATCGTCGAGCGCGAGATGGAGATCGAGGCCTTCAAAAATCGCGAATACTGGTCTGTGAAGGCGCTGTTTTCCACTCCTCGTGGGCAGGACTACGAGGCGCGCCTGACCGTGCTGGCAGGCAAAAAGCTCGACCGCTACGACATTGAAAACCGTACCCAGGCCGAACTGGCTGTACAGGCGGTCACATCCCGGGAGCTGACCGTGAAATCGGTCGAGGCCAAGCCGGCTTCCCGCAACCCTTCGGCCCCCTTCATGACCTCGACTCTCCAGCAGGAGGCGAGCCGCAAGTTCGGCATGGGCGCCAAGATGTGCATGTCCGCCGCGCAGCGTCTCTATGAGGCCGGGCACATCACCTACATGCGAACCGACGGCATCGACATGGCCCCCGAGGCTGTGCAGGAGGCGCGCGCCGCGATCAAGGATCGTTACGGCGATAACTATGTCCCCGCCAGCCCGCGGATCTACAAGAACAAGGCCAAGAACGCGCAGGAAGCCCACGAATGTATCCGCCCGACGGATATGGCCAAGGATGCAGCCGCGCTGAAACTGAGCGACGCCGATCAACGCAAACTCTACGATCTGATCTGGAAGCGCACGCTTGCCTGTCAGATGGAAGGCGCGCGACTCGAGCGTACCACCGTCGATATTTCCAGCCGTGACGGGCAGATTGAGTTGCGCGCGACAGGGCAGGTTGTGTTGTTTGACGGTTTCCTCAAGGTCTATGAGGAAGGCCGCGACGATGTCGGCGACGAAGATGACAACCGCCTGCCGCAGATCAGCCAGGGCGAACCGGCGGCCTTTGCCAAGGCGGGTTTGAAGGAACAATTCGCCAAGGCGACCACCAAGGATGACGACGTTGTCGAGGCGGACAAGAGCCCCTCGGCCGTTCTGTCGGACAACACCTCCGTGCTGGCGCTGCAAAGCTTTACCCAGCCGCCGCCACGCTACACCGAGGCGACGCTGGTCAAGAAGATGGAAGAGCTCGGCATCGGGCGCCCGTCGACCTATGCATCGGTGATCACGACGATCCAGGACCGCGAATACGTGCGCAAGGACAAGAATCGCCTGTTCCCCGAGGATAAGGGGCGCATCGTCACGATCTTCCTGCTGAACTTCTTCAAGCGCTATATCGAATACGATTTCACTGCCGCACTGGAAAACGATCTTGACCATGTGAGCGCCGGCGAGGCCGATTACAAAGATGTGCTGATGCGCTTCTGGAAGGATTTTTCGGTCGCGATCGCGGAAACCTCTGAACTGCGCATCACCGAGGTTCTCGATGTGCTGGACGCGGCCCTTGCGCCACAGCTTTACCCGCCACGTGAGGACGGTTCGGATCCGCGCAGTTGTCCTTTGTGCGGTGAGGGGCAGTTGCACCTCAAGACATCCCGTTCGGGCGGATTTGTTGGCTGTGGCCGTTACCCGGAATGCCGTTACACACGTCCCATTGGGGGGGATTCCGCCGAGGGCGGCGATCGTGTGCTGGGTGAAGACAATGGTGATGAGATTTCTCTGCGCTCTGGCCGGTTCGGGCCTTATGTGCAGCGCGGCGAGGCGACGGAAGAGAACAAGAAACCGCCGCGCGCCAGCCTGCCCAAGGGCTGGGCGGCGGACGCCATGGATCTGGAAAAAGCGCTGACCCTTCTCAGCCTTCCGCGCGAAGTGGGCAAACACCCCGAAGATGGCGAACCCATCGAGGCAGGGATCGGGCGTTACGGACCCTTCGTCAAACATGGCAAGCTGTATGCCAACCTCAAAGAGGTCGACGAGGTCTTCGAGATTGGTATCAACCGTGCCGTTGATGTGCTGGCGCAGAAACTTGCCTCGCGTGGGGCGGGGCGTGCGGCTGTCAAGCCGCTCAAGGAGCTGGGCGAACATCCCGAAGGTGGCGGACCCGTGAACGTTATGGAAGGCCGCTATGGCCCCTATATCAAATGGGAAAAAATCAACGCCACGCTGCCGAAAGAGACGGAACCGGCAGATGTGACGATGGAGCAGGCGGTCGCCCTGATCGCCGAGAAGGCAGCTAAAACGGGCAAGAAGGCTCCGGCCAAGAAGGCCGCTGCGAAAAAGGCACCGGCCAAAAAAGCCGCAGCCAAGAGCAGTACCGCAAAAACGACCGCAGCCAAAAAGCCAGCAGCCAAAAAACCAGCGGCGAAAAAGGCACCTGCCGCGAAGGCAGAGCCAAAAGACGCCGAGTGAGCAAGCTGTTGTGACCTTTCCGCCGATTACATTTTGATTCAAGAATATGTGATTGGTATCTTGCCTCTTTTACCCGCAGGTTCGGGCAAAAGAGGCATGCGCAGAAAGGCACTTTCATGGTCTATAAACCCAACCGCCGTACCCTGATCGCGGGGGCGGCGGCATCGCTTTTGCCACTGCCCGCTCTGGCAAACAGTGGCGCGCGCAATAACATTTCCAGCTTTTCCCGGCAGGATTGGCGCGACCATTTCGAGTCGCTTGGCAAGGGGGCTATCGTCTGCGACACGACCAGCCGCGCGTTGCATTACTGGAACGCGGATGGCAGTGATTACCGGATCTACCCGACGTCTGTGCCCAAGTCCGATGAGCTTACCAAGCGGGGCTATACCGAGATCGTGCGCAAAAAGGTCGGCCCCACCTGGACGCCGACCGCCAGCCAGCTTGAGCGTTTTCCTGACTGGAAGCCTGTTGCAGCCGGTGCGCTGGACAATCCGCTTGGCACCCATGCGATGTACCTTGGTTGGCCGGCTTACCTGATCCACGGAACGCAGGACACGCGCAAGATCGGGCGACGCTCCTCGGACGGTTGTATCGGCCTGTTCAACGAAAAGATCGCCGAGCTGTTTGACGTCACCCTTGTTGGCACTCAGGTGCGCCTGATCTGATGCTGCTCCGCAGAAAACACGGGGCGCTGGACTGACCCTACGTTGACTCTCCTGCGGCTGCGCGGCACAAAACGGGCAATCAGGTGAGGAGTTTTCAATGAAGAAAGTCTACGGATCAGCAGCAGAGGCCCTCGACGGTCTGCTGTTCGACGGCATGTTCATCGCCTCGGGGGGCTTCGGTCTCTGCGGCATTCCGGAACTGCTGTTGCAGGCCATCAAGGAGGCCGGAACCAAGGATCTGACCTTTGCGTCCAACAACGCGGGCGTCGATGATTTTGGTATCGGGATCCTGCTGCAGACGAAGCAGGTCAAAAAGATGATCAGCTCGTACGTAGGCGAAAACGCTGAATTCATGCGCCAGTACCTGTCGGGCGAACTAGAGCTCGAATTCAATCCGCAGGGCACCCTGGCCGAGCGGATGCGCGCCGCCGGCTGTGGCATTCCGGGCTTCTACACCAAGACCGGCGTTGGCACACAGATCGCCGAAGGCAAGGAACACAAGGATTTCAATGGTGAGACGTTCATCATGGAAACCGGCCTGTTCGCGGACCTTTCCATCGTCAAGGCGTGGAAGGCCGACACCACCGGCAACCTGATCTTCAACAAGACGGCGCGCAACTTCAACCCGCCTGCGGCCATGTGTGGCAAGGTCTGCGTGGTCGAAGTCGAAGAGATCGTACAACCCGGCGAGCTTGACCCCGACAAGATCCACCTTCCGGGCGTCTATGTGCACCGTATCATTCAGGGTCAGCACGAAAAGCGCATCGAAAAAGTCACCACACGCAAGAAGGAAGACGCCTGATGCCTTGGGATCGCGAACAGATGGCTGCCCGTGCGGCGCAGGAGCTGCAGGACGGCACCTATGTGAACCTCGGTATCGGTATTCCGACGCTGGTCAGCAACTACATCCCCGAAGGGGTTGAGGTTACGCTGCAGTCTGAAAACGGCATGCTGGGCATGGGGCCCTTCCCCTATGAGGGTGAGGAAGATCCCGACCTGATCAATGCGGGCAAGCAGACGATCACCGAACTGCCGCACACATCGTATTTCGACAGCGCGATGTCCTTTGGCATGATCCGCGGCGGCAAGATCGCGATGGCGATCCTCGGCGCGATGGAAGTGGCCGAAAACGGCGATCTGGCCAACTGGATGATCCCCAAGAAGCTGGTCAAGGGCATGGGCGGTGCGATGGACCTCGTGGCCGGTGTACAGCGGGTGGTCGTGGTCATGGATCACACCAACAAGGCGGGTGAATCCAAGCTGCTCAAGGCTTGCACGCTGCCGCTGACAGGCACGGGTGTTGTGGACCGCATCATCACCAACCTCGGTGTTCTGGACGTGGTCGAAGGCGGCCTGAAGATCGTCGAATGCGCCGAAGGCGTGACAGAAGCCGAATTGCGCGCCGCCACTGAAGGCACCATCGTCGGTTAATTCCAGTATCGCCGGCAAAATAGTGAGGGCGATACACGGTCCAACGGGGCGGAGACGCGGCTGAACAGACGTGTTCTGTCGCCTCTCCGCCTTATTTGCACAGGCATATTACGGTGACGGTTCCCGTTCAGAGCACCCGGCCCGCCACCGCGTCGAGACGCGCGATCAGGGCGGGGTCCCGTTTGTCCGGTGCCGTCAGAATGGCCCCTTCAAGCGCGTGATCGCAACCGTCGGGGCATGGCGCGCGACCTGATCCCAAAGCCGTAGCAAGGCTGGCAACCATTTCCTGACCCTTTCGCGCATTGCCGGTCAGGATACGGATGATCTCGGCCAGATCGACGGTGCCGTGTCCGACATGCCAACTGTCGTAGTCGGTGATCATGGCGACGCTGGCGTAGCAGAGTTCGGCCTCGCGGGCGAGTTTGGCCTCGGGCATGTTGGTCATGCCGATCACATCGGCCCGCCAGACGTCGCGGTACATCACCGACTCGGCCCGGGTCGAGAACTGCGGCCCCTCCATCGCAAGATAGGTGCCACCACGATGTACCCTGATCCCGGCGGTGTCCGCCGCGGCGGCACAGGCGGCCGCAAGCCGCGAACAGACCGGATGCGCGACCGAAACATGCGCCACACAGCCGGTGCCAAAAAAGGATTTCTCGCGTGCAAACGTGCGGTCGATGAACTGGTCAACGACAACGAAATCCCCCGGGGCCATCTCTTCGCGGAACGATCCGCAGGCCGAGACCGAGATCACGTCAGTGACCCCAAGCCGTTTGAGCGCGTCGATATTGGCGCGGTAGGGCACGGTCGAGGGTGAATGCACGTGCCCGCGTCCATGCCGAGGCAAAAAGGCCATCGGGACACCGTCCAGAACGCCTGTCAGAAGCTGGTCGGACGGTGCGCCCCAGGGGCTGTCGACCGTGATCCATTCAGCGTTCTGCAACCCCGGCATTTCATAAAGGCCAGAGCCGCCGATCACGCCTATTTTCGTTTCGGTCATCGTCGTCCCCTGCTTTTGTGTCACTAAATATGTGCCGGGTGGTTCGGCGGTGCGCAACCGCAACCTTGAATGGGGCCGGATTTGGCCAGATTTAACGTGCTATTGGTGTCAATTGCGCTATTTGCGGTGCGAGGCCGCGCGTTTCGCCACCCGTTGGGTGGTCTTTAATGCTGCAGTGCAGTATTAGCGCAGGCAAACCGAATACGAGGATTCCGACAGTGCCTAGAACCATTCTGGCGAATTTCGCCAATCGCATCTCATTGCCAGACCTCAACCTGCTTCCGCCTGAGCGGCTGACACCCTCGCGCCTGCGGATCGAGATCCTTTCTGGTCTTACGGTTGCGCTTGCACTGGTCCCCGAGGCGGTTGCTTTTGCCTTTGTCGCAGGGGTGCATCCTCTGGTCGGGCTTTATGCGGCGTTTCTGGTCGGCTTGATCACTGCGGTGATCGGTGGGCGTCCGGGGATGATCTCCGGCGCGACCGGTGCGCTTGCGGTGGTGATGGTGGCGCTGGTGGCGCAGCACGGTGTCGAATACCTTTTCGCGACCGTGGTACTGATGGGCCTGCTGCAAATTTTCGCAGGCGTGATGCAATGGGGCAAATTCATCCGGCTGGTGCCTCATCCGGTGATGCTGGGCTTCGTGAACGGCCTCGCCATCGTGATCTTTCTGGCGCAGATGTCGCAATTCAAGGTGCCGGGTTCGATCGTGAACTCCGGGCACGGGATGAGCGGTGGCACTTGGCTTTCCGGGATGCCGCTTGTGACCATGCTGGCATTGGTGGCACTGACCATGGGGATCATCTGGGCTATGCCCAAGATCACCAAGATCATTCCCGCACCACTGGCCGGAATCGGCATCGTGGCGGCGCTGGTCATCGGCTTTGGCATCGATGTGCCGCGCGTCGGTGATCTTGCGTCGATCCAGGGGGGGCTGCCTTCGCTCCACATACCGATGGTGCCGCTGAACTATGAGACGCTGCAGATCATCCTGCCTTATGCGGTCATTCTGGCAGCTATTGGCCTTATTGAATCGCTTCTGACGCTGAACCTTGTGGGCGAGATGACTGGCACGCGGGGCGGCGCATCGCAGGAATGCATCGCACAGGGGATCGCGAACACCGTGACCGGGTTCTTTGGGGGAATGGGTGGCTGTGCGATGATCGGACAGTCGATGATCAATGTGAAATCGGGAGGACGTACGCGGATTGCCGGTATCGCCGCCGCACTGTTCTTGCTGAGCTTTATCCTTTTCGCATCACCATTGATCGAGCTGATTCCACTGGCGGCGCTGGTCGGTGTGATGTTCATGGTGGTGATCGGCACCTTTGCCTGGAACTCGCTAACCATTCTGGCGCGGGTCCCCAAGATGGATGCTTTCGTGATCATTCTGGTGACCATCGTGACCGTCTATGAAGACCTCGCCGTGGCAGTGGTTGTCGGGGTCATCGTCTCCGCGCTGGCCTATGCGTGGAACAATGCGCGGCGTATTCACGCCAAAACCTACACCACGCCGGAAGGCGCGCGGGTTTATCAGGTGCAGGGGCCGCTGTTCTTTGGGTCGGCCGAAGGGTTTTCCGAGATGTTTGATATCAGCGGGGACCCTCAGACGGTGATCATCGATTTTGCTGACAGCCGTGTGGTGGATCAATCCGCCCTGCAGGCGATCGAGGCGCTGGCCGGGAAATACGAAGCCGTAGGCAAACGTATACAGCTGCGTCACCTCAGCCGTGATTGTCATAAGCTGTTGAAAAAGGCCGGCCACCTGATGGTCGATAGCGATGATGACCCCGATTATGCGCTCGCGGTCAACTACGGTGTGCGCACAGGGATCCTGGGCGGGCACTGACGCAAATATGCCCGCAGGGACGGAGAAGTTCCTCCGCCCTTGCGGGAAGCCCTGATTTCTTTGGCTTAAGGCCGGAGTTCAGGACTGTCCGGGACGGTTCAGGCTGAAGGTCTCGCGGATCACCGCGTAATCCTTGTAGCCAAGCCGTGTCAGCGGATTGAACTTCAGGATATCGAACAGACCGTCGACGATGCAATCGTCGCGCATATGCACGCCGGTAACTTCGCCGAATACGGCAAAGTTGGCTTCTCCAGGCAGTTGCACGATCTGGGTCAGCTTGCATTCCAGGCTGGCCGGTGCGCGGGCGACGCGGCTGCAGGCTACCGTTTCGCAGGGTGCACGCTCGATTCCCGCCAGGTCGAATTCATCCGTTTCCTTTGCCCAGGCACCGGAGCTCTGGTTCATCGCATCGCGCATCGCGTATTCGACGATGTTCACGCAGAACACGCCAGTGTCGCGGATATTGGCGACGCTGTCCTTTGTGTCGCCGCGATCTTCTTTGGCCGAGGTCGACGCGAACATGACCTGGGGCGGCGTGTAAGCCACTGCGTTGAAAAAGGAATAGGGCGCGAGGTTCTCTGATCCGTCTGCCCCGCGGGTCGAGATCCAGCCGATGGGGCGTGGTGTGACGATGGCGTTGAACGGATTGTGCGGCAGGCCGTGGCCTTCGGAAGGTCGGTAGAACATGAATGCTTTTCTCCTGTTTGCCCAAGGCGTTGCACCGTGATAGGCGGGATTTGCCCTGAATGCACGAGGTACGCCTGTGTTCGTCCTGAAAAAAGAAAGCCCCGAGGATTGGTGGGAGGTCGAAGCGCTCTTCGATCTCTGCTTTGCGCCGGGGCGAACAGCGCTGTCTTCCTATCGGCTTCGCGATGATGTCCCGCCTGTTGCTGCGTTGGGGCGTATCGCGCGGGACGAAAACGGCATTCTTGGCGGCGCCATACGTTATTGGCCCGTCCGTGTCGGTCAAGCCGATGTGCTTTTGTTGGGCCCTATCGCGGTGCATCCCACCGCACAGGGAGAGGGGCTCGCCGCAGCAATGATCCGCGACAGTCTCGCGCAGGCGGCCGAAAGCTGGGACAGGGTGCTTCTGGTCGGGGATCTGCCCTATTATAAGCGCTTTGGCTTTTTCCGCCTGACAGGGGTGGAAATGCCACCGCCGACCAACCCCGACCGGATCCTGGGCTTTGATCTGAGGCCCGGTGCCTGGGAAGGTATCTGCGGGTCGGTGACGCGGGTCGCTTGAAACCGGCAATGCGTGCCCCAATGTTAATCGGGCAAACAGGAGGCAGCAGATGACTGGCACCGATCTTGTCGAAGTGGTGGATATAGATCTGGAACTGACCGCGCTGGCGCGGCGGCACAAAGGCGCCGGCGGCCTCGGTCTGCAGGTGTTGAACTTTGTTGGTGGTCAGGCTGAGAATTTGCTGGAACGGCTGCCCGACAGGGTCAAGGACCGGCTTGAGGATGCGACGGCCCGTGCGCTGAACGTTGCGATGCGCGCGGCGAGCCAGTCCCGTGGTTTGGTGCCGGACCAGAAGGGCTGGCTGAATACTGCGATGACGACGGCCATGGGCGCAATGGGGGGGGCAGGGGGCCTTCCTACCGCGCTCGCCGAGCTGCCCGTCACCACAACTGTCCTGCTGCGAACGATTCAGGGAATTGCCTTTCAACATGGTTTCAATCCTGACGACCCCGATGTCCAGAAAGAGTGCCTTTTGGTCTTTGGGTCCGCCGGGCCACTGGCGGCCGATGATGGTGCCGACATGGCTTTTCTTTCGGCGCGCGTTACGTTGACCGGGGGAACGGTGCATGGGCTGATCGCCCGTGTCGCGCCACGCCTTGCCACCGTGCTGGGCCAGAAACTGGCGACTCAGACTATACCCGTGATTGGCGCCGTTGCAGGGGCGGCTACGAATTATGCCTACACCAGCTACTATCAGGAAATGGCGCATGTGCACTTTGGCCTGCGCCGTTTGTCGGAAAAATCCGGCCGCACTCGGGCGGAACTTGTGGAAGATCTTCGCGGTGCCATCAACGCTTTGTGAAGAAATCGCGTTATGAAAAGCTCACGCGAGTCGTTAGCCGTTAACTATATGTTAAGGTTAACGTGGTGACGTAGTTGCACAGCTAAGGTTGGGGAACCAAAGCTAGCCCTGCGTCTCACCGCCAAGACCCTAAGGCCCTGTAGCACGGCAGATGCGGCAGGCGCGCCAGTGGTCGAGGCACCCCCCCATGGTGGGACGCAGGGACCCATTTCCTACTTTCAAAAACTGTATGTGTTCTGGCAAGCAGGGCCGGAACTGTTCCTGTGCGGCGTATTTGTAATTGTTACGCTCGGTCGCGCAGAAACTCCATCACAGCAGGGCGCACGGACTGATCGCCCTGCACCTTTGCATTGGCGATCACTGACCGAAGGTCATCCAGATTAGTGCGCATCATCAGATGCTTGACCGGACCGATCGATGCCGGGCGCATTGATAGAGACTGCAGTCCGATGGCCGCAAGACAGATCGCTTCAATCGGACGGCCGGCGTCCTCGCCACAAAAGGACAGATGGGTGCCAGTTTCGCGACAGCGCTCGACGATGGTCTCAAGGAAGCTCAGGAAACTTACGTTCAGTGTGTCATAACGCCTCCGCACGCGCTCGTTTTCCCGGTCTGCGGCAAAGAAGAACTGCTTCAGGTCATTGCCGCCGATCGACAGAAACTCGACCTCTTCGAAAAACTGCCGTGGCGCAAAGGCAAGGCTGGGTGTCTCCAGCATCGCCCCGACTTCCAGCTTTGACGGGATTGGATGTCCGAGAATGTGTTCGCGCTCCAGCGCCTTGTTCATCTCGGCGCGCGCCGCTCTGTATTCCTCGAACTGGGCAACAAAGGGGAACATCACCGTCAACGGACCGCCTTCGGCAGCGCGCAGAAGCGCCTGCAACTGCATGCGCAGCACGCCGGGCTTGTCCAGTCCTACGCGGATCGCCCGCCATCCCAACGCCGGGTTCGGCTCGTCATTGGGCTTCATGTAGGGCAGCACCTTGTCCGACCCGATGTCGAGCGTACGGAACACTACGCGGCGCCCTTGGGCCGAATCCAGAACCCGCTTGTAAAGCACGGCAAGTTCGGTCCGGCGCGGCATCTGGTTTCGCACCAGAAACTGCAATTCGGTTCGAAACAGGCCGACCCCTTCGGCGCCCGAAGATACCAGGCTCGGCAAATCCGCCATAAGCCCGGCGTTCATGTGCAGTTCGATCCGGGCTCCGCAGGCCGCCACGCAGGGCGTTTCGCGGATGGACGCATAGCGTTCCAAGGCCTGCGCCTGCATCGCGATCTTGTCGCGAAAGGCGCTGACCACGGTATCATCTGGGCGCAAATGCACGATACCCTGATCGCCATCAATCATCACATGATCGCCGTTCAGCGCCTCGTTTGTGATCCGCCCCGCATGCACCACAAGTGGAATCGCCAGCGCGCGGGCGACAATTGCCGCGTGGCTGCCAACCGAACCTTCCTCGAGAACGATGCCCTTGAGACTGCGGCCATATTCCAGCAACTCTCCGGGGCCGATATTGCGCGCGATCAGAATGGGATCGCTTGGCATGTCGGCACCGGTTTCCTTGCCTTGTCCGGTCAAGATGCGCAGCAATCGGTTGCTGAGGTCGTCCAGATCCTGCAGCCGTTCGCGCAAATAGGCATCCGTGACCTGTCCCATCCGTGCCCGGGCCGACGATTGTTCTTTTTCTACCGCCGCTTCTGCCGACAGGCCGCGGGTGATGTCCTCTTCCATCCGGCGCATCCAGCCTTTGGAGTTGGCAAACATCCGGTAGGCCTCGAGTATCTGCACCTGTTCCGGATCAGCGGCACCTGCGAGCAGTTGATCGACGCTGACCCGCAGGGTCTCGACCGCCTCGGCCAAGCGTTCATTTTCCTTTACCGGATCGTCTGTCACAAAGTTGGTCACGACTACGCGTGGTTCATGTAGCCAGACATGGCCTTCGGCTGTGCCTTCCTGACCCGTGGTGCCGCGCAGCAGAACAGGCTGTGTATGCCGAGCAGTCAGCGCAGCACCTTCGCCTACGAAAGCGCCCAACTCGGCCATCTCGGCCAACACCATGGCGACGACTTCCAGCGCATAGACCTCGTCAGAAGTGAATTCCCGCGCCACCTTGGACTGCACCACCAGAACGCCCAGCTTTTCACCTAGCCGCTGTATTGGCACGCCCAGGAAGCTGGAATAGATCTCCTCGCCAGTCTCGGGCATGTACCGGAAGCCGCGTTGAGATGGCGCATCGGCGGTGTTCATCAAATGGCCTGTACGCGCGACACGCCCCACCAAGCCTTCACCCAGCTTCATCCGAGTCTGATGAACGGCTTCAGCCTTCAGGCCCTCGGATGCGCACAACTCAAGCGTTTCAAGGTCCCGGAACAGATAGATCGAACACACTTCGGTGCCCATTGAATCCGCGGTCAGGTGGGTGATCTTGTCCAGCCGTGCCTGACCTGCGGCCTGTTCAGCCATGGTGTCGCGCAGCCGACCCAGCAGTTTGCGGCTTTCGCTCTCCGTCCGGTCGGCCATACCAAAAACCCCATCAACAAACTGCGCGGGGCTCTATGGCCTCAGGCGCTTTTTTCCAATTCGAAGGCATCATGCAGGGCTTGCACAGCAAGTTCCATGTATTTCCGATCAACCAGAACGGAAATCTTTATCTCAGAGGTTGTGATGACCTTAATATTGATTCCCTCAGACGAGAGTACCTTGAACATCTTGGCCGCCACACCGGTGTGTGAGCGCATGCCGATCCCGACGACCGAGATCTTGGCGACCCCGGTATCGGCGACCAGATCGTTGAAATTGATGTCGCCCTTGGTCTTTGCGTCGTCCAGGGCCTTCTGTGCGCGCTTCACCTGATCGGTGGGGCAGGAAAAGGTCATGTCCGTGCGGCCTTCTTCGGCGATGTTCTGCACAATCATGTCCACGTTCACACCTGCCTCGGAAAGAGGCATGAAGATCGCCGCGGCGATGCCGGGACGGTCCTCGACCGAAACGAGGGTCATCTTGGCCTCGTCGCGGGAATAGGCCACACCGGCCACAACATTGCTTTCCATGATGTCCTCCTCTGCACAGACCAGCGTGCCAGCCGTGTCCGACGGTTCCTCGAAGCTGCTCAGCACCCGCAGCTTGACCTTGTAGCGCATCGCCAACTCGACCGAGCGGGTCTGCAACACCTTCGCCCCCAGGCTTGCCAGTTCCAGCATTTCTTCAAAGGCGATGCGGTCCATCTTGCGGGCACGCTCACAGACGCGGGGATCGGTGGTATAGACCCCGTCCACATCCGTGTAGATGTCACACCGCTCGGCATCGAAGGCGGCGGCAAACGCAACGGCAGTTGTGTCACTGCCGCCCCGGCCCAGGGTGGTAATGCGGCCTTCGGGGCTGATGCCCTGAAAACCGGCGACCACGGCCACCTGCATACCTTCGCCAAACTTGCGGTTGATGTTGTCGGTGGGGATCTCTTCGATCCGTGCCGAACTATGCGCGCTTGTCGTCAAAAGCGGCACTTGCCAGCCCTGCCAGCTGCGGGCTGGAATATCCATCTCCTGCAGGGTCAGGGCCATGAGGCCGGCGGTCACGTTCTCACCTGAGCTCACCACAGCATCGTATTCGCGCGCATCAAAAAAGGGCGAGGTTTCATTTACCCAGCCGACCAGTTCATTGGTCTTGCCCGACATGGCGCTGACGATGACGATCACGTCATAGCCCTTGGCCACTTCCAGGCCAACGCGTTTTGCTGCCCGCCGGATCCGGTCGAGCGTCGCGACAGAGGTGCCGCCGAATTTCATTACGAGAACGGGCATGGGACTCTCCCGGGGTCACAATCGTGACGTGCTTTACGCGCGGTGTAGTGGCAGTGCAAGAGGGGCAGAACGCTTTGGGTTTGTGCGCTTTGCCCTTTTTCCGTTTCATCTGTCCATAAATACTCCGGGGAGCACGCAGGCCAGCGTCCTTCGTTTCTGCCAGTGCGGCAAGCGTAGCCGCCCCAGAAAAGAGAAGACTCATCAGCCATTACGATAGTCCACCGGGCCGAACTCATCGCCAAACAGATAGGTTTCGGCTCCCGGCACGACATCAGTGTTATGCGCGGACACAGCCAGCCAGCCGCCGTCTTGGCGTTCCAGGACAAAGCTCATCACGGTCTGGCGGTCGCCTGCGCGGCTTCCATCTAATGCAAGTTGCCCAGTCATTTGGAACCGGCAGTGTACCACCGCGTGATCTGTACCCAGCTGTCGCACCCGGATAACGCCGGGGCGCAGGTAGGTTTCGGCAAAGAACGATTTCAACGCGTAATCATGCGCCCGCGCGATGTCCGCACGTTGGCGCCACCACAGCCCGACCACGTTCACGAAATCCGCATCTTCGGTAAAAAGTGCACCAATGGCGCTACCGTCCCGGGTGGCCCAGGCGGCAGCAAAGGCGGCAGGGAACCCGGATGGGTCAGCCACGCTCAATAGGGATGCGCCTGCCCGTCAAAGGTTTCGAAACAGCCCGTCGTCGCAAGGCTGAGTGCGTCGAACCGCTGCACCAGACCGGCGGCCGATTCATCAACCGAAATCGCAGCGCCGCTTCCGCCCATATTGGTGCGCACCCAGCCGGGGTGATAGATTCCCACGGCGATTCCGAGGTCCGACATATCCTCCGCCAAATTGCGCCCGAGGTTCAGCGCCGCCGCCTTTGAGGCGCGGTAGATATAGCTTCCCCCCTGCGCACGTTCGGACGACGCCATCTGTGACGAGATGATCGCCACTTTCGCGCCCTTTGCCAGTTTCAGATTGCTCAGCAGCGCCTGCACGGTAAGGAATACCCCGGTTACGTTGACCGCGAACATGTCGGCCCACATCTGCGGTGGATATCCATCGGCAAGGCTTTGGCCCTTGTCCAGATAGACGCCGGCATTACAGACTAAAAGGTCCAGCGGCGTCCCCACGATCTCATCGGCGAGGGCCTGTTGCGATGCGGGATCGCTTACATCCAGGGGCAGAAATCCCTGAGCATTCCGGGCGGTGCCGATCACTTTGTCCCCCCGGGCTGACAGTGTCGTGTATAGCGCGTTGCCAATGCCGCGATTGGCCCCTGTGATCAGCACGGTCATGGGCGGTACTTTCTGTTTGAGTGTCAGTTGGTCTTGCGCGTGGGCAGGAACGGCAGGGCCGCCACCGGCACACCGTCTTCGATCAGTTTCCTTGCCTCGTCCGCACGGGCCTCGCCCCAGATCGGACGTTCTGGGGCGTCGCCGTCGTGAATGGCACGGGCTTCGCGCGCGAAGTCCTGGCCAACGTAGTCCGATGTCGTTTCAATGTGTTTTCGGATGTCCGCAAGTGCCTGCTCTGCCGGTGACTTGGCGGTGCTCAGGGCGCGGTCAACCGCCGGTGCCGAATTGTTCACCCTAGGGGCCATGATAGCCTTTTCGACAGAATCCGAGCCGCAGACCGCACAACTGATCAGCTTGTTACGCCGCAGTTTGTCGAAAGCATCAGCGGACTGGAACCACGAGTCGAACCGGTGGTCACTGGCGCATTTAAGGCTGTACTGGATCATGCAAACGTCCCGTCTGGCACACCCTGCCTAGATAGACTCTCGTGCGGCGACTTCAAGAAATCGTTAACGTCTGCTGTGGTTGGGGCCAGTGTCGCGGTAACGTGGCAACAGCATTTAACTTTTCGGGAGCAGTGAAAGAATCCGCTCCATCAATCCCTCAAGCCCCGTATCCTGTCGCAAGGCCGCCTGTGCCTGGGTGCCCATGTCGCGCTGACGGGCCGGATCCTTCAAGGCAACAAGTGCTGCGGCCAGTGCGGCGGCATCGCTGATTTCCTGCGCGGCACCGGCCTTTTTCAGCACGGCAAAAGGTTTTTGGAAATTGCGCAGATCGGGGCCATGCAGGATCGCGGCACCAAAAAAGGTCGGCTCGTAAGGCGTATGCCCGCCCCGGTCGGTCAGTGTCCCGCCAATGAAAACCACCCCCGCCAGCGCATACCAAAGCGCCATTTCGCCCATTGTATCGGCAAGCAGCACCTCGGCGCCGCTGTCCCCCAAAGAACGGCGGCCAAAGGTCAGCCCCGCCGCGCGCAGCAGTCCCGCAACCTCTTCTGCGCGGCTCGGATGGCGTAGGGCCAAGATGAGCCGCAGATCGGGCCGGGCCTTGCGGGCTTCAAGATGTGCTTCGATCACAACCTGTTCTTCGCCGACATGTGTAGAGGCGGCCAGCCATGTGCTGGCGCGGGGATAGGCATTACGCAACGCCTCGTCCGGGACCTGTTCGGGTGGGGGGGCATAAAGCGCTTTCAGATCAACAACCGGTCCGCAGGATTCTGCGCGTAGCCCCAGTTTCAGGAATCTGTCCCGCGAACCGGTGTCCTGGGCTGAAAGAAATGCGATCCTTGCCAGCACACGCCGGGCAAGGCGTTTGGCATAGCCCCAGCCGCGCGCCGAACCCTCGGACATCCTCCCGCCCAGCACCATGACCGGACCGGGGCAGAGGAGAACCCGGTTCGGCCATATCTCGGCCTCCATCGTTACATGCGCAACAATCTGCCAGTGTCGCATCACGCGTCGCACGAAGCGCGTCAAGTCCAACGGGGCGAGGTGCGCTGACAGCCCGGGCAGGCCCCAGCTTTTCGCCAGCGCCACGCCGGTCGCACTGTTGCAGGTGATCAGCACACCCAGATCGGCCCGCGCGGCGCGTAGGGCGAGTAGCAGCGGCCGGGCCGAGGCCAGTTCCCCATTCGAGGCGGCATGCAGCCACAGGTGCGGACCGGCATTATCCGGAAGAACCGTACCGCGCCGCTGCGCCAGCGCGGACCAGTCCCGCGCCAGCGCCAGGCGTGCCATCTGCCACAGCGCGAAAAGGGTGATCAGGACCCGGTAGAGACCCAAATCCCTAGCGCCCCAGCGTCATGCGGATCTGAGCCTCAAGCCGGTGCAGCAGGATGTCGTTGTCGAACCGCTCTTCGGCGGTGCTGCGGGCTTTGGCCGACATCTGGGCAAGGTTGTCAGCGGTCAGCGCGGTCCGGATCGCCCGGGTAAAGCCGCTCGCGTCATGCTCTTCGACCAGAAATCCGGTTTCTCCCTCGTCAATGGCCTCGGGGATGCCCGCGTGTCGGGTCGAAACCGTGATGCATCCGCAGGCCATCGCCTCTTGTATAGCGGTTGGCAATCCTTCGGTATTCCCGTCCGCCGCCGTCACCGAATGTTGCAGGAAAAACTGTGTGCGCTGCAATATTTCGCGTACAAAGTCATGTTTCTGCGCGCCGTGAAACGTCACGCGGTCGGCGACTCCCAATTCATCTGCCAGTGCCCGGGCGGGGGCAAGGAGCGGGCCGTCACCGATAAAGTCCAGCCTTGCACCGGTGCCCACCGTGGCCTCGGCAAAGGAACGCAGGGTAATGAGCGGGGCTTTCTTTTCGACAAAGCGGCCCACGGCAAGGCAGGAAAGCGGGTCCTTATCGGTGGGAAAGAAACGGCGCACATCCACGCCGCTGGGGATCACATGCGCGTTGTCGTGCCGCACGCCGTGCCGCGCGAGGTTATCAAGCAGGAACTGCGAGACGGAAAACACCCCGGCAAGTCGCGGCATCATTTTGCGGTAAGCGACCTGGATTTTCCGTGCGCGCAGCGCCTTGGAGGCATCAGTTCCGCGGTAATAGCTGAAGATCGGGATTTCCAGCTCGTTCGCCAGCGGTGCCAGCGCCAGCGCCTGGGTGCCAAATTCGGCGAGGATGACCTCGACCCGTTCGCGTCGCAGGAAATCCGCCAGATCACGCTTTGCCTGACCGAACGGCACGCGCGAGGTGGCGTGTTGTGCGCGGTTCCAGAGGGTCCAGAAGGGCAGGCTGAGGAGATCCATGCCGCCCAACGGCGCCCGACGTTCAAAGATCGGCTTGTCATAGGGGTCTTCACCATTGGAGCGGCCACAGACCACCACCGTATCACCGCCGAAGAGCAGCTCTATGTGCCGATTGATGAAGGTCTCGCCTCCGACGTAATAGTCGCTTGTACCGATGGCCGTACGCATCTGCTGCCCTGTTCCATGACCTGCCGCCGTCCTAGCAGCCGCACCCATGGCGGGCAAGCGCACCACCGGTTTGGCGAAAGTCGTGTACAACCGTGTGCTACCGGCGCATGAGTTTTCTGCATTGGCGTGACGTAACGGCCCCCCAAGTTCCCAGGTTGGTGTGCGACGTGCCAAAAATGGCAACTACCCATGTCGAAGGGTTGATTGCCCAGGCGAAATACTGTTCTGCCTTGACCTGATTACTGCTCACAATCTCCAACGTGAAATTCGGGGCCCACGACGTTCTGGATTCTTCGGTGAACGAAACTGTCATCCACAACCTCGAAAGTCTTCAGGCATGAGCGCACCCGAACTTGCCAACCGCTCCCGCAAAGCTTGGGCGCGTTTACATTGCTTCGTTCCCGGGCTTGCCGTGACGGCGACTGTCAGTCTGGCCGCTACGTTCATTGCGCAGCGGTATGACGCGCCGGCGATGTTGTTCGCTCTGCTGATTGGTATGGCACTTTCCTTTCTGTCGACAGATGCGCGGGCGCGGCCGGGGCTGGAATTCGCCGCCGGGACGTTGCTCAAGGCCGGTGTTGCATTGCTGGGGCTGGCCGTATCGGTCGCCACCTTCCGAATGCTCGGCCTGTCAGCGGTGATCAGCGTGGTCGGTTTGCTGGTCCTGTCGATGAGCTTTGGCATCTGGTTGGGCCGCCGCGTCGGGTGGAGCACCGAAGCCGCGGTCGTGGCGGCCGGTGCTGTGTCAATCTGCGGTGCCTCCGCCGCGCTGGCGCTGAGCGCGCTGGTTCAGGACAGGGTGCCCCGCAGCCATACGATGGCGGTCATCATGATCGCCACGGGCCTGTCGACTCTTGCCATGGTGTTTTACCCGGTGCTGCTGCATGCGCTGGGTCTGTCCGATTGGCAGACCGGATTCGTCATCGGGGCCAGTATCCATGATGTGGCGCAGGTCATCGGCGCCGGCTTTTCCGTGTCGGATGCGGTCGGCGAAACGGCGACGCT
The DNA here is from genome assembly GCF_900188035.1 of Puniceibacterium sediminis. Taxonomy (GTDB): domain Bacteria; phylum Pseudomonadota; class Alphaproteobacteria; order Rhodobacterales; family Rhodobacteraceae; genus Puniceibacterium; species Puniceibacterium sediminis. The sequence continues at coordinate 10,523 of NZ_FZNN01000008.1, read as the reverse complement.
GACCAAGATGATGCGGGTCGCGCTGCTGCCGGTGGTGCTGCTCATCGTGTCGCTGACGCTTAGCCGACGGGGGCAGGGGGCGCGGATCGGAATGCCGTGGTTCGTTGTGGCTTTTGTCGTGCTTTTCGTTCTTGCCAGCCTGCTGCCAGTGACGGACGCGGTGCGGGCGGTCGTTTCGGATCTGTCCCGGGGGCTGTTCATCCTTGCGATTTCCGCGATCGGGCTACTGAGCAATGTGCAGGATCTTCGTCACGTGGGGGGGCGGGTCTTTGGCGTCCTGCTGGCCACGACGACGCTGCTGTTCACCGCAGCGGTGGCGCTGGCGTTCATGTTCCAGAGCTAGGTCAGCCGAAAGCCTTGCCCAGGGCCAGCCGGGTCGCCAGTACGAAAACCATTGCACTCAGGCCTCCTACGACCAACGCCAGCATCATTCCCCAGCCACCTGCCACTGCCGTGCACCAGGCCAGCAACGGGTCGCGCAAGGCATAAAGCGCGGCGCCGCAGAAAAGGGAGGGGAAGGCAGAGATGAGAATGTCACCGATTCTGAGATCAACGAACCCGCGTGAGCGTGCCAACACGAACAGAGTCCCGACATAGATCCAGAGGCCGGCAGAGGTTGCCAGCGCCAAACCCGCAGCCCCAAGATACCCCACCAGAGATAGCTTCAATGCGATATTCACCACCGTGGCGATGGCGAGGGCGCGAAACGGCGTGCGCAAATCTCCGCGTCCCTGAAAGCAGGACACCAGCGCGCGGACCGACAGCCCCGGCACCAGCCCCAGGCTATAGGCCGCAAGGATCAGGGCTGAGGCCTGCGCCGTCGCCATGTCAAAGGCGCCGCGCACGAACAGAACCGCCATGATCCAGTCCCCCAGTACGATCATTACAACCGTCAGCGGTGCCGCCAGATCCACGCAGAGCCGCAACGCGCGGCTGGCGGAACGGAGCATGCCGCTGTCATCACCGGCCCCGGCGCGCCGTGCGATGTCAGGCAGCAGCAACGTGCCCACGGCGATGCCGATGACCCCCACCGGCAACTGATAAATTCGGTCGGCGTAATATAGATGCGAAAGGCTGCCTGCGGGTAGAAAGGTGGCGAGGATCGTGTCTGCAAAAACCGCCACCTGAACCGCGCCCGAGGTGAGGATGGCAGGCCCGAGCCTGCGCAGGAAAAGCCGCGTGGCCGGTGTCACCCGCGGAACACCGGGGAGCAACGATATCCCCGCGCTGCGCGCTGCCATGATCAGCAACGTGACCTGCGCGATGCCAGCTGCAAAGACGCTCCAGGCGGCGGCGTGTGCTGCTGTGGGAAACAAATGGGCAACCCCAAGGCCGCCAATCATGAACAGGTTCAACAGGATCGGCGCAGCCGCAGCAGCGGCAAACCTGTCGTGTGCGTTCAGCAGCGCCGAAAAAAAGGCCACAAGGGACATGCAGAGCAGGTAGGGAAAGGTGATCCGCATTAGGTGCAGCGTCAGTGCCGCTTCGTTCGTGTCGACCCCCGGAGCGAGCAGATCCAGCGTCAGCCCGGGCGCCGCCATGACACCAGCCAGCAGCAGAAGGTTCACAGCCGTGAGCCAGACCAGCACCGTCGAGGCAAGTGCGTTTGCCGCGCTTTCGCCGTCCTGTGTCCGGGTCGCGGCATAGGTCGGCAAAAATGCCGCGTTGAACGCGCCCTCGGCAAAGACCGCGCGGAAATGGTTGGGCAGGCGAAATGCCAGCATGAACGCATCCGCCAGTGGCCCGGCCCCAAGCACGGCGGCCAGCATCAGGTCACGCGCTAACCCGGCTATGCGGCTGACCAATGTCAGGCCGGATATGGTCCCAAGTCGTTTCAGCATCTGGGCGTTTGCCTGCTGGGAGTCATCTGGTGAATCTTTTTCTGAATTGGGTCCGGCGGCTTCTGGGTGGTCATATCATGCCGACTGGCCAGCGCCATATGCAGGCGGCACTTCGGAGTTCAAGGCCAGGATCGCGCTGGTGGCGATCCTCGAAGAGATGGCGTTACTTGAATTGTCGAAGGAGTACGAGTCACATGCAGCGCGGATCAGCAAGTGGATTTGAGTCGCGGCCCAAAACATGGCCTCTGTGTTCACGCGATGAGGGGCGGATCGTGCTACGGCCAGTACGCTCAGGATCGAGAAGTTGCGTCAGCTTGTTGTCGAACGCGATGTTCCGGCGATGCCTCGGTGCAACTGCTCGGGACGCGAGGCAAAAAATGGTGAGCAAACAGCACAGGCTGGACTGCATCAGTGCGCGTTGCTGAAGCTGATGCAGTCCAGCCTGTGCTGTCAGCCGAAGCGCGAGAGCTCAGAGAACCTGTGGTAGACGCGGCAGAAGGCCCACACCCTGGGGGCGCCGTCCTCAAATCGCTGACCGTCTATAACGCCGAGTGACCATATTCGACCCACGGTATCCTGCCCCCCAACGATGTGCATTCCAACAAAACTGACCCCATCAAAATAGCAGCCTGATGTGAAACGTTGCTGCACACTGGCAAGGCCGCAAATCGGCCGACATTGCAGCACCACCTCTTCTGTAGTGTCGAGACCGAGGCAAGAGGCCCAAAGAGGGTTGTTTTTAGAGTTCTCGATCGAGGATTACGATTCGTAATATCACTTGCTGCGATCCATCGACCGCTTCTTAGATATGTCGGCATCCGCCAGCGTCTGGCGCGGTCCACAGCCATATCCCACGCGAGGGCGACCTTGGCTGTCTTTGCACTCCACCGTTTTGCGCTCCGCGCTGCACAGTAGCGCAACAAAGACCCGCAGCCATGCCGCATCAGGACATGTGTCGCTTGGCAAAGTGCCGCTCGAACCATTGTCAATCGGCATCCAACTTTAGTTCGGTCTCATATTTGATGCCTGTTCAGATCCTGTAGGAAATCGGGTGCTATGGGGGCTGGCAAACGGGTATTGCCCTGATTGATCAATGAACGTCAGGTTCAGGGTTTGTCCGAGTATACAGGATTGCTGCCCTCGGGTGGTGCGGGTGCCATCCTCCACCGGACGCTCTTGACCTACGTCAAGGTGAGTTGGATCCGGGGTGAATAGGCTGACCTGAGGGGGACAATTCATGACATGGCCGACAATACCCAAGGACGAAACGACACGCGCAGCTGCAAATCTGACAGATGCGGTGCGTGCACAGTTTAACTGGGAAGACGCGCGCGCCATGCTGGACGGGTTGCCGGGCGGCGGGCTTAACATCGTGCATGAGGCGCTTGATCGGCACGTCGCGGCGGGCCATGGTGATCAGGTCGCGATCCGCTGGCTCAGCAAGGACGGCGATCAGCGCGACATCACCTATGCAGCACTTGCCACCGATGCGGCTCGTTTTGCAAACGTACTGACAGAACATGGGCTGAAGCCCGGCGCGCGGGTCTATTCGTTGGTGGGGCGGGTGCCCGAGCTTTATGCTGCGGCCCTTGGCACGCTGAAGGCTGGCATGACCTTCACCCCGCTGTTTGCCGCATTCGGCCCCGAGCCGATCAAGTCGCGGATGGAAATTGGCGAGGGCAACGTTCTTGTCACCACAGAGGCGCTGTATCGCAAAAAGATCGCCCCCTGGCGCAAGGAGCTTGCCTCGTTGAGGCTGGTGTTGATCCTGAGCGATGGCAATGTGCCCGAGGATTGCGTTGCCTTGCGCCCGGCCATGGACGCCGCCGCCGACAGTTTCGAGACGGCAAATACCACGCCAGATGACATGGCGCTGATCCATTTCACATCCGGCACCACCGGCAAGCCCAAGGGCGCGGTCCATGTGCACGGCGCGGTTGTTGCACATGCCGCGACGGGTCGCTTCGCGCTGGATCTGAAACCCGGCGACATATACTGGTGCACGGCTGATCCGGGCTGGGTCACGGGCACGTCTTATGGCATCATCGCGCCGCTGGTGAACCGGGTGACGATGATCGTCGACGAGGCGGAATTCGATCTGGACCGCTGGTACGGCATCTTGCAGAATCAAGGCGTGCAGGTCTGGTACACCGCGCCCACCGCGATCCGCATGTTGATGCGGGCGGGCAAGGACGCCGCAAAGCCCTATGATTTCAGCAAGCTGCGGTTTCTCGCCAGCGTCGGCGAGCCGCTGAACCCCGAAGGGGTGGTCTGGGGACAAGAGGTATTCGGCAAGCCGTTCCACGACAATTGGTGGCAGACCGAAACCGGCGGTATCATGATCGCGAATACCCCCGAAATGGACATCCATCCCGGATCAATGGGCAAGCCCTTGCCGGGTATCGAAGCCGGGATCGTCAGCGCCGAAGACGGTGCGGTGCGCGAATGCAATTCGGGCGAGATCGGTGAATTGGCTCTGCGCCCCGGCTGGCCTTCGATGATGCGCGCCTATCTCAACGAACAGGCCCGTTATGACAAATGCTTTGTCGGTGGCTGGTATCTGTCGGGCGACCTCGCCATGCAGGACAAGGACGGATATTTCTGGTTTGTCGGTCGCGCCGACGACCTGATCAAATCCTCGGGCCACCTGATCGGCCCGTTCGAGGTGGAAAGCGCGCTGATTGAACATGAAGCGGTCGCCGAGGCCGCCGTCATCGGTATCCCCGACGAAACCGCGGGCGAGGTGGTAAAGGCCTATGTCGCGCTGAACCCCGGTTTTGAGCCGTCCGAGGCGCTTGAACGGGATATCCGGGGCCTGGCGCGCAAACGGCTGGGCGCTGCCGTGGCGCCGCGTGAAATCGTCTTTCGCAAGCAGCTTCCCAAGACACGTTCCGGCAAGATCATGCGCCGCCTTCTCAAGGCCCGGGAACTGGGCCTGCCCGAAGGGGATATTTCCACGTTGGAGGCGGACGAGAAATGACAAACGAGATCAAGCCACATCTGACGCGCGCCCATGTCCACGAATTGCTGCGGGGCATGATCCGTATCCGCCGGTTCGAGGATAAATGCGCCGAGCTTTACACGCGTGAAAAAATCCGCGGATTCCTGCATCTTTACGATGGCGAAGAAGCTGTGGCGATGGGCGTGATCCCGGTTCTCGGGCCGGACGATCGTATCGTCGCGACCTACCGCGAACACGGCCACGCCCTGGCGCGCGGCGTCGCGATGGGTCCGATCCTGGCCGAGATGTACGGCAAGGCCAATGGCTGTTCGGGCGGGCGCGGCGGGTCGATGCATCTGTTCGACGCAGGCAGCAACTTCTACGGCGGCAATGCGATTGTCGGCGGCGGCCTGCCTCTGGCGGCGGGTCTGGCGCTGGCGGATCGGATGACCGGCGAAAAACACGTCACCGCCTGTTTCTTTGGTGAAGGCGCTGTGGCCGAGGGGGAATTTCACGAGGCGATGAACCTGGCCGAGCTTTGGGATCTTCCGGTGCTATGGGTCTGCGAAAACAACGGCTATGCGATGGGCTCGGCGCTGGCGCGCACGGAATCGCAGACCGACATCCACGCCAAGGCCGCAGCCTATGGAGTTGAGAGGGAAGTGGTCGATGGCATGGATGTGGTCGCCGTCGAGGCCGCTGCCCGCCGCGCTGTGGCAAAGATCAGGGAAACCGGGCGGCCGTATCTGCTCGAGGCGCGCACCTACCGTTTTCGCGCGCATTCGATGTTCGACGCGCAGCTTTATCGCGAAAAGGCCGAAATTGCCGAGTGGCGGGACAAGGGGCCGATCGTCCGGTTTCAGCGCTGGTTTCTGGAAAACGGCCTGATCCACGAGGCGGATATCGCCGAAATGACTGCCGAGGTCGACGACGAAATTGCCCAAGCCGTGGCCTTTGCCGAAGCAGGCGCGTGGGAGCCGGTGGAGACCCTGACGAAACACGTCATGGCCGGGGATCGCCCTGCACCGCCCGTCGCGGAGCCTGCGGGTGAGATGGTTGAGACCACCTACCGCGAGGCGGTCAAACAGGCGATCCGCGAGGCCATGACAAACGATGATCGTGTATTCCTGATGGGCGAGGATGTCGGCGCCTATGGCGGCTGCTACGCGGTGTCCAAGGGGCTGATGGCGGAATTCGGCGAGGACCGTATCCGCGACACGCCGCTGTCGGAATCCGGCTTTACCGGCGCGGGTATCGGTGCGGCGGCGGCGGGTATGCGGCCGATTGTCGAACTGATGACCGTGAATTTTTCGCTGTTGGCGCTGGATCAGATCCTGAACACTGCCGCCACGATCCGGCATATGTCGGGCGGGCAGTTCGGCTGTCCTGTTGTGATCCGCATGGCGACCGGTGCGGGCAAGCAACTGGCCGCGCAGCATTCGCATTCGTTGGAAGGGTGGTATGCGCATATTCCGGGGCTCAGGGTGCTGGCACCCGCAACGATCGAGGATGCGCGCGGTATGCTGCAGACGGCCCTCGCGGATCCGGACCCGGTGCTGATCTTTGAAAACGTCATGCTGTACAACATGAAAGGCCAGATCGCCGCAAACGCCGGTTCCGTCGACATCGACAAGGCCGCGATCCGAAGGCCGGGCAAGGATGTGTCGCTTATCACCTACGGCGGTTCGCTTTTCAAGACACTCGAGGCGGCAGAGGAACTCGCCAAGGAAGGGATCGAGGCGGAGGTGATAGATCTTCGCGTATTACGCCCGCTTGATGATGAAACCATCCTCGCTTCGGTCGCGCGCACCCGCCGCGCGGTGGTGGTGGATGAAGGCTGGCGCACCGGTTCCCTTGCCGCCGAGGTATCGGCGCGGATCACCGAAGGCGTCTTTTGGCGGCTGGATGCACCGGTGGGGCGGGTTTGTTCGGCCGAAGTGCCGATACCCTATGCCGCGCATCTGGAACAGGCGGCGATCCCGCAGGTTGTCGCCATTGTTGCGGCGGCGCGTGCCGCCATGGGAAAGGGCTGATCCGATGGCCGTTTTTGCCATGCCCTCTCTCGGTGCCGACATGGAAGCGGGCACTCTGGTCGAATGGATGATCAAGCCCGGCGACACCGTCACCCGGGGCGATGTGGTGGCCGTGGTCGAAACCCAGAAGGGCGCGATCGAGATCGAATGCTTTGAGGAAGGCACGGTCGAAACGCTCGACGCAGAGATCGGAGCCACGGTTGCCGTGGGCGCGCCACTGGCGACGATCCGTGCACCCGGCAAAGAGGTCGCACCCACGGCCAGGCCCGCACCACCAACAGCGCCCGCCCAGCCTGAGAAACCTGCCGAGGCCCCCGCGCCGACGGCTTCGGCCCCTTTGCCAACCGCGCCGACGCCGCCCGTCGTGCCTCAGGTCGGCGAAGCCCCACCTGCCTCCCCGGCCGCGCGGGTACTTGCCGCCGAGCGCGGGATTGACCTCGCAGCGCTTACCGGAACGGGTCCCGGCGGCGCGGTTCTTTTGGCGGATGTCGAGGCCGCAAAAGCTGCCCCGCTTGCTGAGGTGCCGTTGAAAGCCAGTGCCAAGCCCGGGCTGGATATGGCAGCAATGCGCACGGCCATCGCCAACGCAATGGCCCGATCAAAACGCGAGATCCCGCATTACTACCTGACCCAGACCGTCGACCTGCAAGTCGCGATCGACTGGCTGACCGCGACCAACGCCGCGCGCACGCCCGATAAGCGTCTTTTGATGGGGGCACTGTTCGTCAAGGCCTCGGCCCTTGCCGCCGCGCAGATTGCGCAGTTGAACGGCCACTACGATGCCGAAGGCTTTCACCCGGCCAAAGGAGTTCACGCAGGTATCGCGGTGGCGCTGCGCGGTGGCGGGCTTGTGGCGCCTGCATTGCACGATGCCGAAACCCTACCGCTAGACGAACTCATGACCCAGATGCGGGATCTGGTCGCGCGCGCCCGTATCGGACGGCTGCGGTCTTCGGAAATGACCGATGGCACGATCACCATCTCGGCGATGGGCGACACCGGTGCCGATGCGATGGCGGCTGTGATCTACCCGCCGCAGGTTGCCATCGTTGGCTTTGGCGCGCCGCTGGTCCGGCCATGGATCATCGGCGATACCATCGCCCCGCGCATGACCGTCACCGTGACGCTCTCCGCTGACCACCGTGTCAGCGACGGACGTCGCGGCGCCAAATTCCTGTCCGCAATCGACGCGGCATTACAGACACCGGAGACCCTATGACCGACGCCGAAATCCGCCAAGCCTTTCTTGAAGAGCTGACCCAAGTCGCCCCGGACATCGACCCGGGCGACGTTGGTGAGGATGATCACCTGCAAGACGATCTGGAGCTCGACTCGATGGATTTCCTGAACCTTGTCACAGCACTGCACCAACGGCTTGGCGTCGATATTCCCGAGGTCGACTATCCGAAAATTGCCACTCTGGCCCTTGCGGTCGGATATCTGAAAGGGCGGATCGGCTGACACCCTGGCACGCTAGTATCGGATCCCGACCATCAGTCTTTGATGATGGCCTCGGTTCAACGCGGCGTAATGGTCATTAGGGTTTGAAAAGGCCATTGTCGCGGTGTGATATGTTGTCTGGGGAGGATTGGTCCGAGCATGCAAATCTGGTTGTTTGTTCGGTGCTGTCCTGCGCCGCTTGGTTGCCTTCACGGCTCTGGAACTGCCAAAATCGGTCTCGCGTAAGCAGCGTCGCGGTCACTATTTTAACCACCTCTGTTCGAAAGGGCGGTTCACGTTGATCGAGCGGGGCTTCGGAACTAACACTTGCTCACACCAGAGCCTTAAGACTGTAAAAAGCGCCTTGGAAACGTCTCTGACGCCCCGCAGCATGGAGCGAAAACGAATTGTGGCTGGAAAACGAGCTTTCGAGATGAAATGCGTTACCAGCAGAGGAATGGGATCAGAAGAAGCCTATGAAACCGCTCTTGTTGATTATCCTTTATTGCGCCGCTGTCACGCTGCCGTTGTTAGCGTCTTGGCTTGTTGGAGGACCGCCACGCCCATTCCGCCATGAACTCGCCTCTGGTCTTGGAATTCTTGCCTTTTCGATGATCCTCATGGAGTTCGTTCTGTCGGGTCGGTTCAAAAAAATTTCGACGGGCATCGGGATGGACGTGACAATGCGGGTTCATCAGATGATGGCGCGAACTGCATTGATTTTTGCGATGCTGCACCCATTCCTCTACCGTGGCACGGCTTCCGGTGGTCAGCGTCCGTGGGATCCCACGCGGCAGCTTACGATCACCACTGATTTCTATGATCTTTCTTCCGGCATAACAGCTTTCCTACTGTTGCCATGCCTTGTTCTTCTTGCTGTCGGGCGTACCAAGCTGGATTACAAATACGAGACGTGGCGCCTGATGCATGGAATTGGCGCCACGTTGATCGCGGCGCTTTTGCTGCACCACACGGTCTATGCGGGGCGCTATGGATCGCAACCCGTGATGACTTGGCTATGGTTGGTGATGACCGGCTTGGCAATTGTGTCGTTGATTTATGTCTACCTGGTCGCTCCGCTTCGGGAAACAGCGCGCCCGTGGCGCGTGACCTCTGTCACCCGTTTGACGCCCGGGCAATGGGAGGTGACCGTCGCGCCTGAAAAACATCCGGGTCTGGATTTCAAGGCGGGGCAATTCGTTTGGCTGAATGTTGGGCATAGTGCTTTCTCCTTGAAAGAGAACCCATTTTCCATCTGCTCAGCGCCCGCAGCGGGATCAAAAATCTCTTTTATGATTAAAGAGCTTGGCGATTTCACGCGGACAGTTGGCCAAATAAAACCTGGCACAATTGCCTATCTTGATGGCCCCTATGGCAGCCTGACTGTCGATGGCCGCAACGAACCGGGCATCGCTTTGATCGCGGGAGGTGTGGGTATTGCGCCTCTGCTGGGCATTCTCAGGGAACTTCGACAGACCGGCGACCCGCGCAAGGTGAAGCTGATCTATGGAAATCGGACGGATAATCAGATCGCCTTTCGCGATGAGCTGGATGAGGAAGACGTCACCTATGTCGTATCGGAACCAACGGCGGCATGGCAGGGAGAGAAGGGTTTTATAGATCCGGCGCTTATCGACCGCGTTTTCTCGCCACTTGAAATTAAAGAATGGCTCTTTGTGATGTGCGGACCGGGAATCATGATGGATATCGTTGAAGACCACCTGATAACGCGAGGCACTCCGTCTCGCCACATCCTGTCGGAGCGTTTCGACTATGACTAATCAGCTTAGACATATCAGTTTGCGGCACCGAGTTTCTCTTGTGATCTGGGTGCTTAATACGATATTTTGTCTGGCACTCGTGGTGTTTGCGTTGCGCTGAATAGCGGTACCGTGGCTGTCTAGGTGTTTGATCGCATGGTTTGATGGTGCGATCATTTCTCAGGCCTGGAAGGAAGCATTGTGGGACAAGTTCGTCACGAGAGCGCCACGACAACGCACGCCGTCAGAGCTGCAATACAGCGATCGCAAGCTTCGCTCGCGCAGTTGAGTAAGGAGTTGGACATCAATCCCAAAACCGTCGCGAAGTGGCGTAAGCGTGCGACGGTCGAGGACTTGAAGACCGGACCGAAAGAGCCGCGTTCAACCGTTCTCTCCGAAGCGTCCGGGGGTAATCCCCCCTAAAATTAGTGGTGTTCAAAAGTAGAATTTTCTCGGCAAGATATCTGAGGAGATTTACGATGAAGAACGGACGATTTAGCGATGCGCA
>NZ_FZNN01000039.1 GCF_900188035.1 Puniceibacterium sediminis | reverse complement strand
TCAATGCCCTCGGCACTGCCGAGATCATTCGCGTGGCATAACGCCAGCGGGGTAAGGGGAAGTCATGCCTCAGGCGTGAGTTCTGCAACAATGCCCCTTGGACGATGCCCGCCGCAAGCTTGCCCTTGGGCGCTACGATCATAACGCCGTCAGGCCACACTCATCGCTCGGGAACCACACGCCGCTCGAAGCGCGCCGGACGCTTGAGCAATTTGACGGCTCCGCGCCCGGCGCGCTTGCCCAAACCGACCAACCACACCACCAGTCTGAAACCAGCAGACTCTCGTTATGAACGAAGGACCGGCGGAGGGCAGGTCACCGACACCAAGGTTATCAGCCACCTGTTTGCGCGTAAGCCCACTCGACAGCGCGATCCGCCCAGCATCTTGTCCGAATTCGTCCGTCCGTTTCAGCCCCATAGTCAGTCTCCTTTGCTGCAGTAAATGCTATCAAAGGAGCGGCATCAAACCGCGACAGGTCCAGTCTTCCGATTACGTCATTCGTTCCACGCAATACTCGCAGGAGTTAGAGCCGGACCCCCTCAGCCTGCGCGGCGCTCGTCGAAGCTAAGAGCGATGAAGCTGGGCATGTGGTCGCCCATACCGACGACCTTGTTGTCCGACCCGCGGCCGCGCTGGTAATGACCACCATGATTGCGGTCGCGATCGCCCCGATCACCCCGATCAGTTGGAGTGGGGTCGCGGCGGGGCTCTTGACGTGCCTCTCTGGGCGCTTCTGTTCTGGCTGATTCCGTCCGGGCCTGCGGCGCGGGGGCCACTTCGGCTACGACCGTTTCCGGTGCAACCTCTTGCGGTGCCTCTTTTACAGCTTCGGGCTTGTTGCGCGTCCGGCTGCGTGTCCGGCGCGGCTTGGGCTCGGCATCTGTTTCCATAGCGGCATCGACCTCGTCCCCGGCGGGCGGGGCCTTTAGTGGCGATTCAAGACGCGGGATCGGCTTTTGCAGAAGCTTTTCGATGGCGTCGAGGTTCTTTTCGTCCTTCGACACACAGATCATCATCGCCTTGCCTTCGCGCCCGGCGCGGCCCGTGCGGCCGATACGGTGGACGTAATCTTCGGCATGGCTGGGTACATCAAAGTTGAACACGTGGCTAACGCTTGGCACGTCCAGCCCGCGGGCTGCCACATCAGAAGCGACAAGGAAGCGCAATTCGCCGTTGCGGAACCCGTCAAGCGTACGCGTGCGTTGTGACTGGTCCAGATCGCCGTGGATCGGGGCCGCGTCGTAGCCATACTTTTTCAGCGACTTGGCGACCATATCCACATCCATCTTGCGGTTGCAGAAGATGATGGCATTGGTGCATTTTTCGCCTTCGGCGTCGATCATGCCACGCAGGACCTGCCGCTTTTCGCTGGCTTCGCGATCCTTGCGCGAGGCCTTCAACATCACCACGCCCTGTTCGATGGTCTCGGAGGCGGATGCCTGACGGGCCACTTCGATCCGGGCGGGGTTGGACAGGAAGGTGTTGGTGATCCGCTCGATCTCGGGTGCCATGGTGGCCGAAAAGAACAGCGTCTGGCGGGTGAAGGGCGTGAGGCCAAAGATCTTTTCGATATCGGGAATGAACCCCATGTCGAGCATCCGGTCGGCTTCGTCCACCACCATCACCTTGACGTCGGACAGGATCAGCTTGCCACGTTCGAAATGGTCAAGCAGGCGGCCCGGCGTGGCGATCAGGACATCGACGCCCTTGTCGATCAGCATGTCCTGCTCTTTGAAGCTGACGCCGCCAATCAGAAGCGCCTTGGTCAGCTTTACGTGCTTGGCGTAGGTGTCGAAATTTTCCGCAACCTGCGCGGCGAGTTCCCGCGTCGGGCAGAGCACCAGCGACCGCGGCATCCGCGCGCGTGCGCGCCCGCGGGCCAGCATTGTGATCATGGGCAGGGTGAAAGAGGCGGTCTTGCCTGTACCTGTCTGGGCGATGCCCAGAACGTCGCGCCCTTCGAGGGCCGGTGGAATGGCGCCGGCCTGAATGGGGGTGGGGGTTTCATAGCCAGCTTCTTCGATGGCTTTCAAAACCTTGGGGTTCAGGTTCAGATCAGAGAATTTTGTCATATGTATCCGGTATTTACGGACGCAATATGGCCCGTACCTCTGGTGCGTGTGTCAGGCCCGTACGACCTTGTGGTTATCCACATCTGCGACCCACGCGCGGCTTGTACCGAAAAGAAGTTTCGGGGTCAATATCGGTGGGGTTTTCAATGGGTGAAGACGGGCAGTTCTGCGGCTTTTACCACATATTTTCGTATTGACACGCAATGGGCACCGTAGTCGGCTGCTCAACTGCGTGCAGAAGGGGGGCACCTAGACCATCATTTCCTTGGTCGAGGACAAGGTGATATCTGGATAGTCCCGGGCCACGCGATCAATGTCCCATTGCAGCCGGGTCAGATAGACCACGTCGCCATCGTTGTCGTGTCCGATGTGCTGCTTATTGGCGGCAATGAAGGCATCGACCTTGTCTTGTGGGCCGTGAACCCAGCGGGCCGATGTGAACTGCGAGCCTTCAAAGCGGACCGGAAGACCGTATTCCAGCTCGATCCGGCTGCCCAACACCTCGAATTGCAGGGCGCCGACGACGCCGACAATGAAACCCGACCCAAACGCCGGTTTGAACACCTTGGCGGCACCTTCTTCGGCGAATTGCATCAGGGCCTTTTCCAGATGCTTTGCCTTCATCGGATCGCCCGCGCGCACCGTTTGCAGCAGTTCGGGCGCGAACGAGGGGATGCCCGAGACGCGCAGCGCCTCGCCTTCGGTCAGGGTGTCGCCGATGCGCAATTGGCCGTGGTTGGGAATGCCGATGATGTCGCCGGCCCAGGCTTCTTCGGCCAGCTCGCGATCAGCGGCAAGGAACAGCACCGGGTTGGTGATTGCCATCTGTTTCTTGGAGCGGACGTGCGTCAGCTTCATGCCACGATGGAAGTGTCCCGAGGCGAGGCGGACAAAGGCCACGCGGTCGCGGTGCTTGGGGTCCATGTTGGCCTGCACCTTGAAGACAAAGCCGGTGACCTTTTCTTCTTCGGGGGCAATCTTGCGCGGGGTGGCGTTCTGGATCTGTGGTTCGGGACCATAGGTGCCGATGCCGTCCATCAACTCCTTGACGCCAAACGAATTGATCGCAGAGCCGAACCAGATCGGGGTCATATGCCCTTCAAGCACCGACTGCGGGTCGAGGGCAGGCAGCAGTTCGCGGGCCATCTCGACCTCTTCGCGCAGCTTGGCAAGCTGTTCGGCCGGCACGTGTTTGTCCAGCAGCGGATCGTCAAGGCCGTTCATTTCGATCGTCTCGGCGACCTTGTTGCGGTCGGCGCGGTCCATCAGTTCCAGCCGGTCGCGCAGCATGTCGTAGCAACCAAGGAACTCGCGCCCCATGCCGATGGGCCAGCTGGCCGGGGTCACGTCGATGGCCAGATTTTCCTGAATCTCGTCGATGATATCAAAGGTGTCGCGCGCTTCGCGGTCCATCTTGTTGCAGAAGGTCAGGATCGGCAGGTCGCGCAGGCGGCAGACCTCGAACAGCTTCTGTGTCTGGCTTTCCACGCCCTTGGCGCCGTCGATAACCATCACGGCTGCATCCACCGCCGTCAGGGTACGGTAGGTGTCTTCGGAAAAGTCCGAGTGGCCGGGGGTGTCCACCAGATTGAAGCGGAATTTCTTGTAATCGAACGACATGGCAGAGGCCGAGACCGAGATACCACGGTCCTTTTCCATCTGCATGAAGTCGGATCGGGTCCGGCGCGCCTCGCCCTTGGCGCGGACCTGTCCGGCCATCTGGATCGCCCCGCCGTACAGCAGGAATTTTTCCGTCAGCGTCGTCTTGCCCGCGTCCGGGTGCGAAATGATCGCAAATGTCCGGCGACGGGCGATTTCCGTCGGCAGGTCGGGGCGGTTTGACGGTGTGGGGGCGAGTGTATCGGGCATGAGCGGGCGTATAGGGCCGCGCGCAGAGGTTGGCAAGGACAGGAGACTGCGTTGAGATGACCGGATGGGGGAAGCCATCGGGGCGCGGGGCGGGGTCGGAAACCTGTGGTTATGCGACGCTGATAAGGCGGATCGCATCGCCGCCTGGCATGACCTTCGAACATCAATCCCCGGTTTGGGCGCGCGGCACTTTCGCCCCGGATGGCGCCGTTGTATGCACGGAGCATATGTATCGGATTTGCCCGCCACTGGTGATAACCGGACCGGCGGGAAACAGCAGGCAAAGGATGTGCAGATGGATCTGGGAATCTCGGGAAAACGGGCGCTTGTGACGGCATCGAGCAAGGGCTTGGGGCGTGGTTGCGCAGAGGCACTGGCACGCGCCGGGGTCGATCTGGTGCTGAATGCACGGGGCGCAGAGGCGCTTGAGGTGACGGCAAAGGAACTGCGTGCATACGGTGTGTCGGTGACCACCGTGGCGGCGGATATCGTGTCCGAAGAAGGTCGCGCCCGGGTGCTTGAGGCGGCTGGCGATGTGGACATCCTTGTGACCAACGCAGGCGGTCCGCCCCCCGGGCTGTGGTCGGATTGGGAGCGCGAGGATTTCATCAAAGCGCTGGATGGCAACATGCTGACCCCGATTGCGCTGATGAAGGCGCTGGTGCCGGGCATGATGGAGCGCGGCTGGGGTAGGGTGGTTAACATCACCTCGCAGTCGGTCAAATCGCCCATCGGGGTGCTGGGTCTGTCGAATTCCGCCCGTGCGGGGCTGACGGGGTATGTCGCGGGCACATCGCGGCAGGTGGCACCCAGCGGTGTAACGATCAACAACCTGCTGCCGGGGATCCACGCCACCGACCGCGCGATTTCTCTGGACACGGGTGTGGCCGAGCGTGAGGGGCTGACGCTGGAACAGGCCAGCGCAAGCCGTGCTGCGACGATCCCAGTGCGCCGCTATGGCACGGCAGGGGAATTTGGCGCCACATGCGCCTTTCTCTGTTCGCAGCATGCCGGTTTCATCGTCGGGCAGAATATCTCGCTTGACGGTGGCGCGTTCAATTCGACGATCTGACCATGGCGCGGGGACCTGATGGCAAGGGCGGCGGTTCCGGCTATTCGCTGGCGGATCAGTTGTTCAACGCCCGTACCGTCGGGCAGCTGGGTCGCGAATATGGCGTTCTGCCGGGTTTTGATGGTGATGCCTTTACGGCGCAGGCCTTGGCGGGCCTGCCCGGCCGCGGCCTGCTCGAGCGGCTTGACTGGCTGGCTGATTGCATCGCAGTCCAGCTGCCGCAGGATTTCCACGCCATGGCCGAGGCGATTGAAGCGGCGATGCCACCCGCGCTTGATCCGTCGCTGTGCGATGACGATTTTGGCCAGTTCATCCATGCGGTACCCGGTATTCTTGCCGTGCGCCACGGGTTGGAAGATCACCCTGATCGGGCGCTGGCTCTCATCCACCGCGCCACGCAGCGGTTTTCGATGGAATTCTACATCCGCCCCTTCCTGAACCGCTGGCCCGAGCGAACGCTGGATCGGCTGCGGCTATGGGTGCGGGACGACAATTACCATGTCCGCCGTCTGGTGAGCGAAGGCACGCGGCCGCGACTGCCTTGGGCGCGCAACATCACGCTGGACCCTTTGGTGCCGTTGGAATTTCTGGACCAGTTACATGGCGACAGGACACGCTATGTGACCCGGTCGGTGGCCAACCATCTTAACGATATTTCCAAGGTTGTACCGGATGCGGTGACTGGGCGGCTAGCGGATTGGGCGGGTTTGGGCCAGCAGGATCCGAAGGAGTTGGATTGGATGACCCGCCACGCCCTGCGCACTGCCGTCAAGCGCGGGGAACCCGGTGCGCTGGCGCTGCTTGGGTATGGCGACGCTATGGATCTGGGGGTCGAGCTTGCGCTGGAGACGCCGCAGGTCCGTGTCGGAGAAAGGCTGGAATTCGCTGTCACCGTCGCGGCAAAGGCCGATACCCAGGTGCTGGTGGACTACCGCATTCAGTTCGCCCGCCCGGGTGGAAAGATCGGCGAGAAGGTGTTCAAGTTGGGCAAGGCACGGATCAAGCCCAGAGAGAAGGTCGTGTTGCGCAAATCCCATCTGCTGAAGGGCGATGCGACCACGTTCCGCTGGCATGCCGGAACGCACAAGCTTTGGATACAAGTGAACGGGCGGGACCGGGCAGAGGCGGAGTTTCAGGTTCTGGCTTGATCGCGGGTGCTGAGGGCTACTGGGATTCCTGTCAGCATACCTTCAGGCGATCAGGTCACGGGCGTCCAGCGCGCCTCGAGCGCCTCGATCGCGGCAATCCGTTCTTCTGTCTTGGGATGGCTCAGCAGCCATGCAGGGGCCGCGCCCGCGCGGGACTGTGTCAGCGCCTCAAGCTTGTGAAACAGCGACTTCTGCGGCGCGACACCTATGTTGGCCTTGGTCAGCAGCGCGGCGGCATAGGCATCCGCCTCGTATTCGTCCGAACGCGACAGTTTGGCGGCCAGCAAGGAGGTCACCGCATTCGCCACCATCAAGCCGACCCCCGGCAAGAAGCGGTTCAGCAGCACGATGATTGCGGTGCGCAGCGCATTCTGACCGGAAAAGTCGATCATCCGCCGCCGCGAATGTCCCAGCGCCACATGCCCCATCTCATGCGCGATGACCGAGGCAAGCTCTTCTGCTGAAACCTCGCCATTCTGGTATTTGCGGTAAAAACCCCGGGTGATGAAGATCCGCCCGTCAGGGGCGGCCAGTCCGTTCACCGGGTCGATCTCGTAGATGTTCACGCGGATACGATCCAGATTCAGCGCCGCCGCCATCCGGTCTGTCAGCCGCTTGAGCCGGGGATCGGCCAGTTCGGTCGAGCGTGCATCCAGTTCGCGCCCCGTACGCCAGGTCGAAAACCGGTACATCACCAGAGCGTAAAGGATCGCCAGAAGGATCGGAGAGAATTTGAGCATCTTTTGAATATGGTGCATGGAAAGCCCGCCGCCAAGGGGAGAGTCGCAGGTACCGATCATGCGTTGCGGCCCCAGACATTGACGCAGACAGACCAAGCACCGATATGACAGCTGCACGCGCGGCAATCTGGTCCGGTGTGTTGTAACGGGATTGGGTCATCTCGGGCGCGTCCGAACGACTTTGGCGCAGATATCAGGCCTTAGCTGACCGCGTAGGAGCGTCCGGTGGCGGGTACCGAATGGAACAAGGTATGTTCTTGTTGCGTTCTCAATTTTGAGTTGGCGAAACCGCTGACGTGAACTATGTCTTAACCGTTGCAGATCGGGGGGCTCATGGCCGAGCAGAAGTATATAGAGGTGCGCGGTGCGCGCGAACATAACCTCAAGAACATCGATGTGGATATCCCGCGCGACCAACTGGTTGTGATCACGGGGCTTTCCGGCTCGGGTAAATCCTCTCTGGCCTTCGACACGATCTATGCCGAGGGTCAGCGCCGCTATGTCGAATCGTTGTCTGCCTACGCGCGCCAGTTTCTGGACATGATGGAAAAGCCGGATGTGGATCACATCAGCGGCCTGAGCCCGGCGATTTCCATCGAGCAGAAAACGACATCAAAGAACCCGCGGTCCACCGTGGGCACAGTAACCGAGATCTATGACTATCTGCGCCTGTTGTTCGCCCGTGCGGGAACGCCCTATAGCCCCGCTACCGGCCTTCCGATCGAAGCGCAGCAGGTGCAGGACATGGTCGACCGCGTGATGGACATGGAGCAGGGCACGCGTGCCTATCTGCTTGCCCCCATCGTGCGGGACCGTAAGGGTGAATACCGCAAGGAATTTCTCGAACTGCGCAAGCAGGGTTTTCAGCGGGTCAAGGTGGACGGTGAGTTCTATGAGTTGGACGAACCGCCGACGCTGGACAAGAAATTCCGCCATGACATCGACGTGGTGGTTGATCGGCTCGTGGTGAAGGAAGGGCTTGAAACGCGTCTGGCGGATTCCTTCCGCACGGCGCTGGACCTTGCATCGGGCATCGCGATCCTTGAGACCGCTCCGAGTGAGGGCGAAGCCGAGCGCATCACGTTTTCAGAGAATTTCGCCTGTCCGGTCAGTGGGTTCACCATCCCCGAAATCGAACCGCGGCTGTTTTCGTTCAACGCACCCTATGGGGCCTGTCCGGACTGTGACGGGTTGGGCATGGAGCTGTTTTTCGACGAACGTCTGGTGGTGCCGGACGCGGATCTGAAAATCGGGGACGGCGCGCTGGCGCCATGGCGCAAGGGCAAGTCGCCGTACTTTACCCAGACCATCCAAGCCATTGCGAAACATTACGGTTTCAGCCCCAGCGCCAAGTGGAAGGACCTGCCTGACAACGTCCAGCAGGTGTTCCTGCGCGGATCCGGGGAAGAGGAAATCCAGTTCCGTTATGACGAAGGCGGCCGCGTCTACCAGGTCAGCCGCGTGTTCGAAGGCGTCATTCCCAACATGGAACGCCGCTATCGCGAAACGGACAGCAACTGGATCCGTGAGGAATTTGAACGCTACCAGAACAATCAGCCCTGCGGCACTTGTCACGGCTACCGGCTCAAGCAAGAGGCGCTGGCGGTCAAGATCGGCGGTCAGCACATCGGTCAGGTCGTGCGGATGTCGATCAAGGAGGCCTATGACTGGTGCGGCACCGTGCCGGACGCCCTGTCCAAGCAGAAGAACGAAATTGCCCGCGCGATCCTCAAGGAAATCCGCGAACGTGTCGGTTTCCTTAATAATGTCGGGCTGGAATACCTGACGCTTTCGCGCAACTCCGGCACATTGTCGGGGGGCGAAAGCCAGCGAATCCGGCTTGCCTCTCAGATCGGTTCAGGTCTGACGGGGGTTCTTTATGTTCTGGATGAACCGTCCATCGGGTTGCATCAGCGCGACAATGACCGCCTGTTGGGAACGCTCAAGAACCTGAGAGATCAGGGCAATACCGTGATCGTCGTCGAACACGACGAAGAGGCGATCCGCGAGGCGGATTACGTGTTCGACATCGGCCCGGGTGCGGGAGTGCATGGCGGCCGGGTAGTGAGCCACGGCACGCCACAGCAAGTTGCCGACGATCCAAATAGTATTACAGGTCAGTATCTTACAGGGTCACGCGAAATCTCGGTCCCTGCTACCCGGCGCAAAGGAAACGGTAAAAAGCTGAAGATCGTCGGGGCGACGGGAAACAACCTCCAAAACGTCACTGCCGAATTTCCATTGGGAAAATTCGTCTGCGTCACCGGCGTTTCGGGCGGCGGCAAATCCACCCTGACGATCGAGACGCTGTACAAGAATGCCGCGACCAAACTGAACGGCGCACGAGAGACGCCGGCACCTTGCGAAACTATCAAGGGGTTCGAGCATCTGGACAAGGTGATCGACATCGACCAGCGCCCCATCGGGCGAACTCCGCGTTCAAACCCAGCCACTTACACCGGGGCCTTCACCCCGATCCGCGATTGGTTTTCCGGTCTGCCTGAGGCCAAGGCGCGCGGCTATAAACCCGGGCGGTTCAGTTTCAACGTCAAGGGCGGCCGCTGCGAAGCCTGTCAGGGCGATGGCGTGATCAAGATCGAGATGCACTTTCTGCCCGACGTCTATGTAACCTGTGAGACCTGCAAAGGCGCGCGTTACAATCGCGAAACTCTTGAAATTCGCTTCAAGGGCAAGAGCATAGCGGACGTTCTTGATATGACGGTCGAGGACGCGCAGGGCTTTTTCCAAGCGGTGCCGTCGATCCGCGAAAAGATGGATGCCCTGATGCACGTCGGTCTGGGCTACATCAAGGTCGGCCAGCAGGCGACGACCCTGTCTGGGGGCGAGGCGCAGCGGGTGAAGCTGTCCAAGGAGTTGGCGCGGCGGTCCACGGGACGGACGCTCTATATTCTGGATGAACCGACCACGGGCCTGCACTTCGAAGACGTGCGCAAGCTATTGGAAGTGCTGCATGAACTGGTGGATCAGGGCAATTCTGTCGTGGTGATCGAACACAATCTGGATGTGATCAAGACCGCTGATTGGCTGATCGATATCGGTCCCGAAGGCGGTGACGGCGGTGGAGAGATCGTTGCCGTTGGAACACCGGAACAGGTCGCGGAAGAGCCACGCAGCCACTCCGGACACTACCTCAAACCGATGTTGAAAACTCGCAAGGTGGCGGCAGAATAGGCCGCGCCGCTAGGCCCGGCCCAAAGATCACTTTTTCATTGGGCAAGTGTTGACCCCGAACAGTGAATAGACCGGGCAGGTGCCCATAAGCCCCGTGGCCAGCGGGATGATCCCGATGAGGTAAACCCAAGTGTAGGGCCCGTTGGTCATGAAGTACCCTGCCAGCAGAGCAAGACCTAGGATAACCCGCACAACTCGGTCAATTGTTCCGACATTCTTGGCAAACATCATTTTGTCCTTTCCAAAGACTCGATACATTCAGGTTACCGAATTTTTAGCCAATCCCCAAGGTAATCAGCCTTACGCGGTCGAGCTGCGACAAGATGCCTTGCAAGGCGCGGCCCTCACGACCCGCGCCAATTTTCTTGATAAGAAAATTCGCAAAAATCTTTGAAAGATTTTTAGTCGTCACCCCACCCACGGGACTCGAACCTTGGCAGCATGGCGCTGAAATCCCTACCTTTTCCATCCTCTTCCTCGACAAAGCGTTGGTAAAGATCGGTTGCGGCCTGACCCATCGGGGTGTCTGCATCCGCGGCCTCAGCAGCTTGTTGGGACAGGCGCAAGTCCTTTAGCATGAGTTCGCTGGCAAAGCCCGGGGCATAGCCGTTGTCGGCGGGTGACTTGGGACCGATGCCGGGGGCGGGGCAATAGGCGTTCATTGACCAGCTGTATCCCGAGGATGTCGATACCACATCGAACATCGCCTGTCTGTCGAGGCCCAGCTTGTCAGCTAGGGCAAAGGCTTCGCAGGTGGCGATCATGGTAACGCCAAGGATCATGTTGTTGCAGATCTTGGCCGCCTGACCGTTGCCCGACTTTCCGCAGTGCACGGCCTTCTGGCCCATGACTTCGAACAGCGGCGAAGCCTTGGCGAAGGCGTGATCAGAGCCGCCCACCATAAAGGTCAGTGTGCCTGCTGCCGCGCCACCGATCCCACCCGAAACGGGGGCGTCGAGCGGCAATAGACCTGCGGCGTTGGCCTGATCGGCGACGGAGCGGGCGCTATCCACATCCACGGTCGAGCAGTCCAGAAAGATCGCGCCGGGCTTCATTTCCGGAATGATTCCGTTTGCGACTGAACGCAGTATGGCGCCGTTCGGCAGCATTGTGATGACAATATCTGCGCCGCTGGCAGCCTCTGTCGCGGTACTGGCGTTGGTGACGCCTTCGACCGTTACGCTGGCCGTGTCAAAGCCGGTGACATGGTGTCCCGCGCGACTGAGATTGGTGGCCATCGGGCCGCCCATGTTGCCAAGTCCGATAAATGCGATGTTCACGGCTGTGTCTCCTCATGAAAGTCAAGTTTTGCGCCCTGCAGGGGGTGTAGCATGCGGGTTGTGTCGGTCTGGGGAACGGCGTCGATGGCGTGTTTCCAGACAGGTTTGCGATCCTTGTCTATGATGGCGGCACGGATCCCTTCGAGCAGATCACCCTGTTCCAGCGCGCGGTAGGTAAAGCGGTATTCCAGTTCCAGCGCCGTGCGGATGGTCGGAGTGCCCTGGCTTAGCCGTTGCAGGATTTCCAACGTGCAGGCCATGGAGAGTGGCGCGTTGCGTTCGATTTTCTTCAGTGTGTCGGCGGCAAAGGCAGTGTCAGCGGATCTGAGCGCGTCAACCACATCGCTCAGGTGCTCTCCCGCGAAATGCGCATCTACCTGGGGCAGAAGGGCGCTCATATCTCCTTGCGGGGGAACTCGGCTGGCGCGTTGGAGAGCGTTGATGACGGCGTCGGATTCCAGTGTGGCGACAAGCTCGGGCCAGCAGTCCTGTGGGATGTAGATATCTGCGAAACCTGCAAGGATTGCGTCGGCGGGGCCCATCCGTGCGGCGGTCAACCCAAGGTAGGCGCCAAGCTGCCCGGGCGCGCGCGCCAGAAGGAAAGTCCCGCCCACATCCGGGACAAGGCCGATGCCGCATTCCGGCATCGCGATCTGGCTGCTTTCGCAGACGATCCGGTGCGAGGCGTGACAGCCCAGCCCGACGCCGCCGCCCATGGTGAACCCCTGCATCAGGCTGACAATCGGTTTGGGATATTCGGCGATCAGGGCGTTCAGGCGGTATTCATCGTGCCAGAATGTCTGGCCATAGGTGAAATTACCCGCCATCCCGGCGGCGTAAAGTTCCGCAATGTCACCCCCGGCGCAGAACGCCCGGTCGCCTTCGGCATCGATCACAACAAGATCGACCGCAGGATCGCTGCGCCAGTCAAGTAGGACGGATTCGATCTGCGTACACATATCGTAAGTGAGAGCGTTCAGCGCCTTTGCGCGGGTCAGGGTGATGCGGCCCGCGCGGCCCGTGGTTCTGATAGAAAGATCGGGCATCTATGTCTCCGTTGGGATGCTCTGGGCTATATGGGCGATGGCGCTGCCGCTTTCAGTGAGGTCACGCCTTGAGCATGTCGCGCGCCACGATCAGGCGCATGATTTCGTTGGTGCCCTCGAGGATCTGATGAACGCGCAGATCACGGACCAGTTTCTCGATTCCGTAATCACCCAGATAGCCATAACCGCCGTGTAACTGCAGGCACTGATCGACAACACTTGAACCGACTTCGGTAACGAATTTTTTGGCCATGGCGCAAAACTTGCTGGCGTCCGGTGCGCCGGTATCAAGCTTCCAGGCTGCTTGATGCAGGAACGTGCGGGCGGCCTGCATTTCAATCTCCATGTCCGCAAGGCGGAACTGCAAGGCCTGGAACTGGTCGATGGATTTGCCAAAAGCCTTACGCTCGGCCATGTAGGCAAGTGTCAGGTTCAGCCCGTTCTGCGCCGCACCCAAGGAACAGGCCGCGATGTTCAGGCGACCGCCATCAAGCCCCGCCATGGCGTATTTGAAGCCGTGGCCTTCGGTACCGATAAGGTTTTCGGTAGGCACAGGGCAGTCGTCGAACTGCACTTGCCGGGTGGGTTGCGCGCGCCAGCCCATCTTGTCCTCCAGGCCGCCAAAGCTCAGCCCCGGGGTGCCGTCCTCGACAAGTATGGTCGAGATGCCGCTGGGCCCGTCTTCGCCGGTGCGCACCATGACAAGGTAGGCGTCGGAATAACCGCCGCCCGAAATGAACGCCTTGGTTCCTGTCAGGCTGTACCCTTCATTTGTGCGTGTGGCGCGTGTGCGCAGGGCTGCGGCGTCCGATCCCGATCCCGGCTCTGTCAGGCAATAGCTCAGTACGGTCTCCATACTGAGCACCTTGGGCAGCACACGTGCCTTCATCTCGTCCGATCCGTAACTGTCTATCATCCGGGCGCACATGTTGTGGATCGACAGAAAGGCAGCGACCGAAGGGCAGGCCATCGACAATGCCTGAAAGACCAACGTGGCATCCAGCCGGGTCAGGCCCGAACCGCCGCTTTCTTCGGACACATACAAGCCACCGAAACCAAGGCCCGCCAGTTGTGGCCAGAGATCTTTGGGGATGGTGCCCTCGGCTTCCCACTTGCGCGCATATGGTGCGATCTTTTCCTGTCCAAAGGCATGGGCCATGTCAAAAATCGCGGATTGCTCATCGCTCAGCGCAAAATCCATCCGGTCTCCCCCTCGTTGTCTTTTGGCTTATCAGATGTGACAGGTCTTGGCGCAGGTATGCAAGGGCCAAGCCCCCGGGGTGCGCTCTGGTGCCGCGTCACAGATCCGTATGAAACTCTTCGATCAGATGCGCTACCACGGCGCGCATCCTTTCTTCGTTGCCAGCACCTCCGGCCTGCGCCGCCTCATGCACAGCACGTTGCCGGGCCGCAGAAGTCCCACCCCGGACGATGTCGCGCATGCGCTGCACCTCATCCTGACAACCCAGGACATCGGCATCCTCTTCAACCAGCGTCACCAGTTCCTCGACCAGTTCAGGCCAGGGCACGATCTCGCCACGGCCAAAGTCGATCAGCCCTTCGGTGACACCATAGCGCTGCGCCCGCCAACGGTTTTCGCCAATCAGAAAACGGTCATAAATCCTCCACCGCTGGTTACGGACACGCAGGCGCCACAGCATCCGCAACAGGCACTGGTTGAGCGCCGCAAGTGACAGCGTGTGCTCCAGCCGGGGCTGGACATCCATGATGCGCGTCTCAAGCGTTGGAAACTGGTGCGAGGGGCGCAGGTCCCACCAGATTTTTGAACTGTCCTCGATCAGCCCCAGATCAGTGAGGGCGGCGACAGAGCGGTGATAATCCTCCCAGGATTCAAACTGTGGCGGCAGGCCGGTGCGGGGCAGGTTGTCAAAGACCGAGATTCTGTAAGAGGCCATGCCCGTATCCTCGCCCTGCCAGAAAGGAGAGGAGGTAGACAGCGCCAGCAGATGCGGCAGAAAGTAGGACATCTGGCGCATGAGGTCGGCGCGTAACGTATTGTCGTCGATCCCCACATGGACATGCATCCCGCAGATCAGCATCCGCCGGACCACGCCCCCCAAGGGTAAGCGGCAGTCCATCACCCATGGCACTGTGGTTTTACTACTTGCCGAAGTTCCATGGCATGAGAGTGTCGATGTCAGTCTGCATGTGCTGATCGAGGATCTTTCGGAGTGTGGCGGCGACATAGGCTTCGGGGTTTACGGCGTTCAGGCGACATGTGCCTATCAGCGAGGCGACACGCGCCCATGTCGCGGCGC
>NZ_FZNN01000019.1 GCF_900188035.1 Puniceibacterium sediminis | reverse complement strand
GGTAGCGGGCGGGAGGTGGCTTGCTCATAAAGACCCTCTAACCGCATAGATTCACGTTGTGAATCGTCCATAGTCAGAGTTGTGCAACAATGCCACACCGGGGGGATGCCGAGTGGGCACATTTTTTGCCGTTCCGCATGCTCAATCGCCTGAACGGGGCCAATTTTTGAGGTAAATCCCGTAATCAAGCCCGCTTTTGCGGGGTTTGCGCGCCTTTTCATTGTGGATGCGCTGATGTAACTCTAACATGAACTTAGGCGAGACCAGCCCAAAAAGTTACACTCTATGCGTGTGAGGCGACTGATACCCTGATGCAGACACACGACTTTCAAGGCGATATCGATGCGATTGGTCGCAGCACGACTATTCCCACGCTTCTTGAAACCGTCCTTCTCGCAACCGGAATGGGCTTTGCTGCCGTAGCAAGGGTCACGGAATCCCGCTGGATCACCTGCCGGGCTGTCGATCAGATCTCGTTCGGGCTCACTCCGGGCGACGAACTCGAGGTCGAAAGCACACTTTGCCACGAAGTCAGGCAATACGATCAAGAGATCGTGATTGATGACGTGCAAAGCGATCCGGCTTACGTCAATCACCACTGCCCTGCCCGTTACGGGTTTCGCGGCTATATCTCTGTTCCGATCCGTCGGGCGGATGGGTCGTTCTTTGGGACACTTTGTGCCATTGATCCAGAGCCGCGCAAGCTGAGTGATGACCGGGTCCTGTCGATGTTTCGCCTGTTCGCAAAAATGATCGGCGATGGGCTCGATGCCGAGGAGGCGCTGTCCGAAAGCAAAAGCGCGCTCCAGCATGAGCGCAAGCTGGCCGAAATTCAGGAACAGTTCATTGCGATCCTTGCGCATGACCTGCGCAACCCGGTGAACGCGCTGTCCGCCGGATTGCGAATGATCGGGCGCCGGGACATCGACGAGAAAGCTGCCGAACTGGTCGGCTTGATGCGGGCATCAGTCAACCGCATGGGCCTGCTCATCGAAAACCTGCTCGATCACGCTCGCAAACGCAGTGGTGGCGGGATCGTTATCGAACGCACGCTCACTAAGGAGCTTAGCGCATCCTTGAGCCAGATCATTTCCGAACTTCAGGCCGTCGCGCCGGATCAGCCGATCGTTGCAGAGATCGATCTGCCCGTCGCGGTCCATTGCGATGTCCCGCGCGTGTCTCAGCTTTTCTCGAATCTTCTCGGGAACGCGATCACCCACGGGTTCGAAGGCAACCCGATCAAGGTCGTCGCCCGGGTCATCGACGGTAGCTTTGTCCTTTCGGTCGCGAACGGTGGTGCAAAGATATCAGACGAAATGCTGCCAACACTGTTCATGCCCTTCGAACGTGGGCGGGATCGCCCGAGCAGGGAAGGCCTGGGGCTGGGCCTGTTCATCGCTTCCGAGATTGCCAAGGGACATGAGGGGACGCTGTCGGTCGCATCGGACGAGTCCCAAACCGTCTTCACCTTCCAGATGCCGACGGGCAGGCCCAGCTAAGGTCAGTCGACAAATCTCATGCCCCGATGGGCCGACGCATGCCCTCGCGCAGCATGCTCTGCTTCAATCGGCGCGACCGATGTTCCTGTTGCATGTCACGCAGGGACCATCAGCAGGCCGGAACGGTTCTGCCGATGGTCCCCGCGCCAACCTGTCGGGCAGGGCCATCAGCCAAACCTAGCCGCGTGGCCGCGCGCCCATGTGCACATTGACCAGCGCTGCGCCCAGACGGTTGGTTTCGCCCGGCGGAACGGGAAGCAACGGCACGACACCGCCGACCAGATCGTCCATCTGGGTCCCGCCGCCTGCTGCCGCGTTCTGCACAACCAGTTTCGCATTCATCGCCAGCGCCCGGGTCAGCCGACCGGCCGCCGCGCTGGTGCCCGCAACCGGCGACACCGACCCGGTAAGCGTATTTGATGACAACACGCCGCGTTCGACCCAACCATCCTCGGCGCGCGTGGCGACGGTGGGACCCGGCACGGTCCAATCAGATCCGTCAGGGGTGTAATAGGCGGGGATATAGCTTTGCGTCGACGCTTCCCACATGGCTGCGGCGGCGCTGAAGATCTGTCGGCCCGTGTCCGTCACCAGCGCGCTGTGCGTCGCCGCCCGGGTGATCGGACAATCGGGGGCAAGTCCGCTCCAGT
Source organism: Puniceibacterium sediminis (assembly GCF_900188035.1). GTDB lineage: Bacteria > Pseudomonadota > Alphaproteobacteria > Rhodobacterales > Rhodobacteraceae > Puniceibacterium > Puniceibacterium sediminis. The sequence goes on along the minus strand of NZ_FZNN01000019.1, from coordinate 74,033 downwards.
TCCGGAATTCAGGATCCCAGACATAGGCATCTTCCCCGCCATCGAAATAGGACTGCCGCCCGCCGCTGTGGAACCCCGGAAGGTTCTCATCCCGCTGGATCTGCAAATGCACGGCGCAGGGCGCGGTGCCGGTATAGCGCACCGCGACCGACCATGTTCCGGCCTCGGCCAGCGGCTCTCCGGCAACCTGCGCCTCGTTCGGGGCAAGGGCCAGCGTATGGGTCGCAACCTGCTCGACCGTTGGGCTAAGGCTATGCTTCTCAACATGATAGATCCGCGCGATCGGTGCGCCGTTCACGTCCAGAGACCGGTAGGCACCCGTCGGCAGCGGCACGAATCCCGACGCCGCCCCCGAAGGAGAGGTCAGAGATATCTCGATCTGATCCGATGGCACGCCCGCGGCTGTGCGAATCTCCATGTAGCTGGCCGTCAGATCGTCGGGCTGGGCGCGCCATGTGATCTGATGTTCGATCACGCCCGCACCCGGGTCATAGTCGAACTGCGCCACCTGACGGCTGCGCCGGTTGTTGCCAAAGGCCCAGACGATGCGCACCGGCTGGCCGGTGACTTCTTCCCAAAGCGCGGCCTCGCGCGCGATCTGGTATTCGGCAAAGCTGGTGCCGTTCTTGGGCCCGGCCAACATGCCAAGCGACAGGTTGATGATAACCGGTGCCTTTTTGTTGATCCTTGCCGCCTCGGACAGGATCCAGCGCACCGCCTGCACCATGTAGCTTTCAAACCGCATGCCGGATGTGTCGGCAACCGCCTCGGGGGGCAGCTGCACGCCGATCAGCGGCCAGCGGTGCACGGGGTCGTCGCCATCTTCGGGGTTCGCCCCGGCAGCAAGATCAAGAAGATGCGTGCCGTGACTGGTGCCAAAGACCAACGACTTGGGCTCATTCATTCCGAAAAGCTGCTGGCTCAGCTGGGTATAGACCGCTGATTCCTCAAGCTCCTGCCCCTTGCGCACCCATTTGTTTATGTCCTTACGGCTGAGGATTTCACCGATCAGGGCGCGACGCGGGCCGGGGCCCCTGCGGCGCGTTTCAAGCGCCTGCAACCAGACCGCATGAAACCGTGTACGGTATTTCCCGTTGCGTGTCGGTTTGCGGAATCGGGCATTCAGAAAGCCGATGCCGTCGTCGATGATCGCCACGATCGGGCGGGACTTGCCCGACTTTTCAGGCTTGCTGGTTTCAACCTCATCCTCTTCATCCAGCCACGAGTGCGATCCAGAGGCATCCAGATTGACGGGATACCCCACGTCAATCAATTCCATTAGATCGCCGTAGTCTGACGGCGGCGTACCACGCCGCAGGTAAAGCCAGTATTCATCCGGCAGGCCCTGCAGGGGATCGTTGGGACGACTGCGGGCCTTCAGCCGACGGAATTCCTGCGGGTCCATCATCAAGGGATCGCCGGGCGTTCGGACATGTCTCAGGATGGTCTTGCGCGTCTTTTCAAGACTGGGCGGGGTGCCACTGGCCTTGAGCCGCACAAACATCGGCGTGAACCAGTCTGGCGTGTGCACCGGAGGCGGGGACAGCGCTGCGCGCCGTTCCTGCAGCAGCCAGGACCAATCCAGATAGGCGTCCCAGAATTCGGCGGACACCGGCGGCGACCAGGTAAGGACCATGCTGCATTCCAATCTATTAACTATCTCTTGTCTCAGAAAACGCTGTCAGTGGCCCTAACGTCAAGCGACCGCTCCGTGTTTGCGCTTTTTTCACGAAAAATGAGGTGCTGACACAAGTTGACGCAGGGGAATTCATGCCCAATTGCCGCGGAGTTCACGGAGCGATCACGCTGGCCTGTTTACTTTACGTTAACGAATAGGAGCGCCGTATCGACAACTTGGTCGGCGCCGGAACCTCCAGGGGAAACCGCCATGATCGCTGATACCCGTATCCGACCCGCCGCCTTCACCGTGATTTACGGTGGCAAGACCGTCACAGAACCTGCCGCGCCCGCTTCTTCGCCCCCCCCGGTCACCCGACGCCCGATGATGGATGCCGATGCGCTGGCCTGCGAAATGGCGCGAATCTATGCGCTGACCCTGCTGCGCGACATCCCCTTTGCCGACCTCTCCGACCCGCAGCGCGGCGTCCGGATCGATGGAGCTACAGAATTCACCCTGCACGAACTGCAGACGGAACTGCGCCAACTCCCGTGGCAACCCCGCCACTCTTCTCCCCTGTCCGGCGACAGCCCGCTCTCAGATCTTCTCTCCCTGAGTGTGCCGGGTGATGCTGACCATTGTGCCGCATCCCCAATCCGGTGCGATGGTCAGCCCCATCTTCTCCCCACATCACCCGCCACAGCCGAACCTGTCCTTTCGGCATTTTTCGACGCGGCCCGACCGCGCGCCGCTGGTCCGGGCGGCAGAGCACTTGGCGTTCCGGGTGTCGGTGATCCGGGGCCGGCGCAATCGATGTCGCATTGGCTGCGCTGGATCGAGGCCGCCTGCGGCGCGAGCCTGCCAATGCCCGGACGGAGCGACCCGGCGATTCCGGATATGCGCACCCCGCGCGATCTGGCGATCCAGATGCACCGCCGCCATCCCAGCCAGGCCTATTTCAACGCAGCGCTGCAACTATTTACCCAGGAAAAACCGATGGATCCGGGGCTGATGCAGGCGCTGGGCGGCGCACGCTGGACCGGGTCGCGGATTTTCACGCTGATGCTGAACGCGGCGCGCCGTGCCGAAGAGGTCTGCCGCCGCAACTCTCGCGGTCCCCGCGTTGCCCGGCCCGGAGTCGTCGCAGCCCGTTGGGCGCTGATGCAGTCTGGCGAAGACATGCGTGCCGGTCCCGAAGCCATGCTCGAACAGGCCGCATTGGACCGGCTGAACGCCTGCACGCCGCGCCTGTTGCACTGGATCGCGCGGCTTAACGGCGTCGAAGGCACCGGAAGCTTTGCCATGCCCGATGACGCCGGCGGCGTGATCGAAGGCTGGACCCCGCTCGCATTGCGCCAGAACCTGATCCTGCCCCCGGTCGAAAAGGGCAGCAACCGGCTTTGCCCGGCGCTGGGTGTCGGGCGGGCGGTGCTGGCGGGCACGCAGGTCACGCTGCTCAAGGCGTTATTTGCCACCTCTCCGGATCACAATTCTGCGGCGAACGGTCATCCCGACCTTGCGCGGGAACTGGACAAACTGGCCAGAAACGTGGCCTTGGCGCGCAGCATTGCGGGTGGTTTCTATGACGTTGAGAACCGTCAGAGCCTGCGTCTTGGACAAAGCCTTGCGCTGACAATGTTGCGCGAGGCGCTCGAAGGTGATGGCCTGCCCGCAACACTGGACCTGCGTGATTTCGACGGCCGCCAAATATCGCTTCGGGCCCGTCGCGAACGGCCGGGGTCGGTGCGTGTCAGCCTGCGGGTGGATGGCGCCTATGCGCCCTGGCCCGAAGGGGGGGACAGCCCGGCGCCGTATCTGACCGCCGTGGTCTGAGTTTGCGTCAGGTCTGCCGAAAACCGCAGCCGCCATTCGTGTCGGTGCCAATTGATTGCCTTGGTTCGGTTCATTCTCTGTTGACCGGAGTAGGCTCGACCCGGTCACGCTTGTCCTCCAGCCTCGCACACAGCCACAGGCCTAGCGGCAGATCCCCTCGACCTTGACCCCGCTCCAGGGCATGCGCACAGCGCGGTAGTCCAGCACCTCATCCAGCCGGGACATCGGCATCGCCTCGGCGATCATCGCATGCAGGCGTGCGGTGCGCGGGGCTTCGGAATCCAGCAGCGCACAGCAGACGTATTCCTCGACAATCGCGCCTTGCTGTTCAAATCCGTGATCAAGGAAAGCCACCGACGTATCCTCTTCGAACAGATAGGGGTCGGGGGTCCTGCTATGCTCGGATGCGGCCCTGAGCGGGGTGTACCCGGTGCGCTTGCGGTTCTGCCATTGCCAGACATGGGTCATTTCATGCGCCAGCAGCATGGCGTCGGCAAGGTCGATAACTTCGGGGTATTCCGAAAGGAAATCATCGCGATAGAGGTCGTCGCGGAACATCATGTGGTTGAAGATCGCCATGCCGCCGGGCTGCACCGTCACCACTTCGCCGCGCGACGGGGGCCAGATCCGCTCCGAACAGGTCAGGCGCGGGCGCACCGGCCGCTGAAAGGTGACAGCCGCCCCGGGATGCCCGTCGATCAGACGCACGCGGGATGTATCGGTCTGATCCCCCTGCAAAGCCTGAACATAGGCGCGCTCTGGCGGGGTCAGGGGACGACCGCAGGCGGACAGAACAAACATGACCATAAAAAGCGCGCGCATGAAACGATAGGAGCCCATGTGATGGGGTGGGGCAAGTGTCAGGGCATCACCTCGCCGTGTGTATGGCGCGCCTCGTAACGAGAGGCCCCGCGCCGCCAGGCGGTCCGCGGGGTCCCTCTGTGGGCTCAGTTGACCTTTTTGCCGGAAATGGTGGTGGCGCCTTTGGCCCCGGAGTTGGCAGTCGCCAGCACCTTTACCTTTTCCTTCTTCGGCTTCTTGGTTTCCTTGTTGCCGCGGTTCTTTTCCTTGGACATGGGGATATTCCTTCGCACAGATTCCCGAACGGCGTCATGCCCATCGGGTGGATGCTCAGGCGGGGCAGGGTGGCCTGACCGATGCGGTCAGGGCGATGTCACCGGTGAGGCAGCAGGTCGCGCGGCCTTGGCCAGCGGCGGTCCTGCATAACGAAAGGTGGGGCGAAACGGTGTTTTGCGCAAGGGTCGCGCGCCGCAGCAGCGCGAATATATTTACCGCGCAGCGGGTCGGCCGGGTTGTCCTGAGTCAAATCGCGACCCGGCGGTGATGTGGTACCCTCGGGGCGTGCCAGTTGAAAGGACATGACATGAACCGTTTGATTTCCGCACTCACGCTTGCCCTGACGGGGCTGTGCGCCGCGCAGGCGGGGGCGCAGGATGCTGATCCGGCGCTCGGGGCGCAGCATTTCGCGCGCCACTGCGCCGTCTGCCATGGGGCCGATGCGGCGGGCGGTGGTCCGATGGCGCCCATCCTGCTCATTCAGCCGACCGACCTGACCCGGCTGACCCTTCGCAATGACAACGAATTTCCCGTGCTGCGCGTGGTCATGCGCATCGACGGACGCGAGCCGCTGGTCAGCCACGGATCCCCCATGCCGATCTACGGACAGCTGTTTGACGAGGCCCCGGGCGCGGCGGTCAAGACCCCGGCGGGCCAGCCCATCCTGACCTCCGGCCCGGTGGTCGATCTGGTGGCCTGGCTGAAAAGCATTCAGGTCGCGGAGTAACGCGCCCGCCCCCCACAGCCCCAGCCCGGAATCAAGGCGCTCGCGCCGCCGGGCAGCGCCCGACCGCCCCGTCGTGCCGCAGGCACGCCTCTGGCGTGACGGCGGGCGCTCTGTTGACGTGGCGCTCTGTTTCGAGGGCAGATGCGGCAGCACGATAAACTGCCATTCACAACCGTAAGGAGCGCCCACCCGCGGTCTTGAGGCAAAAATAATGGAATAGATGTTTGTAGAATATCTACTTTTGGAGCCCTTTATCCCATTGTTTCGTAACTTTAAAAGTCTTGAAGGCCAGCCTCGCTGTGGAAATTTCCACATCCTCCCCAACAAGTTTGCGGATCTCCTCTGATTTAGCAGAAGAGTGTGCACCAATAATGACTTCCTTTAATTTCAATTTTCCCGAAAACGGTTCGAAATATAGACCTTCTTCCTCTTTTGAGGAAATTCCGGTAAGTATTCTCCATTCCGTTTCGTAACGCCAGTGTGAATACTTAATTAGGCTGGCATCTTTAAGGGATTCCCAATCTCTTTCATTGGCGATCTGTTGAAGTGATGGGAGTTTTTGCCGAATGTTTTTATAGAGTACGGGAAATGCAATTTTATCACTTATATCGAATCCTAGGCATAAACCTTTATGTGATTCTGCGTAGTGGGACCACAAAACCGGATTGCTCCATCGATCTGAAAATGAAATTAACCCCTTGTCGCGCCAGAGCTGCTCGCGGAGTTTCTCCCAAGTTTTTCTGTCTTCGGCTTTGTCGAGGCGATAGGGGTTCCACTCGAATGGATCATTTATATCTTGGAGTCGGCTTATTTTTAAGCGCCGCTGCTCAAGATTTCGCATGGCGCTTTTTTCAGAGTAGAACTTGTATAGTCTTTTGAAACTCAAACATCCAACTCCTCCACAAACCGCGCGTTCTCCTGAATATACTGATAGCGCAATTCGGGCTTCTTGCCCATCAGGCGTTCGACCAGATCGCCGGTCTCGCCCGGTTCATCCTCGTCGATCGTTACCCGGATCAGCTTGCGGGATTTGGGGTCCATTGTCGTCTCTTTCAGGTCCTTTGCGTCCATCTCGCCCAGACCCTTGAATCGCTGCACGTCGATCTTGCCCTTGCCGCCCAGACCTTTTTCCATCCACATGTCTTTTTCCGCGTCATCCGCCACATATAGCCGCTTGGCCCCCTGCGTCAGCCGGTACAGCGGCGGGCAGGCTAGGAAGAGGTGGCCGTTGTCGATCAGCGGGCGCATTTGGGTAAAGAAAAACGTCATCAGCAGCGCGGCGATATGTGCGCCGTCGACGTCCGCGTCGGTCATGATGATGATCTTGTCATAGCGCAGATCGTCCAGGACGAACCGGCTGCCCATGCCGACCCCCAGCGCCTCGCACAGGTCCGAGATTTCGGCGTTGGTGCCCAGCTTGGACGAGGCCGCGCCCAGCACGTTCAGGATCTTGCCCTTGAGCGGCAGCAGCGCCTGATTTTCACGGGACCGCGCGCCCTTGGCCGATCCACCAGCCGAATCGCCCTCGACGATGAACAGTTCCGTGCCTTCGCGGTTCTTCGACGTGCAGTCCGTCAGTTTACCCGGCAGGCGCAGCTTTTTCGTGGCCGTCTTGCGCTGGGTTTCCTTTTCCTGCCGCCGCTTCAGCCGTTCCTCGGCCCGCAGCACCAGAAAGTCCAGAATCGCCCCGGCGGATTTCGTGTCCGCCGCCAGCCAGTTGTCGAAATGGTCGCGCACGGCGGATTCGACCATGCGGGACGCTTCGGTCGTGGCCAGCCGGTCCTTGGTTTGCCCCACGAATTCCGGTTCGCGGATGAAACAGGACACCAGCGCACCAGCCCCCGCCGTCAGATCTTCTCGGGTGATGGACGACGCCTTGCGGTTGTTGACCAGCTCGCCATAGGCGCGGATGCCCTTGAGGATTGCAGCCCAGAACCCGGCCTCATGGGTGCCGCCCTCGGGCGTGGGGACGGTGTTACAATAGGACTGGATGAAACCGTCGCGCGACGGGGTCCAGTTTATCGCCCATTCGACCTTGCCCGGCTGGCCGAACTTCTCGCGGAACTCGACCTTTCCGGCGAACGGCTTTTCGGCATAGGTCGTCGCCCCGCCCATCGTGTCGCTCAGATAATCCGCAAGGCCGCCGGGAAAGTGGAATTCGGCCTCCATCGGCGTGTCGCCGTCCGGAATCGCCGTCTTCCAGCGGATTTTCACGCCGGAAAACAGGTAGGCCTTGGACCGCGCCATCGCAAACAACCGCGCGGATTTCAACTTCAGCGCGCCAAAGATTTCCGGGTCAGGGTGGAAGGTTACCGACGTTCCGCGCCGGTTGGGGGCCGCGCCGATCTTTTCCAGCTTGCCCTGGGGGACCCCGCGCGAAAACTCCATGGCATAGAGTTCGCGGTTGGTGGCCACTTCGACCCGCAAATGGTCTGACAGCGCGTTCACAACCGATGACCCGACGCCGTGCAGGCCGCCCGAGGTTTCATAGCTGTCGCCGCTGAATTTGCCGCCCGCGTTCAGCGTACAAAAGATGATCTCAAGCGCGCTCTTCGACGGGTCCTTGGGGTGCGCGCCGACGGGGATGCCGCGCCCGTTGTCACGCACAGAAACATGGCCGTTGGCGTGCAGCTCAACCTCGATCCAGGTGGCGTGACCGGCCACCGCCTCGTCCATCGAGTTGTCGATGATTTCGGCAACCATGTGATGCAGCGCACGGTCATCCTTGCCGCCGATGTACATGCCGGGGCGCAGGCGGACGTGTTCCATATCCTCAAGCACCTGGATCGAGGAGGCGTCATAGGTATTGGACGGCTGTCCGGAGAGGAGGTCTTCGGCCATGGATGCTGCTCTTTTGTTGATCTTGGTTGGCGGGGAGTATGGCAGAGGGGGCGATCTGGTGAAAGTCCCTGATCGCATCGCACCCCTAGGTCAGCCTGTGCCGCAATCCCCCGCCGAAGGTCCCCGGCGGGGGATCGCGGGTCAGCTAAGCCCGGCGCAGAACTTCTGAATCCGGGTGCAGGCCTCGGTCAGCACCGCCTCGGATGTGGCATAGCTCACCCGGAAATGCGGCGACAGGCCAAAGGCCGCGCCATGCACAACCGCGACGCCGACCTCTTCCAGCAGGGCGGTGACAAAGGCCTGATCGCTGTCGATCAGGGTGCCGCCTGCGCTGGTCTTGCCGATGCAACCGGCAATCGACGGATAGACGTAGAACGCACCCTCGGGCACCGGGCAGGTGATGCCGGCGGCAGCGTTCAGCATCTCAACGACCAGATTGCGCCGCGCCCGGAACGCCTCGGCCCGTTCAGCCAGAAAATCCTGCGGCCCGTTCAGCGCCTCGACCGCCGCCCATTGCGAGATCGAACAGGGGTTGGTGGTGGATTGGGTCTGCATCTTGCGCATCGCCGTGATCAGAACCTCGGGCCCGGCGGCATAGCCGATGCGCCAGCCGGTCATGGCATAGGCCTTGGACACGCCGTTGCAGGTCAGCGTCCGGTCATACAGCCCCGGCTCGACCTGCGCCGGGGTGCAGAACTCAAACCCGTCAAAGGCCAGATGTTCGTACATGTCGTCCGTCATCACCCAGACGTGGGGATGGCGCATCAGCACATCGGTCAGGGCCTTCAGTTCGTCCCATGTATAACCCGCCCCGGTGGGGTTGCTGGGCGAATTGAACAGGAACCACTTGGTCTGCGGCGTGATCGCCGCCTCCAGCGCCTCGGGTGTCAGCTTGAATCCGGTCTCGATCGAGGTCTCGACCACCACCGGCGTGCCGCCGCCCAGCAGCACCATGTCGGGATAGCTGACCCAGTAGGGCGCGGGGATCACCACCTCGTCACCGGGGTTCAGCGTCGCCATGAAGGCGTTGTAAAGCACCTGCTTGCCCCCCGTCGACACGCTCACCTGAGATGGCTGATAGCTCAGACCATTCTCGCGCAGGAACTTGTCGCAGATCGCGCGCTTTAGTTCCGGGATGCCATCAGGGGCAGTGTATTTCGTCTTGCCCGCCTCGATCGCCGCGATGCCGGCCGCCTTGATGTTGTCCGGCGTGTCGAAATCCGGCTCTCCGGCCGCCAATCCGATCACGTCCTTGCCGCTGTCGGCCAGTTCACGCGCCAATTGCGTGATGGCGACAGTGGGCGACGGTTTCACACGGGCAAGGGTCTTGGACAGGAAAGTCATAAGGGGATCACCGATTTGAATTGAGGCACACTTCGTCATAGGGTGCGCCCAATGACCGATCAAGCGGCTTTGGCCGAAAGGGACAGGGATATGAACGACGACAACTGGTACGGCCCCGATGCGGCCACTTTTGGTGACCGAGTCGCGGCGGCGCGCGAGGCGACCGAAATGACCCAGGAACAGCTGGCCAAGCGGCTTGGGGTAAAGCTCAAGACCCTGCAGCATTGGGAAGAAGACGTGGCCGAACCGCGCGCCAACCGCCTGTCGATGATGGCGGGCATGTTGAACGTGTCGATGACCTGGCTGCTGACCGGCGAAGGCGACGGGTTGGAATCCCCGGATATGGAGCCCATGCCTGCGGACATGAAACAGATGCTCGTCGATATTCGTGACATCCAGACCCACATGACAGAACAGGTTGCCCGGCTTGGACGGCTGGAAAAGGCCCTGCGCAAGACCCTGAAAGACACGCAATGACCGGCTCCGAAACGCGCGAAACCACGATCAAGCGGCTGCACATGCGGTCGATGCGGCGCGGGATCAAGGAAATGGACCTGATCCTGATCCGCTATGCCGGTGCGCGACTGGAGGAGATGGACCAGGACGGGCTGCAAATCTACGACGCGCTGCTGTCTGAAAACGATCAGGACCTCTATCAATGGGTGACCGGTCAGCTGCCCGCGCCCGACAGATTTGTACCGCTCGTTGCGGATATCCGAGAAATCGCGACCGGATAGGCAGCTTTTTAGTAATCCCTCTGAAAATTTACGCTTTTTTGTCTTTTTTCGCCAAATGTCTGCACAGCGCATCAGGCGGAGAAGATAATGAGCATACATTCCTCACTCGGTAAGGGTAACGACCATGACTTCATGGCCAGTTACCTTGAGGCGTTGGCGTTGGTTGAACGTTTGCACCGCCTTTTACTGGACGTGATCAAGGACGAATTCGAACGTGTCGGCGTGTTGGAAATTAACGCGGTGCAGGCGCTCTTGCTGTTTAACATCGGTGATAATGAAGTGACGGCAGGCGAACTCAAGACGCGCGGTTACTATCAGGGCAGCAATGTCAGCTATAACCTCAAGAAACTCGTCGAGATGGGCTTCATGCACCATCAGCGCTGCGAAATCGACCGCCGCTCGGTCCGGGTTCGGCTGACGTCCAAGGGCCGCGATATCCGCGATGTGGTATCCGAACTGTTCGCACGTCATGCGGTTGGTCTGGAATCAAAAGGTGTTCTGGGGCCTTCCGGGGTCGAAGATATCACCTCGTCCCTGCGTCGGATGGAACGCTACTGGACCGACCAGATCCGCTATATCTACTGATATTATTCCAAGTTGATGCAGGCTGCGCACGGACGGCCCTGCGCGCGTGTCGACCGGGCCCCCTCTCAGGGTTCTGCATAGGCACGTTTCCTGGTCAGACGGGTTGCCATCTGTCTGCCATGCCCCGGCTCCAACTGCCATGAGCACGCAACCTCCCATGCGATCAGCGCCTGTCTTTCAATTGCGCTCACGATTCGCAGCTGCCCTGTATCGAACAGCACAAGGTCGCAGCGGCAGTCACCCAATCCAGAAGCGCCGTTCGCCCATGCGGGCATCTCAGGATGTTGTCAGGGTTAGAGATCCCCATGAACAACAGCCCTCCGCCCCACCAGAACGCCGCGCGCTGCGGCAGGCTTTGATCAGAGCTTCGGGCATCCTGCACGGGTCGACATCACCCCCGCAAATCCCGGTCAGTAACTCCTCTAAGGACAGAAACCCGGGGCGCTGCGGCAACGCCTCTGTCATGTCGTGAAATCGACAGATCGCGGCGCGCAGCGACGGCAAGTCCTGCGCCGCAATGGGGCGTCCGTCCGCGAAGGTCTCACATGTCCATCCGTACTCGATCAGACGTCCCGATTTTCTGGGCAACAGAGCCGACACTACAAAGCCGCTCTGCCGCGCCCGTTCCTGTACGCATTTCTGCCAGATCATCGCAGCCGCATCCCGCCCGAACGGCAGAAAACCAGTTTGTGCCCCATGCCCGGCGTTCAAAATACGCGGTTTCGGTGTCCCGAGGTCAGCCGCTCAAGATCGGCCGTAACGCCTCAGAGATCGACTGGCGGTATGTTCACTCTGCTCCAATTTCTCCTGAAAATCGGTGTAATGCGCTGTAATCGCTTGATTTAATTCTATATTCGACGTCACTGAAAAACGGGTTGACACCCGCTTAGATAACATTAAGTTTATCCGAATTAATTAATCTTTGATTAACCTGCTCTGAAAACGCCCTCGTTAGGCCACATTATTACCCTGTTTTTTTTCGATAGTTCGGTTGTGTCCCGTCACTGAGAATTTTGGCGCCTTCTGCCAAAGCCAGTTTATTTAGGATAGTGCCATGAACCGTCAAGCTTTTGCGCTTCTTCTACTTTTCTTCGTTTTGCCCCTCGGCCTCTCATCCCTCGCCGCCAGCCAAGCCAGCGCTGCTCAGAAGTGGGTTCAGTCCGGTCGCGTGCTGGTGATCGGGAACGATCGCGGCGGGTTGCTGAAGGATCGCGCAAGACTGGTTGAACAGCTGCGCCGCGACGGTAGAAAAGTGGAAATCCGCGGAAATCTGTGCCTGTCATCCTGCACGATGTTCCTTGGGGCGCGTAATGTTTGCGTCAATCCCAACACGGTCTTTGGCTTTCACGGTCCCAGCTCTTATGGCCGTCCGCTGCCGCGTGACCAGTTCGATTTCTGGTCCAACGTCATGTCCAGAAATTTCCCGGCCAAACTGCGCGGCGTTTTCATGGCCTCATGGCGCCACCGCATCGACGGCTATGAAAGCGTGAGCGGCGCTCAGCTGATCCGTCAGGGCTTCCGCAGCTGCTAAACCCGCAGTCGTTGATCCGTCAGCGCCGCGAAAACACCGGTCCGATCAACTCACGCTTGAGCTTGCGAACCATGGCCGCCTCAAAATCCTCGAATCCCAGGGCGGTTTCCACAAAGGCATCTGCGCCAGAAATCACATAGGCGCGGAAATAGTCACTCAAATCCGCCAGCCCGGTGCCGATCTGATCCGCACCAACCACCAGCGCATTCACGGTGATTCCGCCCAGCCCACCATGGGCGTCGCGCGGATGCGGGCCAGTGTTGGATTTGCCATCGCCCGAAATATCCAGCGTCCGTTTCCAGCAATCCCCCTGCGGTGCCACAAGCGCTGCGCCAAACATCATCGCCGCCCCAATGGCGGTTGACGGATCGCCCGGTCCCCGCCCCGTAGATCGCAACTGTGCCACGATCCCGTCCAGCGCCGCCGAATCTGTCACCTCGGTCCAGCCCAGCACCAGCCGCTGATCCTGCGGGCCGCTCCAGTCATAGACCGCAAGGCGCACCGGTGTGCCGGGCATGGCCAGCAGTGCCTCGCGCACTTCGGGATGGTTCAAGGCGCCTGCCAGACCATCCAGCTGCAACCGGTATTCCCGCGCGTCAACCGACCCCGACACATCCAACCCCAGCGCCAGCGCCTGCCGACAGGCCGCCTGCGCGCCCCCGGCCCAACAAAGCAGGACAAACAGCGCCAGCGCCTTCATCCGCGTGCCTCGGAATGGGGCCGGGCACGCGACCCGATCACCATGTCATTGATTTCGCGGAACAGCTTGCGGGTCATTGCACGGCGATAGCCTTCATAGCCTTGTGAAATCTCGACAAATGCCCCCGGACCGTGACGCACGAAATCCTCGAAATAGTCCTGCACCTGCGGGTCGGCGCCCAGCACCGCAAGGCCGTTCACCGTGACGCCGTCAAACGGGAAATGCTTGTAGGCCAGTTCGGGGCCGAAGCCGTCATTGCTTATGCCGTCGCCGGACAGGTCGATCACCCGGCGCGAACAATCCGGGGACCGGGCCATCAAAGTGGCCCCATAGCCAAGCGCAAAGCCCATGGCGGTGGGATAACGTGTCTCGCTGCGCGGCGTTCGGCGCAGGGTCGCAACCGCCGTATCAATATCGACGTCGCTGCGCAGCAGGGTCCAGTCCAGAATGGTCACGGATCTCTGCCGCCCGCTCCACTCATAAACCGACAGCGCGACGCCCCCCGGCGCACCCTGCAGAATCGCGCCGCGAATATCGGGATCGTCCAGCGCTGCGGCCAGCCCGTCCCGCTGCAATAGGTGCTCAGTCGCATCCACAGAAGACGACACATCCAGCGCCAGAACCAGCGCCAGCCTGCAGGCATCGCCACTCTGGCCCAGGACAGGCCCGGCCCAGAATGTGATCGCAATGCAGGCGGCGCGCAGCACTTACCAGTGTCCGGTATTTTCCATGCTGGCCCAGGGTTCGGCCGGGGGCAGGGCATCGCCCTGCTGGAGCAGCTCGATCGAGATGTTGTCAGGTGAGCGGACAAAGGCCATATGCCCATCGCGCGGCGGGCGGTTGATCGTCACGCCCGCGTCCATCAATGTCTGGCACATGTCGTAGATATTCTCGACCGTATAGGCGAGGTGGCCAAAGTGTCGGCTATCCGATGGCAGACCCTCGTCGCCATCCCAGTTATAGGTCAGCTCCACATCCGCCGTGCCGTCATCCTGATCCGGCGGGCACAGGTAAACCAGCGTGAACCGACCGCCTTCGCTGTCCATCCGGCGGCGTTCCTTCAGCCCCAGCAGTTTGAAAAATGCGATGGAGGCGTCAAGGTCTTTGACGCGCACCATGGTGTGCAGATAGCGGATCGGCATGGGATCTTCCTCTTTCCTCATATTTCCGTTGCCCCACAGATTAGGCGGCGGTGCGGGAAAGTCGAGGGATCAGAACTGCGAACGCAGCCCCAACTCCAATCCGACCTCTTTTGAATCGTAATTGTCGATATTTGAATCCGTCTTGCGGCCCTGCAACGATACGCTGGGCACCAGCCCGTTGAAGTCATAGCTGTCAAAGAGCATCGTCACCTCTGCACGAACCGTGTCGTCGTCGCGCTTGCCGCCCGAAAACGCGTTGCGCGCATGGTGATTGTGGTCCGCGCTCAGCCCCAACTCGACCGAAGCCCCCAGCACAGGCTGCGCCAACGCCAGCCGCAGGGCAATCTCGTGATCCGCATAATCAAGGTAGTCCTCCGAAGAACTGCCCTCGGCATAGTTGAAACTCGCGCTCACCTCATGCCCCTGCGAAAGCATCGTCGTCACACCCGCAGATCCGCGCCAGGCATGGGCGTCGGCACGATCATCATAGCCCTTCTGCGCCTCGCGCATCGCGCGCAAATGCCCCGTCATGCCGGGTGAAAAGGCATAGCGCACCGACCCGCCAAGGTTGAGGTTGGCATAAAGCGGATCACCGCCCAGAAACACCTGACCCAGCGTCGCCTCGGTCCCCAGGGTCAGCCGATCCCCAAGGCGGAACCACGACTGGTTCACCCCGGCGGTCAGGCTGGTCAGGGTGAAATCACCGCTGTCGAGCTCGGTATGGCTATCCGTCAGGATCACGGTCTCGCGGTAGGCCGACAGGTTCAGCAATGTTCTGGCCGACCCGCCCTCTGCCAGCGTGCCAGCCGTCGCGATGCCAACCCCGGTCCGGGTGGCCGCCACCGAATCTTCGCCGCTCTCAAGCGCGAAACTGAAGGGCAGATCCTGCAGGTCCATCGGCGCGCGGGCATAGCCGCTGTTGATGTTCGACGTGCGCGACATGCCAAAGGACAGCCGCGTGGACCACGTCCCGACGCCACCGCCCCCCGAGCCAAAGTCGGATGTCTGGGCCGTGGCCGCAGTTGCAAGACTGAGAAAGATCGCGATGGGTTTCCACGGCATGTCAGGGGTCCATTTTTTGGGGGATCGGCCAAGATTCACTGCGTTAAACGCCACCTGCGTGATTCTTCAAGCGATCCCGCCATGCTCCCTTAATCGTGATGGCAATGCCCGAAATACGTCCCCTCCGCAGGGCGGCCATGATTCCTCTGACGTTAATTCCCCCGCACCCGATCTGGTGGTTTCTTGCAGGCGCTCGCCAAGATATAGTCGCCCTCGACTCATCTTGTGGGAAAGGAATCGCCATGACCCCGACTTCGCCGAACGCTTCGAACGTCACCGCCGACCAGCAAGCCGAAATCGACGCGCAGCGCAGCGATCCGCAGCCCACCCTGCGCGCCACCGCCCCCGGCATCGAAAAGCACCTCTATTCCGCGATCCCCGTCCTCGACCACGGCTTTGTCCGCGTCATCGACTACATGGGCGACGACAATGCCATCTGTCAGGCCGCCCGCGTGTCCTATGGCCGTGGCACCAAATCCGTGCAGAACGACGAAGGCCTGATCCGCTATCTCATGCGGCACTGGCACTCGACCCCTTTTGAGATGTGCGAGATCAAGCTGCACGTCAAACTCCCCGTTTTTGTCGCCCGCCAGTGGATTCGCCACCGCACCGCCAACGTCAATGAATACTCGGCCCGCTATTCGATCCTTGATCGTGAATTCTATATCCCCGCCGCCGATTCCCTGAACGCCCAGAGCACCGTGAACAATCAGGGCAGGGGAGAGGCGCTGTCGGGCGAAGAGGCCGAGCGTGTCCTGCGCTATCTGCGCGACGACGCGATGCGCGCCTATGACCACTACGAAGAGATGATCTCGCAGGACGGTCAGCAGGGTCTGGCCCGCGAACTCGCCCGGATGAACCTGCCCGCCAACATCTACACCCAGTGGTACTGGAAGGTGGACCTGCACAACCTGCTGCACTTCCTGCGCCTGCGCGCCGACGCCCACGCGCAATACGAAATCCGCGTTTACGCCGACGCCATCTGCCGCGTCGTCGCCGACTGGGTGCCCTTTGCCTATGCCGCCTTTGCCGACTACCGCATGGGCGGCGCGACCCTGTCCGGCACCGCGCTTGAGTGTGTCCGGCGGATGCTGAAGGGCGAAGAGGTCACGCAGGAAACCTCCGGCATGAGCAAGGGCGAATGGCGGGAGTTCAAGGGGGTGATGGGATGACAAGCTTTTCAGAAAGGTTTGGCTTCATCAAAAGCACTACTGAACTGCCAGTCGAAGATATGCCGCCAAGTTTGAGAAGTGGGCTTTGGGATGCTCTAAGAGTATTTTATTTTGACGATATAGGAAGTGACGGTGACGATTATTACAGCGCGGCGCAATACTCTTCAAAATTTGAATATATATCCAAGAGAGTCCAGTTTCATTATTTTCGTGTGTCTTGGGATGAGATGCCACGTCAGCCTTGGAAGTATTTACAAGTAATTAAGAACTTCTTCTTCAGAGAGGATTTTCACAAGGTGTATGAGTTTGTGGAATTCATTCTTAGCTTGGATTCGCCAGAAGGCTCCGTGAATGTTCATAAATTTCAAGATCTATGTAATGATATTTTATCTCGAGAGAGAGCGCAGTTCAGAATTTCAGCTGGCCAGTTCGTAAGAATAACCAACGAGTTGGAGCTTGCTGAGATCAGTGCCGCTGGCGAGAATGGCCTCAGCCATGGCGTTTCAGAACATATTCGCGTATCTGCCGCCTTATATTCCAAAGTTCCCGACGCTGACTATCGAAATAGCGTTAAAGAATCCATTTCTGCTGTGGAAGCAGCTGTGAGGTACGTGACCGGGAAGAAAACTGTGGGTGTAGAAAAGCCATTGAAGATGATCGAAAGTGAATTTTCTATTCATCCTGCGCTGCGTTCTGGATTTGAAAAGATATTCGCATTTACCTCTGACGCAGATGGTGTTCGACACGCACTTCTTGAGGAGAGTTCAATTTCCCAAGCTGACGCAAAGTTTATGCTTGTAGCGTGTAGCGCATTTTCAAATTACCTAATTACACTTAAATCAAATAAACACGCTGGCTGAGAGCAACTCGTAGGGCGGGGTACCTCGCCCGGAATCAAGCCGAAGGCGCCGGGCCAGCGCCTGCCCGTCCGGCGGGCTGGCGCTTTGGCAGGGCAGCGTCGACCTCTGAGCAACGACGAATGTGGCTGGCATAAAGTGCCCCGCACAATCGTCGCAGCGCCACCCCACGGGCAGGCACCGTCCCGGCTATGCCTGTGTGGGTTGCACCGATCCTACAGACAACACCGTCCCCGCACCGCTCCAGTCCGTTCCTTCAAAGAGAGTCAGCACCAGAGGTGCGCCAATCGGAATCAGCACCAGAGGAGCGCCAATCGGAAGCGGCTCGCCTTTGGCGGGACTAGCTGGCGCTTTGGCCGGGCAGCGCCGACCTCTGAGCAACGAGGCATGTGGCCGGCATAAAGTGCCCCGCACACCCGTCGCAGCGCCACCCCACGGGCAGGTACCGCCCCGGCTCCGCCCTGAGTGGGTTGCACCGTCCCCATAGACACCACCGCCCCAGCCCGGAACAAAGCCGCAGGCACTGCCCAGTGTCGGGACAACCCGGCAAAAACCTTCACCCAGCCCGCTGGCTTCGGTGACACGCGTGCAAGCCTGACGCTTTATAAAAGACAGAAATCGCCCATACCTCGGCCAGATCCCGCCGGTTCAGGATGGCATCGGCCAAAAATGACCCATGAAACCCGCCGAAAACGCGCATTTCGGCCAACCTCCGCCGGTTCCCTGCCGCAGTGCAGAATATTGCGGTAAGTGACTGAAATGCAGCCACGAATGTGTGATCGTCTGCGACTGGAACTGTGAAGGGGTCGTGTGCATTTACCCCCTGTCACCGGCGACAAAGACGACAAAGCCGGAGAGCAAAGAAAACAAGGACAGAGCATATGACACGTACACTCGCACTCACCACCGCCCTGCTGGGCACCCTCGCAATGCCCGCCTTCGCTGGCAGCCCCGAAGCCGGTTATGTCGAGCCCGCGCCGATGGCGCCCGCGCCCGTAGCCGTCGTGGCGACGCAGGACTGGACCGGTTTCTCGCTGGGTGCGCAGGCTGGCTATGGCAGCTTCAACAGCGAAAACCCCGAAGACGATGACGCCGCCGGCACCTTCGGTGTGAAGACCGGCTACGACTACGACATGGGCAGCTACGTTGTTGGTGGCGGTCTGCAGTATGACAAGACCGACATCGACCTCGGTGGCGCAAACGTTGACGGCGTCCTGCGTGCCGGTGGCCGGATCGGCGCCGACATGGGCAAGACGCTGCCCTACTTTGCTGCTGGTTACGCCAAGGCGTTCACCGACAATGACACCATCGGCGATTCCAACGGCTACTATGCCGGTCTGGGCATCGAACACATGCTGACCACCAACGTCTCCCTCGGTGGCGAAGTTCTCTACAACAAGTTCGACAAGTTCGACACCGACTTTGAAGCAGATGCGACCACCGCCAACGTGTCGCTGAACTACCGCTTCTGATCTGACGCTTCGACCGTTTGTTTGATTGGTGCGCGCCCGGTCCCTTAGCAGGGGTCGGGCGTTTTTCATGCTGCGGGTGCGAACCATACGCCAGCCATACGCTTTCCATACGGGTTCCATATGCGATCCGTACGGGATTTTCGGCCATTCCGGGCGCTTGCATCAACCACCAACCCCGTCAGCCCTTGGCAAGCGGGATGAGGGCGCGTATACGCGCGGCCTTACCACGAACGGGAGCCAGGGCACATGCAGGGCAGCGCGAATCTCAATATCATGATCAAGGCCGCCCGCAAGGCAGGCCGCTCGCTGGTCAAGGATTTCCGCGAGGTCGAGAACCTTCAGGTCTCGATGAAAGGCGCGGGCGACTTTGTGAGCAAGGCGAACTACGCCTCCGAAAAGGTTCTGCGCGACGAACTCATCGGCGCACGGACGACCTATGGCTGGCTCGGGGCCGAATCCGAAGAGATCGCCGGACAGGATCCGACGCGCCGCTGGATCATCGATCCGCTGGCAGGCACCACGAATTTCCTGCACGGCCTGCCGCATTGGGGCGTGTCTATCGCGCTCGAACATAAGGGCCAGATCGTTGCGGGCGTGGTCTTTGATCCTGCCAAGGACGAAATGTTCTACGCAGAAAAGGGATCTGGCGCCTGGCTGAACGATTCCAAGCGTTTGCGCGTCTCAGGCCGCAGCCGGATGATCGAGGCACTGTTCGCCACCGGGGTTCCGCACGGCGCACGCAAGACCCTGCCGGCAACGGTAAAGGATCTGGCACGGTTGATGCCGGAATGTGCCGGTGCGCGGCAATGGGGGTCGGCTGCGCTTGATCTAGCCTATGTCGCGGCTGGCCGCTTTGATGGCTACTGGGAACGCGAGCTGAAGCTTTGGGAAGTCGCGGCAGGATCGCTGATCGTACAAGAGGCCGGCGCGCTGATGCAGGGCGTACGCGAAGGGCAGGAACCACTCGAGAGCGGCTCTCTGCTTTGTGCGAACGGACAGTTGTTCGATCATTTCGCACGCATTATCCGCGGCACCTGAGCCTGTCCCAAGATGAGCGGCAGGCCCCGCAGGGCCTTCCGCTGGCGGATCACTTGTCCGACGGATGATTCACTCCGTCGGTCCATGTGATCGGCTCATGGTCGCGCGGGTTGACGCCTTCGATCGCACCCATGTTGATGCCGTATTGCGTTGGGTCCGACCGTCGCCGGTGATGGGTATAGATGCCACAGACCG
Organism: Puniceibacterium sediminis; assembly: GCF_900188035.1. GTDB lineage: Bacteria > Pseudomonadota > Alphaproteobacteria > Rhodobacterales > Rhodobacteraceae > Puniceibacterium > Puniceibacterium sediminis. The sequence continues at coordinate 54,102 of NZ_FZNN01000019.1, read as the reverse complement.
AACAGAAATAATGTTGCGCGGTGTTGGTATTCCATTGATATAACGTCAACTTATCCTGACCGCGCAGGATTTCGACACCGTCCAGCGGGGCCGAAACTGCCGGTGCGCCGCGCCTGCGGCAGAATGAACAGTCGCAGCGCCGTGCGGTGGCCAACCCGTCGGTCAGGGTGACGCGCAGTTCGACTGCGCCGCAATGGCAGGTGACTTTCACAGGGTCATTCATCGTCGTGGCCTCACTTTCGGTACTCTGGTGTGACTGAGTTTGTATTCTGCCTTGGGGTAGGGCGGATGGCCATCGGTGCGCTCCCAATAGGTCGGCCCGCCACGGCGCAGCCAGACCGGCAAGGTCAGCCCGATACCGATCACAAAACCGCCAACGTGGGCCCAATAGGCAACGCCGCCTTGGTCGGTGGCCCCGGCAAAACCACCTGACACCTGCAAAATGAACCACAGGGCAAGCATAATCCAGGCTGGGATCGGCAGGATCCTTAGGAAAACGACAAAGATGATCAGAATGTCGACTTTTGCCTTGGGAAACATCAGCAGATAGCCCCCCATGATACCCGCAATCGCGCCCGAAGCGCCCACAGTGGGCACTTGGGAGTAGGGGTCGGCAATATATTGCGCCAGCCCCGCACCGATGCCGCAGGCAAGGTAAAAGGCGGCAAATCCGAGGTGGCCCATCTCATCTTCGATATTGTCGCCAAAGATGTAGAGAAACAGCATGTTGCCGCCAAGGTGCAGGATGCCGCCATGCAGAAATAACGAACTGGCCAGCCCGATCTCGCCACTTCCGGCGCTTATTCTGGCCGGGATCAGCGCCCAGTCGAAATAAAAGGTAAAAAGCGCGCGCTCATTGCTGAACAGATGGTAATTGGCGATGAATATCAGCACATTGACCGCGATCAGCAGATACGTGACATAGGGCGTCGTGCCAGAAGGATGATGATCGCGGATGGGAAACATGCGCCCGACCTTGGCGGATTTCCGTGGGGCGTCAAGGGATGCCGGGGCCAGAACGGACCGTCGCGCCGCAGTTTGCTGCCGACAGGGCGCGCGCTGGCTCAATTCGGTGTCAACTGGCCGTGGCATACGACGGGAACATGCGCTAGCGTGATCCCTACATCAAAGCCAGACATCCCGAGCGGCGGCGGTCTGGGTCATCGGATGGACTGATCAAGAGGGAATTCGCAATGCAAAGTGACATTCTGGAACTCGACCGGTTCGACCGTGCAATTTTGACCACCCTGGCCGAGGATGGCCGCGTTTCGATCACCGAACTGGCACGGCGGATCGGTCTGTCGAAATCGCCCACTCAGGCACGGCTGCGCAGGCTTGAGGAACTGGGCGCGATCCGCGGATACCGCGCTATTCTGGACCCGATCCGGCTGGGGCTCGACCATGTGGCCTTTGTCGAAGTCCGCCTGACCGATACCCGCGAAGACGCGCTTGCCGCGTTCAATGCCGCCGTGGCGGGGATTCCCGAAATCGAACAGGCCCATCTGATCGCCGGGAATTTCGACTACCTGCTCAAGGTGCGCACCTCGGATATGCGCAGCTATCGGCAGGTGTTGGCGGATCGGATTTCCACATTGCCGCATATCGCCTCGACCTCGACCTATGTGGCGATGCAGGCGGTCAAGGAGATCGGTCTCTCAGATGTGACTTGACCTTGCGTCATGCTCCGTCAAAATCCAGACATGAGATTCAAGCTCGCCCTTGCCCTCTGCCTTTTTGCGGCACCTCTGTTGGCCGATGGCTGCCCACCAGCCCCGGATCATTCGCAGGCGCTGTCGCAACTTCTGGACGACGTGCGCGAAGCGCCGAACGAAATGCTGGGCCGCCAGATTTCCAACCAGATGTGGGAATTCTGGGCCGACGCGCCTGACGAACCCGCCCAACAGCTCTTGGACGAAGGTATGCAGGCGCGGGCAGGCTATGATTTTCTGCGCGCGACCCGGGCGTTCGACCGGTTGATCGCCTATTGCCCAGAGTATGCCGAAGGCTACAACCAGCGCGCTTTCGTCAATTTCCTACGACAGGATTTCGAAACGGCGCTAACGGATCTCGACCGCGCGATTGCCCTGTCACCCGCGCATGTGGCCGCCCTTTCGGGCAAGGCGATGACGCTGATGGAGCTTGGTCGCGACGCCGAGGCGCAGGAGGTGTTGCGCGAAGCGGTGAAGCTGAACCCCTGGCTCAGCGAGCGTTATCTTCTGAAGGCGCAGCCCGGCCAAGAGTTGTAATCGCCGCGTTACGCGGAATGACATCACCTTGGACCGGGAAAGCCTTGTGCCGAGGCCCGCAGTTTTCTACAGATCGGATGTCTTGTGGCAGAAATAATGGTCAGCCGGTTTGCCGTCCGACCGACGCCCCAGGACAGCGCCGGATGCGGGCGTGATGGAATGGTAGACATACCAGACTTAAAATCTGTTGGGGCGCAGCCCCGTGTGGGTTCGAGTCCCACCGCCCGCACCAATTTACAATCAAAAACCCGCTTCAGCCGTTTTCAGTTTTAGTCCGCCCCTTCGACCCCGCGGAGACCGCCAAGAACATCAGACTGTGACAGGCGCACCGGATCAGGGTCGTGCAAGACGCTGACATCGCCCGTGGTTTCCAGCACGACCGCGATGACGTGTCTGGTGTCCCAGACGTTGGCCTCTCTCAGTTTGGCGAAAAGGTCGGCTTCGGTCACGCGCGCTTTTCTAAGGTTGTCGGTACAGATGTTCTGACCGGCCATCAGCAGCAGCGGCGTATTGTCCACAGCACCCTGAAAGTTTGAATATTTCACCCGCAGCAAGGCGATAGCGCCCTGAAACAGGAAAATTGCCGCAATGGCAGCAATGGCGATGGTCAGGTCAAGGCTCTGGTCCACGATGGCCGTCGCGACCAGAGACCCCGTCGCAATGGTCATCGCAAAGTCAAAGATCGACATTTTGGAAAACGAACGAAGACCTTGAATCCGGGTCAGAAGGATAACGACGACAATGATCACCCCGGTTCTGATGAATGGTTCCAGCATGGTCACGTTTCCCCCGGTCGATTTTTTTTCAGTGTCTGGGGCCTGCACATCACCATGTGCAGGCCCGGTTTATACGTCCTTCAGGGCTTCTCAGGCAAGCCGGTCCCAGAAGCGCACCTTGGCACAGGTTGTGACAAAGTCTTTGGCGTCTGTGTTCTTGTCCAGGGCAATGACGCCACCGTCTGGCGAGTCTACTCCAGCGGCTTTCAGAAGCTCGGCCCCGGCACCGCCGACGCCGATAAACTTGCCGTGGGCAAAGGCATCAGCGGCAAAGGTCTTGGCGGCGTGCATCTTTGACAGCACTTTCGCCCCGTCCGATGAAACAAGGATCACAACCGCATCGTACAGAACAGAAGGACCGCCATCAATCTTCTGCTGGGCCGGGACTTCCTTTCCGCCAGCGGTGACAATGCCGCCGATCTTGGGTGCGATCACTTCGACCATGCCACCTGCGTCCTTGACGGCCTTCGTCATGGCGTCAAGCAGACCATCGTCAATGCCATCGCTCAGCAACAAACCCATCTTTCGGCCCGCGAAACTGTCCGGACCGTTCTTGAGGATCGACAAGGCATCCGACGTTTTCAGCCCATCGACCGGGGTGCGCGCAGGTTTGTGTGCCTTGGGGACAGACTTCAGCCCCAGACCGTCCGCCACAGCCTTGGCCAGATCTTTGTCGATGTTGGGCAGGTGCGCCACCAGCCGTTCGCGGATCTGCGGGGCCTCGACCTTGGACAGCTCAAAGACGATGGCGTTCGCGATATGGTCCTGCTCGATCTTGGTCTGGCTGTTATAGAACTGACGGGCCTGGCTGTAGTGATCCGCGAACAACTCACCACGAACCTTGCGCTTTTCGCCGTCAATCTGTTCGGGAAACGACTTGTGCCCCCGGTCGGGATCGGCGCGCGGGCCGCCTTCGGACCAGCTGTTTGGTTCATAGTTGGCACGACCCTTGGGGTTGTGCATCGCCATGTGCCCGTCCTGCTGAAAATGATGGAAGGGGCATTTCGGGGCGTTGATCGGGATATGGGTAAAGTTCGGCCCGCCCAGACGTTTGATCTGGGTATCTAGGTACGAAAAGTTGCGCCCCTGCAGCAGCGGGTCATTGGTGAAATCCACGCCCGGAACGATGTTCTGGGTGCAAAAGGCCACCTGTTCCGTTTCGGCAAAGAAGTTGTCCACGACACGGTCCAGAACCAGTCGGCCGACGATCCGCACAGGCACGTCTTCTTCGGGGATCAGCTTGGTCGCGTCCAGCACGTCAAAGGGAAAGCTGTCGGCAAATGCGTCGTCGAACACCTGAACGCCCAGCTCCCATTCGGGGAAATCGCCATTCTGGATCGCATTCCACAGATCGCGGCGGTGGAAATCGGGATCGGCCCCGTTGATCTTGACCGCCTCATCCCAGATGACCGATTGCAGGCCCTGTTTCGGCTTCCAATGGAACTTGACGAACTGGCTTTTGCCTGCGGCATTCACGAACCGGAAGGTATGAACGCCGAACCCTTCCATGAACCGGAAGGACCGCGGGATCGCCCTGTCTGACATGGCCCACATGACCATGTGCATGGATTCCGGCATAAGCGAGATGAAGTCCCAAAAGTTGTCATGCGCAGACTGTGCCTGCGGAAACGCCCGGTCCGGGGCTTCCTTGACCGAATGGATCAGATCGGGGAATTTCATCGCATCCTGGATGAAGAACACCGGGATGTTGTTGCCGACGATGTCCCAATTACCCTCTTCGGTATAGAGCTTGACCGCAAAGCCGCGCACGTCCCGGGCCAGATCGACGGACCCCTTGTTGCCCGCAACAGTCGAAAATCGCACAAACGCGGGCACCCTGCGGCCCTTTTCCTGAAACAGGTGGGCCGAGGTAAGGTCGGACAGATCCTCGGTCGCCTCAAAATAACCGTGGGCACCGTAGCCGCGCGCATGGACCACGCGTTCCGGAATACGTTCGTGATCAAAGTGAAAGATCTTTTCGCGGAAATGGAAATCTTCCATCAAGGCCGGGCCACGCGCACCAGCCCGCAATGTGTTCTGGTTGTCGGCTACCGGGGCACCCTGCGACGTGGTCAGGACCGGACCGTCGCCAACCTGATGCGGCTCACCACCGTCACCAGAAACGACCTTGCGGTCCTTGATTTCGTTGGATGACTGGGTGTCGGCGCTCGGTCGGTAGAGATTGGTTTGATCTGCCACGGCTCAACTCCTTGTGAATGGTGCCCTCGGTCGGAGGATGGTTTCAGCTTGCAAGGCCAAACACGCCACGCGGCCCTCGGTTCCATTTTCGGGAACATCGGTACGCTCAGATGGTTGCGGACGGTGATTTTTGGGGGGCTTTGGGGCGTCTTTCAGGCGGGATCAGGGCGAGCGCACTGAGTGGACTTGTTCACGGCTTCAATCGCTGCGGGACAATTTTGCGCACTGCTGATACGATCAGAAAAACCTATTTTAGCCGCACGCGCACCGTGAAACGGGTCTGTGTCCGGCTGGGGGGCGGGGGAAATGGGGCGGCGCGGCGCAGGACGTCCAGTGCTGCGCGATCAAGTTGATCTGAACCGGAACTGCGCGCGATGGACAGTGCACCAAGACCGCCGTTGGCCGTGATCGAGAATGCCACAATCGCCTCTCCCTTGCGGGGGTTGCGCGACTGACGCACCCGTTCGATCCGGCGCAGAACCTTGCCGCGATAGTTCGACGAGGCGGCATTGCCTTCTTGTGTGGCAGTTGCCTGGCGCGGGGCGGCAGCCGCGGCGCGCGCCTTGTCAACGCCGCCTGATGAACCAGTGGCGGCATTCCTGCTGGCATTGCCTTTGGGCTCTGGTTTTTTGGCCGCGGTTTTTTTCCTGGGGGCTTCCTTTGGCGCTGCGGCTGTGGCCATCGCTGCGATCTGATCGGGGCGCGCGGCAGGACGCGGCGAACTGCGTGGCGCGTTGGAGCCCTCCACTACCTGGGTGGCGGTTTCTACTGTTGCGGGTTGTGGGGCTGACAATGGCGGCGACACGGTTTTCACCGCTTCAGGTACAGGTTTCGTGGTGGTTATTGTGGGTGCGATGGTTCGCGCCAAAGGTGGGGTAGGCAGAACACGCGCGGCTGTGACCGGTGCGGAAACGGCAGGGGCGGGCGTCGGGGGCACAGCGGTGGCCCGAGTATCGGGTGTGACCCGCTGCTTTGTTGGCGTGTCGGTACGGGCGGCAGTCATCTCTCCGACCACCATGTCCTGAAACGCGTTGCCAAGCCGCGCAACGCTGGCTTCTGCGCCACCTTCGATCCGGGGAGCTTCTCCGGCAAACAGAACAGCCAGCCCACCGAGGTGCACAGCTACAGAAACGACCATCGCCAACACGGGGAAAACGGACGCGCGGAGTATCATCGCAGGGCCTTTTCAGTGATGATCAGAACGGATTTCGGCCCCGCCGCCTGCGCTTCGTCCGCGATCCGCAACAGCGTTTCGGCGGGCAGGTCACGATCCGGCATCAGTCGCACGACATCGCTGTCCTGTGCGGTCGTAAGATAGGTCACAACGTCCGGCAGGGGCATGCCACGATGGCTCAGTCGTCCGTCGGCATGGATTACCAGCACTTCTGGCGGGGCGCGGCCGTCAAGATCGGCGGTGCGCACCAGCGACAGATCGCTTTCCATCGGCGGCGCCAGCGTGCCTGCCACCATGAAAAACACCAGCATCAGGAACACCACGTTTATCAGGGCAATCGTGGGTTCGCGGGCGGTTCTGGGTTTACGGTGGATCGACATATTCAGGGGCTCAGAACATTGACGGCTGCCCCGGGAATGCTCCGCAGGGTGACCAGCAGATCGGTCAGACGCTGTGCGCTGACAGCGGGGGCGGAGCTGACAATGACAGGCGGCGCGCCTGTCCCAGTGCGTTCGGTGATGGCAGCAGGCAGGCGGGCGATGTCCATCGCCACACCATTCAGGCTGAGCGTGTCGGGCGCCAGACGCAGGAAGAGCCTGTCGCCAGAGGCCAAGGTCGCGCCTGTGCGCGCCGAACTCAGCGGCACTTCGGCAAATTTCGAGAATGTCGAGGACAGCATGAAGAACAGCAGCAGCAGGAAGATGATGTCGATCAGCGGCGTCACCGACAGGCGTCGGGCAGGGCGGGAACGCCTAAGTGACATGGACCAGCCCCTGCGAAGGCAGCGGGACAGCGGGCGATGCAGCGGCAACAGTGGCACCCAGAGGTGCCAGAACGGTGGCAAAGGCACGGTCGGCCATGACACGGTCGGATTCGATCCGGGATTCCAGCCAGCTGAGCACAACCGAGGACGGCATGGCGACAGCAAGCCCGACAGCCGTCGTCATCAGCGCGACCCAGATCCCACCGGCCAGAAGCGACGGGTCGACCGAGGAACCGGCCTGTTGCAGTGACTGAAACGCCTCGATCATGCCCAGGACCGTGCCGAACAGCCCCAGAAGCGGCGAAAGCTGCACCACGCTGTCCAGCAGCCGAAAACCGCCTTCCAGCCGGGCAAACCCGGTCTCGGCCTCGGCCACCAGGCGATCACCGGGGGCCGATTGCTCCATCGCCATAAGGACGACCGGCGCCAGATGGCTGGGGCTGGCGCGCAGGGTGCGCAGTGCCGCAGGTGTCTGCCCGTGGTCCCATTCGGCAATGGCCTGCTGCAAGGTGCGATGCCGCCCGACTCCGGCGGCGCGAAACTGCCACAGCTTGAACAGGACAGTCGCCAAAGTGATGATCGAAACACAGATCAGAATGGCCACCACAGGCCCGCCGAGCTCCAGAATGCGCCGCAGCGGATCAAGGAAGATTTGCCCGTGGTTCATCCCAACAACTCCATCGTTGTCCGGCTGCGCAGCACCAGCCCGGTGTCGCAGGCGGCGTCGGGCAGACCTTCGCCGGTGCAGGTGCTGGCGCCATTGATCAGGACCCGTCCGATGGTGTCGCAGGCGACCCCCTGGATATCGAACTGCCGCACCCGTGGCCGCCCGACGGGCAGCGTACCGAAATCAAACAGGGTCAGCCGGTCGATGTCTCCCCCAGCCGTGAATAGCACCGTTTCATAAACCGCGCTGGTGATCGGCTGGGCATAAAGGTTCTGCGCAAGAAAGCTCAGCCGACAGGCACCTTCGACGGTCACGGCCGAGTTCAATTCGAGAATGACGCCCTTGCCGGTGGGTGGATCACCACCACCGGCAAGAACAGTTTGAGGCGCGGTCAAAAGTAGGGCCACGCAGGTCATGAGCAACCTTAGCATCAGAACATCCGTGCCAGGGACAGCTTGATGTTGCGGCCGGGTGCGGGACGGGTGGAAAGCGCCGGGGTATAGTCGCGATCAAACGCATTCTCGACGCTGAACCGGATTTCGGTGCCTGTCAGAACGCCTTCCTGCGGTTTGTAGGTGGCACGCAGATTGTGCACGCCGAACCCGGTGCTGTCGTAGCGGTCATTCTTTTCGTCCTTCTGGGCAGCCAGTTCCCAGCTGAGGTCGAGTTCTTCACCGAACTTCTTGCCCAAAGTCAGACGCGCCGTATCGGCCGGGGTGTTGCGCCAGTCGGTGTCCACGCCGTTCCGGGTCTCGTGGCCTTCGACGATGTTGGCATTCATGTCGACGTAAAAACCCGACTCCATCGCATAAGAGGCTTCAATCTCGATCCCGCGGGTGTCGATATTGTCAGGATTGGTTCCACTGCCACCGGATGCAGAGGTGTAAGAGGTGACGTCGCTAAGCCGGGTCGAGTAGACGTTCCCTTTGATCGCAAAGCTGTCGCCGGTTGCAAACATGTCATGGCGGTCAAAGGATGCGCCCAGTTCATAGGTGCGCGCCCTTTCAGCCAGCTGGATCAGGGTGGCGTTGGTCAGATCGTCAAGGATCGGCAGGTTCTTGGTTTCCGCCGCGCTGCCGAACACCGCGAATCCGTTGCCAAAGGCATAGCGCACCGAAAGGCCGCCCATGAATGCACTGTCTTCGTAGGGGCCGCCGTTGGCGGAATTCGCGCTTTCCAGCTTGGACGATTCGTAGCGTAGGGCGGGCGTCACCGTCCAGGCTTCGCCTATGCGCATGTCGTCCACGGCGAATAGTGCGATGCGATTATCCCCACCACCCGGGGCCGATGACGCCTCTGCGCGTTCCTTGCGGATCAGCTCAAGCCCGGTGCGAAGTTCGTGATCCACGATGCCGCTGTTGAAAAGGCTAGTGTTCTTGAGCGAAAGCTTGGTCGTCTCATACCGGTGATCGGCATTCACCAGCGGTTCAAGCTGTGCAAAAGTTGGGGTGCCTTCGAGCGAGGAACTGCCGGGCACATAGGCTTGATCGATCTGCTGGTCGGCATAGGACAGGGCGACGGTGAGGTCGATCAGGTCATTGTCGGCGGGGTTCCAGCCATAGCTGAGCACCGCTGTACGCGATTTCACGTCGCGATCCACATTGCCAAAGGCATCAGTTGTCGTCCCGAAGGAATCGTAGGGCACATCGCTGTCGCTCGTTTCGGAGGCCGTGTAGGAAAAGCTGAGGTATTGCGACTGACCTGCACCAAAGCTGTACTTTCCCTTCACCATGTAGGATGGCAGTTCGAAATCGCTGGAACCGATCGTGTCGCCGGTGCCGTCGTCCTGAAGATCCTGCTGCCGCCAGGTGTAGTTGGCCAGTAACTCGACGTTCTGGGTCGGTTGCCACGCCAGCGTCGTCGAACTTGTCAGACCATCGCCGTTGCTGCCAAAGGCAAGCGTCTGGCTGCCTGCCAGACCGGTTTCACCATCGGTGTAGTCCGACGCGTCCTTAGTCTCGAGACGGACCACGCCGCCGACGATGCCCGACCCATATTCAAAGCTGCCGACTGTGCCGCGGATGACCTCGACCTGCTTGAAAAGAAAGGGGTCAGTGAAAAGCTGCGTACCGATGCGGTACAGTTCTTCAGATCCGACTGATGCGCCGTCGATCTGAATGGCAACCTTCTGGTCTGTTCCGTAGGTACTGTTGGCGCCGAAGCCGCGAATATTGATGCCCGACCCCTGCGGCGTGGATCCGTTGACCAGTATAACGCCCGGCACGGAATCGATCAGTTCGGCCACCGTGCCCGCCTGCCGGTCGGTAATTTCATCTTCGTCAATTACGGTGACGGGTGTGGCGGTGTCGGTCTGAACCTCACGCTTGCTTTCGCCCAGTGTCACTGTGCCCAGAAAATCGCCCTCGACCGCCTGCGCGTTCGCCGCTCCGGCCTGCATGGCCATTAGAAGCGCGCTCGTTCCCAGCAGCGCCGCGCGCCGATGTGTTCCACTCATCTCACATTCCTTGAATTGGCTGATTTGCCCAGATGCTTGCGAGTGGCTGGCGTGGCGCAGCAACTTCGGGGTGATGCCGAATTGCCGCTTGAGTGCGATAATAAAGCATACTAAAACTGTCAACTATAAAACCAGCCGTTCTGACCGGCTGCCAGCCAATCCGGTCTTCCCGCCGGTCAGCCACCCCTGCAAGACCAGACAATAAGGTGGCACATGGCCCTTTCCCCGTTCGATATCAGACAGCACGAAGACGACGCCCCGAAACTGCGCGCGCGTGACATTGCCGAAACCCTTGGCATCAGTGAGGCCGAATTGGTCGCCGCGCGCTGTGGTGACAGCGTAACCCGCCTCAATCCGCATCCGGATGCCATCATCGGTGCGGCGCAAACTTTGGGTCCGGTCATGGCACTGACCCGGAATGCCAGCTGCGTGATTGAAAAGGTCGGCGTGTACGAGAATTACCGCTCTGGCGATCACGTCTCGATGGTGGTGGCCGAAGATATCGATCTGCGGTTGTTCACGTCGCACTGGTGCCACGCCTTTGCGGTGGAAAAGGACACCGAAAGGGGCAAGCAGCGCAGCCTTCAGGTCTTTGATGCCGCCGGGGATGCGGTCCACAAGATATTTCTGCGTGCGGAATCAGATGTGAATGCCTTCCACGCGGCAAGGGATGCTTTGCGGCATGCCGATCAATCGCCGGACTGTGAAACAGCGCCCCGCCAGCCGGTCGAAGCGGCCAAGGGCAACCCTGACAAGCTGGACATTTTGCGCGCCGAGTGGCTTCGCATGACCGACACGCATCAATTCATGCGCCTGACGTCCAAGCTGCGGATGAATCGGCTAGGTGCCTATCGCAGCGTCGGGGCGCCTTTTGTGCGCGCGCTGGCGACAGAGGCGGTCAATACCATGATGGAGCAGGTCCGCGACGCGGGGCTTGAGGTCATGGTGTTTGTCGGAAATCGCGGTTGCATCCAGATCCACAGCGGGCTGCTGGGTAATCTGAACCCCATGGGCCCGTGGCAAAATGTCATGGATCCGAGTTTTAACCTGCACCTGCGCACCGATCACATTGCCGAGGTCTGGGCCGTGGAAAAGCCGACCCAGCGCGGCCCGGCCGTATCGGTTGAAGCCTTCGACAAGGACGGCATGCTGATCCTTCAGGTCTTTGCAGTCGGCAAAGAGGGGCGTGACTGCCGCGCCGCCTGGGGTGACCTTGTGGCGGGGCTGGGTGGTCTGGTCGAACAGCAGGTTCCGGCATGAGCGGGCTTTTTAACATGCATGGCCCTCGATGGTTGTTGATCATCACCGTCGTCCTGGCGTCCGCGCTGGTCTTCGGGTCGGCGGCAGAGGCGGGCGCGGATACTGGCAAATCCGACAGGATCGTAAGCCTTGGCGGATCGGTGACCGAGATCATTTATGCCCTCGGCGCGGGTTCCCGGGTGATCGCCCGCGATACCACCTCCAGCTTTCCACCCGAGGCAGAGAAATTGCCCGATGTCGGCTATCTACGCGCACTGTCGCCCGAAGGTGTGCTTTCGGTGTCGCCCGGCTTGATTATCGCCGAAGAAGGTGCCGGCCCGCCCGAGACGATAGATGTGCTGAGAAACGCCAAACTGCCGTATTTCGAGATCCCCGAATCCTATGACCGCGCCGGGATCGTTTCCAAGATCCTCGCCGTGGGGGACGCCATCAATGAAGCCGAAAAGGCACGGGTTCTGGCCAACGCCCTCGACGCAAGCCTTGGCGCAGCACAGGCCCGGGCCGAAGCACGCGGTATCGAACACCGCAAGCGGGTGCTGTTCATCCTGTCGACCCAGAATGACCGAATCCTCGCCTCGGGGACAGGGACGGCGGCGGCTGGGATCATCGCCTTGGCAGGCGGGGATAACGCTGTGACCTCGTTTGAAGGCTACAAACCCCTGACCGACGAAGCGATTATTGCTGCCGCGCCGGACGTGATCCTGATGATGGATCGGGGCGGCGATCATGGTGCTGCCAACGGCGAACTTTTGGCGATGCCAGCGGTCACGCTGACACCGGCGGGAAAATCCGGCGCCGTGGTGCGGATGGACGGGTTGTATCTGCTGGGGTTCGGGCCGCGCACTGCTGATGCCGTCAACGACCTCTCCGCTGCATTGTACGGGGGGTAGGGGATTGGTTGCCTTCCCTGATTCAGCCATTGAAACGATTGGTCGCGACCGGGACATCGTAGCGCGTCGCACGCGGCTGCTGCTTATAACCGTGCTGGCGGCAACCTGCATCTTCAGCCTCGCTTTTGGTGCGGCGGGTACGTCGCTCTGGGGGGCACTCTACAAGCTGGCGAACGGTCAGACCCTATCAGACATGGAGCGCATCGTCCTGTGGGACATCCGCGCGCCCCGGACCCTGATGGGGGCCTTTGTGGGGGCGTCACTGGCCGTGGCCGGCGCGGTCATGCAGGGGCTGTTTCGCAATCCGCTGGCGGATCCGGGCCTTGTCGGCGTGGGGGCAGGGGCCGGGTTGGGCGCTATCTGCGCCATCGTATTGGGTGCACTGCTCCCGGCCGCATTCATAAACCTGTTTGGCAATTGGCTGGTCTCGGCGGCGGCATTCCTTGGCGGCTGGGGCTCGACCCTGCTGCTCTACCGGGTCGCTACCCGGTCCGGGCGTACATCGGTGGCGACGATGTTGCTGGCCGGGATCGCACTGGGTGCACTGGCCGGCGCGCTGTCGGGGCTTCTGGTCTATATGGCAGATGACCGCCAGCTGCGTGACCTGACGTTCTGGGGGCTTGGATCGCTTGCAGGGGCGACCTGGGCCAAGCTGTTTGTCGCAGTGCCGCTGATCCTTCTATCAATATGCGCCGCAGGATTCCTGGGCCGGGGTTTGAATGCCATGGCCCTTGGCGAAGCGACCGCCCACCACATCGGCATTCCTGTGCAGCGGCTAAAGACCGTGGCGGTTATGACCGTGGCCGCCTCGACCGGGGCGGCGGTGGCGGTGGCGGGGGGCATCGGGTTCGTCGGGATCGTGGTCCCGCACCTGCTGCGCCTTGCCACCGGGCCGGACCACCGGATGCTGCTGCCAAACGCCGCGCTTCTGGGTGCCAGCCTGCTGATCGGGGCGGATGTGATTGCCCGCGTGGTGATCGCGCCTGCGGAACTGCCTATCGGCATTGTTACCGCCGTGCTGGGTGCACCGGTCTTTCTATGGATCTTGCTGCGTCGGCGCGGATTGGTGGATCTGTGATGCTGAGGGCAGAGAGTATAAAGGTTGCCTTCGGGCGCAAACTGGTCCTGCGCAGCGTGGATTTTGCGGCTGCTCCCGGCCACTTGACGGCAATTGTCGGCCCCAACGGGTCGGGCAAGACAACTCTGCTGCGGGCCCTGACCGGAGAGGTTGGTCACAGCGGCACTGTCACTTTGGACGGCAGCGACATCGCGCGCATGAAAGGCTGGGAACTTGCTGCGCGCCGCGCCGTCCTCCCGCAGTCCGCAGTTTTGGCGTTTCCCTTTACCGTCATCGAGGTGGTCCGCATGGGCCTGTCCGGCGGCACCTCGGGCGGCGACAAATCAGTCCCCGGTGCGGCGCTGAGGCGCGTCGGGATGACCGGGTACACTGACCGCCTGTATCAGGAACTTTCGGGTGGCGAACAGCAACGGGTTCAACTGGCCCGGGTTCTGGCGCAGGTCTGGCATCCGGTCTGGCAGGGGCGGGCGCGTTGGCTGCTTCTGGACGAACCGGTGGCCAGCCTGGATATCGCGCACCAGTTGCTTGTGATGGGCATCGCCCGGGATTTCGCAAATAGCGGCGGCGGAGTCGTCGCGGTGATGCATGACCTGAACCTGACAGCGATGTTCGCCGATGCCGTCGCGGTGATGGCTGATGGTCAGATCATCGCGCAGGGACCAATGGCGCAGGTGATGACCGATGACACGCTGTCGCGCGCCTACGGGTGTGGTCTTCGCGTTGGCCTGCCGCCGGCTGCGGGCTCTACTTTCGTGTTGCCCCATACAGCGCGGCCGATCCATGAAATGAAACCGGAATTTACCGCAGTGGATCCTGCGCACTCAGGGACACCCTGCTGACTATAGGAACGTGAAAAATGAATGCCGTTAACAATAGCGCAAAACCCGCCAAACGCGCGCCCCGTCTGCTAACCGTAAAGGCCGCGTGGCGCATTACGCCGAACATGATCCGGGTGACCCTTCACGGTGCCGACCTGCACGAAATTGCCGAGGGGTGCGAAGGCGCAAACTGCAAGTTGTTCCTGCCCACGCCCGGACAGCCGCGCGAAGACTTTGCCACTCAGTTGGAAGAAGGTCCCCGACCGACCACCCGAACCTACACCGTGCGGTATTTCCGAAAGGACCTGGGCGAGATCGACATCGATTTTGTTGCGCACGGCGACAACGGCCCTGCGTCTGCCTGGGCCGGGCAGGCGCGCCCGGGCGATTTCTGCGGTTTCGCGGGCCCCGGCCCGGTCAAGCTGACGTCCTTTCATGCTGACTGGTTTCTTCTGGCTGCCGACATGTCTGCCATTCCGGTGGTCGCTGCCACGCTTGAAGCGATGCCTCGTGATTCGATTGGTGTGGCGATTTTCGAAGTTCTGGATGAGGCTGATCGCCAGCCTATCGCCGCTCCGCCGGGGGTCGTTCAGCATTGGATCGTGACACCTGAATCGAGGGTGCCCTCGCTGCGGCAGGAACAGATGATCCGGGACCTCAACTGGCCGACAGGCCGCGTGCAGACCTGTATCGCCGGTGAATCCAGCGTAATTCAGGGCCTTCGGCGCCACTTGCAGGTAGAACTCGGATTGCCACGCGAGGATACCTATATCTCAGGCTATTGGAAAATAGGGTTGGTGGAAGACGAACACCAGAACATGAAACGGCAGGAACGCCTTTCGGCATGAACCGTGTTCAGGCGTTTAATCTGTTAATCGGAGGCGAAGGACTATCGGTTACTTGTTTCGTACAATCCAGATGTTTATAGTCAGGATTACGGGCGCCCGCGCTTGGGTGACAAATCGAACAAAAAGCGACATTTGCCATGATGCCACTGCGACTGCACCGTGATCTGGAAGTGCTTCCCTCCAAGGGGATGCGCCTGAGTGATCTGGATCCTGCGCTGCGGGGTCTTCTCAATCACCTGCGCATGGTGTCCCTGCAATGCCGCTCTGCCGCCCGCACCGACCTTTTGGAGGCCTGCCGCATATTGTCGTCATCACCCGATGTCGCCAGAAACGCACATGCCGAAATGCTTATGAAGTGTCTGTCACAGGCCCTTGAAAAGCCCCCGCTGCTGTTTCGTCCCGGGGTAGAGGAAGTGTCGTTCGATGAGTCCTGGCTGCTGCGCGCCACGTTAGTCGTTGCAAACAAGGATTTTGACAGTTTTCGTTTCCTGTTGGCGTCCCGGGTGCCATCGCACGCGCGTCGCAATCTGGGCTTTCTGATCATCGGAGTCTCAGAGCAATTTTGTCTGGTTTAGAATTATTCTAAAAGTACTTGGCTTTTGCTCTGACTGTTGCTAATTTCTGGCAACAGCCAGCCAGCATTACCCCAGCCAGCCAGCCAATAGTTAATCAGGAGACGTTTAAATGACACAGACCGCCGCTGCGCTTTCCACCGATGCACAAACCGCGATCGTCGAGGCGCTCAACCAATCGGTTGCAGAAACGGCTGTTGCGACCATGCTTGCACAGAATTTTCACTGGAACGTTACAGGCATGGGTTTTGGCCCTCTGCACGAGCTGTTTCAGAAGATCTACGAAGATCATTTCGTGGCGCAGGACGATCTTGCCGAGCGTGTGAAGGCGCTGGACGGCCATGCTGAAGGCACGCTCGCCGGGATGCTGAAGCGTTCGAAGGTAGCGGAGCATGATGGTCATGCCACCGACAAGGAAATGATCGCTACAATGTTGGCGGCACAGGAAACCCTTGCCAAAACAGTCGCGGGCTGCGGTGAACTGGCCGCCGGTCATGGCGATAGCCTGACCGAGGATCTGTGCATTGCGCGTGGTCTAACCCACGAAAAGTTCGCTTGGTTCCTGCGCGCTCACCTGCGCTAAGTCTTCAAGAATTTATGAGTGCTACGCCGCCCGAGGAAACGAGGGCGGCGTTTTCAGTTTTACGACTCGGCGGACGGCAGGAAACCCATCGGTTCGATCTTTTTTTTACGCAATTTACGCATATAGGCCAACTGCCAGTGGCGGTATTTTCCCAACTGATTTTGCTGCGCCGTCAACATTTCGACGAAAGCCGTGCGATGGTCGTCTTTCTTCAGCGCCTTGAACAACGATTTCTGCGCTTTTGTCATTGAGCAACCGATACAGTGACCTTCGCGTTTGAATTTGCATACATCGATGCAGGGGCTGGGTGTCTTGCTCATGTGGCCTGGCCTTTGAAAGAATAAGGCGCGACCTGAAGCGCGCCTTATCAGCTGGGTATTGGGTCGAGGTATTGAAATAAGGCGCCGGGAAGGTCAAGATTGTCTTATCGCCTGACGAAAATTGAGCCGGCCAGACCGATCAGCGGTGCCAATATTCCGAATTGGAAGCATGTTCAATGCAGACGAATGACATTCGCCGGTTGGCTGATCTCGGGTGAAGGGGCGCTCTGGGCTGACATCATTCTCACCGTCGCTCCGACCCGCGCCGCGAGCACTGCAGCATTTTCAGCTTCTTTCGCTGATATCAGCAGTGTCGCGATCAGTGCGGCGTCTTCCATGTACCCGTCGCTTGCCGTGGCCACGAGATGCGCAAAGATGCCTTCGTCCGACCCGACGCAGGCGCAGTGCAGATCGTGCCGCACCAGTGGACGATGGCACCGGGTCACAATGAGCTGAATAAGACCTTCGAAGGCGCGCAATTCCTTTTGCGCGGTTTCCTGCGGCAAGCCTGTCGCATAAGAATTCCAGACCTGCGCCTGACCGTCGGGGCCCTGGCACCACAGACGCAGATTCATGATCAACTCTGCTTCCCAAGGCTCCATGCGGGTCAAGACACCAACAGAGGCGCCGCCGCGTTTGTGGTGATCAGCATTCATTTGGTCAGGATCAGCTTGTCTGCGCGGGTGATTCGCAGAACATAAGGCTGGCCATCCAGGATGATGCGTGCCTGTACGCCGTCAGCGACAAGGGCGCGTGCATCATAGGTCGGCACCGCGTCAGTCGGTTCAGCGCGCGAAAGGTGCGGGTTTGGGCGGGGCATCATGGTCATGGCATTCTCTCATATCGGTCAATAAAGGATTCCAGTTGAGTGTCCGACGGGAAGATGCCGCCGAGTGCTGTCTGAAGTATTTCACGCCAGCACAGTGCGGGTTCTCGCGCCGACAGGGGCGCAGGGTAAGTTCGTACAGGTCTATCCATTTGTCACCTCCGGTTGGTTTTGGTCCTGGCTGCCCAAGGGAAGAGGTGGCTTGGAAGGTTTGTCGTGCCTGACCATTCAATAAATACAAACCTGACAAAAATAGTCAACTTGATTTATCACGCGACACCAGCATTTTAGGTCGGTGCAATTTGGGTAGGTTCCCGGTCTGCCAGCGTGCTGATCTCTCAGTGTCGGGCGGGCAATGATTTCTTTGTAACGTCATCGTTTCCAAAACATCATGAACCTGTCGCGCAGGGGTTACGCACGCGACCGAGAAGTCCCGGCAGTTGGCCGTCGGAGCCAACACGACATGCAAGGGACACCATCATGACCAAGCTTCTCAGACCGACTCGCCGTGCCGTACTGGCAAGCGGCACCGCTTTTGCCGCAACGCTCGCCATGCCAAGCCTCAGCAAGGCCGCGCAGCGTCCTGTCTTCACACATGGCGTCCAGTCCGGCGATGTCGACACGTCTTCGGGCATGATCTGGACACGCACAGACCGCCCGGCGCGGGTGATGATGGAAGTGTCGACAACCGAAAGCTTTGCCAATTCACGTCACCTGACAACGCTCGACGCGCTGCCCGGGTCGGATTTTGCGGTCAAGCGTCTGGTCGAAGGTCTGCCCTCTGATCAGGACATTTTTTACCGGTTTACAGCTGCGGATCTTTCCGATCTCAACACCACGTCCGAGCCGCTTGTCGGGCGATTCCGCACGGCGCCTGCCGGGCGCCGTTCGGTTCGCTTTGCGTGGTCCGGTGACACCGCGGGTCAGGGCTGGGGTATCGACGATCAGGGCATGGCGACCTATGCCACGATGGCCCAGCACGAGCCTGACTTTTTCCTGCATTCAGGCGACACCATCTATGCTGATGGCGCCATGCAGGACGAAGTCGACCTTGCCGACGGCA
This sequence comes from Puniceibacterium sediminis, assembly GCF_900188035.1. Lineage (GTDB taxonomy): Bacteria > Pseudomonadota > Alphaproteobacteria > Rhodobacterales > Rhodobacteraceae > Puniceibacterium > Puniceibacterium sediminis. The sequence continues at coordinate 35,564 of NZ_FZNN01000019.1, read as the reverse complement.
CAAAGTGGAAGAACACTGTGCTGATCGAAGAAAAGCGCAAAGTGGCCGAAACATTGGACGAATATCGTGGCCAGTGGAAATACAACATGATGGACGAACACGTCCGCGCGATGAACGCCATGGTGCCGACCTTCTACCAATGGGACGATCATGAGGTCATCAACAACTGGTCCGACAGCAAGGATCTGACAGCTGACGACCGGTACACCGAAAAGTCGGTTCATGTGCTGGCCTCGCGTGCCGCGCAAGCGTTCCACGAAATGACGCCGATCAGCTATACCCCTGCCGAGCCGGGTCGTGTCTACCGCAAGATGGCCTATGGGCCGATGGTCGACATCTTCTTCCTCGACATGCGTTCGTACCGTGGCCCCAACACAGAGAACCTCCAGACCGAAGCGTCCGATGCCACCCGTTTCCTCGGCACCCAACAGATCGAATGGCTCAAGCGCGAGCTGGCCAATTCGAAGGCCACATGGAAAGTGATCGCTTCTGACATGCCGCTGGGTCTGGTCGTGCGTGACGGCGACACATTGTTCGAGGCTGTGGCCAATGCCGATGATGGTGCTGCCAAGGGTCGCGAGTTGGAAATCGCGGATCTGCTGCGTTTCATCAAATCGGCGGACATCAAGAACACCGTCTGGTTCACCGCAGATGTGCATTACACGGCCGCACATTACTATGATCCGAACAAGGCGCAGTTCCAGGATTTTGCTCCGTTCTGGGAATTCGTCTCTGGCCCGCTGCACGCAGGCAGCTTCGGACCCAACGCCCTCGACATGACCTTCGGTCCCGAAGTGAAATACGTGAAGGCGCCCGAAGCTGGTCAGGCCAACCTGCCGCCGTCAGCCGGACTTCAGTTCTTTGGTCTGGTGGATGTGGATGGCGCGACGCAGCAGATGAAAGTGCGGCTGATGGATCGGGCGAACACCGAACTCTGGTCAATCACGCTTGACCCCGAGGGCACAACGTTCTGATCTTCCGACAAATGGAGCGGGCCGTTTAGGCCCGTTCCTGACGACATTGCAGAAGACGTTGGCGTGTCTACTCGCAAATCTTGCGAACCCGACTTCTCCACACTTCAAATCTTATAGGTCCAGAAGACCAATCTGACACCCTGCAGCTTCCAGGCTCCCTTGCGGGCTGTGTAAAAATAGAAATTAGATTTGAGCGACAGTTCTGCATACAGCAAGAACTTTTCTGTCGGCATGCGGATCGCCAAGGACGGCCTTACACTCTTGTTTCGGCACAAGAACGTCGCAGTCATCGATGCTATGAACTGATGTATGGAGAACTACGGCATCCATGGACGACAGGGATAGAAACGCGGTGCTCGGGGCGTAGCCCAGCGTGTCCGATTTGGTCTGCGTCGAGGTCGCTCTTGCGTCGGTTGTAGCCAGCTGAATCTCTGCGCTGTCTGGCTACATCGTCGAATTGTGCCCCCTCAACACTGGGCGGAACGTGATGCACATGGATCAGCTCGATGGCGCAAAGATACGGGAGCAGGGGCGGCGGCGGAGCGCCAGATTGGCCTTCCCAAGTGCGACCGAAAGGTTCGGATGAAGGGAGAAACAGAGACCGCGCCCCCGGTTGCCCGGCCCGTCTGGCTTGATGCCAAGGAGCAGGCGCAGCGAACCGAGCTGTATGAGATCGCGCGACTGCGCTTTCCCGGCTTCGATATCTATTTTGTCGAAGGGGAATGGCGTGGCTGGGCGGCGGGGAAGGCACCCGCACAGGACCAGAACTTTCTTGCCTTTACCCGCAGTTTGGCCGAAAAAACCGATGTAGACTGCGGCGCAGGGATTCAGCCCATACGTTCGGAGGCAAAGGCCCCGGCGGCGGCGGGGAACACCACGGTCTTGTCGCCGTTCAGGAAAACCCGTTTGTGCACATGGGCGTGCACCGCACGCGACAGCACCTGCGCCTCAACATCGCGCCCAAGAGAGACATAATCCTCGGGGCTTTGGGCGTGTGTGACGCGCACGGTATCCTGTTCGATGATCGGGCCTTCGTCCAGATCAGACGTGACATAGTGCGAGGTCGCGCCGATCAGCTTCACGCCGCGCTCATGCGCCTGTTTGTAGGGGTTTGCCCCCTTGAACGACGGCAGGAAAGAATGGTGGATGTTGATGATCCGGCCAGACATCTTGCGGCACATGGCGTCCGAAAGGATCTGCATGTAGCGCGCCAGAACGATCAACTCGGCCCCGGTATCTTCGACAACGGAAAGGATCTGCGCCTCGGCCTGAGGTTTGTTTTCCTTGGTGACCTTGATGCAGTGGAACGGGATATCCTGGTTCACCACGACCTTCTGGTAATCCATATGGTTGGAAATAACGCCAACGATCTCGATCGGAAGCGCGCCGATACGTGAACGGTACAGCAGATCATTCAGGCAATGGCCAAAGCGCGACACCATCACGACGACCTTTTCCTTGCGACGTTCGTCATGGAAGCCGTAGGTCATGCCGAACGGCTTGGCGGCATCGATCAGCCCGTCATTCAGCGCCTCAAGGGTGACGCCGGTTTCGGGCACAAAGCTCATCCGCATGAAGAACCGGCCCGTCGCCAGATCGTCGAATTGCGAACTGTCGGTGATGTTGCAGCCATTGGCGGCAAGGTAAGTGGAAATCATCGCCACGATTCCGCGGGTCGAAGGGCAAGTCACCGTCAGGCAGTATTTTGACATGGGGAATCTCTGTGAGGTCGGAGGGTTCGCGGACAGTGTTACGCCCGGCAGAATCGGCCTAGTAGGGGACAAGCGTCCAGACGGATACCGTTAGCGACAAAATGCAGGGTGCCGGTGATTTGGCTGGCAGATCAGTTCGCGCGCGTCGGGTCGGTCATCGGATCACCGACTTCACGACCGCCCGGAACATGATCGGCCGAGGCCGAGCCAACGGGGCGTTCGATCAGCCGGTGAACGCGTGTTTCGTGGTTGTCGATATGCAGGGCCCGGATCCGATCGAAATTTTCCAGATCGGCATGGGTGCGGCGCTGCGTGTCGCGCACGTATTCAAGCCATGTGGCCATGTGGTAGCGCTCGATCCACAGGTCCGGTTCCGCCAGATCGCGCAGCAGGGTCCAGCGGCGCGCGCCGTCCCGGCGACAAATCCGCCGCCGTTCATTCATCGCGGCCAGAAAGGCGCGGATGTTTTTTTCGGCGACGCGATGTTCGATCGTGATGACGATGGGGCCAGAACGGGCATGGATCGGCACGGCGGTCGCGGGTTCCTTGAATCGGTTCAGCGGTTCAAGGTCCTCTTCGCCGCTAAGGGGCAGGGGCAGCAAAAGGCCAAACAGGCCTCCGGCAGCCTGCAGCGCTGCGGCGCAGAGCAGCGCCGTCTCGACCCCCATGTTTTCAGCGATGAAGCCAAAGCCCCAGGCACCGGCGGCCATGCCCCCGAAGGTCGCCATCTGATACAGTGACAAGGCACGCCCGACGACCCAGCGCGGGGTGGATAACTGTACCGTGACGTTGAAGGTCGAAAGAGCCAGTACCCAGCCTGACCCGGCAATCATCAGCGCGGGCACGGTCAGCAGCATGGTCCGGCTCAGGCCCGTGCCGATGCCACCCAGCACCAGCGCAACAGAGGCCAGCCGCACGATGTTTTCGTTTGTCAGTCGTGATCTGATGCGGCCGCTGGACAGCGCGCCAGCGACGGCCCCGACGCCGAAGGCCCCCAGCAGGATGCCATAGGTCAGCGGACCGCCTGCAATCAGGTGGCGGGCGACGATCGGCATAAGGGCAGGTATCGCCGCCGCTGCGGCCCCAAAGACACAGCTGCGCGTAAGGACAGTGCGGATGTTCGGGGACATGGCGACATACCGCAGTCCGGCTGCCATGGCGGTGCCGATCCGTTCGCGTGGCAGGGCGCGTGGCTTTGACTCGGGTTGCCAGCGCAGCAGGACGGCAATCAGGCCGATATAACTTACGGCGTTGGTCAAAAACGCGCCCGCAGCTCCGGCCGCCGCGACGATGGCGCCGCCGATGGCCGGGCCAACCGAACGGGCGATGTTGAATCCCATCGAATTGAGCGCTACCGCGCCGGGCAAGGCCGAGCGCGGCACCATATCGCCCACGGATGCCTGCCAGGCCGGGTTGTTGAGCGCGGTTCCGCAGCCAATTGCAAAGGTAAAGGCCAGCAGACCCCAGGGCGACAGCCAGTCGTTCCAGGCAAACCAGGCAAGCAGAACAGAGATGGCGACCATGTAGAATTGCGCGCAAAGCATCACGATCCGGCGGTCAAGATTGTCGGCGATGGCCCCCGCCATGAGCGAGAACAGCATGATCGGAAGCGCAGTCGAGGCCTGGACCAGCGCGACATGCTGCGGCGAATCCGACAGCGATGTCATAAGCCAGGACGCGCCCACCGCCTGCACCAATCCGCCAAAGTTCGAGGACATGGAGGATAGCCAGATCGCCCGGAAAATCGGAATGGAAAACGGGGAAACAGACGGCTCTTTCAGGATTGCTCTCCACTGGTCACGGCCCGTCGGCCTGCCGACGCCGTTGGCCGGGGCTAACCCTTTCATTGGTAGCGATCCAGGGACGCCGGAGCAACTACAGACGTGGTCGCCATTGTCGGCAACGACGCCTCCGGTCAGGGCGGATGGGTGGCCTTATGCGGGCGACCAGTTGTCCTGCCTTGCCCGGACAGGAAGAGCGTCCGTCCCGGCACCGTTACCCCAATGCAGGGTCAGCGCGACTATTTTAGGCAGTATGGATAAATACGCCCCCTGTGCGGATTGTTAACGAATATGGCGGGGTGCGTTGCCGGACTCAGGCAATTTAACCAACTGAAATATATTATAAAAATATCGAAAAAGTGGCACCGAAAGCGTCCGCCTGAAAAATCGCAGAAGCCAATCCTGTCACACATTAACTGTAACATCCCCCTTGCCATGAGGCGGTTCTAAATGATTTGATCAAATTATTCTTTGAAAGACGAGATGCATGATCGAAATCGACAACGTCAGCAAACTATTCGGTGCGGGTGACAGCGCCTTCCGGGCCCTCGACCGGGTCTCGGTCAATATCCGGGAAAACGAATTTTTCACTTTGCTAGGCCCGTCCGGGTGCGGCAAGACCACGCTTCTGCGGATGATCGCAGGGTTTGAGGGACCGACCAGCGGACAGATCCTGCTGGATGGGCAGGACCTGTCGGACAAGCCGCCGTATCGCAGGCCGGTCAACACCGTCTTCCAATCCTACGCCCTGTTCCCACATATGAGCGTGGCGGAAAATGTCGGGTTCGGGCTGAACATGCTGGGCCGATCCAAATCCGAAGTCGCGGCGACGGTAACAGAGATGCTGAAGCTGGTCCGTATGACGGATCTTGCCGACCGCAAGACATCCGAGATTTCGGGCGGTCAGCAGCAGCGTGTCGCATTGGCCCGTGCGCTGGCGCCGCGCCCCAAGGTTCTGCTGCTGGACGAACCGCTGTCGGCGCTCGACTTCAAGCTGCGCAAGGAAATGCAGCTCGAACTCAAGCGGCTGCAGTCCGACACCGGGATCACCTTTGTCTTTGTCACCCATGATCAGGAAGAAGCGCTGACCATGTCCGACCGGATCGCGGTGATGAGCGCCGGTCGCATCCGCCAGATCGGCGGGCCGCGCGAAATTTATGACCAGCCGGCTGATCGCTTTGTCGCGGATTTCATCGGGGATACCAATTTCCTGCCTGCCGAGATGATCGCGCGGACCGGCGACAGTGCACAGCTGAGGCTGGCACAGGGGGTCGAAGTGACGGCACGCGCCGGCCAGATCGACAAGACCAGCGGAACGGTCACTCTGGCCATCCGTCCCGAACATGCGCGCCTTGTCGCGCCGGACGCGGGTCAGCTGACTGGTGTGCTGGATGAAATCGTCTATTTCGGCACCGACACGCATTACCACATTCTGTTGGATGGCTTTGGTACGCGGTTCGTTTTGCGCCTTCAGAACACCCCTGATGAGATGCGCATGATGCAGCAAGGCGATAGGGTAGGGGTCGCGCTGGCGGCTTCGGCCGGTCAGGTGCTGAAGGATTGAGCCAATGAGCCCCATACGCACCCGCGCCGCCCTTCTTGCCCCTGCAATGGTGATCCTGCTGTTCGCCGCGGCAGGGCCGCTTGTGATAGTGCTGATCTATTCCTTTCTGACGCCGGGCGACTATGGCGGCGTGATCTGGGACTTTTCGACCGATGCATGGTTTGGCGTGCTGGCCGAGCGTGACTTTTTCACCGAAGAGCTGAGCTGGGCCGATGCGCATCTGATGGTGTTCTGGCGGTCCATCAAACTGTCCCTGATGACGGCCTTTCTGTCCCTGATCATCGGCTTTCCCACCGCCTATTTCATCGCGACACGCCCGCGGGGCAGCCGGGATGTCTGGATGCTGCTGATCATGATCCCATTCTGGACCAACCTTCTGATCCGCACTTTTGCGATCATGGAGCTGATCCGCAACGAGGGCACGATCAACACCGTCCTGATCGCCATGGGGCTGGTAACGCAGCCGGTGCAGATGCTGTATACTGAATTTTCGCTGCTGGTGGGGATGACCTACGTCTATCTGCCGCTGATGATCCTGCCGATCTATGCCTCGATGGAGCGGATTGATTTCAGTCTGGTGGAGGCGGGCTATGACCTTTACGCCACCCGCTGGCAGGTATTGCGGCGGGTGATCTTTCCGCTGGTGAAGCCCGGCGTCGTGGCTGGTTCTATTCTGGTCTTTGTGCCCTGCCTTGGCGCCTATGTGACACCGCGCGTTCTGGGTGGGGGCAAACAGTTGATGCTGGGCAATCTGATCGAGCTTCAGTTTGGCCAATTGCGAAACTGGCCGCTGGGGGCTGCGCTGTCTCTTACCCTGCTGGTAATCGTGATGGTCGCGCTGATCTTCTATGTTCGCGCCGCAGGCAATGAGGAGAGCGCACATGGCTAAATCCTTTGATGTCAGACGGCAGCCCGGATTTAGCACCATCGCGATGCTGTGTTTCGTGATGCTTTACCTGCCGATCATCCTGCTGGTGGCCTATTCGTTCAATGCGGGGGAATCCATTTCCCACTGGGAAGGGCTGTCGCTGCGCTGGTACGCATCTGCCTGGCAGAATGATCAGATCCAGGCGGCCACCATCCGGTCGATCACCATCGCCACCACGGCCGCGCTTCTGGCGACATCAGCCGCCGTTCTGGCCGCACTTGCGACCACGCGGACACGCCCTTGGCGGGGACAGACCGTTGCCTTTGCGATGATCAACCAGCCGCTGATGGTGCCCGAGATCGTGACCGCGGTATCGCTGCTGATCTTCTTCGCCATGCTCAAGGTGGCGACGGGGTATACCGGGCTGTGGTATCTGATTGTTGCGCATACGGCATTCTGCATTCCCTTTGCATACATGCCGATCCGGGCGCGTTTGCAGGGCATGGATCTCAGCCTCGAACAGGCCGGGGCGGATCTGTACGGCACGCCGGTCAAGGTGTTCCGCTACATCACCCTGCCGCAGCTTTGGCCCGGAATCCTCGCCGGTGGAATGCTGTCCTTCGTGATCTCGCTTGACGATGTGGTGATCACCGAGTTCGTCAAATCCGCAGGACAGGATACACTGCCCACCTATATGCTGGGGCAACTCAGGCGGAACATCACGCCCGAAATCAACGCCATTTCGACCGCGCTGCTGGCCTTGTCCATCCTGCTTGTCACCGCAATGTTCTTTTTCAGCCGGACGCGTAAATGATCCGGCATAATCCGCCCCGACGGGGCACACCAACTGGGAGAAGTCACATGAAACGCACGGTCCTACTGACCAGTCTCGCCGCCCTCATTGCAGGTGCGGCCCATGCCGAAGGGCAGCTCAACATCTACAACTGGGGCAACTACACCAGCCCCGAGATGATCGAAAAGTTCGAAAAGGAATTCGACGTCAAGGTGACGATCACCGACTACGATTCCAACGACACCGCGCTGGCCAAGCTCAAGGCCGGCGGCAGTGGTTTCGACATCGTGGTGCCGTCCGGGTCCTACGTGCCGATTTTCATCGCCGAAGGCGTGCTGATGAAATCCAACCCGAACGAGCTTGAGAACTTCAAAAATGTCGATCCGCGCTGGGTCGATGTCGAATTCGATAAGGGCCGTGAATACACCGTGCCGTGGCAGTGGGGCACCGTTGGCGTCAGCGTCAATACCGGGGTCTATGACGGTGATATCGACACCGCCGCGGTTGTCTTTGATCCGCCCGAAGAGCTGAAGGGCAAGATCAACGTCATCCCCGAGATGATTGATGTTATGAACCTCGCGGTTCACTACATGGGCGGTGAGCAGTGCACCGGTGACAAGGACGTTCTGGTCAAGGTTCGCGACAAGCTGGTCGAGGCCAAGCCTTTTTGGCTATCGATGGCCTATGGCAACATCGAACGCCTTGCGAACGAAGATATCGCTGCAAGCGTCAACTGGAACGGCGCGTCGATGCGCGCGCGGCTGCAGAACGAAGATGTGAAATTCGGCTATCCGCAGACTGGCTATTCGATCTGGATGGACAATGCCGGGATCACTTCGGACGCGCAGAACGTCGACAATGCCAAGCTGTTCCTGAACTTCATGATGGACCCCGAAAACGCCGCGATGCTGTCGAACTTTGCCCGTTACGCGAATGGTATCAAAGGATCTGAGGCGTTCATGGATGAGGTCATGGCCGTTGCGCCTGAGATCAATATCCCGGAAGGTTTGCAAGCGGCCGGCTATATCTCGAAGAGCTGCCCGCCCGAGGTGCAGAAGATCTATTCGCAGATCTGGACCGAACTGACCAAATAAGTCTAACGGGCGGTTCCCATCCGGGGGCCGCCCTTTGTTCTTCACCGAAAGGCTCCCATGTCCGCCGCGCCCGATCTTGTCATACTCAACGGTTCTCTGATCTCCTTCGCCCCTGAACAGCCCCGCGCCACTGCGCTGGCGGTGCGTGACGGTGTGATCGTAGCGGTGGGGGATACTGCCGCCATCAGCGATCTGGCCGGACCCGCGACCCGCATCATCGACGCACAGCGTGCCAGCGTGCTGCCCGGGTTCATCGACAGCCATGTGCACCTGTTTGGCGGATCGGTCGAACTCGACTATCTCGATCTGGGTGGCATGACGGGGTTTGACGCGGTCACCCCCGCGGTTCGTTCGCGGTCTGTTGCTGATCCCGCGGCCCCACTGATCTTTGCGGTGCAGGCCGACTACGGCATGTTCGGTGCGGGCCATCGGACCACACGGCATGATCTTGACCGCGTTCTGCCGGATCGCCCCTTTGCCATGTTCGCATCTGATCACCATACGGTCTGGGCCAATACCCGCGCCCTTGAATTGGCGGGCCTTCTGAACGGCGGCCCGACCGAGGTGGGATCCGAAATTGTGATGGGCAAGGACGGTATGGCCGAGGGCGAGTTGCGCGAGCCCGGCGCATACGCTGCTATCCTCGCGCTGACCCCTTACGGTGGGCGCGAACTTGCGGGGCTTGTGACCGGCAAGGACCCTGTTCCGTCGGCAACAGCCGCCGAACGGTCCCGCGATCTGGACGCGATCCGGCGCGGGCTGAAACATTGCGCCAGCCACGGCATCACCGGGCTGCACAACATGGACGGCAATTTTTACACCATGGAACTGCTTGCCGCGCTTGAAGCCGAAGGCGACCTTATCTGCCGCACGCAAGTACCGTTCCATTTCAAATCCGTCGACACGCTCGACCGTTTTGCCGAGGCCGAAGAGATGCGCCGCCGCTGGTCCAGCGACCGGCTGTGGTGCAACAACGTCAAGATGTTCATGGACGGGGTGATCGAAAGCCACACTGCGCTGATGTTGCGCCCCTATCCCGGATCAGACCACGCAGGGGACGCGGTTTTCGACGCGGATCAGTTCAACGCCGCCTGTATCGAAGCCGACCGGCGTGGTTTCCAGATCGCCACCCATGCGATTGGCGATCTGGCCGTGCGCCGCACGCTGGATGGTTATCAGGCGGCCCGGGACGCAAACGGTGCCCGCGATGCGCGCCATCGGATCGAACATATCGAAACACTGCACGCGGATGATCTGCCGCGCTTTGCCGATCTGGGGGTTGTCGCATCCTTCCAGCCCGGCCATGCGCCGTTCGGGCATATCTATTCTGCCGGGGCGATTGATCCGCACCTGCACCCCGATCAGAAGACGCTGGCCTATGGCTGGCAGACGCTGCGCGATGCGGGCAACCGCGTCATCTTTTCCACGGACTGGCCGGTGATCAGGGTCGATGTGATGGCCAGCCTGCGCGCGGCCACCGCCCCGGCGCGTATGGATCCACCCTGGACGGACCAGCGTCAGAGCGTGCTTGATGCGCTGGCCTCATACACCGCCGACAACGCCTGGGCTGAGTTCAACGAAGCCCGTAAGGGGCGGCTGTCCCCCGGGATGATGGCCGATATCGTCGTCATGCGTGACGATCTGGAAGCCATCGATCCTGACCGCTTCGAAGATACCGGTGCGGCGATCACCATCTCTGGCGGACAAGTCGTGTTCGCGGCGTAAACCGACCGCGTCGCGGGCCCAAACCACTGCATGAAATTGTCTTTGTCGTGATCCTGTCACCGTGCGGCTTGTCGGTCGGCGCCGGTCCGGTGCGTCTTGCGCATCCGCAGCCAGCGGGAACGCTTTGCGAAGTTGTTCGTTGTTGAGGGGAAGACGGTCGCGCCCGGGTCACCGGTGACGCAGGACCGTCGCGCAATGGGAACAGGGACTTGGGACAGATCCCATCCAGACCTCTGTTGTGCAGTGAAATTGTGGACCGTCCGATTTGGCGATCCGTGAAAACCGTAGGAGAAATACATGCCCGAACATTTTGTCAGCGAACTGAATCAGGACACCCGGACCGAGATGGTCGACCTGCTGAACGCAAACCTGTCCAACACGATTGCCCTGACCATGGCCGTAAAACAGGCCCACTGGAACCTCAAGGGGCGCGGTTTTATTGGCGTGCACGAACTGCTTGATGACGTGGCGGACCGTCTTCGGGAAGGCGCGGACCTGATGGCGGAACGTGCGGTTATCCTTGGCGGATTTGCAAAGGGCACGATCGAGGTGGTGGCCGAGCAGAGCAAGGTCGAACCCTATCCCGTCGAGGAATCCGATATCGCGGCCCATATCGAGGCATTGAAAGAACGGTTCATGTTTGTCGGGGGCGAGGTGCGCAAAGCGATGGACGCGGCGGGTGAAGCGGGTGACGAAGATACCGCCGACCTGTTCACAGAAGTGAGCCGCACCCTGGATAAGGATGCCTGGTTCATCGGTGCAAACGCTTAAAACTTGATTCAACACCCAGCCTGCCAGAGTTGGCGGGCTGGCCCTAACGGCGCGGAGAATTGATATACTGTTCAGCAGTGCCTCTTTGGCTTCTCGATAAATTTTTAGGCCCGACATCGGCGACCTACCACATTTCTATCTATTTAGAATTCTGCGATTTCGCGTCGGCGTGATGCATTAAATTTCTGATGTGGCGCGCGAAAGACCAAGTTGCAGGCAGGCCGATCATGGCTCCGCCCCCGCGCCGAGGGGCCCGCGCCAAGGGGAAAGAGGGCAGGCGTGATGCGGCCCACACCCCATCCAGCCTGCATTATCTACGCCGCACCAGCATATGCACCACAAGCAGCGCGGCCAACAATGCGACAGAGGCCCAGAGGAACCACCATTCGGCAGCTGCGGTCTGCGCCAGTGGTATTGGCCGTATAAAGCCCTCTGCGTGGGCTGATGTGGGAAGAAATGCTGCGATTGCATAGGTCAAATAATGCATGTCAAGATTCCTGTGTCAGGTTTAGGTAAATCTCGGGCAGGACGCGGATCAACCTGTCGGGGCGCGGCGGCAGGTGAAACCCGCCCCGCCCGAAGATCCGTGTGAACCAGTTCTGTTCATCCTCGTCGATGATGATCTCGTGAACGACCTGGCCGCTGCGACGCGCCTCGGTGACGGCCATGTGCCTGTCCTCAACGCTGTGCTGGCCTTCGTAATGGTCCGGATCGTTTGGCTAGCCATCAGTCAGCACGATCAGCAGTTTTCGGGCGGCGGTTTAATTGGACAACTGCGCGCTGACATGACGGATTGCAGCCCCGAGCCGGGCGTAGTGCCCGGGTTTCAGCGCACAGATATTGTCGATGACCTGACCGTCCATGGTCTGATCAAACCCCTTGCCGCGGGTCAGGAACACCCTGTCCCGCCTGAGCGCAGAGCACCCCCAGATACCCAGCCTGTCGCCCGCCGCGTCCATACCGCCGACAAATGCGGCCAGCGCATCACGCGCGACGTCGATCATGCAGGTGTCATCCACGGCGGATTCCGTCGACCGCGACGTGTCGATCAGGAGGGCCACGCCCAGATCCCGCTGGGTCTGGCGCGCGAATTGAAAGATCCGGTCGTTGCACCGGCCTGTTGCCTGCAGGTCGATCCGCGCCGCGATCAGCGCATCAAGATCCAGTTCGGAGCCGTCGATCTGGCGCGATTGCAGGATGCGGCGGGGGCGCAATGCTTCGAATTGGCGGTGCACCTCTTGTATACGCTTGCGGTTGGGCACTAAGGCGTGCGCCGGGTCCGGCACGGCGTCCACCTCGAGCACGCGGCAATGGTCGGGCATGTAGCTGCGCGAACGATGGTTCCATTCGGGATAGGTGTGCACGCCGGCAAGGCGTTCGTGATCCGCATCCGCCGGGGACAGGTCCAGATGCAAACGCAACCGGGTCGCAGCACGGCGGTCGTTTTTGGACAGGGTGATTTTGTCCTGATCCTCGGCTGCCTTTTGGGCATTTTCGTCATCATCATCGTGGATCGAGCGGTTGAGGTTCATGGATTCAACCCATGACAGGATGGATTCGAACCGGTGCAGGATAAAGCTGTCCTTGCGGTTAGCCTCGGCGCGATCTTTGCGGATGCCCAGTTTGCGTGTCGTTGTGGTGGCGACCGGGGGGGCCTCGGCCGGGTCATCCTGCGGATCATCGGGGGCGCGACCGCGTCCCGCAGGCGTGAAATCCAGCCAGACCGGCACCGGCGCAAAGGTCATGTGGCCGCGTGGCGACGACAAGTCCTGACCATGGGATCGGGGGCCAAGGCCCAGCCGGGCGCGCAGGGCCTGTTCCACAGCGGCCTCTGACGGCGGAAGCCGCACAGACGGGCGCGTCGCAAGGATGTGCGCGGCCATCGCGTCATAGCTTTGGCGCAGACCAGTGCAGGCCGCATACACCCGCTGCCCCGTCGCGATGTTTGCGTCGATCATGGCGTGATCGCGCGCGGCGCCGTATGCCACGTCGATGTCAAAGACGGATGTGTCGCTCAGCGCCGCAAGCGCCGTCAGCCAGAAATAGGTCCGCCGGTTCAATGCCATGGATGGAAAGGCGTCGATCACGGGCGGCAGGCGCAGGCGTTCGCCGTCAAAACTGGCAAGGCAGATCTTGTCGCGTTCCGTTGCCAGCTTGCGCAGTACGGGACGGCGATGCCGCGCCACGGTGGCAGGCGCTTCGCCCAGTTCCACCCCGGGCCGTCCGCCCAGCGCACGGAACATCATCAACAGGCTGCGGCGCACATCTTCCAGTCTGGCCTGTGCCTGCGGATAGGCGTGATCGGCACCGATCCCGACAGCATAGTCGTGCCATAGATTGCCGACGGTTTCTTCGGGGTCCATCAGGTCAAGGGGGTGCAGCGCCATGATCCTACCCGTAGATCGTCGTGACCAGATCACGCAGGGCGGTCTGTATGTCGGCATCATCGCTCAGTGGTTCGATCACTGCGGCCTCCAGCGCCTTGTCGACGCCCATGCCACCGGCCATCAGGGTCGCCGCATAGATCAGCAGCCGGGTCGACACGCCTTCCTCAAGGTCCATGCCCGACAGGTTGCGGATATGCCCGCCAAGCCGGACCAGAGGTGCGACCCTCCCCGGCTCAAGCCCGCTTTCCTGCGCCACGACGGCGATTTCCGTTTCGGGGTCGGGAAATCCAAAGGTGATCGCCAGAAACCTCTGACGGGTCGATGGCTTCATCCGCTTCAGCACATTCTGATAGCCGGGATTATAACTGGCGATCAGCATGAAGCCGGGCGGTGCCACCAGTTCTTCGCCGGTGCGGTCGATCATCAGGGTGCGGCGGTTGTCGGTCAGCGGGTGCAGCACCACGGTGACATCCTTGCGCGCTTTGACCACCTCGTCGAGGTAACAGATCGCACCTTCGCGCACCGCGCGGGTCAGCGGGCCATCGACCCATTCGGTTTCGCCACCGCGCAGCAGGTAGCGCCCGATCAGGTCCGCCGCCGACAGATCGTCGTGACAGGCAACGGTGTAAAGACGGCGCCCGGATCGCGCCGCCATATGCTCAACGAACCGGGTCTTGCCGCAGCCGGTGGGCCCCTTCAGAAGAAGGGGCAAACCGTTTTCATGGGCCGCATCGAACAGGGCGCATTCATGCCCCGTTTCGGCATAGTAGGGAACGGCGGCTACGCCAGTATGGGCGTTCATGCTCATTCCCCCGGCATCGGATCAGGTTGGGAGGAGGCCGGAGCCGGCAAGACCACCTCGCGGCCGCGCACAACCATGATCGAGTAGATGAACAGCAGCGCCCCCACAACGACGGCTGCGCCTGCGCCGAAACGTATGATGTAGAATAGCCCCAGCTCGTCCTGAACCTCCATGTAGTAGTAACCCAGCACCCGCTGCATATGGGTCTGGATCACCCCGGCAAAGGTCAGGGTGAAGGTCATGAACGCCATGCCAACCATCATAAGCCAGAAAGACCCCATGTTCAGCACCTGGGTGTAAGGATCGCGGCCCCGCAAAAGCGGCATCGCATAGGTGATGATCGCAAGGTTCATCGCCACATAGGTCCCGTAAAACGACAGGTGCCCGTGCGCCGCAGTGATCTGCGTGCCGTGGCTGTAGAAGTTGACGCCGTGCAGCGTGTGCAGAAAGCCCCAGACACCCGCACCAAAGAAGGCAACGGTGGCCGAACCCAGCGACCAAAGCAGCGCCGCCTTGTTCGGGTGGTTGCGGCGGCCCTTCCAGACTATGACAAAGGCAAAGGACATCATCAGGAAAAACGGGATCACCTCGAACGTCGAGAAGATCGAGCCGACCCACTGCCAGTACCCCGGCAGGCCGATCCAGTAGAAATGGTGCCCGGTGCCAAGGATGCCAGAAAACAGCGCCGTCGCCACGATGACGTAAAGCCATTTTTCGACAACTTCGCGGTCCACGCCCGTCATCTTGAGCAGCAGGAAGGCCAGCACCGACGCCATCACAAGTTCCCAGGTCGCCTCGACCCAGAGATGGACGACAAACCACCAGTACATCTTGTCCAGGCTCAGGTTTTCGGGATTGATGAAGGCGAACACCCAGAGCAGCGACAACAGCCAGAGACCGGTGAGCAGCACATTGGTGATCGCGGTCTTCTTGCCCGCAAGCACGGTCATCGAGATGTTGAACAGAAAGATCAGCGCGGCGACAAGGATGCCCAGTTTGACCCAGAGCGGCTGTTCCAGAAACTCGCGCCCGCCGTGGATGCCGACAAGATAGCTGCCGACCGCCCCCAACGTGCCGACCATCAGCAGGATCAACTGAATGTAGGCCAGCTTGACCGAATAGATCTCGCGCTCGGATTCTTCGGGCACAAGGAAATAAGCCGCACCAAATAAGCCCAGCAGCAGCCAGACGATCAATGCGTTGGTGTGGATCATGCGGATGATGTGAAAGGGAAACGTCTCGGCCAAAAAGTTCGGCTGGACGTAGATCCAGCCAATGACCAGCCCGCCCAGAACCTGCACGGCAAACAATGCTATTGCGCAGACGAAATAGGCATAGGCGACTTTCTGAGATTGGTATTTCATGATTTTCTCCATTTCGCGCAATTTGGTCCGAAAACCGGTTTCCACTTTTCGGATTGCGTCCGCTCCTCAGCCTGCATCGTTGGGCGGCCAGCCCAGTGTGTCGGTCTGGTCGGTCCAGCGAAGAAATTCGGCCAAGCCGCGCTTGTCCTCTTCGGTCATTGTGAAATGCGGCATCTGGCGGCGGCCTTCGATGCCGCTAGGCTGTGCCTCGATCCAGCCATCCATCATCTCGTAGGCCGCTTCGGGGTTGTCCGTGACGCCCCACCGGGTCATGACGTTGCCAAGCTCGGGCGCGAAATAGGCACCTTAGCCGTGCAGCGTGTGACAGTTGATGCAGCGTTGCGTTCCCACACACGTTTGCCATGGATCACCGCCTCGCTCAGCGGCGTGCCTGCGGTAGAGGCGTTCACGATATATTTATGGCTTTGCACGGTCAGCGCGATGAAGACGACGACGAAGAAAAGCGATCCGCCGTAGAAGATGTTGCGCGCCCGCGAAAGCGAAGTTTGCGCATCCGCAATGTTCCGGGCGATTGAATGTGAAATCATGCCGTTATTTGTGGGCATAGGGATCAGGCCGCGGGGGCACCCCCGCCGACGCTGACACAGGATGCTTTCACCACACTCCGACGGGGCGCGGGCGGGCGCGATCAGATTCGCGCGGCGCTTCGGCCAGTGTGACCAGATGCTCGGGCTGGCTTACCATGATGTGCTTGCGGCGGCTTTCCACGATGCGCTCGCGCTCCCACGCGCTGAGCAGACGGCTGACGGTGTGCAGGGTGGTTCCGGTCATCTCGGACAGGTCCTGCCGGGTGACAGGGAAATCCACCTCGATCCCATTGTCCGTCTTGCGGCCCATCTGCGTGATCAGGCGCAACAGGGCGTTGGCCACGCGTCGTTCCACCTGCTGGGTCGCCATTTCCATCATCCGGTCGTGCATCTCGTTCAGACGCTTGCCGATGGTGTGATGGCTTGCGGCAGCAAACCCGGGATATCGGGCCACGTATTGTGACCACAACCGCATTGGCCAGGACAGCGCTATGGTTTCGGATGCGGCAACCGAGGTTGCGGGATATCGCGTGTGGCCGAATGCATCCGCGATGCCGAACAACTACCCCGCCGGTATATGCAGGATCGTCACATGCGCGCCTTCGGCGGTCATGCGGACAACACGGATGTAGCCATCGAGCAGCAGAAAAAACCGCTCGGCCGACGCGCTCTCCTCAAAGATCGCGTCCCCCGCATCATAACGCTGCGAAGCCGCCTCATCGAGGATTGCCCGGATCTCGTCCTTGGTCAGCGACGCGAAGGGGGAAAGGTGGGTCAGAAGGCTTTCGTCGAGTTTTCGCAAGTCGTTTCCGATCCGATCCGGCCCGCCTCTCATCCGCGAGACAGGGGAATTCCGCACCTTTGATACCATGCCTTTCGGGGTTGCCCACTGAAACCCGCAGGAAGTTTGCGATTGCACAACGCGTTCTGACGCCGCGCCCCGTACATGCAGGCAAGGTTAATTAAAATTGAGAGGAAGCCGGATGTTTACCAAGACAAGCGCAGCACTTGCAGCGGTACTGATGCTTTCGGGCGCGGCCTGGGCCGATACGGTCGAGGTTCAGATGCTCAACAAGGGCGCGGCCGGCACGATGGTATTCGAACCCGCCTTTGTTCACATCGCCCCCGGCGACACGGTGAAATTTGTCGCCTCCTCCAAGGGCCATAACGCGGAAACCGTCGACGGCATGATCCCCGCAGGGGCCGCACCGTTCAAGGGCAAGGTCAATGAAGAGATCGAAGTGACGCTGGACGTGGACGGGCTCTATGCCGTCAAGTGCCTGCCGCATTTCGCCATGGGCATGGTGATGACCATCGCCGTGGGTGACGCAGTCACGATGCCCGACGGCTATCTCGAAGGGCGTCTGCCGAAGAAGGCCAAAGAACGCTTTCAAGAGCAGCTGGGAAAGCTGTGAGCCGCCATTCGGGTCGGCATCTGGAGCCGACCCATCCCTGTCCAAGAACTGATACTGGAGACTGCCATGACACGCCACGATGATGAAAAACTGCAATCCCCGGGCCGCCGCAACGTGTTGCGCGGATCGGCGCTGGCTGGGGCCGCAGCCCTGACCGGGTCCTTTGCAACTGCAACCGCTGCAACCGCGGCCGCGCGCACACCCTTTGCCCCGCCCCGGATCACGATGCCCGGTGCAGAGATGCTGCGCGTTAAGCAGCAGATCAATGCCGCTGAACCTGTAGATCTGTCCGGCTACGAGCGTGTGACGCAAACGCTGGTCCGCCCGCCGTTCGCGCCGAAACACGATCAGGTCGCACAGGGCGCGCCGAAAATCGTCGAAATCGAGATGGTCGTCGATGAACGTCTGATGGTCGTCGACGAAGATACCGGCGCGTCGATCGGGGCGATGACCTATAACGGCTCTGTACCCGGTCCGCTGATCATCGTGCATCAGGACGACTATGTCGAACTGACCCTGAAAAGCCTGAGCCGCAATGCGCTGGAACACAACATCGATTTCCATGCCTCGACCGGGGCACTGGGTGGCGGTGCGCTGACGCACATCTATCCCGGTGAAGAAACCGTTCTGCGCTTCAAGGCGACCAAGCCGGGGTGCTTTACCTATCACTGCGCACCGGGCGGCGCGATGATCCCTTACCACGTCTGCCACGGCATGAACGGCGCCATCATGGTGCTGCCGCGCGACGGGTTGAAGGACAAGGACGGCAATGCGCTGACCTATGACGAAATCGCCTATATCGGGGAACAGGATTACTACCTGCCCAGAAACGAAGATGGCACCTTCAAGACCTATTCGAGCGACGGCGACGACTATGCTGAATCGCTCGAGGCGATGCGCACGCTGACGCCGTCGCATGTGGTGTTCAACGGTGCGGTCGGCGCGCTGACGGGTGCCAATGCCCTGCGCTCGGCCGTGGGCAAGACAGTGCTGATGATCCACAATCAGGCGAACCGGGACAGCCGCCCCCACCTGATCGGCGGTCACGGCAACGTTGTCTGGGAAAGCGGTTCGTTCAGCGACGCGCCGATGACCGGCATGGAAACCTGGTTCGTGCGCGGCGGCAGCGCCATGGCCGCGATGTACACCTTTGAGCAGCCCGGCGTTTATGCCTACGTCAACCACAACGTGATCGAGGCCGCCATTCTGGGCGCCACCGCGCATTTCGTTGTGGATGGCGACTGGAACAACGCGCTGATGGAGCAGGTCGTCGCCCCCCGCTCGACCGAAGCCTGAACCCTCCGAAAGGATGATGTGCCATGAAACGCCACGGTCTGTTCCGCATTGCCACTGTTGTGGCGGCATCGGCGGTCGTGGCGGGGGCGCTTGTCACAGGGGCCGCATGGATGACACGCGGCCCCGATCTGACTCACCTGCCGGACATGGTGGGTCCGATCACAATGGATAACGGCAGGCAGGCCTGGGTTCAGAAGTACGAAGTCACCGTGGCGGAATGGAACGCCTGTCACGCTGCGGGCGGTTGCGCGCTTTGGCTGGTTGTCCGCTCTGATCAGAACGCCGCTGACACGCCCGCAACCGGGCTCAGCTATCCCGACGCTCTTGAGTATGTCAGATGGCTGAACACGACCACCGGGCAATCCTTTCGTCTGCCCGGCGTTGCCGAATGGCAAGTCGTGGCGCACAGCGTCCTGCCCGAAGAACCCGATCCGATTTTCACCGATCCGGCGCTTAGATGGGCCTCTGCCTATCTGATCAAGGCTGACATTCCGCGCGCACTGAAAGCCAAGGGCAGTTTTTCCACGACGAAAGATGGGATCGCGGATCTGGATGGGTCTGTTTGGGAATGGACGGCGGATTGTTTCTCGGACACTCCCCCGCCCGTCTAGGGCAGCGGCGATACCCCAAGGACGACCGGATGCGCCCCAAGCAGCCCCACGTAAAGCACAGCTGCGAACACAGCCCGAAACGCCGCCCCGCGCCATGATGCGGGGCGCGGGACCAGCGGACCTTTGGCGATGCTCTGGCGCATGGCAGCCCAGCGCTCCGGCCCCATCTCGCGCCTCTTGCGGCGGTCGACGATGCGCATGCCAAGCAGGGCAAACCCCGCAAAGACCCCGAACAGGATCACATGCGCCAGATCGCCGTTGGGCACGAGGTGCGCCAAAGCCCACAGCGCCAGTGCCGCCAGCAGCGGATGCCGCACCCAGCGGGTGATCCCCGGGTGTGCCGCGTCAAACTGATCGTTGCGCGCACCGCTAAAGGACAACGGACTTGGCCGGGCGATCGCGAAACTGATCAACACGCAGGCTGCCGCCATGGCGATCAAAGGCACCCAGGTTTGCCATGGGGCGCGATACCAAACCGCCACATAGGGTGCCGTTTTCGCCGCTATGATCAGCCATGCCAGAACGGCCAGCGACAGGGCCGAGTAGGTGATGGAAAATCCGCGCCTGCCCAGCCCATGACGCCCTGCCCGGTTTCGCGCGCAGCAGCGTAGGCGGGAGCCATCATTATCCGCCCTCCGCCGGGGCCGCGGCCTTCTTGGTCCATGCCTGACCCAGATAGGGCATCCGCGCCTCGCCGCCTTCCTGTGGCAGGCCATAGCTCAGCCCGCGCCCGATCCTGTGCACAAGCGCGGACCAGGCCTGCGCCAGGGGCTGCGGCAATTCCTCTTCCAGCACCGCGTCGAACAACGTCAGCCAGACAGGAAAATGCTGCGACCTGACGTTGCCTGCCGCCATATGGGCCTGCATCGGATTGCCGTCATAGCAGCGCTGCAACAACAGCGCGTTGCGCCAGAACCGACCGATCTTTTCTTCGTGTGCGGGCCAGTCAGCGACATGCGCCCCAAAGACCGGACCAAGCGTAGGGTGCGACCGGACCCGGGTATAAAACCGCGACACGACCCGATCGATCTGCGCCTCTGTGACAGGGATACGCGGCGGCATGGTCATGCCACGATGATCCAGACGACGATCAGGCAAAGGACAAGATAGAAAAGCGTGTTCACCATCCAACGGATCAGACCGGCCTCACCTTCGGGGTCAACCCCCAGACGTTCGCAGGCCTTGGTTCCCGGCCACAGGAATGCTTCGGACAGTGTCATGGGACTCACCCTTTAATCGGCATTTATTATGCGCATTATCTAGCGCTTTTAATTGCGCATTTCAAATGCTAAATATGTCGCATGCAGTTGAACAAATTCACGGACTACGCCCTACGCGTACTGATGACCCTGGCGGTGCGTGCACCTGCACGTGTGCCAACCTCAGAGATCGCCGCGCTTTTCGGGTTGTCGGAAAACCACCTGTCGAAGGTCGCGACTGAGCTTGCCCGCGCAGGGTTTGTCGCCTCGGAAAGAGGCCGCAACGGTGGTCTGATCCTCGCGCGCCCTGCGGATGAGATCCGTATCGGTGACGTCGTGCGGGCGATGAAGCGCAATGACCCGGTGGTCGAATGTTTCGGCACCAACACTACCTGCCTGATCCTGCCCGCCTGCGGCCTGCGCGCCCCCCTG
The DNA here is from genome assembly GCF_900188035.1 of Puniceibacterium sediminis. Taxonomy (GTDB): domain Bacteria; phylum Pseudomonadota; class Alphaproteobacteria; order Rhodobacterales; family Rhodobacteraceae; genus Puniceibacterium; species Puniceibacterium sediminis. Next base: position 14,228 of record NZ_FZNN01000019.1, on the reverse strand, counting down.
GCACAGGCGCAAGAGGCGTTTTTTGCCACGCTGGACCGCTATACGCTGGCTGACGTAACCCGGTCCCGTCGCGCGCTTGAGGCGTTGCTTGAGGTGTAATGTCTCGGGGCGGATTCTTATGTTGGATTGTATTGTCATTTTGTTTCCGCCGGTTACGAAACTGACACTTTACGTTCGTGTAAGTGCATGGCCGCCCCACTTGGCCCATTGGATCGCGGTATTTCTGCCGCGCGGCGTTGCTGCCGAAAAGTCCTCAGAAACAAACGGAGATTGAGCGTGGCAAGTGCTTATGCTGATCGTGCAGGCTGAGTTGAATCCGGGGCCTGACACTAGTTTGGGACGCGGGTACTGACCTGATACCGTGATCGGGCAAGCCAGTCTGGATTGATCACGATACCCCATCCGGGGGCATCAGTAACGGTGACCCTGCCACCAGTCACGGCGAAGGGATCGTTGAGGAAGAGGCCATCCTGCCAAGGATAGTAGTCAAGCCCCTCGATCGAAAATTCGAGGTACTTGCCCGCATTCGGGATGGCGCGCAAAAGGTGCATGGTGAACAGTGTTACCATGGACAGGTTCGCACAATGGGGTGTGATTGGCATGCCTGCCTCCGCAGCCATCTTCGCGACCCGCAGCGTGCGTGCCATGCCGCCGAGATAGCAGATGTCCGGTTGCAAAATGTCGACGATCCGCCCGTCGATCATGCCCTTCCAATTTGCCATCATGCAGTCCTGTTCGCCGCCCGTCACGTCGATGGCCAGCGCATCTGTCACCTCCTTGGTCTGGGCGAATTCCCAGTAGGGGCAGGGCTCTTCGTAATGGGATACGCCGTGATCCTGCAGCATGTTGCCCACTTCGATAGCCTTTGCAGGCGAATAGCAGGAATTCGCATCAACCATCAGCGTGGCCTCGTCACCCAGCGCGCGGCGGATGGTTGGCACGATCTCCTCGGTTCGGCCGGGCCATTCGTCGGTATCATGGCCGACTTCGGCGCCGATGCGAAACTTGAACGCGTCGAAACCGTGCGTGTCGCGCAGCCGCAGGAAACGCTCTGCCTCGTCCTTTGGGGTGATGTCGCGCTTCATCGAGGAGGCATAGGCGCGGAATGTTCCCGGCGTGCCGCCGATCAATGCGCACACCGGCTTGCCCTCAAGCTTGCCCCGCATGTCCCAGATGGCTGTATCGACCCCGCCCATGGCGCGACGCAAATACGCGCCGGGGAACTTGTGTTCGCGGTCCCGTACAGTATCCAGCATCGCGTCGATGTCGTTGCAGTCCATGCCAAGTGCCACTGGCGCCACCTGCCGGTGCAGGACCTGCGCGGTAATGTCGGCATTGTAGGGTGCCACCTGGCCCCAACCTTGTGCGCCACTATCTGACGTGACCCGCACAAAGCAGATGTATTCGTTCGAAAAGGTTTCGATTTCTTCGAGGTGCATGTGTTCAGGCCATGATTGTGTACTTGACTAGTCCCGAAGCTGGCGAAAAATTGGATCCATAGACATATCCATTTTCACAAGATGGCTGGACCAATTGTCCCGAAAGGACCCCATGAAACAGTCGGCGGGTGCCCTGCTTTCATCGATCCAGCTGGATCGCGCTTCGAAAAAGAGCGTCAGTGCGCAACTATATATGGCGCTGCGCAGTCTCATACTCGCAGGCGGGCTGCGGTCAGGGGAACGCTTGCCCGCTACGCGAATTTTGGCGAAGGAGGTGGGCGTTTCACGTACGACGGTGATTGATGCAATCGATCGGCTGGTCGCCGAAGGGATGCTGATTTCCCGCGTTGGCGCAGGCACATTCGTCAGCGACACGCTGGAGCAACAGAGTTTGCAGGGTCAGGCTGCGTCGACGTCGGCTTCTGGGCCGCGGCCGCGTTTGTCTTATGCGATCAACCATGCGGAAAAATCCTATGCCAAACGAACATGGCTGCCGCACAAGACCGGCGCTTTTGTGTCCGCCCTCCCGGCCTTTGATGCCTTTCCGATGGCGCATTGGTCCCGGATTTCCGCGCGCCATCTGCGCGGCGAGCGTGGCGACCTGATGGGCTATGGCCAGCCCAAAGGACTGGAGGCCCTGCGTCAGGCGATTGCCTCGCACCTGAGCACGCTCAAGGGGATTCAGTGCCATGCAGAGCAGATCTTTATCACCTCGGGTGCGCAACACGCCTTTTCCCTGATCGGAAAGCTGTTCCTCAATCCCGGGGATCGGGTGTGGATGGAAAACCCCGGCGCGTCGGGGGCACGCAATGCGATGCTGTCCGAAGGCGCGGAACTTGTACCTGTTTCGGTCGACGATCAGGGTCTGGTGGTCGAAGACGGGCTCGCAAGGGCGCCGCATTTCCGACTGGCCTTCGTGACGCCGTCGCATCAGCAACCGCTTGGCCATGTCATGTCGCTGCAGCGGCGGTTGCAGCTCCTGAAGGCGGCAGAGGCGGCGCAGGCCCTTATCATCGAAGACGACTACGACGGTGAATTCTACTACGGGAACACGCCGCAACCGGCGCTTCGGGGTATCGATGCCAGTGGCCGTGTGCTGTATGTCGGAACCTTCTCGAAATCCCTGTTCCCGTCTCTGCGGCTGGGGTTCGTGCTGGTACCCCAGCGCATGATCACCACATTCGACGACATTTTTCAGTCCTGGGCCAGCGGGCCATCGACCGCGACTCAGGCCATCGTCGCTGACTTCATGGATGAGGGGCATTTCGCGGCACATATCCGATTGATGCGGCGTCTGTACAAAGCGCGTTACATGGCGCTGATGGAGGCGGCCCAGTCGCTGCCCGATACGATCCGTGTGCAACAAACCACCAGCGGATTTCACACACCCGCACATCTTGCACCAGGTATCGACGAAGGTGAGGTTGTTGCCCAGGCTGCGGAACGGGGTGTGATCCTTGCCCCTCTCAGCCGGTATTGTCTGGAGCCGATCCCGCAACCCGGACTGGTTTTCGGCTTTGGCAGTGCCGCACCCGAAGATATCGTGAACGGAATTGAACTGATCCGTGACCTGCCCGCTCTGCGCAGAAAATTGGTCTAGATAATTTGTCATATTGGATATGAATTAGGTGCCAATGTTAACGTAGCGTTTGATCACGTTTTCGCGTCGCGGCAGCATCGCGCGCCACGCTTATGGAGGACCATATGGTTCGCACGACCCTGACGGGCATCAATCAGTATCCGTATTGGCACGACACTATCGGGCCTGCTCCAGATTTGTCCGATATGCCGCCCGCGAAGACCGATGTTCTCATCGTGGGCTCGGGTTATACGGGGCTGAACGCTGCATTGCAGGTTGCGCGCGCGGGCCGTTCGGTACTGGTCCTTGATGCCGGGGATGCGGGCTTTGGGTGCAGTACCCGCAACGGCGGCCAGATCAGCACGAGCGTGAAGCCGTCTTTGGGCAAGTTGACCGCCAAGTTTGGGGCGGAAAAGGCCCGTGCCATTCGTCAAGAGGGTGAAAATGCGCTGGAATGGCTTGACGGGTTCATCTCTGCCGAACAGCTTGATTGCGATTTCCGGCGCTCGGGCCGCTTTCACGCCGCCCACACGCCCGCAGAATACGAAACGCTCACGCGGGATAGTCAGACGATGCTCCGCGAGGAGGGGATCGAATACCATGCCGTGCCACGCAGCGAACAACGCAGCGAGTTGGGTACGGACAGCTACTTTGGCGGCGTGGTCTATCCACGGCACTGCTCCATCCATCCGGCGAAATATCACCGTGCGCTGTTGAACAAGACCCTCAAGGCAGGCGCCGATGTCGTGGCCCATTGTGCTGTCGAGGCGATCGAGCGGACCAGCATCGGGTTCCGGGTCCGCACCGCGAAAGGCCTTGTCGAAGCGCGGGACGTGATCGTGGCGACGAACGGATATACCAGCGGCCTCAGGCCCTGGCTCCGGCGGCGGATCATTCCCATCGGCAGTTATATCATTGCGACAGAGAAATTGCCCGAGGCGCTGGTGGACGAATTGTTTCCGACCGACCGGGTCGCCAGCGATACCTGCAAGGTGGTGTACTATTACCGGGCGTCTCCGGACCGGCGGCGGATCCTTTTTGGCGGGCGGGTGACGTCCCGGGAAACCGATACCGCTGAAGGCGGCGCGCTGCTTTACAACAACATGTGTCGCATCTTTCCGCAGCTGGAAGGGCGTGCGATCAGCCATTCCTGGAGCGGCATCGTCGCCTACAGTTTCGACGAACTGGCGCACACCGGGGTTCATGACGGGGTGCATTACGCGCTTGGTTACTGCGGGTCGGGTGTCTCGATGGCGAGCTACCTGGGGATGCGCGCCGGGCAGAAGGTGCTTGGCCTGCGCGAAGGCCAAACCGCCTTTGACGGCCTGCCGCATCCGACGCGGCCGCTTTACAATGGGTCGCCCTGGTTCCTTCCGGCGGTGGTTTCCTATTATCGCTGGCAGGACAGGCGCCAGACCGAAAGGGCGCTCGCTGCGTCCTGAAAGAACGTGTCCGCCCGGTCCATGCCGAGCCGAGGTGAGACGAAAACAAAAAAATTCGGCCATATCCGCGCAAAAGCGGTTCATCCAACAGAGAGACAGCCAATGAAACAGAAAACTCTAGCGACAATTGTAGCGTCGCTGCTGGCCACAACTGCCATGGCAGACGGCAAGCAGGTGACAATCGCCTCCTGGGGCGGCTCCTATCAGGAGGCCCAGAGCAAGGCGCTGTTCGAACCCGCAGCCATCGCGACCGGGATCGAGGTCAAGCAGGAAAGCTACGGCGGGATGTCCGACGTGCGTCTACAGGTCGAGACAGGGCAGGTGACGCTGGACATCGTGGCAAGCGGTTCAGGGTCGGCGGCACGGGCGGGGGCCGAAGGGCTGCTGGAAGAGCTCGATTACGGTGTGATCGACGTCACGGATTTCTATCCGACGCTTTATTCCAAGTACTGCGTCGGTGGTGACGTTTTCTCGACAGTCTTTTCCTGGAACCCGGAAATCTATGGTGCGGATGGCCTGAGCAGCTGGGCCGATTTCTGGGATGTCGAAAAATTCCCGGGCCGCCGTGCCTATCGTGGTGGCGTGGCCGGTGCTCTGGAACCCGCCCTGATGGCGGACGGCGTCGCACCGGAAGATGTGTATTCGGTTCTGGGGTCGGAAGAGGGCATCGAACGGGCTTTGGACAAGATTCGCGAACTTCGGCCCTTCATTGATGTCTTCTGGACCTCGGGTGCGCAGCATGCCCAGTTGATGAAAGATGGCGAGGTGGACATGACAACCGGCTGGAATGGTCGGTTCGACAATGCGGCCAAGGATGGCGCCAAAGTCACCTACACCTTTAATCAGGCACTGCTGGATTATGACTGTTTTGGTGTTCCGAAGGGGGCCCCGAACCGCGATACGGCTATGGCATTTCTCGCCGAAATCTCGAAGCCCGAGTATCAGGACGACCTGCCCAAATACATCACCTACGGCCCCACCAACCGCGCCGCCTATGCGACGGGTGTGATCGACGCGGCCACCGCCGCAGCGCTGCCATCCTCGCCTGAAAATGCGGCCCTCCAGCTGCCCATTTCGTTGGAATGGTATGCTGAGTGGGAGACGATCGCCGCCGAGATGTATCAGGAAATGCTGACTGAGTAATCGTGCTCGGAACACTGTCCCGGCTGGCGCTTGCGTCTGCCGGGCAATCTATTGGCTGGGGGTTTCTTTGAATACCGAAAAACAGGATGCGCTGCCGATCACGGTGACGAACGTCACCAAGACCTACGGCAAGGTCCGTGCGCTCGACGACGTATCACTGGACGTCAAAAGCGGTGAGTTCCTCACGCTCCTCGGGCCGTCGGGGTCCGGCAAGTCAACTCTTCTGATGGTTCTTGCCGGGTTTACCCGCCCCGATTGCGGAAGCCTGAAATTCGGCGGCAGCGAAGTGATCCGGACCCCCCCGCATCTGCGAGACGTGGGTATGACGTTCCAAAGCTATGCCTTGTTCCCGCATATGACCGTGTTTGGGAATGTCGGCTATCCACTGCGCCTGCGCAAAGTGCCCAAGGTCGAAATGCGGGACCGCGTGGAGCAGGCGCTGGAAACGGTCCAGCTTGGCGGGTTCGGGGACCGGCGTATCGACCAGCTGTCCGGCGGCCAGCGTCAGCGCGTGGCAGTCGCCCGCGCCATCGTTTTTGAACCGCGCATCCTGCTGATGGATGAACCGCTGTCGGCGCTCGACAAGAAACTGCGCGAACAGATGCAGATCGAACTGCGCCATCTGCATGAAAAGCTGGGCATGACCACCGTCTATGTGACTCACGATCAGCGCGAAGCCCTGACAATGTCAGATCGGATCGCAGTCGTGAACCATGGCCGGATCATGCAACTTGCCACACCCCGGGACCTTTACGAACGGCCCGCGAACCGCTTTGTGGCCGATTTTATCGGGGATTCCACGTTCCTTCCGGTGACGCGGCGGAACGGCCAGGTGTGTTATGGGGACATGGCGCTGAAACATGATGCACCCGCGCCGGACGCGCCGGACCTGCTTTTGATGATCCGTCCCGAACGCATTGTCCTGTCCGACGACGGGCCGGTGAACGGTGCGAACAATTTCCCCGCCACGGTCAACGATGTCGTCTATCAAGGTGACAGCTATCTGGTTCAGGCCCGGATGGAAGATGGCAGCCAGATTTCGATCCGACGTGCGATGCGCGGTTCTAACATCACATCGATGCCCGTGGTCGGGGACATGATCACAATGAGCCTTGCGCCCGAGGATACCGTCCTGATCGACGGTAGCGAGGCCTGAGATGCCGACGTCGCGCGTAAACGAGACCGGGCTGAGACTGGATGACCGGCTGGAACGGTTGCGGTTGTTCGGCCTCAGTTCGCCGGCGATCCTGCTGATCCTCGTCGTTCTTGTCATCCCCGTGGGCTGGTTGTTCTATGTCTCTTTCGTCGGGGCCGATGGCCAGTTCTCTTTGGAGAATTACCAACGGATGATCGACCGGGCGTCCTACGCCCGCATCTTTGCCACCACGTTCAAGGTGAGCTTCCTCACCACCGGCATATGCATCCTGATCGGCTATCCGCTGGCCTATTTCATGTCCCAGCTTCCGCCGCGGCTTGCCAGTCTCTGCATGATCACGGTGCTGCTGCCGTTCTGGACCTCTCTGCTGGTGCGCACCTATGCGTGGCTTGTCCTGCTGCAAAGGCAGGGTCTGGTGAACGACTGGGCAATCGGCCTTGGGCTTTGGGACGAACCGATCAAGATGGTGCACAACATGACCGGAACGCTGATCGGCATGGTTCATATCATGCTGCCCTTCCTGATCCTGCCGACCTATGGCGCGATGAAATCCATCAGCCGTGATTACATGAAAGCCGCCTCTAACCTTGGGGCGACCCCGAAGACGGCGTTCTGGACGGTGTTCTTTCCGCTCTCGACGCCCGGCCTTTTTGCCGGGGCGCTGATGGTGTTCATCCTCTGCCTCGGCTTCTTTGTGACGCCTGCGGTTCTGGGGGGCGGCAAGGTCATCATGGTGTCGATGAAGATCGTCTCGAACATCGAGCTTTTCGTGAACTGGGGGGCCGCCAGCGCATTGGGCGTGGTTCTTTTGTCCTTGGCGGTGATCGTGCTCTGGGTGGCGTCGCGCTTTCTCAACCTTGATCAGATATCCGGGGGTGGGCACTGATGCTGCGCTGGTTCAGAGCCCCCGCCACCGAAACTCAGATCAGCCACGGCCAGCGTCTATGGCTCTATGTTCTGTGCGTGATCATCATGGTGCTGCTTGTCACGCCAACGCTGATCGTGATCCCGATGTCGTTTTCCGACAGCCAGTATCTGGAATTTCCGCCCGAAAATTGGTCCCTGCGCTGGTACGAACATTTCTTCGGCTCCGCCGAATGGATGCGGGCGACAAAGACGTCCTTCACGGTGGCCTTCCTCACCATGCTGGTTGCGACCCCGGTCGGGGTTCTTGCCGCTTATGGGCTTCATGCCTCACGGGTGCGTTTTGTGCGGGCGGCTTATCTGCTGATGATTGCCCCGATGATGGTGCCGGTGGTCCTGGTCGCGATCGGTGCCTTCTATGCCTATGTGAAGCTCAAGATTCTTTATACGGTCGCCGGTCTGGTCCTTGCACATACGATGCTGGCCTTGCCGCTTGTGGTGATTGTGACCGGGTCCGCGCTAAAAGGGTTCGATATGCAGCTTGAGGCGGCCGCGCGGAGCCTTGGCGCGCCCCGCTGGTACGCCTTCCTGACAGTGACCCTGCCGCAGATCAGGTTCGCGGTCGTCACCAGCGCCCTGCTGTCCTTCCTTACGTCGTTCGACGAAGTGGTTGTGGCCATGTTCATTTCCGGGGGGGACAATCCGACGCTGACGCGGAACATGTTCAACGCATTGCGCGACCAGATCGATCCGACCATCGCGGCGATCTCGACCCTGATGATCCTTGTCACCACGGTCATGATGGTGCTTGTTCAGGTGTTCGGGCAGCAACGTAAACCACCCCCGGAATAGGGTGCCCCAACGTATCATTTTTCTGCCGCGCCCGGGACCACCCTGACGTCGCACCCATCTGCCCGGACCAAGACAATTCGTTCACCCTACCGGAGACTCACATGATCGACCTTCAGACTTTCGCCGACCTCGCTTCGGTTCCGCTTGGCCCTTTTGCGGACAAACCCACCACGCTCACCCCGGGCCAGCAAGAGGCGTCGGCCCTGCTCTGGTCCTCTGGTGACGGGCGGACAATGATCGGGGTCTGGGAATGCACGCCCGGGCGCTTTACCGCAGACCGCACGGCGTCGGGTGAGTACTGCCATATCCTGTCGGGGCGGGCTTCGGTGTCAAATTCCGACGGCAGCGGTACGCGGGACATTGGACCGGGCGATCTGCTGGTATTGCCACAGGGTTGGACCGGCGAATGGGTGATCCATGAACATATACGCAAGCTTTTCATCATGAACCCGGAGACGCCTGCCATAGCCGACTAAGTCCGCATGCGACGACCTATCCAAAACCAGTCCAATTGAAAGCGGCCGACATACCGGCGTCAAAACAGGGCGAGCTGTTCAAATGTCCGAATACGACTTTATCATCGTTGGCGCCGGTTCCGCTGGCTGCGTGCTTGCCAACAGGCTGAGCGAGAACGGCAAATTTTCCGTCCTCCTGCTCGAAGCCGGGGGCAGCGATCTGAATTTCTGGATCTGGATGCCGATCGGCTATGGCAAGACATTCTACCGGCGCAGCGTCAACTGGATGTACCTGACCGAGCCGATCCCCGCCTTGAACGACCGGGTGTCCTACTGGCCACGGGGCAAGGTGATGGGGGGGTCAAGCTCGATCAACGCCATGGTCTATATCCGCGGCCAGCAGCAGGATTTTGAGGATTGGCGCGAGATGGGCAATCTCGGCTGGGGCTGGGACGATGTTCTGCCATATTTCCGCAAGGCCGAAACCAATGACCGGGGCGGGGACGATTTTCGCGGCGACAGCGGCCCGCTGCATGTGGCGACGATGGACCGGGATTTGCACCCGCTGTGTCAGGATTTCATCAAGGCCGGGCTGGAATTGCAGTTTCGTTACAACCCCGATTTCAACGGCGCGCGCCAGGATGGCGTCGGAACCTATCAGAACACCGCCAAGGGCGGAATGCGCATGTCGACCGCGCGGGCCTATATCCGCCCGGCCCGTAACCGTGCGAACCTGAGGATAGAAAAGCGGGCACTCGCGACCCGTATCCTGTTTGAGGGAAAGCGCGCCACCGGTGTTCGATACCGCCAGAACGGGCAGGAAAAGCAGGCCAGCGCCCGACGTGAGGTGATCCTGTCCGCCGGGGCCGTGAATTCACCACAGCTTTTGCAACTGTCCGGGATCGGCCCGGCGGATCTGCTGCGCAAATGCGGGGTCGGCGTGCACCACATGCTTAGCGGTGTCGGCAGGAATCTTCAGGACCATCTGACGGTCGATCATATCTATCGCGCGAAGGTGCCGACGCTGAACGAACAGCTGTATCCCTGGTATGGCAAATTGCGGCACGGAATCCGCTATCTGCTGACCCGGCGCGGCCCACTGTCGCTTGGCGTCAATCAGGCCGGAGGCTTCGTTGCCACGCGGCCCGGTCTGGAACGGCCGAACATGCAACTCTTCTTTTCGCCGGTAAGCTATACCAAGGCCCCGCCGGGCAAGCGCCCGCTGATGAACCCCGATCCCTTTCCGGGGTTCGTGATCAGCGCGCAGCCGACACGACCAACCAGCCGGGGGCATCTGGCGATCCGTTCTGCTGATCCATCCGAACCACCGGAAATTCACCCGAATTACCTGTCCACCGAATTTGACCTGCAGGAAATTCTCGAAGGTTCCAGGCTTTTGCGCAGCCTTGCGGCGACCCCAGCCCTGCGCCGCGTGATCGATGCGGAAATCGCCCCGGGCCCACAGGCGCAATCGGACGCAGAACTGCTGGCCGACTGTCGGCAACGGGTTGGCACCGTGTTCCATCCGGTCAGTACCTGCCGAATGGGGCCGGATCCAGACCAAGACGTGGTCGACAATCGCCTGCGGGTTCACGGACTTGTCGGCCTCAGGGTTGCTGACGCTTCGATCTTTCCGACGGTGACCTCGGGCAACACCAATGCGCCGGTAATCATGGTGGCTGAAAAGGCCGCTGATCTGATCCTCGCTGATCACGCGCCCCAGTCTGGGGGAGCGCACTGACCGGCCCGCCGGGATGTTGTAGCTGACCCCGCAGCTGGCCGGTTGGTCGGGGATGTTGCCAAAGTCATCTGCTTGTTACCAAGATGTTTCAAAACGGGCGAAGATTCACACGGGAACAGAGCGGCCTGCCAGCCGGTTAAGAACAATACGGTTGGCGACGGGACAATCGGCGAGGAGACGATGATGAAAATTGCGATTTTGGGCGGCGACGGCTTTGTGGGCTGGCCCTCGACACTGCACCTGTCGGACCTGGGCCACCAGGTTCATATCATCGACAATCTGTCCCGTCGCTGGATCGACACGGAACTGGGCGTACAATCCCTGACGCCGATGGATTCAATTCAGGAACGTTGCCGCATCTGGCGCGAAGTCACGGGGCGCAGGATCCATTTCCACCTTCTGGATGTGGCCAAGGAATATGAACGGCTGAAAGGTTGGCTGGCACAGGAACGCCCCGATGCCATCATCCACTTTGCCGAACAGCGCGCCGCGCCCTATTCGATGAAGTCCGACCGGCACAAGGTCTACACCGTCAACAACAACACCAACGCGACGCACAACCTGCTGGCCGCAATGGTAGAAACCGGGATCGACGCACACCTTGTCCACCTCGGGACCATGGGTGTCTATGGCTATTCCAGCGTTGGTGCGGCAATTCCCGAAGGGTATCTGGACGTCGAAGTAGAAAACCTGAAAGGCGAGAAGGTCCACCAAGAGATCCTCTATCCGACCCGCCCGGGATCGGTCTATCACATGACCAAGAGCCTTGATCAGATCCTGTTTCAGTTCTACGCCCAGAACGACGGGCTGCGGATTACCGATCTGCATCAGGGCATCGTCTGGGGCACGCACACCGCGCAGACGCGGATGCACGAACAGCTGATCAACCGGTTCGATTATGACGGCGACTATGGAACGGTGCTGAACCGTTTCCTGATTCAGGCGGCGATCGACTATCCGCTGACGGTACACGGCACGGGCGGGCAGACGCGCGCCTTTATCCATATTCAGGATTCTGTGCGCTGTATCGAACTGGCCCTTGGCGATGCGCCGAAAGCCGGTGAAAAAGTGCGGATCTTCAACCAGATGACTGAAACGCATCGGATCCGCGATCTGGCCGGGATTGTCTGTGATCTGGTCGGAGCGAAGACGGTGATGCTGCCCAACCCGCGCAAAGAGGCTGAAGAGAACGATCTGGTTGTGAAGAACGATCAGTTCCTGAAACTCGGGCTTCAGCCGACAACGCTGGCCGATGGATTGTTGTCTGAGATGGTCGATGTGGCACGGAAATACGCACATAGGATCGACCGCAGCCGCGTGCCTGCGGTGTCGGCCTGGACCAAGGATATTGCCCGCGCTATCAACCACGATCCCGAGGGGAAGGCGTTGAAATCCGTGTCATGACAGACGGATTGCGGCCAGAGCGCGCGCCGCAGAGTGATCGCGCCTATGTCACGCTTGTGACCAACGCCGACTTCGCCCTGGGCGCGCGGGCCTTGGTACGTTCGATTGTGGCCAGTGGGACGGCGGCGGATATTGTCGTCCTGCATACCGGGGCGGTTGAGGAGCGCGATCTTGCGCCACTTCGCGTGCTTGGCGCACGTCTGGTGGCCACGGATTTGCTGCCGACATCCGACGCTTTCAATCTGGCCCATGGGCGGGACAGGCTGCATGGCGCAGCACCCTTCACCAAGGGCAACAAGCCGCCGTTTCACACACCGCTCGATAATTTCGCCAAGCTGCGGCTGTGGCAGTTGGACTATGACCGTGTTGTCTTTCTGGATGCGGATACGCTGATGCTGCGCAACTGCGACCGGCTGTTCGACTATCCCGAATTTTGTGCCGCGCCCAATGTCTACGAAAGCCTTGCTGATTTTCACCGGATGAACTCGGGTGTGTTCACGGCCCGACCGAACCCCGAGACATTTACGCGGATGCTGGAGGACCTCGACCAGCCCGGTGCATTCTGGCGGCGCACGGACCAGACTTTTTTGGAACACTTCTTTCCCGACTGGCACGGGCTTCCTGTCATCTACAACACGTTGCAATATGTCTGGTTCAACATGCCCGCGCTCTGGGACTGGTCAGCGATCCGCATCCTGCATTTCCAGTATGAAAAGCCGTGGCAGGACCCGCATCCCAAAGGCGCGCAACTGGCACCGCTGATCGAACTCTGGAAAGCCTATGCCGGTGACGGGCTATTGCCGGATATTGCAGCATTGCCGGGACCGGTGGTGGCGACGTGAGAATTGCAGTCACCGGGGCGACGGGGCGTGTCGGGTATTGGATCGCGCAGGGTCTGCTTGAAAACGGGCACGATGTGGTGGCCGTGGGGCGTCAACCTGCGGCTATTGCCGGGGTGGGGCATCTGGCCCAAGATCTTGACGGGCCGCCGCCGGACCTGTCAGGCTTTGATGCCCTTGTTCACGCGGCCTTTTCGCATGTCCCCGGGAAATATCGCGGCGGCGAAGGCGATGATCCGGACGGGTTCCGACACCGCAATCTTGACGGCACCCTGCGGCTGTTTGATGCCGCACAGAATCTGGACCGCATTGTTTTTCTGTCCTCCCGGGCCGTCTACGGCGCCTATCCTGCGGGTACGGAACTTGGCGAAGATCTGCCGCCTTTGCCGGACACCCTTTATGGCATGGTGAAACACGAGGCGGAAATTGCGCTGTCCCAGATGTCCGGACCGGCCACGATCAGCCTTCGGGCCACCGGGGTCTATGGGGCCGCACCGCCCGGCCAGCAGCATAAATGGCAGGGGTTGTTCAACGAATTCTCATCGGGCCAGACGATTGCCCCCCACATCGCGACCGAAGTGCATGCCACCGACCTTGCCAACGCTGTGCAACTGGTCCTGACCGCATCGCGAGAAAAATGCGGGGCAGGGGTGTTCAACGTGTCCGATTTTGCGCTCGACCGACGCGATCTGTTACAGACCTATGCCGCGGTCACAGGCGCTAGTGGCGAGTTGCCGCCCTGTGGTGACGCCTCTTTGGTGAGCGGGATGACGACGGAGCGGCTGCGCACACTCGGCTGGTGTCCTGGCGGGCAAGGCACATTTCCCGCCCGACTATCCAAGATGATTTCTGCGCAGCACCAACTTGGCCAGAATTCACCCCGATGAGTTGACGGCTGGCAGCAGCCTCAGAGTCCTTTGCCAGGGTTGAACTGGCCGATCATATCTGGAATGCAGCACAAAGGTCGGTGCGCGGATCGGTGCGCACATCATCAAGCCAGCCGCGATCCAAATGGTAGGGCTGCTGGCCATACCGACAAACCTCCATCGCCAGAGCACCGCATTCCAGCCCAGCTCGAGCTGACTTTACCCGTTAGCAGCCTTGAGTAATCGGCCTGGATCCGTGTTGAACTCTTCCGGAGCCGTACTTCCGGAGAAATCGACCTTGGCCCGGAGTGATTCAGCGATTCCTCCGGGATTTTGGCGAACGGGCAAAGCTACCCTTGGGGTAGTGTGTGGATAAGGCTGTGTGTAACACCATATCTAGGAGCGCTGGATGCTGCAGTGCGGAAGGAAGTTGCTTAGTGTTGGTGTG
>NZ_FZNN01000013.1 GCF_900188035.1 Puniceibacterium sediminis | reverse complement strand
GCTGGCGAACACCTGCCGAAGCTCTCGACGAACTGCTCAAACAGAATATAATCGAATGTGTTGCGACGACCGGTTGAATCCGCCCAATACTGTTCAGGCGACTACCACAAGCGCCTGTCCAAACATGGCAGCGAAGTATCGATGAGCGGAAAAGGCAATTGCTAGGACAATTCCATGGTTGAAACATTCTTCAAATCACTCAAGGCAGAGCTGATATGGCGCAACCGTTGGGAGACCAGACGCCAAGCCGAAGGCGCGATATTCCAGTATATCAATGGGTTCCACAATCCAAGACGGCGGCACTCGTCGTTAGCTGGCAAAAGCCCCCTGGCCTTCGAACGAAAGGCTGCCTGAATGAGTTGAGAGACCGGAACGTAAGCGCGACAAGACCAATGCGCATCGACCACATCAGGCCGCTCCGCAAAAGATATACGGTCTTGCAGCAAAACGACTGGACGGGTCAAATCTCGGTGACAATGCCGGGACAGTTCTCAGTGACAATCGACAAAGTGCCATAGCGCAGAGTATCTCCGGTTGCCGGAGATACTCTGCGCAAAGATTGTGGCCACGTGCTAAAATAGTGTGATATCCGCAGCTTCCCGGGTCGGTTTTGGCGGAGCGACCGGTGTCGGCTCGACTGCGCCCGGGACAACGAACTGTCGCACCTGGCCTGTTGTCGGCCAGAAGCGAATTCGACGAGCAGCGGTGCCTCCAACGCTTTCACCGATGCAGGGAATCGACTCATTCAGTAGAAACTCCTTCGCAAATGCCGCGTTTGAAGCGCCGATATCGCGAAGGGTGCTGTTCATGGATGCGCCGCCGAACATCTTTGCGACCAGCCTGTCCTTGCGTGCGCCCTGCTTCAGCAGACCGTTGATGAGCAGCTCCATGGAATAGGCGCCATAGCGAAAACTTTCGCCGGCTTTGCCATCCCTCTGAGGTAGAAGAAAGTGGTTCATTCCGCCGATTCCGGCCGCTGTATCCGTCATGCAGACTGCGATGCAGGATCCCAAAACAGTCGTCAGCACTATGTTCGGATCGGTATCGATCGCATAGTCGCCCTGGATTACGTTGACGATTTTCTCTTCTTTTTTCAACTGCATCGTGGACGCTCTCGTGTTTCGACGCTGGTTGGTGCGTCACAGGATTTAAGGATGGCTTGGCAGATACTGCTCAGCGGCAGGACACTCATCGCCGCGCCAAGCTCGGCTGCCGCACGTGGCATGCCATAGACCGTCGATGTGGCCGCATCCTGCGCAAGTGTTGTTGCCCCGGCAGCTCGGAGGGCCAGCAGGCCCTCCGCACCATCGCGGCCCATACCGGTCAGCAGGGCGGCCGAGCAGCGCCGCGCAACCGGCAGCGCGGATTCGAACAACATATCGACTGAGGGCATATGGCCGCCTCGGGGCTGGCCATCTACAAGTCGCGCACGCAGTGTCGACCCGCAGTCGAGCTGCAAATGCTTACTGCAACCGCCAGCGACAAGGATTTGACCGCGTCTCAGTTCTTCGCCGTCCTCTGCCACCTTGACCTTACAGGCACATTGCCGGTCTAGGAGGTTTGCGAGGCTGGCGCCAAAGCCGCGGCCGGTGTGCTGCACGATTAAAGTTGCAGGTCCATCAGCTGGATAGCCGCTCAGCACCGATAGAAGCGCGTCCACGCCTCCTGTAGATGCGCCGATGAGAACCAATTTCTCGTCGCGTTTCAGGGCGAGTGATTGAGTTTGCGCCAACTGCGGCGGGAGAGGACGAAGTCGCGAACGGGTGACGGTCAGTATGGTCTCAGCGATCTGGTCGATGGGTGTACCAGCGTCCACTGGAAAGAGGTCTGATCGCTGACTATGCACCCGATCCGCACTTCGATGCCTGCCAGGCGCGGCGAGAACCAGCCAGCGGATGTCTAGTGCCTGAAAAAGCGCGTGCATCACCTCGAATTCCGGCCGACTAGCCATGTCCTGATCAATCAGAACGACTTGTGGCGACTTTTCCTCAACGATCGTGTAAGTCTGCATCAGGTCGGTTGTCTCGCGCAGGACAGTGAAGCCGGACCGCCTGCCGAGACCATCCGCGAGACGTGCACGCTCCATTTCGTCGCTCATCGCTATGACGATTGATAGAAACTGCATGGGGCACCTTTTCTTGAACTCGCTTTCCAGCCGCGCACCGCGTGTTCCGTCGTCGGGTATGCAATTGGCAGACCAATGCGGACCAAACTTTGCGGTTGTTAGGGGCGGCAACGAAGTGGGCGGGCCTGTGGATTCAAAACTCGGTAAAGCTGTCCGAAACAACTTCATTTTCCGCGCCGGCTAGCCGCATGGCCATGTCGCGTAACGGGATCCGAGCCACAAGTTCATGCAAGGCTAGGCTGTCGTCTTCAGACATGCTCCCTTGCATGGCTTCCAGTAGAAGCGCGATAGATTGAATAGACTGGCTCAGGATGTCGATTTCCTGCAGGGATTTGATAGTTGGGGCTCGGATCCGCAGCCCCTCTCGCGACAGGATGCCTTCAACCTCACGTTCAAAAACCCCTGCGCGTGTCAGCAGCAGGTCGCATTCAGAAATAATTCGAAGCGTCATCTGATGCGGAGAACACGTTTGAGGGATGCCTTGGTAATTCACAGCTTTCCCACCACGCTTTCGATGCACTGCCGCATCGACGCTGAAGTAAAGGGCTTCTTTATCATGTTATTGAGTCCCAAAGCCTTTGCCTGCGTCACCATATCTGGCGTCGGTTTTCCCGTTACGAGAATAAAACCGATACGTTGAGTCGGCTTGTTCTGGCGGAGTGCCTTGAGCAGCCCCAGCCCGTCTAGCTCGGGCATATTGAAATCCGAGAGGACTAGATGAACCGGTGTTGCCGTGAGTTTCTGAAGGGCGCCTCTGCCATTATTTTCAGTCAGGTAGTTTTTGATGCCGATTTCATCGAGGGCCTGGGTGATCAAGCCCCGGCTCGTGGACATATCATCCACTACCATCACACGAAGAGATTCTTTCAAACCCATGATTGTCTCCTAGTTCCCGGCGGCATTTACCGTGGGTTGATTTTTCTGGTAAGATGTGACGCCGATGCTGCGAAACGCTTGCGTTGCTGTTCCTGTGACCCGTTCTGAATGCCCGATGAAGAGGTGTCCCGAGGGAGACAAGGCATTTTGAAAACGGGTCCAGAGATGGCGTTGCGTTTCTGCATCGAAATAAATCGTCACGTTGCGGCAAAAAATGACGTCAAATGGCCCTTTTATCGGCCAGTCAGAGATCAGATTCAGAACGCCAAATGACACGAGATTTCGGGCGGCTTCACCGATGGTGAAATTGTTGGGATCGCCACTTTTGAGATCAAGAAACCGATGCATCGCGTCCGGAATGGCCTCTAGTTCAGATTTAGGATAGCTAGCCTGGCAGGCGCGATCAAGAATGTTGGGGTCGATATCGGTTGCCAAAATCTTGATATCGTAGCGACTTGCGTCAGGAAATGCGCCTAAAACCGATAGCGCGAGGGAATACGGCTCCTGTCCAGAGGAGCATCCCGCGGACCAAATACGAATTCGATCTCCATTTTTCGCCCTCGTCAAGAGGGCGGGTAAAACCGTGGTGTTCAAGGTTTCGAAGTGATGAAACTCGCGGAAGAAATGGGTGACGTTCGTCGTAAGCGCAGACAAAAGTTCTGTCTTCTCTGCGTCTTCGTTGATGTCGGACAATAGCGATAAATATTCCTGAAATGTCGACAGTTTGCGCAGACGGAGCCGTTTTGCCAAGCGCGAATAAACCAGCGGCTTCTTGCTGAGGGCAAGATTTAGTCCAAATTCGGACTTTGCGACATTGGCGATCTGGGCAAAATCGGCATCCGTAAAAGGAAACTCCGATGTTACTGGTTTAGTGGTTTGCGCGGATGTCATGCGGCGATCCCTGCGTCAGCGCCTAGAACTGCGTCGAGATTTACAACGCGGATCATCTCTTCGTCGATAGCGATCACACCCTGAATGCTGTTTCGGGTCGCTTCAGACTTGATATCGGGCGTCTGTTGAATTGTATCGGTATTGACAGACAGGATTTCTGATACTGATTCCACCAGCAACCCGATAGTATTTCCACCAGCCGCAGCAACAATCACCACGTTACGTTCGTTATCTGGGGTTTTTCCCAAGCCAAAACGGGCGGCAAGATCGAAGATCGGAATTACCGCGCCTCGCAGGTTCATCACGCCTAAAACGTCGCTTGGTGTGTGTGGCAGTGCGGTTACCGCTGCCCAGCGTCGAATCTCGCGGATCTGAGTGATTTCGAGGCAATAGCTCTGGCTCCCTGCGGAGAAAGCAACGAACTTAAAGGTTTTGCCTTCGGACGCTTCAGGTGTGGGCTGCATGGTGAAGCTCCTCTTGGTTAGCAATGATGGGCATTGGGGCGACATCGCCCGAGTTGAGTTTGACCAATTCCTCGGGGTCCAGAATCAGGGCAATCTTTCCATCTCCAAGGATGGTTGCGGCTGATACTCCGGGAATACGGCCATAATTGCTCTCCAGGCTTTTGATGACGACCTGTCGCTGATCGTGGATGGCCTCAACCCGTAGGGCATTGAGTTCCTGCATTTCCGTTTCGACTAGAAGCAGAACGCCATTGCCGTTCGAATCGCTATTACGTTCCAGGCCGAGATTGTGTGCCACATCGACGATGGGTACATAACGTCCACGAACACGGAGTACTTCACCGTTCAGACCAATTCGGTGCAGGTCGCGAGCATTCGGTGTGACCGTTTCTAGGATCGAGGCGATTGGGATCACCATGGTTTCCTGTGCAACGGAAATGACGAAGCCATCCATAACCGCCAAGGTGAGTGGCAAGACAATGGTAAAAGTCGTACCTTTGCCAGGGGTAGAGGTTATCGAGACCCGTCCGCCCAGAGCTTGCACGGCATTTTTAACCACATCCATGCCGACGCCGCGCCCCGAAAGGTTAGAGACCTCGCTGGCGGTGGAGAAACCTGGAAGAAACAAAAGATTGTCGATCTCGGTCTCAGTCAGGTCCGCCTCAGGGGAAACGAGCCCCTTATTTATGGCAGTCTCGAGAATTCGCGGTCGGTTCAATCCTGCGCCGTCGTCGCCAATTTCGATAAAGACGCTGCCGGAGCGATGTGCGGCGGACATTCGAATGGTGCCAACTTCGTCCTTTCCGGCGGCAATACGTTTTTCAGGTGTTTCCAACCCGTGGTCTACTGCGTTGCGCACCATGTGGGTAAGTGGATCTGCCAGCCTTTCGATCACAGTCTTGTCGACTTCTGTCGAATCGCCGACCGTCACCATACGCGCGCTTTTGCCGGTGGCATCCGAAGCTTCGCGCACAATTCGCGACATGCGCTGGAATAGCGGTTTCACTGGTTGCGCGCGGATGGCCATCACACCTTCTTGGATGTCTCGAGCCAGAAGCTTGTATGCTTCAAGTTCGTTGGTCAGATTTGCCCCGGACGGGAGGTCCAGTTCCTCGATCCGCTGTACGATCATAGCTTGGTTGATAATCAACTCGCCCACTGTGTTGATCAGCCGATCCACCCGGTCCAGATCGACCCGCAAGGTGGGTTTGGGCCCGCGGTGGTCACGATCTGCAGCGGGCGCTGCAGCTGATGCAGCCGAGGACGGCGAGGACGGTGACGCGACCGCTACCGGTTTTGCCAAGGGCTCGGCCGCGGTCGGGTCCGAAGAGGGTTCGGGCGCCACGGGCTCTTCAGGCAAGCCCAGGTCAACGACAGCAGGAGGTGGTTCGGAGGCGGACTCGTTTCGGTGCACCGTTATGGTAATGTCACAGAGAGAATCGACGAATTCGAAAACCTCGTGCAGGACTGTTTCGCTTTCATCCGTCTCGAGTGTTAGTTCCCAGACTATATGGGGTTCGTCCGAATCGAATTCGTCGAAATCGGGAACCGCAGATATGTCCGCGCTGACTGTAAGGGTACCAAGTTCCGCAATGGCATCGAACAGCAGAAGAGGCTCATGTCCGTTTTCAAACAACGACCGTTTGGGCACGAAGCGGATAGAGATCATTTGAGACGATGGCTCCGATGAGTCGTCAGAAATATCGGTCAGATCGAGCGGACCACCGAAATCGAGGCCCATCGCGTCAAATTCGATTTCCTCTTCTTCGTCTTCATCACCAAGATACTTCTGCAGTTCGGCCAGCACGACCACTTGGATATCGCGATTCGGGTCGCGATCATCTCGCGCGGCCTCGACTAGGTCCGCAAGTTGGTCACCGGACCGCTGGAAAAGGCGCAGCAGCTCTGGATCGACATCCAGGGTGTCCGAACGTACTTTGTCCATCACCGTTTCGAAGGTGTGGGCAAAGTGTACTAGTTCATCAAGGCCG
Organism: Puniceibacterium sediminis; assembly: GCF_900188035.1. Classification (GTDB taxonomy): domain Bacteria; phylum Pseudomonadota; class Alphaproteobacteria; order Rhodobacterales; family Rhodobacteraceae; genus Puniceibacterium; species Puniceibacterium sediminis. The sequence goes on along the minus strand of NZ_FZNN01000013.1, from coordinate 137,403 downwards.
AAGGCACCGGCGCCGCCCTTGATGGAATGCACGGCGCGGAACACGGCATTGACCGTTTCCTTGCTATGATCGGGATCTTCCATATCGGCAAGGCCTTCGACCAGTGCCTCGAGAAGCTCCTCACATTCTTCGAAGAATGTGTCACGGATGGAGGGTTGTCCCGACATCTCAGGCCGCGTGCCCTGTCAGGCGCCGTAGCACCGACACAAGAGAAGTGTCGTCGAAAGGTTTGACAATCCATCCGGTTGCCCCGGCGGCCCGGGCCCGGGCCTTGAGATCATCCGAGCTTTCCGTGGTCAGCACGATGATCGGCACACTGGTCTTGTCTTTGGTGCGCAACGTTTCGATCACCCCGTAACCATCCATGTTCGGCATGTTGATATCGGTGATGACCACGTCCGGGTTCACCTCGGAAAAACGAGCGACCCCTTCGACACCATCACAGGCCGAATGGAATTCAAAGCCGGCGGTTTCCAACGATAGTCGCAAAAGATTGCGGATCGTGCGGGAGTCGTCGATGGCGAGGACTTTTGTGGTCATTATTGAGCTTCCTTGTCGAAATGGTCGGGCGACAGGCCAAGGCGCTCGAGCCCGGCCGAGAATTCAGGGGACATATCGGTTATCTGAAATTCGGTCCCATCGATCTGCCATTGCCGTTCGGCACTGATCAGAATCTGCAGGCGGTAGGCGTCGATGCGATGAACATCGCGTGCCGACACTGTCACAGGTGCCTTGGCGGCGCCTTGGAGGAAAGTCATCAGGGGATCTTCCCCCTGGCGTGGACGCTGCGCGCCCAATGCGTGAAAGTTCAATGTATCTGCCATGACGCCGTTCTACCATTCCCGTGTCAATTCCGGCGCGTTCCCAAAGTTTGTTTCCGGGTAGCGCCACTGGGAAAGTCATACGTGCGGTGTCTTAAGAAAGCGTTCCGACAACATCAGGATTCGGCGGTAATCTAGGCGCCATCAACTTTCATAGCGTGTGCGTCCCCGGCGGCTGGTATCCAGTGGAAGCTTCATATGCAGTGGCTGATGCGCCCTCTGCGCGCAGGCTTGGCGCGGGCAAACATGGCAATTGATGCCGATCTGGCTGTAGAGGCCAGGGCCATCCATATTGTAGGGGCGGGCATAACCGATTCGATCAGCATGGGTGTTTTCGCAGCCTATGGCCACGACAAGGCGTCGATCCTGTGTCTGTCGACTGAACACTGGGCGATCTGTCGTACGGCTGATCGTGAAAAATCTTGCGCCATCCGGCAATTCCACAAATTGCGGAAGGATCAGACCAGGCACCCGAAACGCACCATGCAGATCCCAGACCGGACAGGCACCGCCATCTTCGGCAAGCGTGAATTCGGTCGCATTGAACCGCTTGGTCACATTACCGGCCCTGTCCACGCGCAGAAAAAAGAACGGAACGCCACGTGCGCCGTCGCGCTGAAGCGTGGTTAGGCGATGACAGACCTGTTCGAAGCTTACGCTGAAGGCGGCAGTGATCCGGTCGATGTCATACTCTGTCTCCTGCGCCAATGTCAGAACCTCATCATAAGGCATGAGCAGCGCCGCCGCGAAGTAATTCGTCAGCTCCACCCGCAGGCGCGCGATACCCGCCTCGCTGTCGATCCCGCTTGAGGCAGCAAGGGCATCGACAATCGGTGCTGCCTCGACCAGACCCAGGACGTGCGCCAGCTGAAAGATCCGGTTGGTGTGATCCAGCGCCTCGGACAGGGCGACGCTATGGTTCTGCTGGTCAAAGGCGCGAAGAGTTTCGGGCATGTCGCTGATTCTGCGCACCTCGGTCTGAATATTGTGTTCGATGCGCAGGTGCCGCTTGAGCAGGGCGTACATGTCGTCGTGCGGCCCACCAATTCGGGCACCGACAGCTTCGGCAATCCGTTCGATAGCATCGAAGTGATTGCCGTGATCCCGGAAAAAGTCATGGATCTGGGTTTCTGGCGTGCTGAGTCGCAGATCCGATGCGGCGTCCGATCCGGCCAGCCGCTTGACCTGATCCACGACCGAACGATGCGCCTGATAGAGCTGCACAAGTCTTGCGACAAGCCGCGGCGCATGATCAACGGCCGCCCGCAGTTCGGTAAGGTCAGGCTGTTCCGAAGCGAACAACGGATCCCGCATCAGTGCGCGCAGGTCGGCCAGCTGAGATGCCTCATTGTCCTGCACAAGAGAGCGCCCGTCGATTCCATAGGCCTCGGTCAGGGCCATGAGGACCTGCACCGAAAGGCTGCGTTGATTGTTTTCAAGCAGGTTTACATAAGCCGGGCTGATGTTAAGCCGACGGGCCATTTCGGCCTGGGTGTGTCCGTAAGAACGTCTTAACTGACGTAGCTGTGGTCCAACTAGGGTCTTGCTCATGTTTACAACATTACATGTTACGAGTTTGCTCGCGCAATGATTAACACGTTTACTCCTTTTGTAGTGATATTTTATTTCGTCGCGATATGTAAGGCTCAGGACTTGGTAGGGAATGCGAAAGATAATGCACGCATAAAGAGAGTCTGCACATTAGGAGGAATTAACATGATCTACACTTTCAACCGGCGTGTTGCCGTGGCGTTCGCTGTCTCAGCTGCACTTATCGCAACCACGGGGGCAACCGCGCTGGCCGAGGACTGGAAACCGGTGAAACCGGTGGAGATGGTGATCATGGCCGGGCAGGGTGGTGGCGCCGACCGTCTGGCTCGGCTTTTCCAGTCGATGATCCAACGCGAGAACCTGTCGAACATGCCGATTCTTCCGGTGAACAAGGGCGGCGGGTCGGGTGCCGAGGCGCTGCGCTACCTCAAGGACAAGGAGGGCGATGCTTATGTTCTCATGGCGACGCTCAACAGCTATTACACCACGCCGCTGCGCACAAACATCGGCGTCGACATCGGAGAGTTCACGCCGATCGCGCGGATGGCCATCGACACCTTCGTACTTTGGGTGAGCGAAGAAAGCGGGATCACCAATCTGGACGAATATGTCGCTGCCGTGAAAGCCGCAGGCCAGGACTGGAAAATGGGCGGCACCGGTACGGGGGCCGAGGACAGCCTGGTCACGGCGATGCTTGAGAAGGAATTCGATCTCGACATGACCTACGTGCCGTTCGAAGGCGGCGGGGCGGTGGCCAAGGCGTTGATCGGTGGTCATATCGATTCGACCGTGAACAACCCGTCCGAACAGATGGGCTTTTACAATGCTGGCAAATCCGTTCCGATCGCCGCCTTCACGACCGAGCGGATCGAGGCCTTTCCCGACACGCCTACCATGACCGAACTGGGCCATGATCTCGTCTATGCCATGCAGCGGTCCTTTGTGGCCCCAAAAGACATGCCGCCGGAGGCTGTCGCCTATTACACCGAGATGTTCGGCAAGCTGAACGCCCTGCCGGAATGGCAGAAGTACACAGCAGACGAGGCACTGGACCCCGATTTTCTGACTGGGGCAGATCTGCAGGCCTATTTCCTGGTCGAGCGTGACAAGCACGCGGCACTGCTCAAGGCGATGGGTGACGGGTCGTCCTGACCTGCCTCTTACCTGAATACCGGGCCGGGGCAATGTCAGCCTCGGCCCTTGACGTAAAAGACGATGCTATCCAAAGGAATCTATCCATGATTGCCGCTGACCGCTTGATCGCTGCCGCACTGATGGCGCTATCTGTCTATTTCATGGTGCATGCCACCGTGCTGCCCATCGGCTGGAACGGCGAAACCGGCGGGCCGGGGGGCGGGGGCTTTCCGTTCTGGCTCTCGGCGATCATGTTTGCAGCGGCAGGCGGCATCCTGATCAGGACTTTCCGCCCAGGGGCGCGGACCGGCAGCTTCTTTGATCTGACGATGATCCGTTCGGTTCTGGCAGTGGTTGTCGCCTTGATCGTGACGATTGCTCTGATGCCCGTCGTCGGGACCTACATTGCACTGCCGCTTTTCCTGTTCTGGTATCTCAGGATCTTTGGCGATCACCGGTGGGCGGTCACCCTGCCGATCACTATTCTGACGCCGGTCTTTCTGTTCTTCTTCTTCGAGGTGACCGTGAAGATCTTGCTGCCCAAGGGTATCACCGAGCCGCTGTTTTACCCGCTCTACGCAATGTTCTTCTGAGGATCTGACGTTATGGAAATGCTTGCGCATCTGGCCGACGGATTTGCCACGTCGCTGTCCCCGCTTAATATCCTGATCGTCGTGCTTGGCGTGACGGCGGGTCTGTTCATCGGGGCGATGCCGGGGTTGGGGTCGGTCAACGGGGTGGCCATTGTGTTGCCGCTGACTTTCGTGGTGCCGCCATCCTCCGCCATCATCCTTCTTGCCGCGATCTATTATGGCGCGATGTACGGTGGGGCGATATCTTCGATCCTGTTGGGGATACCCGGCGCCTCGACCGCCGTTGCGACGACATTCGATGGTCGCCCCATGGCGCAGCAGGGCAAGGCGGGTTTGGCACTGATTGCTGCCGCCGTCGCGTCGTTCGTGGGCGGGACGATATCGGTCATCCTGTTCACGCTCTTTGCCGCGCCCCTTGCCGACATCGCCCTGAAATTCGGTCCGGCCGAAGAATTCGCACTGGTGCTAATGGCCTTCACGACCTTTGTGGGGCTGGGCGGCGACGATATTCTGAAAACGATTGTGATGATCTGTCTGGGCCTCGTCCTGTCGACTGTTGGCCTTGATCTCATCTCGGGCCAGCCGCGCCTGATCTTCTTTGATCAGCCGGGCTTTTATTCCGGTATCAGCTTCCTAGTCCTCGCCATTGGTGTCTACGGCATCGGTGAGGTGCTCTATACCATCGAGACGTCCAAGACCGCGCCTCATGTCACGCCCGCGAAAATCACGCTCAAGGAATTGGGCGCAGGTCTGCGCGAGATGAACAAGCTCTGGCGCACGATGACGATGGGGTCGGTGCTTGGCTTCTTTGTCGGCATGCTGCCTGCGGCGGGTGCAACACCGGCTGCGCTGATGTCCTATGGTATCGCCAAGTCGACTTCCAAGACCGGCCACACTTTTGGCAAGGGCAATATCGAAGGGGTTGCTGCCCCCGAGACCGCCAACAACGCGGCCTCCACCGGCTCGCTGCTGCCGATGCTGACGCTGGGCATCCCGGGATCACCCACCACGGCGCTGCTTCTTGGCGGCATGGTCATGTGGGGCCTTGTACCCGGTCCGATGCTGTTCATCGAGGATCCGGATTTTGTCTGGGGCCTGATCTCGTCGCTTTACACGGCGAACTTTGCCGCCGTGGCGATCAACATCGCGCTCATCCCGTTGTTTGTATGGGCGCTGCGGATGCCCTTTACCGTGCTTTGCGCACTGGTTCTGGTGCTGTGCATCGTCGGTGGGTTCGCTCCGAGCCAAAAGATGCACGACGTCTGGCTGATTGCAGGTTTCGGCGTCGGGGGATACCTGCTGCGCAAAGCGGATTATCCGATGGCGCCCTTGGTACTGGCCCTCGTCTTGGGGCCGCTGATGGAGAAAAGCTTTCGTCAGACGCTGATTGCCGAACGCGGGGATGTCTTTGCCTTTATCGAGCGACCGCTGTCTGGCGCGTTCATGGCGCTCGCGCTGCTTTTCTTTTTGCTGCCGTTGATCAATTATCTGCGTAAATCGGCCAAGCGCAAAATGGCCCCGGCGGAATGACCGGGCACGAGACTAACAAAAGGACTGAAGACATGACCATTCTCAAGGACCTCATCGCGCCTCACAACGCGGGCGCACCAGCCATCGGCGCACCGGGCCGCGACTGGCTAACCTACGGGGCTTTGCGTGATCTGGCCGGCGCGGTCGCTGAGGCGTTGCACGGCTTTGGCATCGGGCGCGGGGACCGGGTGGCCATCGTGCTGCCGAACGGTCCGGAAATGGCAACGGCCTTTGTGACCATCGCGCAGGCTGCAACGACGGCACCACTGAACCCGGGCTACCGCGAAGACGAATATTCCTTCTACCTGGACGATCTGAAGGCCAAGGCGTTGGTGGTCGACGCAGGCTATGACGGCCCCGCGCTGGCAGCCGGGCAAAAGCTGGGTCTGGTGATCCTGCGGGTCAATGTCGCCGATGGCGCGCCTGCCGGGCATTTCACGCTAAGCGCAGACGGGGCCACCGACGGCACATGCGATGCCATGGTGCCGCAGGCAGATGATGTCGCGCTGATCCTGCACACCTCGGGCACGACGTCCCGGCCCAAGATCGTCCCGCTGCTGCAATCCAATGTCGCCGCTTCGGCGCTGAATATCGGGGCCTCTCTGGGTCTTTCGGCCTCGGATCGCTGCCTGAACGTGATGCCGCTGTTTCACATCCACGGCCTTCTGGCTGCCGTGTCGGCCTCGCTCGCCGCAGGCGGGTCGATCTGGTGCGCGCCCGGATTCAACGCGCTGCAATTTTTTGCCTGGATGAGAGAGGCGCAGCCGACCTGGTACACCGCCGTCCCGACGATGCATCAGGCCATCCTCTCCCGCGCGGGGCGCAATGCTGAGACGATCAAGGATGTGCCGCTGCGCTTCCTGCGCTCTTCTTCGGCGTCATTGCCCGCACAGGTCATGACGCAGCTGAACGAGGTCTTTGGCGCGCCGGTGATCGAGGCCTACGGCATGACCGAAGCCGCGCACCAGATGTGCTGCAACCCGTTCGACATGCAGAAACCCGGATCGGTCGGCAAGGCAGCGGGGCCGGAGGTGGCCGTGGCACACGAATCCGAGGATCGTATTATCGACGGTACCGGCGAAGTGGTGATTTCCGGCGCAAACGTCACGCCCGGCTACGAAAGCAACCCAGAGGCCAATGCCAAGAATTTCTTTCAGGACGGTGGCAAGCGCTGGTTCCGCACCGGCGATCAGGGCATGATCGACGAGGATGGGTTTCTGCATCTGACCGGTCGGCTCAAGGAGATCATCAACCGCGGTGGCGAAAAGGTTTCGCCGCTTGAGGTGGACGGCGTGCTGATGGATCATCCGGCAGTTGGCCAAGTGGTGACATTCGCCCTGCCGCACCCGAAGCTGGGCGAAGAAGTCGCCGCGGCCGTGGTGCTGAAGGAGGGGCAGGAGGCAACCGAGCGCGAAATCCGCGAGTTCGCCGCCGAGCGCATGGCCGACTTCAAGGTGCCACGCAAGGTGATCATTCTGGACGAGATTCCCAAGGGCGCGACCGGCAAGATGCAGCGCATCGGTCTGGCCGAAAAGCTTGGTCTGGTTGCAGACGCTTAAGAGCGGCACGGCGTCGGCCTGTATGGTCGACGCCGGATTTTGCGTATTTGGAAAGAGAAAAAGCAGGGGACGCGCGGCTGATCATGCCGCAGCGCGAGGGAAGACGGCATGAAGATCTGTGTATTCGGAGCAGGCGCCATTGGCGGCTATATGGGTGTAAAGCTGGCGCAGGCGGGGGCGGATGTGAGCCTTGTTGCGCGCGGGCCGCATCTGGCGGCGATGCAGGCGAATGGTCTGAAGCTGATCGAAGAAGGCGGCGAGGAGACTGTCGTCAAAGTTACGGCGTCAGACGATCCGGCCGTGATCGGCGTGCAGGATTACGTCATTGTCACGCTCAAGGCGCATTCGGTGCCTGCGGTGGTGGACAGGATGCAGCCGCTGATCGGACCGAACACGACGATCGTGAGCGGCGTGAACGGTGTGCCGTGGTGGTATTTCCACAAGATTGGTGGCGCGCTTGAGGGGACGCGGCTGGAGACGGTCGACCCGGGAAACAAGCAGTGGGATGGCTTTGGTCCCGATCGGGTATTGGGATGTGTAGTCTATCCGGCGGCCGAAGTGATCGAACCCGGGGTGATCAAGCACATCGAGGGCAGCCGGTTTTCGCTGGGCGAGCCTGATGGGTCAAAGTCCGAGCGCGCACTGGCACTGTCAAAAGCGCTGTCCGAGGCAGGGCTGAAGGCCCCCGTGCGCCCGCGTCTGCGGGATGAAATCTGGGTCAAGCTCTGGGGAAATCTGTCGTTCAACCCGATCTCGGCGCTGACGCATGCGACGTTGGATGTTCTCTGCACCGACCCCGGCACACGTGCTGTGGCCAAGAGCATGATGATCGAAGCGCAGGCCGTTGCGGAAAAGCTGGGCGTGAAATTCCCGATCGACGTGGAAAAGCGTATCGACGGGGGGGCGGCAGTGGGCGCACACCGGACCTCGATGTTGCAGGATCTTGATCAGGGCCGACCGATGGAAATCGACGCACTGGTCGGATCCGTGCAGGAATTGGGACGGGTGACAGACACGCCGACGCCGACCATTGATACGGTTCTGGCCCTGGTGAAGTTGCGGGCGCGCTCAGCGGGCCTTTACGGCTGAAGCTTGGGCGAAACAGGCGATTGCCGGGTTTTATTTAGGCCGTTCATTCAGTCATGATTGGACGGCCTTAGCATCAAGCCGCACACCTACGAGCCGCCACTATAGACAAGAGCGGCCCTATTTGGCCGACCGCATCCTGTGAAACGCATGGCTATGCGTCGTTTCAGAAGGTGCGGGCATGCAGGCGACGCCTCCGAGGGGGCTGCGGTTGCATTGCGCCGGAAATCTGCGCTAATTCCCGTCAGAAATATAAAAACTCAACGGGAGACGACCATGATCAGACCAATCACAAGCGCTCTGGCACTTTCGCTGGCCGCAAGCACCGCCTATGCCAACTGCGATGAGGTGCGTTTTTCGGATGTCGGCTGGACCGATATCACCGCGACGACCGCCGCCACCTCTGTACTGCTGGAAGCGCTGGGCTATGAAACTGATACCAAGCTGCTGTCGGTGCCGGTGACATACACGTCGATGGCCGCTGGGGATATCGACGTCTTTCTGGGCAACTGGATGCCCACGATGGAAGCGGATATTGCCCCCTACCGCGAGGCGGGAACCGTGGATACCGTGCGCGCCAACCTTGAGGGGGCAAAGTACACATTGGCAACTAACGCCGCCGGAGCGGCACTGGGAATCAACTCCTTCGCGAGCATTGCCGAGCATGAGGACGAGTTGGGTGGCGACATTTACGGAATCGAGCCGGGCAATGACGGCAACCGTCTGATCCTCGACATGATCGAGGCGGATGCCTTTGGTCTGAAGGGTTTCGACGTCAAGGAAAGCTCTGAGCAAGGCATGTTGGCACAGGTGTCGCGCCTGTCGGGCAAGGACGAGCCAATCGTGTTCCTTGCCTGGGAACCGCATCCCATGAACGCCAATTTCGACCTCACCTACCTTACAGGCGGGGACGACTATTTCGGTCCGGATCTGGGCGGCGCGACAGTCTATACCAACACCCGCGCAGGCTATGCCCCAGAATGCCCGAACGTCGGAAAGCTGCTCGACAACCTCGTCTTCTCGCTTGCGATGGAGAACGAGATCATGGGGGCGATCCTCGACGACGGCAAAGATCCGAACGAGGCAGCAACGGCTTGGATTTCGGCGCACTACGACGAGGTGATCCCCGTTTGGCTGGATGGCGTGACCACGCTTGATGGTGGCGATGCGATTGCGGCTGCGGCAGCGACCTTTTCCAACTGATCTTCGACGCGGATCCGGCCCCTATGGGTCGGGTCCGATTTGCTGACGGGAGCGCCGCATTTGGCCAAAATCCTGCGACCCACCAAAGGCACTCAGGACTGGCGCGCCGGACTGGCGAACCCAGCCCGGCACTGGCGCGCAGGATTTTCGGCCATGGCTGCGGCGCAATCCTGGGAGGCGGCGCAGATTTCGGACCCCAGTGGACTGCCGCCCGAAATTGCCGCGTTGCTGGGGTCGGGCGGCGCGCTGCAATTGGCTATTCCCGAACACCGGGTGGCCTTGCCGGGTGCCGGGGCAGACAGCCAGTGCGACGTCTTTGCGTTGGTTCAGGCCGGAGAGGCCAGTGTGGCGCTGACCGTAGAGGCCAAGGTAGACGAGGCTTTCGGTCCGACCATCGGCACCTGGCTTGCAGAAGACAAAGACAACAAGCGCGAGCGGTTGGCGGCGCTGTGCAACTGGCTGGGCGTGTCCTATCCGCCGCCAGAGCCTCTGCGGTACCAACTGTTCCATCGCAGCGCCGCCGCGGTGGCCGAGGCGCGGCGGTTCAATCGTCCGGTCGCGGCGATGGTGGTGCAGTCGTTTTCGCCAACGCATCGCTGGATTGAGGATTTCGAGGCCTTTGCCTTGCATCTGGGGGTCCAGGCTGGTCTGGGCCGCCTTGGCCGCACACGGCTGCCCGACGGGATCGAGCTTTGGCTGGGCTGGGCGCAGGGCGATGCGCGGTTTTTGATGGATCTGGACAATGACGGGTAAGGTGCACGTATGGATTGGCTGAGCGATAACAAGATTCCCATCGGGGACTGGGCCGAGGCCATCTTTGGCTGGCTGCAGGTAAACGGCGGCTGGTTCTTTGACGGTATGGCCGTGGCGATGGAGGCCCTGATCGAGGCGATCCTCTGGGTGCTGCAGACGCCGCCGGAATTGCTGGTGATCGCGGCCTTTGTTGCACTGACCTGGGTGATCCAGCGGGGCTGGAAGCTACCGTTGCTGATCGGGGTCGGTTTCCTGTTCATCGTCAATCAGGGGTACTGGGAGGAAACGACCGAAAGCCTGACGCTGGTCCTGTCGGCCTGCGTGGTTTGCATGGGTGTCGGCGTGCCCATTGGCATCGCAGCGGCGCATCGCCCCAAGCTTTATGCCTGGATGCGGCCCGTACTGGACCTGATGCAGACGCTGCCGACTTTTGTCTATCTGATTCCCGCAATTGTGTTTTTCGGAATTGGCATGGTGCCCGGCCTTATCGCCACGGTGATCTTTGTGGTGCCTGCGCCCATCCGGCTGACGCATCTCGGGATATCGAATACGCCCACGGCACTGCTTGAGGCGGCAGAGGCGTTTGGCGCGAAGCCAAGCCAGACTTTGTGGAAAATCGAACTGCCCTATGCCTTGCCGCAGATCATGGCGGGCCTCAATCAGACGATCATGCTGTCACTGTCCATGGTGGTGATCGCAGCGCTTGTCGGTGCGGACGGGCTGGGCGTGCCTGTGGTCAGGGCACTGAACCGTGTGGATACCGGATTGGGGTTCGAAAGCGGATTCGTCATAGTGGTGGTGGCCATCATGCTCGACCGGATGCTGCGGGTGGGTGGAAAATGACCAAGGCTGTTATTTTTGACAAGGTCTGCATCATCTTCGGCGAGGCACCCGACAAGGGGCTACCGCTGGCGGATCTGGGACGGACACGGTCCGAAATTCAGGCCGAGACGGATCAGGTTCTGGGTGTGCATGATTGCAGCCTTGAGGTGGACGAGGGTGAGATCCTCGTGCTCATGGGTCTGTCGGGGTCTGGTAAATCGACGCTGCTGCGCGCGGTGAACGGGCTGAACCCGGTGGTGCGCGGGTCGGTGTCTGTGAACGATGGCGGTGAAATGGTGGATGTCACCCAATGCACCGCCAAGGCGCTGCGCCGCATCCGCCAGACCCGCGTCGCAATGGTGTTTCAACAATTTGGCCTGCTGCCTTGGCGCACGGTTTCCGAGAACGTGGGCTTTGGTCTGGAGCTGGCCGGTGTGCCAGAGGCAGAGCGCGACGAAAAGGTCGCCGCGCAGCTGGAACTTGTGGGCCTGTCGGAACGCGCCGGGGCAAAGGTGGCCGAGCTATCGGGGGGTATGCAACAGCGCGTGGGCCTTGCACGGGCCTTTGCGACCGAGGCGCCAATCCTGCTGATGGACGAACCCTTCTCTGCGCTTGATCCTCTGATCCGCACCCGATTGCAGGATGAACTGCTTGAACTGCAAGCGCGGCTCAAGCGCACGATCATCTTTGTCAGTCACGATCTGGACGAGGCATTCAAGCTGGGCGGACGGATCGCGATCATGGATGGCGGGCGCATCGTGCAATGCGGCACCCCGCGCGAGATTTTTTCGAATCCCGCGTCGGATTACGTGGCAGAATTTGTCGCCAACATGAACCCGCTCATAGTTCTAACCGCGCGTGACGTCATGGTCCCCGGCGTGGGCGGCACCCAGTCTGTGGATGCAGAACTGGCCGTGCGCGATGTCATGCTGAAACTGCGCGAACATCCGGTCATGACGGTCGAAAGTGAAGGTCAGCCCATCGGGACGGTGACCGCACAAAGCATCGTTGATCGCCTGTGCATTTAGAGCATCGGCAGGCCGACACCTGACAGGGTGTCGGCCTGCTTTGGTGTCGGATCCGGGCGCGCCTGACATTTTTCGATATCGAATGAGATACTATCCGTGGATAAGGCCGTGCGTCGCGCGTGCAATGACCACTTCTTCGTCGGTGGGGATGACGAGCACGTCAACAGGTGAGGACGCTGCGCTGATGCATTTCGCGTTTTTCGCATTGGCCCCATCGTCGAGCGATATGCCCATCCATTCCAGACGGTCACAGATCAGGCTGCGGACCAGTGCGGAGTTTTCGCCGATCCCGGCCGTGAAGATCAACGCATCAAGCCCCCCGATAGCGACGGCAAGAGCGGCCAGTTCAGCGGCGGCGCGATAGCAGAACAGGCCGATCGCGTCGCGCGCTTCGGGTGCAGAACTCGCCTGCAGGGTGGCCATGTCGTTGCTGATGCCAGAAACGCCCAGAAGACCGGATTCGTTATAGAGCAGATGAGAGATTTCGGCGGCGCTCATTCCCTTTTCATCCATCAGATAAAGAACCACGCCGGCGTCGAGCGCGCCGCACCGCTGGCCCATCATCAACCCATCCAGTGCGGTGAAGCCCATGCTGGTCGCGACGCTGCGACGGTTCTTAATCGCACACATGCTGGCACCGTTTCCCAGATGAGCGACGATTACTCGCCCATCGGCCCTGTCGCCCAGATGGGCGCGTAGGGTGCTGGCGATATAGTCGTAGGACAACCCGTGAAACCCGTAGCGTATGACACCCTCCTCGGTTAGCGCGCGGGGCAGGGCAAAGAGCTGCGCAAACTTGTCCTGAGTCCGATGGAAGCTGGTGTCAAAGCAGGCGACTTGCGGCAGCCCGGGCGCCGAAGCTGCAACACAGCGGATCGCCGCCAGATTGTGCGGCTGGTGCAGCGGCGCAAGAGGCACGAGCGTGTCCAGTTCGCTGAGCAGGGCGTCGGTGACAATCGCCGGGTCGGTCTGGGTTCGGCCACCGTGCACGACGCGATGTCCCGCGGCCCGGATGGTCAAGCCGCCTTGATGACTGTTCAGCCAGTCGAGCAGCGCGGGGATCAAGGCTTCGTGGTCAGCGGCGTGCGGCAGCGACATGCACGCGTCCGACGGCAAGGAGTGGCCCGCGCCGTCGCGCCCGGAAAACACTGGGGCTGTCCCGATCCCGGCAATCTTGCCACGCAGAAGCGCGGCTGGATCACCGTCCCCATCAGGGTAGACGGCGAATTTGAGGCTTGATGACCCCGCATTCAGGACCAGCACAGCGTCGGTCATGCCTGTGCCGGACTTTGGTAACTGATGAACAGTTGTGCCAGTGCACAGGACGCGAGCCGCGACATCGTGCTGTCGGCCCGGCTGGTCAGGATCACCGGCACCCGTGCGCCCAGAACGATACCGGCCGCATCGGCTCCGGCGAGATAGATCAGCTGCTTGGCGATCATGTTGGCGGCTTCAAGATCCGGCGCGACCAAAATGTCAGCCACGCCTGCCACATCGGACACGATGCCCTTGGCCGCAACCGCCGCCGGAGAGATGGCGTTGTCAAAGGCCAGAGGCCCGTCGAGCAATCCTCCGGTGATCTGCCCGCGATCGGCCATCTTGCACAGTGCCGCCGCATCAAGCGTCGAGGCAATGCGAGGGTTGACCGTTTCGACCGCTGAAAGGATCGCGACCTTGGGAAGTTCGATCCCAAGCGCCAGCGCAAGGTCGATGGCGTTCTGCACGATGTCGCGCTTGCCCGCGAGGTCGGGATAAATGTTGATCGCCGCGTCGCTGATCAAAAGCGGCTTCGGATAGGTCGGCACATCAAGCACATAAACATGGCTCATCCGCCTCTCGGTCCGCAGGCCAAGTGCGGTGTCGACCACGGCCTCCATCAATTCGTCGGTATGCAGGGACCCCTTCATCAGGGCCGCGGCCTTGCCTGCCCGTACCAGCGCCACGGCGGCCGCAGCGGCGGCATGGCTGTGGGGAGCGTCGATGATCTCGATCCCGTCAAGGCTGCGCCCGGCCTCTTTGGCGGCGGCTTCGATCTTGGCCTTGGGGCCGACCAGTACCGGCAGGATCATGCCTTGATATCCGGCGTCCAGCGCGCCGGTCAGGGACAGCGCATCGCAGGGATGGACGACGGCGGTGCGGATCGGGTCCAGATCAGCCGTGGCCGCAATCAGGTTTGCGTATTGCGCGGCCTGCACGTGCAGGTGAACTTGGGGCAGGGTGACGCGGGGGCGGCGTATCTTGTCGTACGGGGCAATGACCCGGGCTTCGCCTTCGATCACCATCGTGCCGTGCTGGTTCTGGCAGGTACAGGCGAGGATCAGACGACCCTTTTCCTGTTTCTGCGTTACCTCGACCCGGACTGTCACCGTGTCGCCCAGCCCCACCGGGGCCAGGAACTTCAGGCTCTGGTTCAGAAAGATCGTGCCAGGGCCGGGCAGTTCCGTGCCAAGCACGGCTGAGATCAGCGCACCGCCCCACATGCCGTGGGCGATCACGCCATGAAACATGTCGGTTTGGGCATATTCCGCGTCGACATGTGCCGGGTTCACATCGCCTGACATCACCGCGAAAAGTTCGATATCCTGCGGTTTCAACGTCCTGGTCAGGTCGGCACTGTCACCGACCGAGATTTCGTCATAGGTCTTGTTCTCGATATACTGCATGGTTGCAGTGGGGTCGCCCCGTTCAAGCGCGGACATGCAGGCCTCCGTCAACATAAGCGATACCGCCGGACACACTGCGCATACTGTCGCTGGCATACATCGCCGCGACATTCCCGACGTCCTGAATGGTCACAAGGCTTTGTTCAGGGCTGCGCAGACGTGCCGCATCAATCAGTTCATCGAAATGCGCGATGCCTGATCCCGCGCGGGTCTTGAGCGGCCCGGGAGAGATGGCGTTGACGCGGATCTGTTTCGGACCAAGTTCAACCGCAAGCGAGCGCATCGTTCCCTCAAGCGCGGCCTTGACCGGCCCCATGATGTTGTAATGGTCAACAACCTTTTCGCCACCGTAATAGGTCATGGTCAGGATCGCCCCTCCCTTGGTCATGAGCGGTTCTGCCAGCCGTGCCATACGGATCAGGGAATGGACCGAGATATCCATGGCGCGGGCAAACCCGTCCCGCGAACAATCGGTCACCCGCCCATGCAGGTCGTCCGCGGGGCAATAGGCGATGGAATGGACAAGAACGTCAAGCCGCCCCCAGCGCTGCCTGATCGCGTCAAAAACCGCCTCCATCTCTCCCGGGGCCTCTACATCCAGCGGCAGCAGCAATTCGGCGCCGACGGCCTCGGCGACCGGCTGCACAAAGGGCTTTGCCTTTTCGTTGAGGTAGGTCAGAGCGACCTCGGCCCCCGCGTCGGCAAAGGCCTGAGCGCAACCTGCAGCGATAGAATGGGTGTTCGCGACGCCCACGACCAGCGCGACCTTGCCGTCCAGAGGCTTCATGTCAGCCTCACATAGGTGCCGGGCGCATCGCAGATGGCTTTGTAATTGCCTGACCGTGCGCCCATGTGCGGCGGGGCTATGGTTTGCCCGGAATGGGCGGTTAGCCATTTGGCAAAGTCTATCCACCATGACCCGTCCTTGGGTTCCGTTTCGGCAAGCCAATCCTCGGGGGCGCGAAAGGCGGCGGTTGCAGCCTTGTCCGCAATGCGGAAATGGCGGTCCGCGTGGCCGGGTTCGGATACGATGCCCGCATTGTGCCCGCCATTGGTCAGGACGAATGTAATGTCGGTGTCGGCAAAAAGGTGCAGCTTGTAGACGGAATGCCAGGGCGCCACATGGTCATCTTCGGTGCCCACGGCAAAAATGGGCACGCGGATGTCGGTAATGGCAATCGCCTTATTGCCCACGGGGTAGCGTCCCTCGGCCAGATCGTTGTTGAGGAACATCCGACGCAGATATTCCGAATGCATCCGGGCGGGCATCCGCGTGGTGTCAGCGTTCCAGGCCATCAGGTCAAAGGCCTGGCCGCGATTGCCAAGAAGGTAGTCGCGGATGGCGGGAGCCCAGATCAGATCGCGCGCGCGTAGCAACGCAAAGGCCCCTGCCATCTGGTCGGACGATAGAAAACCCTGATCCGCCATCATATCTTCGATCAGCGTGACCTCGGAGTCGTTGATGAACAGTCGCAGCGGTCCAGCCTCGGTGAAATCGACCTGCGCCGCCAGCAAGGTCACCGTAGCGAGCCGATCATCGCTGTCCCGCGCCATGGCTGCCGCCGCAATCGACAGCAAAGTGCCGCCAAGGCAGTAGCCGGCTGCGTGGATCTTGGGCGCTTGGGTGATCGCCTGCACGGCATCGACCGCCGCCATCACGCCCAACTGGCGGTAATCATCCATGCTCAAGTCCCGGTCCTTGGCACTGGGGTTTTTCCAAGACACCATGAATACGGTGAAGCCCTGAGCCACGAGGAACCGGACCAGAGAATTATGCGCCGACAGGTCGAGGATGTAGTACTTCATGATCCAGGCGGGCACGATCAGGATCGGCTCTGGATGTACCTCGGCAGTTTCGGACGCATACTGGATGAGTTCGATCAGATCGTTCCGGAAGACGACCTTGCCCGGGGTCGTGGCCAGATTGCGACCGACCTCGAAAGGCTGAGGACCGGCTTCCTGTGGCATTCCGGCCCTGCGCGCGATGTCTTCGGCCAGATGGTTGGCGCCGCGCACCAAGTTCTGACCGTGTTCGGCCAAAGTGGCAGAGATCACTTCTGGATTGGTCAGTACGAAATTCGAAGGTGCAACGGTATCGGCGACCATCCCCGCCACAAAGGCCATGAGGTCTTCGTGCGGGGGGGCCACGCCGTGTACGCCCGTTGTGGCGTTCTGCCACCACTGCCAATTGCGCAGATGCGACTGCGCCCAGACGTTATAGGGATAATTTTGCCAGCCTTCCCCAGCAAACCGCCGGTCATCCGACCCCTCGGGTTGCGTGATGCCAAGGCTTTGCGACCATAGCGTTTGAAGGTTCTTCAGGGCCTGTTCGATCAGATGCGCTTGTTTGCCCGGTGAAACGGCCAGATGAACGGCCCAGTCCATCCAGGCTTCGCCCAGCACCGATGGGGACAGCGCCGAGGTTGCTTTCGCCACTGTCGCATGGGTCAGGCGATCCAGTGAGTCATAGGCGTTCTGCGGTGTTGGTTCTGCAGGGCTTGGATCGGGCTGCTTCGGGACAGCAGTTTCGGGCGTGGCCACGGTTTGACCAGGTTCACGTATGATCTGATTGGGTTGGTTCAGCATGGCCTGTCCTTCATGTGCTGGCACAGCATATCTGTCCGTTACTGTGATTCTATGACAGACGCCGCAGCGCAGCATTGATCTGAATCAGTGCTGCGGCGATGGCCGAAGAATTCAGCGGTGATGGCAATCACAGTTGTTTCCGGGAGAATCCAAACGTTACCCCAAGAGCTGCAGAGGCTACCAGGATGCAGGCGTTGGGCCCTTAAAGCCCGCGCAGCTCGAACAAATATCAAACAGGGCGTGTGAAGCGGACTACAGCCGTGCAGATCAGCGTGCACCAGAGGCGGCATCGGCCCCGGTACCGAGTTCGATGATTTCCGCTGTGATCGCTTCCTGCCGCACCCGGCGCAGGGTGGCCTCAAACGTCTCCAACTCGCGTGCAATCTGCGTTCCGGCGGAAGTCATGGCTTCCATCCGTGCTTCGTTTTCGGCGGCAAAGGCGTGCAGCGCCGCCTTGCATACCTGCGCATGAAAATAGTCCTGACCCAATGAGTCAATTAGGGTACCTTCGGGTAGCTGCATCAGCGGGCGATCCACCGCAGAGGACGGATGATCGGTCAGATCCACAGGGAATAGACATTGCTGCAAAAGCGCCGGTCGTCCGGCCACCCAGCCGGTAAAGACGACGTCAAGGCGGTTGATGCGCCCCTCGGTGACCGCGCGGTATATCTGGGTGGTGATCCGGTCAGCCAGTTTGGGAATCCCGGGCGTATGAGACGGCAGGGCCGCGCTCCAGACCGGGGTGATCCCACGGGCGGTGGCGACGGACAGCCCCCGGGTACCGATCAGAAACAGGGTGCTGTCTTCATGCTCCGGGCCAATGCTATCCAGAACCCGTTCACTGAACGCCCCGGCAAAGCCCTGTTCGGCGCAAAAGACCAGCAGGCCGGTCTTGCCCGGACTGCGCAGGTTCGGATCCTCGAGATCCGTGTCACCAGGCCGTAGAATGCGGGCCATGGCCCCCGCGACCGTCTCCGCGTAGCTGTCCACCGCAGTGACCTGCGTACGGGCGACATGCGCGCGGGCGGCGGCGATGCCTTTCATTGCATTCACCACGGCCCCAAGTTGACGGATGCCGTCGATCCGGGCGCTGATGTCGGCCAGCCGCTCGGTCATTGTATTTCCGGCACTGCAGGGTCTTTGGCTTCGACCGACAGTGTCTCGGCAAGGCGGCCGAGCGCCGCCATCAGATTCTCACGCGATGTCGCATCAAGCTCTCCGCCTGCGGTCAGCAGGTTCAGCGCCCCCGTGGTTTCTGCGTTCAGTGCGCCGGGTAGTGCCCCGCGGAACGTCGTGACGGCAGACAGCGGCAGGGCGTCAAGCAGACCGGATTGCACGGCCAGCATCAAGGCAACCTCATCCACAAGGCGATAGGGCATATGTTGGGGCTGGCGCAGCGCCTCTCTGATCCGGGCGCCGCGGGTCAGTTGTTCGCGCACGCGACTGTCAGGCATGCCTCCGAACCGGGTGAAGACTTCCAGTTCCAGAAACTGCGCATAGTCCAGACGCAAGGTCCCAGCCGCCTTGCGCAATACCGGTGCCTGCGTCTTGCCGCCGACCCGGCTGACGCTAAGGCCCACATCCACCGCCGGTTTCTGCCCCTGATGGAACAGCGCCGCATCCAGAACGATCTGTCCATCGGTGATCGAGATCAGGTTGGTCGGGATATAGGCCGATAGATTCCCCGAATCTGTCTCGGCAATCGGCAGCGCGGTGAGCGATCCGCCGCCGCGCGCTTTTGACAGCTTGGCCGCCCGTTCCAGAAGGCGCGAATGGATGTAGAATACATCGCCCGGATAGGCCTCTCTTCCCGGGGATTGGCGGGTCAGCAGCGCGATTTCGCGGTGGGTGGCGGCGTGTTTTGACAGATCGTCGATCACGATCAGGGCGTGCTGGCCCTTGTCACGAAAGTATTCGGCCATGGTCATCCCGGCATAGGGCGCGATCCATTGCAGGCCCGGCGCACTAGCCGACCCTGCGACCAACACAATGCAGCGTTCGAAATTGCCCTGTGCCTGCAGCGCATCGATGGCGCGGCGCACGCTGGATGTTTTCTGGCCCACGGCGACATAGATACATATCACATCGCTGTCGCGCTGAGCGATGAGTGTGTCGATGGCGAGTGTCGTCTTCCCGGTTGAATGATCGCCCACGATCAGTTCGCGCTGACCCCGGCCAAGGGCAAAAAGAGTGTCGACCACCACGACGCCAGTCTGAACCGGCTCGGTCACAAGGTCGCGTTCGATGATCGACGGGGCGGGGCGTTCGATGGGCAGATGCGCTTCGGCCTCGATCTCCCCCTTGCCGTCCAGCGGTCGGCCAAGCGGGTCGACGATACGACCAAGAAGCGCCTCGCCTACCGGCACGTTGACCACTTCGCCGGTACCGGAAACCATATCGCCCGCTTCCACGTCCGTAGCGGCGTCCAGCATCACGCAACCGATGAGATCGGGATCAAGCACCCGGGCAAAGCCGACCTGACCGCCGGCAAAACGCAGCACCTCGTCCAGCCTGACGTCCCGCAGGCCCGAAATCATTGCGACGCCGTCACCGATCTCTTCCACCCGGCCCCTGTGTTCGGCGCGCGGACCCAGCGGCACGTCGTTCAAGGCAGCCTTTACCGTGGAAAACCAGTCGGATGTATCAGGCGGCATCCTGCACCGCCTTCCGAATCCGGGCGAGGTCGGCCTGCCAGCTGTTGCGCAGGGTAAAATGCGCGCTGTGCAGTTCAAGCCCGGCGATGAGGTCAGGATCGGTCACAAACCGCAGATTTGGTGTGCTGCCAAAGGCATCACAGATGGCCTTTTCTATAGTGTCTTTATCAGCCCCCGCATCGGTGGCGGACACCACATCGATGTGCTGGAGGCCTGACACCAGCGCCGCGCGGTCGGCAGCCGACAACTTGCTGATAGCCTCGATCAGTTGGGACAAAAACGCGGACTGCACCATCTGGCTGTTCAGCTGCCCAAGAAGCTTCGCGGCAATTTCCAGCGACAGGTCGGCGGCATGTACGGCATTTGCCTTGCGCGTTGCTTCGGTTTCATGGGCAATCCTGCTTTTTGCGGTGGCCAGTATCGCCTCGGCCTTTGTCCGTGCTTCGGCGAGGGCGGCCCTTGCGGCGGTGTCTGCCTCTGCGCGCGCGGCATCCAGCGCGGCGGTGCGTTCAGCGCCGATGTCGGCGCGGGCCTTCGTCACTTCGGCCATTGCCGCATCGGCATTTGCCTGCGTTGCCTGTGCATCGTCGATGACCGCACGGGCCTTTTCCTGACGCGCGGCGATGGCACCCGCGACCGGCCGCCAAAGAACCCGTGACAAAAGCCAGACGAGGATCAGGACGTTGATGGCCTGCAGCCCAATTCCCCAGAGGTCGATCGTCATGCGATCAGCCCAGGAGCGGGTTGGCAAAGAGCAGCAGAAGCGCGATCACCAGACAGTAAATCGCCGTCGTTTCGATCATGGCGAGACCGACAAACAGTGTGCGCGAAATCGTATTTGCGGCTTCGGGCTGGCGTGCGATGGCATCCATTGCTGCGGCAACAGCACGGCCTTCGGCCAATGCCGGGCCGATGGCGCCAAAGGACACTGAAAAGGCAGCACAGATGATACTGGCGAGAGCGAGATAATCCATTACGGATCCTTTTTCTGTGGGGGTGTAGCGGCGCCTGGCTGACCGTCCGTGACCGTGGCCGAGATAAAGACCATCGCCAGAACCGCAAAGATATAGGCCTGCACCAGCCCGGTGAGCATATCGAGCGCCATGAGTGGGATAGGCACCAGCAGCCCGGCAAGCGAAGCCACGATGCCGATGACGAAGACGCCGCTCATGACATTGCCGAACAGGCGGACGAACATGGAAAAGGTGCGGGTGATGCTTCCCAGCATATTCAGCGGGATCATCACCATGTTGGGCGCGGCAAAGGATTTGAGGTAGCCGCGCAGGCCGGCGCCGCGCACGCCGAACCAGACCACCGAGACAAAGACCAGAACAGCTAGGCCAGCATCGGTTTCCAGCTGCGCGGTTGGTGGCTCGATGCCCGGGATGAGCGAGGACCAGTTCGCCACGAGGATGAACAGGAACAGCGTCCCGATAAAGCTGCGGTAGGGGGCGGGTTCTGATCCGGTGGTTTCGCGAATCTGTGTGTCGATGGTATTGACGAGCAGTTCCAGCACCGCCTGCCGTTTGCCCGGGATCAGATCCAGCCGCCGCGTGGCCAGGCCTGATCCGACCACGAGAACCAACATAATGATCCAGGTGGCGATCACCGCCTGCGTGATAGGAAACGGCCCGATCTGAAACAGGGCCACAGAGTCGAGAGGTGAATTCATGCCCGATCCCTCCGGGCATGACGCAGCATCACGGCCTTTGCGCACAACACACCGGCCAGAGCAGCCAAAAGTGCAAATCCACCGGCCAGCACGGCGACATAAAAGGCCGCAGTCAGCAGTGCCAACCGCCCCAGAGTGAGCGCAAGACCAAGCAGAGGACTGCCTTGGCTCACGATCAGTTCGGCAGTATGACGCAGCGCGCGGAAGTAGACGTAACCGATCGCAAGCCCGCCAAGGAAACAGGCGGGGAGTGTGACGGAAAGGGGCAGGGCAGACAGATCCATCATCGTGCGTTCATCCAGTTCCATGCGGTCCAGGCCCCAAGGCAAAGCCCCAGCAGCATGCAGGGGGCGGTCCAGAATACCCCTGACGAAAAATGTTCATCCAGCCAGCGGCCAGCGAAAATGCCGACCAGTGTGGGTGCTACCAGTATCCAGCCCAGCACCCCGATTTGCGCCAGACGGCGGCCGACGGACATGTCGCCTTCTCTCAGCCAACGAGCACGTCTTTCGCGGCGCAGGCGGGTTTGGACGATCAGCGGGTCTTTATCGTTTTCTTCTTCGGGAGCAGGCTTCACCGGAACGCTCCCGTATCTGCGCCAGAGTGCAGGCGGCTGACCATTCGGCGGATGGCGTTAAGTTGTAGCTGAACGGTTTCGACATGTTCAACCCGCTCGGCATCCGCATCCGACTGGAACCGGGCTAGAACCTCGCTGTCCAGGGTGGCAAGGTCTTCGCCCACCACCGCCTCGCGCGTGGTGACGGCAACGGTGGCGCCGTCGGTCACGGTCAGCATGCCCCCGCGCACGGCGCAGAACCGTTCCCCACTGGCCTGTTGCCAGCTGACAATCGAGATCGCCAGCGCCGTAAGGAATTTGGCGTGCCCGGGCAGGATGCCAAAGCTGCCGCTGGCATCCTCGGCGCGCAGGCTGAAAATCTCTTCATCCACTACGACGGACAGAGGGGTGACAATCCGCAGTCTCATGACGCTGCCTCGGACCTGGGCACGTCAGGGTCGGTTTTGGCTGGGTCCTTTGCCCTTGGTGCCTGAGAAGCCTTGGCAGCGGCTTCTTTCCTGCGCGCATCGTCGAGCGTGCCGACCATGTAGAGCGAACTTTCCGACCAGTTGTCGGCCTCTCCGTCCAGAATGGCGCGGCACCCGGCCAGCGTGTCGGTCAAGGCGACACTGGCACCCGGAGTGCCGGTAAAGGCCTCGGTCACCATGAAGGGCTGCGTCAGGAACCGCTGAAGCCGTCGCGCACGTTTGACGATCAGGCGGTCGGCGGCACCTAGTTCCTCGACCCCCAGAAGCGAGATGATGTCCGTCAGTTCCCGGAACCGGGCCAGTGCCTGACGGACGGCTTCGGCGATCTTGTAATGCTCTTCGCCCACGACCAGCGGGTCCAGCAGCATGGAGGACGAAGCCAGCGGATCGATGGCGGGATAAAACCCCTCGGCGGCCTGCGCGCGCGATAAGACGACGACACAGTCCATGTGGCTGGAAATCGTGGTCACTGCCGGGTCGGTGAAATCGTCCGCAGGGACATAGACCGCCTGAATGGCCGTCACAGCCGTCCCGGCGACCGAGGCGATCCGCTCTTGCAGGCCTGCCACTTCGCTGGCCAGAGTCGGCTGATAGCCCACGCGCGACGGCAGACGTCCCAGAAGGCTCGACACTTCGGCGCCCGCCTGAACAAAGCGGAACACGTTGTCCATCAGCAGCAGGACGTTCTTGTGCTTCTGATCCCGGAAATATTCGGAAATCGTCAGGGCGGTAAGCGGTGCCCGCCAACGCGCGCCGGGTGGCTCGCTCATTTGGCCATAGACCAGAACGGTGCGCTCCAGTACGCCTGAATCCTGCATCTCGGTCAGCAATTCATGCCCTTCGCGCGATCGTTCGCCAACGCCGGCAAAGACCGAAATGCCTTCATATTTTTCGACCATGGCGCGGATCAGTTCCATCACGAGAACCGTCTTGCCCACACCGGCCCCGCCGAACATCGCGGCCTTGCCGCCCTGCGCCAGAGGCGTCAGCAGGTCGATCACCTTGATGCCTGTCTCGAATACATCGGTGGTGCGGGTCTGCGCACCCAGCGCCGGCGGGCCGGCATGAATCGGGCGGCGGGGCGTATCGGCGGGCAGGGCGGGGCCGTTGTCCTGCGTATTCCCGACCACGTCCAGCAACCGCCCAAGGACGGCAGTGCCCACTGGCACCGTAACCGGCGCCCCCTTTGCCTTCACCGTGACGCCGCGCGAAAGACCTGCTGTCGACTGGAACGCCACGGCGCGCACGGTGGTCAGATCCAGATGGCTGTGCACTTCGAGGATGAGCGGCGCGGGGCGGTCCCACTGCACGACCAGGGCGGAATTGATCTGCGGCAGGTCGCCCCCGGCAAAGACGACATCCACGACGGCGCCCCTTACGGCATGAACAATACCGTCTGAAATGGGGGCAGTGGTTTGGTCGTATTGGTCCTGCATGCCTTTGGGCCTTTCCGGCGCATGAGTCGCGCGCCCATGACTGGTTGACACATAGGCCACGCGTCGTGTGCACGACATTGACATGGATCAGCCCATTGCCACAATCCGGTTGGCGTGTATCAAACTGGTATTGTGAACAATCATGTACGCCGTTGATTTGAATCAGGGCACCGCGCGATGTGATATGCGACGATGCACATGGGGCGGCCGTGTCTTGTGCCATGTCCCCAGCGTGCTAAGCCGGTGACGACCGAAAGGACACTCATGCCCGACGATCCCTACAAGGCCCTTGGCCTGAAAAAGACCGCTACGACCGACGAAATCAAGAAGGCCTACCGCAAGCTCGTCCGCACCAGCCATCCGGACCTGCATCCCGATGATCCCGCAGCCGAGGCGCGGTTCAAATCAATCGGTACGGCCTATGACATTTTAAAAGATCCCGAGACACGCGCACGTTACGATGCCGGAGAAATCGACGGGTTGGGCGCGGAACGTCCAAAACGCGAATATTACCGCGATTTCGCCAATGCGTCGGACAACGTCTATCAGCAACGCCACGGTTACGGGTCTCAGGGCGATCCGGGGGATATCTTTGCGGACATCCTGCGCAACCGGGCGCGCGGGGCAGGCGGTGGCGGCGGCGGCGGGTTTGGCGGCGGTTTCTCAGCCCCCGGTCCCGATGCGCGCTACACGCTTGAGGTGGCGTTCCTTGATGCCGTGCGGGGTGCCGAAACGCGTATCACCCTGCCGGATGGTCAGGGGCTTGCGGTCAAGATTCCGCAGGGCACAGAAGATGGTCAGACGCTGCGCCTGCGCGGCAAGGGGCAGCCGGGCTTTGGCGGCGGGCCTGCGGGGGATGCGCTGATTACCGTGACGGTCAGCGCCCATCCAGTGTTCCGGCGCGAAGGCGATGACATCCTCGTCACCCTGCCGATCACAATTGATGAGGCCGTTCTTGGCGGCAAGGTGAGCGCGCCCACGGTAGATGGACCTGTCGGGCTGACCATTCCCAAGGGCGCCAGTTCGGGGCAGACCCTGCGTCTGCGGGGGCGCGGTGTCGCTAAGGCAGGCAGCAAGACCAAGGGCGATCAGCGGGTCGAACTGAAGATCGTCCTGCCGCCGGAAGTGGATGCCAGCCTGAGCGACTTTCTTGCCGAATGGCGCAAGACCCATCCGTATGACCCAAGGGTCGATCTGCTGAAAGGGGCCGCAACATGAAGGACCGTTTTACCGAAGACGAGGTGGTGGCAACGATCACGCGCCTGACCCGCACACAGCTTGTCCGTTATGTCGAGGTCGAATTCGTGCGTCCCGAGCGCGCGGGCGATGCATTCCTGTTCAGCGGCGTGGACATCGCACGTCTCGAACTGCTGTGCGATCTGTCTCAGGATCTGGATATGGATGAAAACGCGCTGAGCGTAGTAATATCCCTTATCGATCAACTGCATGCGGCGCGACAGGATCTGGACACCATGGCGCGCGCGCTGGAAAGCCTGCCCGCAGATCTGCGCGTCCGGGTCGCAGAGGCCCTCCAGCAGGCCTGACGGACCTCAGGGGCTGCGAGCGTTGACCAAGGCGGCAACGGGCCTTGCCGGACCGCGCCCGTCAGGATCCGCAAGGCGCGGCTCTGCGGGTTGCGCCTCAACTGCGGGTCCTGTGACGCCGTTGACGGTCGTTTGAACGGGGCGGCGGATGCATTTTTGGCGAACAGGTCGGCCAGGCAGGCGTCACGTCGTCAGCCCGGTCTCGATGGCGTAACGGATCAGCTCGGTCGTGCCGCTGACCCCCAGCTTCTTGCGAATGCTGGACGACGTATTCGCCGCGGTCTTGTAACTGATCCGCAGCGCGTCCGCGACAGATTGCAGATCCTTGCCCTGGCCGATCAGCCGCAGGACCTGATGCTCGCGCTCGGTCAGGGACGACAGCGGATCAGCCCGACCGCCAATTCGTGATCCCGCAACCGAGAGGGCCATGTCGTGTGACAGGTAAAGTCTGCCCGCCTCAAGCGCGGCGACCGCCTCAAAAAATTCTTCGGGGCCGGAGTTCTTGGACAGATAGCCCGATGCACCGGCCTCAAGCGCTTTTGCGACAAAGACAGTTTGTTCGTTCATGGAAAAGATCAGGATCCGCGCATCAGGGACCCGGCGCAGCAGCGGCGCGATCAGGTTCAGACCGCCTAGGCCCGGCATCCCGAGGTCGAGCACGATCAGATCGGGCGCCTGCGTATCGGCTAGGCGCAGGGCGTCACTGTCGTTCAATGCTTCGTGGATCGTTTCATAGCCCAACTCGCCCAGAAGCTGGCGACAGCCAAGATGCGCGATCGGGTGATCGTCGATGACCAGCGCGGTCTTCATGACGCCAGATCCAGTGGTGTGGGGGCTACATTTGCCTGCGACATCGGCAGGCGGGCGGACAGGCGTGTCCCACCGTCATCGGTTCCTGCGATGGCAAGCTGCCCGCCGACAGCACCGATGCGGTCGCGCATCGCCGTCAGGCCTCGGCCTTCGGTCCGCCGGTCCGGCATGCCGACGCCGTCATCCGTTAGGTCCAGTTGCAGCAGAGGGACAGGTCCGTGTTCGTCCATCTCTATGCGGATTTCGATCCGTTGCGGGTTGCCGTGTCGCAACGCATTGGTCGTCCCTTCCTGAAAGAACCGGTAGACGGTCAGGTCCAGAATCTCGGGCGTGGGCGGCAGTTCGGTGGGCAGGTCAATCCTCCAGTCCAGCGACGGGTGAGTCTTGCGAAAGGCCTCGACCAGGTCGTGCAACGCGTCCAGCAGCGGCAATTGTCCGATAGCCATCGGGCGCAGTGTCGTCAGTAGCCGGGTGTTCGACGCCTGAATTTGCGCGACGATGGCCAGGATCGTCTCGGCCTCTTCTGCCAGGGGGGTATCAGCCCCGGCCCGCGCCTTGCGCGCGATGGCCGATGCCTTGACCCGCAGACCAAACAGGCAAGGGCCGAATTCGTCATGCAGCTCCATCGCGATGGAGCGCCGTTCCGCATCGCCCAACTCGACGATGCGCCGATTGAGCAGAGCGCGCTCTGCCTCGGCCTTCTGGAGGCTTTCTGACAGGGCGTCAAAGCCTTCGAGGATGGGCGTCAGATCCGCGCTGCCCCGGCGACCCAGGCGGGTGGTCAGATCGCCTTCTCTTAGTTTGCGCATGGCGCGCCGCAGATCGTCCAGCGGGCGCAGTGCCCGATGCACCAGCATGCCAAGCATGAGCGCCGAGAGTAATGCCGTGAGGGCAACGATCCAGAACAGGCTGGCCACGTCCTGCCAGACCTCGGCGATTTCATCCTCGGGGGCGGTGGTCATCAGCACATAACCGTAAAGGGTGCCGTTGACCTGCACAGGAATGCGGATTTCGCGCAAGGTTGGTGTGACCAACCGGCGGAACCAATCCGGTGCATTGTCTGCCGCCTCTGCCGTGCCGGTCAGCGGCAGCAGGCCACGGCGCGCATCGACCAGCGCCAGATCGACATGCCGGGGTGGAACAAGGATGTCGGCAAGCCGCGGCAGCACCTCGTCAGGTGCGGTGTCCTGAAGCGCCGAGCCAAGCGTCGCGATGACCAGCGCCCGCGCGCTCTGGGCGCCCGATGTGACCTCAAGCTCGACCGCCTCGCGGGCATTGAACACCAGAACACCCGCGCCGATTGCCAAGGTTGCCAGCTGTACGCCGACGATACCCAGCACCACCTGCCTTTTGAGATACATGGCCGCAAACACCCCGGTCCCCCGCTTTGCCGTACCGTCAAACTAGCGGGCCAGCCGCCGTGGGTCGATTGCGAAACGCCACGCCGGGATACATTCCCCGGCCCATTGCCGAAAGTTCCCGGGTTCTTTTGGGACGCGCGGCCTGCCAACCCCATGCTAGCGAGGCGGCAGGAGGAGTTGAGGAAGTCATGCCAGAAGTTACGAAATCCGGTTTGCGTCTCCCTTTTCTGCGCAAGGGCCTTGTGCTGGCACTGTCAACACTGGGCATCGTTGTGGCGTCCCCTCCCGCCACTGCTCAGGATGTCAACGCAGCCGTGATCCGGATCGACTATCCCTCGCTCCTCCCTCTGTCCCGCCTTGATCTTCCGGCGCAGAGCCGTGGCTTTGCCGGTGCCCGCCTTGCCACCGACGACAACCGCACCACGGGTCAGTTCATGGGGCAGACTTATGCCACGAAAGAAGTCAGCGTAGCCCCGGACGAAGCATTGGCCGCGTTTCAGGGGCTGATGGACGAAGGCCACCGACTGATTGTTATAATTGCGGACTCTGACGATCTGCTTGCGATGGCGGATGCGGCTCCTTCGGATGCGTTGCTGCTGAACGCGTCAAGCGCTGATGTCGCGCTGCGATCGGCGCAGTGCCGGGCGAACCTGCTACACATCGCGCCAAGCGATGCGATGCGCACTGATGCGGTGGCGCAGTTCCTGGTCTGGAAACGCTGGAAAGACTGGTTCCTGATCGAAGGGTCGAACCCCGCGGATCATGTGCTGGCAGATTCCTACCGCGCCTCTGCCCGCAAATTCGGCGCGCGCATCACCGAAGAGCGCGTGTTTCAGGATACCGGCGGCAGCCGTGTATCGGATTCAGGACACGTTCTGGTGCAGCGTCAGATCCCGGTCTTTACCCAAGATGCCGCGCCGCATGATGTGGTGGTTGCGGCCGATGCTTCGGACGTCTTTGCAGAATATTTGCCCTACCACCTGTGGGACCCGGCCTCGGTTGCAGGCTCGGCCGGGCTGCGCCCGCTGACCTGGGCACCGACCCATGAAAGCTGGGGCGCGACGCAGATTCAGCGCCGGTTCGAAGAACTGGCAGGCCGCAACATGACCGATATCGACTATCAGACCTGGCTGGCCCTGCGCGTTCTGGGCGAAGCGGTGACACGTACCGCAAGCGCCGATCCGGCGGTGCTGCGCGATTATATCCTTTCGCCGGAATTTGAATTGGCCGCGTTCAAGGGCGTCGCGGTGACCTTTCGGCCCTGGAACGGCCAAATGCGGCAGCCGATTCTGTTGTCCAACGGGCGCATGACCGTGAGCGTCAGCCCGCAGGAAGGATTCCTGCACGAAGTTTCGCCGCTGGACACGCTGGGACTGGATCGTCCCGAAAGCGAATGCACCGCCTTTGAGGGAGAAGACTGATGATACGTGCCTTGCTACTCTCGACCGTGATGCTGGCCGCGCCGGCCCACGCCAACAACGTCTTTGTCACAAACGAAAAAGGCAACACCGTCAGCGTTCTGGACAGCGACACATGGGAAGTGATCGCCGAATTCCCGGCAGGCAATCGCCCGCGCGGCATCACCATCGCCCCGGACGGCAGTGAACTGTATGTCTGTGCCTCGGATGACGATCTGGTGCGGGTCTTTGATCCGGTTACGTTCAAGGAACTGCATGTTTTGCCTTCTGGTCCTGATCCTGAGTTGTTCGTGATCCACCCGTCTGGCAATCCGCTGTACGTCGCGAACGAGGACGACAACCTTGTCACCGTGGTCGACACAAAGACACACAGGGTGCTGGCCGAAATTCCGGTGGGCGTCGAACCCGAAGGCATGGCGATCAGCCCCGATGCCAGCATCGTCATCAATACTTCCGAGACGACGAACATGGCGCATTTCATAGATACGGAAACGTTCGAGATTGTGCACAACGTGCTGGTTGATCAGCGCCCGCGCTACGCCGAATTTACTGCTGACGGTCGGAAACTGTACGTCAGCGCCGAAATCGGCGGGACGGTCAGCGTCATCGATCACGCCGCCGATACCCCGGTAATTACCAAGAAGATCAGCTTCAAAGTGCCCGGTGTGCTGCCTGAATGGCTGCAGCCGGTGGGCATCAGGATCACGTCGGATGCCAGCAAGGTATTCGTCGCGCTGGGCCCAGCAAACAGGGTGGCAGTCATCGATGGCACTACGGACGAAGTCATCGACTACCTGCTGGTGGGCCAACGGGTCTGGCAAATGGCTTTCACACCGGACGAAAAATTCCTGATCACCACCAATGGCAATTCCAATGACGTGTCGATCATCGATGTGGAAACGCTGAAGGTCATCAAATCGGTGCAGGTCGGGCAACAGCCTTGGGGCGTTGTCGTGGCGCCGGATTCATAATGCAAAAAAGGGAGAGAAACGTGAAAAATATGGTCTTTGCTCTGGCGGCGCTTGTCGCGGCCCCAGCCACCGCAGCGCCGTTATGCGACGATATGGGATATGCTGGCCTGCTGGCCAAGTGTAACCGGGGTGAGCAGGTCGAACTGACGCTATCCTCGGGCACCCCGCTTTACGCGGGCGAAGGTCCCGTGGTGCTGCAATCGGGTGCCTATTACGCGATCAACATCACCTCGGACGGTACCGCAGAACTGGCCGTGTCGGGGGCAGAGTTCTTTCGCGCCATCTGGATGAACGAGGTCGTCATCAACGATATCGAGATCCGTCCCATGGCCATCGACAGCATCGAATTCGATGCGGGTGGTTCTGCTCGGCTGTCCTTTATCGCGATCAAGCCGGGCAGCTACACACTGCGCATCCCCGGTTCCACCGGCGCGGCGCAGTCCGTTACCTTTGCAATCCAGTGACCTGAGAGGAGCCCCAATGATACGCAAAACTCTGATCGCGCTGGTGTTCACAGTTCCCGCAGCCGCTTTTGCCGCTTCGCATGACGGCAAGGTGTCAGCAGAGGTGCAGGACCAGATCCTGACCATGCTCGCAGGAATGCAATGCCAGATGGATGCCGACAATATCGAGACCGACGACACCGGCTACGAACTTGACGATGTGTTTTGTGCCGATGGCCAGTATGACATTGATCTGGATGCTAATCTGAAGGTCACCAACAAGCGCAAGGAATAAACTCCTTTCGGCCACCCTGCCTGATCCCCGGGCACCCCAAGCCCGGGACGTCAGCCCTGTCTAACTTGCCGTCGCAGCCAGGTCACGAAATCGCGCAGAGGCGGGCGCATGACGCCCGGCGCTGTCACGATGTGATAGCCGTTTTCATCAGACTCTTCGAACAACAGGCGTAACCGGCCTGACCGCAGATCTTCCTCAACCGAAATCCGGGTGCTGATTGCAACGCCCTGACCACTGCGGGCGCCATCCAGAACAAGGTTTCCGGGTACATGGATCACGCCCTTGGTCCGCAGCCCGGTGACTTCTCGCCCGGCGAGCCAGAGCGAGCTTTCCGAGGTGCCGAGTTCCTGAAGCCACGGGAAATCCAGCAGGTCTTCGGGTCCTTTCGGATCGAGATCTCCGACCAGCGATGGGGCTGCAACCACCACCACTGGCGAACAGGTCAGAAGTTCCGCATCCAGCCCCGGCCAGTGACCCAGGCCGAAACGCAGGGCCACGTCCACGCCGCCGGGGGTGGGGTTGGTCATTTTCGGGCTGGGATTGATCATGATGTCGATGCCGGGATGAACTGCGCGAAACCCCGCAAGGCGCGGCATCAGCCAGTGTGCCGCAAAACTGGGGGTCGTGGCAACGTGCAGCGGCCGATCGGCATCGGCACCAGTCAGCGCGTCAATTACCTGCGCGATCCGCCCGAACCCCTCGGCCAGCGCATCGGCCAACTGCTGACCTTCGGTCGTCAGGCTTAGTGCGCGTGCCGAGCGGTCAAGCAGCGCGAGGCCAAGATGCGTCTCAAGACTGCGCAACTGCTGGCTGATCGCTGCATGGCTGACGTTCAGCAAAGCCCCGGCACGGGTGACCGATCCAGTTTCCGCATAGGCAGAAAAGGCGCGCAAAGAGGACAGGGATGGTAGGTCGGTCCAATTCATATTTGAAACCTCATCTTACATATCTCTAGTTTTCCTGAGTCGCATTTATGCGCACATGAAGCAATATGGGATCATGATAAACGCTTGATAGGAGATGCGTCATGTTGGGAATACTTGCACATACTTACCTGCTGGCCACTTACCAAAAAGAGACTTTCAAGTCCCGAGGCACGTCGCGCGGCGGACACCGCTGGAGTGCAGACGACCTGCGTGAGCGGTTTGGAGGGCGGGGGAGATGATTGACCCTATCGTCTATCAGTCCGAAGTAGCACTGCGGCTCGACTTGCGCCCCGGTCGCAAGATGCGGTGGCCCTGGGGCGGCAGAGGCTGGGTGCAGGATGCGCGGCCCATCGAGCGGCCACGTTTCCGCGCCGCGCGGTGATATGAGTGACAAGACGGCACTAAGCGCGCTCTGGTAAACCGGGGCGCGCCAACTCTTCTTCATGGGTGATTTTTTCTACAGCCGGTGTAGGCTTGCGCCACGGGCCGGAGGAGACAAGCCATGAGCTACAAGACTATACTGACCGTTCTGACCGAACAGAAACTGGGCGATCTGACACTGGAGCACGGATATGCGCTGGCCGAGGCGCAAGGCGCGCATCTAGACGTGCTCTGCATCGGGGTGGACCGCACACCGATCGGATATTTCGGAAACGGTAGCAATCCGTTGATGCTGCAAGAAACGCTGGCGCAGGCGACAGAACAGTCCGAACAGCTGGCCACCCACGCGCGCGGCTGGTTGCACGACGCCAGTATCGCCTGGGCCGTTGAAACAGGGACAGTGTCGCTGCCGGATGTGGCGCGCTCGGTTGCCGGACGGGCTCGGTTCGCGGATCTGGTTGTGCTGCCCAAACCTTATGGAAAGGACCACGGCGTCGAACTGGTGCCGGTGATCGAAGGCGCGCTTTTCGAGGGGCTGACGCCGGTCATGGTGGTGCCGGATGATACAACGCCCATGGTTGCGCCGCAGCGGGTGGTGCTGGCCTGGAACGGCAGCGCGGAATGCCTGCGCGCGGTGCGGGCGGCGATTCCCGTTCTGGCGGCTGCCAAGGTGGTGCATGTCGTACTGGTCGACCCGCCGGGCGGCGTTTCTGCCGTAACACCGGGCGGATCGCTGGCGCGCTATCTGGCGCGGCACGGGGTTGAGGTTGAGATCGACGTTCTGGCGAGGTCCGGCAGGCGCGTATCCGACATTTTGGTCGCGCATGTACGCGAGGTCGGAGCCGAGATGATCGTGATGGGTGCCTATGGCCATTCGCGTTTCCGCGAGGCGATCCTGGGCGGTGCGACGCGGAACATGCTTGAGCAGGCAGAGGTGCCGGTGCTGATGGCGCACTAGGCGAACGTTACTTAGGCCAAACTTGCCGCAGGCATCGCTGCTCTTGCCCTTGCGGGCGCTCCGTGCGCTCAACCTGCCGGGTTGAGCGCCGCCGCAATCAGTGCGCGGGTGTATTCGGATTTAGGCGCGTCAAATATCTGTGCCGCAGACCCATGTTCGACCACGTCACCCTGTTTCATTACCATGACCTGGT
Source organism: Puniceibacterium sediminis (assembly GCF_900188035.1). Lineage (GTDB taxonomy): Bacteria > Pseudomonadota > Alphaproteobacteria > Rhodobacterales > Rhodobacteraceae > Puniceibacterium > Puniceibacterium sediminis. The sequence continues at coordinate 103,968 of NZ_FZNN01000013.1, read as the reverse complement.
GCGACATCGCCCGGATCACCTTGAGATCGTGAGAGATGAACAGATAGGCGAGATTGTATTTGCGCTGCAGATCCCGCAGCAGGTTCACGATTTGCACCTGCACGGTCATGTCCAGCGCCGATGTCGGCTCGTCCAGCACCACAAGTCTGGGGCGCAGCACCATGGCACGGGCGATGGCGATGCGCTGCCGCTGCCCGCCCGAGAATTCGTGCGGATAGCGGTGCATCGTCGTTGGATCCAGCCCGACTTCGGCCATTACATCGGCCACATGGTCGCGGTGGGTGCGGCCATCGGGGGCGCCGTGCACGCCCAGCCCTTCGGCAATGATCTGTTCGCAGGTCATGCGCGGGCTGAGCGATCCGAACGGATCCTGAAACACGATCTGGATCTCTGACCGCAGGCGGCGCAATTCCTTGGTGGACCACTTGCGCACATCTTCGCCGCGGTAGGTGATGCCACCTTCGGACTGGATCAGGCGCATGATGGCCAGCGCGAGCGTGGTTTTTCCGGACCCGGATTCACCGACGATTCCGATGGTTTCTCCGGCCCGGACGGACAGCGTGGCGTCGTTCACCGCCTTCACATGGCCCACGGTCTTTTTCATGAGACCCTGCTGGATCGGGAACCAGACTTTCAGGTGATCGGTGCGGGCAATCTCTTCGGCCGCGTCGGGGACCGGATCGGGGGTGCCGGTGGATTCCGCGCTCAGCAACATCTGGGTATAGGGATGTTGGGGATTGCCAAAGATCTCGGCGGTGGGACCGGATTCAACGATCTCGCCGTTCTTCATCACGCAGACCCGGTCGGCGATGCGACGCACGATGCCGAGATCGTGGGTGATGAACAGCAGGCTCATGTCGTGGCTTTTTTTGAGGTCGGCCAGCAGTTCGAGGATCTGCGCCTGAATGGTCACGTCCAGAGCGGTTGTCGGCTCGTCCGCGATCAGCAGTTCCGGGCCGTTGGCCAGTGCCATTGCGATCATCACGCGCTGGCGCTGTCCGCCAGAAAGCTGGTGCGGATAGGCGCCAAGGCGGCTTTCGGGATCGCGGATCCCGACCTGATGCAACAGCTCGATGATGCGTTTGCGCGCGGCACTGCCGGTAAGGCCCTGATGCAGGGCGAGGCTTTCGCTCAGCTGCTTTTCAAGCGTGTGCAGCGGGTTGAGCGAGGTCATCGGTTCCTGAAAAATAAAGCTGATGTCGTTGCCGCGCACCTTGCGCAGCAGTGCATCCGAAGCGTCGATCATTTCTTGCCCGTCGTATTTCACGGACCCGCCCACCGCCGCCGAATCCCCCAGCAGCGACACGGTGGAGAGCGCGGTTACGGATTTTCCCGACCCGGATTCCCCGACCAGCGCCACGGTTTCACCCTTGCCCACGGTAAAGCTCACGCCTTTGACGGCCTGTGTTTCGGCGCCGTCCTGTCGGAACGAAACGGTGAGGTTTTTGACCTCAAGTGTGGCACTCATGAAAACGTCTTTCTGGGGTCAAACGCGTCGCGTACGCCTTCGAATATGAAGACCAGCAGCGACAGCATCACCGCAAAGACGGTGAAGGCAGTGAAGGCGAGCCATGGCGCCTGAAGGTTCTGCTTGGCCTGCAGTGTCAGTTCGCCCAGCGAAGGCGCCGAAGAGGGCAGGCCGAAGCCAAGAAAATCCAGCCCCGCAAGCGTACTGATCGTGCCGGTCACGATGAAGGGCAGCATTGTCACGGTGGCGACCATGGCGTTGGGCAGCATGTGGCGGAACATGATCCGGGTGTTGGACACGCCAAGTGCGCGCGCTGCGCGGACGTACTCAAGGTTGCGCGCCCGCAAGAATTCGGCCCGCACCACGCCCACAAGGGACGTCCAGCCGAAGAGGACGGTGAGGAATACCAGCAGCCAGAAACTGCGCCCGAGGATCGCGAAGAGGATGATGATGATGTAAAGCGACGGGGTCGACGACCAGATTTCGATCACGCGCTGAAAGATGAGGTCGAGCCAACCACCAAAGAACCCCTGCAAGGCCCCGGCGACGATTCCGATGGCCGAGGCACAGATGGTGACGATCAGCGTGAACAGGATCGACAGGCGGAACCCGTAGATCACCCGTGCCACCACGTCGCGTTTGGTATCATCGGTGCCCAGCCAGTTCTGCGCGTTAGGCGGCAAGGGGGCGGCACCAGGGCGGTCGACCGGGGTCTGGAATGAATAGGGGATGATCGGCCAGATCATCCAGCCTTTCTGAAAATCGCCGTCGAGTTGCTGACCGCTGTCGACCTGATCGATCAGCCCATCCGGTGTGTCAAAACAGGCCTCGAGACCGCCGGTGCGGATCAGGCAGCGCACTTCGGGGTCGCGATAGGCGGCTTCGGTCTTGAAATCGCCGCCAAAATCCGTCTCGGCGTAAAAGTTGAAGATCGGGGTGTAGTAGCTGCCGCGATAGTTCACGAGGATCGGTTTGTCGTTTGCGATGAATTCGGCAAACAGCGACAGGCCAAAGATCACCGCAAAGATCCACAGCGACCAGAGCGCGCGGCGGTTCTTTTTGAAATTCCGCCAGCGGCGCTGGTTCAGAGGCGACAGGGAAAAGCGGCCCTTGGGCGGCTGTGGTACGACGGATTTGTCCGGCATCATGTCGGGTTGGGCGGTCAAGGCTCAGCCCTCCCTTTTTTCAAAGTCGATGCGCGGGTCGACCAGCACGTACATGAGGTCCGACAGGATCCCGACCACCAGACCGATGATGCCAAAGATGAACAGGGTGCCGAAGATCACCGGATAATCGCGCGCGACCGCTGCTTCAAATCCCAGCCGACCGAGGCCGTCCAGCGAAAATATCGTTTCGATGATGAGGGAGCCGGAGAAGAAAACGCCGATGAACACCGCCGGAAAGCCCGCGATCACGATCAGCATGGCATTGCGGAAGATGTGACCGTAAAGCACGCGGCTTTCGGTCAGGCCCTTGGCGCGGGCGGTCATCACATACTGCTTCTTGATCTCGTCCAGGAACGAGTTCTTGGTCAGCAGTGTCAATGTTGCAAAGGCCGAGATGGTCGAGGCCAGCACCGGCAGGGCGATGTGCCAGAAATAGTCCAAGATCTTGCCGCCCCAGCTGAGGTTGTCCCAGTTGTCCGAGGTCAGCCCCCGCAGCGGAAAGATCTGCCAGTAGGAGCCACCTGCAAACAGCACGAGCAGGAGGATGGCAAACAGAAACCCCGGGATCGCGTAGGCCACGATGATTGCGCCGCTGGTCCAGGTATCAAAGGCCGATCCGTCCTTGACCGCCTTTCGGATGCCCAGAGGGATCGAAACGATATAGGCGATGACGGTGGACCAGAGCCCGAGCGAGATCGACACCGGCATCTTTTCCAGAACCAGATCGATCACGCTGATTGAACGGAAGTAGCTGTCGCCGAAATCAAAGTGCAGGTAGTTCCAGATCATGTTCAGGAACCGTTCCAGCGGCGGCTTGTCGAACCCGAATTCGCGTTCCAGATCAGCGATGAATTCAGGGGGCAATCCGCGCCCGCCGACGTAATCCTCTGACGCGCCACCACCGGAGGCAACCTCGCCTCCGCCACCCGCGATGCCGGCAAACACGTCACCTTCGCCCTGTATCTGGGCAAGAATCTGTTCGATGGGGCCGCCGGGGACAAACTGGATAAGGGCAAAGTTTATGATCATGATCCCAAGCAATGTGGGAATGATCAGCAAAAGCCGTCTGAGGATATATGCGCCCATGTCGGTACCGGTCCTGCCTGCCTAGAGTGCGCCTGCGTCCCGTAGCGCCTGCGCTTTTTCGGCGTTGTACCACCAGATCGACGCCTCGCCCATGCCAAACGGCGGCGGAGTGTCGGCATAGGGGCGGTCATACTGGTCAAAATAAGCGATGGTGTGCGACCCCTTGTACCACTGCGGAATCCAGACATGCATCGCCCGCAGCACCCGGTCCAGCGCGTGCACGGCGGTATCCAGATCCTCGCGGCTGGTGGCGTTGGCAACCTTGTCGACCAGCGCATCTACCGCCGGATTGGCAAGCCCCGCGATATTAGCCGATCCGGGCACCTCGGCATTGTCCGAGCCAAAGATCTGCCGCAGCTCGTCGCCGGGGGTCGATGACATGGCAAACCGCTGAGTCACGATGTCGTAGTCAAAGGTCTTTTCCCGTTCCTGACTTTCTGCGGCATCCACACGGGTGGCGTCGGCCTCGATACCAAGGCGTTTCAGGTTCTCGATCATGGGGTTGATGATCCGGTCAAAGCTGGGGCTGTCGTTCAGCACCGACACGGTCAGCTTCTGCCCGTCCTTGTAGCGGATGCCGTCATTGCGGACGATCCAGCCCGCCTCTTCCAGCAGCTTTCCGGCCTTGCGCAGGGAACGACGGTCAGCAAGGTCATCTGGGCTGGAAGTGTCAGGGACATAGGCCTCTTCGGTGAACACCGTTTCAGGGATATCGCCGCGCAGGGGTTCGAGTAGGGCCAGTTCTGCCTCAGAAGGCATGCCAGTCGCCTGCAATGTATCTGAGTTTTCCCAGAAACTGTCTGTGCGCTCATACGCACCGTAGAACAGCGATTCATTGGACCATTCGAAATTGAATGCCAGCCCGATCGCCTCGCGCACGCGCTGGTCCTGAAATTTCTCGCGTCGCAGGTTGAACCAGAACCCTTGGGTGCCGGCCGGTCGGCCATCGTCAAGCTCTTCGATCTTGACCCAGCCTTTGTCGACAGCGGGAAAGTCATAGCCCGTCGCCCAGATCTTGGACTGGTATTCCTCGCGGAAGTTATAGGCACCGGCTTTGAATGCCTCGAATGCGGTGGTGTAGTCGGCAAAATATTCGATCTTGATCACGTCGAAATTGTTCTGCCCGATGTTCACCGGCAGATCCTTGCCCCAGTAATCTTCGCGACGCTTGTAAGCGACCGACCGGCCCGGATCGACGCTAAGGAGTTCGTACTGGCCCGATCCCATCGGGGGCTCCAGGCTCGATTCGGTGAAATCGACATCGGCGTAGTAAGCCTCGGAAAAGATCGGCAAACCGCCGGCCGTCATTAGCAGTTCGCGCAGGGGGCCATCGGGGTTGAAGGTGAACTTGACGGTGTGATCATCCAGCGCCTCGATCGATTTGAAATCCTTGAGGCTGACCTTGAAGCTGGGGCGGCCCTTGTCGACCAGAACGTTATAAGAAAATACCACGTCCTGTGCGGTCACCGGCGTGCCATCGCGGAACATGGCCTCTGGGCGCATGTGGAAGATCACCCATTCGCGGTTTTCCGGGTATTCGAGCGATTCCGCGATCAATCCATACATCGAATCCGGTTCGTCCAGATTGCCAGTCAGCAGACTGTCGTAGAACACGCTGGACAGCGACGCGGCATTTCCCTTGAGGATATAGGGCGTCAGGCTGTCGAAAGTGCCAAATGCCCAGGTCGAAAATTCGCCGCCCTTGGGCGCGTCCGGATTGACGTAATCCCAGTGTTTGAATCCTTCTGGGTACTTAAGATCGCCAAAAGTCGATACGCCGTGTGCTTTGATCACGGTCTCTTGTGCGCGCAGACTGTGCGCACCAAAGGCAAGGCCAAGCGCCATCAGCGCAGTAAGGGTGAGGCGGCGGATCGCGGGGGCCTTGTGCGTCATGGCCCGGGCTTGTGTCGTCGTCATTGGCATCCCTTCAGCTCGGATATGAGGTAATTCCGGATAAGCTAAGCTAAGGGGTGCACTTGGTTAACTTCAAGTTACGTTTGTGTAATCCGATCTAAATCCGCGTGCCCGGCGCATGATCCGGACGTAAAAAAAGCCGCAAACCCGTGGGCTGCGGCCTTTCAGTCGATTTCAGAGGAAGCGATCAGTCGTCGCTGGCGTCCAGATATGCGATAAGGTTCACACGATCCTCGGCCTTGGGCAGGCCGGCAAAGCTCATCGCCGTGCCGGGGGCCGCTGCACGCGGGTTTTCAAGGAAATGCGATAGATTTTCTGGCGTCCAGGTGTCGCCGACCTGAAGAAGAGCACCCGAGTAGCCGCCGTAACCGTCTGCCGAGTCAATAGCGCGGCCTACGACGCCGTAAAGGTAGGGGCCTGTGGCGTTTTCGCCATTTTCCAGCTTGTGGCAGGCGCGGCACTTGCCGAACACTTTTTCGCCCTTTGCGGCATCGGCCGAAGCCATCAGCGTTGCAAAATCAACCGTTTCGGCTTCGCCCCCGGAGGCGCCCGCATCTGCGACCTCGATCACATAGGCCTGCGCATCTTCGCCATGGCCACCGCCGACGTGATACAGGCTTTCTGCGGCCCAGTTGCCCAGAAGAAAGATCAGAAGCGCGCCACAGAAGCCGCCAAGCACTTTAGTAAAGGTCATTGTATCAAGCATTGATCGCGTGTCCGTCTAATGTCTGTCTGTTAGGGCCGATATCTACGGCTTCCCCTCATTGCTGGCAAGGTGTAGAAGCCGCGACCAAACGCCCAAGGGCTTAGAATTGAAAATAGTGAGGCAATGATGAACGGTCGGATAGCCTTTCAGGGTGAACTTGGCGCCTATTCCCATCAAGCCTGCCGCGAGGCGCGCGCCGATATGGAGGCGCTGGCCTGCCGCACCTTCGAGGACGCGATAGAGGCCGTGCGCTCGGGCGAGGCCGATCTTGCCATGCTGCCGGTCGAGAATTCGACCTATGGCCGGGTGGCGGATATTCATTCTCTGCTGCCCCAGTCGGGCCTGCACATCATCGACGAAGCCTTTGTGCGTGTGCATATCAACCTTCTCGCGCTGCCCGGCACGCCCTTGGACCAGATCAAACAGGCGATGAGCCACACCGTGCTACTGGGCCAATGCCGCCGGTTCCTGAGCGAACACGGCATCGACCGTATTACCGGCGCGGATACGGCCGGCTCGGCCAAGGATGTGGCGGCGATGGGAGACCCTTCGGTGGCGGCGCTGGCCTCCGAACTCGCAGGCGAGATCTATGGCCTCGACGTGCTGGCGCGTCATATCGAGGATCAGGGCAATAATACGACCCGTTTCCTGATTATGTCGCGTGAGGCGGACATGTCGCGGCGCGGTGAGCACGGAATGATCACCAGCTTCATGTTTCAGGTCCGCAACATCCCGGCGGCGCTTTACAAGGCGATGGGCGGTTTTGCCACCAACGGCGTCAACATGACCAAACTCGAATCCTACATGGCCGGCGGATCCTTCACCGCAACGCAGTTCTATGCCGACATCGAAGGTCACCCCGAGGATCCTGCGGTGCAGCGTGCCTTCGAAGAGCTGGATTATTTCACTGACATGCTGGAAATCCTCGGCACTTATCCAAGAGATCCCCGCCGGGACTGAGGTCTGCGGGCGTATTTTTAAAGATAAAAAGTCAGGAGGGCGCTTCGGTTTCATCTGCCGAAAAATGCTCCGGTCGAGGCTCCTTGAATGCGGCGGGTGCAGTGCCAAAAGCCTCGGTGCCGTCTGATGCCACTCTCAGATTAGCAGACCTGCGGCATTTTCATGTCTGAGAAGCCAGACTTTGGTTTCGACCCCGCCCACGCCTGAAAATCCGCCCAGACTGGTTGCGCCCAGCACCCGGTGGCAGGGAATTATGATCGGGATGGGATTGCCGCCGCAGGCTTGCCCCACGGCTTGCGCAGGCGCACCCAGATCCTTGGCGATGTCGCCATAGGTGCGGGTTTCGCCCGGCGGGATGGCGGCGATCGCGGCGCAGACGGCGCGCTGGAATTCAGATCCCGAGGCGTGGAGCGGCAGGTCAAAGCGCGTCTGGGGATCGTCGAAGTAGTCGGCAAGCTGCCGGGCCGCAGCCCGCAGAAGCGGCGTTTCGTCCGTGCCGCCGCTGCCCCATTCAAGGGACGTTACGGCACCTTCAGTCTCGGTGGCGGTCAGTGGCCCGAGGGGCGAGGGGAGGGTCCAGCGCGGCATGTCGAAGAATGCGCAAGATCCCCGAGAACTGTCCAGCCCGGCAATGTCGCAGGCGTCCAATTTCCTGTAGGTCGCAGCTCAAACTCAGGCATCGGGCACATGCTGCGCCCGATGCGGAAGCTGGTTGTCTTCTACCCTAGCTTAGCGCCGCATCACAGCGCGCGCAGGTGCCGGGATGGGCGTGTGTGCCGACATCCGGCAGGATTTTCCAGCAGCGCTGGCATTTGTCGCCTTCGGCCTTTTCGAAGACCACGCCAAAGCCGGGCACGTCGGGGAGACGGAATGCTTCGGTCGGGCTCGGATCGGCGGTCAGCGTGATGTCCGACGTGATGCAGACATCCTCGAAGGTGACCGACTTAAGCGCGTCAAGCGTCTGAGGATCTTCCACGTGCACCACCGGAGCGGCCTCGAGCGAGGCCCCGATGACCTTCTCGATCCGCTGCACCTCCAGCGCGGCAGTGACAGCGCGGCGGGCGCGGCGGACCTTGGTCCACTTGGCCCCCAGAGGTTCGTCCAGCCATTCGGCCGGTGTCTCGGGGATATCGACCAGATGCACCGAGGAATCATCGCCCGGGAACCGTTCCAGCCAGACCTCTTCCATGGTGAAGACCAGAACCGGCGCAAGCCAGGTGGTCAGACGGTGGAACAGGATGTCCATCACGGTACGTGCCGCGCGGCGGCGCGCTGTGTCGCCGTCACAGTAAAGCACATCCTTGCGCACGTCGAAATAGAAGGCCGACAGTTCCACGGTCGCAAAGTTGAACAGCGCCTGGAACACGCCCTGGAAATCATAGGCCGCGTAGCCAGTGCGCACCTTTTCATCCAGCTCGGCCAGACGGTGCAGGACCCAGCGTTCCAGTTCCGGCATCTCGGACGCCTCGACCCGGTCGGATTCCTCGAACGACGACAGCGCCCCCAGCAGGAACCGCATGGTGTTGCGCAACCGCCGGTAACCGTCCGCAGTCCCCTTGAGGATTTCCGGCCCGATGCGCAGATCGGCGGTATAATCCGCCTGCGCCACCCATAGACGCAGGATATCGGCACCGTACTGCTGCACGACCTTGTCCGGGGCCACGGTGTTGCCCACCGATTTGGACATCTTGTTGCCCTTCTCGTCCAGCGTAAAGCCGTGGGTCAGCACGCCGCGATAGGGCGCGCGGCCCTGCGTGCCGCAGCTTTGCAGCATGGAAGAATGGAACCAGCCGCGGTGCTGGTCAGTGCCTTCAAGATAGAGGTCGGCCAGCCCGTCCTCGGACCCGTCCGGGCGGTCACGCAGCACAAAGGCGTGGGTCGAGCCCGAATCGAACCAGACATCCAGGATGTCGAAGACCTGCTCCCATTCGTTAGGATCGTAATCGTTGCCCAGATACCGTTCTTTCGCGCCGGGCTTGTACCAGGCGTCCGCGCCTTCAACTTCGAACGACTCGAGCACGCGGGCATTGACAGCCGGATCGCGCAGCAGGAAATCGGCGTCGGTCGGCAATGCGCCCTTTTTGGTGAAACAGGTCAGCGGCACACCCCAGGCACGCTGGCGCGACAGCACCCAGTCGGGGCGCGCCTCGATCATGGAATAGAGCCGGTTGCGCCCTGTCTGCGGCGTCCATGTGACCAGCTTGTCGATCGAAGTCAGCGCGCGTTCGCGGATGGTCTTGCCATAGGTGTCCTGCCCGTCGCCGACGGGGCGGTCGATGGCGGCGAACCACTGCGGCGTGTTGCGGTAGATAACGGGCGCCTTCGAGCGCCAGCTGTGTGGGTAGGAATGCTTGATCTTGCCGCGCGCCATCAGGCCGCCGACTTCGACCAGCTTATCGATGACCGCGGCGTTGGCGTCGCCTTCCTTGCCGTTCGGCTTGAGGATTCGCTTGCCACCAAAGAACGGCAGGCTTTCGCGGAAGGATCCATCGTCCATTACGTTATAGGTGATGACCTGTTCCAGCATGCCGAGGTCGCGATAAAGTTCGTATTCTTCCATCCCGTGGGAAGGCGCGCAGTGCACAAACCCGGTGCCTTCTTCGTCGGTGACGAAATCGGCGGCGCGGAAGTCACGGGCATCGTCCCATTCGCCGTTCGCCCCCTCGGCACCGTGCAGAGGGTGGGTCAGGGTCATGCCAGCCAGCTGAGCCTGCGTCACGGTACGAACGCGCCGCCACTGACCTTCCTCAAGCCGAGCCTTCGCAAAGGTCTGTGCCGCCAGCTTGTCGGCGAGGATATAACGATCACCCGTGCTGACCCAGCTTTGTTCCGGCGTATCCACAACCACGTAAAGGCCGTAATCGAACCCGGCGCCATAGACGACGGCCTTGTTCGACGGGATGGTCCAGGGCGTCGTGGTCCAGATCACCACATGGGCGCCGACCATATCGTCATAGGTATGTGCCACCGCATCGGCCACGGCCTCGCGATCTTCGTCCGTTGCTTCTTCGTCGGACAGTTCGACATCGGGCAGATCAAAGCTCGCCACGCGGAACTTCACCCAGATCGTAAAGCTTTCCTTGTCGTGATACTCGACCTCGGCCTCGGCCAGGGCGGTTTCCTCGATGGGGGACCACATGACCGGTTTGGAGCCCTGATAGAGTGTGCCGGTCATCAGGAACTTCTGGAATTCCTCGGCGATGATACGCTCGGCGCGGAAATCCATCGTGAGGTACGGATTGTCCCAGGTGCCGGTGATGCCCAGACGCTTGAACTCATCCCTTTGGATGTCGACCCAGCCTTCGGCGAATTTGCGGCATTCCTGACGGAAATCCACCACCGGAACGTCGTCCTTGTTCAGTCCCTTGTTGCGGTACTGTTCTTCGATCTTCCATTCGATCGGCAGGCCGTGGCAGTCCCAGCCGGGGATATAGCGCGCATCGCGGCCCATCATCTGCTGGCTGCGCACCACCATATCCTTGAGGATCTTGTTCAGCGCGTGGCCGATGTGCAGATGGCCGTTCGCATAGGGGGGGCCGTCGTGCAGGGTGAAGGGCTTGCGCCCCTCGGCCTTTTCACGAAGCTTTTCGTAAACTCCGATCCGCGCCCAGCGATCCAGCCATTCCGGTTCGCGCTTGGGCAGGCCCGCGCGCATCGGAAAGTCGGTCTTGGGCAGGTTCAGGGTGGTTTTGTAGTCAACGGTTTCGGCGGTGGTTTCAGGCGTGTCGGCACACATTTCGGGCGTCCTCAAGAGACTGCGGAATTTACGGGTGAGGGGCGGCGCGGCTGTCCAGACGCCTGATCCCGGCGCATCGTAAGTTTACGGCGCCGGGCAAATAATTCGAATGATGATCTTGGAGAGGTGCATCATGGGCGGCGTTATAGGCCCGGGACGTGTTCGCGTCCAGTAGGCAAGGAACGCTGGCACATCTTCCCGGAAAACGGACTAGTTCCAAAAATAAGGCAGCGTTTGACGCCGACGGCACGCTATCTTTTGTCGGTGGTGAATAGGCCGGATAGGGCCGTGCGGATGATGCTGCGCACTGACGGGCGCGCCTTGCGGCCAAAGGGCAGGGGACGGCATACCTCCATCGCCGCAACCCCGACCCGTGCGGTGAGTGCGCCGTTCACCAGACCCTCGCCAAAGCGGCGCGACAACTTGGCAAGGATGCCGCCGCCCAGAATGGGTTCCAGCATGTCGTCACCGACAGCCACCGCCCCCGTCGCCACAAGATGGGACATCACGGCGCGGGTCAGCCGCCAGCTGCCCAGAGTGCCGGATCGCCCGCCGTAGATTTCTGCAATGCGACGGATCATCCGCAGGTTCTGGCTCAGCGCCGCGGCAACGTCGGCAAAGGCTAGCGGGACGAGTGCGGTTACGGTGGCGACCTGACGTGCCGCCGCTTCGACCTCACGCCGTGCGGCCAGATCCAGAGGGGTCAGCAACTCCTGTTCCGCCAGATGGAACAGGGCAGAGGCGTCGAACATGTCGACCTGCCGTTCGGCCAGCCGATCGCGGCCCCATTTGGTGTCCTCCCGCCCCTTGTAGAGCGCGGTGAGATCCTCGATCACCTTGCGTGCTGCACTCAGATCCTCGGCTGCCAGCGCCGCAGCGGCAGCTCGGTGCAGGTGGTCGATGCGTTTGAGGCGGGAAAAGACCGAAAGCTCCTTGATGGCAATCATCAGAATGACGGCGATGAACAGCGCAAACAGCACCGCCACCGCATAGCCAAGCAGCGGCACCTGCGCGATGAGGTTCGTCACAAACCCCCAGGCGGCGATAGATACCACCGTGCCAATGATGCCGCCCAGCAGTGCCCAGAACCAGCGGGCAAGCCTAGATCCGGGCCGGGCCGCAAGTGCGGCAGCCGCCGCCATCGCCTGACCCGACGGAGTGGGCATGTCGAGGTCCGGAACGGGCGGTGCCTCGGCCGGACCCGGACGTGGTGTTTCGCTATCGTCGAGGTTGATCAGGACCGGGCCTTTGGGGGTGCTCATGGCTGTGCCTTTTCTGCGGGGTCGGGGGCCGATTTCATGGTGGGTTTTTGCCAACGAAAAAGGACGTCCGGCAGGCCTTCGTCATTGTCGCGCCCGTCGGTGCGGCGAACCTCGGTGAAACCTTCGCGACGGTAAAAACGCTGTGCGCCGGTGTTGGCTTCGAACGTCCAGAGGGTCAGGGTGTCAGAGGTCGTCTTGGCGTTATCCAGCAGGGCGCGGCCCACGCCCTTGTTGCGCGCCGAAAGGGCGACAAACAGGGCATTCACCTCAGCGCCATCTTGGGCAAGGAACCCGAGGGGTCGCTGCTCCTCAAGGTCCTCGGCAACAGTGACCCAGCCCCGGTCGATCATGTGGCCGACAAACGCGATATCCTCGGCCCCGGTATGCAGGCGCGGTTTCCATGGGTTTTCCGCAACCGCAGCAGTCATCATGGCGGCAAGACTGCCCGCATCCGTGGATCTTGCAGGGCGCAGCAAAAAATTCACAGCTTGTCTCCGATCAGGAACTGCGCAGCGCGGTCAAGCCTGATGTGCGGCGGTCCTTCGCCGGGGCTCAGCGACAGGGGTGCGGGGGCGAAAGACATGATCTGATAATCCTGATCCAGCCACTTTCCGGCCCCCGTCCGCGCAGGGCCAAGCAGATGCGCAGGGTCTTCGGGCAGTTCACCGGGGTAAAAGGCGGCTTCTTTGCCGGTATCGAGCAGCCGTCCCCGCACGCAGTCGAGCGTCTGGCCGTCGTGCTGGATCGTCTCTTCGACCGTGGCGCGCAGAGAGGCGACCGACATGGCCTGCGTCTCCGCTCCGGCAAAGCGGGCGCGGTCGCGAGCATCGCGGGTAAGCGCCTCCATGATCGCGGTAAGGCGGCGGTGCTGGGTATGGTGCAGATGGTCGGCCTTGGTCGCGGCGAACAGGATCTTCTCCACCCGTTTGCCCCGCAGCAGTTGGCTCAGGAACGCATTGCGTCCGGGGCGGAACGCCGAAAGCAGATCGGCCATGGTCCGGCGCAGATCCTCGATTGCTGCGGGGCCCTTGTGGATCGCACCCAAGGCGTCGACTAGAACGATCTGGCGGTCGAGCTTGGCAAAATGATTGCGAAAGAACGGCTGCACGACCTGCGCCTTGTAAGCCTCGAACCGGCGGTCCATCTCGCGCCAAAGCGATTTGCGGGGGGCCTTATCCTGTGGGGGCAGGGGTGCGAAGGTCAGAACAGGCGACCCCGACATTTCGCCCGGTAACAGGAAACGCCCTGGGGTCAGGTCGGAATACCCGTCCTTGCGGGCGGCTTCGAGATAGGCGGTGAAAGATTGGGCAAGGCTGCGGGCACGGGTCTCTTCCAGATCTGCTGTGCTGTCTTCGGCTTGCGCCTGCGCCAGGAACGACGTGGCGCTGGGTCGGGAGGCAAGGCGGGTCAGTGTTTCCTGCGACCACTCGGCATAGGATTTGTCCATGAGAGCAAGGTCAAGCAACCATTCCCCAGGATAATCGATGAGATCGAGGTGCACCGTGCGCGGCCCCTGTATCCCCGCGAGCAGTCCCGAAGGGCGGACTTTGAGGGACAGGCGTAGTTCACTGACATTGCGGGTACTTTCCGGCCAATGCGGTGTGCGGGCGGTCAGGGCACCAAGATGATCCTCGTATTCGAACCTCGGGATCGTGTCGTCCGGCTGTGGTTGCAAATAGGCGGCCTGAATGCGGCCATCGGCAGCGGCGAGCAGGCCGGGCATCCGGCCACGGTCCATGAGATTGGCGATAAGTGAGGTCAGGAACACCGTCTTGCCCGATCGTGCAAGGCCGGTCACACCCAGCCGGATGACGGGATCGAAGAAGGCACCGGACACGGTGTCGGCCACATTCTCGACGCTGCGCGTCAGCTTGTCGGCGATGGTTCCTATGACCACGTGGAAGTTCCCCCGGTTTGATACCCAAGGATCAAGATAGACACGGGCAGGCCCGGGTGCCAGTGCCTGTGCGGGGATTGTCCGCGCTCTGTGCCAAGGTAAGAGGCGGATTTGTTAAGGGTCGATCAGCAGGTCAGCCTAGCTTTGTAGGCATGGGACGCAAGGCGTCTGCGTTGCATGTGTCACGCTGCACGCGGAGACCGCCACGACACAGGGCTGAGAAAATTCCGGTCAGGGGCAAACCCGCAAAGCTGGATACAGCGCCCCTGCACCGTGAAGTATTGCCTGAGCCCATGCGCCGTTATAGGAGGCGGCATGCCCAGATATGCTCTTAAAATCGAATACCATGGTGGCCCGTTCTCTGGTTGGCAGCGGCAGGCCGAACAGCCGTCGGTTCAAGGCGCGATCGAGGCCGCCCTTTCACGGCTGGAACCGGGAGAGCACACCATTGCCGCCGCGGGCCGAACGGACGCCGGAGTGCATGCGCGTGGGCAGGTCTGTCACTGTGATCTGAGCAGGGACTGGGATGCCTACCGTCTGTCCGAAGCGCTGAACTTTCATCTGAAGCCTGCACCGGTGGCCATTGTCGCCGCAGCGCCTGTGCCCGACGACTGGCATGCGCGCTTTTCGGCGGTCGAGCGGCGTTACCTGTACCGCATAATCTCGCGGCGCGCGCCCTTGACGATGGAGGCGGGGTTGGTCTGGCGGGTGAACCATGCTCTTGACTTGGACGCCATGCGCGACGGGGCGGCACATCTGTTGGGACTGCATGATTTCACTACGTTCCGTTCGGTGGCGTGCCAGGCCAAAACGCCGGTCAAGTCATTGGATGCGCTCGATATAGCCAAGGTCGAGACGGATGCGGGAACGGAATTCCAATTTCGCGTCCGTGCCCGGTCGTTCCTGCACAATCAGGTGCGCAGCTTTGTCGGAACGCTGGAACGTGTCGGATCAGGCAGGTGGACGCCCGATGCGGTTCGTGACGCGCTTGATGCAAAGGACCGTTCTGCCTGTGGTCCGGTGGCTCCGTCGCAGGGGCTGGCCCTGATGGCCGTGGGCTATCCGAGCGATCCGTTCGTCTGAAAATGCCCTGCTTTAAGTCAGTAATCGGTACTGACCGAATTACCTGAATGTCTCTTTGCGTCGCTACAAACCCGCCGACCGCGCAATCTGTTTCAGACGCTGGATTAATTCACTGGGGGGAATAACATGCGTCATCTGCATCTCTGAGCTTTGTGTCGCATCAGTGGTGATCCGCAGTCGAAGCTGTTCGGCCCTTTGAACCACTTCGCATTCTGCCAAGTGCACCGGGAGTAGTCGCGCATAGCTTGGCGCCAAATGCGAATCCTTTGGGTTCAGCGTCAATTCTGCCGTTCCGCTCAGGGCTGCACAGGCTGCCATCAGATCCGTTAGCATCAAGGGAAGGCGCAGTATCGGACTGTCGCGAGTGTCGGCAAGCGCCATCAACAGCGCGTCGCAATCGCGTTCTTCGGCCACGTGCCACTGCGCCGCCCGGCCAAAAACTTCCGCCTGTTCCGCAGAAAAGCCTGATGATTGGGCAGCCCGTGTCGCGAGTGTCTGAAGATCCAACTTATTGTTCATTCCAGCCATCCCTCGATAGGTGTTGTTTGGGGTCTGTCGCCGCCGCGTCAGTGGCATTGTGAAACGGATCTGTGTTTTGCTTCATCACAGATACAACGCCCTATCCTGCCCAAGAGTTTCATCGCCCTGATGTGACCAGACGTCGCGTCGGTCAAAAGTTGCGCGCGGAGCATCTCGCCCTTCGATCACTCCCTGCCCAACGCGCCAAACCAAGACACCCACATGTGCTTGTATTCCGGCGCCAGCGCTGTAAAGAACAGTCCCATGAACAGCGCATCTCATATCCGACGACTCGTCTGAGTCTCTGACCGTGCCCGGGAAACCGGGTGCTTGCCTGTTGATATCCCCCTGACAACTTGACTTGCCCCCGTGCTCTTGGCACCAATCGGGCTTCTTACAAAGGGTAGACCCATGATTTCCACCGTCTTGCCGACCTATAACCGTGCGCCGCTCAGCTTTGTCAAAGGCGAGGGCAGCTGGCTGATCGAGGCGGACGGGCGCCGATTTCTGGACCTTGGTGCTGGTATCGCGGTGAACGCGCTGGGCCATGCCCACCCTGATCTGGTGGCCGCCCTGACCGAACAGGCAAATGCGGTTTGGCATGTGTCCAACCTCTACCAGATTCCGCAGCAGCAAAAACTGGCCGATCTGCTGGTAGAACACACCTTTGCCGATACCGTGTTCTTTACCAATTCCGGGACCGAGGCCTGTGAGCTGGCGGTCAAGATGGCCCGCAAATACTGGTACGACAAGGGTCAACCTGACCGGACCGATATCATCACTTTTGCAGGTTCCTTTCACGGCCGTTCTTCCGCCGGCATCGCCGCTGCAGGATCGGAAAAGATGACCAAGGGCTTTGGCCCGCTGCTGCCCGGCTTTGTCCATCTGCCTTGGGACGATTTCGACGCACTAAAGGCGGCAATCACTGAAAACACCGCCGCCATCCTGATTGAACCCGTGCAGGGCGAGGGCGGCATTCGCCCCCTCTCGGACCAGTGGCTAAAGGATCTCAAGGCCTTGGCCGAAGAAACCGGAACCTTGCTGATCCTTGACGAAGTGCAGTGCGGCATGGGCCGGACCGGACGGCTCTTTGCGCACGAATGGGCCGGGGTCACGCCTGATATCATGATGGTCGCCAAGGGCATCGGCGGCGGCTTTCCCCTTGGCGCGGTGCTCGCGACCGAGGACGCCGCCAGCGGCATGACCGCAGGCACCCACGGATCGACCTATGGTGGCAATCCGCTGGGCTGCGCCGTGGGCATTGCGGTGATGAACCATGTGGCCGACCCGGCCTTCCTTGCCGAGGTCAACCGCAAGGCCGGCATGCTGCGTCAAAAGCTTGAAGGGCTTGTGGCCGCGCACCCCGATGTGTTCGAGGGGGTGCGGGGGCAGGGACTGATGCTTGGCCTCAAATGCGTTGCCGTGAACGCGGATGTGGTCAAGGCAGGCTATGATGCGCAGGTCATCACCGTTCCGGCTGCGGATAACGTGATCCGGCTGCTGCCCGCCCTAAACATCACCGACGACGACATTGCCGAGGCGGTTCAACGCCTTGATGCCGCCGCGACCGCGATTGAAGCGGCCTGAGAGAAATTCGAACGTCTCCGGGTCAGAAATTTCAACGGGTGCGGGGGCATGGCCCCCGAAACTCCGCCAAGAAAAGCAAGAACAATGAACCATTTTCTCGATATCCACAAAACTGATCCCGGCGCGCTGCGGGGCATGATCGACAGCGCCGCAGCGATGAAGACCGCCCGGCGCGGTGCCCCCAAGGCGACCCCGGATACCGAACAACCGCTGGCCAACCACATGGTCGCGCTGATCTTTGAAAAGCCATCGACCCGGACGCGTGTTTCTTTTGACGTCGGTGCGCGCCAGATGGGGGCCGAGACCATGGTGCTGTCCGGCAATGACATGCAGCTGGGACATGGCGAAACCATCGCTGACACCGCTCGGGTGCTGTCACGCTATGTCGATATGATCATGATCCGGACATTCGACGAGGCGGTGCTGACGGAAATGGCGGAATACGCCTCTGTCCCGGTAATCAACGGCCTCACTGATCGCACGCACCCCTGCCAGATCATGGCGGATGTTCTCACGTTCGAGGAGCACAGGGGGCCGATCAAAGGCAAGAAGGTCGTCTGGGCTGGCGATGGCAACAACGTTTGCGCCTCATGGCTACATGCCGCGGGCCAGTTCGGCTTTGATCTGACGTTCACGGGCCCGGTACAGCTCGACCCTGAGATGGAGTTCGTCGGCCTTGCCCGCAATGCCGGTGCCACGGTGACGATAGAGAGGGACCCGGCCAAGGCTGTCGAAGGTGCCGATCTGGTGGTCGCCGATACCTGGGTCAGCATGCACGATGCGCAATCCGCCCGCGAACGCCGCCACAACATGCTGCGCCCGTATCAGATCAACCGGGCATTGATGGATCATGCCAAGCCGGACGCGCTGTTCATGCATTGCCTGCCCGCCCACCGGGAAGAAGAAGTCACGTCAGAAGTGATGGACGGCCCGAATTCGGTCATTTGGGACGAAGCCGAGAACCGCCTGCACGCGCAGAAGGCGGTCATGCGCTGGTGTCTTGAGGTCTGATACTGCTGTCTTTCCCGGTGTGACCCTGCACGCTCAGGTCCCCCTGGGTTTGACGCGCAGGGTCGGATCGGCCTCTCGTGGGTTTTCGGGCCAGGGGTGGCGGGGGTATCTTCCGCGCATGTCCTTGCGCACATCGTCGTAAGAACTATCCCAGAAGCCCGGAATATCCAGCGTGGTCTGCACCGGGCGCCCGGCGGGGGACAACAGGGTGACACGCAGCGGCGTGTTGCCCACGGTCGGATGGCTCGTCTGGCCGAACATTTCCTGCAAACGCAGCGATATTTCCGGGGCCTCGCCGGAATAGTCGATCGGGATCTGGCGGCCCAGCGGCGTGGTGAAGCTGCCCGGCACCGCCCGGTCCAGTGCCTGCATCGCATCCCAGTCGAGCTGCGCGCGCAGGGCTGGCAACAGGTCGAACTTCTTCCAGTGATCAGCTGTGGTCACACCGCTCAGGTAGGGCAGTAGCCAGTCCTCCAGCCGCTCGGTCAATCCATCAATGGACATGTCGGGCAGGGCATGGCCAGCGGCTCGGGCAATACCAACCCTCGCCACAAAGCGGCGCGCGGGATCAGAAAGGGCCAGGCCCAGATCGCGTACCCCCTCCAGCATGGCCCGGGCTAGGGCGTCGGCAGGGGCGTCTTTCCAGATCCGGTCGTCGAGCGCGATGGCACCGAGTTTTTCCTGCTGACGGGCCGTGACGCGGCGGTCCCGTTTCGACCAGTGGCAGGTGTTTTTCCATGCGATCTGATCTGCAAACAGGTCGCGCAGTTCGGGTTCGGTGATCTGGATGGCCTGACGAATGCGGGCCTCGCGCGGGTTGCCATCAAGGTCGGTGGCAATAATCAGACGGGCACCGGCCAGCGTATCGCTGTCGCCCAGAACCGCGCCCTTGCCGCCCGAAAGCTGATATCGCGGGGCGTCGCCCTTGCGGCGCAGGCCGATGCGGTCGGGATAAGCCAGCGCAGCGGTCTGGGCTGGGGAAGGCATCGAAGCATTCGCCGGAGCCCGCGCTGATTTGGCCAGACGGCGCGCTTCGGTCTGGATGCGGTTCAGGGCAGGACGATTGAGGCCATAAGGCCGTGTCGCGGAAAACTGGCGCGGATCACGCAGCGCTTCGACCCGGAGCAGGAGGTCCGAAGGCGCCCCGTTCAGCGGATCGCGGTCAGCCAGAAGTGCGGCCATCGGTGCGGCGCTCGGCCCTGCGGTGGCAAGCATATGAGCAAGCCGTGGGTGCAGTGGCAAACGGGCCAGCTGGCGTCCATGGGCGGTGATCCGGTTCGCGCTGTCCAGTGCCCCGAGCATCTGCAAGAGGGCCTGCGCTTCGGCCAGTGCGCCGGGATTTGGCGGGGTCAGCAGGGGCAGTGCCTCAGCCTGCGCGCCCCATAGCGCCAGTTCCATGGCAAAGCCCGCAAGGTCCGCGGCCTCGATCTCCGCCGGGGGAAAGGGTAGAAGTGCGCCCTCTTCTCCCTTCGTCCAAAGCCGGTAAGCCACGCCCGGTGCCACACGGCCCGCACGGCCTGCGCGCTGGGTGGCCTCGGCTCGCGTGACCTTTTGGGTGATCAGACGCGACATGCCCGATCCAGGATCAAAGCGCGCACGCCGCGCACGACCGCCGTCGACGACCACAAGAATATCTTCGATGGTGAGCGATGTTTCGGCGATGGCAGTGGCAAGAACGATCTTGCGACCCTCTTTCGCCGGGGCAATCGCGGCACGCTGCGCGGCAAAGTCCATGGCCCCGAACAGGGGGCGAATGTGATGATCAGCGGGCAGGCGTGACTTCAGCAGAGCCTCGGTGCGGCGGATTTCACCCTCGCCCGGAAGAAAGGCAAGGATGCCGCCAGAGGATTCCGCAGCCGCCGAGGCAATCAGATCAGCCATTGCCGGTTCGAACCGCTGATCGCGGGGCAGGGGGCGGTCAAGCCAGCGGGTTTCGACCGGATAACTACGCCCTTCCGAAGTCAGGATCGGCGCCTGCATGAGGTCGGCCACCGGGGCGGCGTCGAGCGTGGCGGACATGGCGAGCAGGATGAGATCGTCGCGCAGCGCGCCTGCGATTTCAAGGCAGAGCGCGAGGCCAAGATCGGCATTGAGCGAGCGTTCGTGAAATTCATCGAAGATCACCGCGCCGATGCCGCGCAGTTCCGGGTCGGACTGGATACGGCGGGTGAGGATGCCTTCGGTGACCACTTCGATCCGCGTCTGGGGCGAAACCTTTGCCTCGCCCCTTATGCGGTAGCCGACAGTCTGGCCGACGGGCTCGCCCAGTGTTTCGGCCATGCGTTCGGCGGCAGCGCGCGCAGCAAGGCGGCGCGGTTCCAGCATGACGATGGTCTGCGCGGTGAGGCCCGCGTCGAGCATGGCGAGCGGCACGCGCGTTGTCTTGCCCGCGCCGGGGGGCGCCTGCAGCACAGCACGACCCCGGGCGCGCAGGGCGGTGATCAGGTCGGGCAGGATCGCGTCGATGGGAAGGGTGGTCATGGCGTGGGTTATGCGGGATTGGAGGTGAGGCGGCAAGTGTGGGGCGGCAGTCTGTGTGGGATGTGCCGGAGCGAGGTGGAGGCGCTTCGGGCTCCCCCGAATGTTTGCGGGATATGAGTGGGATTGAAGGTCTGCATTTCTGAAGGGGTGGACAAACTCGGGAATGAGAGGGCATCACTTTGGAGATTACAGGAGGTCCGGGCAGCATGGATATCGAGGAGTTGACGCGGGGCATCGCTGCTGGAGAGCGGCGTGCGCTGGCGCGGGGCATCACTCTGGTCGAAAGCGGACGCGCGGATCATCGTGCCCGCGCGACCGAACTGTTGGAGGCCTTGCGACCACTGGGCCGTCAGGCGCTGCGCATCGGGCTGTCGGGAACGCCGGGGGTGGGCAAATCGACCTTTATCGAAGCCTTTGGATTGATGCTGACAGGTCAGGGCCTGCGCGTCGCGGTGCTGGCGGTGGATCCCAGCTCGGCGCGCTCTGGTGGGTCAATCCTGGGTGACAAGACGCGGATGGAGCATCTGAGCCGGGACCCCAAGGCGTTTATCCGACCGTCGCCCAGCCAGACCCATCTGGGCGGCGTGGCCCGGCGGACGCGCGAAGTGATCAATCTGTGCGAGGCGGCAGATTTCGACGTGATCCTGATCGAGACCGTGGGCGTAGGCCAATCCGAGACGGTGGTATCGGAGATGTCCGATCTGTTTGTGCTGTTGCTCGCCCCTGCCGGCGGCGACGAGTTGCAGGGCGTCAAGCGTGGCATCATGGAGATGGCCGATCTGATCCTGGTCAACAAGGCCGATGGGGATCTGAAACCCTTGGCCATGCGCACCTGTGCGGATTATGCGGGGGCCCTGCGGCTGCTGCGCAAGCGAGCGCAGGACCCTGAGGGGTTCCCCAAGGCGCTGACCGTTTCGGCGCTGGAGGAGGCCGGTCTGGAAAAGGCTTGGGAAGAGATGCAGGCGCTGATCGACTGGCGGCGCGAAAATGGCCACTGGGCGGCACGGCGGGCGGATCAGGCGTGCTTCTGGTTCGCTTCCGAGGTGCGTGAGGGGCTTCTCGCCCGGCTCACGCGCGAGCCGGTGAAGGGGGCCATGGCGGCACTTTCGGAACGGGTCGGTAAGGGTGAGATGACGGCGGCGGCGGCAGCCAGGGAGCTGCTGGATGGCTATCTTTCCGGGCGCGGATGATGGTGCGCCGTTCACTTAGATGTCCCCAAACGTTTCGAGTGTTTTTTGATGGCGCCCACTTTGGCCGAGGTCAGGCGCGAAAAACATCGGCCTCTGACACGCCCAACCGTCCCCGGCCTCTTGACGCGCACGGCTGAAACGCTTACCCACCCGAAACGAGATTCTGGGCGCGGCTTTGCGGCGCCTTTTCATATTGGGTGAGGCAAGGGCTTTTTGGTGAGGTCCTGGCTATCGCCGAGAGCAAAGACGAGGATGGACCCATGTCGCGAGTATGCGAACTGACCGGAAAAGGCCCGATGTCTGGCAACAATGTCAGCCATGCCAACAACAAGACCCGTCGGCGTTTCCTGCCGAACCTGAACGACGTGACGCTTCAGTCCGAAGCTCTGGGCCGTGGCATCAAGCTGCGGATCTCGGCCTCGGCGCTGCGCAGCGTCGATCACCGTGGCGGGCTTGACCGGTTCTTGGCGAAGGCCAAGGATACAGAACTTTCGGCCGATGCGCTGAAGGTCAAGAAAGAGATCGCCAAGGCGCTCGTCGCTCAGGCCTGATCTTTCTGCCCGAACAGATTTCTCAGCCCTGATTGCGTGCAATCGGGGCTGTTTCTGTTTCCGATGCATGTTGGTGGGGCAATCGCAACGTGACGTTCCCTTGCAACCTTGCGGCAAGGCCGTCCCATGTCCGGGTGCACTGTCACAGGTTTCCGCCAGCGGCCACGCGCGGGCAGGGGCAGACCCCTGATGAGATGGCTGCAGGCACGGATGTAAGCGTATCCCTGCCACTGCAACCCGATCAGCCGCACCACGTCCGCAGGTGTGACCTTTGCCTCTGACGTTAGGGAGATGTCGTGCCCGGTCTTCTTGGTCATCCCCGAAATCGTGTTGCCGGAGCCCGAAAAGGTCCGGTTCTCCACCTCAAGGCTCAAGGCTCAAGGCTCAAGGCTCAAGGCTCTGATGCGCTATGCCAGCGTGCTTTTACCTTCGATCAGCATGTTCAGGCTGGGGCAGTAGGTAACGACCTTGCTCACGACGGTGCCACCTGTTCGGCAAAGCAGGATTCCACATTCTGAACGTTGTTGAACGCCATGTTCATAACCTGCGGAGCATTCCGATCAACGTGGGTGGCAAGGTGATTAGCCTGCCCTCAGGCATCGGTTTGGGTGGCGAGGGTAATGGTAATCGCTGTAACGAGGCGTTTCATGCTGTGGTTGAAATCCGAATTTGCATTTGATGTAAGCCCGATTTTTCATTTGGGAGTGCGATTTATTCCACGCGCGGGAAGCCGTTACCCGGGCCATTGGATAAAGGCGGACCCTGTCAGGCCATTACCGTTCAATACACGTCAGATAAAATTCTTGACTCACGCGTACTACTTAGAGAGGATAAGAGCACTTTTTTGAGACGACTAAATTTTAAAATCTAATACCTCAAATTTTTCAAAGGATTGATATGATGGAATTCACTAAAGAAATGACCAGATCGCTGGAGAAGACAGTCAGTGACCTTCAGGCGGCGGCGAATGCAGCGCCAACTCTGGATGTCGCTGTTGCGGCAATCTCGGCGACTTTCACCGTAGGCCCGGAAGGTGGGCACCTGCAAGGCTGGATCACCTATCTGGATGGTGCCCTCGGCAAGATTCATTTCAAGAGTACCAAGGTCACCCATCACAGTGGCCTTTTCGCGGGTGCCTTTGCCTTCCCTACCGTCCCCATCGCCAAACCGGACGCAATACTGGGCAAGCCTGGCAGAACCAAGGTCGACGGCAGTTGGTCCACGGGCATCGTCACGCTGTATGCCGGGTCCAGTCTGATCGGCGCTTTCCCTATCGCTGGTACGGGCGCTTTCGGTTGGTCCTTTGAGGCTGTCGTCGAATTCACAAAAGGCTAATCTCTTCGCTTTTTCATCAGAAATCGTGACTTGCGCGTTCGTCCCGAGGAAGCATTTGCACCGCAAATACGTTCGGGGCGGGCGCGT
Organism: Puniceibacterium sediminis; assembly: GCF_900188035.1. GTDB lineage: Bacteria > Pseudomonadota > Alphaproteobacteria > Rhodobacterales > Rhodobacteraceae > Puniceibacterium > Puniceibacterium sediminis. The sequence continues at coordinate 79,929 of NZ_FZNN01000013.1, read as the reverse complement.
GTTTCATTTCAGGGGCAGCTTGGCACAGCGCCTCACTCCACATCAACGACCTGCAATCCCACAGTCCCAATGGCCGTATCCCTTCCGCGGTCGCGGTTCATCAGCATGGAATTGACAATGTAAAGGTCGGCGAGGTTGTAGAACGCCGCGTCCCCGGCAGCCGAGCCGACACGGATGCGGGCCTGATCTGCGGTGACATTCTCTCCGTCGCCGTCCGTATAACTGGCTCCCCAGGGGATCAGCGCGAACAGGGCGGGGTCGGAGTTGTCTGACAGGTTCTGCAGGATCGCCGTGATCTGCACGATGTCGGTGATCCGCTCATCCCCCAAATAACAGGCGCCCTCGTACCCGCCCATGGCGACCGCAGTGGCCCCGGCGATGAGGATGGTGACCGGGGCCGTGGCGATGGCTGCGGCTGTGCCCAGTGCGCCGCCCGCACCGCTTGCCATGCTCGCGCTGGCGGCGGTGGCCGTACTGACGGCGCTGCCGATCATGCTAAGGCCGGTTTGCGGGTGCTGGAGCGTGTAGGCCCCTGCTGCGCGGACCCCTGCACCCGCAGCCCCGACGAGGGCGCCAGTGCCGCCGCGCGCCGCCGCACCGGCCTTGCCCGCGATGATGCTGGGCCGGTAGTCGCAGACGGCGGCCCAGGCGGGCTGGGTCGCCAGTATCAGTACAAGGGTCAGAATCGGGCGCATATCGGCTCCTGCTCGGGTTTTTTACGCCAGTCTAATGCAGACGGGGCGCGCCGGGCAGGGGCATGCGATCACGAAATGGTAGGTCAGCTGTCCATCTTGAGGGCGGAAATGAACGCCTCTTGGGGGATGTCCACCTTGCCAAACTGGCGCATCCGTTTCTTACCGGCCTTCTGCTTTTCCAGCAGCTTCTTCTTGCGCGAGGCGTCGCCGCCATAACACTTGGCCGTCACGTCCTTGCGCATCGCGGCAAGGGTTTCACGTGCGATGACCTTGCCGCCGATGGCCGCCTGGATCGGGATCTTGAACATGTGGCGGGGGATCAGATCCTTGAGCTTTTCAACCATAGCGCGCCCGCGCATCTCGGCCCGGTCGCGATGGACCATGGTCGAAAGGGCATCGACAGGTTCGTCATTCACAAGGATCTGCATCTTGACAAGGTAATCTTCGCGGTAGCCGATCATCTGGTAGTCAAAGGAGGCATAGCCCTTGCTCACCGATTTCAGGCGGTCGTAGAAGTCAAAGACCACTTCGTTCAGCGGCAGGTCATAGACCACCATCGCGCGGGCGCCGACATAGGTAAGGTCAAGCTGTTCGCCCCGCCGATCCTGGCACAGCTTCAGCACATCGCCAAGATAGTCGTCAGGCACGAGGATCGATGCCTTGATCCGCGGTTCCTCGATGTGGTCGATGGTCGACGGATCGGGCATGTCGGCGGGGTTGTGCAGTTCTATCTCTGACCCGTCGCGCAGGAAAATCTTGTAGATGACCGACGGCGCGGTGGTGATCAGGTCGATGTCGTATTCGCGTTCCAGCCGGTCACGCACGACTTCGAGGTGCAACAGCCCAAGGAAGCCGCAGCGGAAGCCAAAGCCAAGCGCGGCAGAGGTTTCCATTTCAGAGGTAAACGATGCGTCGTTGAGCGAGAGTTTCTCGATCGCGTCGCGCATGTCTTCAAAGTCATTGGCATCGACCGGGAACAGGCCGCAGAAAACCACCGGAATCGACGGTTTGAAGCCGGGCAGGGGTGTCTCGCAGCCCTTCTTTTCGGTGGTGATCGTGTCGCCGACGCGGGTGTCGCGGACCTGTTTGATCTGCGCGGTGATATAGCCGATTTCGCCGGGGCCGAGTTCCTTGACCTCCATCATCGCGGGGCGATAGACGCCGATGCGGTCGATGTCATAGGTGCCGCCGGTCTTCATCATCTTGATGCGCTGGCCCTTTTTCAGCACGCCATCGATGACGCGCACGATGACCACAACACCCAGATAGGGGTCGTATTTGCTGTCGACCAGCATCGCCTTGAGCGGCTTGTCGGGATCGCCTTCTTTGGGCGGGGGCAGGCGTTTGACGATAGCCTCAAGCACGCTGGGGATGCCGACGCCGGTCTTGGCCGAGATGAGGCAAGAGTCAGAGGCGTCGATGCCGATGACATCCTCGATCTGTTCCTTGACACGCTCAACCTCGGCCGCGGGCAGGTCGATCTTGTTTAGGACCGGGACGATTTCGTGATTGGCGTCGATGGCGGTGTAGACGTTGGCCAGCGTCTGCGCCTCGACCCCCTGCGTGGCGTCAACCACCAGCAAGGATCCTTCGACCGCGCGCATGGAGCGGGAGACCTCGTAGGCAAAGTCGACGTGTCCGGGGGTGTCGATCAGGTTGAGGATGTATGTTTCGCCATCCTCGGCCTTGTATTCGATGCGGACGGTGTTCGCCTTGATCGTGATGCCGCGCTCGCGCTCGATATCCATCGAGTCGAGAAGCTGTTCCTTCATCTCCCGCGCGGTGACGGTGTTTGTGGATTGGATCAGCCGGTCGGCCAGGGTGGATTTCCCGTGGTCGATATGGGCGACGATGGAGAAGTTGCGGATATGGCTGAGCTGGGTCATGGTCGAGGGATATGTAAGGCTTTTGTGGCTTGGTCAAGGTGGCATTGCGGCGTGGCGGAATTTCAGAAGATCGAGAATGACGAACAGCTAGAGGCGTGGCTGAAAACGCAGGACCTGCAGATGATCCGGATGATCGCGGCGCGGGCCAGTCTGCGCAGGCTGCCGGCGGCCATGGCCGAGGTTGATCAAAAGGTTGGGGCAATTGACGGAAAAGACTTTGTTCTCGCTTGCCTTCGGGCGAACCTATTATCCTGGGTTGCGATCACATGTCATACCCCAGATATGAGCAGCGTTGAAAACACGGCTCGCTCCGCCGCTAAATCCCTCCTCAACGTCGCATACTCCGCCACAGCTGCCGCGCACTCTGCCGCTTTCTTCGCTGCTAACTCCGCTTCTCTCTCCTCCATTCGCTCCGCCGACGCTGTCGCTTCGTCCGTTCACTCTGTTGACTCCGCCGCCTACTCGGCCGCCAACTACGCCGACTACAAGGATGCTGAAAGTGGCCAAACAGACGGCTATCTGGCTGTTTTCAGTCAGAGTCTGTGGCCCTACGTTACGCCGGTACAATCTCTGCTTTCGGAATGGGAGACTTTCGCGGGCTTGCCGGACCCGGACGGGCTTTGGGCGTTCTGGCGGGATTGGTACGCAGGCATGTTGCAGGGCACCCCGATGGATTGGGACCTGCAATTGCAGGTCGCACTGATAGAGCCCGAAGTCTGGGACGCGGGGCCACAGGCTGTGGCTGAGGAGATTGCGAGGATTGAGGCGGAGTTTGCAAAGCGGTTCTCTGATCAAGAGCCCAGACAGGAAGCATTTGAACCCAGGTCACTTGAGCGATTGCTGGCGAACAAGGTTATTGGATCCATTCAATGCCAAAAGCTGTCTGTAGATATCTCGGATGCCTTCGAGCGGTTTTATAGCCAAACCGGGGCCAATCAGGTGCCGGAGACGTTTTTGCCGCTGCAGTCTGTGCCAAAGTCGCTGCTGCGGATCAGTGCGGTTTTGCGCCACGACGTGCACACACCAGAGAGTGAACAGAAGCTGCGCGAGGAGATTGGGCGGCTGAACGCAAAGGTATCGCTGCTTGAAACAGAGTTGGCCAAGGCGCAAACGGCCAATCCAACAGTATTTTCGAAAGCGTTTCTAAGACAGGCGGCATCGAGCCTTGGGGATTGGAAGCTGTATGCGGCGCTCTGCGGAGGACTGTGGTTCGTTTCAGGCGACGAATTTGGCATGCAGCAAAGGCTTGAAAATATTATTGCTTTGCGCGACGCGATTTTCGGGGACGAAAACCCGGTCCCAGCGCCGGAGACCATGTTGCCGGACAATCCTGTGAGAGAAGTTTGAAAGAGTTGCGGGGTGAACCCCGCCCTACGAGGGAGGTGCGCAATGAATGCGCACCCTACGGGGCCTGCGGTAAACGTGAATTGAACCTGCGGCCTTTCTTGGGTTATAGATGGCTTTGAGGCATGGAGCGCGTGGAACAGGGGGAGCAACCCTCGGGCACGGGTTTGTGATATGGGCAGGTCAGGGGCAGATGTGATGAGGATACTCTTTGGAGTGGCGGTGCTGGCGATTCTGGCCGGGTGTGGCGGAGGCAACCGGTCAAGCAGTTATGGCCAGGTGACAAAGTTGTCCTCGGGACCGATCAGCCGGGCCTGCATGGCGTCTGACCGCAAGGCGCGCAATCCGCAGTTGTGTGGCTGCATCCAGACCGTGGCGGATCGCGAGCTGACCAGCCAGGATCAGCGCATCGCGGTTACCTTCTTCAAGGATCCCAATCGTGCGCAAGAGATCCGCCAGTCGGATCGGAACAACCACGAAAATCTTTGGCTGCGCTACAAGGCCTTTGCCGCGCAGGCAGAACGCAGTTGTACCGGGTATTGAGATCTTTGCCTCGGCTTCGAGATTTTTGTGCGTATTTGGAAAGGGAAGAAACCTGAGGTATTTGGGTTATTCTTTCCAACGCTAAGAGAACGCAGAGGCAGGATTTTCCGACGCTGCAACGGAAGACCTGTGCCGACATTTACAGCCGCACGGATTGCTAAGATACGGGTCACTCCATCCTCGACGCCATCGACGCGTCCCAACGGTTCTCCGCGCGGTGGCTGTTCGCGACTAGCTTTGAACAACCTGTCTGACGGTTTGCGGACAGTCCAATACGGGGTTCTGGATATACTGAACGTGGCGTCGGTGGCGTCATAGACACCCGGACACTGCAAGTGTCTGCGATGGGTTTACACGGGTAATGGGGTGTAGCCCTGATCCGGGCCTTTTTGTTTGCGGCGGCCGACGGAGTCGTTCAAGCCGGGCGTCGCGGTCTCATGGGTAGGGTCTGGCAGGGCGGCGCCAGTGACGTGGTGCTAGGTGAGAGTCTTGAGAAACTTTTGCATCCACAACCCGCCAATATAGCCCGCCAATATAGCGCTTGCGTTTCGTCATCTCAGGTCGGCGACTCATCATTTTCCAAAGCTTAGAAACTGGTCCGAAATCCCGCGACCAGCCCTCGGAACGTGTCGCATGCCATCGGTGTCACCAAGCCTGTGCGGCGCATCTTAGCCAAGATGGATTGGCCGTTATCGCAAATCAAAATCCGTAGCTAGCCGCTCAGTCGGTGTCACTGAAATCAAGGAAGGCACGCACCGATGCTTCAAATTCGCGGGGCTTTTCGGCATGCAGATAGTGAGTTGTGCCCGGGATCTTGGCAAAGCGCGCCTTAGGGAACAGGGCGCGGATGGCCGGGCGGTATTCCGGTTTGACATAGTCGGAGTTTGCGCCCGACAGGAACAGCGTCGGGTGGTCGAAGGTGGCGTCGACCGTGGGAAAGTCCAGAATCCCGGGCATTTCCTGCGCCAACAGGTCAAGGTTCAGCTTCCAGCGCTTTTCCTTTACGTCCAGAGACTGGGTGAAGAATGCCTGCAGGGCGGGGTCCGGCACATGTTCGGCCAGCTGCGCTATGGCATCCGATCTACGTTCGACCTGCGACAGGTCCACGGCCTTCATTGCATGCACGTGCTGGAGCTGACTGTGATCATAGGCGACCGGCGCGATGTCGGCGACGATCAGGCGGCCAACGCTCTCGGGATAGGTCAGCGCCAGCACCATCGCCGCCTTGCCACCCATAGAATGGCCCAGAACGTCGGCTGTGCCGCCATGCGCTGCGATCACCTTGGCCAGATCATCGGCCATGTCGTGGTAGGTGTGGCTATCGGTCCAGGGGCTGTCGCCGTGATTACGCAGGTCCACGGCGATCACCTGCCTGTCATCTGACAGACGTTTGGCGATGATACCCCAGTTGCGCGCAGAGCCGTAAAGCCCGTGCACGATGATAAGCGGCGGCTTGCCCGTGGGCGTGCCGTGAAGGGTCTGGTTCAGCATGACGCCTGTCATACTGCGATGGCGCGGGCGGTGCCAGTGGCAAGGTTGCATTTGCGCGTTTGTCTGCTCTGGCGGCGGGACGTGTTGGTGGAATGCAAAAAACAGTGGGCATCGAGGAGCTGTGGCAGGATTCCAAGCATTGCTACAAAAGCCGGAACGCTGGCTAGGCAAAACCCGAAACTGGCAACCGGCCGGACCGCCTGCCTAAACACAGAAAGCGAAACCGGCGCTTCAGAAATCAGAGACCTCGCACGAAATCGGGGGGCAACGCCTTTGATAAATGCCGCGAGGTGCCCCGCACGACTGCCGCATTCTGCAGGTGGAGTCCTGAGTGCCGATCGGTGGGGATCCGATTCCACGCTGCATTAGGAGAGAAATTCAATGCCGTTTTCCAAACGGGCTGGACGTCCCGGAAAATACCGCTCACAAAAGGAAGATTAAGAGATCGTCTCTCCTTTTGTCGCCAGAATTTTTTTGATCTTCAAAAAATCTTAGCAGGCTTATGAAAGTCGATAATATTTTGGTGGCCGTTCTGCTGTGATGGTCATCCGCCAATTGAGCTAGGTTCAGGACCCGACTTGGACGATAAAGATGAAATCAACCGGCTCTATGAACTCGAGTACGGTGAGAAGTGGGAATTCGTCGTCCGGGTCTCTGGTGTCCTTGGCGGTTGCGTCTTGCTATATTTTTATACCACCTGGGCTAGCGCGCTGCTGTGGGGGCTTGGCTTCAGTGGCGCGCATCTTGCCTATTTCCTGTTTCTAAGGACCTGCTTCCTGTCGGAACACGGCACGATCAAGAAACGTGACACGTTGATTGCTGGGGGGCTATTTCTACTTGTTCTGATCAGCTATCTCTGGATGCCGAGCTATCTTGTCACCCAGGATGACAAGGCGCTGACCATCGTCGGTGCAGCGCTGATCGGCTGTATTCTTGTCTTTTTGGTTCGACGCAGTGACACCACGCCGCTCATGGTGGTGGGCGAAGTGGCGGTGGTATCCTTTTTCTTACTGGCGCTTTTGGCACGCGTGGTACCCCAATTAGATAACGCGATTGCGCAGGCGGGGGTCGTTATTTCGGGATTGGCATTGATGGGGTATTTTGCCGAGGCGCTTCGGGTAGCGCGGCAAAACCGGCTGGCGGCTCAGGAATCAGCGCGCCGGTCATCGCAGGCACAGAAGATGGCGGCGGTCGGACAGCTTGCTGGTGGGGTCGCTCATGATTTCAACAACAAGCTGACAGCCATTCTGGGCAGTCTTGAACTGTTGCGTGAAGTAGACGACCTGGCAGAGCGTGAAGCCAATATCGATACCGCGCAGACCGCAGCGACCGAGGCCGCGCGGACGGTTCGGCAATTGATGATATATGCCCGCAAGGAACCTATGAGGCTCGCTCTACAGGAGTGCGCCGAGCTTCTGGACGACGTACTGCGGCGCGCGGGGGGGGTGATCACCGGAATGATTCAGGTCGAACTGCGCCACACCGAAGAGAGCTTGTATGTAATGGCCGACCGGACCCAGCTGTCTATGGCGATCACAAATCTGGTGGTGAATGCTGTGGATGCCATGCCTGACGGTGGAAAGCTGGTAATCGGTGCGAGTGCGGTTTCGCTGTCCTCTCCCATCCTTCTGGCCGACGGAACGTTTCTGCCCGCAGGCCCGCACGTGGCCATTTCGGTCAAGGATACTGGCGAGGGCATTCCGGCAAAGCTGTTGCCGCATGTGGTCGAGCCGTTCTTTACCACCAAGCCGGTTGGCAAGGGCTCGGGGCTGGGCCTTGCCATGGTCCTGGGCATCGCGCGGGAACTTGATGGCGGATTTGGCATAAGCTCGGGAACCTCGGGCACAAGGGCGGTCATTTATCTGCCACGCAAGATCCCGCTGCTGGGCCACTCCGTCAAAGGTTCCGAGAGCTAAAGCTGTGACGGTTGAACGGCCCGCCGCCCGGAACGAACAAGTAGATGATCCGCCCCATTGGCCCGGTAGAATCAGAAACCCTGCCGACAGTTATGTCGGCAGGGTAAGTTCGTTCAAGCCTTGGCGCTGAAGGTTGCGTGTCAGAGATTCGGGTAGATCGGGAAACGGGCGCAAAGCTCGGCCACTTCGGCCTTTACCTTTTCCTCGACCGCACCGTTGCCGTCTTCGCCATTGGCAGCAAGGCCATCGACGACCTCGTTGATCCAATCGCCGATCTGGCGGAACTCTTTCTCACCAAAACCACGCGTGGTGCCTGCGGGCGAACCAAGGCGGATGCCCGAAGTCACAGTCGGCTTTTCATCATCAAATGGCACACCGTTCTTGTTGCAGGTGATATGCGCGCGCCCCAGTGCCTTGTCCGTCGCATTACCCTTCACGCCCTTGGGGCGCAGATCGACAAGTACGATGTGGCTGTCTGTGCCGTGGGTCACGGTTTCCAGCCCACCCTTGTGCAGCTGATCGGCCAGTGCCTGGGCGTTCGCGATCACCTGCTTGATATAGGTCTTGAACTCGGGGCGCAGCGCTTCGCCAAAAGCGACGGCCTTGCCTGCGATGACATGCATCAGCGGACCGCCCTGAATGCCCGGGAAAATCGCTGAATTGAACTTTTTCGCCAGCGCCTCGTCATTGGTGAGGATCATGCCGCCACGCGGGCCGCGCAGGGTCTTGTGTGTGGTGGTGGTCGCGACATGGACATGCGGGAAGGGATCAGGATATTCGCCCGCTGCAATCAGACCGGCAAAGTGGGCCACGTCAGCCAGCAGATACGCGCCGACGGAATCGGCGATTTCACGGAATTTGGCAAAGTCGATCTTGCGCGGGATGGCAGAGCCACCGGCAATGATCATCTGGGGTTTGTGCTCGGTCGCAAGGGCGGCCAGTTCATCATAGTCGATGTCCAGCGTGTCGCGGCGCACACCATACTGAACGGCATTGAACCACTTGCCCGACTGGTTGGGTTTTGCGCCATGGGTCAGGTGACCGCCCGCATCGAGGGACATGCCAAGGATCGTATCACCCGGCTTCAGAAGTGCCTGGAAAACGCCCTGGTTGGCCTGGCTGCCCGAATTCGGCTGCACATTGGCAAATTCACACCCGAACAGCTGCTTGGCCCGGTCGATGGCGAGGTTTTCTGCCACGTCGACGAACTGGCAACCGCCGTAGTAGCGCCGCCCGGGATAGCCTTCGGCGTATTTGTTGGTCATGACCGAACCCTGCGCTTCCATGACGGCGGCAGAGACGATGTTTTCAGAGGCGATCAACTCGATCTCGTCGCGCTGGCGACCGAGTTCGTTGCTGATCGAGGCAAAAACCTCGGGATCGCGCTGGGCGAGGGTTTCGGTGAAAAAGCCGTTGTCGCGGTGCGGGGCATTCATGGCAAGGTCTCCCATGGGTTTTTGAGGTGTTTATGTGGGCTTTCCTATCGGAAACTATGGCGCAGGCAAAGTGCGTAAAATCCTCTTGGAGTCTTAATACTCGAGTGATGCTGGCGCCGGTAGGCAACATGTGGTTGTTTCGGAAACGAAAAGTGTGTTGAGGAACGTCATGTCGCTTCGAATAGCCTTTGCCGCGAGCAATGCGCCAATCGCGCAGGCCGCGCGAGAGTCGCTGACGCGGCAGTATGGCGACCATAACGAACTGGGTGCGGATGTGATCGTTGCGCTGGGGGGCGACGGATTCATGCTGCACACCCTGCATCGGACGCAGTCGCTCTCCGTCCCGGTTTACGGCATGAACCGCGGTACGGTCGGTTTCCTGATGAATGAATATTCTGACCATGGCTTGGTCGAGCGGCTTGAGGCCGCAGAAGAGGCGGTGATCAATCCGCTGTCGATGAACGCGGTTACAATTGACGGCACAGTCCACAGGGAATTGGCGATCAACGAGGTGTCGCTGTTGCGGGCGGGTCCACAGACGGCGCGACTGCGGATCTCGGTGGACGGGCGGCTGAGGATGGCTGAACTGGTCTGTGACGGGGCGCTGGTGGCAACGCCGGCTGGCTCGACTGCGTACAATTATTCGGCGCATGGTCCGATCTTGCCGATCGGATCGGATGTGCTGGCACTGACTGCGGTGGCAGCCTTCCGCCCGCGACGCTGGAGGGGGGCTCTTCTGCCCAGCACGGCAGAGGTGCGTTTCGAAGTGCTGGACCCAGGCAAACGACCGGTAATGGCCGAGGCGGACGCGCGCGCGGTGCGCGATGTGGTGCAGGTGGACATCCGTTCAGAACCCAGCATCAAGCATCGGGTCATGTTTGACCCCGATCACGGGTTGGAGGAACGACTGATCCAGGAACAGTTCGTCTGATTGATTGTCTGGTGCGGCGCACAAAATTTTTCTGAAAAATTTTGCCAAGAGTTTTCAGAAAACTCTTGGGTGCCTGTGCCAACCTCGGATCACTGCACGTTTGGGCGCTGAAAGGATGCACAAGGCGGCCCGACGCTCTGGCGGGATGTACCGAGGCAAGGTATCAGGCTCCAGAAACCGCAGGGGACACAGGATCTTGGATTTTCACGGGCTTCATCACGTTGCGCTGATTTGCGCAGACTATCCGCGCAGCAAGGTGTTCTACACCGAAACCCTGGGCCTGCAGGTCATCGCGGAAACCTACCGGGACGCGCGCGACAGCTGGAAACTTGACCTTGCCGTGCCCGGTGGCGGGCAGATCGAACTGTTCAGCTTTCCCGATGCCCCGCCGCGCCCATCGCGCCCCGAGGCGCAGGGGCTGCGGCATCTGGCATTTGTCGTGCCGGACGTTGCAGCGGCCAAGGCGGACCTCGAGGAACGGGGCGTGGCCGTCGAACCGCTGCGGATCGACGAGATCACCGGCAAGCGGTTCACCTTCTTTCAGGATCCGGATGGCCTGCCGCTGGAACTTTACGAAGGCTGAATCCAAGGCTTAGTCCTTGGCATAGCCCAGAGTCTGCAACGCTACCTTGATCTCATCCAGAATGGCCGGGTCGTCGATGGTTGCGGGCATCTTGAACTCTATGCCGTCGGCAATCTGGATCATCGTGCGGCGCAGGATCTTGCCAGACCGTGTCTTGGGCAGCCGGTCCACCACGGCACAAAGCTTGAATGCCGCGACCGGTCCGATCTGGTCGCGTACCAGCCTGACGCATTCAGACGTCACCTCGTCATGGGGGCGGTTCACGCCCTTGGTCAGGCAGACAAAGCCCATGGGAAGCTGACCCTTGAGGTCATCCGCCACACCGATCACGGCGCACTCCGCCACATCCGGATGCGCGGCCAGCACTTCCTCCATTCCGCCGGTGGACAGGCGGTGCCCTGCGACGTTGATCACGTCATCGGTTCGCGCCATGATCCAGAGATATCCATCGGAATCCTTCATCCCGGCGTCACCGGTTTCGTAATAACCGGGGAAGTGGGACAGGTAGGATTTGCGGAACCGGTCTTCGGCATTCCACAGCGTCGGCAGCGTGCCCGGGGGCAGGGGCAGCTTGATCGCGATGGCACCCAGTGTGCCCGCTGGTACCTCGTGGCCGCCCTCATCAAGGATGTGCACGTCATAGCCAGGCATCGCCACGGTGGGCGAGCCGATCTTGACCGGTAGCGGTTCGATCCCGACCGGGTTTCCGGCGATGGTATAGCCGGTCTCGGTCTGCCACCAGTGATCGTAGACAGGCTTTCCGGTCAGGTTCTGCATCCATTCGATCGTGTCCGGATCGGCCCGCTCTCCCGCAAGGTAGATCGCGCGTAGCCCGCTGATGTCGTATTTCCTGAGGTATTCTCCCTTTGGGTCGTCGCGTTTAACTGCCCGAAAAGCAGTGGGCGCGGTGAAGAAGCTTTTCACGTCATGTTCCGCGATCACCCGCCAGAAGGTGCCCGCATCGGGTGTGCCGACCGGCTTGCCCTCGAACACGATAGAGGTGTTGCCGTGGATCAGCGGCCCGTAGCAGATGTAGGAATGCCCCACGACCCAGCCGACGTCCGAAGCGGCCCAGAACACCTCGCCCGGATTGACGTTGTAGACGTTCTTCATCGTCCAGTTCAGCGCGACAAGGTGGCCACCGGTGGGGCGAACGACACCCTTGGGCGCGCCCGTGGTGCCCGAGGTATAAAGGATATAGGCGGGGTGATTTCCCTCGACAGGGACACAATCGGCGGGGGTGGCGCCGTCCTGAAAGGCGAACCAGTCAAAATCGACCCCGTCGCGCAGTTCCGCAAGCGCTTGTTCGCGCTGCAGGATCACGGTGAATTCGGGTTTGTGCCGGGACTGTTCTATGGCGCTGTCGATCAGGGGCTTGTAGGCGATCACGCGCCCCGGCTCGATCCCGCAGGAGGCGGCAAGGATCGCCTTGGGCTGCGCGTCGTCGATGCGCACCGCCAGTTCATGTGCCGCAAAACCGCCGAACACCACCGAATGGATGGCACCAAGGCGGGCGCAGGCAAGCATGGCGGTGATCGCCTCGGGCACCATGGGCATATAGATGATGACGCGGTCGCCCTTTTCGATGCCCTGCGCGCGCAGGGCCCCGGCCAGTGCGGCGGTCTGGGTCTGGAGTTCGGCATAGGTGATCTTGGACTGTGTTCCGGTGATCGGGCTGTCATGGATCAGCGCGACCCGCGCGCCGTTTCCTGCGGCGACATGCCGGTCGACGGCATTCCAGCAGGTGTTGACCATGCCATCGGCGAACCATTCGTAAAGGTCGTTACCGCGATCGAACAGGGCCTTTGACGGCTTGTGGTCCCAGTCGATGGCCTCGGCGGCTTGCATCCAGAATCCCTCGGGGTCGGTCTGCCAGCTGTTGTAGACGTCCTTGTAGCCCATGATGTCTTTCCTCCTGCTCCTCCGTCTAGCGTTACGAAAGGGCAGAGGCCGGGGCAAGTCTGTTACCGGTCACATGCAGGGCTGAGGATCGCGGAATTTGCAGATTTCACAGCAATGGCCAGTGGGGCTTTGCAAAGTGCCCTGAACTATTCCACGGAACGGGTGCGAATGAATTGCTTTGCAAACCCGCAAAGCCAGACACGCCAGATCCGAATCGTTCTGCAGGATGACGCGCGCAGTTGCGCGTGACGTCAGGGCCGACCTTCACGTCGGCCTCCGGCATCAGTCTCGCGGGGGGCGACAAGTTGGTCTGCCGCAACCTTAGCCGTAGGCCGCAACAGGGGTGCCAGCGATGGCGGCCATATTGAGCAGCCCGCGGGCGGTGATCGACGGCGTCACGATATGCGCATGGTTGCCCATGCCCATAAGGATCGGCCCGACCTCGAGTCCGCCGCCCTTCATCTTGAGGATGTTGCGCACCCCCGAGGCTGCATCTGCATGACCGAATACCAGCACGTTGGCAGCACCTTTCATCCGGTTACTGGGCAGCAGGCGTTCGCGAAGATCGGCATCAAGAGCTGTGTCGACGTTCATTTCGCCTTCGTAGCAGAAATCGCGGGGGGCCGAATCCAGGACCTGGATCGCCTGCCGGAGGCGGTTTCCGCTGCCTTCGCCCTGATTGCCGAACTGCGATTGCGAGCAGAAGGCAACATTGGGAACAAGGCCGAAGCGGCGGACGTGGCGGGCGGCGGCTATGGCGGTTTCAGCCAGCTGTTCGGGTGACGGGTAAATATTCACATGGGTGTCGGCGATGAACAGCGGCCCGTCTTCGAGGATCATCATCGACAGGGCGCCCACCGGCTTCAGTCCGTCCGAGGCGAGCACCTGGCTGATATAATTCAGATGCCAGCGGAATTCGCCAAAGGTGCCGCAGATCATGCTGTCGGCTTCCTTGCGATGGACCATCACCGCGCCGATTGCGGTTGTGTTGGTGCGCATAACTGCGCGGGCGATGTCCGGCGATACGCCGCGCCGGGCCATGATATCGTGATAGCTTTCCCAGTAGTCCCTGTAGCGCGGATCGTTTTCCGGGTTCACGATCTGAAAATCCTGATCTGGCCGGATCACCAGTCCAAGACGTTCGCAGCGCTGCGCGATCACATCAGGGCGACCAATCAGGATCGGCTTTTCGGTGGTTTCCTCAAGGATCGCCTGGGCGGCGCGCAGCACGCGTTCATCCTCGCCTTCGGCAAAGACCAAACTGCGCGATGCGGTGGCGGCGGCCTCAAAGACCGGGCGCATCAGCATCGAGGATTTGTAGACGTTCGCATCCAGCTTGGCGCGATAGGCCTTGAGATCATCCAGAGGACGCATCGCCACGCCAGTCTCCATCGCCGCCTTCGCCACAGCCGAGGAAACGACGCTGGACAGGCGGGGATCGAATGGCTTGGGGATCAGGTACTCGGCACCAAAGGTCAGCTGCTCGCCTTTGTAGACGGCTGCGGCTTCGGCGCTTGTCGTAGCGCGGGCCATGGCGGCGATGCCTTCGACACAGGCGATTTCCATTTCGTCGTTGATCGTGGTCGCCCCGACATCCAGCGCGCCGCGAAAGATGAAGGGAAAGCAGAGCACATTGTTGACCTGGTTCGGGAAATCCGAACGGCCGGTCGCGATGATCGCATCCGGGGCAACGGCGCGGGCCACATCCGGCATGATTTCGGGGTTGGGGTTGGCAAGCGCAAAGATGATCGGGCGGCGTGTCATCCGCGCCACCATTTCGGGTTTGAGAACATTGGGACCCGACAAGCCGAGGAACAGGTCGGCACCCTCGATCACATCATCCAGCGTCCGCTTGTCCGTCGCTTGGGCAAAGGCCGATTTTTGCGGGTTCATGTCGACCTCACGGCCTTCATAGACCAGACCATGCACATCGCAGAGCCAGATATTTTCGCGCTTCACGCCCAGCTTGACCAACATGTTCAGGCAGGCAATGCCAGCAGCACCACCACCGGTCGAGACGATCTTGACCTCTTCGAATGACTTTCCGGCTACGAACAGCGCGTTCGTCGCCGCGGCCCCAACGACGATGGCGGTGCCGTGCTGGTCGTCGTGAAAGACCGGGATATTCATCCGCTCGCGGCAGAGCTTTTCCACGATGAAGCAGTCGGGTGCCTTGATATCCTCAAGGTTGATCGCGCCAAAGGTCGGTTCCAGCGCACAGACGATCTCGGCCAGTTTGACCGGGTCGCTTTCGTCTACTTCGATGTCAAAGCAGTCGATATTGGCGAATTTCTTGAACAGGACGGCTTTGCCTTCCATCACGGGCTTCGACGCCAGCGCGCCAATATTGCCCAGACCCAGCACCGCCGTGCCATTGCTGACCACCGCGACAAGGTTCCCGCGAGAGGTATATCGGGCTGCATTGGCTGGATCAGCCTTGATTTCCAAGCAGGCTTCGGCCACCCCGGGCGAATAGGCGCGGGCCAGATCGCGACCGTTGGCCAGCGGCTTGGTCGCGCGGATCTCAAGCTTTCCCGGTCTGGGAAATTCATGATAGGCAAGAGCCGCCTGACGCAGGGTTTCGTTGGGACTGTCGGACATGGGCGGCCTCCTGCGAAATTGGGTGGTTTAAAGCTAAACCACTTGCGCGCCCCGGGGAAGGGACTGCTTGGCGCGTAGCAGTTTCGGTCGTGCCTTGTAAATGATCATGCGGCACTGGCGGAGCAGGACCAGAGGCATGGAGTGCTCACTTGCAGGTGATGAATTTGCCCGAAATTCAGCCTCGGGCAGTGAGCGGTCTTTTGGTGACATGGCCGTGCCATGAACCGCAGCATTGTCATGCCACTGGCGGATGGTATCCGACCTGCGTCCTGCTTTTGGCAAAGTCGGCAATCGTGTTGCCCGCGACCGGTACGGCAAAGCCCTGACGCGGCTGACCCTGCGCGACCGCTTGCAATTTGCGGGTCCGCTCAGCAACATGCGCCTTCAAACAAGGAGCCCGCCATGACCCTCAGAGACGCCGCCGCTGCTGTGCGCGAAAACGCCTACGCGCCATATTCCGGCTTCAAGGTGGGAACAGCACTGCGCACGCCGGGGGGGCAGCTGTTCGCAGGCTGCAACGTGGAAAACGTCGCCTATCCCGAAGGGACCTGTGCCGAAGCCGGTGCCATCGCCGCGATGATCGCCGCTGGCGAGACGCAGATTGCCGAAGTCTATGTGATCGCCGACAGCCCGAACCCGGTGCCGCCCTGCGGCGGCTGCCGCCAGAAGCTGGCCGAATTCGCAGGCTCGGACGTTGTCGTGACAATGGCCACCGTGGATGGCGTTGAAAAGGCGATGACGGTCGCGGAATTGTTGCCCGGTGCCTTTGGCAAGGGCCATATGGACAACGTGTGATGGATGCGCGTCAGGTCATCGCATGCTTGCGCCGGGGCGAAGAGCCATCGGCCGAAGCCCTGACATGGTTTGCAAACGGGCTGGCGGACGGCCGCGTCAGCGATGCACAGGCCGGGGCCTTTGCCATGGGGGTCTGCTTGCGCGGGCTGTGCGATGAGGGGCGTGTTGCCCTGACCTGCGCCATGCGGGATTCGGGTCGCGTACTGCGCTGGGAGATGGATGCGCCGGTACTGGACAAGCATTCGACCGGCGGTGTCGGCGACTGCGTTTCCCTCGTACTGGCCCCTGCGCTGGCGGCCTGCGGTGTCTACGTGCCGATGATTTCGGGCCGGGGCCTTGGGCATACCGGCGGGACGCTGGACAAGATGGAGGCGATCCCCGGCGTCGTGACAACACTGAACGAAGCCGGTTTCCGCGATGTGGTGGCAAAGGCGGGTTGCGCCATCGTCAGCGCCAGCAAGGATATCGCTCCGGCGGACAGGCGGCTCTATGCGGTGCGGGATGTGACCGGGACTGTTGAGTCCCTCGACCTGATCTGTGCATCGATCCTGTCCAAGAAGCTGGCGGCGGGACTGGACGGGCTCGTGCTTGACGTCAAGGTCGGCTCGGGCGCCTTCATGAAGTCCGAGGATGAGGCGCGGGCGCTGGCCCGGGCGTTGGTGGACACCGCAACCGCGGCGGGCTGTCCCACGACCGCGCTGATCACCGACATGTCGCAGCCCCTTGCACATTCGTTGGGCAATGCGCTTGAGGTCGACGCCTCAATGCTGGTGCTGACCGGGGCGCAACATGGGCGGCTGGGGGAGCTGAGCGAGGCCTTGGGCGGTACCTTGCTGCACAGCGCCGGGTTGTGCGGATCGCCCGAGGAGGGCGCGGCGCGAATCGGGCAGGCGTTGGCCTCGGGCGCTGCGGCGGAGCGGTTCGGGCGCATGGTGGCGGCAATGGGCGGCCCGGTCGGATTTGTCGAACACTGGCAGCGCTTCCTGCCCGAGGCCACGGTGATCTGCGAGGTAGCAGCACCCGAGGCCGGAGTAATCTCCGCTATCGACGGAGAAGCCCTGGGGCTGGCCGTGGTTGCGCTGGGCGGCGGTCGTCAGGTTGAGAGTGACGTTGTAGACCCGAGCGTTGGCCTCTCCGACGTTCTGCCGCTGGGGACACAGGTGGCGAAGGGACAGCCGCTGGCGCGGGTGCATGCTGCGCGCACGGATGCGGCCGAGGCGGCAGTGATCGCGGTGCGTGCGGCAATGACGATTGGCGGGACGCCTGAAGTCGCGCCTCTGGTACGGGAACGGCTGGGATGAACGCGCTTTGGCCTGAATTTTCGCGGGTTGTGGGTGCAGGATCGAGGGGCGCTGCGCTTTGCGCCCCCCGGCGTATTAGGAAAGAGAAGAATCAGCGGGTTCCGGTGACACCTGACTTTGGACAAGGGGGCTGAGATGCGGGCTTTTCTGGTGGTGATGGATTCCGTCGGGATCGGCGGCGCGCCGGATGCCGCTGCATATTTCAACGGCGCCTTGCCCGATGTCGGAGCCAACACGCTGGGCCATATCGCGCAGGCCTGCGCCGCCGGGCTGGCTGAAGAGGGCCGATCGGGGCCGCTGCAGATACCTGTGCTGGACGGTCTGGGCTTGGGGGCGGCTGTGCGGCTGGCTTCTGGCTTGGTGGCTCCGGGGCTGGACGCGGTACCAACCGGGCGCTGGGGCGCTGCGACCGAGACATCACGCGGCAAGGACACGCCATCGGGCCATTGGGAGTTGGCCGGGCTGCCCGTACCCTGGGACTGGCACTATTTCCCGGATCAGGTGCCCGCGTTTCCCGACGAAATTGTTCGACTCACCTGCCAGCGCGCGGGGACCGACGGGATTCTGGGCAATTGCCACGGCTCGGGCACGGTGATGATCGACCGTTTCGGGGCCGAGCATCTTCGTACCGGCCAGCCGATCTGCTACACTTCAGCTGACTCTGTGTTTCAGATCGCGGCCCATGAAGAGGTTTTCGGTTTGCAGCGGTTGTATGACCTTTGCGAAGCGCTGGCACCGCATCTGCACGCGATGAAGGTGGGGCGGGTGATCGCGCGGCCCTTTGTCGGGACAGAGGGCGCATTCCGCAGGACAGGCAACCGACACGACTATGCAATCACGCCGCCCGCGCCGGTACTGACGAACTGGGTACAGGACGCCGGGCGCGCGGTCTTTGCCGTGGGCAAGATCGGCGACATCTTTTCGATGCAGGGCATCGACGAGGTCCGTAAGGGAACGGATGATGTGCTGATGGGGCATCTGGGCGATCTGGTCGACACCGCACCCGAAGGCAGCCTGACATTCGCCAACTTTGTCGAGTTCGACAGCCTTTGGGGGCACCGGCGCGATGTGTCTGGCTATGCGCGCGCGCTCGAATGGTTTGACGCCGAAATCGGGCGGTTGATCCCGCGCCTTCACGACGGTGACCTCTTGTGCCTTACGGCGGATCACGGCAATGACCCCACATGGAGCGGCACGGACCACACCCGCGAACGGGTGCCGGTGCTGATCCACGGGGTCGGCAGTGGTACGCTGGGCCAGATCGCATTTGCCGATGTCGCCGCGTCCATCGCAGCGCATCTTGGCGTAGGGGCCATGGGCCCGGGAAGGAGCTTTCTCTGATGGCCCGTCACGAGGACCGCGACCCACTGAACGAAGAGGATCTGGCGCAGATCGCCGATCTGCCCAAGGTCGAGTTACACCTGCACCACGAGGGGGCGGCGCCGCCCGCATTCATCCGTGGCCTTGCAAAGGAAAAGTCGGTGAACCTGAGCGGCGTTTTCCGCGAGGACGGATCCTACGCCTACCGGGACTTTGTACACTTTCTGAGTGTATATGAGGCGGCGACACAGGTTCTGCAGACCCCGCGCGACTATGCCCGGCTGACAACCGCCCTGCTTGAGGAATGTGCTGCCAACGGCGTGATCTATTGCGAGACATTCCTCAGCCCGGATTTCTGCGGCGGTGGCGATCTTGGCGCCTGGCGAGAATATTTGCATGCCATCCGCGAGGCGGCTGACGCTGCCGAGCGTGATCTGGGTGTCACCCTGCGCGGCGTTGTCACCTGCATCCGCCACTTTGGTCCAGAAAAATCCCGCCCTGCCGCGCGTTGCGCCGCTGAGACTGCCGGAGACTGGATTGTTGGATTTGGTATGGGTGGAGACGAGAATAGGGGCGAATTGAATCAATTTTTGTACGCTTTTGATATGGCGCGCGAGGCGGGTTTGAAGCTGACCACCCATGCCGGAGAGTGGCGTGGGCCTTCCGAAGTCCGCTCTGCAGTAGAAGATCTGCGCGTGGCGCGCATCGGGCACGGTGTTCGGGCGATAGAGGACCTTGCGCTGGTCGATCTGCTGGCGGAAACCGGCGTGGTTCTCGAGGTCTGTCCGGGGTCCAACGTAACGCTCGGTGTTTATCCGAACCTCGCGAAGCACCCCATCGCCGAGTTGCGCGACCGGGGTGTCAAAGTGACCGTATCCACCGACGACCCACCGTTTTTTCACACAAACATGCGGCGGGAATATTTCAACCTTGCCAATGCGTTCCAGTGGGATGCTGATGTTTTACGTGAACTTACCCGCAATGCTGCTGATGCGGCCTTTTGCGATGACGACACCCGCGAAAAGATCCTGAAGCGACTGGAGACATGATGACCGAGCACCTGACAATCGTCGACCACCCCCTGGTACAGCATAAGCTGACGCTGATGCGGGAAAAGGGCACATCGACCGCCGTCTTCCGGCAGCTCCTGCGCGAGATCAGCCAGTTTCTGGCATATGAGGTGACACGCGACCTGCCGCTGACGAAACGGCGGATCGAAACGCCGATGCAAGAAATGGAAGCACCGGTTCTGGCGGGCAAGAAGCTGGCGCTGATCTCGATCCTGCGGGCAGGCAACGGGCTGCTGGACGGTGTGCTGGAGTTGATCCCTTCGGCGCGTGTCGGGTTTGTCGGCCTGTACCGGGACGAGGAGACGCTGCAGCCGGTGCAGTATTATTTCAAGGTTCCGGAATCTCTTGAGGACCGGCTGGTGATCGCGGTGGATCCAATGCTCGCCACCGGCAATTCGTCGGTCGCGGCTATTGATCTGCTCAAGAAGGCCGGTGCTACGAACATCCGCTTCCTGTGCCTGCTCGCCGCACCCGAAGGTGTCGCGCGGATGAAAGAGGCGCATCCGGATGTGCCGATCGTGACCGCGTCGCTGGACAGTCGTCTGAACGACAAGGGCTATATCGTTCCGGGGCTGGGGGATGCTGGCGACCGTATGTTCGGAACGAAGTAAACCGGTTCAAGGCGTGCCGGAAAGGGGTGACCCTTCATTCAGACCGGCCAGCCGGGGGCAAGTGATACGCGGGGCTGACACGGATGAAGCAGTGTCAGCCGCCGCAGATGCCCTGCAACCGGACCCAGTCGGCATCTGACAGGACTTGGCGACTGCCTTCTTCCTTGCGCGGATCGGCCTCGATCAGCGGCAGGGAGCTTTCGCCGGTCATGTCCTCGGCATAGGCATAGGGCGTGGTGCGCAGTTCGGCCGCGGCGAAGGCCTTGACCAGCTGATCGAGCGGCTCTTTGGGCGGCACCTCAAGCAGCAGGCTTTCGGCATATTCATCCAGCACACTGGCGGGCAGGGATCCGGTGGTCAGCAACTGCAAGCTGGGCCAGAGACCCGCGTGGCGCAGCAACCCTTCGAGAGGATCGCGGCCCATGCGACGCACGGATTCGACCAGAATGTAGCCGGCTGTGACATCGGGATCTTCGGGATCCTCGACCAGCGACCGGTTTAGCAGGATACGCCCACCCGGCAGATGCACCGTCTTGCGCACCCCGTCGCGCAGCACGACCAGCGCATCGCGACGATCTTCGCCCAGAACCCGCGCGGCCAGATGGCGCAGCGGCTCCTGCGCCTGCGGCGCGGCGCAGGGCAATCCGGCGACACGGGTGATGCGGTCCAGCAGGGCATCGCCGATCTCGACCCGCTTGACGTCCGGAACGACCTTGACCGTGTGCCGCAGCAGGGCACCCGGCAGCCAGAACACCGCCAACCCCAGCAGCACTGCCGCTGAGCCGCTGGTGAGGTAGACGCGCAGCTTGCCGGGGCTGGGGCGCCGACGTTCGATAGCGCGGCGCACCCGGTCGAGCGCGTCGATCATATCCGCTTCGGAGGCGGCCAGTTCCAGGGTCTCTCCGGGGTCGCCATCGGGAAAATATAGCGCGGGCAGCACGCCCTTGTTGGCGCGGGCCACGGCAGCCAATGACCAATGCGCCAGAACCCGGTCGCTGGTATCTGTGATGGTCAGGGTGGCATCGCCCATCGACACGACCACATCACGGCGCTGCGCGTCCGGTGAAGGCCGCCAAAGGCCACTTGCCTCTAGCCGTTGGTATTGTTTCAGCGCTGTCATGCGGGCTGCTGCTCTGCCTCGATTTGACGGGACACTAGCACGCGGCTGCGCCCCGAGGAAAGCCCACTGCGACCTGAGGGAGAGTCATCATCCCGGCTGACCCAGCGTCAGATATCTCTGGCCAGCTTGCGTAACTCGAACTTCTGGATTTTCCCTGTCGACGTCTTGGGCAGCTCCTGAAAAACCACCCGTTTGGGGGTCTTGAACCCGGCCAGACGGGTCCGGGAAAAGGCGATCAGTTCTGCTTCGCTCACCTCTGCGCCCGGTTTCAATTCGACAAAGGCGCAGGGGATTTCGCCCCATTTCTCGTCCGGCTTGGCCACCACGGCACAGAGGTTCACCGCGTCATGTGCCATGAGTACGCCCTCAACCTCGACCGAACTGATGTTTTCCCCGCCCGAGATGATGATGTCCTTGGCGCGGTCCGCGATCTGGATATGTCCGTCGCCATGCATCACTGCGATGTCACCACTGTGGAAATAGCCGCCCTCAAAGGATTCTGCCGTCGCCTCGGGGTTTTTGTAATACCCCTTCATCACGCCGTTACCGCGAAACATGATCTCGCCCTTGGAGGCCCCGTCGCGGGGCACTTCGGCCATTGTGTCGTCCATGACCGTCACATGTTCCAGGAAGGGCATCGCCACCCCTTGCCGTGCCTTCACAGCCGCGCGTTCGTCCCCGATCAGATGATCCCAGCGACTGGACCACAGGCACTCCGTCCCCGGTCCATAGGTCTCGGTCAGGCCATAAACCTGTGTGACGTTGAAGCCCATCGGCTCGATCTTGGCGAGGGTGCTTGGCGCGGGGGGCGCACCGGCGGTGAAGACTTCGACTGTATGGTCAAAGGCGCGCCTATCGCCCGGCGGTGCATTCACCAGCATGTTCAGCACGATCGGTGCCCCGCCGAAATGCGTCACACCCTCGTCGGCGATGGCATCAAAGATGGCCTTCGCGGTGATGTCCCGGCAGCCAACGATGGTGCCGCCAAGCGCGGGCATCATCCATGTGTGGCACCAGCCATTGCAATGAAACAACGGAACGATGGTCAGGTAGACCGGATGCAGCACCATCCGCCAGCTCACGATCTGGCCCATAGCATTCAGATAGGCACCGCGATGGTGATAAACCACGCCCTTGGGCCGCCCCGTGGTGCCAGAGGTGTAGTTGAGCGCGAGGCTCTCCCACTCGTCCGCTGGCATGATCCAGTCATAGGCCGGATCGCCTTTTTCCAGCAGCGCCTCATAGGTTTCGTACCGCCCGGTCGCGGGATATCCGACATGATCGTCCGGGACCTCGATCACGATGGGTTTCGCGCCCTGCATGGCATCCATCGCGGCCTCGGCAAGATCCAGAAACTGCGTATCCACCAGGACGACCTTTGCCCCGCCGTGGTCAAATATATAGGCGACGGTCGCCACATCCAGCCGCGTGTTGATCGTGTTCAGAACGGCACCGCAGGCGGGCACACCGAAATGCGCCTCGGCTTGCGGCGGCAGGTTCGGGATCAGCGTCGCAACCACATCGCCGGGCTGCACACCTATCCCGGCAAGGGCAGACGCCAGTTGCGAGCAGCGTGCGTGATATTCTTTGTAGGTCTTGCGATGGGGGCCATAGACCACGGCCAGCTGATCGGAAAATACCTCGGCCGCCCTGCCCAGAAATGACAATGGGGTCAGCGGTGTGTAATTTGCAGGCCGCTTTTCAAGCCCCGTTTCATCTGCCAGCCAGCCCATAGATCCCCTCCCGAATGACGTCAGCGCAGAGTATGCGCGGCTTTCTGGCGCATGAAAAGTGCAACGGAGGTCTTGGCTTCTCTGGATTCAAAATGTCCCGGTGGAGACGTCCGAAGGACGTCGGCTGCATAGCCACCAAAAGTTTCGGCAACCGAAGGGGGGGATTCAAATGGGGCCGGTCCTTCAGGACCGGCCCCAGGGGCGGCGCGCGTCAGCGCGGCGTAATTGCCTCAGGCGGCTTTGTCTGCTGTCGCAAAGCGGCCGTAAAAGCTCTGGCCCTTGTCCGCCATCTCGCGCAGGAGCGCCGGGCAGGCAAAGCGGTCACCAAAGCGCTCCTCAAGCTGGTCGCAGCGCTCGGCGGCATAGGGTGCGCCGATGATGTCGAGCCAGGAGAACGGACCACCCGACCAGGGCGCAAAGCCCCAACCCAGGATCGCGCCCACGTCGCCTTCGCGGATGTCCATCAGCACGCCGTCCTCAAGTGCGCGCACCGCTTCGAGCACCTGAGCGAACAGCAGGCGGTGCTGGACCTCGATCAGATCCGGCTGATCCTCCAGCAGGGCGTATCTCTCGCCCAGTCCGGACCAAAGGCCCTGACGCTTGCCCTTTTCGTCATAGGTGTAGAACCCGGCGTTGGACTTGCGACCCAGACGACCTTCGCCTTCCATCCAGAAGATGACTTCGTCCACCGCGCCATCGGGATAGGCATCGCCCATCGCGGCCCGCGTTGCCCGGGCGATCTTGGCTCCGAGGTCGATCGATGTCTCGTCCACCAGCTGAAGCGGCCCGAGCGGCATTCCCACCATCTTGGCGGCATTTTCGACCAGCGCGGGCGCAACGCCTTCGGCGACCAGACGCATGCCTTCGTTGATGTAGGGAATGATGCAGCGGTTGGCATAAAAGAACCGCGCATCGTTCACCACGATGGGTGTCTTGCGGATCTGGCGGACGAAATCCAGTGCCTTGGCCACCGCGCGGTCGCCTGTCGCCTCGCCCCTGATGATCTCGACCAGCATCATCTTTTCGACGGGAGAGAAGAAGTGAATGCCGACGAACTGTTCGGGCCGCACGCTCGCCTTTGCCAGATCGGTGATCGGCAGGGTCGAAGTGTTGGTGGCAAAGATGCAGTCCTCGGGGATGACCTTCTCGACGTTTTCGGTCACTTCGGCCTTGATACGCGGATCCTCGAACACCGCCTCGACGATCAGGTCGCAACCCTGAAGGGCGGCGTAATCGGTTGTCGCGTGGATGCGCGACAGCAGCGCCTCCTTGCCCTCAACCGTGGCTTTCTTGCGGGCGATGCCCTTGTCCATGTAGTCGGCGACATAGGCCTTGCCCCGGTCCGCCGCTTCCTGCTTCTGGTCGATCAGCACCACGTCGATACCGGCCTGGGCCGAAACCAGCGCGATCCCGGCACCCATCATGCCCGCACCTAGAATGCCGACCTGCTTGACCCGCTGGTCAGGCACATCCGCCGGGCGCACTGCGCCTTTTTCCAGCGCTTCCTTGTTGATGAACAGCGACCGGATCATCGCGCCCGAACTGGGGTTCATCAGCACATTGGTGAACCAGCGCGCTTCGATCTTCAGCGCGGTGTCAAAGGGCACCATCGCGCCCTCATAGACCGCGGACAGCAGCGCCTTGGCCGCCGGATAAACACCCTGCGTCTTGCCATTCACCATCGCCGATGCACCGACAAAGGTCATGAAGCCTGCGGGGTGATAGGGTTCGCCGCCGGGCATCTTGTAGCCCTTGGCATCCCAGGGCTTTACCAGATCGGCGTCCTTGGCCTGCAACACCCATTCGCGCGCTGCGGCCACCGGGTCGGCCACCACCTCGTCGATGATGCCTGCCGCCTTGGCCTTGATCGGGTCAGACAGCTTGCCTTCAAGCAGGAATGGCGATGCTGCCATGGCGCCCATCTTGCGCACCAACCGGGTGGTGCCGCCCGCGCCGGGGAAAATCCCGACCATGATCTCGGGCAGGCCGATCTTGGCCTTGGGGTTTTCGGCGGCAAAGATCCGGTGCGTCGACAGCGGCAGTTCAAGGCCAATGCCAAGCGCCGTGCCGGGCAGGGCGGTGGCAATCGGCTTGCCGCCTTTCAGCGTCTTGGGGTCCATCCCGGCGCGCTCGATCTTGCGCAGGACGGCGTGCATCTGCATCACGCCCTCAAACAGCCCGCGCGCGGGTTCGTCGCCGGCGTCTTCCTTCATCTTGGCGATGACGTTCAGATCCATGCCGCCGGCAAAGCTGTCCTTGCCAGAGGTGATCACGACCCCCTTCACGGTGTCATCGGCAAGGGCGTCGTCGATTAGCGCGTCGAGATCTGCAAAGCCCTGCAGGGACATCACGTTCATCGACTTGTCCGGGACGTCCCAGGTGATGATTGCGACGCCGTCGGCGTCCTTGATCATTGTGAAATCGCTCATGGTCTCTCTCCGTATCAGAGGGTGTCTGGGGCCGCACAAGGCGGCATGTTCAGGAATTTTCAGGGTCCAGCGGGCTGCCGTCGCGGCGGGTGTAGCGGTGCCCGTTCCGGTCGGACGTCACTTTCAGGTCAAGGTCGGGATACCATCCCGTATCCGTGTCCGTACGGGTGCCGATGACCAAAAAACTGCCCGGTGCATCGGACAGGTTCAGAATGTGATGGCCATTCGCCTCGCCCGCCGGAAAGGTCGCACAATCGCCCACCGCCAACGGCGTGTCGCCAAAATCGTCACGCAAAATCAGCGCGCCTTCGGTGACAAAGACAAGCTCGTCCTGGGTTTCGTGCCAGTGGCGCAGGCTCGACATCGCGCCGGGCTCAAGCCGTACCAGATTGGCACCGAACTGGGTCAGCCCCGCCGCATCGCTCAGCCGGAGCGAGGACCGCCCGGCCATTTTTGCCGCAAGGGTGGCGGGATAGGTCGATCCTGTGCGCACCGGCAGGGACGAAAGGTCAAGCTTTGGCATCGTCACAACGCTCCTTCGGGCGGGCGGGAATATTGGGCAACGACGGTCCCGGCAGCATCGCGAAACACCCGGTGGCGGCGGTCGGTCAGTGTGACGCTCAGTCCGGCATCCGGGTAATGCACCACATCGGCTTTGTTGCGGGTGCCAACCACAAGATAGCTGGCGGGCTGGGCCGAGCGGTTTTCCACACAATGCCCCACCGGGCTGCCTGCCGCCCAGGCGGCGACGTCCCCGGCGACCAGCGGCGTTTCTGCATCCTCGATCAGCACGACTTCACCTGCGACTACATAGATCAACTCGTCTTCGGCCTCGTGCCAGTGACGGTGCGAAGATTGCGCACCGGGATCCAGCGTTTCCAGATGCGCGCCGAACTGGGTCAAACCGCCGACTTCCGACAACGGCACATAGGCATAGCCACCCAGCGAAGCCCCAAGAACGGGATGCGAGGTGTCGGCCACATGGACAGGGTCAGACAGGGGCACGCGTGGCATGTCTCAGATCTCCCCCGGCCAGACGGTCGTTGTGCCCGGCACCTTGCAGGTAAGGATGACAGTGTCGTCGGCGTGTCGGATCATGGTGACATTCCTCAATTCCGCTCCTCCCTCTGTATGCGGGGCTTTTGTATCGCGGGCGTCGCCGGTACGGCTTGTTGTGATGATGCACCGCCCGGTTGCAGGGGCTGGTGCATGCGCGATCGCCATTGCAGCGATTGACTGGACCGTATGATCCGGCTGATCCGCCAGAGGCCCTGGTCGCGTTTAAGGATCAGCCTGCCGTCCCATGGTGCCACGACGTTGGTGCCGCAGTTCAGAATATAGGCGCGATAGTCCACCCTCATCTCGTCCTGAGCCAGAAGCTCGGTTGAAGAGACGACCCGGACAACATCCGTGACTTTATACGTCAAGAAGTCGTGCCGGTAGTTTTCGTATTGTTCTCTAAGCTGGCTCTCGGTTGCAAAGACTTCGGTTGCAATATCGCCTTCAAAGATCAGCGGCAGGGTGATGAACGCGCGCCAGGCGTCAAAGTCGCCGTGCAACAGGGCATAATCTGCGTGATCGATCAGTTTTTGCGAAACCGCCTTGCGCATTTCTTGCGGAGTGCGCGTGGTTTCGTCATCCTTGGCATAGGCCTGCATGTGCCGATGCGGAACGTCGGGCCAGTCTTCGCCCGACATCGCCGAATCCGACAGCGACATGCACCACCGCCCATCGATCAGGCAGAAGACGCCCTTGGTGATATAGGCCGGTGGCAGCGGCGCATCTCGCGTGACATTTTGCGTCACATGGTAGCCTGAAACCATCGTGTCACCGACAAACCGGGCAAAGCTGCAATTACGTTCGACGGTTTGCACGCCGATGCGTTCAAGCTTGTCCCGATACTCGTTGATGCCGTCGTGAACCTCTTGCTCAGTGTTGTACACGACTTTGCCGTCCAGCATTTTGATCACATGCGGCAAGACCAGATGGCGCGCGAAAGTCGCGGTATCGCGCGCCAGAGCGGCTCGGGTCAGCACATCGAGCGTCGCTTGATAAATATGTTTGGCATCATCGCCCATACGTTATCAGATACGCTCGATGATCGTGGCGGCGCCCATGCCCGAGGCAATGCAAAGCGTGGCAAGGCCCACGCCCTTGCCCGAACGTTCAAGTTCGTCCAGCAGGGTGCCGATGATGATCGCCCCGGTGGCGCCCAGCGGATGCCCCATGGCGATGGATCCGCCGTTGACGTTGACCTTGTCGGCATCGACATCAAAGGCCTGCATGAACCGCAGAACGACCGACGCAAAGGCTTCGTTCACCTCGAACAGGTCGATGTCGGAAATGGACATGCCATTGTCCT
The DNA here is from genome assembly GCF_900188035.1 of Puniceibacterium sediminis. GTDB lineage: Bacteria > Pseudomonadota > Alphaproteobacteria > Rhodobacterales > Rhodobacteraceae > Puniceibacterium > Puniceibacterium sediminis. The sequence goes on along the minus strand of NZ_FZNN01000013.1, from coordinate 51,860 downwards.
TCAGGATCTTCTCGGTCACCGGTACCGGGCCGGTCAGCATGATCGTCGGATCGGTGCCGATCTTGGCGGTGGCACGGATGCGGGCGCGAGGCTTGAGCCCGTATTTTTCGCCGAACTCCTTGTTGCCGATCAGCACGCCGGCTGCCCCGTCGACGATGCCGGACGAATTGCCTGCGTGGTGGATATGGTTGATCCGCTCAAGATGCGGGTATTTCATCAGCGCGATCTTGTCGAAGCCGGGCATCACCTCGCCCATCGCCTGAAAGCTGGGGTTGAGCGCGCCCAGGCTTTGCATGTTGGTTTGGGGGCGCATGAATTCGTCGTGGTCGAGGATCGCCAGACCGTTCTGGTCGCGCACGGTCAGGATGGATTTCGCGAACCGGTTGTCATCCCAGGCGGCCTTGGCCCGGCGCTGGCTTTCCACGGCAAGGCTGTCGGCATCGTCGCGGCTGAAGCCGTACTCGGTTGCGATGATATCGGCGCTGATGCCCTGCGGGACAAAGTAGCTGTCCATGGCAACACTGGGATCAACGGCAATCGCCGCCCCGTCGCTGCCCATGGCAACGCGGCCCATCATTTCGACACCGCCGGCGATATAGGCCTCGCCTGCACCGCCACGCACCTGATTGGCGGCAATGTTCACGGCTTCCATGCCGCTGGCGCAGAAGCGGTTGATTGCAAGACCGGGGATCGACTGGTCCAGGTCCGATGCCAGCACGGCCGTACGCGCAAGGCAGCCGCCCTGTTCGCCGACCTGCGTGACATTGCCCCAGATCACATCCTCGACCGCGTGGCCCTCAAGGTTGTTGCGCTCTTTCAACCCGTTCAGAACCTGCGCCGACAGGCGCACGCTCGTCACTTCGTGCAGTGATCCGTCCTTGCGGCCCTTGCCACGGGGGGTGCGGATGGCGTCATAGATATAGGCTTCGGTCATGGTCGTCTCCTTCAGGCCCGGTCACTTGGGTTGCCGGGCATCAGATCATAGGGGTGTTTCCAGCCGGGCTGATCGCTGATCCGTGTCAGCCAGGCGTCGATGTGGGGCCAGTCAGCGCGATCGAACCCAAAGGGTTCGGGGTAATAAAGATACGCACAGCAGCTGATATCGGCATTGGTGATCGCGTCGCCGACGATCCAGTCGCGCCCGGCCAGATGGGTGTTCAGAACCTCATAGGCGGCCTTGAGCCGACCTTGCATGAACTGGATCACCGGGGCGGGGCGCTTTTCTTCGGGCAGGAAGTTCATCAGGAAGCGGGTCATCCCGGCCTGGCTGGAAAACTTGTGATTGTCCCAGAACACCCAGCGCATGACTTCGCGCGCTTCTGCCGGGGTCGCACCACCGAACTTGCCGGTCTTTTCGGTCACATACATCTGGATCACGCCGGACTGCGACAGCTTCACCGCACCGTCGACCAATACAGGCACTTCGCCCATTTCATTGATCTGGCTGCGATATTCCGGACTGCGGGTCGCGCCGTTGAAAAAATCGACAAACACCGGCTCCCAGTCGAGCCCCGCCAGTTCCAGCGCCAGCGCCGCCTTGTAGGCATTGCCGGATTCTCCGAAGCAGTGAAGTTGAATTGTCATGCAAAAAGCCCTCCTGTGGCGGGGATAGTGATGGCGATTTTTGCGTATTTGGAAAGAGAAGAAGGGCAAGAAGGGGATTTGAACGCCTTTTGGTCGAGTTGGCGTCTGTGGTTCGCCGCTCTCTGGCTTGCAGCCCAATCGCTATCCGTAGGTTTGACAGCCCGGCGGCATAGATCGGCCCGGTACCCGTCGGGCATTCCGGCGGGCCTCGTTTGCGCATCTATACCTACACCTGCTCTCATACGGCTCCCCTCCGTTTGAGTCGTCCGGTCCTTGCGGGCGCCGACGGCGCCTTGGCCGCAAGGACCTCAATCTTTTGGACCGCGCTCGTGGCGGTCAGTGAACGACCGGGGGCAGGGATGCCGCCCCCGACGTTCGATCAGAAGTTGGCCGCATCCAGCGCCATCACGGTATCCGCTCCGGTCTGGATCCGCGCGAGATGCATCGCCGTGGCGGGCAGCTGCCGCGCCATGTAATAACGCCCCGTTGCCAGCTTCGTCTCATAGAACTGGGTATCACCGTCGCCAGAGGCAAGACCGGCCCGTGCTGCCAGGCCCATCCGCGCCCACATCAGGCCCAGACAGACATGTCCGAAAAGATGCATGAAATCATAGGAGCCGGACAGCGCGTTGTTCGGGTTCTTCATGCCATTCTGCATGAAATACATCCCCGCCGCCTGCAGATCCTTTGACGCCGCCTTGAGCGGATCAAGGAACTGCTTGTCGAAATCAGCATCCTGACCGGCGTTGTCCTTGATGAAACTCTTTACCAGATCAAAGAAGCCCATCACGTGTTTGCCGCCGTCCTGACCCAGCTTGCGCCCGACCAGATCCAGCGACTGGATGCCGTTGGTGCCCTCATAGATCATGGTGATCCGCGCATCGCGCACGAACTGCTCCAGCCCCCATTCGCGGGTGAAACCCGAACCGCCCAACGTCTGCTGCGCCAGAACAGTTGTCTCGAACCCCTTGTCGGTCAGGAACCCCTTGAGAACCGGCGTGAGCAGCGAAATCAGCCCCTCGGCCTGCGCATCGGAATTGCGGTGCGCGCGGTCGATCAGCGAGGCACCCCAGAAAGTGAAGGCGCGTGCGCCCTCGATAAACGATTTCTGGTGCATCAGGTTGCGACGCACATCAGGGTGCACGATGATCGGATCTGCGGGCTTGTCCGGTGCTTCGACCCCGGTGACCGCGCGGCCCTGCAGACGGTCCTGCGCAAAGCCAAGCGCGTTCTGATAGGCCACGACACCCTGGGCATAACCCTGCAGGCCGACGCCCAGACGGGCCTCGTTCATCATGGTGAACATGGCGCGCATGCCCTTGTTCAGTTCGCCGATCAAATAGCCTTTGGCACCGTCATAGTTCATCACGCAGGTGGCATTGCCGTGAATGCCCATCTTCTTTTCCAGCCCGCCGCAGGACAGGGTGTTGCGTTCGCCCAAGCTGCCGTCCGCATTCACCAGAAACTTCGGCACGATGAACAGCGAGATGCCTTTGACCCCATCGGGGCCGCCGGGGATCCGTGCCAGCACCAGATGGATGATGTTTTCCGACATGTCGTGTTCGCCGGCCGAAATCCAGATTTTCTGACCGCTGATCGCATAGGAACCATCATCCTGTGGTTCCGCCTTGGTGCGGATCAGACCCAGATCGGTGCCGCAGTGCGGCTCGGTCAGGTTCATCGTGCCGGACCAGATGCCGTCGATCATGTTGGGCAGATACATGTTCTTCTGCGCGTCAGAGCCATGTGCATGGATCGCCGAATAGGCGCCATGGGTCAGGCCCTGATACATGTTGAAGGCCATGTTGGACGACACGAACATCTCGCCCACTGCGCAGTTCAGCACATAGGGCATGCCCTGGCCGCCGTATTCCGGATCGGCGTCCAGACCCATCCAGCCACCCGCGCGCATCTGCTCGTAGGCGTCCTTGAAGCCGGTGGGCGTTCGCACCACACCGTTCTCCAGCGTACAGCCTTCGGCATCGCCAACGGCGTTCAGCGGAGCGAGGACGTTCTCGCTCAGCTTGCCGGCTTCTTCGAGGACCGCCTGCGTCGTTTCACGGTCCAGATCATCATACCCGGTGATCCCGGATTCGGATATCTTCAGCACATCGTGCAATACGAACTGCATGTCCTTGGTGGGCGCGTGGTAGATCGGCATCAGGTCCTCCCTTAAGGGTCTGCCTATTCGGCAGCTTTCTGCGTCTGGTTAAGCGAGGTGAGCATCTTTTCACCCCACTTCAACTGGTCTTCGAGTTCCGAAATCGCCCCGTTCAGCTCGTCCCGCTGGGCCACCAGTGCGGCCAGCCGTTGCTGGGCAACTTCATAGGTCTTGGCGATCTGCGTCTGCTGCTGGTCGCCCATGTCGTACAGGTCCAGAAGCTGGCGTATCTCCTCAAGGCTGAAGCCAAAGCGCTTGCCACGCAGGATCAGCTTGAGCCGTGCACGGTCACGCCGGGTGAAAAGGCGTTTCTGGCCTTCACGGATCGGAAACAGCAGCTCCTTTGCCTCGTAGAACCGCAGGGTGCGTGGGGTCACGTCAAATGCATCGCACATCTGTCGGATCGTCATCGTCTGGTCTTCAATCATCGTACAAACCTCTCGTCGGGTAATCTGCCCGGCGGGATGGGGTTGTTGGGGTCTTCTTACAATGAGAAATTCGGGTGACGTACTCATACGCCACGTCACTTTTAAGTTGACGTAAGATAAGGTCGCGTCAAGCGACTGTTTCGAAATTTTATTAACTGGTCAAAATTTCAAAATGCGCGGCTAGGTCAGGTTTTCCCTACCCGGCGCAATTCGGCTCACGCCTGACCGGCCTTGAGCGACTCAGCTGTATCGTCTCGCAACCGCTTCAATTCATCGATCGCGGCGTCCATTTGGCGGCGCTGCTCGGCCAGTTCGGCCAGCTGTTGGTCGGCAAGGGTGATCCACGCCTGCATCTGTGCGGTGGTGCCTTCTTTTTCATACATCAAAAGCCACTGACGGATATCTTCAAGCTGAAAACCGAATTTACGGCCCCGCATGATCAATGTCATCCGCGCCCGTTCGCGCGGGCCGTACCAACGGGCACGGCCTTCGCGGTCAGGCTGAAGCAGTTCGATATATTCGTAGTATCGCAAGGTGCGGGGGGTCACGTCGTACTTTGCGCACATTTCTTTAAAGCTGAAGCGTTTGTCTGGCATTGATCAGGCACTCCCTTGACACAAGCCTAGGGCGAGCCCGGCCCGAGGGCAATATCTGTAAACCCTCCGCTGTGCAGTATGTCGGAAATGCGACACCACTGTACGGAAGACTGCACAAAACATTGATGCGGGCGGCAGGCACAGACCTGCACGCGCCCAGCAGTGTCACTGCCGCTTGCACATGTGCACGGCTCGTGTTCCAACTCTGGGCGAGTGATGTGGCAAGGGAGCCCGCCATGACAGCAAACCAGAACACCATCGCACGCCAGTTCATCGAATCCATTCCGCATGCCGGGGCGCTTGGCCTGACCGTGACGCATATCGGTGACGGCACCGCCGAAATCGTGATGCCCTATAATCCCCGCCTGATCGGCGATCCGGATACCGGTGTGATCCATGGCGGTGCTGTCTCGGCGCTGATGGATACCTGCGGCGGTGCGGCAGTGATCAGCCACCCCCAAAGCCCCGGCGGTACGGCCACCATCGGGCTGCGCATCGACTATATGCGTGCCGCCACCCCGGGGCAGTCCATCACCGCGCGGGCCACCTGCCATCACATCACCCGATCGGTCGCCTTTGTGCGGGCCATCGCAACCGATGACGACACCGACCGCCCCGTCGCCACCGCGACCGGGACCTTTACGGTGGAGGAAGCCTGATGCGCCGTCCGCCCGAACCCGTACAAGTGGTGAAACAGCGCCGCGATGCCGCGCTGCACGCGCTGGTGGGGGGCGTGCCCTATATCCAGTTCCTCGGGATCAGGTTCGACCGTCGCGGCGACGAACTGACCGGCCTGCTGCCCTATGACGACAAGCTGATCGGCAACCCGCTGCTGCCCGCCATCCACGGTGGGGTGACGGCCGCGTTTCTTGAGGTGACGGCGATCATCACCCTCAGCTGGGCCTGGCTGTGGGAGGATATCGAAAGCGGCAAACTCAAGCTTTCCGATCTCGAATCCGGTCAGCTGCCGCGCCTGCCCAAGACCATCGACTTTTCCACCGACTACCTGCGCACCGGCCTGCCGCGCGACGCCTATGCCCGCGCCCGCGTCACCCGGTCGGGACGGCGCTATGCCAGCGTGCACGCGCAGGCATGGCAGGACAATCATGACCGCCCCTTTGCCGAATGTTCGGCGCACTTCCTGATGCCCCGCAGTGACGGCTGACCCAGGTCGGCCGACGGAAAGACCCAGCAGATGACCGATGCAACAGCCCACAGTCCTGCGCCGCTGCGGGATGTCACCCACCGCCGCGTGCTCAAGATCGCGATTCCCATCGTGCTGTCCAATGCGACGGTGCCGATCCTTGGGGCGGTGGATACCGGCGTTGTCGGCCAGATCGGTCTTGCCGCACCGATCGGCGCAGTCGGCATCGGTGCGGTCATCCTGACCGCCGTCTACTGGATGTTCGGGTTTCTGCGCATGGGCACCACGGGCCTGGCCGCGCAGGCCGCCGGGCAGGGCGACCGGGCCGAGGTTGCCGCCCTTCTGACCCGGGTGCTGATGATCGGCTTTGGCGCCGGGTTGCTGATCATCCTGGGGCAGGGGCTGATCTTTCGCGCCGGGTTCGCCCTGTCCCCCGCCAGCGCCGAGGTTGAAACCCTTGCCCAGAACTACATGTCGATCCGCATCTGGTCGGCCCCTGCTGCCATCGCGCTATACGGCATCACCGGCTGGCTGATCGCACAGGAACGCACACGCGCGGTGCTGGTTTTGCAGATTTGGATGAACCTGATCAACATCCTGCTGGATCTGTGGTTCGTGCTGGGGCTCGACTGGGGTGTCAGCGGCGTGGCCAGCGCCACGGTCATCGCCGAATGGTCGGGGCTGGCCATGGGCCTTTGGCTGTGCCGCGCGGCCTTTCGTGTGCCTGCATGGCGCGACTGGGCCCGGGTCTTTGACAAGGTTCGGCTGATCCGGATGATGCGGGTCAATTCCGATATCCTGATCCGGTCCTTCCTGTTGCAGGGGATCGTCATGTCCTTTCTGTTCCTGGGGGCCGATTTCGGCGATGTGACTCTGGCAGCCAATCAGGTGCTGATCCAGTTTCTGGAAATCACCGCCCATGCTCTGGACGGTTTCGCCTTTGCAGCCGAGGCGCTGGTGGGGCAGGCCATGGGCGCGCGCAGCCCCGCCCACCTGCGGCGCGGCGCACTGCTGACCAGCTTCTGGGGGCTGGTGGTCTGCGGCGGCCTGTCGCTGGCGATTTGGCTTGGCGGTCCGTCACTGATTGACCTGATGGCAGATGTGCCGCCCGTACAGGCCGAAGCCCGCACCTATCTGCCCTGGCTGATCGCGGTGCCTGTGCTCGGGCTTGCGGCCTTCATGCTGGATGGGGTCTTTATCGGGGCCACGCGGACGGCGGACATGCGCAACATGATGGTCCTGTCGGCGCTGGTCTATCTGGGCGCGGTACTGGTGCTGGTGCCGATCTGGGGCAACCACGGCCTCTGGGCGGCACTTCTGGTGTCTTTCATCGCGCGCGGGCTGACACTGGGCTGGCGCTACCCGGCACTGGAACGCGCGGCGGCGTGATTCGACGTTTCAGCAGGCACTTGCCCGGCGCCTTTGGCGTGACTCCGGGCCGGGTCTGCAGAACCTCCGGCACAGCATTTAGAAACGCTCTGGAAATCTGCCTTTCAGCGCCCTAGAACTAGCCCTTGAATTACGGGAGACGCGCAATGGACGACCTCTTCAACAGCTTCATGAACGGACCCGACGAAAAGGGTCGTTTCGGCAACTACGGCGGGCGCTTCGTGTCCGAAACCCTGATGCCGCTCATCCTCGAACTGGAAGAACAGTACGAAATCTCGAAGACCGACCAGAGCTTCTGGGACGAGATGAATTTCCTCTGGAAACATTACGTCGGCCGCCCCAGCCCGCTTTATCATGCCGAACGCCTGACCGAACATCTGGGCGGTGCCAAGATCTACCTTAAACGGGACGAGCTGAACCACACCGGCGCGCACAAGATCAACAACGTGTTGGGCCAGATCATTCTTGCCCGCCGCATGGGCAAAACCCGCATCATCGCCGAAACCGGTGCCGGTCAGCACGGCGTGGCAACCGCCACCGTCTGCGCCAAGTTCGGCCTGAAATGCGTCGTCTACATGGGCGCGCATGATGTGGAACGTCAGAAACCCAACGTTTTCCGCATGCGCCTGCTCGGGGCCGAAGTCATTCCCGTGACCTCTGGCCGTGGCACGCTCAAGGATGCGATGAACGATGCGCTGCGCGACTGGGTGACCAACGTGCGCGACACGTTTTACTGCATCGGCACGGTCGCTGGTCCGCATCCATATCCCGCGATGGTGCGCGATTTTCAGGCCATCATCGGCAAGGAAGCCAAGGAACAGATGTTCGAGGCCGAAGGCCGTCTGCCCGACACCCTGATTGCTGCCATCGGCGGTGGATCGAACGCCATGGGCCTGTTCTATCCCTTCCTTGACGACAAGGACGTGAACATCATCGGGGTCGAGGCCGGCGGAAAAGGCGTCAACGCCAAGATGGAGCATTGCGCCTCTCTCACCGGTGGTCGTCCCGGTGTTTTGCATGGCAACCGCACCTATCTGCTGCAGGACGACGATGGCCAGATCCTCGAAGGCTTCTCGATCTCCGCAGGGCTTGATTATCCGGGCATCGGGCCGGAACATGCCTGGCTGCACGATATCGGCCGCGCGCAATATGTCTCGATCACCGACAAGGAGGCGCTCGAGGCCTTCACCCTGTGCTGCGACAAGGAAGGCATCATTCCCGCGCTCGAACCCTCCCATGCGCTGGCGCATGTGATGAAGATCGCGCCCGAGCTGCCCAAGGATCACCTGATCTGCATGAATATGTGCGGACGCGGCGACAAGGACATCTTCACCGTGGCCAAGTACCTCGGCTTTGACATGGATTGAACGGCGACTCACCGCAGGCCGTCGCTTGCCGTGCTCCACAAAACCCCGCGCCGCAGCAGTGGCGCGGGGTTTTTCTATTCATAAACTCAGGTTTATGCCTTTGTATCGTGGGTTTATCGCACCGCGCGTAAACTTCTTGCCCCTATGCCGGACAGGGCACAGCCGCCAATTCCCATTGTGCAACGCCCCGCATCCCGCCGGGCCTAACCAAAGGATTGATACATGACTCTTACCAAGAGCCTCACCCTTACAGCCGGTCTCGCGCTCTTCGGCACGCTTGCCCTTGCCGAGTCCGCCACGGACCAGATCGTCGCGGACCTGACGGCAAATGGCTTCGGCCATATTGAGATCAAGACAGGCCCGACCCAGATCAAGGCCGAAGCCGTCGGCGGCGGGCGCAAGATCGAAGTGGTCTATGACTCTGCCACCGGTGCCATCCTGTCGCAGGAAACCGAAGCCTTTGGCGGGAATGTCTCTGACAGCGCCCCCGGGGTCGAAATCAGCACGCGCAGCCGCGATTTTGTTTCTGCCGACGGTAACAGCGATGACAAAGGCCGTCGTTCCGGCGATGATGACGAAGACGGCAGGTCGCGCGGCAGTGATGATCGTGACGACCATGACAGCGATGATGACGATGATCGTGACGACCACGACAGCGATGATGGCGATGATCATGACAGCGATGACGACGATGATCGTGACGACCACGACAGCGACGACGATGACGACGACGACGATGATGACGACGACGACGAAAGCGATGACGACCATGGCGACGACGACGACGACGGCGATGACGACTGATCGCCCAATGCGCTTTGCGGCCCCCGCCTCTGGGCGGGGGGCACGTGCGGCACATCAGCTAAAGCGCCGGAGGTTTCTGACCGCCGGCGCCGCCTGTCTGGCGCTCTGCGCCGCGCCGGCCTTTGCGCAGACCGCGCAGGATCAGATCATCAGCCAGCTTCAGGAACAGGGCTTTGCCCAGATCCGTGTCAGCCGCACCTGGCTGGGCCGTGTGCGTATCCTTGCCCGGGGCCAGCAGGGCGCGCGCGAAATCATCCTTGACCCCGGAACCGGAACCATCCTGCGCGACTATCTCGACCGCGATGACCGCAGATCCTCAGGCTCCGGCAACAGTGGCTCTGGCAACAGCGGCAATTCGGACCGCGATGGGTCGAACGGCTCCGGCTCGAACGATGATGATGACCGGGACGATGACAAAGGCGGCTCCGACAAGGACGATTCCGACGATGACAAGGATGACGACGACAACGGCTCGGACGATGACGATGGTAAAGACGACGATTAAACGCGACCTGCGCTGACGGGCGCAGTCCAATCTCAGGACCAGATTTAGTGCGTGACCAGGTATTCTTTCTATTGCTTCTATTGTTTCAGCTGATCTGCGCGCTGTTTTTCCTCTGGGACATTCTGTCCAGCACCCTTGGCTTGCGCAGCACACCCATCGCCTGGGCGCTTTACGAAATGATCCAGGTCGGTGCCGCGCTGGGTCTTGTGCTCGGGGTGGCCGCGACGGCCATTCTGCTCGCGCGCAGCCTGCGGGCGCAGGCGCAGGCGGAACAATCCCTGCGTCTCGCCTCGGGTGCCTTTTCCGAGGTGCTTGAGGAACGCTTTGCCGACTGGGGTCTGACGCCTGCGGAACGCGACGTGGCGCTGTTTTCGATCAAGGGGCTCTCTACGGCCGAAATCGCCGCCCTGCGAAACACCTCCGAAGGCACGGTCAAGGCCCAGACCAATGCCATCTACCGCAAGGCGGGCGTGTCGGGCCGCCCCCAACTGCTGAGCCTCTTCATCGACGCGCTGATGGAGGATGCCCTGCCAGGTGTTCCGCCCCAGACCACCTGAGCTTGGGGCCGTTTGGCAGCTAAAATGCGTCGTGGACAGCGCCCCGCGATCCTGATGTCAGCTCTGATGCTGCTCCAGAACTCTCAGGGGCACCACGTCCAGCGCGCGTTTGTGCGTCGCCGCCAGCCGCACCAGTGGCGCGCAGCCTTCGTCATGGGCCTGCAGGAATCGGCTCGCACAGAGGCACCAGGCATCGCCGGGCTTCAACCCTGCAAACTGGAAATTCGGACGCGGCGTCGAAAGATCGTTGCCGACATATTTGGAGTAGGCAAGGAATTCGGCCGTCATGATGGCGCAGACAGTGTGGCTCCCGACGTCGATGGCACAGGTGTTGCAATGGCCATCCCGAAAGAAACCGGTCACAGGGTCCGTGCCACAAAGTTCAAGGCCGGTGCCCAGAACGTTGATTTCGGGGTCTTTGTCCATGACAGCTCTCCTGATCCGCGCGGTGCACACAGGCTATTGCTCATCCGGTCGGCAAGCAAGGTCCTTGCCCGGATGTCGGTTCGATCCCGTTCTGCGGTGTTGAACCGCGACCAATCCCGCGCCGCGCTGGCCTAGCGAAAGCGATCCGCAAGCCGCTGCAAGGGATTGCGGTTGTCCGGGGCCGGTTCTTCGTCCGGGGCTGCGACGGCGGGCTGTTCGGCCACCTTTGCGGTGGTCTTTGCCGCCCCGGGCTTCTTCGGCGCTGTGCCACTGCTGCTGCGCTGGGGGGACACCCGCAGCCCCACGGCGTTCAGGAATTTCGCGCTGTCGCCCCGCGCCAGATCATCCGCACCATCCGCGACGCCGCGCAGCACATCCTCCAGCCAATCGGCATCCGCCTTGGCAAAATCATGCAGCACATAGCCCGACACCAGTTCCTTGCGCCCCGGATGGCCGATGCCCATACGCACCCGCCCGTAGGCATCGCCGATATGGGCATGGATCGACCGCAACCCGTTGTGCCCCGCATGTCCGCCGCCGAACTTGACCTTCAGCCGCCCGGGCGCAAGGTCAAGCTCGTCATGAAAGACCATGACATCCGCCGGTTCCAGCTTGTAGAACCGCATCGCTTCGCCGACGGCCTGACCGGACAGGTTCATGAAGGTCGCAGGTTTCAGCAACAGCACCTTGTCGCCGCCCAGACGCCCCTCGGCCACCTGACCCTGAAACCGGGCTTTCCACGGCTGAAACCCATGCGCCTCGGCGATGGCCTCAACAGCCATGAAGCCGATATTGTGCCGGTTCTGTGCGTATTGCCCGCCGGGATTGCCCAAGCCCACAAAGATCTTCATCGCATCCTCCTGCCGCCGCTGCCCCTGAAATAGGGTGGGGCGGCGCGAAACGCAAACGGCCCCGCCCGGGTGGGGGCAGGGCCGCAATAGATGTCGCGAAACGAACCTTGGGAGCTTACTCCTCGGTCGCCTCAGCTGCATCGCCTTCTTCTTCGTCCTCATCAACGCCGGAAGAGCGCAGACCCGACGGAGCCGAGATGTTGGCGATCACGAAATCGCGGTCGATCGTCGGCTTGGCACCTTCGGGCAGGGTCACGTTCGAAATCGTGACGGTGTCACCGATGTTCAGCCCGGTCAGGTCAACCGTGATGTGATCGGGGATGTCTGCCGCAGTTACGACCAGTTCGACTTCGGGACGGACAACAGTCAGAACGCCGCCCTTCTTGATGCCGGGCGCCAGTTCTTCGTTGATGAAATCAACGTGGATGAACAGGTTGACCTTGGACGTGCGACGCAGGCGCATGAAATCGACATGCGTCGGCAGGTCCTTGACCACGTCACGCTGCACAGCGCGGCAGATCACGCGAACATCGTCCTGGCCTTCAACCTTGAGGTTGAACAGGGTCGACAGGAAGCGACCGGCCTTCAGACGCTTGAGCAGCGCGTTGTAGGGCAGGTTGATCGACAGCGGATCAACGCCGCCGCCATAGACAACACCGGGAACAAGGTTGTCGCGACGTGCCTGACGAGCGGCGCCCTTGCCTGTCCCCGTCCGTTCCAGAGCTACGAGATCAGGAATCTCTCCAGCCATGATAATTCTCCTAAGGTTATGCGGGCACCTCCAAGGCTGTAGTCCCGCGTGAAGGTCGCGCGATAAACCGGATCGAACCCCAAAGCAAGTCGCATTCCTGCCGACCCGGGGCCGAAATCACCTGTGCCGCCCCCATTCATCCACTCGCGCCCCGCTTGGCGCCTGCAAAGCCAGTTAGCACCATACCACGCCAAAGGCGCGCATGCTTGTGCGCGGGTCCATCGTCAGCACTTTGGCACGGCACAGAAGCGGCACAGAAATGGCGGAATTCAGACGCCCCGGCACCACCGCTCTGGACGCCGCATCAGCCCTGTGGCAAGGCCGCGCCATGGGTATGTTGCACGATCTTCACCGCAGCCGCGGACCAGCGGCCGCCTTTGCCGCAATGGGCCTCTTCTGGGGGTCCTTTGCGGCCCTCGTGCCCGCGATCAAGCCGCAAGTCGGCCTCTCGGACGGGGCTTTCGGCCTTGCGCTGCTCGTGGCGGCCTCGGGTGCGGTGATGGCGATGTGGCTTGCACCGCTGGCCGAACGTCTGCTGGGGCAGCGCGCGATGGCGATCTGCACGGCACTGATGGCCCTCGCCTTCCTGCTGCCGGGCTGGATGGGTGGTGGCCTGACCTTTGCGCTGGCGATGACGCTCGCCTCGGCCAGTTCCGGCACGCTGGACGTGGTGATGAACGCCCGGGTCAGCGCGCTTGAGGCGACAGAGAAACGCTCGCTCATGAACCTCAATCACGGCATGTTCTCGGTGGCCTATGCCTGCGCCGCCATCGCCGCCGGGCTGGGTCGCGAAGCAGGCATGCCCCCCGGCGCAGTGCTGGGCCTCATGTCCGCAATCGCCCTGATGCTGACGCTGTTCATCCTGCGCTGCCCGGTGCCCGCGCCCGAAGAGGACAGCGACGAAACCGCTCACGCATACCTGCCCTGGGCGCTGCTGCTGCCGGGCGGGGCCATTATCCTGATCGCCTTTCTCAGCGAACAGGCGACCGAAGGCTGGTCTGCCCTGCACCTTGAACGCAATCTGGGGGCAGGGGCGGCGCAGGGCGCGCTGGGGCCGGCAATACTGGGCATCACCATGGCGGCGGGGCGCCTGTCGGGGCAACTCGTGGCACAACGGCTGTCAGAGGCGCGGGTGATCTTCTGGGCCGCGCTGGTCGCTGCAACGGGCGCGCTGCTCGCGGCCCATGCGCCGACCCTTTCGCTGGCCTATGCGGGCTTTGCCATTCTCGGCGCGGGCGTGTCTGTGCTGGCTCCCATGGCATTCGCCTGGATCGGGCGCATGGTCCCCGCGCGGCACCGCACCAAAGCCATCTCGCGGGTTTCGGTCGTCGGCTACGCGGGCTTTTTCATCGGCCCGCCGTTGATGGGGTTCCTCTCCGAAGGTTTCGGTCTTCAGGCCTCGTTCTCGGCCATTGCCCTCGGGCTGCTGATCGTGCCCGCTCTGCTGATCCCCGCCCTGCACCGCCGCAGCCAGAACGCCTGAACCCGCAAACACCCGCCCGCCCAGGGCTACGGCGATCGCACGGCCTCAGACCCTAGGCGCGCCGGGCATGTGACCAGAACCGGTACAGCATCAGTATGGCCGCCACGGCCAGCCCGATAACAAGCCCCGACCAGACCCCGACACCGCCGAAGTGCCATACAAATCCCAGCAGGTAGGACGCCGGGATGCCGATACCCCAATAGGCGATGATCGCGATGATCATCGGCACCCGCGTGTCCTGCATCCCGCGCAGCAGCCCCAGCGCGATGACCTGCGCCCCATCCACCAGTTGGAACAGCGCCGCCACGGCAAGCAGCGACACACCAATCGCCATGATCGCGCCGCGCGCCGGGTCGGCCGGGTTGAGAAACAGCGAGATCAACTGTTCCGGCAGGGTCAGGAAGGTGATGACCGTAAGGCAGGATGTGGCCAGCGACAGACCGAACACCGCGACCGCGCCACGGCGCAGATGATCCGGATCCCCGCGCCCCCGCGCATTGCCCGCACGGATCGTCGCCACATTCGCAAACCCGAGGTGGACCATGAAGGTGGCCGAAGCCGTCTGCAGCGCGATGCCATGCGCCGCCAGCGGCACGGTGCCCAGCCAACCCATCATCAGGGCCGTCGCCTCGAACAACCCGACCTCGGCCAAAGTGGTCAGGCCAATGGGCAGGCCCAGCAGGAAGACGCGGCGAAACATCTCCCAGTCGGGTTTCCACAGGCGCGTGAACAACGCATGTTCCGGCAGGCGGTAATGGGCATATAGCCCGACACCGACCAAGGCGACGGCCTGCGACAGAACCGAAGCGATGGCAGCGCCTTTGATGCCCAGTTCAGGAAAGCCGAAGCTGCCAAAGATCAGCAGATAGTTGCCAATCCCGTTCGCCACCGCAGCCGCCAGCGTCATCAGCAGCACGATGCGGGTGCGGCTCAGCGCGGCAAGGTGGCTTTTCAACACCATGACCAGCAGCCCGGGCAGCATGCCGAAACCCGCGATACGCAGATAGGTCTGGGCATCCGCAGCCAGATCCGCCGTCTGGCCTAGCGCCAGCAGCAGCGGCCCCGACAACAGGAACACCGGCAGCGCGACGATGAAATAGAGTGTCGACAGCCACAGCCCCATGCGCGTCGCGCGCCGGATCGAGGTGGGATCGTCCTGCGCATCAAACTGCGCCACCATCGGCATCACTGCCCAGGCAAAGCCGCAGCCCATCAGGAACAGCAGGAAAAACAGCGCCGTGGCGAGCGTAAGCGCGGCCAGCGCCTCGGCCCCGTAACGACCCAGCATTATGGTGTCGGTCAGCCCGATCGAAAACTGTGCAAGGTGCCCGCCGATCAGCGGCAGGCCAAGGGTCAGCACGGCCCGCATATGCTGCGGCCAGGTCATGGTGGGGGTCTGTGTCATGGTATCGGCTTTAGGGGGGCGGCCGGTTTTCGGCAAGGGGGCAGCCGCTTGCGCGCGCCGGAGTACCTTTGAGCAGATGAACGGAAAGGGGCCATCCGCCCCGCGTCTCTTTCAGAGCGCGCGCAGCAAAAGTTGCAGGGCAAGGGCGGCAATGGTGGCACCGGCCAGCGCCTCCACCAGCCCCAGCGCGCGGGTGGTGGCGGGGCCCGCCGCGATCCGGGCAAGCGTGCCTTCGCGCAGGGTGACAGAAGCCGCGGCGACCACCAGGGTCACACTGGCAGTGCCCAGACCCATGGCAACGGCCCCCGCGATACCCTGCCAGGCAAGGCCCATGCGCCAGGTGATGATCAGCAGGAACAGCGCCCCGGTGCAGGGGCGCAGGGCGACCGCGCCGACCAGCACAAAGGCATCGCGCAGCGATCTGACCGCTCCGGCCTGCTGCGCTGTAGGACCATGGGCATGGTTGCAGTTGTGATCATGCCCGTGCCCGTCATCCCCATTGCGGGCGGCAAGCTTGCGCAGACCGCGCAGAACCAGCCAGACGCCGATCAGCCCGATGGCCCCATAGCTGAGCGGCGCCATGAGGCTGTCGGCAAGGCTCTGCATATAGCTGCGGCTCCAGTTCAGCAGCAGCACGCCGGTATAGACCAGCGCCACGGCCGATGCCGCCTGCGCAAGGCTGGAGGCCACCGCCAGTGTGCAAAGCCGCGTCAGCGGCACCCGGGCGGCAAGGCCATAGCCACCGATCAGGATCTTGCCATGTCCCGGCCCCGCAGCATGGCTGACACCATAGGCAAAGCACAGGCCAAGCAGCGCCGTCAGCGCACCGGGATCCCCGGCCCGAAGGCTGCGCAAGCCGCGGGCCATGGCGTTCTGCGCCGCGCGCTGGCCCTCGGCAGCCCAGACCGTCACATGCTCCGCGCCGCCAAAGCCCCAGAGCCAGAGCGCCACAGCCGCGACGCAAACTGCCGCGATCAGGAGGGCGCGTTGCATGTGATCCGCACGTCCTCGGCATAATGCACCCCGATCTCTAGGATCGAAAACTGGTCTTCGGGCACCTTCTTCAACTCTTCGGCCAATGCCTGCGTCGCCGCGTCCGGATCGGCGGGGATCAGCGTGGCACGGCAGGGCGTCGGCAGATGCACACCACCGGACAGGGTGTAGGCGACATAATAGGTCGGGTCATACTGAAGGATTTGCAGACCCTCGGCCGGGGTCGGCGTCAGGCTGCGGGTATGGCTGGCGGTGATGCGCCCGTCGGTGACGGCAATCGCGCTGGGCTGTGGGTGATCAAGCGGCACCTGCACGCCATCACGGTAGAAATACAGATCACCCTCAAACCCCTCGGGCCATTCGATCAGATCAAAACCCTTGAGCCGCGCCAGCTCCGCTTCGGTCAGCTGCGCATCGCCGTCCGGGTCCAGCCCCATATCCTCAAGAATCAGCAGCGCGCTGAATTCGTCGTAACTCCAGCTCAGGGTCAGCCCGGTCACATTCTGGTCGGCGTCCAGCGTCAGATCCAGCCGACTGTCCACAAACATATGCGGATGCGCGAACGCAGGCAGGGGCAGCACGGCAAGAAGGGCGATGATCAGACGCATGGTGGCAGGAGTAAGCGCCACAGGGTCGCCTGACAAGACCGCCGCGCCAGCGACGGCTGAACCTTGCCGGGGTCAACCGCAAAGATGGCGCTGCTCCGGGCGGTGTCACCCCGATCCCGGATCAAACCCCCAGCAGATCACGCCAGCCGTGCTGCGGCGCAAAGCCCAGCATTTTTTGCGCTTTGCGGATGTCATAGAACGTCTCGGTTACGGCCATCATGCGTTTCAGCGGCACGCCCTGATAATACCGCTCCAGCACTTCCGCAGAACTCAGCCCCACCGACAGATCGGGATTGGCGACGTTGAACACCTCAAACCCCAGACCATCGGTCACAAGGCAGCACTGAACCATATGCCCCAGATCGCGCGCATCGATATAAGCAAAGATATTGCGCCGCCGCAGGTCCGGGTTGTCCAGATAGGCCGGGAAGTCCGATTCATATTCGTGCGGTTCGATCACATTGTTGATCCGCAGCCCGTAGATGTCGATGCCGGTGCGCGCGTGGAACGACCGCGCGCAGGCCTCGTTCACCACCTTGGACATGGCATAGCTGTCCTGCGGCACAGTGGGGTGCTCTTCGTCCACCGGCACATACTCGGGCTTCACCTCTCCATCGGCAAAGCAGACGCCATAGGTCGTCTCTGAACTGGCAAAGATCACCTTGGGGATGCCCAGCTTTGTCGCCGCCTCAAGCACATTGTAGGTGGACTGCGTGTTGACCCGGAACAGCTCATTATCCGGCTTGATCAGGATGCGCGGCACGGCGGCAAAATGCACCACGGCGTCGAATTTGGGCACACCCCTGCCGCGATCAAGCTCATCCAGCCCCGCATAGGATGTCAGCGCGTTCCACACCTGACCATTTTCGCACAGATCCACCGTCAGGTTGTCGACACCGGGGTGATCCAGCGGCACAAGGTCGGCGTTGACCACCCGGTGCCCCTGTTCCAGCAGATAGGGGATGACGTGCCGCCCGGCCTTGCCGCTGCCGCCGGTAAAGAGAATGCGCATAACGTGCTCCTTTTTGTATCGCGTCGCCATCCGGGACGCGCCGCGTGACGGCCAAGGTCACACCAGCCCCCTGTTAAGGTCCAGAACCATTGATTTCCGCCCAGAGTTCCGGCAGATCACGCGGGACCATCTGGAAGGAACGACCATGACTCGCATTGACGCCAAGTTTGCCGATCTGAAGGCAGAAGGAAAGAAGGCCTTTGTCGCCTATGTCATGGCCGGCGATCCGGATTACGACACCTCGCTTGAACTGGTGAAGGGCCTGCCGGGCGCGGGCGTCGATGTCATCGAACTGGGCGTGCCCTTTACCGACCCGATGGCCGATGGTGAAACGATCCAGCTTGCCGGACAGCGCGCGCTTGCGGGCGGCATGACGCTTGACCGCACCCTGTCCATCGCCCGCACCTTTCGCGAAAACGACAACACCACGCCGATCGTGCTCATGGGCTACTACAACCCGATCTATTCGCGCGGCGTCGACAAATTCCTCGTGCAGGCGAAAGAGGCCGGCATCGACGGGCTGATCATCGTCGACCTGCCCCCCGAAGAAGACGAAGAGCTCTGCATCCCGGCGCAAAAGGCCGGTCTGAACTTCATCCGCCTCGCCACGCCGACAACCGATGATAAACGCCTGCCCAAGGTGCTGCAGAACACATCGGGCTTTGTCTACTACGTCTCGATCACCGGCATCACCGGCGCGGGCGAAGCACAGCCCGCCGACGTCGCCCCCGAGGTCGCGCGCATCAAGGCCCAGACCGATCTGCCGGTCATCGTCGGCTTTGGCATCAAGACCCCCGAAGCGTCCCAAGGCATCGCCGCCGTGGCCGATGGCTGCGTTGTGGGCTCTGCCATCGTCGCTGAACTCGCCAAAGGCAAACCGGTAAACGAGGTTCTGGCCTTCGTGAAAACCCTCTCAGACGGCGCGCACCGGGCCTGAGGGGCGGGTAGCTTAAATCCTCAAAACCGACAGGCAAGCGACTGTGCGATGTCAGCTTCGAGCCCATAGCGGGCGATCGCGCGGTATAGCGGGCGATCGCGCGGTAGTGTCACTTGTCTCAAACTGCGCGGATAACTCTTGCTCGATAAAGTGCAACGGAGACGAGGATTAAGGCCAAAATAACAAATAGTAATGTGATCCTATTGTCCCTCACTGACAGGGTTTCCTCACAAGAAAGCTGCCAAAACCGACAGGCTTCCCCCGATGCCAACTCACGTTTGAAGAACGAAGGCAACGCTACTGCCATGAAAAGGGAGTATGACCCAACGAGCGCAACGAACTCAGCAAGCAAACCACCCGAAGAAAACGTCTTGCTTGCAAGTGTGTAACCAGTCATGGCCAAGCCGGCGAGTGGCGCAAAAAGAAGCAGCAGATCGCGGGCGAATGATGGTTCGATGAGTTTCCTGATTTCGCCGCTCTCTTTGACAACGACAACTCCGATGCCCATAACAACCGCCACTGTTATCAACACAACAACGCGATGTACGAACCTTTGTTCCCGGCGGCCCAGCGTCATCGCTTCTCCTTACCGCGCGAAAGTTCCAAGTAAGACCGAAAAAAAAGCAACGCAAACCAGAGCATAACAATGAGAATTACGAATGGCCAAAGCCCCCAAATGGTTGATCTGACTTCTTTGGCGAATACTCCCAAGTCGAATTTCGACAAAGCAAAATAGCCCAGCAGGGTTAGCCATGGCCACGGCTTGGTCACCGCCTGAACCAATGCTTGCCCTAGAAATCCGATTAGAACAGGCACGGCCATAATTCCTCCAATGTGATAGCTTAAATATGTATCGAACCAGTCTTCAGAATCCAAGCAGGTTGATCTGATCCGCTGAGCATGAGTTCAGTCGGAGTCCAAGTGCCGCCCTCCGGCGAACGGCAGCTTCGTCCGCACAGCAGACAGTCCTATCTCCGCCAAGCAACCTCAGTCTACCGGCGCAAAGCTTGCTGCATTGGCGCGGTCCCAGCGGGCCTTGTAGCCTTGGCTGTCGGTGACGCCGTCGATCAGGAACCCCTCGGGCAGGTAGGGAAATGCCTCGTCCCCCGTCACCATCTGGTTGTCGGCCTGACGCGCCATGAAATGCCGTGGCAGGAAATCGTTGGGGTCCGACAGACCCGCCGCCCCGGCCATTTCGGCCAGCGCCTTCATCGTGTTGCCATGAAACCGCGCCACCCGCGCGCTCTTGTCGCCCACATCCAGCGCGCGCTGGCGCAGCGGGTCCTGCGTCGCGACGCCCACCGGGCATTTGTTGGTGTGGCAGGCCTGCGCCTGAATGCAGCCGATGGCAAACATGAACCCACGCGCCGAATTGCACCAGTCCGCGCCAATCGCCAGCGCGCGGGCGATGTCGAACGCCGAAACGATCTTGCCCGCCGCGCCGACCTTTACCTGATCGCGCAACCCGGCGCCGCGCAGCGTGTTGTGCACAAAGCTCAAACCCTCCGTCATCGGCATCCCGACGTGGTTGGTGAATTCGACCGGTGCAGCACCCGTGCCGCCCTCGGTGCCGTCCACGACGATGAAATCCGGCACAATGCCAGTTTCCAGCATCGCCTTGACAATGCACATGAATTCCCGCCGGTGGCCGATGCACAGCTTGAACCCCACAGGCTTGCCGCCCGACAGATCCCGCAACTCGCCGATGAACCGCATCATCTCCAGCGGGGTGGAAAACGCCGAATGCCCGGCGGGGGAAACGCAGTCGATGCCCATGGGGATGCCACGCGCCTCGGCAATCTCGGGGGTAATCTTGGAGGCGGGCAGCATGCCGCCATGGCCCGGCTTGGCCCCCTGTGAAAGCTTCAGCTCGATCATCTTGATCTGGGGCAGGGCGGCCGTCACCGCGTATTTTTCACGATCAAAACTGCCATCCGCCGCCCGCGCGCCGAAATACCCCGACGCCACCTGATAGATCAGATCGCCGCCACCGGCCTTGTGATACCGGCTGACCGATCCTTCGCCGGTGTCATGGGCAAAGCCCCCCATGCGCGCGCCGGTGTTCAGCGCTTCGATCGCATTGGCCGACAGCGACCCGAAACTCATCGCCGAAATATTGTAGAGCGAGGCGTTGTAGGGCTGCGCACAGCCGGCATTGCCGATGGTCACGCGGAAATCGCTGTTGGTGTTATGCACCGGCGCAATCGAATGGGTCAGCCAGGAATAGCCCGCATCATAGACCCGCTTGCGGGTGCCAAAGGGGCGCTTGTCCTCGACCCCCTTGGCGCGCTGATAGACAAGGCTGCGCGAATCGCGGCTGAACGGTTCCTCGTCCTGATCGGATTCGATCAGGTACTGGCGGATTTCCGGCCGCACGCCCTCAAACAGGAACCGCATATGCCCCATGACCGGGTAATTGCGCAGGATCGAATGGCTGGGTTGGCGGATATCATGCACACCCAGCGCGGTGAGCGCAGCAAACAGCACAAAAGGCAGCAGGAACCAGCCTGACCACAGGCTCAGCAGCAGGCACAACAGGGCAATGGCCGCGACTCCGGCCAGCGGCGTGTAACGTTCCAGTGTAGCGAGTTTATGCATCTTCGATCCTGGCTTGGTTTCGTGCGGCGGGGGCGGCTTTTGCGGTTTGGCGGGCAGTGTCGTGCCAACCAGCGAAGCGGGTCAGAAACTGGGCGGCGTACAGGCGCTGATTATCACGCACCTTTCGGTAAAGCTGTTGTGAAAACGGTGCGGTTTGCTGCTCTCAAAGATATAGGCGTCACCCGGTCCCAGCACCTCGGTGCGCGAGGCAACGGTCAGTGCGATCTGCCCTTCGATAACGATTCCAGCCTCTTCGCCCTTGTGGGTGTATAGCTCGGGGCCAGTGTCGGCGCCCGGGGAATAGACTTCGTGCAGCATCTGGATCGTGTGGCGTGATGCATTGCCGACCTGACGCAGCGACAAAAGATCCGCCGCCTCTTCGCTCAGATCCAGCGCCGCACCCAGGTTGATTTCACGCAACTCATCCGAACGATGCACAAATGTTTCGACATCCGGGCCATCATCGGCAAAGAATTCGGAAAAGGTCATCGGCACCGCGTCCAGAATCCGCTTGAGCGAGGCGATGGACGGACTGGACCGACCCTGTTCGATCATTGAGATCAACCCGTTCGTCACACCGGCCTGCCGCGCCAGTTGACGCTGGGACAATCCAGTTGCGTTGCGTACAGATTTTAGCCGCCGACCGACATCCAGCTCCAAAACGAATCCCCCGTATTTTTTTTAACCGCCTGTTTTCATGTAATAAAAAACTTACATGCCTCTGCGGCTTGAATTTGGACCCTAACCGACTTGATCGAAATAATAAACGATACTACGCTTGGGCGACTCCTGTGGCACCGCTGCCCGGGACCAGCCGAAAGGCAAAACGGAATGAGAAGCGCCGCGCGAATGCCTCTGGAGGAGGGGTAAAAAACATCTTGGTTAAAGATGCACGCGCGGCCCCGAAGACGACACCCTGACTCGCTGGGGGGCGGACAATCGTTCGCTGCGCACCAGCCCGAAGTTCCGGGTGACGCGTAAATCCGGTCCGGCCGCTGCGGTCGACCGGCAAAATGAAACCAACTGGGAGAGTTTTATGAAACATACCAAATACCTTGCTCTGACCGCGGGCCTGCTGGCCTCCACGGCTGCCGTTGCGCAGGAACGCTTCATCACCATCGGTACCGGCGGTCAGACCGGCGTCTACTTTGTCGTCGGCCAGTCGATCTGCCGTCTGGTGAACCGCGACAGCGCCAAGACCGGCCTGAAGTGCACAGCACCCTCCACCGGCGGTTCCATCGCCAACATCAACGCCATCAAGGCGGGTGACATGGACATGGGCGTGGCCCAGTCCGACTGGCAGTTCCACGCCTACAACGGTTCTTCGCAGTTCGAAGGCGACAAGTTCGACAAAGAGCGCGCGGTATTCTCGGTTCACTCCGAACCCTTCACCGTGATCGCCCGCAAGGACGCCAACATCGCGTCCTTTGATGACCTCAAGGGCAAGCGCGTCAACGTCGGTAACCCCGGCTCCGGCCAGCTGGCCACGATGGAAGTCGTGCTGGACGCCAAGGGCTGGACCATGGACGACTTCGCGCTCGCATCCGAGCTGAAGCCGGCCGAACAGGCCGCCGCACTGGGCGACAACAAGGTCGACGCGATCATCTACACCGTCGGCCACCCCAACGGTTCGATTCAAGAGGCCGTTTCGACAGTCGAGGCAAACCTTGTCCCGGTGACCGGCGAAGCCATCGACAAGCTGGTCGCTGACAACCCGTTCTACGCCTACGCGACCATCCCCGGCGGCATGTATGCCGGCAGCCCGGATGACGTTAAGACGTTCGGCGTTAAGGCGACCTTCGTGACCTCCTCGGATGTGGCGGATGACGTGGTCTACGAAGTCGTCAAAGCTGTCTTCGACAACTTCGATCGCTTCAAGAAACTGCACCCGGCCTTTGAGAACCTCAAGGAAGAGGAAATGATCAAGGACGGCCTGTCCGCACCTCTGCACCCGGGCGCGATCAAGTACTACACAGAACGCGGCTGGATGTAATCCGGTCCCGTGACACTCGGGGTGGCGGCGCCGTCGCCACCCCGCACCAAAAGCGAAGTCCGGGCAAAGATCCGGTTCAGGGCAAATGACCCAACGGGGATAGTCAAACATGTCGCAAAAAGATCAGCAAAAGGCCGCCGCAGTCGAGGCAGCCGCCGCAGGCCACGGTGGCCTGAGCCAGTCGGAACTGGATGAACTTGTTGCTTCGTCCGACACGGGCGGGCGCTCTGTTGTCGGTCCGGTCAGTAGCTTCCTCATGCTGGTTGCGCTGGCATGGTCGCTGTTCCAGCTCTGGTTCGCATCGCCCATCCCCTTCATGGTCGGCTTCGGCGTGTTCAACGACACCGAAGCACGCTCGATCCACCTCGCCTTTGCGATCTTTCTGGCCTTTGCGGCCTTTCCGGCAACACGCACCAAATTTCAGGTCGGCCTTGGCATCGCCATCCCGGTAATTCTGGGGTCGCTGTTCATGTTCGGGGCCAAGGAGGGCTCCTCCACATGGTGGGTTCCGGTCGTTGTCATCGCCCTCGTGGCCTGCATCGTGCTCGGCTCGCCCAAGGACAAGATCCCCGTCTGGGAATGGGCGCTGGCCATCGTCGGTGCCGCAGCCGCCCTTTATCTCTATGTCTTCTACCGTGACATTTCCGGCCGCGTCGGCGCGCCGATCACGCAGGATTTCGTGGTCGCCGTCATCGGCATCCTTGTCCTGCTCGAAGCGACCCGTCGCGCGCTGGGACCGGCGCTGATGATCGTCGCATCGGTCTTTCTGATGTACACGGTGCTTGGCCCCTACATGCCCAGCATCATCGCCCACAAGGGCAACAACCTGTCCGAAATCGTCAACCACCAGTGGATCACCACCGAAGGCGTCTTTGGCATCGCGCTGGGCGTTTCGACCTCTTTCGTCTTCCTTTTCGTGCTGTTCGGCGCACTGTTGGACAAGGCCGGGGCCGGCAACTACTTCATTCAGGTCGCGTTCAGCCTCATGGGCCACATGCGCGGCGGCCCGGCCAAGGCGGCTGTCGTCGCATCGGCCATGACCGGCCTGATCTCGGGCTCATCCATCGCCAACGTCGTGACCACCGGCACCTTCACCATCCCGCTGATGAAAAAGGTCGGCTTTTCCGCTGAAAAGGCCGGCGCGGTCGAGGTGGCAAGTTCCGTCAACGGCCAGATCATGCCGCCCGTCATGGGGGCCGCGGCCTTCCTGATGGTCGAATATGTCGGCATTCCGTACTTCGATGTGGTGAAACACGCCTTCCTGCCTGCGGTCATTTCCTACATCGCTCTGGTCTACATCGTGCATCTTGAGGCGATGAAAGCCGGGATGCAGGGCCTGCCGCGCGCCTATACACCCAAGCCCATCGTCCAGCGCCTGATCGGCATCGTCTTTGCCATCGCGGCGATCTGCGTTGTGTCCTTTGCGGTCTACTACGGCATGGGCTGGATCCGTCCGGCATTCCCGGAAACCGCCGCCTACATCGTCTTTGCCTTCCTGACGCTGGTCTACATGGCGCTGCTTTACGTCGCCTCCAAAGAGGCGCCGCTAAAGCTCGACGATCCGAACGCCGAAGTGCAGTCACTGCCGATGCCCGGACCGACCGCACGGTCTGGCCTGCACTTCATCCTGCCGGTTGTCGTGCTGGTCTGGGCGCTGATGGTCGACCGCCTGTCGCCCGGCCTCTCGGCCTTCTGGGCCTCGGCCTACATGGTGTTCATCCTGCTGACACAGCGTCCGCTGATGGCCATCTTCCGCGGCGAAAGCAAACTGGCCACGGACATCAAAGAAGGCTTCATGGACCTGATCGACGGCCTCGTGACCGGCGCGCGCAACATGATCGGCATCGGTATCGCCACGGCGACCGCCGGTATCATCGTGGGTGCCGTCAGCCAGACAGGCGTCGGCTCCGCCCTTGCCGATGTGGTTGAGGTTCTGTCGGGTGGCAACATCATGGCGATCCTGCTGCTGACCGCCGTTCTGTCGCTGATCCTTGGCATGGGCCTGCCGACCACGGCGAACTATATCGTCGTCTCGGCCCTGCTTGCCCCGGTCATCGTGACACTGGGCCAGCAGAACGGTCTGATCGTGCCGCTGATCGCCGTCCACCTCTTTGTGTTCTACTTCGGTATCATGGCGGATGTGACCCCGCCCGTTGGCCTGGCCTCTTTCGCCGCAGCAGCCGTCTCTGGCGGTGATCCGATCAAGACCGGCGTCATCGCCTTCTTCTACTCGCTTCGCACCGCAGCACTGCCGTTCCTGTTCATCTTCAACACCGAACTGCTGCTGATGAACGTGAACTGGGCGCAGGGGATCTTCGTCTTTGTCATCGCCACGATCGCGATGCTGCTGTTCGCAGCCGCAACGCAGGGCTGGTTCCTGGCCAAGAACAAGTTCTATGAATCGATTGCGCTCTTGCTGATCGCCTTCACCCTGTTCCGCCCGGGCTTCTGGATGGACATGGTCTTCCCGCCGTACCTTGAGGAGGCGCCGACCGAAATCGCCGCCGCCGCCGGGGACACACCTGCGGGGGATGAGCTGCGCATCAGGGTGGCTGGCGTGAACGATCTGGGCGACCCGATCGAATTCGTCGCCCTGCTGCCCATCGGTGATGGTACCACGGGCGCGGAAAAGCTCGAAAACGCCGGCCTCGTGTTCCGCACCGAAGATGACAAGATGTTCATCGACGATGTGTCCTTCGGCTCGGCTGCGTCCAATGCCGGTCTCGACTGGGATCAGGAGGTCCTGCGCGTGCTCAAACCAGTCAGCGTGCCGACCAAATACCTGATGTTCATCCCGGCGCTGCTGCTGCTGGCGCTGATCGTGTTCCTGCAGCGCGGCCGCAATGCAAAAGTCGTCACCCGCAAGGCTGCGGCCTGATCGCATGGCAGTGTGCCTTACATCTGAATCCGGATCTTCCGCCCCTGTGGCGGTGGATCCTGCGCGCCGCGCCGGAGGGGCTGTCACGATTGCGGCATTGGGCCGGACAAAGGCAGAAGAACGTGCACAGTTTGTCACAAAGGCGTCGCATTCGTCGGTCTTGGTAGTTCCCGTCGCAGGTCCAAGGGCGTAAGGGATGCGGCAAGCGGGAATACCGGGCACAAGCCCAGACAGGTGTTTCCCCACCTATGGAGACTGTTTCCTATGACCCCTTTCGCAATCGCTGGCGTACAGATGTACGTGCATGCCACCCACTCGAACGTCGAGACCATGATCCATCATCTCGACGTGGTGATGGCACGCTTTCCCTGGACCCAGATGGTCATGTTTTCCGAACTGGCCGCCTTTGGCCCGCTCGACCGCTTTGCCGTCCCGACCGAAAATGAAACGATCGAGAAATTCTGCGTCGCCGCCCGCCGTCACCGTGTCTGGCTGATCCCGGGCACGATGTTCCTGCGCGGCGATGACGGCCTGATCCGCAACACCGCCGTGGTGATCAACCCCGATGGCCACATCGTCGCCCGCTATGCCAAGATGTTCCCGTTCCGCCCGTACGAGGCAGGGATCACCGCAGGCACCGAATTCTGCGTCTTTGACGTGCCGAACGTGGGCCGCTTTGGCCTGTCGATCTGCTATGACCTGTGGTTCCCGGAAACCACGCGCCAGCTGACATCCATGGGCGCGGAAATCATCCTGAACCCGGTTCTGACCGGCACCACCGACCGCGACGCCGAACTGGCCATCGCGCGCGCCACGGCGGCGCAATTCCAGTGCTACGTCTTTGCCGTCAACGGCCTTGGGGCAGGGGGCGTAGGCAAATCCATCGTCGTCGATCCCAGTTCCATGGTGCTGCACCAGTCGGCAGGACAAGAGGACATGTTCCCGATCGAGGTCGATCTAGACGTGGTCCGCCGCCAGCGCGAGGCCGGAATGAAGGGTCTGGGCCAGGTGCTCAAATCCTTCCGCGACCGCTCCAACGACTTTCCGGTCTATGACCGGGCCAGCGGCACCGATGCGTATCTCTACACGCTCGGGCCGCTTGAAATGCCGCAGCAGGGCAACCGTGCCGGGCTGCATGTGGACGTGCCGCTTGCCGGTGACGACCTGATCAACCGGCCGCTGGGAAACCAGCCGGTCTTGGGTAAAACATCCAGCGGCTGATCCCGCCCGCTCTGGGGGCGCCATTCGGCCCCCCCGTCGCGTCGCGTGACCTGTCGCCTTTTGGGGGAGAGAGAAGCGATGCAATCCGTTAATGAGTACTATTCGGCGGTCCAGCTAAGATCCGACAGATGGGCCGCCCTGCGCGAAGCCACCGACGCTCTTGCCCATGGCGGCACCGATCGCCAGATGGCGGGCCTCAAGAAACGCGTCGAAGAACTCTGGACCGCGCTTGAGGTGATCGAACCCTACTGGGCCTTTCCCGGCATGCCGGCCTTTGAATTCATGCGCCGCCAGTTCGCCCATGGCCATTACGTGGAACTGGCCTATTCCGTGCACCGTGCCCTGCGCGCGCTGACCTCGGGGGCCTACCGCCGCCGCCATATCCCGCTCGACAAGGACACCTCTGAAAAGGACGAACAGGACGACGAGGCGATGCTCTCGCCCGAGGCCCGCGCCATGTCCAAACCCTATTTCGAAGTGCTGATCGTCGATGACGTCAACGAACAGCAGGAACGCTGGCTCAAGTCCAACGTGACCCGCATGCGCCGCCCCGAGGATCCCTTCCAATACGAGGCGGTCGTCGTTCCCAGCCTTGAGGATGCGCTGATCGCGGTGCTCTTCAACCACAACATTCAGGCCATCGTCGTGCGCCCCGGCCTGACGCTGAAATCCCAGATCGAAATGCCGCTGCTGTCGCGTTATATCGACAGTGTCGAACGTCAGGACGAACTCGACTCCCTGCGCCCGCGCGACTACGGCCCCGAACTCTGCCGCCTGATCGACAAGGTGCGCCCGGAACTCGATGCCTACCTTGTCACCGAACGCTCGGTCGAAGATATCGCCGGGCTCGATCTCGGCATCTGCCGCCGCGTCTTCTACAACCAGGAAGACTTCATGGAGCTGCACCTGAACATCCTTCGCGGTGTGCAGGCGCGCTACAAGACCCCGTTCTTCACAGCGCTGGTCAACTATTCCAAACAGCCCACCGGTGTTTTTCACGCCATGCCCATCAGCCGCGGCAAATCCATCACCCGCTCGCACTGGATTCAGGACATGGGCGCCTTCTACGGCCCCAACATCTTTCTTGCGGAAACCTCTGCCACATCCGGCGGGCTGGATTCGCTGCTCGAACCCCACGGCCCGATCAAAGAGGCGCAGGAACTCGCCTCCCGCGCCTTTGGCTCGAAACAGACCTTCTTTGCCACCAACGGCACCTCGACCTGCAACAAGATCGTCGTTCAGGCGCTGGTGCGCCCCGGCGATATCGTTCTGGTCGACCGCGATTGCCACAAATCGCACCACTACGGCATGGTGCTGGCCGGGGCGCAGGTCTGTTACCTCGACAGCTATCCGCTGAATGAATATTCGATGTATGGCGCGGTGCCGCTGCACGACATCAAGAAACAGCTTCTTGATCTCAAGGCGGCCGGCAAACTTGACCGCGTGCGGATGCTTCTGCTGACCAACTGCACCTTTGACGGCATCGTCTACAACGTCGAACGCATCATGGAGGAATGTCTGGCGATCAAGCCCGACCTCGTGTTCCTCTGGGACGAGGCGTGGTTTGCCTTTGCCCGCTTCAACCCCACCTATCGCGGCCGCACGGCGATGAATGCCGCCAACGTGCTGCGCGAACGCCTGCGCAGCGCCGACCACGCCAAGGCCTATGAAAAGCAGCAGGCCAAGCTCAAGGACGCCGATGACGCGACCCTGCTCAAGACCCGCCTGATCCCGCCGCCCACGGCCCGCGTGCGCGTCTACGGCACCCAGTCGACGCACAAGACGCTGACCTCACTGCGGCAGGGGTCGATGATCCACGTCAACGACCAGGACTTCAAAGGCGAGGTCGAGCAAAGCTTCCACGAAGCCTACATGACCCATACCTCGACCTCGCCCAACTACCAGATCATCGCCTCGCTCGATGTGGGCCGCCGTCAGGTCGAACTCGAAGGTTTCGAATTCGTCCAGCGCCAGATCGAGGCGGCCATGTCCATGCGCCGCGCCATCTCAACCCATCCGCTCTTGCAGAAATACTTCAAGGTGCTCACCGCCGGCGACATGATCCCCGAGGCGCACCGCGAAAGCGGCGTCGAGAGCTATTATGAACCCGAACAGGGCTGGACCGACCTGTGGGAGTGTTGGGAAAAGGACGAATTCGTCCTTGATGCCACCCGTGTCACGCTGGCCGTGGGCGGCACCGGCTGGGATGGCGACACCTTCAAGACGCAGATTCTGATGGATAAATACGGCATCCAGATCAACAAGACCTCGCGCAACACGGTCCTCTTCATGACCAACATCGGCACCACGCGGTCCTCTGTCGCCTATCTGATCGAAGTGCTGGTCGAGATCGCCAAAAGCCTTGATGATCTGCTTGATGATGCCTCGCGCATGGAACGGCTCGGCTTTGACAAGCGGGTCAAGAACCTCATGCACGACCTGCCGCCGCTGCCCGATTTTTCACGCTTCCACGACGCCTTCCGCGCCGACAACGTGACATCCGAAGGCGACATTCGCACGGCCTTCTTCCTCAGCTATGATGAAAACAACTGCGACTACCTCGAACTCGACGGCTCGCTGAAAAAGGCGATGGACGCGGGCGAGGAAATCGTCTCGGCCAGCTTCATCATCCCCTATCCCCCGGGCTTCCCGATCCTCGTCCCCGGACAGGTCGTCAGCCAGGAAATCCTCAGCTTCATGCGCGCGCTCGATGTCAGCGAAATCCACGGCTACCGCCCGGATCTGGGCCTGCGCGTCTTCACCAAAGAGGCGCTCGCCACCCTGACCACAGCCAAACTTTCCACTGCTGCCGAATAACAGAGAGGGACATAAAAAATGACAACAACAATCCTGAAAAACATCTCGGAAATCCGTCGCTTCTTTCACCGCAACGAGGATCCGATCTATTTCATCTCCGCCACCAACTTCAACCTGCTCGGGCTCGACGAATGGGTGAAGAACTTCAAATATATCTGCTACATCGACTGCTACGACGGCAAGCACCCGAACGTGTTCTGCCCGTCTGAACAGCCCCACGCTGAATTCCAGAGCATCGAAGACATCAACAACTACCTGCTCCAGCACAAGGAAGTCATCGACTTCATCAAGCGTCGCGGTGGCAAGCCGCATTTCGTCTTCCTGATGTTCGACGAAGAAACCGAACGCCTGTCCAAGGAACTTGGCGCCGACGTCTGGTTCCCCAAGGCCAAGCTGCGCCAGAGCATGGACAACAAGATCGAAACCGTCCGCATCGGCAACAAGGCCGGCGTGCCTTCGGTGCCCAACACCCTCTCGGTGGTGGACAGCTACGAACACCTGCGTAAGATCACCGAAAAGGCCGGCATCGGCCACGATCTGGTGCTGCAATCAGCGTTTGGCGACAGCGGCCACACCACCTTCTTCATCAAATCCGAGGATGACTTCCGCCGCCATGAATCCGAAATCGTCGGCGAAGGCGAAATCAAGATCATGAAACGCATCGATTGCCGCGGTTCCGCGATCGAGGCCTGCGCCACCAAGGAAGGCACCATCGTCGGCCCGCTGATGACCGAACTGGTGGGTTTCAAGGATCTGACCCCGTATCGCGGCGGCTGGTGCGGCAACGAAATCCTTGCCACGGCCTTTCCGCCCAAGGTGCGTAACCACGCCCGCGACCTGACCTTCAAGTTCGGTGAACAACTTAGGAAAGAGGGCTATCGCGGCTATTTCGAACTCGACTTCCTGATCGACAAGAAAACCGGCGATCTCTGGCTCGGCGAACTCAACCCGCGCATCACGGGCGCCTCGTCGATGACCAACCACGCCGCCTTTGCCCATGCCGACGCACCGCTTTTCCTGTTCCACCTGCTGGAATTCTCCAAGAAGCAGTTCAAACTTGATGTGGACGAACTCAACAGCCGCTGGGCCAACCCGGACATGATCGATTCATGGTCGCAGATGGTGATCAAGCACACGGATGACTCGGTCGATATCTGCACCAGCGCCCCGGAAACCGGCATCTACCGCATGCTCGAAGATGGCCGCGTGGTCTATGACCGCTTCGACTATCACCGTCGCGCCGTGGAGTCCGAGAATGAGGCGTTCTTCCTGCGCATCCTCGGCCCCGGCGACTATCGCTACGAAGGTGCCGACATCGGTATCCTCGTGACTCGTGGCCGGTCGATGACGAAATCCTTCATGCTGAACGAACGCGCCAAAAAGTGGATCCACGGCATCAAGCAATGCGTCACGGGCCGTCCGCTGCCTGTTGCCGAAGCTGGTCCGGCTTTTGCAGACCCCGCTTTCAAAATCATGTAAAGGACAGGCATGACCATGTATTGGCGTGCCATTTCCGAAGATCAGCCCGGCCCCAAGTGGGCCGGGCTTTTCGCGGAATACTGGCCGGATTATCAGCGTTGGTGGCTCAAGGAAGGCGACGCAGCCCGCGCCTCCTATATGGAAAGCCGTCGGATGCTGACCCGGCACATGCCGGAACTCGTTCCGCTCTACGACCAGCTTTGCGAACTCGCAGGCGGCGGCGATCAGGCCGCCCGCTTTCTGTCGATGTATTGCCCGCCGCCCTACCTCTCGGGGTGCTCACAGGCGCTCTGGCCCGGCAAGGCCCCGGTGCTGGTGCGCAACTACGACTACAACCCCGCCGCTTTTGATTCCCTGATCCTGCGCACCGCATGGCAGGGGCGCACGGTCCTCGGCACCTCGGATGGTCTCTGGGGGCTTGTCGACGGCATGAACGACGCGGGCCTTGCGATCTCGCTCACCTTTGGGGGGCGGCGCGTGGTTGGTCAGGGTTTCGGCGTCCCGCTGATCCTGCGCTATGTCCTTCAGACCTGCACCACCGCCGAAGAGGCCGGCAAGGCGCTCGCCCGCGTCCCCACCCACATGAGCTACAACGTCACCGTGGTGGACCGCGACCGCAAATACCTCACCGCGATGATGGCCCCCGACCGCGCCACCCTGATCACCCATGCCGCCGTCGCGACCAACCATCAGGAAAATGTCGAATGGATCAGCCACGCGCGTTTTACCGCGACCGTGGAACGCGAACGCTACCTGCTACAGCGCATGACCCTGCACCGCGACACCGAGGAAAAGTTCATCTCTGCCTTCCTCAAACCGCCGCTCTATTCGACCGCTTTCAAACATGGCTTCGGCACGCTCTACACCGCGATCTACCGCCCCCGCAAAAAACAGATGGAGATCCGCTGGCCCGGCACCTCCTGGCCGCTCTCGCTCGACAATTTCGAGGAAGGCGCGCGCAAGGTCTATGTCCCCGGCGCGGACTAGGGGGGCGCATTCGTTTTGCCGGCCATCCGCGGCGTCTTGTCTTTCCAAATACGCAGAAGCCAACCTTGCAACCGAAACGACGCTGGCGCAGAAAAGCCATACGCCTGCCATACGGTTTCCATACGCAAACCATACGTTATCCAGCACTGGATCTGACCCATGTCCCACATCTTTCCCCGCTCGATGAAATCCAGCCCGCCCATGGCCGTGGGCGGCAAGGGTTGCTACCTTTTCGACGCCTCCGGTAAACAATATCTCGACGCCTCGGGCGGCGCTGCCGTCTCTTGCCTTGGTCATGGCGACACCACCGTGATCAACGCGATCAAGGCCCAGCTCGACACGCTCGCCTATGCCCACACCGGATTCTTCACCTCGGAACCCGCTGAAAAGCTTGCAGATTTGCTTATCGAACACGCCCCCAGCACACTCGACCGCGTCTACCTCGTCTCGGGCGGATCAGAGGCGGCAGAGGCCGCGATCAAGCTCGCCCGGCAGTATTTCGTCGAGAAGGGCGAACCCAAGCGCGGCCGCCTGATCGCCCGCAAGCAAAGCTATCATGGAAACACCATCGGGGCCCTCTCCGCAGGCGGCAACGAATGGCGCCGCGCCCAGTTCGCACCGCTCCTTCTGGACATGAGCCACATCGACCCATGCTACCCCTATCGCCTTCAAAACGAAGGAGAATCCGACGCAGACTACGGCCTGCGCTCGGCCAATCTGCTTGAGCAAGAACTGCTGCGCGTCGGCCCGGAAACCGTCATGGCCTTCATGGCCGAACCCGTCGTCGGCGCCACCGCAGGCGCCGTCGCCCCCGCACCGGGTTACTTCAAACGCATCCGCGAAATCTGCGATCAGTACGGCATCCTGCTGATCCTTGACGAAGTCATGTGCGGCATGGGCCGGACCGGCACGCTGTTCGCCTGCGAACAGGACGGCGTCGCACCCGATATCCTCTGCATTGCCAAGGGCTTGGGTGCCGGATACCAGCCCATCGGCGCCATGCTCTGCTCATCGCAGATCTATGATACCATCGGTGCGGGCAGTGGCTTTTTCCAGCACGGCCACACCTACATGGGCCACCCCACCGCCGCCGCTGCGGCGCTTGCCGTGGTCAATTCCGTGCTTGACCGGGGGCTGTTGAAAGCCGTTCAAAAACAGGGGGATGCGTTGAAATTGGCGCTGAACGAACGCTTTGTTCAGCACGCCAATGTGGGCGATATCCGGGGCAGGGGCCTGTTTCTGGGCCTTGAGCTGGTGACAGACCGGGGCACCAAGGCACCCTTCGATCCGGCCCACAAACTCGCCGCGAAAATCAAGGCCGCCGCTTTCGACGCCGGCCTCATCTGCTATCCGATGAGCGGCACGATCGACGGCAAGACGGGCGACCACATCCTGCTCGCCCCGCCCTTTATCATCGAGGATGCGCAGATCACCGAACTTGTCGACAAGCTCAGCGGCGCAATCGAGGTCTCACTCCCTGGCTGAAGGGGCATCTCCCAGGCGGACACTGTTCGAACTGACGCTTATGTCAGCCTGGGAGAACCCCATGTTTTCAAGGGAGAAGTTCGCCCCCACAGCGATGACGGCGATCAGCACGATCCCCAGGATAAAGGCTTTCATGGTCTACTCCTTTGGCGCGGTTTCAGCGCGCAGATAGTCGATCAGATCGGCGCGGTCCTTTGCGCCGGTGATACGTTGCATCGGCATCTTTGTCCCGGGAATATAGTGCTCCGGGCCGATGTCGAAAAGGCCGTCGATGGTCGCGTCGGTCCAGATCAGCGCTGACCCGTCCAGCGCCTCGGAATACCGGTAATCCGCGACCGTCCCCGCAGCCCGCCCGAACAAACCATATAGCGTCGGCCCCGCCCGCCGCGCGCTGCCCGGTGTCAGCGTGTGGCAGATCGAACATTTGCGTTTGAACTGCCGTTCGCCGTTGGGCATCGTGTCAGGATTGGCAAGAAAGGACGGATTTCCGGTTTCAATTTGCCCGTGTTCATCCATCGTCGCGATGGGCCAGGAATGCACCGTATCGTCCAGCCCCCCGGCCAGAATATTTTCCCCATCCGCGGAAAAGCCCAGGGCCCAGATCGGGCCGCGCGTCGTGGCGCGGAAATCCCGGAAGATGTGCCAGTCGGTGGTATCGACCACCATGATGAACCCCTCACCATCGCCCACGGCCAGCACGTCGCCCGCAGGGGACATTTCCATCGCAAGGATCGGCCGACGTTCCAGTGTAAGATCCGCAATGGCCGCGCCATTTTCTACGTCTATCACCCGCGTGCCGCCATCCACAGCGCCATAGGCAAGCCATCCGGCGCTTTCGTTCAGCACAACCTCATTCAGGCCAAAGCCGTGTTCTACCAGCCGCCCCTGTTCCTGACCTGACAGTACATCCCAGATCCGCAGCGATCCGTCCGCCGAGGCGGAATAGAGCCGCGCGCCGTCTGCGGAAAAGGCAAGGTCGTTGACCGGCCCCGCGTGCCCATGCAGAAACCTTGGTACGTCACCAGACAGGGGCCAAAGGCCGATGCTGCCGTCCCAGCTGGCCGAGGCAATCAGTGCGCCATCGGGGCTGACGACCAGTGACATCACCTTGCCCTGATGGCCTTCCATCCGTGTGGCCCTTCCTGTTGCAAGGTCCCAGTGCACCAGTGCAAAATCGTCCCCGCCCGTGACAAGCTCTGTCTCTGACAGGAACACGGCGCAGTTCACCGCCGCGCGGTGATTTTCCAGCCAGCGTGGCGTGGTGTCGTTCCATAGCCCCACGGCATTGTCAAAACTTGTGGTGGCTATCTGCCCATTGGGGGACACGGTGATGCCCATGATCGGCCCGCCGTGTCCCTCAAGAGTTGCATATTCACCGGCCAGCGCGGGGCCTGTCGTCAGCGCCAGTGCCAGCAGCAGCCAGCGCATGGGCTATTCGGCCGGGGTCGCGCTCTTGTGCGCGGCGCTTTCGCGTTCCTTCACCTCGGCAACCCATAGGTTGTGGTGCTCTTTCGCCCACTGCTCTTCGACCATGCCGGAACCCATGGCGTCAAAGGCGCCCTCCATCCCCACCGTGCCGATGTAGATGTGAGCAAGGATCACTGCCATCAGGACAAAAGCAACGATGGCGTGCCAAAGCTGGCTGTACTGCATTTCGGCCTGCGGCGGCAGATCGGTTGGCAGTGGGCCATAGCCCAGCATCTGCGGCACACCCCAGTCGTTCAGGTGCGCGAAAGTCGGCCCGAACAGGTGCAATTCGAACGGAAACAGCAGCGACAGGCCAGAAATCGAGATTGAGGCACCCAGCAGGATCACCGACCAGAATATGATCTTTTGCCCCGCGTTGAATTTCTTGGCATCCGGATGGCCGCCGCCGCCGAACAGGCCGCCACCTTTCAGGAACCACTTGATGTCGGTACGGTCGGGGATGTTGTGCACGACCCACATGACAAAGATGATCACAAGGCCCAGCATGAAGGCCCATGAGACGTTGTCATGAATCCACTTTGCTCCGATTGCCATGGTCGAAAACGCATCGTGGCCAAAGGCGGGGATCAGGAACTTGCGCCCCATCAGAGTGATGAGACCAGTAATGCCAAGGATCAGGAACGACCCCGCCAGCAGCCAGTGCCCCATCCGTTCGATAAACTTGAAACGTTCGATTTTGCGGCCTGTCTTGGGCCCATCAATCCGCACACGTCCCCGGATCAGGTAAAAGACGGCAAGCAAACCGATGGTGCCCAGCAGAAGCCAGCTGCCATAGGTAATCAGTGGCCCGTGGCGGAATTCCAGCCACCACATGCCGTTGTCCTGGATCAGCGTCGTGGCCGCAGGCCCGCGCTGCAAGGTTGTCACGTCCGCCTCGTCATAGCGCAGCCCGCGCCACAGATCCGGGTCCGAGGCACCGCCACGGGTTCCCAGGGGGCTGCTCATCGGGGCGGCGTCCTCGGGGTGGCCGATCAGAGCCTTGCGGGTGCTGTCGTCAACCGCCTCGCCACGCTGGCGGGCCAGAATGTCCTCAAGCGTCTGCGCGGTGCGCCCCGGCCCCTGTTCGGTGACAGAGGGATCAACGTGGCCATCCTGCGCAACGGCGGGAACGGGGGCCAGCGCAAGGGCGAGCAAGACAAATAGAGGGTATAGGGTTTTCATGGCGGGCTCCCAGGAGTCTCCGGTTGGATCGGCGCGCAGGATATGGCGAACCGTTCGTCGGACAATTTCAGAGTTCCCGGCACGCGGGAGATCGGAAATGATCCGCTCATCAGGATGAAAAGGGCCAGCGCAGCAGGTCGCTGCGCTGGCCCCCGATGTCAAAAGGCGTCAGCCACCCTTCTGGTCATAGGCTGTGCCCCAGCCCCATGCGCCCGAACCGAAACCGCGCGCGACGACGCGTTCGCGGTAGATGGCCGACACGATATCGCCGTCACCGGCGAGCAGAGCCTTGGTGGCGCACATCTCGGCGCAGATCGGCAGTTTGCCTTCGGCGATCCGGTTGCGGCCGTACTTCTGGAATTCGGTCTGGGAGTTGTCCTCTTCCGGACCACCCGAGCAGAAGGTGCACTTGTCCATCTTGCCGCGCGAACCGAAGTTGCCGGCCTGAGGATACTGCGGCGCGCCAAAGGGGCAGGCGTAAAAGCAGTAGCCGCAGCCGATGCACAGATCCTTGGAGTGCAGGACCACGCCCTCTTCGTTCTGGTAGAAACAGTCCACCGGGCAGACCGCCATACAGGGCGCGTCCGAACAGTGCATGCAGGCTACCGAAATCGACCGTTCACCGGGCGAGCCGTCGTTGATCGTCACCACCTTGCGGCGGTTGATCCCCCAGGGCACCTCGTGTTCGTTCTTGCAGGCGGTGACGCAGGCGTTGCACTCGATGCAGCGTTCGGCGTCGACGAGAAATTTAGCTCGTGCCATGTCTCATATACTCCTTATACCGCTTCGATTCTGCAGAGAGTGGCCTTGGTCTCCTGCATCTGTGTCACGCTGTCATAGCCATAGGTCTGTACGGTGTTGGTGGATTCGCCCAACACGTAGGGGTCGGCGCCTTCGGGGTATTTCGACCGAAGATCCTCACCCTGCCAGAAGCCGCCAAAGTGGAAGGGCATGAAGGCCACACCACTTGCCACACGTTCGGTGACCATCGCCTTGACTTTGATCTTGCTGCCCTCAGGACCGTGCACCCAGACCATTGCCCCGTCACGCACGCCGGTATTGTTGGCGTCACGCGGGTTGATCTCGATGAACATGTCCTGCTGAAGCTCGGCAAGCCAGGGGTTGGACCGGGTTTCGTCGCCGCCGCCCTCGTATTCGACCAGACGGCCGGAGGTGAGGATGGTCGGGAAGTCCTTGGAGAAGTCGTTCTTCTGGATCGACGCATACATGGTCGGCAGCCGCCAGAATTTCTTGTCCTCGTAGGTCGGGTAATCCGCCACCAGATCGCGCCGGTTGGAATAGAGCGGTTCGCGGTGCAGCGGGACCGGGTCCGGGAAGGTCCAGACCACGGCACGCGCCTTGGCGTTGCCGTAGGGGGCGCAGCCGTGGGCAATCGCGACACGCTGAATGCCGCCCGAAAGGTCGGTCTTCCAGTTCACGCCACCAACCTGGCCCGCGTAATCCGAGGGCCGTTCGCCGGTTTGCGACGTTTCGCCGACCTCTTCGGTACCATTGCCCGCGTTTTCGGGGGCCTGATAACCTGCGACCTTTTCAATCGACGCGCGCTCTTCTGCCGTCAGATCGCCGTCCCATCCAAGGTCAATCAGCATCTGCATGGAAAACTCAGGATATCCATCCTGGATTTCCGAACCGACGGGATAGACGCCTTCGGCCAGCAGGTTGTCACCGTTCCGTTCAACGCCGTAGCGTGCGCGGAAGCCCATGCCACCCTGCGCCACCGGCAGCGAGATGTCATAGAGGTTCGCCGATCCGGGGTGGTTCATCTCGGGCGTGCCCCAGCTTGGCCACGGCAGACCATAGAAATCGCCGTCAGCCGGTCCACCATTGGCGCGCAGCGTGGTGCGGTCAAAGGTGTGCTGGTTTTCCATGTGCATCCGCATCCGCTCAGGGCTTTGACCCGTATAGCCGATGGTCCACATGCCGCGGTTGAACTCGCGGGTGATATCCTCGATCAGCGGCTCATCACCATTGATCGCGATATTCTTGAACATCCGGTCGGTGAAACCGAACTTGTCCGAGAACATCTTGAGGATCACGTGATCCGCCTTGCTCTCGAACAGCGGCTCGACGACTTTCTCACGCCATTGCAGTGAACGGTTGGACGCCGTCACCGACCCGTAGGTTTCGAACTGTGTCGCCGCGGGCAGCAGATAAACACCATCGGTGCGGTCCTGCATGATTGCGGAAACTGTCGGGTAGGGGTCGACCACGACCAGAAGGTCGAGCTTTTCCATAGCCGTCTTCATCTCGGGCATACGGGTCTGCGAGTTGGGCGCGTGGCCCCACAGAACCATGGCCCGGGTGTTGTCCGGCTGGTCGATGTTTTCACGATCCTCAAGCACACCGTCGATCCAGCGCGACACCGGAATACCGGTCTCGTTCATCATCAGACGGTCGGCACCATCGGTTCCGGCACCCGGCATCACCGCAAAGCGGCCCTTGAGCCAGTCCAGATCTTCTTCCCAAACGCGGGCCCAGTGTGCCCAGCTGCCTGCCGACAGGCCGTAGTAACCCGGCAGCGTGTCAGCAAGAACGCCAAGGTCGGTCGCGCCCTGCACGTTGTCGTGGCCACGGAAGATGTTCGTGCCACCACCGGCGGCGCCCATGTTGCCAAGTGCCAACTGCAGAACACAATAGGCGCGGGTGTTGTTGTTGCCGTTGGAGTGCTGTGTGCCACCCATGCACCAGATGACGGTGCCGGGGCGGTTGTTTGCCAGCGTGCGCGCAACGCGCTCAAGCTGCGCACCGGGGGCACCGGTCACACGCTCGACCTCTTCGGGGTTCCACTTGGCGACTTCTTCCTTGATCTGGTCCATG
Source organism: Puniceibacterium sediminis (assembly GCF_900188035.1). Lineage (GTDB taxonomy): Bacteria > Pseudomonadota > Alphaproteobacteria > Rhodobacterales > Rhodobacteraceae > Puniceibacterium > Puniceibacterium sediminis. The sequence continues at coordinate 11,914 of NZ_FZNN01000013.1, read as the reverse complement.
CCCCAGACGCGGGTGCGGATGAACTCCTTGTCCTCCCACCCGTTCTCGAAGATGTGCCAAAGAATACCCCAGACCAGTGCAACGTCAGAACCCGGACGGAACCGGACATATTCGTCGGCATGTGCCGCAGTACGGGTAAAACGCGGATCGCAGACGATCAGCGGCGCGTTGTTCTGCTCCTTGGCCTTGAGCAGGTGCAGCAGCGACACGGGATGCGCCTCGGCGGGGTTGCCGCCGATGACAAAGATGGCCTGCGAGTTGTGGATGTCGTTGTAGCTGTTGGTCATGGCGCCGTAGCCCCATGTGTTCGCAACACCTGCAACCGTGGTCGAATGGCAAATCCGCGCCTGGTGATCGACGTTGTTGGTGCCCCAGTAGGCGGCGAACTTGCGGAACAGATAGGCCTGTTCGTTGTTATGCTTGGCAGAGCCCAGCCAGTAAACAGAATCCGGGCCGCTTTCGTCACGGATGGCGTTCATCTGATCGCCGATCTCGTTGATCGCCTGTTCCCAGGAAATCTTGACCCACTCACCGCCCTCTTTCTTCATCGGGTACTTGAGGCGGCGCTCACCATGCGCGTGTTCGCGCACCGAGGCACCTTTGGCGCAGTGGGCGCCAAGGTTGAAGGGGCTGTCCCAGCCTGGTTCCTGACCGACCCAGACGCCGTTGTTCACTTCGGCAATCACGGTGCAGCCGACGGAGCAATGGGTACAAATCGATTTCACAGTCTGCACGGCGCCAGTCACGGCGGCTTGCGCGCTGGCCTGCGTCACCGATCCGGCAGTGGCGGCAATAGCGGCAAGCCCCCCGATGGCCAGACCCGATCCGCGCAGGAATGCGCGACGATCAACTGACGAACCTGCGATCTCGGACAGAATACCGGTTCGCTGGGGCCGTCGAGTCACCCCGTTGGTCTTTTTCCTAAGCATTTTCTTCTCCCGTGCTGCCCGACTGTGTGGTCAGGTTTTGGCTTGGTCAGCTCGCAGCGTGCCCGCAACGTAGCAATCGTTCAGTGTGGTGTTCCGCCCTTAGAACCGGGCGCTGTCGAAATAGGCGCGGGTATGCGCAGTGTCTTGCATCTTGCCATCCGCCGGGGCGGGGGCCGCTTCAGCCTCTTCACCGCTGAGGGTCACGGCGACAACTGCCGCAGGGCCCGCAGTGCCGGCCAGCTTCAGAAAATCGCGTCGGCTGCTGGCCGTCTCGTCTTTCTTGGACATGGAAGGTCTCCCTTTTATGGTTCAACGGCCCTGAATGGGGCCGCTTTCGGTAAGGACGGGCGGGCCCGCCGTTTGTCGCCGGATCGCTCCGGCCAGATTCAGTCCGATCCGAGCCGGAACGACTCGCGCTCGATATCCATGAAGGCGCGTCCGACCGTTCCGACGGCGCTGTACAGCATCGCGGTCTTGGCCTTTTCCAGATCGGCAAAGAAGTGCCCCGCCCAGGGCGCGACATGCCGATTGAAGAACACCCGCTGATCGCTAAGCGTCGCCGGCGCGCCAAAGCGCCCGACGATCAGCCCTGCCATCACCTCCATCATCGTGGCGATGTTGTCCTCTGGTTCGTAAACATTTGGTGCACGGCTGATCCGACGGGCGGCCAGATCGTTGCGCAGGGCTGACAGGGGTTTCTCGTTCAGGAACCCAGTCAGATAATAGCTCGCATAGGGGAGGAGTTCGCCCCGGCCAAGCCCGATGAACAGCGCGTTGAATTCGCGGCTCACGTCCTTGGGTTTGCTCGTGCGGGCGCAGTCGGCCAGTCGCTCGATGGCACGACCCAGATCGGTTTCATCCCCCGAAAGCCCGGCGGTCTGCGTCAGCATCATCTCGTCCGCGGGGCTGGCCAGCAACACGCCCAAATAGTTGTACAGGTCGGCACGAAGCCGATCCTCAGGCGAAACGTCGATGGTTGCGGCAGCGGGGCTGGTCATTCTTTCTCCGTCTCGAAAGTGAATCGCATTCTGCGCGGAAGCACTGGATCCCCTTCATCTGGTTCACTTTTCTCACCAATCTCTTGCTCCGACACTACGACCTTGGTCGCAGATGCGGGTGCAGCATCGGGCGCACCCTGCACTTCTTCCGGTATCGCTGCAGATATTACGGCGCCATCGGAATTTTCTGAAATTTCTGCAGTTTTTGCCGAAAGTTTGTCGGCCTCAGCCTTGGCGAGGGCCTCGACGTGGCGCAACAGGCCCTTGCCGACCTGATATGAGGTCTTGACCCCCGGCGCATCCGTCGCGGCGTTGGTGAAATCCCCGTCATAGTCATTCAGACCGTCCAGTACGGCCAGAACCGGGTTCAGCCGCCAGAGCCGGCGCATCGCCCGACGGCGCAGATGTTCGGGAATCGCCTTGTGCATGAATCCGGCGATGTCCTGACCGGGGATCAGGTCATCCGGGTCGGGCAGGTCGAATTCGGCAAGGATCTCGGCGTCAGACTTTTCGGCCTGCTCAGCGGCAAGGCGCGCGGCCTCAGCCTCGTCAGCCTCGGTTTGCAGCGCCTTTGCCTCTGCGGCCTCTTCCTCGGCCACGCGCGCGCGGCGGCGCGTCCAGAAGCCGCCCTCGTCGCCCTTACTCATGTTTCACCTGCTTTGCGGCTGGAGCCGGGTGCACGATAGACATCGCTCGCCTGAGAGATGCGCGGATCGCCAATCCCATCCTCGGTCTTGTCTTCCAGATGCTGCCGCCGCTTGCGTTTGACAAAGGTCTCTTCGACGTAATGCGCCTTGGTATAGGATCCGACCCAGGCCAGAAGCCCCTTGGGCATCGCGATCCGCTCGACGATCTCTTCACCGCTTTCGGAATAGAGCAGTGCCTCATGCGGCGAGGCCGTGACCATATGAACGTGATAGGGCCATTGCGCGCCCTGTTCACCCTGCCGCAGAATCACAAAGACCGGCGGCTCGGGTTGGGACAGGGCGACCATGTAGGCTTCGGCTTCGCCCCGATATAACGTCAGCGGCACCGTGGCGGCGTGGAACTCGACCGTCTCGCCTTCCTCGCGCAGCACCTTCCAGTCCGCAGGTCCGGCACCCGGCAGAATGGCCACCGGCGTCCAGACCCATTTCGCCCAGCGGGTCACTCCGGGACGGCGCCGGATCACGACGCCGACTGGCATGGTTACGCTTTTCTGATCCTGCAGGCTCACGGCATCTCCCCTGGCGTGGCTTGGGGCGGCGCTTGTGTCCGGCCCCTGGCTCCGGTATTTCCGGGCATACATTTTCAGAAAGCATAGGTTTCAGCATTCCCTTTGTCCATCTCCCGGCACACTATGGCGGCAGAGGTGCGGGGTTGATCGCGGACCAGTCGGGAGAACGAGACATGGCGAAAACGCTGCTGCTATGTGACTGTCTGGGTAGCCAGACGGTCGATGCCGAAGCCATCGGCGCGGCCACAGGGCTGGCTTGCACAAAGGTCTATACCGGCCTCTGCCAGCACCAATCCGAACAGGCGGCCACAGCCCTGAACGCGGGCGATGTGATCGTCGCCTGCCAGCAGGAACGTCCGTTTTTTGAGGCTCTAGCCGAAGAGTTGGGCGCCGACGCCCCCGGTTTCGTCGATCTGCGCGATCGGGCCGGCTGGACCGTGAAAGGCACGAACCCCACCCCCAAGATGGCCGCGCTGGCGGCCGAGGCGGCGCTGGTCCTGCCCGCAGCCCGCTCGCTTGATATCCTGTCGGAAGGCACCTGCCTGATCCTTGGCGCGGGCGAGGTCGCCTTTGCCACTGCCGCAAACCTTTGTGATCAATTGGCCGTGACCGTGCTGCAGACGGACGGCGCCGACGCGCCCATGGACCGTCGTTTCGACGTGATCCGGGGGCGTCTGGGGCGGGCGCAGGGGGCCCTTGGCGGCTTCAACCTGCGTATCGACGCCTTCCAGCAGCTTCTGCCCGGCGGGCGCGGTTTGTTCGAATTTTCTGTCCCGCGTGACGGCGCAGTCTCTGAATGTGACATTATTCTGGACCTCACCAGCGGCACACCCCTGTTCCCCGCCCCGGAAAAGCGCGAAGGCTATCTGCGCGCTGATCCGCGCCAGCCGATCGCCCTGGCACAGGCCGCGTCAGAGGCCGCGCAAATGGTCGGCACCTTCGAAAAGCCGCTGTATGTCCGGCTCGAAGAATCCCTCTGCGCCCATTCCCGCGCTGAACAGACCGGCTGTTCGAAATGCCTCAACATCTGTCCCACCGGGGCCATCACCTCGGCTGGCGAACATGTGGCCATCGACCCGATGATCTGCGCCGGTTGCGGCGCCTGTTCGGCGCTCTGCCCCTCGGGTGCCATCACCTATGACGCCCCGCCGGTATCCTCGGTCTTTCGCCGTCTCGACACCCTGTCTGGCACCTATCGCCGCGCGGGCGGACGCGACGCGCGCCTTCTGGTGCATGACGACCACGGGGCCGAAATGATCCGCCTCTCTGCCCGCTTTGGCAACGGCCTGCCGGGCGATGTGATCCCGCTACAGGTCGAGGCGCTGGCAGGCTTCGGCCATGCTGAAATGCTCGCCGCTCTGTCCTGCGGTTTTGCTTCGGTCGATGTCCTGCTCGCCCCTCGCACAGAACGTGACACGCCTGAGTTCGAGATGTCGCTGGCCAATGCCGTGGCGGGGCGGGCGGCGGTTGCGCTGCTGGATATGATGGACCCGGACGCCCTGTCCGAACATCTTTATTCCGCCGAGCGTGCCCAGTCGGTGAAAACCCCCGTCCTGCCCATTGGCACCCGCCGTCAGGTCACTCGCGTCGCGGCCAAGGCGCTGAACCCGGCAGGCGTCACCGTTTCCCTGCCTCCCGCCGCCCCCTACGGTGCCGTGCTGGTGAACAAGGAAGCCTGCACGCTGTGCCTGTCCTGCGTCTCACTCTGCCCCTCGGGCGCGCTTGGCGATAACGAAGACAAGCCCCAGCTGCTGTTTCAGGAAGATGCCTGCCTGCAATGCGGCATCTGCGCGACGATCTGCCCGGAAAAGGCGATCGAACTGCAACCCCAACTGGATCTGAGCGATTCTGCCCTGTCCCAGCGCGTGCTCCACGAAGAAGAGCCGTTCCCCTGCATCGAATGCGGTGGCCTGTTCGGCGTGAAATCAACCGTCGAAAAGGTGGTTGAGAAACTTGCAGGCAAGCACGCGATGTTTGCCAATGAAAAGACCGCCCGCATGATCCAGATGTGCGACAAATGCCGGATCGAGGCGCAGTATCATTCGGAAAACAACCCTTTTGCCATGGGCACCCCGCGCCGCGTGCGCACGACCGACGACTACCTGAACGAAGGTCCGTCCAAGCGCAAGGATCACTGAGGGCAGGGGAGGCGTTTACTCCCCGGCCCACTTATCCGGGGCCTGCAGCGCCATCCTATCGCGACTGCACCGGCGCGCCCAGATCCGCAGGCGGCATGGCCGCCACAAAGCTCAGGACATCCTCCAACTCGTCCAAGGTAATCCGCACAGGTTCAATTGGGGATGGGCGGGATTGATCGAACGGCGGCGTCACCTCGGCCACCTGGGTGAATGCCGGATGCGGGTTCAGCGTATAGAATGCCAGAAACCGCCCGTCCCAGTTCGGCAGTGTCCGCAGCACCGCAAAAGACGGGGTCGAGCCGATGGCCTTCATCCGGTTCTCCTCGCTGACAACATGGCAACGCCCGCAACGTTCCAGCGCCAATTCGGCCCCGCGCGCCGCATCACCGTCATAACTGACTTCTGCCACCTCGACCAATTGCGTCAGCGATGACGAAAACACTGCCGTGCCGTCGACGGCGAACTGATCCACCGTCCCGCGCCCGACGTCCGACATCAACCAGTCGGCAAACCGCTGTGCATCCGGATCCGCACCCACGTCCAGATGCCAGACCTGATCCAGACCCTCAAAGGCTGCCACACCTTCATCGCCCAGCACCGCATCCGCCCCGGCACCCTCGGGCGCGAGCGTGATCCGTATCGATGTCTTCAGCGAAAATCGTGGCACGAGGAAGTCGATCAGCCCCGACTCCGTTAGGGTTTTGGGCGCTGCCAGAGTCAGACGTTTGTCCGCCTCCTGCGCGCTTAGCGGCCCCGCAGCCACCAGCGCAAGCACCCTCACCGCCCAATTCCAGCGCATCGCGGCCCCTCCCTCAGGTCCCGTTCCACAACGTGTGACTTGCAAGCCTAGGGTCGGTCGCCTAAACCCGTCAATGCTTCACAGGAGCCAGGGGAGAGATCCGATGAGCGAAGATTTCAACATGTCGATGCGCAAGTTTCTGAAACAGGTGGGCGTCACCAGCCAGCAGGCTATCGAAGAAGCGATGCGCAATGTGCCCGACACCGAGGGCAAGACATACCAAGCCAAAGTGGTTCTGACGGTCGATGGTCTTGACCTCGAACATGTCGTGACCGGCAAGATCCAGGGATAGACAGACGTGACATTGACACGCGACGCGGTCCTGACCGCGCTGAAATCCGTCAAGGACCCGGTCTCGGGCGATGACATCGTAACCGCCGGTCTGGTCAAGGCTCTGACAGTCGAGGCGGCCACCGTGCGCTTCGTGCTCGAAGTGCCGGGGGACAAGGCGCAGGCCTACACGCCCGTACGCCAAGAAGCCGAGGATCTGATCAAGGCGCTGGACGGGGCCAAGAACGTCTCGGTCGTGATGACCGCCCATTCCGCCAAGGCACCGCCACCGGACCTCAAAGGGTCGGGCCACGGACATTCCCACGCGCCCGCGCCACTGCAGGGCGGGCCGGAAAAGATCCCCGGCGTGGACCGGATCATCGCCATCGCCTCGGGCAAGGGCGGCGTGGGAAAATCCACAGTCTCGGCCAACCTGGCCTGCGCGCTGGCAGCCGAAGGTCGCCGTGTCGGTCTTCTGGATGCCGACGTCTACGGGCCCAGCCAGCCCCGGATGCTGGGCGTCAGCGGACGTCCCGCGAGCCCGGATGGCAAGACCATCCTGCCGATGCGCAACTTTGGCGTCACGATGATGTCCATCGGCCTCATGACCAACGAAGGGCAGGCTGTCGTCTGGCGTGGCCCGATGCTCATGGGCGCGCTGCAACAGATGATGAGCCAGGTCCAGTGGGGCGCGCTTGACGTGCTGCTGGTCGATCTGCCACCCGGCACCGGCGACGTGCAGATGACCCTTGCGCAAAAGGCGCAGGTCGACGGGGCCATTGTGGTCAGCACGCCACAGGACGTTGCGCTGCTCGATGCGCGCAAGGGCATCGACATGTTCAACCAGATGAAAGTGCCGATCTTCGGCCTGATCGAGAACATGTCGACGCACATCTGTTCCAACTGCGGCCACGAAGAACATATCTTTGGCCACGGCGGAGTCGCGTCAGAGGCTGCGAAAATCGGTGTTCCGCTGCTGGCCGAAATCCCGCTGCATCTCGATATTCGGGTTGCCTCGGATGGGGGCGCGCCCATCGTCGTCTCCAAACCCGACAGCCCGCAGGCACAAACCTTCCGCGATCTGGCCCGCCGCCTGATCTCCGAAGGCCGCGCATGAGCATGGCCCCGCAGTTCCCGCCGCTTCTCAGTGGCCTGAATGCTGCGGGGCACGATCCCTTTGCAGCCGCCTGTCAGGCCGCGCAGCAGGGCTGTGATGCCGGGCTGATCCTCTATGATCTCTCCGGCGATCTGCGCGCCGCTCTGATCTGCGCACCCGAAGTGCCGCTGGCGCAGGCCATGGCCATGTTGCCGCTCTGCGGTGTCGGCCTGCAGAACGCGCTTGGTGCGCTCGCCCCGCCCGAGGTGCCGGTGCATCTCGACTGGGACGGTGTGATCCGCGTCAACGGCGGGCGCTGCGGGGCCTTCCGCGCGGCGGCATCCACCGCCGACCCTGCCGCGATCCCCGACTGGCTTGTCATCGGCTTCACTCTCAGGTTCCTCATCACCACCGACGATCAGGGTGCCACGCCGGACGAAACCGCCCTTCACGGCGAAGGCTGCGGCGATCTCAGCCCGCAAGACCTGCTTGAATCCTGGGCCCGCCACACGCTCACCTGGATCCACCGCTGGGAAGAGGAAGGCATGTCACCGCTGCACCGTGAGTGGAGCGGCCTTGTCCATGGCCTTGGCCAGCCGGTCAGCCAATCCGGCATGGACGGCACATTCCTTGGTGTGGATGAACAACTCGGCATGCTGCTCAAATCCGATGGCACGACCCACCTTATCCCGCTCACCGCCCTGCTGGAGACACAGACATGAAGCTTGCCCGCGCGATCCATTTCGACGAAAGCGACACCCGCGTCTTCCAAAACCCCGCGCGCACCGGTGAATGGTGCCTCTCGGGCGGGTTCGAATTCTCCAACTGGTCCGAAGGCGATCTGGTCGGCAAGGCGCGTCAGGCCTTTTCCAACGGCTGGTTCGGGATCGAAACCTGTGGCCGCGTCAGCTTTGTCGCCGTGACCCAGTTGGAACCCTCCGAACGCGAAACCCTGATCGCGTCGCTGGCCCAGCACTTTGTCGACACCTACGGTGCCCCGTCCGCCGATGCCGCGCGGCCCGTTGCCACCGAAGAAATAGACCAGATGATCGCACTCTGCGACGACCATGCGCCCAACACCCTTCTGACCGTCGCCCGTGAGCTGACCGAAGCAGGCGTACGCGAAACCTTCCGGGTGATTGAACCTCAGGAGGCGGACATCATGCAGTTCGCCGTGCACGGCTCGCTCGACGAATGACGCCGCATCCGCTTCATCTTCTCTGAAATATTTCGCGCAGTGTGAGGAGCCGAGCCCTCATTCCGGCGCATGCACCGGGCGCAAACATCACAGCAAGGCGCGGATCGGCTCCAGAAGACCCTTGGTGCGCAGCGTTCGCACCGGATAGGTCTCGTCATTTATGAACCGGTCCAGCGTAAAGCCCGGCTCGATCTTCGTAAGCTTCTGTGCGGTGGCCAATGCCTTGTCCATCTGCCCGTCCATCGCATACAGCGCGAGCAGATGCCGGTGTGCCGGGCGCAGGGACGGCGCGGCCCGGGCCGCGGCCTCACCTGCGGCAATGGCCTCGGCGGGCTGGTTGCAGGCGATGTTCACCACGCAGTGATTGACCTCCCACCACTGGCGGAAGGGGGAAAATCGCGCGATCTGGCGCGCCTGGGTCGAATACTTGATCGCCAGCGCCGCATCGCCCGCCCGCATGTGCGACATGGCCATCGCTGTCCAGCCAAAGCCATTCGCTGGGTTCTGCTCGACCGACAGCCGGGCCATTTCGATGCCACCCACCGGATCGCCCAACTCCATCACCAACACCTGCGCCACCAGCGCTTGCACCAGAGAATTGTCAAAGGAATCCTCGATGGCGCGCTGGCTGAGCCATGCCGCCTCTTCCCGTAGCGCCTGCGGATTGTCCTCGAGCAGCTCGATCAGCTGGATCATCCGCACCAACGACCGCCAACCGAGGTATACGCCATTGCGGTCAACGTCATAGGCCTGACTCAGCAGGCTGTCGGCTTCGCGCAGCGACTCGGCCTCAAAGCTGAACATCCGGTAAAGCGCCAACCGCGCCAGCGCCGTGGCACGGGCTTCGGGGCGGGCGTTCTCTACGATCAGGGGCAGTTTGCCGATCACGCGGTCGGCGGCCTCGAAGACGATTGCCGAAATGGGGACGGCAGAATTCAGCACGTCCGATGCATGTTCCAGCGCCTGTAGTTTGGAATACAGGATCTGCCCGGTCGGGATATGCACGATCTTGATAAAGATGTTGGGCTTGCCGTTGTTCTCCATCAGATCGCAGCTGATCTGAAGATCGCCTTCCTGCCGCTGCGTGGCGCCATTGATCTGCCCGGATCGACGCCAGGCACGAACGTTGTCGGCCACGGTCTGACCGATCTGGTTGGCAAGGATCTCGCCGATAATGGCATTCTGGTCCGTGCCATGCACATCCGTGCGGCACTCGATGATCACACCCCGCGCCTCGCGCGGGCGCGCGGCTTCGATCGCGTCGCGCAGCCGGGCGCGTTCGGCGCGCAGCCAGTCCTCGAATTCCGGATCGCGCACGTCCAGACCTTCCAGAAGCTCACGGTCGTCATGGGGCAAGCCCGGGGCGGCGATGTCCTGAACCGCCACCAATTGCGGGTCCAGCGACAGCGCAATGCGCCCGCCATTCAGCGCAGCTGCAAGATCCGGCGACAGCGCGCGCAGTTTTGACAGGGCCTGCCGCAGATTTGCGCTGGCCTGTTCGGGGCCAAACGTGCTCCACAGCTTGTCTTCCAGCCAGCGGCGCGGGCGGCTCATGCCAGGTGTCAGCGCCAGAATGGCCAAAAGCGCCTGGTTTTTGGCGCCGGTCGGCGTAATGTCAGCACCACAAGGGGCCGTCACCTTGAACGGTCCAATCACCGAAATTCTGACTGCCGCGCCTGCGTCACTCATGCTGATCCCGCACGTCAAAAGAGCCGCTTGGGCGGCACACTATGAAAGGATCGTAGCATCGCGGTATCGACGACGCAATCTTCGTAAAAATATCGTTAATGCTTCCCTAAGGGCATTAATGTCTTTTGACCTGTGTCGCGATGCACGTCAGGGTGTGCCACAATTTGTTCCGCAGTGAATTGGAGAAGTCAGATGGCAATATTCGGCGTTCAGGGCGTTCAGGGCGTTCAAGGGGTCCAGGGTGTTCAAGGGGTCCAGGGGGTCCAAGGCGTGCAGGGGGTTCAGGGCGTTCAGACCGTCTCGCTCCCTGCGCCGAGCTGGGCAATGCTCTCGGCCCGCGCAGGCACCCAACGCATGTGGCCGGGGGCAAACCGCACCCCAGCCCAGCAATCCGCCTGGGACACCTTCCGCAAGCTCGCCGAAGGCCCGCGCGACGCGGTGCTTATCCAGACGCTAAGCACGCAGTTCGCGGTATCGCTTGCCAGCAGCGCCCATGCCAACGACACCGCATCGATCACCGTTCAGGGCCAGACACTGGCAACGCTCCACAAACCGACCACCGCGTTCCTCAAGGATCATCAGATTGACTATATGCGCGCAGCGGCGGATCTGCAGTCCGACCGGCTTGAGGAAATCACGGTGCAGACCGGCCAGCTGCTGCCGTTCTTCGGGATGGTGTCGTATCTGAGCGGGGATGCCACCAAGTGGACCCTGCGTATGGCCGACACCATGCTGAGCCTGTGCAAGCTGATCGAGATGCCGGTCAAGATGGGGCTGGATGTGGCACGGCCCATCGCCCTGTCCAGCGCAGTGCAGCCGGTGATCCAGACGCCGGGTCACCCGTCCTTTCCCAGCGGCCACGCAACGGAATCCTTTGTGCTGGCCACGCTGTTTTCGCGCCTCTTCTATGACGTTCCCTTTGATCCTGCCATGGCGGTCGAGACCCAGAACGAAGTCATGCGCTATGCCGCGCGCATCGCAACCAACCGTACGGTGGCCGGGGTTCATTACCCGACCGACAGCATGGCGGGCGCGATTGCCGGAATGACCATGGCCGAAGGCCTTATCAACCTGCTGGACGGCAAGACCGCAACCCCGACCCGCACCTATCGCGGCGACACCTACGAGGGGGATTTCAACCTTAGCCTTCTTGGCGACGCGCTGAAGGATCCGACGATCGTCGAGACGGGAACCGTCGCTCTTGACCCGACACAGGTGCCGGTATGGATGCAAGAGATGTGGGCCGAAGTGAAATCGGAATGGGGCTGAACTTTCATACCCTGTCACGAAAGATCGGTGTCAGGGAAATCGCGTCACGCCCCTGACCCGTTGCGCGGCACATCCTGCGGCGCGTTGGCATAGTGCTGCGCGCTGCGGGGCTGATAAAACCATCGCGCCGTCTGGTCGCCGGGCCAAGGCTGTCGGCTTTTTCGGCATGGGCAGGACTGCCCAAGACCTTGCTGGTCCTGCGCGGACAACACCGGGGGGCATTGTTGCAGAACTCACGCCTGAGGCATGACTTCCCCTTACCCCGCTGGCGTTATGCCACGCGAATGATCTCGGCAGTGCCGAGGGCATTGA
>NZ_FZNN01000035.1 GCF_900188035.1 Puniceibacterium sediminis | reverse complement strand
TGTACATCACGATCCATAAGACACCTCCTGCTATGCAGGGCGCATCTCAGACAGTCGGCAGCTTCAAACAATGAGGGCGATGGCGCGGCGCTTACAAGCCTCCGACATCACTCAGAAAACATCGGGCAACGTCACAGCTTATCGATCCGGTGCATCAGCTTCAGATCGGCATCCGGGACCGGACGCGGCCGGTAATAGACGCTGCCTCGGCTGATCCCCAGCACAATGGCCTGGCGGCTGACGCTTAGCTGCGCAGTGGGATCAATCATTTTCTTGCGCTCGCCAACAGACCCGCCTTGCCGAGCGCGCCGGACAAAAAATCGTTCTCCAGCGCCAACTCCCCGATCTTCGCATGCAGGGTTCTGATATCGACTGCCGGTTCCGCATCCGGTTTGGCCACGGCCCCGAACACCCCGGTCGCACCTTCCAGCAACTGGTCACGCCATTGCTTGATCTGGTTCGGATGGACGTCAAAGTCCTGCGCCAACTCGATCAGAGTCCTCTCACCCTTGATCGCTGCTACCGCCACTTTCGCCTTGAATGCCGGGCTGTGGTTCCGGCGGGGTCGTCTTGCCATGGTCTTCTCCTCGCTCGCAGCATCATGCTGCTGTTGCGTGAAAAATCCACTTTTCCAGGCTGTTCAGAATTCCCGAACCACCTCTCGCCACGCACAAGCGAGTCGAGCTTATGGTCCGACGGGCTTCCGAGGTTTGTCAACGCAGGCCGCCAGCCTGCGGCCGTCAAAGTTGCGCAGCGGCCTGCATCGAAAAACCTTCAGGAGAGCGGACTTTCGCTGCTGTCGGCTCGAACGGCAGAGATGGGGCGCAGAAAGCACTCTTTGCAAAGTTCTGATTGCCGGGCCTGGCAACTGAAGTGATCCGCAGATTCTGTTAAAAACATGCCGATGCTACCGCAGAAACTCAAATGCACAACGTGGTGCGCCACAAGATGCGGATAGCAGGAAGCAGATCAGCGCATTAATTTCGACGACCGATCGTCGTCGGCGCCTCGCCCTAAACCGGTTGTACTGTCTCATTGCTGCGCTTCGCTTGAAGTACCAAAATCGGCAACATCAGGGCGATGCCTGCTCCCATCGTGACCAAGCCTGGCGCAATGAAGAGAAACGAGACAAGAGCAACCCACCAACGCTCCCATGTCTTGAGCTTTGAGAAAAGATAGCCTGAAAAGGCAACGCCAAGCGAGGCGATGCCCAGCATGGCTCCGATCAGGGTGATCGTGAATGCCCACCAGGTGAAGCCGTCTGCAACCAACAACAGTGCCGGTGAATAGACAAAGACAAAAGGCACCAGCGCTTTGGCGATCCCCAAACGAAAGGCGGTGTTGCCCGTCTTGAACGGATTCGACCCGGCGATCCCAGCGGCGGCGTAAGCTGCGAGCGCGACTGGGGGGGTGATATCGGCCAGCACCCCATAATAGAACACAAAGAAATGTGCGACGAGCGGTTCGACCTGAAGCTGGGCCAGTGCGGGCGCCGCGACAGCCACGAGAATGATATAGGTCGCCGTCGTCGGAATCCCGGCCCCCATGATGATGCAGGCAATTGCGATCAGAATAAGCGAAGTAAACAGCGCCCATTGCGTCACCGTGAAATACCCCAAGAGCGGCAGAGAACTGAGCGTTGTGCCGATGTCAGTGGCTGTCTGGACGACGACATAACCAAGGCGAAAGCCGACGCCCGTAAGTGTGACCACACCGACGACAACACCAACGGTTGCAGCGGCGGCACCCACAGCCAGCGTATTCTTGGCACCTGAGGCAAGACCGTCCCAGAGATCTTTGATGGTCAGACGGTGTGTGGGGTTCAGGAACCCGACAACGACACATGCGATGATCCCGTAGACAGCCGCAAAGTCCGGAGTTTTGCCGGACAGGATGAGATAGACAAGGATGGCCAAGGGGATCAGGCTGAGCCAGTGATCCTTGAGCACAACGCCCATTTTGGGCAGTTCTTCGGCGCGCAATCCGCGCAGGCCAAGCTTCTTGGCCTCCAGATGCACCATGATGAAAATGCCGAAGTAGTGCAGAAGCGCCGGAAAGAGAGCGGCAGCCAGAACATCCCTCAGCGGGATTTCGAGGTACTCGACCATGATGAAGGCCGCCGCACCGAGGATAGGCGGCGTGATCTGCCCCCCTGTCGATGCGGTGGCCTCGACCGCGCCCGCAAAATGCGCCGGATATCCCACCCTTTTCATCGCGGGTATGGTCAGCGCGCCGGTGGTGACGGTGTTGGCGATGGAAGAGCCGGAGATCGTACCCATGAAGGCCGACGAGAAAATCGCGACCTTTGCAGGCCCGCCCGAATAGCGGCCAGCGATGACCATTGCGAGGTCGATAAACAGCTGTCCCAGCCCGATGCGAGTGGCCAGAACTCCGAAAAGTATGAAGAGAAATACGTATTGTGCCATCACGCCAATGGCGATGCCGTAGATGCCCTGATTGGTCATATACAGGTGGTTGATGATGCCCAACCAGGACGAGCCACCGTGCTTGAGCGCGCCGGGCATCCATGGACCGAAATAGGCAAAGGCAATGAACAAAAGACCGATGATCGGCAGCGTGGGGCCGACGCTTCTGCGCGTGGCCTCAAGCGTCAGGGTCAGCAAAGCCGACCCCATGAAAATGTCGGAGGGCGACGGGTTTCCAACCCGCTGAGCCAAAGCGGCAGGGGGCAGAAGAGGTAAATACAAGGCAGCACCGACAGCCAGCAGGGCCAGCGCGATATCAACCAGCGGCACACCGTCAAAGCGGTACCATGCGCGCGGGGGCATCCTGGAATCGGTCTTGCGAACGCCAAAGAGAACAAAAACCAGTGCGAGGACAAAAGACAGGTGGATGCCACGGTGCAAAAGCTCACGCACGAGACCAAAGCCAGACGCATAAAAGTGGTAGACAGACATCGCGACCAGAACCGAGGCGACGATGAACCCGAGCGTTCTTCCGGTAGGCCTGAACGCCGTTTCAGGGTCGAACTTTCGTTCGATCTCGGCCAGCTGTTCCGGGGTGAGTTCTGGAATGGTGTCAGCGGTCATGGCCCTGTCCCCAAGATGCGATCAAAAAGAAGCCTCGGGCACATGGGCGCCCGAGGCCAGCAACAAGAGGCTGCGATTTACTTCAGCAATCCTGCTTCACGGTAGTAACGCTCTGCCCCTGCGTGCAAGGGAACACCCACCCCTGCGAGCGCCGTGTCGAGCGTGATTGCCTGGCCCTTGGCATGACCCACATCCAGCAGCTTGCGGGATTCTTCATTCCACAAGGCTTTTGTGATGTTGTAGATCAGCTCTTCGTCCGCTTTGGCCGAGGTGAACCACTGGGCGCCCACTGCGACGGTATTCACGCCTGCAACGCCCTCGTACGTGCCTTCGGGAATATCCGAGGCAGAGAAAAAGCCGTACTTTTCAGTCAGCGCCTCTGCGCCGGCACCATCAATCGGCACCAGTTTGATGTCCGCAGCCGATGCCAGCTCCACCAAGGACCCTGTCGGATATCCGGTCACCACAAAGAAGGCGTCGATCTTGCTGTTGCGCAGCGCTTCTGATGCTGCCCCACCCTTGAGCGCCTCAGGTGTCAGATCATCCACTGACAGACCGTTGGCTTCCATGATCAAGAGCGCGTCTACATATGTGCCAGACCCCGGCTCATCGAGCGACACGCGCTTGCCGGCCAGATCGGCAACGGAATTGATGCCGCTATCTGCCATGGCGACGAGGTGGATGTGCTCTTCGAACAGCGCCGCGATGGTGCGCAGATCGGTGGCGGGCGCGCTGCCTTCCATGGTGCCTGTGCCGGTATAGGCCCAATAGGCGACGTCCGACTGGGCAAAACCTGAATCCCGCAGGCCGGAGATGATTGCATTCACGTTATCGACCGACCCACGCGAGGAAACGGCCGATGCGATCAGCCCTTCGACGCCGCAAGACCCGCCATCGCCACATTCGCGCGATCCGGGAGGCTTAGAAATCGCGTTCGCGATGACACCGCCGATCGGGTAATAGGTATAGGCCGTGCCGCCTGTACCGACGGTAAAGAACGTAAGCTCTTGGGCGACAGCCGTACCGGCCATGCCAAGGGCCAGAACTGCGCCTGCTGCAGCCGTTTTAAGTGTCTTGATCATGAG
This sequence comes from Puniceibacterium sediminis, assembly GCF_900188035.1. Classification (GTDB taxonomy): domain Bacteria; phylum Pseudomonadota; class Alphaproteobacteria; order Rhodobacterales; family Rhodobacteraceae; genus Puniceibacterium; species Puniceibacterium sediminis. Next base: position 19,851 of record NZ_FZNN01000035.1, on the reverse strand, counting down.
ATCCTCCTTGTTGATTTGTAATCAGGTCGGTTTTGTGCGGGCCGCCTTGATTCGGCTTTTTTGGCCCGCCGTGGGAACGTCTGCTCGCTTACGCTAACCGACGATTGTCTTGATCGCTCTCAGTGCTTGGGCAACCTCTTGCCCGGTATTGTAGTGGCACATCGAAATGCGAACGCAGTCGGGCAGGTTTAGCGGATGAAGGATGTTGCCGCTATAGTGATCTGCCGTGCGCGTGTGGGTTCGGATGCCATGATCTTGCAGGCGCTGTACGATTTCGGTCGAGGCCATGCCATCGACCACGAATGAAACCGTTCCAACCCGCGCAGGATTATTCGCTCCTGACAGGATGCTCACCCCGTCCATATGCCGAAGCCCCGGAAGGTTTGCAGTCCCGTTGATCAGCGCATTTGTAAGATCGGCCTCATAGTCATGGATCGCCTGACCTGCGGCCTCGATCCGTTTCCGGGCGTCGGTTTCTTCTGACACTTCGCCGCCCAGCCAATCGAAATAGGAGATGACATCCGAGATCGCAGCATAAGCACCGACGTCGCGCGTTCCCAATTCCCAATTTCGGGTGGGGCCACCGACAAGGGCCTCATGCGAGAATGCTGTCATTCTGTCGGAAATCCAGGCGATCCCGTAGCCATGCCGCGAAAAAACCTTGTAGGGCGAGATTGCGTAGCCATCGACATCATAGGTGCTCAGATCCAGATGACCGTGCGCGGCGTGCTGGATTCCGTCGACGATGATCACGCAGTCCGGGGCCACGGCCCGTATCGCCTTGGCGATTGCCACTACGTCAATGCCGATCCCCGTGACCGGCGAGGCATGCAGGATCGTAGCCACACCCACGTCCGGCGTCATCAAGGCGGCGTAATCCTCGGCGGTGACAACACCACTCGGCGCGTCATGCTGCACATTCACATAGGTCATGCCGGTCGTGTCGGCCCATTGCCGCGCCGCGCTTCGGCTTGAGGGATGCTCTATCGAACTGCCGATTATCTTGCAGCCCTTGGGCGCGTTGACACAGGCGGTACGGATCATGCGGTACAGCAGCTCGGTCCCGGTTTCGCCTGCAATGAACTGACCAGACCCTGCATTCATAAAGACTGCCAGATCGGCCTTTGCCTTTTCCACCACCTGAGCCAATGCCTTGGCCGCAGGGTTGTCGCGCCCCTGATTGTCGGGGATGCCCGCAAATCTGGCCGAGGTTTCAATCACCGATTTCAGCGTCAGCGCACCGCCGCCATTCTCGAAATAAACACGCGGCCCGCCAAAGGGGCAGCTGTCCACATGCGCAAACCGTTCCCGGATGGCGTCGATGAGGTCAAGGTCATCGGATATTAATTTGGGCCCGAGCAAAGTTTTTCCCTCATGTGCGACTGGTGGTCTTCGGGCAAAGATTGGCCTATTTGAAAGGTGATTAATAGTGATGAATTATGATAATATATCATCGGAGTATGGAATGAAATGAGTCTGACTTACAATCAGTTGGTCGCGATGCTGGCGGTAGTGGACAGCGGCACCTTCGAACGCGCCGCAAGCCGACTTCACCTGACGCAATCCACAATAACCAAACGCATTCAAGAGCTTGAGGCATCGATGGGATTTCTGGTCTTCGACCGCTCCAAACGGCAGGCGATCTTGACACCCCAAGGCGAGCAATTCGTCAGCCAGGCGCGGGAAACCGTTGCAAGCTTTGACAATCTTGCCTCCTTCACCTCGGAAGGACGGGCAATCGCCACGCTTGTCAGGCTTGGCGTCACCGAGCTTTCGAGCCTGACCTGGCTGCCCCGGTTCCTCGAGGCCTCCTTCGCCGCCGGCCCTGACGTTCAGTTCGAACTGACCATCGATATGAGCCGCAACCTGCACAGCAGCCTCGAGACCGGCGAACTCGATCTTATCGTGGTGCCGGAAATGCCGTTTCAATCCAATGCCCACGTCCAGCCAATCGCTGATGTCGAAATCACCCTGATCGGCAAGCCGGGCCTGGTGCCCTCGGGAAAAATCCTGGAAATCTCGGACTTGCAGGACTTCAATTTCATCACCCAAGGCAGAACCTCCGGTTTTTCCAAAAGCATCAGCGAGTGGTTCGCGAACTACGGTATTAACACCCGACACAGCGTCAGGGTCGACAGTCTGCATGCGATGGTGGGTTTGGCTGTTGCTGGTCGTGGACTTTGTATAACTCCCCGCGAATATCTCGTACCCTTGATCAACAGCGGGCGGGTCACAGAGCTTTTGACCAGACCCAGACTGCCATTGCTGAAGTACTGCGTGGTTCACTATCCATCGCCACATGAGGCGCTTTTCTCTCGTGTCGCGAGCGATATCCGGCGCGCGGTGGATTTCAAAAAACCATATTTCACATAGATTTTCCTTTGGTGCCTCCTTTGTGTTCGTTCCCCGCGAGGCAGCTTCACACACGGGTCATGCATTATCGCGCAGCAATGTTGGCATCCCTGAACGGGATGGGATGTACGGTCTGGCGCTGCCTCAGGACCTCTCCTGCGCCCGGCATGAATGGCAGCTCTGGGCCGGTCACGTTGATCCCAGGCGGCGATTTTCAGGCCATTGTTCTGCAGTGCGGAAAGCGGTGGTGAGTCCTCAGCGACATTCGTTGTGCCCTTCGTGGAAGAACCCGACGAGGTGCTGCGATTCCCATCGTGTATCCGTCAGCCGGAGATCTCGATCCCGATCTTGCCCATGTGCGACTTCTCGAGGAACGCCTCCTGCGCCGCGCGATGTTCGCGCAATGGGTAAGTTTCGGCAACCACGGGCCGGATGTCGCCTGCCTCGATGTAGCTGACGAGGTCGGTGAAAACGCGCGGGTCCTGGGGAAGCTACACCGCGGCGTCTGAATGCTGGTTCGATGGCCGGTAATGGGATGTGTCGGCTGCTTCCCCACCGTTGGGTTATCCTTAACCGGGATCAACCGCGCATCAAGGAGAAGCAGCCATGTGTGCAAAGAAGACAGGACGTTTGGAAAACCTTGCCGTCGTCGGTGTCGATATCGGCAAGGACACGTTTCATCTGGTCGGGTTCGACCGGGCCGGCCAACTGGTCATGCGCAAGCAGATCAAGCGCTTGGCCCTGACTGCCATTTTTGAGCAACTCCCACGCTGCATCGTGGGAATGGAGGCTTGCCTCAGCGCCCATTTTGTCAGCCGAACGCTGCGGGGTATGGGGTTCGAGCCTCGGATCATACCGGCGATTTTCGTGAAGCCGTTCAACAAGGGTCAGAAAAACGATTACAACGATGCCGAGGCCATCGCGGAAGCCGCGCTCCGGCCCAATCTTCGGACCGTTTCGGAGAAAAATCAGGATCAGCTCGACCTTCAGGCCCTGCACCGGGTCCGGGCCCGGCTGGTGTCGCGGCGCACGGCCACCATAAACCAGATCCGCGCCTTCCTGATCGAGCAGGGCATCACCGTGAGGTCGGGGCTGCGGGCGCTGAAGAATTCCTTCGAGACCATCCTCGAACAGCGACGGGACGAGATATCGCCCCGGATGCGCAGCATTCTGATCGGGCTCTACGGCGACTGGCTCTGGTTGGACAAACGGATCGAGGACATCTCGGGCGAGATCGAGGAGATCAGCCGCACCGAAGAGAACTGCGCCAACATCATGACAATACCCGGCATCGGGCCGATGATATCGACGGCGATGGTCGCGGCCGTCGGCAAAGGTGAGGCGTTCGACAGGGGGCGCGATTTTGCAGCCTGGGTTGGCCTGGTGCCCCGACAATTCAGCACCGGAGGGCGCACCATTCTCGGCAGGATCACCAAACGCGGCAGCCGCTATCTGAGGATGTTGTTCGTGCAGGCGGCGAAAGTAATCATGATGCGCCCACACCGATGGTCCGACTTCAGTTTCGGATCGTGGCTGACCGAGGCGGTCGCCCGTATGCCACGAAACAAGGCGGCCATCGCGCTTGCCAACAAGCTCGCTCGAACCGCCTGGAGCCTTCTGCGGCACGGCACCCGGTTTGACGCGCCAAAAGACGCGGCCATGGAAGCGATCTGACGCTTTCCACGGTCACGAAGGAGTTCGCGATAGAGAGGACAGCATGGAACGGAGAAAATACGCCCCAGAGTCTGACGGCCCAAATGGTCGTAATGGACCTTGCCGGTAATGAGACCACGGCGCGTGCGTAACCCCATCAAGGCCACGGCCCGCGAGCCGATCAACAGGCCGGATACATATGAGCGATTTCCGAAATCGTGCCAAATTCTCGATTGCGAACAGCAGCCGACACATACATTTGGGCCGTGACCGCCGTTATCCGGAGCTGCCGCGGCTCAGTGCTGGGTGCATCCGGTGAACGCTTGGTGCCCTTTCACGACCTTCAGTCGAGCGTAGAATAGCCAAGTTGATCGCAATCAGCTACGGCTCATCCCGGCAAGCATGGCACCAAGGGCGACGAAGTGGATCAACATGATCGCCCTGTCATTCCAAAGCACGCCGACCGCGAACCAGCCAAGAACGCCGACAAGGAACAGATACAGGTTCCAAGGTGTCCAGCCGAAAGCTGTCGCGGTGTAGCCCATGATCTGGATGATCGACGCTGCCCATTTCACCGAAAACGCGGCGCGACCCGCCGAGGGTGCCGCCATCGCAACATCAGACGGCACGAGTCAGCCCCCCGTCAATCCGAAGGTTCTGACCGGTCATGTAGGTACCGCCCTCGGATGCGAGCCATGAGATCAGGGAGGACACTTCGTCTGCCTGCCCATAACGTCCCATAGGGATGCGCGCGCGACGGTCCTCGGTCTCAGGCAGGCTGTCGATGAATCCCGGCAGGACATTGTTCACACGGATATTCTCAGCCGCGTATTTGTCTGCATAGAGCTTGGTAAAGGCAGCAAGACCCGCACGAAACACGCCAGATGTGGGGAAGAGCGGATCTGGTTCGAAGGCAGCAAAGGTCGAGATGTTGATGATCGCGCCACCACCCTGCGCCTGCATCAGCGGCGTCACCAGCCGTGTGGGCCGAATGACGTTCAGCAGGTAGACTTCCATACCCAAGTGCCAGTCGTCATCTGAAATTTCCAAAACGGGGCCTTTCGGACCATGCCCGGCGGAGTTGACGAGTACATCTACACGGCCCCATCGTTCCGTCGCGCCTTGCACCAGTGCGGCAAGGTCCTCTGTCGAGCGGTTCGATCCCGTGACGCCAAAACCGCCCAACTCCTTGCCAAGCGCCTCGCCCTTGCCGGACGACGACAGAATCCCGACCCGGAAGCCATCTGCGGCCAATCTGCGAGCAGCATCGGCCCCCATGCCACTTCCACCGGCTGTGACGAGCGCTACTTTTTCTACTGACATTGCATTCCCCATCATTGTCCTGCGCTTAAATATAATGGCGTAGGAAAAATATAGCGCGGGAGAATTGATGTTGTCTGGCAGTAGTTTTATTACTGTCTGATGAGTCAGATTCCTCCCCTCAACGGCCTGCGCGCCTTCGATGTGACAGGTCGTCACCTGAATTTTCGCTCCGCCGCTGACGAAATGGGCGTGACGCAAGGGGCCGTCGCGCAGCAGGTGCGACAGCTCGAAGCGCATCTGGGGATACCGCTGTTCGAGCGGTTGCCAAAAGGGCTGGCGTTCACGCCCTCCGGGCGAAGCTATCATGCACGTGTCGCCACAGCTTTTGAAGAGTTGCGCGCCGCCACGGAAACCTTGCGCCCCAAGCCGGGCAAGGTCCTCGTGAGCGTCACGCCGACGTTTGCCGCGAAGTGGCTGATCCCGAACCTGCCGGATTTTTCCGGCGCGCATCCAGAGATCGACCTGCAAATCCTCGCCACGGAAAAGGTATCGAGTTTTCATGGAGACGGGATCGACGTGGCCATCCGCCAAGGGCAACCACCGTTCGGTGCTGCGCTTGATGCGTTCCGTCTGTTCCGTCAGGAGATCATCGCAGTGGCGGCCCCCTCGCTCATCGCGGGACACCGCTTACCGCTCGCACCCGAATCCCTGTCACATCTGCCCAAGTTGCACGATACACACGATCTTTGGCCCGCGTTTCTCAAGAAACTGAAAATAGAAGATCACGGGGGCCACGGGTTGCGTTTGAGCCAAACCGCCCTGACCCTGGACGCAGCCCTTTCGGGGCAGGGTGTAGCCCTTGTCAGCAGCTTCCTTGCAAGACGCGACATTGCTGCAAATCATCTGGTGCAGATCACCCCTGAGACGCTTGCGGGCGAGCGTGATTTTTACCTGTTGGCAATGCGTGGCTCGAAACGCAGTTCGTCAACACAAGCCGTTGTTGAATGGTTCGCGTCGAAGGCCGAACCTGACGCGTAGCCTCTGCCTTTTTGGTCGCGCTACTAACGCCATGCAAATCAGAACCTGTCATTCCCCCATTAGCCCGTCAGTTCGCCACACAGGCGATCAAGCCACCAAAATGCTGCGCGATGCACGAATGGCTGCAATGATGGCCCGCACTGCAGCCTTGTATCAGCGAGCGAATAACAGGTTTGGGCCGTTCACGTCGATCATGCCGCCGCATTCGAGCATCTGGCTGGCAAGGATCTCGAGGATTTCCTTGTCGAGATGATGACTGTTCATTGCTACGGGCAGAGCCCTGATCTTTACGCGGACGGCACGGAAATCAAGTCGCGCTTCAGCATCGCTGACGACGTTATGCACTAAAAAATCCCGCGACTTCCGAAGCTTGAGTAAAATTCAGAAAGTTTCGGAAGTCGTTTTTGGAAAGGATCGCACGTACCCAATATCCTCGATATCGGAACGCAACCGATGAAACAGGAAAGGAAAGACAATGGCCAAGGCCATCGAAATCACGAAGACGGCACGCGGCGCTGAGATCGCATTTCCGTTCGAATACAAAGACGCATTCAAAGCGCAGTTTCCGCGCGCGAAGTGGAATGCAGACAATAAGACGTGGAGCGTCGGCAAAGCGTCCGTCGCTCGTCTCGAGCAGCTCGCAGCTCTCGTCGAAGAGCGTTATGCAGATCGTCTCGAGCGCGAAGAGCGCGAAATGACTGCGGAAGAAATCGAGAAGCTTCGTCGCGAACTCGCTAACGCGGATCGCAATATCATTTCGACTCGGAAAGCCGTCGAAGATCTCGAAATCGCACGGGCGGAGATAAAGGCAATGAAAGCCGGGCTCGAGTCGAAGCATGAAGAGCTCGCGGCGATCCGGAGTGAGCGCGATGACGCTGCCGCTGCCGTCGAGCAAGAGCGCGCGAGTGTGCACGCGATCGTCGCTCATGTCGTCGATATCGAAGACATCGAGGCCGCCCGCGGCGAGATGCGGAGGCACATGAAGATCGCGAAAGCGTGGGCGTCGGAGAAATATGACGAAGCGGAGGCGCGGCTTCGTGAAATGCGCGATCGTCTCCGCGCCGCGGGTATTGAGTGCGAAGCAGTCAATCTCGCACTGCGGGCAAACCGCAATCGTCCAGATCGCGATTTCGACAATCTCCTCGGACCGCTCGACTTCGAAGTCGCATGATCAACTCGCCGGGCTCGCGGGCCCGGCTGCTTCTCCGGATTATTCGCGGAGAGGCACGCCGAGGAACAATCAACAAACCGAAAAGGAAATTGTCGTGGCAGGCAGCGTGAACAAGGTCATCATCATCGGCAACCTGGGCCGGGACGTGGAAGTGCGGTCGTTCGACAACGGCGGCGAAGTCGTCAACCCCTCGGTCGCGGCCTCGGAGACCTGGAAGGACCGCAACACCGACGAGCGCCGCGAGCGCACAGAGGTGGTCGCGGGATTTCGGACCATTTGTTAAGATGGATCGCCTGATGTGAAACCATGATCCATCTTAATAACGCTGAAAACTGGTCGAAAAAGCAGGACCTCCTCTGCATTGCGGGGGCGACAAGTGGGGTCGAGACGGTCGTGACGGGCAGTGCCGCGCAATTCCGCGTGGCCATCAAGAGAGGACAACTTACCAGCTGTCTCGGGGCCCATTTTGGGGATAGTGAGAGATCAGAGTTGGGCACTGATCCGTTCGCGTATCGCCTTCACAATCGTCCGGACCTCGTCCGGTGCCGTGGCTTGATGGTGTGGCTTGGAGAATTGGCGCGCGTCATTGTCATAATAGCGCCCAGACGCCGTTGCGAACTCGTCGGACAATGCCGCACGGGTCAGGATGTTCACGCCGATATTGATGTCATTGCCGACCATTCCAAAGCCTTCGCGCACCATGTTCGTGGCCAGCAGGGACCCGGGGTTCACCGCGACCGAAACCGGCCCCTCGGGATGTTCGGCGGCAAAGGCCTGGCTCCATATCGTCAGCGCGAGCTTGCTTTGAGCGTAGGCTTCCATTGCCTCCAGCCGCCGTCTTCCTGACAGGGCGTCCAAGTCGACCGGCGCCTGCGCGGCAGAGGAGAGATGCACCAGCCGCCCGTTTGTCGGCATGATCGGCAGCAGTAAGCTCGTCAGCAGCGCCGGGGCGAAGGTGTTGACCACGAAGCGTAGGTCCTGACCGTCCGCTGTCAGCGGGTCGCCCACCTTGAGCACGCCGGCGTTGTTGATCAGCACGTCGAGCCGGGGTTCGGCGTCCACCACTTTCCTTGCCATCTCGGCGACCTGCACAAGGTCGGACAAATCGGCTTGCGCGGTGACGATCTTTGCGCCGGTCGCGCGCAGAGCCTCGGCGGTCGCGGCGAGCTTGTCTGCGTTGCGACCGTGAATGATCAGGCTGTGCCCCAGCTCAGCCAACGCTTGTGCCGTGGCGCGACCAAGGCCGTCGGTGGCGCCGGTGATGAGTATGATCTTGGTCATCTGGGAATCCTCAGGTGAATGACGGCAGCACGTCGCGGGCCAGCCGGTCGAGTGTTGCATCGATGGGCGCCTCGTTGAAGCGCAGGTTCAGGGCGACGTGATTGACGCCGATCTCTTCGAGGTGGTGCAGATAGCTCAGCAGCCAGCGATACCCGGCGCGGCAGCCCAGATGAATCGGACTGGGGCCGTCGTCAGGATTGTCGGACAAGTCGATATAGAGCGGTTGCAGAACCGGCTTTTGTGGCTGGCCAAGCGCAGTCAGCCGGGCGCGCCATTCTGCCAACACCTGCATCTGCGCAACGCCGGGGCGCGGATAGGTCATCCAACCGTCGCTATGTTCGGCAATCCATTCCGGCGACTGACGGCTGGAGCCCGTCACCAGCAAAGGCAGACGCGCGCCCACAGGTTTGGGCAACATGTCCATCTGCCCATCAAGGCGGCCGAATTCGTTGTCGACTTTGGGCGATGGCGTGCCCATGACGCGGATATAGTCAAACGCTGCGCGGAACGCGTCGCCCCGGGAGGCGTAGGACAGGTCCATCGCCGGGTATTCCTCGGGTCTGTCGCCAGAGGCCACGCCAAGGATCAGACGCCCGCCGGACAGAACATCGACGCTGGCTGCAGCCTTGGCCACATGGACGGGGTGGCGCAGGGGTAGCACGATGCTGGCCACGCCCAGTGCAATGTCCGAGGTCAGCGCCGCGAGATAGCCAAGGTAGGTGAACGGATCAAAGAGCTGTCCTGCGTCGCCGAAGGACGGCACGTTGAAAGGTACATCGCGCAGCCAGACGGCCTTGAACCCAAGCTCTTCGGCCTGCTTCACGCGCGCAAAATGGCCGGCCATCTCGGGCACCGGACTGGTCGCGTAACGCGCGATTGGCACGACAAGACCGAGGCTCAGCCGCCCCGCCCGAAACGTTGCTTCATAGCCCCGATTCAAACTCGGGAAGGTCTTTGGTGTGTCGTCGCGCATGGTACCTCCCGGATCAGGGTAGCCCCCGCAGGGGCTGCTCTGGGTGCTGTGGATCAGGCGAGGTCGTCCTGGCCTGCGATCAGGTAGTGATGGCTGACCGATCCTGCGGTGCGGGCGGCCAGATGCGGGGCATATTGGTCATCCGCCATGAACGCCTGCGCATTCTCTTTCGATGGCCATTCGATGATGATGCGCAGACCGGCGGGATGCCCTTCGCCTTCGACCTGCTCGTGGGTGGCAGTGCGGGCAATGTAGCGCCCGCCATGCGCCGCGACGCGGTCGTTGGCCGCCGGAAGATAGTCGGGGATCCACGCATCATCTGTGGGGGTGACGTCGAGTATGGAAAAATAAGTCATTTGGGTAGCGCCTTTTGATGGGGAGGAACTGATCAGAGACCGGGCAAGACCTGCTTGCCGATGGCGCGGCCGCTTTCCTGCAGCAGATGGGCCTGGGTCAGCGTGTCGACGTTCAGTACCTCAGCGCGTTCGGTCACGGTCGAAATCAGCGTGCCGTCGTCCAGCATGGCAGAGACACGGTTCAACAGATCACGCTGTACTTCGATGTCAGCTGTGGTGAACATCGAACGGGTGAACATGAACTCCCACGAGATGCTGAGCGCCTTGAACTTTGCCGGACCGATGTCCAACCCCTGCGGATCGTCGATCAACGCCACATGGCCGCGTGGGGCGATCAGTTCGACGATCGCGGGCCAGTGCTGATCGGTGGCGGTCAGGGCAGCCACGTATTGCGGAGCAAGGCCAAGATCGCGCAGCTGCGCCACCAGATCCCCGCGATGGTCGATCACGTGGTCGGCACCCATTTTGCGCACCCAATCCTGCGTTTCGGGGCGCGACGCGGTGGCGATCACCGTCAGCCCGGTCAGCCGCTTTGCCAGCTGGATCATGATAGATCCGACGCCGCCCGCACCGCCGATCACCAGCAGGCTCTGGCCTTTGCCCCCGCCTTCGGTCAGTCGGAAGCTGTCGAACAGCATCTCCCATGCGGTGATGGAGGTCAGCGGCAGGCCTGCCGCCTCGACAAAGTCCAGAGTGGCGGGTTTCTTGCCAACGATCCGCTCATCCACCGCGTGCAGCTCTGAATTGGTGCCGGGCCGGGTCACGTCGCCCGCGTAAAACACTTCGTCCCCAACCTGATACCCCGTCACCTCGGCGCCCGTCTCGACCACCACGCCAGCGGCATCAAACCCGAGGATTCCCGGCCCACCGTCGGGCGCACGGTTCTCACGCAGTTTCACATCCACAGGATTGAGCGAGATCCCCTTGACCTGAACCAGCAGATCACGCGGACCGACCTGCGGCTTGTCTACCTCGATCAATTTCAACGCGCCGTTGCCGTCGACCGGGCCGGCTTGGGTATATCCGATTGCCTTCATAACATTGCTCCATGCCATATTTTCTGAAGCAGCAGATATCACTTTGAATTTCAGAATAAATGGCGCACATCTGAGTTCAGAATTCCGATTTTCGATATAATCAGGGGAGCCGATGGATACCGATACTCTCCGCCTTTTTGTGGCTGCTGCCGAACGCCTGAATATCTCTGCGGCGGGACGTGGGCTTGGGTTGGCTCCGGCCATGGCCAGCGCACGCCTTGCCAAACTTGAACATGAACTCGGCGCGGAACTCCTGCACCGCACCACGCGCAAGGTGTCGCTCAGCCAGGAGGGCGAGGCCTTTCTGCCCTACGCACGTGAGATCCTCGCCCAGGCTGAGGCCGGGCGGTCCGTGCTTGGCCTCAATGCGGCGGAGCCCAGCGGCACCCTGCGCTTTGCGGCGCCGTCGAGTTTTGCGCAGTTGCATGTGATGCCGCTGCTACCGGAATTTCATGTAGCCTATCCAAAGATCACGTTGGACTTGCGCCTGTCGGATACGCGGTTCGACCTGATCGAGGGCAGCTTTGATCTGGCGCTACGCAGCGCGCCGCTTCAGGACAGCAGCCTGCGTGGGCGCAAGCTGGCGGAGGACAGGCGCGTTCTGTGCGCTTCGCCTGACTACCTTGCCCGCCACGGCACGCCAGAAACACCGCACGATCTGGTCGGCCATGCGTTTCTGGCTTGGGTCAACACTGCCACTCGCATGCTGGTCCATAACGACGGCAGCAAAGCGATGCTTGATCCGGGCCAGATGATCTGCCGAACCCTGTTTGACGATGGCGCGTCCCAGCGCATCGCGACGCTGGCGGGGGCTGGGCTGTCGATCAATTCGATGTGGAGCGTTGCGCATGAAATAGCCGCGGGGCGACTGGTGCATCTGCTGCCCCATTGGCGGCTGGACGACAGTTCCGTGCTTTGGCTGATCTATCCGCGCTCAAACGTGCTGACGCCAAAGGTCCGGTGCTTCATGGATTTTCTTGTGTCGCGCTGCGCCGAAACGCTCCTGTTCAATAGCTGATCTCAGGTAGGTCCGCCTTACGGACATTAGCTTGCACCACAGCGTAGAAGGGCCGTTGAGGTCGAGATAGGCACCTACCCGAAGGGGCCCGCCACAGTGGGTGCATTACCCATCCTGACACGGAACTGATTTTTGGATAAACCAGAAAGCTGCGCCCGCCGCCATGCAGAAGCCGATTTTAGGGAAATACCGACTGGAACCGTATCGATGAAATGCCGAAAATCCGATGCCGTCGCTTGACACGGTGCTCTGCGCTGAACTTCGTCAGCCGCAGCATCAAACGGCCCGGTTGCAATATCTCATTCCCTGCGGTCCTTCGTCCGTTCCAGCAACCAGTTTTTGAAGAACGCCGAAGCCGCTGACTCCGATGTGCCTTTGGGCAAGGAAATTTGGTACCAGACGCATCGAACTGTGCGCTGATCCAAGCGCACCAGTTGGCCCGATAATATTTCCCGCTGGCACAATATGTCATCAGCGAGGATCACGCCTTCACCGTCTACGGCTGCATCGATAGCAAGAGACAGGTCCGAATAGACCTTACCTTTGCGCCATCCGGCACTCTCCGGCTGGTGCGCTGCATACCACTTGTGCCAGGTTTCTTTTCCATTGTCGTGGACCAGACCAGCATGGTCCCAATCAATAGAGCTATTTTTTGCCAAAATGCTATCGCGGACATGCGGCGTCGCCGCCGGATAGCCATCAATTGAGAACAGGTTGTCTTTCTTGACGCCGCTTTGTGGCATCCGGGTCGCAAAATGAATGATCATGTCGGCATGACCTTCCCCGATCTGGGCCGGGGTCCAGGCGGGTCGCAGATCGATCTCGATCCGCGGAAAAAGACTGCAAAATTCGGTAATTCGTTTGCGAAGCCACAGTGAGGCAAGCGCGGGTTCGGCGCTGACGACCAACGTGCCCGACCTTGTTTTCCGCAATAGCGTCTCGCTGGCATCCGTCAGTGTTTGCAGACCGCTTGCGATCTGAGGGAACAGGTCGCGCCCATCATCGCTCAGTTCAACACGGTTGCCATGTCGAATGAACAAATCTGTGCCAAACCAAAGCTCAAGGTTCCGGATGTGCTGACTGATAACGCTGTGGCTGACGTTCAGTTCGCCAGCGGCTTTGGCAAAGCTGGAATGCCGCGCCGCGACCTCGAAAACACGTAGAGCGTTCAAATGTCGGAGAGTGTTTTCCATGAGTTCAGCGTAGGTAAAACCTTCGCTGAGGGCAAGTTAAACGCGTTTTGCAGGAGGTCATCGGGAAGCTAACGTCATGGCAGACTTCCGAACTCCCACGCCGCATTGGAACCCGCATGCCCTCTCCCACGCCTTCCACTGTCTCGCTCCTCGTGAGTGATCTACACAAGTCCTTCGGCTCGGTTGAAGTGCTCAAAGGCGTTTCGTTAAAGGCATGCGAAGGCGATGTGATTTCGCTGTTGGGATCGTCTGGATCCGGCAAAAGTACGTTTCTGCGCTGCATCAACTTGCTCGAAACCCCGACATCCGGGCTGATCTCTGTCCACGGTGAAGAAATCAAGATGACAAAAGACCGGCGCGGCGTGTCCAGTCCCTCGGATGCCAGACAGGTCGAACGCATCCGTGCCAGATTGGCGATGGTATTTCAGTCCTTCAATCTTTGGTCACATATGACAGTGATGGAGAACGTGATTGCCGGACCGATCCACGTGCTGAAGCAACCGCGCGCAGAGGCCATTGAAAATGCCAAGGACGTGCTGGAACGGGTCGGCATGTATGAACGCCGCGACTACTATCCAGCGCATATTTCCGGAGGCCAGCAGCAGCGCGCAGCCATCGCCCGTGCGCTTGCCATGAAGCCAGAGGTCATGCTGTTTGACGAGCCGACCTCCGCGCTTGATCCGGAACTTGTTGGCGAGGTTCTCAGAGTTATCCGGTCGCTGGCCGAAGAGGGCCGCACCATGGTCGTGGTAACGCATGAAATGGCATTTGCGCGCGACGTGTCGTCCGAGGTCATCTTCCTTCATCACGGTCTGATCGAGGAACAGGGCGACCCCGTCCAGATGTTCACCGACCCGAAATCCACCCGCTTCAAGGAATTTCTGTCGAACTCACGACAATAAGTGGCAACGGCCTTTGCCGACCCACACCCACGAAATCAATCAAGTCCAGACAAGGGGAAACAAGAATGAAAATTAGACAGACAATCATAGTGTCGGTTGTTGGCGCAATGACGCTGATGGGCGGCATGGCCGCAGCAGATATATTGCGGATCGGAGTGGAGGGTGCCTATCCTCCCTTTTCGCAAAAGGAAGCTGATGGAACGCTTTCGGGTTTCGACATCGATATCGCCCTCGCACTGTGCGAACAGATGAACCGTGAATGCGAATTGGTCGAGCAGGAATGGGATGGCATGATCCCCGCCCTGGTCGCCAAGAAATACGATGCCATCGTGGCATCGATGTCGATCACTGAAGACCGCAAGAAGCGGGTCGACTTCTCTGAGAAATATTATTTCACACCTTCAAGGTTTATCGCCAAGGAAGGCGCTACATTTGCACTGACGCCGGAGGGCACCAAGGGGCTGAAGATCGGCGTTTTGCGCGGCACCACGTTGCAATGCCATGTCGAAAAGACATTCCCCGGTGCTGATCTGCGGCTCTACAACACACAAGAGGATGTGTTCGCGGACCTCGTCACTGGCCGTCTCGACATGCAACTGAACAATACTCTTGGCGCGCTCGACGGTTTCCTGAACACGGACCAAGGCAAGGGTTTCGCATTTTTCGGCGGCGATGTGGATGACCCGGATTGCCTTGGGGACGGCACCGGAATTGCCGTGCGCAAAGGTGACCCGCTGGCCGGTGAACTGACGGCGGCGATTGAAGCGATCCGCGCTGACGGTACCTATGCGACGATCAACAACAAATATTTCGACGTCGATATTTACGGCAAGTGATCCCGTAAATGCAGAGCGCGGCAGGAAAGTCTCCCGTTTCCTTGCCGCACACCAACTCCTATCGGCGGACCAATGCAAATGGTTGTAATTTTTGAATACAGACAGATTCTGATCGAGGGCACACTTGTCACGATCTCGCTGGCTGTCCTGTCTTTGTTACTATCTGTTGTGTTGGGGCTGATTGGTGCCTTTGCCAAATTGTCGCCGTCGCGTGGCCTCCGACGTGCGGGCAGTGTCTATACCATCTTTGTGCGCAGCGTACCCGACCTTGTGCTGATGATGCTGATCTTCTTTGGCGGTCAGACGTTTGTGACCCAGATCGGCAGTCTGACCGGACTCTGGGGCTATATCGAAATCAATCAGTTTGTCGCTGGGGTGCTTACGCTCGGTTTCATCTTCGGGGCCTATATGTCCGAGACCTTCCGCGGTGCGATTCTTGCCATCCCGCGGGGTCAGATCGAGGCCGCGATGGCGATTGGCATGAAGCCGTGGCAGATATTCAGGATCGTGACCTGGCCCCAGATGGTGCGTTTTGCACTGCCAAGTTTTACCAACAACTGGCTGGTCTTGGTGAAATCTACAGCCCTCGTTTCGGTGATCGGCCTGCATGATCTTGTCTGGAATGCCTTTTCTGCGGGCCGGTCCACCCACAAGCTCTTTACGTTCATGACCGCCGTCATGGTGGTTTATCTGGTCATAACCGGAATTTCCGATCTGATCCTGCGGATCGTTGATCGCAAATATGCGGCTGGCGTGAGAAGGGCGTAAGAAATGGAACCCGAGCGCACCTTTTTCGAATACTTGCAAAGCTTCAGTGAAGCCAAATCACCGATTGATTTCGTTCTGATTTATGACAACTTGGGCCGCTTTTTCGATGGCGCGCTGGTCACACTGCAACTGACATTTTTGGCGCTTCTTGTGGGCGGGCTGATCGCTGTGCCGCTGGCCATCGCAAGAGCATATCGTAAACTGTTCTTTAGCCCTGTGATCCGGGTGTACACCTACGTCTTTTGCGGAACGCCGCTGCTGGTGCAGGTCTATCTGTTCTATTTCGGTCTCGGGCAGTTCAAGGCTGTTCAGGAAAGTTTCCTGTGGGATCCGATCCTGAGCAGCCCCTGGTGGTGCGTGGTCATCGCCTTCACGCTGAATACCGCCGCCTATACAACCGAGTTCATGCGCGGTGCGATTGAAACGACTCCGCACGGCGAGGTTGAGGCAGCCAAGGCCTCTGGAATGTCGGCACTCACGCGGATGCGGTTGGTGATTTTGCCAAACGCCTTTCGACGCTCCCTTCCAGCCTATTCGAACGAGGTCATCTTTACTCTGCACGGTTCGGTCATCGCCAGCACGGTTACATTGCAGGATCTTCTGGGCGTCGGGCGATGGCTGAATGGCCGCTATTATCTTGCCTACGAAGGCTTTCTGACCGCGATGATTTTCTACATGGCAATTGTACTGCTGATCACAGTCGCCCTCAGGCTCGCCGAAAAGCGCCTTCTTGGCCACTTGCGGCCGCGCGAAACGTCATCGTCGGCTGCCGCCAGGGTTGCCGCCTGAACAAGGTGTTCCAAGCCGCAAACTCATCCATCTCTCTCCTGAAAGGTAATCCCATGCCCAACCACAAAAAACGTGACCTGATCGAAGGGCGCGCGGCGCTGATCGTCATCGACATCCAGAAATCCACTTTCGCGCCCATTCCTGACGATAAGCGCGCGATTGCGCATATGCCTGATTATGCCCAACGCATGGCGCGTTCGAAATTGGCCATCGACATGGCTCGGGAGGTGGGGATTCCGGTTGTCTTTATTCAAGAAATCCACCGTGCCAACCTGATTGACATGGGCCGTGAAACAGACGGGGACGAAGATGTGCACTGTCTCGACAGCAATCCGCTTACCGCTTTCGCTGAGGAAGAATTGGGTATGCGCTCCGATGATTACCGCATCTCCAAACGCCGCTATTCTGCCTTTTACGGCACTGATCTTGAGATTTTGCTGAAGGGTCTCAAGGCAGAGACGCTGATTCTTGTTGGTGGCCTGACCGATGTCTGCGTGCACTACACTTTTGTGGACAGTCATCAGGGCGACTATTTCTGCCGGGTGATCGAGGATTGCGTCGCAGGGTCCAGCCTTGAGGCGCATCAGGCATCGCTCAATGCGATGGAATACCTTCAGCATGGCGCGATCCGCACATTGGACGAGGTGCTGTCAGCGATGCAGACCCAAGCGGAAACACATGCAGCTTAACCAGACCTTGATGGCGGCCGGGCTGGCCTTGGCCGCCTCTGCCATCCTCAGCTTTATCGACAACTTCGTTACTGCGGTCAGCCAAGAGGCCGGCCTTTGGCAGTTTCAGGTGTTTAGAACTCTGTTCGCCGTGCCACTGCTGCTGGTTGCGGGACGTGTGTCCGGCCGGGTGATACGTCCGGTGAACCTACCCCGGCTGGCCGCACGTAGCCTTGCGGTGTCTGTTGGATTGTTGATCTACTTTGCGTCACTTGGCACGTTGCCTGTGTCACAGGCGGGCGCGGGTCTGTTCAGCGCCCCACTTTGGGTCGCTCTTTTGTCGGTCGTGCTGTTCCGTCAGGGGATCGGCGCCTTGGGCGCATTTGCGGTCATGCTTGGCTTTGCCGGTGCCCTGATGCTGTTGCAGCCCGATCTGCACAACCTGACAGGGCTTTCGCTGATGCCGCTGGCGGCAGGGATGTTCTATGGTTTCGGTATGATGCTGACCCGACACTGGTGCACGCAGGAAAGCGCAATCACGCTGGCCTTGGGCATATTCGTGACGATTGGAGCGGCAGGGCTGATCATGCTGTGCGTCATGACGCATTGGCCCGGGGACGCGTTCATTTCGGCACCTTGGACCGCCCCAAGCACACGGTTTCTTTGGCTGACATTGCTTCAGGCCGTCGGATCGGTTTGCGCGGTGACGCTGATTGCGCAGGCCTACCGGATCGGTAATCCTTCGCTTGTCGCTGTCTTTGAATATTCGTTCCTGATCTTTGCCAGCCTTTGGGCTTTTCTGCTCTGGGGCACGGCAACCAATGCACTTGCCTGGGTCGGGATGGCCGTGATCCTTGCCTCTGGTATCATGATGGCCACCAGCCAGAAAGAAAAAGCAAATGCCACCGTTGCCCTCTGAACTTGCCTACGTCCCCTTCGTTTCCGTCGCAAATATGATGGGCCTTGTCCATCATATTGGAATCGAACAGGTCCTTTGTGATCTTGCCGATGCGATTGAGGCTGATTTTAAACGCTGGGAATTGTTCGACAAGACTCCGCGTGTTGCCAGCCATTCCGATGTTGGCGTGATTGAATTGATGCCCACATCAGACGGCGAGATGTACGGTTTCAAGTACGTCAACGGCCACCCTAAGAATACCAAGGAAGGTTTGCAGACTGTCACTGCTTTTGGCCTACTGGCCGATGTCGATACAGGCTACCCCAAGCTGCTGTCGGAAATGACCTTGTTGACCGCGCTGCGCACCGCAGCAACATCCGCGATGGCCGCTCGCCATCTGGCCCCGAAAGGTGCGCGCACAATGGCGATGATCGGGAATGGCGCGCAGTCCGAATTCCAGTGCCTTGCTTTCAAGGCGATCTGTGGCATTGATACCGTGCGTCTTTTTGACATTGACCAGGCGGCCACCGCCCGTTGTGCCGCAAACCTCGCCGGGCGCGGGTTAAACGTGGTGCAGTGCCAAACGAGCCAGAGCGCGATGGAAGGTGCCGAGATCATCACCACTTGCACCGCGGACAAGCAAAATGCCACGATTCTGACGGACAACATGGTCGGTAGTGGCGTGCACATCAATGCAATTGGCGGCGACTGCCCCGGCAAGACCGAGTTGCACCGTGATATCCTGCTGCGCTCGGACATCGTTGTGGAATACCCGGCGCAGACCCGGATCGAGGGCGAAATTCAACAGCTTGATGACGATCATCCGGTCACCCAGCTTTGGCAGGTGATCGCAGGTAGTGCCAAAGGGCGTAGTGATGAAAAACAGATTACACTTTTTGACAGTGTCGGCTTCGCGATCGAGGACTTCAGCGCGCTGCGGTACGTGTTGAACGCCATTCAGGGCACGTCCTATTCCACACAGCTCGACATGATCGCAGACCCCGATGATCCACGGGATTTGTTCGGCATGTTCGAACGCGCGAACTCGTAACCTTCGAAGGCAGGGAATCCGCTTTGTGGCATCGGTCTGCCCCCGTCCGGTGGTCCGCTTTGAATGTAAGTGCATGGCCGTCCACTGGGTCTATCGGTTCACCTGCTTATCGAGGGGCGTGTTCTTCTGGGCCATGTTCCGGCTCCTACCCGAAGCCTCATCAAGCCGAAACCACGGCGCCGACGCACGGCCTACCTTAGCGTCCAAGGTGGTAAGGATGCTTCCTGAAAACCATTACGTTCCCGAGCTTCATTGCTGAGTGTGCTCTTTTCCAATCGGGTCCTAAGATTTCGGTGGTGTCATGCTCCCGCAACCATTGAATACGACACCCCGCCCGTAATACGGCGGGGTTCGTCGTTTCCACCACCCGCCAGACCCAGAATAGCCCCCAACTCCCCATAGAGTTCAATGACATGGCCGTGCTCGGCGGCGTCATCGGGGATATCCGCACCTCCGAAACCAGGCCGCGCAACGCTTCCGTCGCTTCCGGACGCGCGAGCGCGTCGAACGTAAGCGCCGCGCCATCGCCCTCATTGTTTGAAGCTGCCGACTGTCTGAGATGCGCCCTGCATAGCAGGAGGTGTCTTATGGATCGTGATGTACA
>NZ_FZNN01000058.1 GCF_900188035.1 Puniceibacterium sediminis | reverse complement strand
GTTCAGCCTGAACAACTCCCAAGCGTCTGAATTTGCGGCCTGATCGCGCCGAAACAGTAGCGGGAAATTGCAGGATTTCTTATACCGGGTCCTGAAACCTTGCAAATTCCGGAGCCGTGATGAAGCCTCATCCCCGCGCTGAAGAGCAGGATGATCTCCTGCGTCCCCGCCTGACCGACATGATTGATCTACGCCACGAATTGGCGAAGCTGGAAAAGCTGATCGACTGGGAGTTCTTCGAGACGGAATGGGCGGGTTTCTTTCCTTCCACGACAGGGCGGCCAGCCACATCGCCGCGCCTCGTCGCGGGGCTGCTGTATCTCCAGCACGCTTACCGGCTGTCCGACGAGGCTGTGGTCGCCCGTTGGGTTGAGAACCCGTACTACCAGCATTTCACAGGTGAGGTGTTCTTTCAGCACCGCCCGCCGATCGTTCCCTCCTCGCTGACCCGCTGGCGCAAGCGGATCGGCGAGGAAGGGGCCGAGTGGCTGCTCACCAAGACCATCGAGGCCGGGCGTGCGTCGGGGACGGTCGAGGACCGCAGTCTGTTGCGCATATCCGTGGACACGACGGTGATGGAGAAGAACATCGCCCACCCGACCGACGCGCGCCTGTACGAGAAGGCCCGTCGTCAGCTTGTCGCCCTGGCAGACGAAGGCGGGATCACGCTGCGCCAGAACTACAACCGTCTGGCACCGCGCTTGGCGCTACAGGCCGGTCGCTACGCTCACGCCAGACAATTCAAGCGCATGCGCAAGGCATTGAAAAAACTGAAGGGCTATACCGGCCGCGTCCTGCGCGACATCCGCCGTCACCTGGATGAGATCCCAGTTGGCTCTTTCCGAGAGCGTGTTCTGGACACCCTCGTGCTGGTAGGCCGCCTGCTGCATCAGAGCCCCAAGAGCCATGGCAAGATTTACGCGCTGCATGAACCCGAGGTCGACTGCATCTCCAAGGGCAAGGCCCGCAAGCGCTACGAGTTCGGCACCAAGGTCAGCCTCGCTACAACCATCGACGAAGGCTTCGTCGTCGGCATGCGGGCTCTGCCGGGCAACCCTTACGACGGCCATACCTTGGCCGAGGCGCTGGAACAGGTGGAAATCCTCACCGGCCAAATGCCCGCGCTAACCCTCGTCGACCGCGGATACCGCGGCCACGGTGTGTCGGCGACGCAGGTCCTGGTCAGCGGCACCCGCCGCGGCATGACCCCGGCGCTGAAACGGCTGCTGCGACGGCGCAGCGCCATCGAGCCCGAGATCGGACACATGAAAACCGACGGACGCCTCTCACGGTCCCCGCTGAAAGGGACGTTTGGCGATGCCATCTTCGCTGTCCTTTGCGGCTGCGGCCACAACATCCGCAAGATCCTGGCACACCTCAGGGCTCTTCTTGCCCTCATCATGGCGGCGTTGTGCGCTGCCTTCATCCCGAAACACAGGCCGTCAACTTCCCAAATCTTCGTCGGATCAGGTTGTTCAGCCTGAAC
>NZ_FZNN01000003.1 GCF_900188035.1 Puniceibacterium sediminis | reverse complement strand
TCCCGTTCGCCCCGTCTGGCGTCCCGTTAGCGCCTCAGCGCCGCCGGTGAGGGGGGTTCTACGGTTACTACACAAAACCCGCAAGCGCTTTTTTCAAAAAATCGCACATCAGGCCGATTTTCTTCGATTCAGCCCTGAAACTTGGCGTTTCATGGGCCGACGAACAGTCAATATGGGGCCGAAGGCACGTAGTTCGGCCAAATTCCTTCGTCAGGCAGGCAATCTCCGTAGGAAAATCGAGTCGGAAATTGTCGCTCCATGGCGAGTCGCCTTCATGCTTGCAGAAATTATCTTCAAAAATATGACGGACTCACCAAAATTCGGCGCGATTCTCGATGGATGGCGCAGAATCACATTTAGACTTCGCTCTGCTAGAGCGCCCTGCCCGATAATCCCGCAGACAGCCGACCTTCTGGATGGCGCTTTGCGCGCCGCTTTAACCCGCTTTTCGATGGCCCGCATCAGGGCCAGCTATATATACTGTATAGGCGCGGATTTCTGTCAGCACCTCTCGCTCTCCCGAAGCGTGCCTTCTGAGCCATCACATAGCCAGGAAAACAGGGTCGCGTTCTCCCTTGCAGTTTGGGCGAGCGGCGCGTATATGAGCTTCAATAGCGGCGCGTCGGTCTCCACCCCGAACGCTCCACCGGGAAAGAGCAACGGGCCGCGCGCCCGTTTTTTTGTGTTCAAAACACATGGATACCCAAGACCTATGACCGATATGATCGCCAAAGCCGCCATGGACAAACGTCTGGCCGAGATTCTGACCCCCGTCATCGAGGACATGGGGTTCGAGCTGGTCCGAATTCGTCTAATGGGCGGTAACACCCCAACATTGCAAATCATGGCGGAACGCCCTGAAGGCGGTATCGAGGTTGATGAATGCGCCCGGATCAGCACGGCTGTGAGCGCGGTGCTTGATGTCGAGGACCCGATCTTGGACGCCTTTACACTCGAGGTCTCGAGCCCCGGCATCGACCGCCCGCTTACCCGCCTCAAAGACTTCGACACCTTTGAGGGCTATGAGGCCAAGATCGAGACTTCGGAGCTGATCGACGGGCGCAAACGCTGGCGCGGTATCATAGCCGGGGTCGAGGGTGACGAGGTGCTGATAAATATCGATGAGGGCACTGTCGGACTGAAATTCGACTGGCTGGCCGAGGCCAAGCTTGTCCTGACCGATGACCTGATCAAGGAAATGCTGCGAGCCCGCAAGGCGGCGGCACCCGACCCCACCATTTTTGACGAGATCGAGGCCGAAGACGGCCCGCACGAGGAGTAAGAGAAATGGCGATTACCTCTGCCAACCAGCTTGAGCTGTTGCAAACTGCCGAAGCCGTTGCGCGCGAAAAGATGATCGACCCCGGTCTGGTCGTCGAAGCGATGGAAGAGTCGCTCTCGCGTGCGGCCAAGTCTCGTTACGGCGCCGAGATGGATATTCGCGTCAAGATTGATCGCAAGACCGGCCGTGCCTCGTTCACACGGGTACGTACCGTGGTCGAAGACGACCTGCTTGAGAACTATCAGGCAGAGTTCACGGTTCAGCAGGCCAAGCAATACATGGCCGACCCCAAAGTGGGTGACGAGTTCATCGAGGAAGTCCCCCCCGTCGACATGGGCCGGATCGCCGCCCAGTCGGCCAAGCAGGTGATTCTGCAAAAGGTCCGCGAAGCAGAGCGTGACCGTCAGTACGAGGAATTCAAGGATCGCGCCGGGACAATCATCAACGGTCAGGTCAAGCGCGAGGAGTACGGCAACGTCATCGTCGATGTGGGCCGTGGCGAAGCAATCCTGCGCCGCAACGAAAAGATCGGACGCGAAAGCTATCGCCCGAACGACCGTATCCGCTGCTACATCAAGGATGTACGTCGTGAGGCCCGCGGCCCGCAGATTTTCCTGTCGCGCACCGACCCGCAGTTCATGGCTGAGCTGTTCAAGATGGAAGTGCCCGAGATCTATGACGGCATCATCGAGATCAAAGCCGTCGCCCGTGACCCGGGTTCGCGCGCCAAGATCGCCGTCATCTCGTATGACAGCTCGATCGACCCGGTGGGTGCTTGCGTTGGTATGCGCGGCAGCCGTGTTCAGGCCGTGGTGAACGAGCTTCAGGGCGAAAAGATCGACATCATCCCGTGGAATGAGGATATCCCGACATTCCTCGTGAACGCGCTTCAACCGGCCGAAGTCACGAAGGTGGTTCTGGACGAAGACGCAGAGCGGATCGAGGTTGTAGTGCCCGACGAGCAGCTTTCACTGGCAATTGGCCGTCGTGGCCAGAACGTTCGCCTGGCATCCCAGCTGACCGGTCTCGATATCGATATCATGACTGAGGAAGAGGAATCCAAGCGCCGTCAGAAGGAATTCGAAGAGCGGACTCAGCTGTTCATGGACACGCTGGACCTTGATGAATTCTTTGCCCAGCTCCTGGTTTCCGAAGGGTTCACCAACCTCGAAGAAGTCGCCTATGTGGATCTGGACGAACTGCTGGTGATCGACGGCGTCGATGCGGATACTGCGGCAGAGCTGCAAACCCGTGCCAAAGAGCAGCTCGAAGAGTTGGCCCGTAAGGCAATGGAGCACGCCCGTGAACTGGGTGTTGAGGACAGCTTGGTTGAATTCGAAGGCCTGACACCCCAAATGCTTGAGGCTCTGGCCTTGGACGGTGTAAAGACGCTCGAAGACTTCGCGACCTGCGCAGACTGGGAACTGGCCGGCGGCTGGACCACAGAGAAAGGTCAACGTCACAAGGACGATGGTCTGCTTGAAAAGTTCGACGTCTCACTGGAGGAGGCGCAGAACATGGTCATGACCGCGCGGGTTCTGCTGGGTTGGGTCGATCCAACCGAACTTGAGCCCAATGAGACCGACGAAGACGCCGAACCGGCTGAAGACGGCGAAGAGGCCTGATCATGTCCCGAGGCGGCGCGACCAAAGAACTGGACGACGGAGCCGAGCGCAAATGTATCGCGACCGGCGAGGTCCAGCCAAAACATGGGCTGATCCGGTTCGTTGTCGGACCAGAAAACCAGATCGTTCCCGACCTCATGGGCAAATTGCCCGGTCGGGGCATCTGGGTTGCGGCGGATAAGGATGCGCTTGCCAAGGCGGTAAAGAAGGGCCTGTTTGCCCGCGCCGCCAAGAAACCGGTGACGGTGAACGAAGAAATGCTGGACCAGCTGGAACCAATGCTGGCCCGGCGCGTTGTGGACCTTATTAGCCTGGCCCGGCGTTCCGGGTCTGCGGTTGCGGGTTATGAACGGGTCAAGGATTGGCTGTCCAAAGAAGAAGCCGAAGTTCTGATCCAGTCGAGTGACGGATCTGCCCGTGGCAAGACCAAGCTGAGCACGCCACACTTCGGAAGTTACATCGGCTGGCTCACGGCGCAGGAGTTGGGGTTGGCCTTTGGACGACAATCTGTAATACACGCAGCGCTTGGCGCTGGCGGACTCACGAAACGTGTTGTAGAGGAAGCCCAGCGATTGAAGGGCATACGCATTGGAACTGTCAATGCTGATGTCGGCGGCAACGGCCGCACGAAAGGATAAGAGAGCTTTATGAGCGATAACGACGGTAAGAAGACATTGGGTTTGCGCGGTGGTGGTCCCCGGTCCGGGAACGTAAAGCAGAGCTTTAGCCATGGGCGCACCAAGAACGTCGTGGTGGAAACCAAACGCAAGCGCGTCGTGGTGCCCAAGACGGGCGCCCCGAAGCCTGGCGCCGCCCCGGGTGCGGCAAACGCATCCCCAGGCGTGACAGCCAAGCGTCCTGCAGGCATTTCCGACGCCGAGATGGAACGCCGTCTCAAGGCATTGCAGGCCGCAAAGGCCCGCGAAGCCGATGAGATTGCCCAACGCGAAGCCAACGAGCGCGAGCGCGCAGAAGAGCGTGACCGCCGCCGGGCCGAGCAAGAGACCAAAGAGCGCGAACAGCGCGAAGCGGCAGAAGCCATCAAAGCCAAGGCAGAAGAAGAAGAACGCAAGAAGCGCCTAGCTGCAGAGGACGCCAAGGCGGCCTCCGCACCGGCACCTACTGCGTCTGCTCCTGTTTCGGCGCCCGATGCTGCTGCCCGCACTGGCGCAACCAACAAAGCCGCCCCGGCGGCCGCAGGTCCCCGCAAGGCGGAACGCGAACGCGAAGAGCGTGGCCGTGGCGTTAAAGCACGCGACGACGCAGGTGGTCGCCGCGCAGGCAAGCTGACGCTCAACCAGGCACTGTCCGGTGAGGGCGGTCGTCAGAAATCCATGGCCGCGATGAAGCGCAAGCAAGAGCGTGCGCGTCAAAAGGCGATGGGCGGTCAGGTTTCGCGCGAAAAGGTTGTGCGGGACGTTCAACTGCCCGAAGCCATCGTCGTTTCCGAGCTGGCCAACCGTATGGCGGAACGTGTCGGTGATGTGGTCAAGTCTCTCATGCAGAGCGGCATGATGGTGACGCAGAACGAAACCATCGATGCGGATACCGCAGAGCTGATCATTGAAGAATTTGGCCACCGCGTGGTGCGTGTGTCGGATTCGGATGTCGAGGATGTCATCACGAAAGTCGACGACAAACCGGAAGATCTGGTCACGCGCCCCCCTGTCATCACGATCATGGGCCACGTCGACCACGGAAAGACGTCGCTTCTGGACGCGATTCGCAAAACCAAGGTCGTGTCGGGCGAAGCCGGCGGGATCACTCAGCATATCGGAGCCTATCAGGTCACGACCGACTCGGGCGCTGTGCTGTCCTTCCTCGACACACCCGGCCACGCGGCCTTTACCTCCATGCGTTCTCGCGGGGCTCAGGTGACCGACATCGTGGTGCTGGTGGTTGCCGCAGACGACGCTGTAATGCCGCAAACGATTGAAGCGATCCACCATGCCAAAGCGGCCGATGTGCCGATGATTGTCGCCATCAACAAGATCGACAAGCACGACGCGAACCCGACCAAGGTGCGCACGGATCTTCTGCAGCACGAAGTGGTTGTCGAACAGATGTCCGGTGAAGTGCAGGACGTGGAAGTGTCGGCGCACACAGGTCAGGGTCTGGACGAACTGCTCGAAGCGATTGCGCTTCAGGCGGAACTTCTCGAACTCAAGGCAAACCCGAATCGCGCTGCACAAGGCGCGGTGATCGAGGCGCAGCTTGACGTGGGCCGCGGCCCGGTTGCGACTGTTCTGATTCAGAACGGAACATTGCGTCAGGGCGATATCTTTGTTGTCGGCGAGCAGTACGGCAAGGTTCGTGCACTGATCAACGACAAGGGTGAGCGAATCGCGGAAGCCGGTCCTTCGGTTCCTGTCGAAGTGCTCGGCCTGAACGGTACACCCGAAGCGGGCGACGTTCTGAACGTGACAGAGACAGAAGCGCAGGCGCGTGAAATCGCCGAATACCGCGCCAACAAAGCCAAGGCCAAGCGCGCCGCTGCTGGTGCAGCGACCACGCTGGAACAGCTTATGGCCAATGCCAAGGCGAACGAGAGCGTCTCTGAGCTGCCGATCGTCGTCAAAGCCGATGTGCAGGGTTCCGCGGAGGCAATCGTTCAGGCGATGGAGAAGATCGGCAACGATGAGGTCCGCGTTCGCGTACTGCATTCGGGTGTCGGCGCGATCACCGAAACCGACATCGGCCTGGCCGAAGCGTCGGGTGCACCGGTGTTCGGCTTCAACGTTCGGGCCAATGCATCGGCCCGTCAAACGGCGAACCAGAAGGGTGTCGAGATTCGCTATTACAGCGTGATCTATGACCTCGTGGACGATGTGAAGGCGGCGGCCTCTGGCCTGCTGTCCAACGAGATCCGTGAAAAGTTTATCGGCTACGCGTCGATCAAGGAGGTCTTCAAGGTCTCTCACGTTGGCAAGGTCGCTGGCTGTCTCGTCACCGAAGGCGTCGCCCGCCGGTCTGCCGGTGTGCGCCTTCTGCGCGACGACGTGGTCATTCACGAAGGCACCCTCAAGACGCTCAAGCGTTTCAAGGACGAAGTGCCTGAGGTTATCTCTGGCCAGGAATGCGGGATGGCGTTCGAGAACTACGAGGACGTTCGCCCCGGTGATGTCATCGAAATTTTCGAGCGTGAAGAGGTCGAACGGAACCTCTGAGTTCCGGTCACCTCATACAGAAGACAAAAAAGGGGAGGCAATTTTGCCTCCCCTTTTTCTTGTTTCGTGGTCATTCACTTTAGATGTTCGCTGGCCCCCAACAGCCTGCAATACAACGTGTCCGAAAACTGCCCCAACTCCCTCCGGTGTTTTCACGCTCCGGCTGATGCGGTTTCGGACGAAATGGCCAACGTCAGACTGGCAGGCCGGTATAGACCCGCTTTCCGACACGAACGATCATGCGACCGTCAGGCAGGATCTGCTCCAAAATGCCTTGAACGGAAACACAGCTACCCAAGATAATAGTTTTCAACATTTCGTGGCTCCCCGATGTCAACTCTAATTCATAAATAGTGAGAAATGATCGAGGAAACTAGTGTTAGTTGCATTCTAAACGAAACAATTGTTCAATAAACATCCAAATTGTGACACATTCTGCACCGCAGCACGCCAAATTAACAGACAAGCCTGCCGTATTTATAGCCAGTCACGTAGAATCGGAATTAAAGGCACATCAGCTGGCGGCATTGGATATGATGACAAGTCGCTCGCCAAAACCCACTTAAGTCTCTGATTCTCCAAGGGCTGCACGATTCCACCCCACTTACGGCAGGCAAAAAGTGGCATCAGAAGATGGAAATCTTCATAGCCGTGAGATGCAAACGTCAAAGGAGCGAGACAACTCTGCCAGGTTTCGATTCCCAGCTCTTCGTGCAATTCCCGAATCAGTGCCGCTTCGGGTGTTTCACCCATTTCCACTTTTCCGCCGGGGAACTCCCAAAGACCAGCCATGGATTTCCCCTCAGGCCGCTGCGCCAAAAGCACACGGCCATCAGGATCGATCAGGGCAACTGCCGAAACCAGAACAATCTTCACGGGATCAGGACCGATAATCCGCATTGATCGAGATGTATCCATGGGTCAGGTCACAGGTCCAGATCGTAGCGGCCCCGTCGCCAAGGCCGATGTCGACATTGATCGTGATCTCTGGCTGCTTCATATGCGCTGCACCCAAGTCCTCTTTGTAATCGGGCGAGACCCAGCCGTTTTCCGCCACAAGGATGTCACCGAAACGAATGCTTAGCGCATCGCGGTCAGCAGCGGCGCCGGATTTGCCCACGGCCATGACGATACGCCCCCAGTTGGGATCCTCGCCCGCCAGTGCAGTCTTTACCAGCGGCGAATTGGCGATCGACAGCGCGTGAGTGCGGGCATCGGCAGCAGTCTTTGCGCCAGTCACGTTGACGGTGACGAACTTGGTCGCCCCTTCGCCGTCCTTTACCACCTGATGCGCGAGGTCGAGCATAACGCCGTGGAGAGCGTCGGAAAAGGCGTCTTCCTCTGCGGTGACGGTAACGCCCGATGCGCCCGTCGCGCCCATCAGCAGCGTGTCCGAAGTGGATGTGTCACTGTCGACAGTGATGCAGTTGAAGGTCTTGTGATTCAGCCTGCTGACCAGCGTCTGAAGGTCACCGGCCGAGATCGCGGCATCGGTAAAGATATAGACGAGCATTGTCGCCATATCCGGTGCGATCATGCCCGACCCCTTAGCCATGCCGGCAATCTTGACTGTTCCACCGGGCAAATCGACCGAAGCCATTGCACCCTTGGGAAAGGTGTCGGTGGTCATGATCGCCTGAGCCGCGCCACTGATCCCGCCTTCGTCCAGTGCGGCGACAAGTTCGTCGATCTTGGCGGTGATGCGGCCATGGGGCAGCGGTTCACCGATGACCCCGGTCGACGACGAAAATACCCGGCTTTCCGGCAGATCCATCGCCAGAGCCACGGCCGAGGTGACAGCGCGGGTGGATTCGATGCCGTTGCGGCCTGTGAAGGCGTTGGAGTTACCCGAATTCACGATGATCGCCGCGCCGTCGTCGGTGTGCATGCCGATCTTGGCCTGACAATCCAACACCGGAGCTGACCGCGTGGCCGAGCGTGTGAACACGCCCGCAACTGTGGATCCTGGTGCCAGATGTGCCAGCATCACGTCGGTTCGCCCGGCGTAGCGCACGCCGGCGGCAACGGAGGCAAAGCGCACCCCCTTGATTACCGGCAGTTCAGGAAAGCTGTCGGGTGCCAGCGGCGAACGCGTGGTGATTTTGGCCAAAGTCAGTTCCCCACGAGTTCGAGGTCGTCGATGACTGCGGTGTCGATAGCTTCGGGCGCCGTGCGGGTTATGTCGGCCTTGGCCAGCAAACCACTGATCGCATCTTCGACAGCAGCCTTTTGCAGCTGTTCAACGATTTGGTCGCGAACCTCTTCCAGCGGGGGCGCGGATTTCGTGCGCGCGTCATTGAGCTTGATCACGTGCCAGCCAAACTGGGTCTGGACCGGTGCAGAGACTTCGCCGGGCTTCAGCGCCTCGACAGCTTTCTGGAACGGTTCGACCATCATGCCCGCGCCGAACCAGCCAAGTGCGCCACCGTTTGGACCTGAGGGGCCGGTAGATTTTTCTTTGGCCAATACGGCGAAATCGCCGCCGGCCTTCAGCTCTTCCTCGATGGCCTGCGCTTCTTCCTCGGTTTCCACGAGGATATGCGAGGCATCGAATTCTGTGCCCATATTCGCACGGGCATAGTTGGCCTCATAGGCGGCCTTGATTGCGGCCTCATCGATTGAATCTTCTGCGATCTTGGTGATCGCTTCAGAGGCAAGCATGGCGCGGCGCTGGTTTTCCAGCGCAAGCTTGATGCCTTTGGATTCTGTAGTGCCGTCGGAATGGGCCAGAACGGACTGCTGGATCAATTGATCCATCACGCCCTCCCAAAGAACGGTCGAGGGCAGTTCGTTGTATTGTTCGGGCAGACCGGCGCGGGTCACAAGCATATGACCCAGCGTGATTTCCACCCCGTTAACAGTTGCAACCACCGTGTCAGCCGTGGGGGCGTCCTGCGCCTGGACCGGCATGCCGGCCGACAGAGCGAAGGTGATCGCCAGCGCCGCTGCTGACAGTTTCATGGTGCTTTTCGACATTGCTATCGTCCTTCCCTGGCCACCCGGATTGCGGGTGACGTTGACACTGCACATGCTGCCCCTTACATCGCCTAGAGGCGTCTATATGGCCAGCCGTTCCCCTGTTTCATATGGGTTGAGTGCGTGGCCGGCAAGCAGATGCCGCACACGATGATGTCAAACCACGAAAGTGAGACCATGCTGGGTATCGGAAATATCGCGCGCAAGGTGTTCGGAACCCCGAACGACCGCAAAGTCAAGGCGACGCGCCCGCTGGTTGACCAGATCAACGCGCTGGAGCCCGAGTTTCAGGCATTGGACGACGCGGGGCTGAAAGCCAAAACCGAAGAGTTCCGCAAGCGGATCGAGGGCGGCGAAAGCCTTGACCAGTTGCTGCCCGAAGCCTTTGCCAACTGCCGCGAAGCTGCCCGCCGCGCGCTGGGTCTGCGGGCCTTTGACGTGCAGCTGATGGGCGGCATTTTCCTGCATCAGGGCAATATCTCGGAAATGAAGACAGGCGAGGGCAAGACCCTTGTCGCGACCTTCCCTGCCTACCTCAACGCGCTGACCGGCAAGGGCGTGCACGTCGTCACGGTCAACGACTATCTTGCCCGGCGCGACGCGGAATGGATGAGCAACGTCTTTGGCGCGCTTGGCATGACCACCGGCGTGGTTTACCCCCGCCAGCCCGAAGAAGAGAAGAAACAAGCCTACGCCTGCGACATCACCTATGCGACCAACAATGAGCTGGGTTTCGACTATCTGCGCGACAACATGAAGTCCGAGCTGAGCCAGATGTACCAGCGCGACCACAACTACGCCATCGTGGACGAGGTCGATTCGATCCTGATCGACGAAGCGCGCACACCGCTGATCATCTCTGGCCCGTCGCAGGACCGTTCGGAACTGTATGTCGCCATCGACAAGCTGATCCCCGAACTGACCGAGGCGCATTTCACGCTGGACGAGAAGACCCGCAACGTCACCTACACCGACGAAGGCAACGAGTTCCTCGAAGAGCAGTTGCACGCCCGTGGCCTGCTGGCCGAAGGTCAAACCCTTTATGATCCGGAATCGACCACCGTCGTTCACCACGTCAATCAGGGCCTGCGCGCGCACAAGCTGTTCCAGAAGGACAAGGATTACATCGTCCGCGACGACGAAGTTGTGTTGATCGACGAATTCACCGGCCGCATGATGGCCGGTCGCCGCCTGTCCGACGGCCTGCACCAGGCGATCGAGGCCAAGGAAGGCACCAAGATCCAGCCAGAGAACGTCACGCTCGCCTCTGTGACCTTTCAGAACTATTTCCGTCTGTACAACAAGCTGGCCGGCATGACCGGCACGGCCACCACCGAGGCCGATGAATTTGCCGAAATCTACGGCCTTGGCGTGGTTGAGGTACCGACAAACCGGCCCATCGCGCGGATCGACGAGGACGACAAGGTCTACCGTACCGCCCGCGAGAAATACGAAGCCATCGTCGAAGAGATCAAGGAAGCCCATGCCAAGGGCACCCCGGCGCTTGTCGGTACAACCTCGATCGAAAAGTCCGAGATGCTGAGCGCGCTGCTGACCAAAGCCGGGCTGCCGCACAACGTGCTGAACGCGCGCCAGCACGAACAAGAGGCGCAGATCGTTGGTGACGCCGGTAAGCTGGGGGCGATCACCATCGCCACCAACATGGCCGGTCGTGGTACGGACATCAAACTGGGCGGCAACGTCGAGCTAAAAGTGCTGGACGCCATCGCGGCGAACCCCGACGCCCATCCCGACGAGATCCGCAAGCAGATCGAAGACGGTCATGCCGCCGACGAACAGGCGGTCAAGGACGCGGGCGGATTGTTTGTTCTGGCCACCGAACGCCACGAATCCCGCCGGATCGACAACCAGTTGCGCGGTCGTTCGGGCCGTCAGGGCGACCCGGGCAAATCATCGTTCTTCCTGTCGCTGGAAGATGACCTGATGCGCATCTTCGGCTCGGAACGGCTCGACAAGGTGCTGTCCTCGCTTGGCATGAAAGAGGGCGAGGCGATTGTGCACCCTTGGGTCAACAAGTCGCTCGAACGCGCTCAGGCCAAGGTCGAAGGGCGCAACTTTGACATCCGCAAGCAACTGCTGAAATTCGACGACGTGATGAACGATCAACGCAAGGTGGTATTCAGCCAGCGACGCGAGATCATGGAGGCCGAGGATCTGGGCGAAATCGCTCAGGACATGCGCCATCAGGTGATCGACGATCTGGTCACACAGTTTGTGCCGCCCAAGACATATGCCGACCAGTGGGACATGCATGGGCTATACGCCGCTGTGCTTGAACAGCTTGGCATGGACCTGCCTGTCATCGCCTGGGGCGACGAGGAAGGTGTTGATGCCGAAGTCATCACCGAGCGTCTGGAAGAGGCGACCGATAAGCAGATGGCCGAAAAGGCCGCCGCCTTTGGCCCGGACACCATGCGACAGATCGAAAAGCAGGTGCTGCTACAGGCGATTGACGGCAAGTGGCGTGAACATCTGCTGACACTGGAACACCTGCGCTCAGTCGTTGGTTTCCGCGGCTATGCGCAGCGCGATCCGCTAAACGAATACAAGACTGAATCCTTCCAACTGTTTGAATCCATGCTTGAAAGCCTGCGCACCGATGTGACGCAGAAGCTGGGCCAGATCCGCCCGATGACACAAGAGGAACAGGCGGCGCTGGTCGAGCAGGTGCGCGCGCAGCAAGCTGAGGCGCGCCTTGCCAATACCCCCGCAGCAGCGGCACCCGCCGCCGCACAGGCCGAGGCGGCCGGACAAGCACCCGCGCCGCTGGCAGAGGGTTTTGATGAGACCAACCCAGAGACCTGGGGCAATCCGGGGCGCAACGATCTTTGCCCCTGCGGATCGGGAAACAAGTTCAAGCATTGCCACGGGCGCTTGGCCTGAGGCTATTATTGGGTGGGTCTTAGATGGCCTGCCCAACGCAGATTCTGGCCTGACATGTTTCGGTTTTGGCGCCTATTTGGGTCAGAGAAGTCCCTGGGCGCGAAAGCTGAGTTCTGTGGATTTACCGATAACCAGATGGTCGTGCAGCGTGAGGCCCAGAGCCTCGGCAGCCTTTTGTATCTGGTTCGTAACGTCGATATCCGCAGCCGAAGGCGTAGGATCACCAGACGGATGATTATGCACTAATATCAAAGCACTGGCGTTCAGTTCCAGCGCGCGTTTGACAACTTCGCGCGGGTAGACCGGGACGTGATCGACGGTGCCCTGGGCCTGCGCCTCATCGGCGATCAGGACGTTCTTGCGGTCGAGGAAGAGAACCCGGAACAGTTCCGTTTCGCGGTGCGCCATGGTGGTGTGGCAGTAGTCCAAAAGTGCGTCCCAGCTGCTGACCACATGGCGTTGCATCACACGGCTGCGTGACAGACGGTGGGCCGCAGCCTCGACAATCTTGAGCTCGGTCACAACCGCCTGCCCCACCCCCGGCACCCTGTTCAGGCGGGCGACAGGAGCCGACAGGATGCGGTTGAAATCCCCAAATATCTCAAGCAGTTGCCGGGCAAGTGGTTTGACATCCTGACGCGGAATGGCGCGGAAGAGCACAAGTTCCAAAAGCTCATAATCCGGGAGGGCATCTGCCCCGCCCTGCAGGAACCGTTCGCGCAGGCGCGCGCGGTGATCCTGGATGTACGACGGCTGCGGAGCGTCAGTCCGCGGGTGTACCGGCGCCTCGTCGACAGCGAAAAGAGCGGCCTGTGAGTCGGAGAAATGGGTGCTGTTGTTCATGGAGGCAAATTGCGCCGACAGGGTTAGAGAAGGATTAATTTTCCCAGCCCTGCGCCGCTATCATGCCGTATGGTAAGCGTATGGAAACCGTATGGTTTTCGTATGGCTGATCGTATGGATCGCACTTCAACTCAGGGTCGTGCGAGCCGCAAACGGATGCGCGAAAAGCAAGACGCGCCGCCCGGTGGGGCAGCGCGTCTGATCGGGGTCACCATGTCGGATGCTTTCGCAACCCGTAGCGGTGTTATCCCTTCATTGATTCCCAGAAGCTTTTGACGGACGAAAAGAACGTCTTGGATTCAGGGTTGTTGTCTTCCGACAGCGCCTCGAATTCGCGCAGAAGATCGCGCTGTTTCGAGGTGAGGTTGACCGGAGTTTCAACCGCAAGTTCGATGAACATATCGCCTGCCCCGCCGCCACGCAGCGCTGGCATACCTTTGCCACGCAGACGCATCTGACGACCGGATTGCGACCCCGCCGGGATCTTGACCCGGGAACGGCCGCCGTCGATTGTCGGCACCTCGATATCACCGCCCAGTGCGGCAGAGCTCATCGAGACGGGCACCCGACAGTGGAGCGCCAGGCCATCGCGTTCAAACAGCTCGTGGGGTGCGACCTCGAGAAAGATATAGAGATCGCCCGGAGGGCCACCACGCATTCCGGCCTCGCCTTCGCCGGCAAGACGAATGCGGGTGCCGGTTTCAACACCAGCCGGGACGTTGATCGACAAAGCCCGGTCTTTTTGCACGCGGCCGTTGCCACCACAGGCGCGGCAGGGGTTCTTGATGATCTGGCCCAGACCCGAACAGGTCGGGCAAGTGCGTTCAACGGTAAAGAAACCCTGAGTCGCGCGGACCTTGCCCATACCCGAACAGGTCGGGCAGGCTGTGGGTTCAGCGCCGCCTTCGGCACCAGAGCCCGAGCAGGGCCCGCACGCCACGGATGTCGGCACATTGATGGTCTTTTGCAGACCGCCATAGGCCTCTTCCAATGTCACGCGCAGATTATAGCGCAGGTCAGCACCGCGTGCGGCGCGCTGACGCCCGCCACCACGGCCGTTACCGCCCATGAAATCACCGAACAGGTCGTCGAACACATCGGAAAAGGCCGAGGCAAAGTCACCCTGACCGGCCGCACCACCGGGACGACCGGCGCTTGCACCCATGCCACCTTCGAACGCGGCATGGCCGTAGCGGTCATAGGCCGCCTTCTTGTTTTCGTCCTTGAGAACCTCGTAGGCCTCGTTCGCCTCTTTGAACTGATCTTCGGATTTGGGATTGTCGGAATTCCGGTCCGGATGCAGTTCCTTAGCCTTGCCGCGGTAGGCCTTCTTGATTTCTTCCGGCGAGGCACCCTTTTTCAGGCCCAGGACGTCGTAATAATCGCGTTTGGACATCTAGCCCTCCTTTTGCACGGAACGTCGAGGGGCCGGCCCGGTGTACGGACCGGCCCCTGATTGGTTCCGAGGTATGGCTTACGCCCGCTTGCTGTCGTCAAGATCCTCGAAATCCGCATCAACGATGTCGTCATCCGAGCCGCCCTGATCGGCACCCTTGGGTTCATCGTCGCCACCGTCGGACTGTGCCTTGTAGATGGCTTCGCCCAGACGCATGGATGCTTCGGTCACGTTCTGGATGCCGGACTTGATCTTGTCGGCATTGTCGTTTTCCAGCTCGTCACGCAGCGCTGCGATGGCCAGTTCGATGGCTTCGACGGTCGACGGATCGACCTTGTCGCCATGCTCTTCCACCGACTTTTCGGTCGAATGGATGAGGCTTTCGGCCTGGTTGCGGGCCTCGACAAGACCGCGACGTTCCTTGTCCGCGTCGGCATTCGCCTCGGCGTCCTTGACCATCTTTTCGATATCCGCGTCGGACAGACCGCCGGACGCCTGGATCGTGATCTTCTGCTCTTTGTTCGTGCCTTTGTCTTTGGCCGAAACAG
Source organism: Puniceibacterium sediminis (assembly GCF_900188035.1). Taxonomy (GTDB): domain Bacteria; phylum Pseudomonadota; class Alphaproteobacteria; order Rhodobacterales; family Rhodobacteraceae; genus Puniceibacterium; species Puniceibacterium sediminis. Next base: position 262,895 of record NZ_FZNN01000003.1, on the reverse strand, counting down.
AAACGATGCCGTTGGCGTCGATGTCGAAGGTCACCTCGATCTGGGGCATGCCGCGCGGAGCGGGCGGGATGCTTTCCAGATTGAACTGGCCCAGCATCTTGTTGTCTGCCGCCATCTCACGCTCGCCCTGGAACACCCGGATCGTCACGGCGTTCTGGTTGTCCTCGGCGGTCGAGAAGATCTGGCTCTTCTTGGTCGGGATGGTCGTGTTGCGGTCGATCAGGCGGGTGAAGACACCACCCAGCGTTTCGATGCCGAGGCTCAGCGGAGTGACGTCGAGCAGGACCACATCCTTGACATCGCCCTGAAGAACACCGGCCTGAATGGCCGCGCCCATGGCGACAACTTCGTCCGGGTTCACGCCCTTGTGGGGCTCTTTCCCGAAGAATTTGGTCACTTCTTCAATCACCTTGGGCATGCGGGTCATACCGCCGACCAGGACGACTTCGTCGATGTCAGATGTCGAGAGACCGGCATCCTTGAGCGCAGCTGCACAGGGCTTCATCGAGCCCTTGATCAGGTCGCCAACCAGCGATTCCAGCTTGGCACGGGTCAGTTTCATGACCATGTGCAGCGGCTGGCCGTTCGAGCTCATCGAGATGAACGGCTGGTTGATTTCGGTCTGGCTAGCCGAGGACAGTTCGATCTTGGCCTTTTCAGCCGCCTCTTTCAGACGCTGAAGGGCCATCTTGTCCTTGGTCAGGTCGACGTTGTTCTCTTTCTTGAACTCGGCGGCAAGGTAGTTGACGATCCGCATGTCGAAATCTTCGCCACCCAGGAAGGTGTCGCCGTTGGTCGACTTCACTTCGAACAGGCCATCGTCGATTTCGAGGATGGTCACGTCGAAGGTACCGCCGCCAAGGTCATAAACCGCGATGGTGCGCGATTCTTTCTTGTCGAGGCCATAGGCCAGCGCGGCCGCAGTCGGTTCGTTGATGATGCGCAGCACTTCGAGGCCGGCGATCTTGCCCGCGTCCTTGGTTGCCTGACGCTGGGCGTCGTTGAAGTAGGCGGGGACGGTGATGACGGCCTGGGTCACTTCCTCACCGAGATACGACTCGGCTGTTTCCTTCATCTTCTGCAGAATGAAGGCGGAAATCTGCGAGGGCGAATACTTTTCGCCACGAGCGCGCACCCATGCGTCGCCGTTACCGCCGTCGATCACTTCGAACGGCAGGTTTTTCTTGTCCTTGGCCAGATGCTCGTCGTCATTGCGACGACCGACAAGGCGCTTCACACCGAAAATGGTGTTTTCCGGGTTGGTGACGGCTTGCCGCTTGGCAGGCTGACCAACAAGGCGTTCGTTTTCCGTGAACGCGACGATGGAGGGCGTGGTGCGTGCCCCTTCGGAGTTTTCGATCACACGCGGTTGCGCACCATCCATGATGGCGATGCAGCTGTTGGTGGTGCCGAGGTCGATACCAATCACTTTGGCCATGTTTTTCGATCCCTTCTAGTGCTTCAAGGCGATGTCACGAGGCGGGGACCCGTTCCGGCATCCTGCCCCGATAGGTTTGATGCGGCCCGTGGGTTGCCCCCGAGTTGCGCTTCGCAGGGTATATAAGGAGGGGTATTGAGTGCTGCAAGCACCGCGATCCGGCTGTTCCAACGAATTGGCAGGTTTTTCTTTGCAAATTGCATACGGACTGGCAGAAATTGCGACCCATGACAGAAATTTTGCATCAACGCGGCTTTGTGATCCACCGCAACTATCTGAACCGCGAGGCGCAGGAGGCGCTGGTGGCGACCCTGCGGGATCTGCTGACGCAGGCGCCGCTGGTGCAGCCGGTGACACCGCGCGGAAAACCAATGTCGGTACGCATGTCCGCCGCCGGGCGGTTCGGCTGGGTCAGTGACCGGAACGGGTATCGCTATGCGGAAATGCACCCGAGCGGTGTACCCTGGCCCCCCATTCCAGAGCAGGTCCTGGCGATCTGGAATGATGTGAGCGCCGTGGCGCGCGCGCCGGAATGCTGTCTGATCAACTGGTACGGGGCCGACGCGCGCATGGGGTTGCATCAGGACCGGGACGAGGCGGACCTGACGATGCCGGTGGTCTCGGTATCGCTTGGCGATTCCGGGTTGTTCCGCATGGGTAATGTGGAGAGGGGCGGATCGTCCGAGTCGGTCTGGCTCGAATCCGGGGATGTGGTGGTGATGGGGGGCGCGGCACGCCTGTGTCATCACGGGGTGGATCGGATCCGGTTCGGGTCCTCGACCCTTTTGCCCCGTGGCGGGCGGATCAATCTGACGCTGCGGGTGGTAACCTGAAACCAGAGCAGACCGCCCGCGCGCGCGGGCAGACACGCAGAGTGAATATTGATGACACCGGTCGCGAAGGCGCACGTTTAGGCGCTGTTTACGAAAATCGTCGCAAACGCCCAGCCCGGGCAGGGTTTTCTTGCCGTTCCTGACAGGGCACACCATAAAGACCGTGAATTTTGAAACCACTGACTCCGCGCGCCGAAGCGGAACCAAGGAGAAGACCTTTGAACTATCAGACACTCACGCAGGTGATGCGCCGTCTCGCGCTTGAAGCCGGCGACAAGATTATGGAAATTTACGAATCCGACGATTTCGCGATCAAGACAAAGTCCGACGAAAGCCCCGTGACGGCAGCGGATGAAGCGGCGGACGCCCTGATCTCGATCGGACTGCGCGAAGCATTTCCCGATGTTGCGCTGGTGACCGAAGAACAGGCAGACAGCCACGGCGAACAGGCGTCAACATTTCTTATCGTCGACCCGCTGGATGGCACCAAGGAATTCATCAACCGGCGCGGCGATTTCACCGTGAATATCGCGCTGGTCGAAGACGGCCGCCCGACACGCGGCGTGGTCTATGCCCCCGCCAAGGGCCGGATGTTCTACACCGACAGCGTCGGCAAGACGGTCGAAGAAATGGGTCCTTTTGACAAGGAAACCGTAGGCGAAACCAAGCCGTTGCAGGTATCGACACCCAACAATGATGCGCTGATGGTGGTCGCGTCCAAATCGCACCGCGATCAGGCGACAGACGACTATATCGGCAAATACGGCGTCAAGGATATGACCAGCGCGGGCTCTTCTCTCAAGTTCTGCCTTGTGGCGACGGGCGAAGCCGACATTTATCCGCGTCTGGGCCGCACGATGGAATGGGACACAGCTGCCGGTCATGCCGTGCTTGCCGGTGCCGGCGGACGGGTGGTGCGATTCGATGACCACACCGCGCTGAGCTATGGCAAAACCGGCTTCGCCAACCCGTTTTTCATCGCCTACGCCCCCGGCGTGACGCTCAAGGACGGCTAAGGCATCGTGAAAGCGACACTGACATCTGCCGATTTCGTCATGGCCCTACGGGGCGCGGCGTTAGCGTAAGAGGTATGTCTGCCGGTGGCGGCGCCACAGAATTCTCTAATTTTAGCCTGTCGGAACAATCATACAATCTGGCGCCGACAGGCTAAAAACGTGCAGCTGCCACATCTTAGGCTTTTGACAGTTCATTCGGGTGCGTTAGGATTGGCCATCATTAAGATTTATTAACAATAATTAACCAAATCAGGAACATTTCAAACCCAGGTGTCAAATGCTTTACATTTGAATTTATTTACCATCTTACAATGTTGTAACGAAATTGATCAAAACGAAATATAAGATGATCTGCAAAATGCAAGGAGCTGCTCGATGCGTCACAAGGTAACGAAAGCGATTTTTCCGGTCGCCGGTCTCGGGACACGCTTTCTTCCGGCTACCAAATCGGTCCCCAAGGAAATCATGACTTTGGTGGATCGGCCGCTCGTACAGTACGCAATTGATGAGGCGCGCGCCGCAGGCATCAAGGAGTTTCTATTCATTACCTCGCGCGGCAAGGGAGCGCTTGAGGACTACTTTGATCACGCGCCGCAGCTGGAGCAGGAACTGCTGCGCAAGGGCAAGGACGAACTTCTCGAGATCCTGAAATCCACCAACATGGATTCCGGTGAAGTCGCCTATATGCGCCAGCACAAGGCGCTGGGTCTGGGCCACGCCGTATGGTGCGCGCGCCATTTGATCGGCGATGAACCCTTTGCCGTGATGCTGCCCGACGATGTGATCGCAGCTGAGAAACCTTGCCTGCAGCAGATGATCGAAGCCTACCAGGAAACCGGCGGCAACATGGTCGCAACGATGGAAGTTCCCGCCGACAAGGCGTCATCCTACGGCATTCTTGACGTTCAGGAAGACATGGGCAGCATCGTGTCTGTCAAAGGCATGGTCGAAAAGCCGGAAAAAGGCACCGCGCCGTCCAATCTGGCCGTGATCGGACGTTATATCCTGTCGCCGCAGGTTCTGAAGAATCTCAACAAGATGAAGGCCGGTGCAGGTGGAGAGATCCAGCTGACCGACGCCATCGCGCAGGAAATCGGCGGCAAGGAAGGCGTTTACGGTATGCGTTTCCGTGGCCAGCGTTTTGACTGCGGTTCCAAGGCAGGCTTCCTTCAGGCCACCGTCGCCTTTGGTCTTGCCCGCGATGAATTGAAGGACGATCTGCGCCGCTTCTTGCACGAAGTGCTCTCGGTCGACAAAGCCGCGGAGTAATAATTTTGGAACATGTTTTGGTGACAGGCGGGGCCGGTTATATCGGCGCCCATGCCTGCAAGGCATTGGCGCGCGCGGGTTTCATCCCCGTCACGTTCGACAATCTTTCGACGGGTTGGCAGGATGCCGTGAAATTCGGCCCGTTTGAGCAGGGCGATTTATTGGATCGCGCCCGTCTGGATGAGGTTTTCGCAACCTGGAAGCCGGTGGCGGTGATGCATTTCGCCGCCCTGAGCCAGGTTGGCGAGGCGATGTCGGAACCGGGCAAATACTGGCGCAACAATGTCACCGGGTCGCTGACTCTGATCGAGGCGGCGGTGGCGGCGGGCTGCCTGAATTTTGTATTCAGCTCGACCTGCGCAACCTATGGCGAGCAGGACAATGTGGTGCTGGATGAAAACAGTGCGCAGATGCCGCTGAACGCCTATGGGGCGTCAAAGCGCGCGATCGAGGATATTCTCCGCGATTTCGAGGCGGCCTATGCGCTGCGCCACGTGATCTTTCGCTACTTCAACGTGGCTGGTGCCGACCCCGATGCCGAAGTGGGCGAACATCACCGCCCCGAAACGCATCTGATCCCGGTGATGCTGGACGCCATTCAGGGCAAACGCGCAGCACTGACCATCCATGGTACCGACTACGACACCCCCGACGGCACCTGCATCCGCGATTATGTTCATGTCTGCGATCTGGTGGATGCCCATGTTCTTGGGCTGAAATGGCTGAAGGACGATAAGGGCAGCCGGGTGTTCAACCTTGGCACGGGCAAGGGTTTTTCCGTGCGCGAAGTCATGGAAGCAAGCCGCACCGTCACCAATATGGCAGTACCGGCCAGCGAAGGACCACGCCGCGCCGGCGACTGCACCGCGCTGGTTTCAGGTTCGACCCGGGCAGAGAATGAGTTGGGCTGGACCCCGAACCGGTCGACCATGGACCAGATGATTGCCGACGCCTGGCGCTGGCATCAGACCGGCCATTTCGAAAAGTGATATGAACAGACGTTGGGACCGGGAGTTTGGCTGCCGGTCCTGACGCGGATGAGGCGGGATCGGATCGGCCGATTGCGCTGTCGGAGCAAGGGGGCGGCCCCTCACACTCCCCGGAACACTGACTGCGAGTTTTGCCTTGGCAAAATTGGCCGGGGGCGGATAAGGCCCGACTGTCAGGCCGCCTTTGAAGTGGGTGGTTCGGTCAGGATCGTATAGAGCGTGCTGGGGTCGTGATTGGCGCGCAGCTTGGCACAAACCGAATCCTCGCGCAGCGTGCGCGACACCAGCGCCAATGCCTTGAGGTGCTCGACGCCTGCCTCTTCGGGCGCAAAGAGGGCGAAGATCACATCCACCGGCTGGCGATCCACGGCTTCGAAATCGATGGGTTTTTCCAGCAGGATGAACACACCTACCACATCGGCAAGATTCGGGATGCGCGCGTGTGGCAGGGCCACTCCGTGACCCACCCCGGTCGGCCCGAGGCTTTCGCGTTCCATCAATGCCTCGACTGCTGTCGGCGCATGGATCCCATGCGCCGAACGTGCCAAGTCTGCCAGATCATACATCAGCCGCTTCTTGCTTGACGCGGCTGAGATGACCTTGACGGCCGTTGGCTTAATAAGCTGCGCGAATTTCATGAGCTGCCTGTTCTTGTTTCTGCTGTGCCCTAACGCGTCACGCGCAGAACGGCAATGTCATGGGTCAATCCACCCGATATTGCCGTCATCTCTGCGGTACACGACATTGACGCCGTTCTTCTTTTCGTTCCGGAACACCAATACCGGTGCCCCTGCCAACTCCATCTGCATCACCGCCTCGCCCACAGAGAGCGACGGGATCTGCGTTTGCATTTCGGCCACGATCACGGGCGCAAGCGTTTCGGGCTCCGAGTCCTCGACATCGGATTCACGCGCGAGGATATACGAGGACGCGCCGAAGAGTTCAACGGGTTCCGGACGCTCCTTGTGGTGATCTTTCAACCGGCGCTTGTATCGGCGCAATTGCTTGCCCAGTTTTTCGGCGCAAGCGTCGAAGGCGGCATAGATCTCGGTCGCGTGGGCCTTGGCCGTTGCGGTCAGGCCGGTGGAGAGGTGTACGTTGGCCTCGCAGACGAATTCGTGCGCACTTTTGGAAAAGACGACCGCCACATCGGTCGGGCGTCCGGCATACTTTTGAACCACCGTGCCCAGTTCGGTCTGAACATGCGTCTGAAGTGCCTCTCCTACGTCAATCTGCTTTCCCGTGATCTGATAGCGCATTATTTTTTCCTTTTCATAATCAACCCAGAAAGCAGCGCAGGGCGAAGCCGCCCGGCATGGTGCCGCGTCTGGGGGGAAGGAGACGCTCCGTAGTTCGGCCTGCCTTGAAGCGCCCTGAGAAGGGAGTTTCGCCGGTCAGACATGCGGTCCACGATAGCGTCATACCGCTCATTTGAGTTGAGAAGGGCCTGCCCTGTCAATCGAATCCAGCATAAATATCGGAGAATTATATTATCGGGATTTTAACCTTAACCACCGCCCGGCTCAACCGATGCGGAAGTTGTCGCCCAGATAGACGCGGCGTACGTTCTCGTTGCGCACAACTTCGTCCGGGGTGCCCGACATCAGAACGGTGCCCTCATGCAGAATATAGGCGCGGTCGACGATTTCGAGTGTTTCGCGCACATTATGATCGGTGATCAGCACACCGATTCCCCGTTTCTTGAGATCCGAGACCAGATGCCGGATATCGCCGACGCTGATCGGATCGACGCCGGCAAAGGGTTCGTCCAGCAACAGGTATTTCGGATCAGCGGCCAGACAGCGGGCAATTTCGACCCGGCGGCGTTCGCCCCCGGACAGTGCCAAAGCCGGCGCGCGACGTAAATGTTCGATGGAAAAATCGCCCAGCAATTCCTCGAGCCGCTCGCGACGCCTGTGGCGGTCCGGCTGGCTGATGTCGAGAATCGCGGCAATGTTGTCTTCGACCGACAGGCCGCGGAAGATCGACATTTCCTGTGGCAGATAGCCGATGCCGAGCCGGGCACGACGATACATCGGCAGATAAGTCGCATCCGTGCCGTCGATCAGAACCTGACCGCCTTCGGGGTTCACGAGGCCCGCAATGGCGTAAAAAGTTGTCGTCTTTCCGGATCCGTTCGGCCCCAGCAGAGCCACGACTTCGCCCCGGTTCAGCTCCATGGAAAAGTCGCGGATGACCACGCGCTTGCGATAGCTCTTGCGCAGATGTTGTATGCGCAGACCACTGGAGCCTGTCGTCACGGTCAATTCAGGCGGGACCATCAGGGATTGCTCGTCTTTGGCTGCTGCTGCAGGACGGATTTGACCCGGCCGGACATCTGCGCCGTTCCGTCATCCAGGTTGACGGTCATGTGTTCCGAGGTCAGGGCGTTATCGCCCTGTGTCAGCAGCACGTTTCCGGTCATGACCACGGTGCCCGCATCGATGTTGTAATCTGCGCGCTCGGCCTCTGCTGCGTCCTGGCCATTGACCAGCGTCACACCGCCCGTCGCCTCAAGCCGTTCGATGCGGCCCGCAGCCTCGGCATAAACCACAAGAACGCGGGGCGCGGCGAGGCGCATCTCTCCCTGACCGATTACAACGTTACCGGTATAGAGTGCGGTGCCGTCGGTCTGATTTACCGCGAGCTGATCAGCGGTGACTTCGACCGGGGCCGAGGTGTCCTGTTTCATGCCGCCAAAAGCGACCTGGGCCCCCTGTGCCAGTACGGAACCGGGCACCAACAGCGCCAGGACAAGGGTCAGGTTTCGCAACATGTGAAAATACTCATTCTGTTTTCGGGTCATATATCATTCTTACCCCGTCGGTGAAAAGCAATTGGACGTCTTCGCCGGTGTCGCCGCTGGTGATGCGCATTCTGCCCGCCGTCAAATGACCCGCCGGCCCATTGCCCTCGACCGCGCCCAGACTTTCGGCCTCAACCTTGCTTAGCATGGCATTCAGGCTGTCGGTGTTCAGGGTGTAACCGGTCGAGCTAATTATAATGACACCGCCGCTCAGCTGCGCATCGTCACGTTTGTCGCTTAGATTGGCGAGCGGCGCCTTCAGCAGGATTTCGCTGCCATCCTTCAGGACGATGGTGGCGTCAAGGGTGTCTGCCTCAACTTCGTCGCTGCCCGGCACAGGGCGGGCCGTCTTGGCGGTCATGGTCAGGGCCCCGCCCGAATTTGTGGTTCCGGCGAAATAAGGATCGGTCGCCTGTTCACGCAATACTCCGTCCGGATCGGTGCTACCTGCGATTGGCACGTTGACCGCCGGATCGACATCGCGCGACAATAGAAAAGTCGTGGACAAAAGCGCTAGCGCCGCCAGCGGCAAGAGGATCTTGAGCCAGGCAATCATCCGTGAATATTTGCTGCCCTGCTGGCGCATGTCTCTTTTGGCCCGATCCTAACTGTGTGCGAAGATATCTGTTTCCTGCCAGCCCGCCAGATCCAGTTGCGCACGCATGGGCAGAAAGTCAAAGCAGGCCTGCGCGATTTCTGTTCGGCCCTCGCGTTCCAGCATCACATCCAGTGCAGCGCGCAGGTTGTGCAAATGCAGGACATCGGACGCGGCATACTCCAGCTGTGCCTTGGTCAGCTCTGCCGCGCCCCAATCGCTGGATTGCTGCTGCTTGGACAGATCGACGCCCAGCAGGTCCTGCGTCAGGTTCCTGAGTCCGTGCCGGTCGGTATAGGTGCGGATCAATCGGCTTGCGATCTTGGTGCAATAGACCGGCGCCGCCAGTGCGCCAAAGGCATTATACATGGCAGCGATATCGAAGCGACCATAATGGAACATCTTGAGCACTGCGGGATCGGTCAGAAGACGGCACAGGTTCGGCGCCTCGGTCTGGCCCTTTGCGATCTGGACGAGATGCGCATTTCCGTCGCCGCCCGAAAGCTGTACCACGCAAAGCCTGTCGCGGCGCGGCTGCAGGCCCATGGTTTCGCAATCGATCGCCAGGGCGGTGCCCAGATCCAGGTCATTCGGAAGATCGCCCTGATAGAGTTGAATGGCCATGGGTCCGCTACCTCTGCGTTGCGCTCTGCTCCGGTCACGCTGGCACATAGCCCCCGCATCCGGCGCTTGCAACTCTGCGTGGCCTTACTCGTGCCTCAATTGCGCGCAGGCAAACGGAAACGATTCGGAAAGGAATGTGGCGAAATTTGGTCGCCAACACCGCCCGCGATCGCCGCGAAATTGGTGTTTCCCCCCGGGTTGAAACATTCCGTGAGGTCAGCCATTCTACCAAGGCGTGTAGGGCATCCGGTCCGATAAGGAGGATCATCTAGCTTTCCCTTGACCATCGGAGTCGCCCGCACGACATCAGTCAGCGGCGAACGCGGCGCCCTGAAATGTTTCCAAAGCGCTGCTTTTAAAGTTTATGGATTGCTCGAAACACGATTTTTCTGCGTATTTACAATGCCCACCGATCGGCAAATTTAAATTACACCTAAACTTTGACACGATTATAGGGTTTTTGTTTCCACTTTCGCATAAATAGAATCAGTGAGCCTCGGCATATCCTGTGCTGCAAGACTGGCGCTGACCGCCTGACAGGGCGGGTCGCAGAGACGGGGCTGGGCGCAGGTGAACGGGTATGGCACTACACCACACTCCCTTTTTGGTTGTTTCGCGTAGAGAATATTGACTAAAATAAGGCAGGCGGTCATAAGGGCTCCAATGACCGAATGTTACCACAATTCGGGCGAAATTTGAGTACGCGCACTGGGGGGCTGGTGCATTGAAACAGGAGTAGTACCAAGTCTGCCTACATCGGATCGCCGATGACCACTTCCCCGCCTTAAAGCCGAAAGGTTGGATAGGCGCGCTTCAAGTTCTTCTTAGGACGACAAGCCAAGGGAAAGGGTCGTGTTGAGGTGAACCCATGGCCTTCCGGCATTCCTGATACCTCTTTTAACGATTTGCCTTTAGGAGGTTACTTTGACCCTTCATCTACGCCAAGCTGCGCACAACCCGATTTTCGAAGAACTGATCGACAAAGCATTTCAGGCCGCTCCGCGGAAGAACGTGTACGGCGATTTCTTCAAACGCATTCTCGACATCTGCATCGTTGCCATCGCTGCCGCACCCGTTGTGCTGCTGCTGGCTGTGCTCTCTGCCTTGATCCTGATGGACGGCAAATCGCCGGTCTATCTGCAAAAGCGCGTTGGCCGGAATGGCCGCACTTTCATGATGTGGAAGCTGCGCACCATGGTCGTCAACGCTGATTCACTTCTGGAAGCGCATCTTGCTGCCAATCCTGCGGCCCGCGCCGAATGGGACCGCACTCAGAAGCTGCGCAACGATCCGCGGATCACTTTTGTCGGCCGCCTGCTGCGCAAGACTTCGCTTGATGAGCTGCCGCAGCTCTGGAATGTCGCGATCGGTGACATGTCGCTGGTAGGCCCGCGTCCGATGCTGCCCGAGCAGCGCGCCATGTACCCCGGCACCGCCTATTATGATCTGCGTCCCGGCATCACCGGCCTTTGGCAGACATCCGTGCGCAACACATCCAGCTTTGCCGAGCGCGCCCGCTTTGACACAGCCTATCTGCGCCGCGTATCGCTCCAGACCGATCTTCTGGTTCTGCTGCGGACGGTTAAGGTGGTCGTCACCGGTACTGGCTGCTAAGCAGCACTGCCGCTGAAAAATCAGTTTCTACGTCTGAAAGGCCCCACCACTGAGCGGGGCTTTTTCATGTCGTGATGGCTGCCACCAGACACTGGCGACCATCCGGGCCCCGCACCCAGGCGTCCAGTCCGCTGCGGCAAAGGGTGGCGCGCTCTGTATGCATCAACGGCGCGGTAGCGCGGAATTCAAAACCGCGTAGCGGTGCGTCGCTGCTGTCCGCCATCAGCATCAGCATTTGCGCCAGCAGCGGCCCGTGGACCACCAACCCGGTGTACCCCTCGACATCGCGGGCATAGGTTTCATCATAATGGATGCGGTGCCCGTTGAAGGTGAGCGCGGAATAGCGGAACAGCAGCGTTGCATCGAAGGCCACTTCACGCGCCTCCGCCTCATCCCGCCGCGCCTGTGGCGGCTGCGGGCGGGGCGGCTGCGGGCGGGGCGCGCCTGGTTCGGGGTCTGTGCGATAGACGAGATCCTGATCCTCTTGCACCACAACCACCCGATCCTGCACGATTTCATGGCGCAACGTTACAAAGGCCAGTGGCCCGCTGCGTCCGGTCTTGTGCTCTGCCCGCAGCACCCGTGAACGCCGCACCGCCGGGATCCCTGCCAACAGCGGCGCGTCAAAGCGCAACCGCCCACCTGCCCACATCCGCCGGGGCAGACCCATGTCGGGAATTAGGCCGCTACCAACCCGCGGATGTCCATCCCGGCCCAGTAGTTCCGGCGGTTGCGGTTCCCAGAAATAGATCTGATGAAAGAACGGCGGCAGGGGGGTGCCAACCTCGGCGTCCGGTTCTAACCCAAGGGCCGCCTGAAGGGCCTGCGCGCGGGCGGGATCCAGCACATCGCTTTGACGGATCATCCATTCTGCGTCAGACATAAGAGCGTCCCCCCGATCACGCTGCCATTTCCAGAGGAACATTGCCCGAATGCCGCCGACACTCCAGAGCCTTGATCACCTTGTTCTGACGGTTTCGGATGTAGACGCCACGCTTGCCTTTTATCGTGACGTTCTTGGCATGGTCCCGCAAAGCTTTACACCGACAGGTGGAACGGCCCGTTGGGCGCTGACCTTCGGGTGTCAAAAGATCAACCTGCACCGGGCCGGACATGAATTTGAACCGAAAGCGAAAATGCCACGCGCAGGCTCTGCCGATCTTTGCTTTCTGAGCGATACGCCACTGGACGCGTGGCAGGCGACTCTGGCGGTTCACGGCGTGCTGGTGGAGGAAGGCCCGATCCGTCGGACCGGAGCGCAGGGGCCGATCTTGTCGATCTATCTGCGCGATCCCGATGGCAACCTGATCGAGATTTCAAATCAGATCTGATCACTGCGGAATAGTTTGAAAGTGTGCTGCCCGAAGTTCGAAAAAGCCCCGGGCAGCGCGCACAATCAGCCCTGACGCATCCGCAACGCTTCCGCGCGCAGTTTTCCCGTCAGTTCGGTGAGAAGCTTTACACCCATCTCGCTGGTAAGCCTTCCTTGCGCATCGAACTGCTGTGCCGACTGGCCCAACATCACCTCGGGGCCCGGAATCAGCAGCGGATTGAACGGTAGCATCAGCGTGCGCAACATGCTGTTGGCCCGGGCGCCGCCCTGCGTCCCCGCCGCGGCTGAGATCACCGCGATCGGTTTGTCCTTCCAGGGCGCATTTTTGGTCCGGCTGATCCAGTCCAGCGCATTTTTCAGCACCCCGGATACGCCCTTGTTGTATTCGGGCGTCGTCAGAATGACAGCATCCGCGCCACCGATGAGGTCAGACAGGGCCTGCACCTCGGCCGGAATGCCGGGGCCATTTTCGATGTCTCCGTTGTAGAGCGGCAGGTTCAGGTCACCCTCGGTGTACGACGCCGGGCCAAAGAGGCGGGCTGCCTCGTTCAGCAGCATCCGATTTGTCGACGCTTTGCGCATCGATCCACACAGACCGACAAGTTTCAGGTCAGGCATTGGTGACTCCATTCATTTCGTTGCGCCAATACGTACAACGCAACAGCGCCGCGGAAAACCGCGGCGCTGCATAATGTCCATTTCTGAAGTACGCGATCAGGCGTTGGGCAGAATAACGATCTCGACCCGGCGGTTCTGCTGGCGGCCTTCGGGCGTCAGGTTGCTCGCGATCGGGGCATCTTCGCCGCGGCCGATGCTGCGCAGGCGCGACGAGGACACACCTTCGGCAACGAGGATGCCGGCAACGGACTGTGCCCGGCGCTGGGACAGGCTGGCGTTATAGGCCGCTTCGCCGGTGTTGTCGGTATGGCCGATAACCTGAACGGTGGTGTTGGGATAGGCGTTCAGGTTCTGCGCCACGGTGCGCAGGTCGCGCTGCAGGTCGGGGCGAACGCTGGCGCTGTCGGTGGCGAACAGGATGTCCTGCGGCAGGGTCACGATCAGGCGGTCACCGGTGTTCTGGATGGTGACATTGTTGTTGCCCATCTGCGCACGAAGGTCGGCCTCTTGCTTGTCCAGCTGGTTGCCGACGATGGCACCGCCCGCTGCACCGACGATTGCGCCGGCGATGGCGTTATTGCGACGCTCTTTGGGGTCGTTGCCGGCAATCATGCCTGCCAGTGCGCCGACACCGGCGCCGATGGCCGCGCCGGTTTTGGCCTTGGCGTTGGGGTCGACACCGTCGTTGTACGCACCGTTATTGTACACACCGGGGCTGGTACAGGCCGTCAGCGCCATCAGCGCGGCGGTTGCGGTCATAAGGGAAAATTTTGCTCGGATCATAATAGGCCTCGTGGTTTGCTCCCGGTTCTCGGGTCGCGTGATATATAGCGCAGAATGCGCTGTGGCCCACATTGAGTCACCAGTAAATCGGCATCATTCCGCGCATCTTGATCACGTTCAGATGACCTTAGGCCTCGGCCCGGGCTGCTTCCCATGCCAGCATGGCGCGTTTCACCGGCAGGCCCCAGTGATAGCCCCCCAGCCCGCCGGATTTGCGCAAGGCCCTGTGACAGGGAATGAGGAAACTGACGGGATTGCGCCCTACCGCAGTGCCCACGGCACGCATCGCGCGGGGGTGGCCGACCGCCTGCGCGATCTCTGAATAGGTGGTGACCTGACCCGAAGGGATGGTCAGCAGCGCCTCCCAAACCTTGATCTGAAACGGCGCCCCCATGAGGTGCAGTGCCGTGTCGCCCTTCTGGGCAAAGGCGGCATCGACCCAGGGGCGAATCGCCTCTGCATCTTCGACATAGTCAGCCGTGGGCCAGCGCGCCGTAAGGTCCGCCATTGCCGCCTCGCGCCCTGTTTCGGACAGGAAGCCCAAACCGCACAGCCCCTTGTCCGTGCCCATGGCCAAGGCTTCGCCAAAGGGAGTTTCGAACCAACCATAGCGGATTGTCAGCCCCGCACCCTGACGGGCGTATTCGCCGGGGCTCATCGCCTCCCAGCGGATGAAAAGGTCATGCAGCCGCCCGGTGCCGGACAGACCCACGGAATCGGCGGTTTCAATCATGGTGAAGCGTTCGGCCAGCAAGGCCTTGGCATGGCCCAGCGTCAGGTACTGCTGGAACCGCTTTGGCGACACCCCGGCCCAGCGGGAAAACAGCCGTTGGAAATGCGCCGGGCTCATGTCCATGCGCGCGGCCATCTGTTCCAGCGTTTGCCCGGGGCCACCTTCGTCAATCGCCTTAATCGCGCGGCGCATGACGTTGTAGTGGTATCCGGTGTCGATCTCGGTGATGGTCATGCGCGGGCTCCGTTTCTCCGAAAGGGGGTCGCGGATACCGCGGGGCGGGACAGATGCAACCGTTTCATTTTATCCCCCATGTAGTGCGACCGACGCCCGGCATGCGACCCGAATATTGCGCATCCTGACCGGGGCGGGCATAGAGGCGGGCATGGTAAAACAGCTCGACTATCACACGATCCGCGAGATCTTTGACCGCTTTCACGCGTCCGAACCCGAACCCAAGGGCGAGCTGAACCACGTCAACGCCTTTACCCTTGTGGTGGCGGTTGCCCTGTCTGCGCAGGCGACGGATGCCGGGGTGAACAAGGCGACGGCCAAGCTGTTCCAGATCGCCGACACGCCGGAAAAGATGGTGGCCCTAGGGCTGGATGGCATAACCGAACATATCCGCACCATCGGCCTTTATCGTAACAAGGCCAAGAATGTGCTCAGGCTGAGCCAGATTCTGGTCGAGGAATATGGCGGCGAAGTCCCGAATTCCCGTGCCGCGCTGCAATCCCTGCCGGGGGTGGGGCGCAAGACCGCGAATGTCGTGCTGAACATGTGGTGGCACTATCCCGCGCAGGCGGTGGACACCCATATCTTTCGCATCGGCAACCGTACCGGCATCTGTCCGGGCAAGGATGTGATCGCCGTCGAACGCGCGATCGAGGACAATATACCAGTTGATTACCAACAACATGCGCATCACTGGATGATCCTGCACGGACGGTATATCTGTGTCGCACGCAAACCGAAATGCGGGGCCTGCCTGATCCGCGATCTCTGCCCATTCGAGGAAAAGACATTATGAAAACCTATCAGGTTGTCGGCATCGGCAACGCCATCGTCGATGTGCTGACCCGCTCCGATGACAGCTTTCTCGAACATATGGGCATCACCAAGGGCATCATGCAGCTGGTCGAACGCGACCGCGCCGAGGTGCTGTATGGTGCCATGGAAGGCCGCGTTCAGGCACCTGGCGGATCGGTCGCCAACACTCTGGCCGGGCTGGGAAATCTGGGCCTGCGCACCGGTTTCATCGGCCGGGTGCACGATGACGCGCTGGGGCAGTTCTACGCGGCTGAGATGGAGAAGATCGGCACCACCTTTGCCAACGCGCCTGTGGCGGGCGGCGAACTGCCGACATCGCGCAGCATGATCTTTGTCTCGCCCGATGGTGAGCGGTCGATGAACACCTACCTCGGGATCTCTGCCGAACTTGGCCCTGATGACGTATCCGAAGATGTGGCCGCGCAGGCCGAAATCGTCTTTCTCGAAGGATACCTGTTTGACAAGGACAAGGGCAAAAAGGCCTTTATCGCCACCGCACGTGCCTGCCGCGCTGCCGGGGGCAAGGCCGGCATCGCCATTTCCGACCCGTTCTGTGTTGAACGGCACCGCGCCGATTTCCTGAAACTGATCGAGAATGAACTGGATTACGTCATCGGAAACGAGGCTGAAATCCGCGCCCTTTACCAGAACGACGATCTTGAATCCGACCTTGCCGCCGTGGCTGCGATCTGCCCGCTGGTGGTCTGCACGCGGTCGGGCGACGGGGTCAGCATCATGCGCGACGGTGTGCGTACCGATGTGCCGGTGACCAAGGTGGTCCCGGTCGATGCAACGGGTGCGGGCGACCAGTTCGCTGCCGGTTTCCTCTATGGTCTGGCCACCGGGCAGGACATGGAAACGGCCGGGCGCATGGGCTGCGTCGCCGCCGCAGAAGTGATCAGCCATATGGGGCCCCGCCCCGAAGCGTCACTGCCTGACCTGTTCCGGGGGGCCGGTCTGCCGGTGGCCTGACCCAACTGTGGCGTGAGATCAGGCCACAGCCACCCCAGGCGGTAGTGACGTAGCCACAGAAAACATTCCCTCGTCGGCTGGCCAAGCAGCCGAATTCACGGGGTATTCACACTATGCTTCTTTGTACCCTTTCCCCCCCCGTGTACCCTGAAAATGGGGATGCGGGGTGTTTTCAGGCTCCGGTCCTGCGCAATTGCGCTACCCAATGGAACGGAGCCTTCGATGGCGAAATACATTCTCTTGCGGGACCGAAATGCCGGGCTTTTGCCCCCGTCACCGGTTTTGCGCAGGGGGGCGTCCAGGTCCGGTCCGGTACTTCGAAGCAGCCAGGCGGAGGTCGATGACATCCCCTTCGCGCCAGAGGTCGAGACTGTTGAGCTTTCGGCCAAGGACCTGCGCGACGCGGCCCGCGACCCCGAAGTCTGCGCCATCGCCCGCGCCATGCCCACCCGCCTGATCGAACCCGAACCCCTGGACGAAGCCCGTCCCGATGACGCACTGCCCGGCTGGGGCGCCGCCGCAACCGGCGCCGACAGTTGCCCGCTGTCCGGCGCCGGCGTGCGCGTGGCCGTTCTCGACACCGGCGTCGACGCGGACCACGCGGCATTCATCGGCGTGACCCTCACGCGGCACGACTTTGCCGGTTCGGGCAACCACGATGCAAACGGTCACGGCACTCATGTCGCCGCGACAATTTTCGGACGAAGCGTCGATGGCGTACGGATCGGCATTTCCCCCGGCATCACCGATGCGCTGATTGCCAAGGTGCTGACCGACGACGGGCGCGGATCGACCGACATGTTGTTCAACGCCCTGTGCTGGGCAGGCGCGCACCGGGCCCGGGTGATCGCCATGTCGCTGAAACTCGACTTTGCGGGCTTTGCCGACACGCTGGTTCAACAGCACGGCTTCCCTGTGCTGCTCGCGACTTCGGTGGCATTGGAAAGCTACCGGATGAACCTTCGGATGTTCGCGATGCTCAGCGATATGCTCAGCGCTCAGACCGCGACCGAAGGGGGCTGTCTGCTGCTGGCAGCCGCAGGAAATGACAGCCGCCGCACCGTATCGCCAGAGTTTGAGGTCAGCGCCTCGGCCCCGGCCGCTGCCCGTCGGGTGATATCGGTGGGCGCGGTGGCGCATGGCGATACTGGCCTGACTGTGGCACCGTTTTCCAACATCGCGCCGACACTTGCGGCCCCCGGTGTCGGCATCATCTCGGCTGCCTCGGGCGGGGGATTGAGGGCGCTCAACGGCACATCAATGGCCTGCGCCCATGCCGCCGGAATTGCCGCGCTCTGGGCCGAATTCCTTGCCACCACTGGCCAATACGTCACAGCCGACGGGATCAAGGCGAAGCTGCGCGCCAGCGCAACAAAGGCACGCTTTGCGCCCGAGTTCGGGCCGACGGATTATGGCCTTGGTCTGGCGCAGGCACCTGGCGCACGTCCGAGCTGACAGGCACTGGAACCTGGCGTCTTCTCTTTCCAAATACGCAAGCACGGTATCAAACGCCGTGCCCGGCGCCAGTATCAGTGCGCCTCGGCCCAGCTGCGCCCCTGTCCGGCGTCCACGATCAGCGGCACGTCCAGATGCACCACCGGAGCAGCAGCACCTTCCATCACCTCCTTGGCGATGGCGATCAGCTGATCCACCGAGCCCTCATCGACCTCGAACAGCAGTTCGTCGTGGACCTGCAACAGCATTACGGCGCGGCCTTCCAGCCCGGCAATTGCCGCCGGCATCCGGATCATGGCGCGTCGGATGATATCCGCCGCCGTGCCCTGAATCGGCGCGTTGATCGCCGCACGCTTGGCAAAGCCAGAGCGCGGTCCCTTGGCGTTGATTTCAGGTGTGTGGATCACCCGGCCGAACAGCGTTTCCACCCGGTCGTGTTCCTTTGCAAACGCGATAGTGTCATCCATGTAGGTCTTGATGCCCGGAAAGCGTTCGAAATAGCGGTCGATGAAACCCTGCGCCTCGGCTCGGGGAATCCGCAGGTTCCGGGCCAGACCAAAGCCGGAGATGCCGTAGATTACGCCAAAGTTGATCGCCTTGGCCTGACGCCGGACATCCGGGGTCATCTCGTCCATCGGCACGTTGAACATCTCGGACGCGGTCATCGCGTGAATGTCCTGCCCGTCACGGAACGCCTGTTTCAGCGCCTCGATCCCGGCGACATGCGCCAGAATACGCAGTTCTATCTGGCTGTAGTCGAGCGAAACCAGAACCTTGCCCTCTTCCGCGACGAAAGCCTCGCGGATGCGGCGGCCTTCTTCGGAACGCACCGGAATGTTTTGCAGGTTCGGATCGGTCGAGGCCAGACGCCCGGTGTTCGCCCCCGCGATGGAATACGAGGTGTGCACCCGCCCCGTGTCCTTGTTGATATGTTCCTGCAGGGCATCGGTATAGGTCGATTTCAGCTTGCTCAGCTGCCGCCAGTCCAGCACGCGCCGGGGCAAGTCATGTTCCGTCGCCAGATCTTCGAGCACATCCGCGCCGGTCGAGTACTTCCCGTTCTTGCCCCGTTTACCGCCTTCCAGCGACATCTTTTCGAACAGGATCTCGCCCAATTGGGCCGGGCTGCCGACGTTGAACTTTTCCCCGGCCAACTCGTGGATCTCGGCCTCGAGCCCTGCCATCTTCTGGGCAAAGGCGCTCGACATGCGGCTTAGCGTCTGGCGGTCGACCTTGATGCCCGCCATCTCCATCTTTGCCAGAACCGGCACCAGCGGCCGTTCCATCGTCTCGTAGACGCGGGTCACTTTCGCGCCGTGCAACTGCGGCTTGAACAGCTGCCAAAGGCGCAGGGTGACATCCGCATCCTCGGCGGCATATCTGACGGCGGTTTCGATCGGAACCCGATCAAACGTGATCTGGCTTTTGCCCGAGCCAATCAGCTCCTTGATCGGGATCGGGGTATGCGAAAGGTAACGCTCGGACAGCGTGTCCATGCCGTGTGTATGTTCACCCGCATGCATCGCATAGGACATCAGCATCGTGTCATCGATGGGCGCGAGATTGATACCGTAGCGCGCCAGTATCTTGGCATCGTATTTCATGTTCTGCCCGATCTTGAGGATACTGGGATCCTCAAGCATCGGCTTCAGCGCCGCCAGTGCGGCCTCCAGCGGAATCTGCCCCGGGGCCAGACTGTCGTCGGCCTTTTCGCTGAACAGATCCTCTGTCCCTTCTTTCTGCGCCGCGCCGCCACGATGGGTCAGCGGGATATAACAGGCCTCCCCGGCCTCGACGCACAGCGAGACGCCGACCAGATCGGCGATCATCTCGTTCAGGCCTGTCGTCTCGGTATCGACCGCGATCCAGCCACGGGCATAGGCTCTGGCGATCCAGGCATCGAGCGCCGCCAGGTCGCTGACGCATTCGTATTTTTCAGGATCAATCTTCGGTGCGTCGGGCGCATTGGCGTCGCCTTGTTGCACTTCGGGTTCGGGGATGGCGGGCGCCTCAACGTGCAAGGCATCCGAAATCCGTTTGGTCAGCGTGCGAAATTCCATCTCGGCAAGGAAACCCAGCAGTACCTCGGGATCGGGGTCTTTCACCTCAAGATCATCCAGACCAAAGTCCAGCGGTGTATCGCAATCAAGCTGCACCAGCTTTTTCGACAATTCGATCTGATCGCGATTCTCGATCAGGGTCTGTCGCCGCTTGGGCTGCTTGATCTCTTCGGCGCGATCCAGCAGTTCTTCGAGCGAGCCGAATTCGTTGATCAGCAGCGCCGCCGTCTTGATCCCGATGCCGGGCGCACCGGGGACGTTGTCGACCGAATCCCCGGCCAGCGCCTGCACATCGACAACGCGGTCGGGAAAGACGCCGAACTTCTCGAACACGCCGTCGCGGTCGATGCGGCGATTCTTCATCGCATCCAGCATTTCGACACCGCCGCCGACCAGCTGCATCAGATCCTTGTCCGAACTGATGATCGTCACCTGCCCGCCCGCAGCACGCGCCTGGCACGACAGGGTGGCGATAATGTCATCGGCCTCGTATCCCTCAAGTTCCTTGCAGGCGATGTTGAACGCTTCGGTCGCGCGCCGGGTCAGCGGCATCTGCGGGCGCAGATCCTCGGGCATCGCCTCGCGATTGGCCTTGTAGAGGTCGTACATGTCGTTGCGGAACGTGTGGCTGCCCTTGTCAAAGATCACCGCGACATGTGTCACGTCCGAACCGTTGTTCCCCTCGACATAGCGCTGGAGCATGTTGCAAAAGCCCGCAACCGCGCCGATGGGCAGGCCATCGGATTTCCGGGTCAGTGGCGGCAGCGCGTGATAGGCGCGAAAGATGAAGGCAGACCCATCTATCAGGTGCAGGTGATGGCCTTTTCCGAACGCCATGACGCGCCTCCGTTATCAATTCGACCACAGGGTGCCACGGAGCGAAAAGCTCCGCCACCCCATCTTGTTCTCTTTCGAAATACGCGAAAAGGCGCGCCCACTTGGGACTTTGGCCGACATCCTGCCGTGGTCACAACCCTTAGGGGTGGGCTGTCACGGGCCGATAAGCCTCAGACCTTGCCGACGAAATCGCGATGGACGTACTTGGCATCGCAATAGCCGCACTCGACAAAACCGGTCTCTTCGGGGATCTGCAGCCAGACGCGCGGATGTCCCAGCGCGCCTTCACCGCCATCACAGGCGATACGGTATTTGTCCACGACCTTGGTTTCCGGCGCTTGAGTCGTCATCGGGCACATTCCCTTTTGGCTGCCTTTGCACTACCTGCGTTATGAGCGAAGGACCGAACGGGAGCAAGCCACAGCATGACCACGGACGCGATCAAGATTACCGGCCTGCGCAAAACCTATGGGGGCGGCGGCAAACAGCCGGCCAAGGAAGCCCTGAACGGAATCGACCTGACCGTGCCGGCGGGTTCCGTCTTTGGCCTGCTGGGGCCGAACGGTGCCGGAAAATCCACCCTGATCAACATTCTGGCCGGTCTGGTAAAGAAGACTGCCGGCAAGGTGACGATCTGGGGATTTGATCAGGATGTGAACCCGCGCCAGTCCCGCGCCGCCATCGGCGTTATGCCGCAAGAGCTTAACCTTGATCCGTTTTTTACCCCGCGTGGCGCCTTGGATGTGCAGGCCGGCCTCTATGGCGTGCCGAAATCCCAGCGCCGGACCGAAGAGATTCTCGAAATGATCGGGCTCACGGATAAGGCGGAAGCCTATGCCCGCACGCTCTCAGGCGGGATGCGGCGGCGTCTGCTGCTGGGCAAGGCGCTGGTGCATCACCCGCATATCCTCGTGCTCGATGAACCGACTGCCGGAGTGGACATCGAACTGCGCCAGATGCTCTGGCAGAATGTGCGCCGCCTGAACCGCGAACGTGGCATGACGATCATCCTCACCACCCACTACCTCGAAGAAGCAGAAGAGATGTGCGATGAAATCGCCATCATCTCGCAAGGTGCGGTGATCGCGCGCGACACCACTCACAACCTGCTGGGGCAGATCGACACGCGCACCATGATCATCACGCCGGAAACCCCGCCCACGATACTACCGACCGCGCCGGGGATCGACGTCGTGTCACGCCCCGACGGAAGCCTTGCCTTCACCTACCAGGCCGCCAGAACCCAGGCCGAAGAGGTCCTGCAACTGGTCCGCGACGCAGGCATCCGCATCCGCGACGTGCGCACCGAACAGGCCGACTTGGAGGAAGTCTTCCTCAACCTCACCCGGTCGAGCGCGGCGTAGCCCGCGCCGCCCGCGCCTGCCAGCAATTGTTCCGCGCCGAACGGATATCGACAAAGGCTAGGCGATTGTCCCTCAGCCGCGACTCCACCTCTGACCGGATCGCAGCCGCCGGGAAGACCCCGCCGGTACCATAGACGATCCGCTCATCCGCGCTGTACCCCTTGATCAGATAGTCCGGCGCGGTGGACAGCACCGTTGGCATACCATCCTCTGCGCGATACGCCTCGCAACGATCTGCACACAGGAACACCGGCCCGGTTTCGGCATAGGGCTGCAGCGCGCCGAACGGCCGGTAGGCCAGCACCAGCATTGCCGCACCGATGGGGACATGGCGCAGGCAATGCCGACAGGGACTGCCTAGCCCGTCACTCACCTTGTGCTCTGGCGCCCGCCCATAGGCATCCGCCGCACCGCTCTGATAGGCCCGCGCATCTGATGATGGCATTCCTGCAAACTGAATCATTTCAAACCTCCGCTGACATGTCGCTGGTGGTCCGAAATTATCGCACCGCAGGGCCTCATCGCGACCCGGATCCTGCGCAACACGCGCACGGACTCAACGGTGTGTCAGGATGCCGCCGGGCGCGGAGCCCCCTGCCACAGGCGGGGGGTGACACATCCAGCGCGCGCCAAAGGCGCGCCCCGCGGGATCAGAACTGCCGGATCAGGCCTTTTGCAGCATCCGGCCCAGCGGACGTCCGGCCAGAATGTGCACATGCAGATGTGGCACCTCCTGCACGCCGACCTCTCCCGCGTTCGAGATCATGCGGAAACCGCCCTCCGCGACGCCCTCCATCTCGCAGACCTTGCCGATGGCGCGGGTGTAATCGACCATTTCCGCATCCGAAGCTTCCAGCGCAAAGTGATCGTAGCAGACGTACGGCCCCTTCGGGATCACCAGAACATGCACCGGCGCCTGCGGATAGAGGTCGCGAAACGCCAGGCTGTGCTCGGTCTCAAGCACTGTGCTGCTGGGAATCTCGCCCCGCAGGATTTTCGCAAAGATATTCTGATCGTCGTAGACATAGCCCATGTGAGCCCCCTCAATCTGCAAACAGGTGATCGGTTTCGGCGCTTTCGCCAGTGCGCGCCGCGTTGACTGCGATCTTTCGCATCGCGGCAGGCTTGTCAAATTCGCCGTTGTCAAACCAGTCCGCTCACTCGGGCAGCTCCGACGACGGAATCATCGGATAAAACATCCCACCGGACCACAGCCCGAACCACGAATCCCCGTCCACGGCGTCATGCGTGCCCAGCTCAACCAGCCGGTAAAAGCTCTTGCGATCGATCAGCGCCTCGAGTCCGGCGCGGATCATGACATAGGGCGACGGTTCTCCAGTCGCGTCGTCGCGGACCACGCGGATCGGATGTTCTGGTCCCGCAGTGGCCGTATCACCTACACTTGTCTGAAAACTGAGCGTCTGATCCCGGCCTTCCCCCTCGACCTCAAAATCGACCGCAACAAACGGCGCGTCATCCACCGTGATCCCGACCTTCTCGACCGGGGTCACAAGAAAATATTTCCCGGCCTCCATCTTCAGGATCGTTGAAAACAAACGGACAAGCGCCGGGCGACCGATGGGGGTGCCCAGATAGAACCATGTTCCATCCCGCGCGATGCGCATGTCCAGATCGCCGCAGAACGGCGGATTCCATTTTTCTACCGGCGGCAGTCCCCGGCCTTTTGCGGCCCTGATGGACGCGGCGATGCCTTCTGCCGAAGGGGTCACAATATTTTGTGTGTTCATAACTTTTGCCATTTCCATGTCGCACGATACACTCGTACCAAGATGTTAGCATGTCAGGGAGTAATGTCATGACCGAGGCCAAGGATCTGGTCGCCGAAATCGAGGCACTGGAAGCGAAACTGGCCCAGGCCAAGACCGCGATTACAAAAAGATTCATCGGACAGGAGCGTGTGGTTGAGCTGACCCTGTCGGCAATGCTCTGCGGTGGTCATGCCATCCTGATCGGCCTGCCCGGTCTGGGCAAGACGCGTCTGGTGGAAACGCTGAGCACTGTCATGGGCCTGAACGGCAACCGCGTGCAGTTCACGCCTGACCTGATGCCGGCGGATATTCTGGGGTCCGAAGTGCTGGAAACCGGCGCGGACGGCAGCCGCGCGTTCAAATTCATCCCCGGGCCGATCTTCTGCCAGCTTCTGATGGCGGATGAAATCAACCGCGCCAGCCCGCGCACCCAGTCGGCCCTTTTGCAGGCGATGCAGGAAAAGGTCGTGACCGTCGCCGGCGAAAACCGACCGCTTGGCGCGCCGTTCCATGTGCTTGCGACGCAGAACCCGATCGAGCAGGAGGGCACCTATCCCCTGCCCGAAGCACAGCTTGACCGTTTCCTTGTGCAGATCGACGTCGCCTACCCTGACCGCAAGACAGAACGCGACATCCTTTTGGCAACCACCGGTCTGGTCGAGGAAGAAGCGCATCAGGTCTTTGATCCGGATTCACTTGTGGCCGCACAGCGCCTGCTGCGTCGCATGCCCGTGGGTGATGCTGTGGTCGAAATGATCCTTGATCTGGTTCGCGCCTTCCGCCCATCGGACCCCTCATCCGGTGAACGCGTCCGCGACACTGTCGCATGGGGTCCCGGGCCGCGTGCCGCACAGGCGCTGATGATGACCGTCCGCGCCCGCGCGCTTTTGCAGGGGCGTCTGGCCCCATCCCCCGAGGATGTCTTGAACATGGCCCGCCCGGTCCTGACCCACCGCATGGCGCTGACTTTCTCGGCCCGCGCGCGGGGCGAAGACCTTGGCGCGCTGATCGACGACGTCGCCGTCGGCATGATGCGGTCCGAGGCCGCCGCGTGAAATCAGCGCTCGCCCTCCGGCAAACAGCGGAAGAAGAAGCCGCCCGTCTGCCCGCCCTTCTGGCGCGGGCGGAAAAGCTGGCAGGCACGGTTCTTCTGGGGGAACACGGGCGGCGGCGTGCGGGGCTGGGCGATGATTTCTGGCAATACCGTCCACTGCAACAGGGCGATTCCCTGCGCAGTATCGACTGGCGGCGGTCTGCCCGCAGCGATGGCCAGTTTGTTCGCGAACACGAATGGCAGATCGCACAAAGCGTCATCGTCTGGCTTGATCAGGGTGCGTCGATGCGGTTTGCCTCGTCAAAGGATCTTCCGACCAAGGCCGACCGCGCGCGCCTTCTGACCCTTGCCGCCTCAATCCTACTGGTGCGCGGCGGTGAGCGTGTTGGCCTGACCGGCTGGACCCTGCCGCCCCGGCGCGGCAACGAACAGATCCTGCGGCTTGCCGAGGCCTTTACCACCGATTCCACCGAAGACTACGCCGAACCCGAAGCGCGTGGCATGTTGCCCCACGCCCGCGCCATGTTCATTTCGGATTTCCTTGCCGATCTGGCGCCGGTCGAGGCCGCCCTGACCAAGGCCGCCGACCGTGGCGTGCGCGGCGTGCTGCTGCAAGTGCTGGACCCGACCGAAGAGGCGTTCCCCTTTCACGGGCGAACGATCTTTGAAAGCGTCGGCAAATCGATGGCGCATGAGACACTGAAGGCTGACGATATGCGAGGCCGATACCTTGCCCGCCTTGCTGAACGCAAAGCGCGGCTGGAACAGCTTTGCCGTGTCACCGGCTGGCAGTACAACTGCCATCATACCAACACATCCGCGCAATCTGCCCTTCTGTGGGTCTATCGCGCGATGGACGGAGGTCACGGATGACCCTTTTCGGCGCGCTCGGTTTTTCTGCGCCCTGGCTCTTGCTGGGTCTGTTTGCCCTGCCGATCCTGTGGCTGATCCTGCGTGCCGTCCCGCCCGCGCCCATCCGTCGGTTGTTCCCGGGCGTCATCCTGTTGCGTGGCCTCAAGGATGATGAACAGGTCAGCGATCGCACACCATGGTGGCTGCTTTTGCTGCGGATGCTGGCCGTGGCAGCGGTGATTGTCGCCCTCGCTGGTCCTGTCCTGAACCCGAGGAACGAATCCGAGGCTGCGGGCACGGCCCCGCTTATGGTTCTGATGGACGCCAGCTGGGCCAGCGCCGCCGACTGGCGCGCCCGGCAAGAGGCGATCGAGGCGCTGCTGACCCGCGCGGGTCGCGACAACCGCCCCGTTGCAATGGTGCGTCTGACCGACCCGGAGGAACCCCGATTTCAGGCCGCCGACGTCTGGCGCAGCCGACTGCCCGGCATCCTGCCCGAACCCTGGGAACCCCAAGCCGCGCAGACCGCGCGCCTGATGTCCGTCTTGCCCGACAGCGCATTCGATACTTATTGGCTGTCCGACGGGCTGGCCCGCGACACCCGCGCCGGTCTGCTGGAGGCACTGGAAAATCGCGGGCGTGTGACAGTGTTTGAAAGCCCGCGCAGCCTGTATGCCATCGAACCCGCGCGCTTCAGCGACGGTAATGTCGCGCTGAGCCTGCGCCGCCTGCGGCCCGGCCCCGAGACAGAGGTTTCGGTGGTTGCTCAAGGACTTGACCCCGCTGGCAATCCCGCCACTCTGGCGCGCGTTCCGGTGACCTTTGCCGCCGACGCCGTGACGGGTGAAACCGAACTCTCGCTGCCTGCCGAACTGCGCGCACGCGTCACAAGGTTTGAGGTCGAAGGCCAGAGAAGCGCCGGGGCCGTCACCCTGCCCGACGATTCCCTGCGCCGTCGCGAAGTCGCCCTGATCGCCGGGAATGAAAACCGCGAAGGGCTGGAACTGCTTTCACCGCTCTATTACCTGACCCGCGCCTTGGAACCCAATGCAGATCTTCTGGACGGGGTGCTTCTGGACATTCTTCCGGCCAATCCCGACGTGATTATCCTGGCCGATGTTGCCACGCTCGGTCCTGCGGAAGAGCAGGCAACGATGGAGTGGGTCGAAAAGGGCGGCATGTTGCTGCGCTTTGCCGGGCCGCGTCTGGCTGCCAGCGATGTGAGCCGCGACAGCGAAGACCCCCTGATGCCCGTCCGCCTGCGCGCCGGGGGCCGCACCGTTGGCGGCGCCATGAGCTGGGGTGAACCGAAATCGCTTGCGGCTTTCAGCCCCGAAAGCCCGTTCTTTGGCCTAGATATCCCGCCCGACGTGACCGTCACCGCGCAGGTCATGGCGCAACCCGATCCGAACCTTGCCGACCGCGTCGTTGCTCAGCTTGACGATGGCACCCCGCTGGTGACCCGCAAACGCATTGGTCAGGGGCAGGTCGTACTGTTCCACGTCACCGCCAATGCGGAATGGTCCGCGCTGCCGCTGTCAGGCCTGTTCGTGCAGATGCTCGAGCGGCTCGCCGTCTCCTCAACACCGACGCAGCCCGAAGCCGCTGATCTGGAAGGCACAGTCTGGCAGCCCGAGGTCGTTCTGGACGCCTTTGGCAGCCCGCGGGATGCCGGAAACCTGCCCGGTGTGGACGGCGCTTTGCTAGCCGGTGATCCTCTTGGCCCCGATCTGCGCCCCGGCCTGTATCAGGGGGAGGACCGCAGTCTGGCCCGCAACGTGGTGACCTCCGAGACGGAACTGACAGCGGTCAACTGGCCTGATCGCATCGTGGTCGAGGGGCTGAGCCGACCGCAGGAAACACCGCTGGCGGGGTGGCTGCTGGCGCTGGCGATTGCCATGCTTCTGGCCGATGTCATCGCGTCGCTTGCCCTGTCGGGCCGGTTGCGCGGTGCCCGTCCCGCCACCGCACTGATTGCGGCGCTGATGTTCGCGTCCCTGTATCCCCACACCTTGCAGGCGCAGGGGAGCGCGTCCTCCGACGCCTTTGCCATCGCCGCAACAGCCGAGGTCACCCTGGCCCATGTCATCACGGGCGATGCACAGCTTGACGACCTTGCCCACGCCGGCCTTGTGGGCTTGTCGGAAACGCTGTTTTTTCGCACCTCGGTCGAGCCGTCCGATCCGATGGGCGTGAACCTTGAAACCGATGAACTGGCCTTTTTTCCGCTGCTTTACTGGCCCGTCACGCCCAGCCAGCCGACCCCGTCGGACGCCGCCTATGCCAAGCTCAATACCTATCTGCGTTCTGGCGGGATGATCCTTTTCGACACGCGCGACGCCGATGTGGCAAGCTTTGGCACATCAAGCGTCAATGGCCGCAAGCTGCAACAGCTTGCCGCGCCGCTGGACATCCCGCCGCTGGAACCGATCCCGGCGGATCATGTCCTGACCCGGACCTTCTATCTTTTGCAGGATTTCCCCGGCCGCTACGACGCCCGCGATGTCTGGGTCGAAGCGGCGCCGCCAGACGCCGAACTGATCGATGGCATGCCGTTTCGTAACCTCAACGACAATGTGACGCCGGTGGTGATCGGGGGCAACGACTGGGCCGCAGCCTGGGCGATGGATGAACGCGGCAATCCTCTGGCCCCTGTCGGGCGTGGATTTTCCGGCGAACGCCAGCGCGAGATCGCTTATCGTTTCGGCGTCAATCTGGTCATGCACGTGCTGACCGGGAACTATAAATCCGATCAGGTCCACGTGCCTGCACTACTCGACAGGCTGGGCCAATGACCGGAAGTATCGTCTTTGATCCGCTGCTGCCCTGGGCGGTGATCGCCGTTCTTGGCGTGGGTGCGCTGACCGGCGTTGTTCTGGCCCTGTGGCGGGGGCTGTCCGGCTGGGCGCTGCGCGCGCTGGCGGGGGTCGTGTTGATCGGGGCGCTGACCCAGCCGTCCTATCAGGTCGAGGATCGCACGCCGCTTTCAGACATTGTTCTTATGCTCGTCGACCAAAGCGCGAGCCAGACACTGGCCGAACGCGCCGGTGTCACCGAAGACGCCGCCACCACGCTAGAGGCGCGTCTGGCGGGCCGCCCCAACACCGAAGTACGGCGCATCAATGTGGGCGACGGCGAGGAGGACGCCGGTACCCTGCTCATGTCGGCGCTGAATGCAGCGCTTGCCGAAGAGCCACGCGCAAGGATCGCCGGCATCCTGCTGCTGTCGGATGGCCGCCTGCATGATCTGGAACGCGCGCCCAACCTGCCCGCGCCCATGCACCTGCTGATGACGGGCCGCGAAACCGACTGGGATCGTCGCCTGATCGTTCGCAATGCCCCGGCCTTTGCCATTCTGGGCGAGCCTGTGACCCTGACTGTGATGGTCGAGCATGAAGGCGCCGGACCGACCGCCGGAGTGACTCCGCTGGAAATCTCGGTCGATGGCGGCGAGCCGCAGGTGTTCAACATCCCCACGGGCGAAGCTTTTGAACTGCCGGTCACCCTGCCGCATGGCGGGCGCAACGTGATCCAGTTCTCCGTGCCCGAAGCAGACGGCGAGTTGACCGACCGCAACAACACCGCCCTTGTGCAGATCAACGGTGTGCGCGACAGGCTGCGCGTGCTGCTGGTGTCGGGTGAACCGCACGCGGGCGGGCGAACCTGGCGCAACCTGTTGAAATCCGACAGCTCCGTGGATCTGGTCCATTTCACGATCCTCAGACCCCCGGAAAAGCAGGATGGCGTGCCGGTCACCGAACTGTCGCTGATCGCCTTTCCGACCCGCGAGCTTTTCCTTGAAAAGATCGAGGATTTCGACCTGATCATCTTTGATCGCTACAAGCGGCGCGGGATCCTGCCGTCGATCTATCTGGACAATGTACGCAACTATGTCGAACAGGGTGGTGCCCTGCTGATCGCCGCCGGTCCCGACTATGCCAGCGCCGACAGCCTTTATCGCTCGCCCCTGTCATCGATCCTGCCGGCCGAACCGACCGCCCGTGTCGTTGACGAAGGCTATCGCCCCGCGATCACCGATCTTGGCCAGCGCCATCCGGTCACCTCTGGCCTTCTGGGCGCAGACACCTGGGGCCGCTGGATGCGCCAGATCGAGGTGACGCCGACCCCTGAAAGCGAAGTGGTGATGTCCGGTGCCGACGACCGCCCGCTGCTGATCCTCGACCGCGTGGGCGAGGGGCGCGTTGCGCTGATGGCGTCGGATCAGGCCTGGCTCTGGTCACGCGGGTTCGAGGGCGGCGGCCCCCAGCTTGATCTGCTGCGCAGGCTGGCGCACTGGATGATGAAAGAGCCCGAGCTTGAGGAGGAAGCGCTGTTCGCTGAGGCCACCGGCCAAACCATGCGCATCATCCGCCGGACTCTGTCCGATAAGGTCGGCGCGGTGACAGTCACCCGGCCCGATGGATCCACCGAAGAGGTGGAGCTGAAAGAGGTCAGCCCGGGACGGTTCGAAGCCCTGTTTGACGGCCCCGACATCGGGCTCTACCGGCTTTCCGAGGGTGATCAGACCGCGGTCATTGGTCTGGGCCCCGCCGCCCCGCGCGAATTTGAGCAGACCATCGCGACTGGCGAGTTGCTGGAACCGGTCATCGATACCCTGCGTGGCGGTGTACTGCCTCTGGAAGATGGCATCCCGTCAATCCGCGAAGTTGGCATGGGTCGGCCTGCTGCCGGGCGTGGCTGGATTGGTCTGACACCGCGCAATGCCTATGAGACTCGGGATGTCACGCAGACCCCGATGCTCCCGGCCTGGCTGGTGCTGTTGCTTGCCACTGCGATGATTGTAGGTGCCTGGCTGCGCGAGGGGCGGAATTAGTATTTCCGTTGGCGGACGCGGCCTTTTGGAAGCTGCCTGAAAACTGCATCAGGACGTTGCTGAAGCGTTCTGAGGCTCGCGCCCCATCTGATCTTCCAAACAAAAGCCCCCGGCAGTACAAACTGCCGGGGGCTGCGTATCAGTGTTTGACCTCGGTCAAAGGCGTGATCAGTTCACGGCCTTCGCGTCGAGGACATCCTTTTCCACCGGACCGGCGGCCGCGATCTCGATCCGGCGGGGTTTCAGCGCCTCGGGGATTTCGCGGGTCAGGTCGATGTGCAGCATACCGTCGGCGTGGCTCGCTCCGATGACGCGCACATGATCGGCCAGCTGGAACCGGCGTTCAAACGCGCGTGTCGCGATGCCGCGATGCAGATAGGCGCGGGGACCGTCCTCATCCGCCTTGCGGGCAGAAACGACCAGCGCATTTTCTTTCATCTCGACCGAAAGGTCAGAGCCCGCGAAACCGGCAACCGCGATCGAGATGCGGTAGCTGTCATCGGCGGTCTTTTCGATGTTGTAGGGGGGATATGTCGGCTGTGCGCCGTCATTGGCCAGAACCCGGTCCATCATGTCTGCGATTTGGTCGAATCCGACAGTGGCACGGTAAAGGGGTGCAAAATCAAAGCTTCTCATGGGTCATCCTCCAGTGAGCGATACCATTTTCGATGTCACGCCTTCCCGTCATGGGACAGGCGCAGTTCGTTCGGGACCCGACATTCGGCATCCCGATGGACATAAGATGGGTAGGAGAATGAGGCGTTTCAAGACCTCGGGGTCGCCGCGAAGGCGACGATCCCGAAGAGGTTCAAACGCTGTCTCAGCTGTCGCGGTGCAGCCCCGGCGGTTTTGGCCCGCCTGTCGCCCAGTCAAGAAGTTCAACCGTATGCACCACCGGAATGCCGGTACCTGATCCGATCTGCATCATGCAGCCGATGTTCCCGGCAGCGATCACATCCGGCTTTTTCGCTTCCAGGGTACGGACCTTGCGCGTCTTGAGCTGTTTCGAGATTTCGGGTTGCATCAGGTTATAGGTACCCGCTGACCCACAGCATAGGTGCGGGTCGGACGGTTCGACTATCTTGAACCCGGCGCGCTTTAGCAGGTCCTTGGGAAAGGTCTTGATCTTCTGACCGTGCTGGAGAGAACAGGCGGCATGATAAGCGACCGTCAGACCCTGATCCGAGCCTTCGGGCAGGTCGAGATCCATCAGCACTTCGCTTATGTCCTTGGCGATGCCCGACACGCGGGCGGCATCCGCGGCCAGCGGGTCGTTGCGGAACATATGGCCGTAGTCCTTGACCGTCGTGCCGCACCCGCTGGTGTTGATCACGATGGCATCAAGGCCGCCCCCGTCCATTTCGGCCGCCCATGCGCGGATGTTGGCAGCGGCGGAGCCATGGCTTTCGTCCACCTTTCCCATGTGATGGGTCAGCGCCCCGCAGCAGCCGGCACCCTTGGCCACGACAACTTCGCAGCCCAGACGGCGCAGCAGGCGGATGGTGGCATCGTTGATGTCGGTGTTCAGCGCCTTTTGTGCGCAGCCCGTCATCAGCGCGACACGTTTCTTGCGCGGGGCGAGGGGCGCAAAGCTTTGCGGGTCATCATTGCGGCTGACGGGCGGGATGGTCCTGGGGGCCATTTCCAGCATCGCCTTCAACCGGGCATCCGGCATCAGAAAGGCAAAGGGGCGCCCGATCTTAGCCCCCAGCAACGCAAGCCGGAACCGGTTCGGATAGGGCAGGATGCGCGCCAGCACCCAACGCAACGCGCGGTCGGACCAGGGGCGGTCATAGTTCTGTTCGATATAGGCGCGGGCGTGATCGACCAGATGCATGTAGTGCACGCCTGACGGGCAGGTCGTCATGCAAGCCAGACAACTGAGACAGCGATCGATATGCTTGACCGTTTTGGCATCGGGCTTGCGCTCGTTTTCGAGCATGTCCTTGATCAGGTAGATCCGCCCCCGGGGACTGTCGAGTTCATCGCCCAGCACCTGATAGGTCGGACAGGTGGCGGTACAGAAACCGCAATGCACGCAGGCGCGCAGGATTTCATTGCTACGGGCCACTTCGGGATCTGTCAGCTGCTCTGGGGTAAAGGTCGTCTGCATGTCAGAAATTCACCGTTTGGGCCATGGATTGCGCGGACCATTGCAAAGTCGTTGCAGGATGCTGGGCGCGAGAGGGGGCAGCAATCATGCCCCCATCAGCCCGGGATTGAGGATGCCACGCGGATCGAACCGCAGACGCAAACCGTCGGTAATATGGGCAAGTGGTGCGGGCTCGGGGTGAAACACCGGCAGCGCCGCGCGGCTGGCGGCGGACCCACGGATCAGGGTCGCGTGACCTTTCACACCGCTCATTCGGGCGCGCAGATCTGTGCCTTCGGGCACTCGCGCCCAGATCAGCCCGCCGCCCCAGTCAAACAACAGCGCCTCGGCATCGAGCCGGGCCACCAATTCGGGCGCATCCGAGGGTTTCACGGACAAACGCCAGACATCGCCCGTGCCATCCTGCAACGGCGCAACGTCGCGTATTCCGGCCCATGTTGCGGCGACCTGTGCGGGATCGTTTTCTATCTCGATGGCATGATCGCTGAACAGCGCCCGCAACTGCCCCGCGCGATAGGTCACTGACTGCGCGAATCCTTCGATCCGCAGCAGGGTCTGCCCCGCCTGCGGGTCATGTGCCGCGCCGGTGATTTCGAAGGGAGAGCCGAGCGCGCGGCTCATCACACTTACGGCCTGCGCCACGTCCAGTCCCCGAAACTTCAGGGTTGCGGCACTGTCAGGTTTTGGCAGCACCTTGAGGGACACCTCACTCAGCACGCCAAGCGTACCCCAGCTGCCCGAGAGCAGCTTGACCAGATCATAGCCGGTGACGTTTTTCATCACGCGGCCGCCGTTCTTGATCACCGTGCCCTGCCCATCCACGAACCGTACGCCCAGCATGAAATCCCGACATGCGCCGACCTGTATCCGCCGCGGCCCCGATGCGTTCGACGCCACCACGCCACCAATTGTCGGCGTGCCCGAAGTGCCAAGCAATCCGCGATGGTCCATCGGTTCGAACGGTAGCCTCTGCCCTTCTGCATCAAGCGCCGCCTCGATCTCGGCCAGCGGAGTCCCCGCCTGCACCACAAGGGTCAGCGCGCCCGGTTCATAAAGCGTGATCCCGGACATCCCGCTGGTGTGCAACATTTCGCCCGTCACAGGTTGCCCCACAGGGCGGGTGCCGCCCCCCTGCACATGCAGCGGGCCCTTTGCGGCGGCAATCATTTCGGCAAGCTCGGCCTCTGTCTCTGGTCTCATGTCTTCTCTGGGTTCCAAATTTGCAGGGGGGCGAGGCCCAAGATTACTCTGCCGCCAGGGCAAAATTTCGGCGGCTTTCGGATGCTGCCAGCGGAAACACCTTGGCCGGATTCAAAAGCCACTTCGGATCGAACACATCCTTTACCGCCATCTGCGCCTCAAGGTCGTCCGGCGCGAACTGATCCACCATGAGATCGCGTTTTTCGATGCCCACCCCGTGTTCACCGGTCAGGCATCCGCCCACCTCGACGCACAGCCGCAGGATGTCGGCGCCCATATCTTCGCACAACTCCAGATCGCCGGGCTTGTTCGCGTCGAACAGGATCAGCGGATGCATGTTGCCATCGCCCGCGTGAAACACGTTCGCCACGCCCAGACCGTACTGTTTGGACAACTCCCCGATACGTTTGAGAACGTAGGGCAGCGAGGTCACCGGGATCGTACCATCCAGGCACATGTAGTCATTGATCTGCCCCATGGCGCCAAACGCCGATTTACGTCCCAGCCAGATGCGGCCCGCTTCGTCGGCATCTTTTGCCTCGCGCAGTTCCACCGGGTTGTGGCGCCGGGCAATGTCGAGGATCACCGAAAGCTGTTCGTCGATCTCGGCAGGGGAGCCTTCGACCTCGACGATCAGCAGCGCCTCGCACATGGGATAACCGGCATGGGCAAAAGCCTCGCAAGCTTCGATACAGGGGCGGTCCATGAATTCGATCGCCACCGGCAGGACGCCGGCCTTGATGATGTCAGACACGCAGGCTCCGGCCACTTCGTTGCTGTCGAACCCCATCAGAACGGGCCGCGCGCCTTCCGGTTTGCGCAGGATGCGCAGGGTCGCCTCGGTCACGACGCCAAGCTGCCCTTCGGAGCCGCAAATCAGCCCCAGCAGATCCAGTCCGCCAGAATCCAGATGCGCGCCGCCGATTTCGGTGACGGTGCCATCCATCAGCACAATCGTCACGCCCAGCAGGTTGTTTGTTGTCACGCCGTATTTAAGGCAATGCGCGCCGCCGGAATTCATCGCGATATTGCCGGCGATGGCACAGGCAAGCTGGGATGACGGGTCAGGAGCATAAAAGAAATCTTCCTGCTCGACTGCGCCGGTAACGCTTAGGTTGGTGCGGCCTGTCTGCACCCGTATGAAACGGTTTTCATAATCAGTCTCGATCACTTCGTTCATCCGCGCCACGCCCAAAAGCACGCAATCCGCCGTGGGCAGCGCCCCCCCGGCCAGCGACGTGCCCGACCCGCGCGGCACAACCGGAACGCCCATGTCGTGGCAAATCTTCATCACGGCCGACACTTCTTCGGTCGATCGAGGCAGGACCACAGCCAGAGGCGCACAGCGATAGGCGGTCAGGGCGTCGCATTCATAGGCGCGGGTTTCAGAAACGTCAGAGATCACCGCCCCGGACGGCATAACCTTGCTGAGCGCAGCAACGATCTGCGCCTTGCGCGCAATCACATCGGCATTCGGAACGGGCATTTCCATGACAACATCCTATGAATTGGTAAAGTAATATAACCAAAACAGCACGGGCAACAAATGATTTATTGCCGCAGCCCCAGCATGGCTTGCCAAAATATCGGCGCTGTCGCAGGGATCGTGCCATGAACTGGGTCAAGATCATACACCTTCTCTGCGTGATGGGATGGATGACGAGCATCTTTGCCGTCCCCCGCGCGCTGATCTACTGGAAGCGCGAATATGCCCGACTGGGCGAATTCGGGCCTCTGGGGGATCTGACGGTGCGGCTTTACCGTTTTTCCGCCGGGCTGGGGGTGATCGCTCTCATCACCGGACTGTGGCTCGCCGCGACATGGGGTTTTCCAGCCTGGGTCTGGCTGAAGCTGAGCCTCGTGCTGGCGCTGGCGGCGCATTATGGCTGGACCGGGCGTATGGTCCTGCGGGCGCGCCGGGGCGTATTCACGGAATCGGAACGTTTCCTGAGGATATTCAACGAAGTCAGCGTGCTGGCAGTGATCGCGATCCTGTGGGTCGTTGTCGTCAAGCCGTTCTGAGGCATGGACATGATCTGGAGCGATCAACTGAACCTTTTTACGGCGCTGGATTACGCCGCACTGGCTGTGCTGTTGCTGGGCTGGATGGGGGCCAGCCGGATCATTGATCATCCGCCAAAGCGACGGCCCTCGGTCTCCATGCTCATGGCTGATTACCGGCGGGAATGGCTGCGGCATTTCGTGACGCGCGAGCCGCGGATCTTTGATTCGCAGATCATCGACAACATGCGTCAGGGGGCGGCATTCTTTGCGTCGGCCAGCATGATCGCGATCGGCGGCGGTCTGGCGCTGATCGGCAATGCCGACATGCTGCGCGGCGTGGCGCAGGATCTGACACTGGGCACCGCCCCGACGATCGTGTGGGAAATCAAGCTGCTTTTGATGCTGTTCTTTGCCACCAACGGATTTCTGAAATTCGTCTGGTCGCACCGGCTTTTCGGCTACTGTGCGGTGCTGATGGCGGCGGTACCCAATGATGCCGAAAACCCTGTGGCCTACATCCGCGCCGCGAAATCGGGCGAGATCAACATTACCGCTGCACGCAGCTTTAACGGCGGGTTGCGGTCCGTCTATTTCGGCATCGCGTCAGCTGCCTGGCTGTTGGGGGCATGGGCGCTGGCTGTGGCCACGGTGTTCACCTTGCTGGTCATCCTGCGGCGCGAATTCTGGTCCGCCTCACGCGAAGTGTTGCT
The DNA here is from genome assembly GCF_900188035.1 of Puniceibacterium sediminis. Classification (GTDB taxonomy): domain Bacteria; phylum Pseudomonadota; class Alphaproteobacteria; order Rhodobacterales; family Rhodobacteraceae; genus Puniceibacterium; species Puniceibacterium sediminis. The sequence goes on along the minus strand of NZ_FZNN01000003.1, from coordinate 225,970 downwards.
GGATGGCAGCGATCGCGAACCACACACAAAAGCCACACGCGGAGTTGACGCCAAGGGTCCGGGCAAGCTGCTAGGATGACGGCATGAAAACACTCTCCGCATGTTTTGCAATTGCCGCTGTGCTCGCTTCCTCTGCGTGGGGTGAACCGCCTGACATCGTATCGGTCAAAGCAGACAAGGTGGGTATGGGCTGGCGCATCGCCGTGACCCTGCGCCATCCGGACTCAGGCTGGGACCACTATGCCGACAGCTGGCGGGTCGAAAATGCCGAAGGCAAGATCATCGCCACCCGCGAACTGATGCACCCGCATGTGGACGAGCAGCCTTTCAAACGGTCCCTGTCGGCCGTGATGGTACCGGATGGAGTGCGCGAGCTGTTCATACGGGCGCATTGCTCAACGGGCGGCTGGTCTGACGCGATCTACCGGATCGAAATGTCGCCGGATATGTGAGCCCTGCCCGCTACCTGCCAAACAATGCCCCGGGGGCTATCTGAACATCGCACAACGGAGCAAGGTTTGAGTTGTTGCATGGCGAAAGCGATCTCTTCATTCCGAAACATTGCGCTTACGCCAAAACATGGCGCTTACGTCAAAAAAAAGCACCTGCCCCCGGATAGGAGCAGGCGCTTTCTGGTGATCCGGCGTCCGCTTGCTCAAACGGAACGGATGCCGGAGACTTCAGTTTACTTGAACGACCACAGGAAGGTTTCGCCCGAACTGTCGTCGACGCCATCATTGTCGGTGGACACCCAGAAGGTGCCGTCTTCGGTCACGGCCAGACCTTCGACCTTGTCCACCACGTAACCGTTCCAAGACTTGAGATCGGGGATAAGGTCACGCACCTCTTCCTTGGTCACGACCTTGAGCTCCGATCCCAAAGCACCCGGCACCATGTCGGTCGCGGGGATGCGATAGACCTTTTTCGTGACGGCAGCAGCGCCGATCTGGTTGTCACGCTCGATCACATAGACCCAGTCACCGTGTGCCACGATCTCGGACAGGCCGGTCCAGCCCGCGTCGGGCTTTGCCTTGGGATAGAGCACGGCGCCCCACTCCTCGGTCTCGACGTTGTAGGCGACCAGTTTCACGTGATCCTTGGGATCGTCGCCCCATTCACGCTGAACCGCCATCCAGAGCCAGTCACCAACCTTGGTGATGCCTTCAAAGCCAAAGCGCTTTTCGTGGGCCAGAAGCTCGGCAGGCAGGGCGATTTCGTCCTTGATCTCACCCTTGGCGTTCACGTGGTAGAGGGCATGTGGCACCAGACGGTCTGTGCGGCCTTCCGAAGCGATCCAGAAACCGCCCTTCCCGTCCAGCGTGATGCCTTCCATGTCCAGCTTCTGCGCGGGCATCCCGGCGCGGGTGACTGGCAGGGCATCGGTGATCTGTGCCGGTGACACTGAGGTGTCGATGGTGAAGATCGTCGGCTGGTAGCTGTAAAAGCTGTCGTTCACCGCATAAAGCGTGGACCCTTCACCGGCGACCATGCCGGAAATCGCGCCCCAGCCGATCAGCTTGTCCGCACCGGCCGAGGTCAGTGTCGGATAAGCGGCTTCGCCTTCGGCGTATTCGTAGATCATGACATGCGAACGCACGCCGCCATCCTCGATCAGATCGGCTTCGTTCGCGGTGACCAGCAGGTTGCGCTGCGGGATCGCCACAGCACCTTCAGGCGCGATGCCCGACGGCAGGATCTGCTTCAGCACCGGGCTGGCCGGATCGCTCATGTCATAGACACCGACAACCGAGGCACGCTCGGCCAGCAGGAACATGTAGGGCACACGGTCAAAAGTGGCGATCTCCATGCCCTCAGGCTCGATCCCCTTGGCGTCCGAACGTTTGTCCGGGTAGTGGCCGACCTGAATGACCGCCTGCTCAAAGCTGGTGCCGCTTTCGTAGACCTCGGTGCCGTCCTTGTGGAACACGGTGAACCCGCGCGAACCGCCGTCCATGTCGCCTTCGTTGGCGATGGCGATGTGGTCGTCGTCGATCCACTGCACCGCATCGGGTTCGCGCAGGCGACCCATCTGCGATTCAGTGAACAGCAGCGCGCCGCGCTCGTCCGTGGCGTCGATGCCCACCAGATCCACCGAACCGGCGCTGAAATGGTTGATCACCTCACCGTCGCGCGACAGGATGACGATCTCATTATTCTCCTGCATCGTCACGGCGACTTCGCCAAGCGCGTTGATGTCGGTGAATTCGGGCTCGGGATCTTCGGGCGCGATCGCGGCCAGGCCGGTCACATCGGCATGACGCAGGGTGGCGCAATCCATCGTGCCATCCGCGAGGTCGATCATCACGACGTCGCCGCCGGGCATCTGACCCACGCGGCCATCACCCAGATCTTCGTCACGCTCATTCTCGATCGCCACGGCGATAAAACTGCTGTCCTTGGCGAATGCGGTCGAATCCGGCTGACCGCCCAGATCGCATTGCGCCAACTCCTCGCCGCTCGCCAGATCAATGGCCGACAGGTGACCCGACGGAGCGGTATAGCTCTCCGAGGTGTTCACGGCGACATAGGCGGTCTGGCCAACAACGCTGACGGCTGTCGGCTCGCCACCCAGTTCGATATTTCCCAGGGGCTTGGGATTGGCGGGGTCGGTGATGTCGATGCGGCCCAGCACACCCAGCGGGCTGTCGGTATATGCCAGCGTCATGCCGTCTTCGCTGACCGAAATGATCTCGGCCGAACTTTCGCGGGTCAGGTCTTCGCCATCGGCCATGTTGCCCATAACGGCAAAGCTCGCGATGCGGTTGAACGTCATGTCGGCCTTTGCCGCCCCCGCAGTCAGCGCGAGCGTGGCGGATCCTGCGCAAAGCGCGAGGGTCGAAGTCAGGCAGAGTGTACGAATTGGCATGGATGTCCCCTTGTTATCTTTGGGGGCGGTGTGCGCCGATTGCACGACATCCGTTTGAAGGTTTTGTAACATCGCCATGACGCTCGGGCGTTGGCAACGGGCGCCCACCCGAGGACTCCGCGCGCAGCGCGGGGGACGAGACAAAAAAGCGCGCGCCCCGGCGGGGGCGCGCACCGCTGGATCAGGTTACGGACAGGATCAGATCGACAGGCAGACGTACTTCATCTCGAGGTAATCCTCGATCCCGTGATGGCTGCCTTCGCGGCCCAGACCCGACTGCTTGACCCCGCCAAAGGGTGCCAACTCGGTCGAAATGATCCCGGTATTCACCCCGACGATGCCATATTCCAGCGCCTCGGCCACCTTGTAGACGCGGGCCAGGTCCTTGGCATAGAAGTACGATGCGAGGCCAAAGATCGTGTCATTGGCCAGCGCGATCACCTCATCCTCGTCCTCGAACTTGAACAGCGGCGCGAGCGGTCCAAAGGTTTCCTCGGTCGAGAACAGCATGTCCTTGGTCGCGCCGGTCACGATGGTCGGGCCAAAGAAGTTGCCCTGCTTCTGGTCGGCCTCGCCGCCCAGAATGACCTCGCCGCCCTTTGCCTTGGCATCAGCGATATGCTCCTGCACCTTGACGATGGCGTCTTCGTTGATCAGCGGACCCAGATCGGTGCCGTCTTTCAGGCCATCGCCCACCTTCATCGCCGCGACCCGCGCCCGCAGCTTTTCTGCGAAGGCATCATAGGCGCCCGACTGGACATACAGGCGGTTGGCGCAGACGCAGGTCTGGCCGTTGTTGCGGAACTTGCACATGATCGCGCCCTCGACGGCGGCATCCAGATCCGCATCGTCGAACACGATGAACGGTGCATTGCCGCCCAGCTCCATCGAGCACTTCATCACCTGATCAGCCGCCTGCTTGAGCAGGATGCGCCCAACCTCGGTCGAACCGGTAAAGGTCAGTTTGCGCACGGCCGGATTTTCGCAGAATTCCTTGCCGATTTCCGACGCCGACGACGACGGCAAGACGTTGAACACACCTGCCGGTATGCCCGCGCGTTCGGCCAAAACACCCAGCACGATGGCCGACAGCGGCGTTTCCTTGGCGGGACGGGCGACAAAGGCACAACCGGCGGCCAGCGCCGGGCCAGCCTTGCGGGTGATCATGGCGTTGGGAAAGTTCCACGGAGTGATGGACGCGGCAACGCCGATCGGCTGCTTGATCACCATGATGCGCTTGTCACGCTGGTGGCCGGGGATCATCTCGCCATAGATGCGCTTGGCCTCTTCGCCAAAGAATTCGATGAAGGACGCGCCATAGGCGATCTCGCCCTTGGCCTCGGCCAGCGGCTTGCCCTGCTCGGCCGTCAGGATCAGGCCAAGGTCATGCTGGTTCGCCATCATCAGGTCGAACCACTTGCGCATGACGGCGGCGCGCTCCTTGCCGGTCCACTTGGCCCATTCCTTTTGCGCCGCCTCGGCCTGCGCAATGGCGCCATTCACCTGGGCCCGCGACAGGTCAGCCACCTGGGCGACCACATCGCCGCGCGCGGGGTTGGTGACATCAAATGTGCCCTTGTCGCCATCGACCCACTTGCCGCCGATATAGGCGCGGGTTTCCAGCAAACTTGGGTCATTCATAAGCGAAGCGAGATTTGTTGTCTGGTCGAGCATGTCTGTCTCCGGTTTTGATGCTGCTTGGGGTGCACCGTCTGGTATGCCTATAGTCCAGACGACAAGATGAGGAAAGTGATGGACCTGGACGACGCATATGACAATGTCGGATATATACCGGATGCCGCGGCATACGAACCACGTTGGCGCGACGCCGCTGAGGCCTTTCGCCAACGGATGTCATTGGCCGACAGGGCGCGTCTGGGGCTGATGTATGGCCACGGCACGCGGCAGGCGATGGATCTGTTTCTGCCCGATCAGCAGCCCGTCGGACTGACTGTCTTTGTTCACGGCGGTTACTGGCGGCGGTTTGACCGCAGTCTGTTTTCCCATTTCGCAACCGGGTTTCTGGCGCATGGTCAGGCAGTGATGCTGCCGTCCTATGATCTTGTCCCCCGGGTGCGGATTTGTGACATTGCGCGGCAGGTCGCGCAGGCGATTACCGTGGCCGCGCATGAGGTTGCCGGTCCTGTGCGGCTGGTCGGTCATTCGGCGGGCGGGCATCTGGTGGCGCGGATGCTGGCGCCCGGGATGCTGGAGGATGATGTGCACCGCCGGATCGCGCAGGCAATGCCGATTTCGCCGGTTTCAGACCTGCGGCCGTTGCTTGAAACCCGGATGAACGCGGATTTCAGGCTGGATGCCGACGAAGCAGAGGCCGAAAGTCCTGTTTTTCAACCAAAACCCGACATGCCGGTGACGGTCTGGGTGGGTGCGGATGAGAAACCCGTTTTTCTGGATCAGGCCAGATGGCTGGCCGAGGCCTGGAATTGCGGCCATGTGGTCCAGCCCAAGAGGCACCATTTCGACGTGATCGACGACCTTCTGGATCCGCAAAGTGAAATGGTACGGACCCTGATGAGGGACTAAAGGGCTTTGCTGGCGCGTGTTTGGCCGAAAGTGGCTTTGCGTATTCGGAATGAGAAAAAGCCATCTTGCGCGATGACCACAGGGGGCGTAACGCTGGCGTTGAAGCGGGGCGATGGCGTCGCCACATGGCCTGTGCCATGAGCTTTATCCCAGTCCTGAACGCCGGGACCTTTCTGTGCCGTTTCGCGGCGGGATCAGGTTTCGCAACACCCCCCCTGATGCGGCACGCTTCTGGAGGGTCGCATGACACAACGTCCTGAATTCTATAGATTTCACAATGGTGAAAAAGCCGCTCTGCCGTTCGCGGCATCGGAATATGACGCCCGGCTGGCGGGATTACGCAGCACGATGAAAACGCTTGGCGTCGGCGCCTGCGTCTTCACCTCGATGCACAATATCGCCTATTATTCGGGCTTTCTTTATTGCAGCTTCGGGCGGCCCTACGGGTTGGTCGTGACCGCGACCGACAGCGTGACGATTTCCGCCGGGATCGACGCGGGCCAGCCGTGGCGGCGCTGCCATGGCGACAACATCACCTATACTGACTGGCAGCGCGACAATTTCTGGCGCGCGATCCTGTCGGTGACCGGCACCGGTCAGGTCATCGGTTTTGAAGAGGATCACCTGACGTTGCAGGGGATGGCAAAGCTTGACGCATTTTTGATGCCCAAAAGTAAAGTAGCCGTTAACGATGCGACCATGCACCAGCGGATGCACAAATCCACAGCCGAAATCGCCCTGATCCGTGAAGGCGCGCGGGTCGCCGATGTTGGTGGCTACGCGATAAAAGATGCCATTAAACAAGGCGTTAGAGAGATCGACGTTGCGATGGCGGGGCGGGACGCGATGGAGGCCGAGATTGCGCGTGCCTTTCCGGATGCCGAATACAGGGATACATGGGTCTGGTTTCAATCCGGTTTAAACACCGACGGCGCGCATAATCCGGTCACCGCGCGGGTGCTGGAGCGGGGCGATATCCTGTCGCTGAACACCTTCCCGATGATCTCGGGGTATTACACCGCGCTTGAACGGACGCTGTTCGTGGGCGAGGTCGACGCGGCGTCACTGAAGGTGTGGGAGGCAAACGTTGCGACCCACGAATATGGCATGTCGCTGTTGAAGCCCGGCGCGTCCTGTTCTGAAATCACCCACAAGATCAATGACTTCCTACAGGAACGCGACCTTTTGCAATACCGCACCTTTGGCTATGGCCATTCGTTCGGCGTGCTGTCGCATTTCTACGGACGTGAGGCGGGGCTGGAACTGCGCGAGGATATCGACACGGTTCTGGAGCCGGGAATGGTGATTTCGATGGAGCCGATGCTGACCATTCCGGCGGGCCAACCGGGGGCGGGCGGATACCGCGAGCATGACATTCTGGTGGTGCATGAGGACGGCGCCGAGGACATCACGCACTACCCCTATGGACCCGGTTTCAACGTCGTTTAACGGCATATGGAAGCCGTATGGAACGCGTATGGTTCCCGTATGGCTGGCGTATGGCTGATGCCGATCAGCGGGGCGCGCGGATTTTGCGCGCCCCGCACGGGACTGCTGACCACGGTTAAGGTCGGATTGTCATCGCGCGCGGTGATTTCGGCGCAACGCGCGGTGGGTCAAACCCGGATGACGTAATCCTTGGTGGTGGTTTCGATCACCTCCCATGTGCCGGCAAAACCGGGGCGTATGATAAAGCTGTCGCCGGCGCGGTAGGTGCGGGGTGGGTGGCCATGCTCGGTCAGGATCGAGACGCCCGAGAGGATGCGGCAGTATTCCCATTCATCGTAGGCGATGCGCCATTTGCCCGGGGTCGCCTGCCAGATGCCGCAATAGAGGCCATCGCGGTCTTCGAGATTCCAGGTGGTGAATTTTGGATCGCCCGAGATCAGGCGGTCGGGTGCCGGGGCGTCGTGTTCGGGTGTGACCGAAGGTGTGACGGGAAGGATGTTCATTGCGGGCTCCGGGTGGTGTGCGGGGCCATTTGGCGGTGATTTTGGCGCGGGCGCAAGGGGGCGCTGCCCGCCGCCCCGCGGACGTCGCCCGGAGTATTTCCGGACAGATGAAGAGGCCCGGGTTGTCAGCAGGGGGCGGCATGCGCATGGTGCCCGCAGGATACGGGGGAGCAGTGCCATGATCGCGATCATTTTCGAAGTCACTCCGGCGGAGGGGCGCAAGGAGGAATACCTGGATATCGCCGCCGCCATGCGGCCGATGGTGGAAGGGGTCGAGGGGTTCATTTCGGTCGAGAGATTCCAGAGCCTGACCAATCCGGAAAAGTTGCTGTCGATCAGTTTCTTTGAGGATGAGGCGGCGGTGGAACGCTGGCGCTGTCTGAACGGCCATCGCGGTGCGCAAAAACGCGGACGCGACGGGGTGTTTTCGGATTACCGGCTAAAGGTCTGCCACGTCATCCGGGATTACGGCATGTTCGACCGGGACGAGGCCCCCAGCGACAGTCTGGCCGAGCACGGCGGTTGATTTCGGCGCTTGATTTCGGGGGGGGGGCGCAGGTCGTAAAAAAGGCGCCCCGGGGTGGGAGCGCCTTTTGGTAGCCGTGTCGTCGATGCCGATCAGCGGTCAGCGAGGAATTCGTCGACTTCCTTGCGGGCCTCTTCCTTGGTCTTGCCGTATTTGGCCTGAATCTTGCCTTCCAGCACTTCGCGGTTGCCGGCGATTTCGGTCACGTCATCGTCGGTGAGGTCGCCCCACTTGGCCTTGACGGTGCCGGTCATCTGTTTCCAGTTACCTTCGATTTGATCCCAGTTCATATTGTGTCCTTTCAGGGTTTCCCGGACTGCGGCCGATGCCGTGGTTCCGGATGAATTTGATTTGCCAGCAGCGCGCAGTTTCGCGGCGCACCGGCGGGTGGGCGCAGCACATGATGCTGTCTGGTTTGGCCGTTCCATCGCCCGTCAGAGGCGACGGGCCGCACCTGATCGGAACTTGCCTAAGGCGCGGTTCAGCCGGGTGTCGTTTTCAGCGCAATCCGAGGAAAGAGAGGATCACGAGTACAACGACGATCAGCCCGATGATGTAGATAATCCTGTTCATGTGGCGTCCTGTTTTCTGTGTCGGCCGGGGTGTTTGACCCGGCGTTTGCTGTCTGGTGATACAACGTGCCATTGCAGGAATGGTTCCGCGCCAATGTCGGTCGCGTCACCACAGCCAAACAAAAAGGCGCCCCCGGGGTGGGAGCGCCTTGTGCGGTAGGTATCAGTGGTTGGGCGGAATGCGTCAGATGCCGACGTCGATGATCGCCTTGGCGAGGATCGGAACGGTGGTCTTGTTCAGGCCCGCGATGTTCAGGCGGGAATCGCCGACCATGTAGATGCCGTGATCGGCGCGCAGCTTTTCCACCAGCTCGGGCGTGGTGCCAAGACGCGAGAACATGCCGCGATGCTGGGCGATAAAGCTGAAGCGGTCGGACCCCGACAGGCGCTGAAGTTCCGAGGCAAGCTGTTCGCGCAGATCAAGCATGGATTTGCGCACGGCCTCAAGCTCGGCCATCCAGTCGGCGCGGAGGGTGTCGTCTGTCAGCACCATGGTCACCAGCCGCGCGCCGTGATCCGGCGGAAAGCTGAAGTTCTGGCGGTTGAGATAGTTCAGCGTGCCCTGGTTCAGTTTCTGTGCCGACGCGTCCTGCGACACGGCCATCAGCAGGCCGGTACGTTCGCGGTAGATGCCGAAGTTCTTGGAACAGCTGGCCGCGATCAGGCATTCCGGGACCGATGACGCCACAAGCCGGGTTGCGGCGGCATCTTCGTCCAGACCGTCGCCAAAGCCCTGATAGGCGATGTCGATCATCGGCGTTGCGCCGGTTTTCAGCAGAAGGGCGACGACCTCTTTCCACTGGGCCATGTTCAGGTTGGCGCCGGTGGGGTTGTGGCAGCAGCCGTGCAGCAGGACGGCATCGCCCTTTTTCGCCTGCGCGAGATCCGCCATCATGCCATCGAAATCGACGCCACGGGTTTCATCGTCGAAATAACGGTAGGGGACCGTTTCAATCCCCATGTGTTTCAGGATCGACAGGTGGTTCGGCCATGTCGGATTGCTGACGAACACGCGGACATCCGGGTTGGCCGCAAGCAGCATGTCAAAGCCCTGACGCACGGCACCGGTGCCGCCCGGCGTGGCCGCAGCGGCGACATTGGCGCGCGGCACGGAATCGCCCAGCACCAGCGCAACCATGGCATTGCCAAAAGCCGGATCGCCGGCAAGCCCGGTATAGGCCTTGGTTGTCTCGGCCTCCCACAGCTGCTTTTCGGCGGATTTGACCGCGTGCATGATCGGGGTGTTGCCGCTGGCATCCTTGTAGACGCCGACGCCAAGGTCGATCTTGTTGTCACGCGGGTCTTCCTTGAAGGCCTGCATCAGCATCAGGATCTTGTCGGCGGGTTGTTCTTTTAGAGTCTCGAACATCAGATGTCTCCGGTGGGGGCGGGGCCGGTTTCGACTGGTACGGTCGGGAACATGCCCCATTCCGACCAGGACCCGTCGTAAAGGGAATGATCCGTCTTGCCGATACGCTCCATCGCGAGCGACAGGATCGCGGCGGTGACGCCCGACCCGCAAGTGGTGATGGCGGGTTTGGAAAGGTCGACGCCAGCGGCCGCGAATGTGGCCTTCAGTGCGTCGGTCTCCTTCATCGTGCCGTCGGCGTTCAGCAGCGTGGCATAATGCACGTTCTTTGAGCCCGGGATATGCCCGGCGCGCAGACCGGGGCGCGGTTCGGCGGCTTCACCACGAAAGCGCGCCGGCGAACGGGCGTCGATGATTTCATAATCGCCAAGCTTCGATGCGGCGGCGACCTGAGTCACATCCTTGACCAGATGGTTCTGGCGGCGGACGGTCATGTGACGGTCGCGGATGATGGGGGGCATGTCCTCGGTCTCGCGGCCCTCGGCCAGCCATTTGGCAAGGCCCCCGTCAAGAACGGCGATATCCATCTGGCCCATCAGGCGGAACAGCCACCAGACACGCGCCGCCGAGAACAGGCCGACGGTGTCATAGACCACCACCTGATGCCCGTCGCCAACGCCCAGCGCGCGCAGCCGGGACATGAATTTTTCGATCGGGGGGGCCATGTGGGGCAGGTCCGAGCGGCTGTCGCTGATATCGTCGATATCGAAAAACCGCGCGCCGGGTATGTGATCCGCGTTGAATTCCGCACGGCCGTCACGGCCTGCGTCGGGCAAGTGCCAGCTGGCATCAAGGATGCGCAGATCCGGGTCCTTGAGATGCCGGGCCAGCCAGTCTGTCGAGACCAGCGTTCTGGGATCGTCTTGGGCCATCAGTTTCCCCCATAAGAAGCTGGCCCCGTGCATATTCCGCAAGGGCAGGAGTGGCAAGGGGTGGCTGGCGGTGGGCGGGGATTGAGCTGTGGTAGACGTGGATGGGTGCGGGGTCGGGACTTTGCAAATGGTTCGCACCAATGTGCGACTTTCGTTCACAATCGCGAAAAGCGGAAGGCTTCGCTTCAAATGCGGCGTTATCGAAACTCGAACTCAAGAGCTAACATTCGGCTCGTTGCCGCTATTTATCCAGCTTGACACTTATTTCACAGAGGACCCCAAGGACTAAACCGAAGAATACCAAAATTGAACCTTGCGAGAACAGGGCCGTCGATTGCCTAAAGTTAAAGGCTGTCCGATCAAACTCAGGGGAAAACAGATCAACTGGAAAAAAGAACGCTCCGATGATCGCTGCAAATCCCAAAGCAACGGCCACAAAGCCCACGATCCGACCAATTCTTGTAAACATTTCCTTCTACTCCTGAATGAAGCCAACTAACCGTTAGACGTCATCTTTGACCCGCCTTGCACACCTTGCCGTGCTGAAAATCCCCCTGCAAGCATGAATGGCCTGATCTGGTGTACCGCACTGTGCTCCACATGAGAGTGTATTCACGTATTTGCACCTCGTCTGAATATCTCAGATGGGGTGCAAGCGCCCGTTTGACGCCACACCGGGACCGATTTAACGGATTTGATTGACTTGTGGCCGCGTCGCACCGAACCCTGTGTTGGAAAACAGGGCAGCGGGATCGGGCAGATGGCAGATGTGGTCCTGATACTGGGCAGTGGGCCGGATGCGCCCGGGGCGTTGACCTATGGGGCCAGTCACCCCGCCGGGTGCGTCAGTATCCGGTTTCCAAGGCTCGCATGACCTCTCGCATGGCCGATGCTATCAAACTTGCACCCGGCGGCTTGTCTGGCTAACTTTAAGCTGTCCCAAAGGAAACGAAAAATCATGCCAACGCCTAAACCCGTCGCAGGTTCAATTCTTCCTCCTATCAACCTCCCCAAGATGGGCGGCGGTGACATCGTGATCGGAGGTGTTCGCGAAAACTGGTCTCTTGTCGTCATCTATCGTGGCAAACATTGTTCGCGGTGCAAAAAATATCTGACGATCCTCAATGACATGCGCCAAAAGTGGCAGGATGCCGGATTTGATATCGTGGTCGCTTCGGCAGATCCTGTCGAAAAAGTGCAGGCAGATCTGAATGAGTTCGGTTGGAGCTTTGACATTGGCTATGACCTGTCAGAGCAGCAGATGGCGACCCTAGGAGTCTATGTCTCTGACCCGCTGACCGAAACGGAAACGGACCGCCGCTTTGCCGAGCCGGGGGTTTTCGTGGTCCGCCCCGATGGCAGCATCGTATTGATTTCGATCTCAAACGGACCGTCGGCCCGTCCGGAGTTGGAAGAGCTGTTGGATGGCATGATCTTTACAAAAGAGAAAAGCCGCCCACCACGCGGCACGGCCTAACCCCCGTCCAGCCCTACGTTAATTTTCCGCAGGCCTGCAACGCAGCGCCTGCGGGCAACGCTGACGCGCGCCAAGCAGAGCGGTCAACTGTTCTGGCGTAGCAGGCGGGCCTTTTGGCGGCCCCAGTCGCGTTTGGCATCGGATTCACGTTTGTCGTGGTTCTTTTTGCCCTTGGCGATGCCGATCTTGATCTTGGCGATGCCCTTGTGGTTGAAGTACATCACCAGCGGCACAAGGGTCATGCCCTTGCGCTGGGTTTCGTTCCACAGGCGGGCCAGTTCCTTGCGCGATACCAGCAGCTTGCGGCGGCGGCGTTCTTCGTGGCCGAACATGGCGCGGTCGTAGGGCGCGATGTAGGAATTCACCAGCCAGAGTTCACCCTGATCGACGGTCGCATAGCTTTCAGCGATATTGCAGGAATTCTCGCGCAGGGATTTGACCTCGGACCCTTGCAGGATGATGCCGCATTCAAGGTCATCCTCGATGGCATAGTCATAGCGCGCCCTGCGGTTTTCCGAGAGCACCTTGTAGTTGGGATCTGATTTCGTCTGTGCCATGAGCGCGGGTGATACCTAAGGGTGGATGGTGTGTCCATCACAGATAGGGGCTTTGGGGTGGAGCGCAACAGGAGCCCGGCAGCGCCTGACCGCGGGTGGGCGCATATAACGGCTGAACGGCGCGCTTTATCTCTCAGCCCCGCCGTCCAGATGAACCTCATACTGACGTCACCAAAGCACCCGCCCATATGGGCGGTCGGGCGCTGCCCGGCGGCACTGCGTGCCTTGATTCCGGGCTGGTCTGCTCTTCGGAGGCATTTGGAGAGCGAAAAGCGTTGACCGCTCAGCTCCCCCGGTACGTGGAATAGCCAAAGGGCGAGAGCAGCAGCGGCACGTGGTAATGCGCCTCAGCGTCCGAAATGCCAAAGCGGATCGGGATGGTGCTGAGGAACCGGGGTTCTTCCGGCGCGGCACCGCTGGCGTCAAGATAGGAGGCGCAGTCAAAGATCAGCTCGTAGGTCCCGGCGGTCATCTTGCCGACAGGCAGGATCGGTGCATCGGTGCGCCCGTCGGAATTGGTCACCGCCTCGGCGATCTTTTTGTGGGAATTGCCGCTGACGCGATAGAGCGCGATGGTGATGCCCTGCGCCGGCATCCCCCGGGCGGTATCAAGGACATGGGTGGTAAGGTAACCGTTGGACATGACATGCTCCTGTCTGGGGCGAATTGCGCAATTCTGCCGCAAGGCTAAGCGATCCGCCACATCTGCGCAGCCCTGAAAGTCCTTTCGGAAAATATTGAAAATACCGGGGCGATTTGTGCGTTATGACTGAAGGTCAAACAAGAGGGGGTGCAGGATGCAAAGATATCCGCGCGACATGACAGGCTATGGAGCGACGCCGCCAAAGGCGGATTGGCCCGGCCAGGCCAAGGTCGCCGTCCAGTTCGTTGTGAACTACGAAGAGGGCGGCGAGAACAACATCCTGCATGGCGATGCCGCATCCGAAGCATTCCTGTCCGACATCGCCGGGGCCGCACCATGGCCGGGGCAGCGCCACTGGAACATGGAATCGATCTATGATTACGGCGCGCGGGCCGGGTTCTGGCGGCTGCACCGGCTGTTCACCGGCGCGGATATCCCGGTGACGATCTACGGCGTCGCCTCGGCGCTTGCCCGCAGCCCCGAGCAGGTCGAGGCGATGACGGACGCGGGGTGGGAGATCGCATCGCACGGTCTGAGATGGGTCGAACACCGCGACATGCCCGAGGAAGAAGAGCGCGCGGCGATTGCCGAGGCGATCCGCCTGCACACCGAGGTGGTCGGGACACCGCCCAAGGGCTGGTACACCGGGCGCTGTTCGGTCAACACCGTGCGGCTGGTGGCGGAAACGGGCGCGCTGGATTACATCAGCGACACCTATGATGACGACCTGCCCTACTGGGCGCGGATCGGCGGGCGCGATCAGCTGATCATCCCCTATACGCTTGAGGCGAACGACATGCGGTTTGCCACGGCACCCGGCTATATCACCGGCGAACAGTTCTATCAGTATCTGAAAGACGCTTTTGACGTGCTGTACGCCGAAGGCACCGATGGCGCGCCCAAGATGATGAGCATCGGGCTGCACTGCCGCCTGATCGGGCGTCCGGGCAAGTTGGCCGGGCTCAAGCGGTTCATCGACTACATTCAGGGGTTCGATGACGTCTGGTGCCCGCGCCGCATCGACATCGCCCGGCATTGGGCCGAAACCCACCCTCCGGTGACGCGCGAACGGCCCAGCGAGTTGGATCAGGAGACGTTTGTCGCGCGCTATGGCGGTATTTACGAGCATTCGCCGTGGATCGCCGAACGTGCGCATGGGCTTGAGTTGGGTCCGGCCCATGACAGTGCGGCAGGGCTGGCAAACGCCTTGGCGCGGATGTTCCGGTCAGCCTCTGACGCCGAACGGCTGGGCGTGCTGAAGGCGCACCCGGATCTGGCGGGCAAGCTTGCGGCGGCAAAGCGGCTGACGGCTGAGTCGACCGAAGAGCAGGCGAGCGCGGGCCTTGATGCGCTGACGGATGCGGAACGGACAAGGTTCACCGAGCTGAACGACGCCTATGTCGCCCGGCACGGATTTCCCTTCATCATCGCGGTGCGCGACAACACAAAGGCGACGATCCTGTCAGCCTTTGAGCGCCGCGTGAGCAACGACACCGAAACCGAGTTTGCCGAGGCCTGTGCCCAGGTCGAACGCATCGCCCGCCTGCGGCTGGAGACCCTGCTTTGACATATGCCTTTCCCCCCGGCGGTCTGCCCGACCAATCCGTGAGTCCAGTGGGCCGCGCGGTGTTCACCACGGCCTATGCGTTCATCCCCGCGATCACCCAGCGCGATATCGTGACCAGCGCCCTGCCCGGCTGGACCGGTACCCGCGCCTGGATCCTTGCGCGGCCCCTGACCGGGTTTGCCGAAACATTCGCGCAATACGCGGTCGAGGTGGCGCCGGGCGGCGGGTCGGACAGGCCCGAGCCTGACAGCGGCGCGCAGGCTGTGCTGTTTGTGACCAGCGGCGAGATGCACCTGAAGATCGACGGGCTGGATCACGCGCTCAGCGACGGCGGTTATGCCTATATCGCGCCGGGTGCCATCTGGCAGTTGACCAACCCCGGCCAGACCCCGCTGCAGTTTCACTGGATTCGCAAGCGGTTCACCCCGGCGCCGGGGCTCGACACGCCGGAAACCTTTGTCACCTCGGACCGCGCCGTTGCCCCCACAATGATGCCCAATACCGACAAATGGGCCACGACCCGTTTTGTCGATCCGGGTGATCTGCGCCATGACATGCACGCCAATATCGTGACCTTTCAGCCGGGCGGGCGCATCCCCTTTGCCGAAACCCATGTGATGGAACACGGGCTGTATGTGTTGCAGGGCACGGCGCGTTACCTGCTAAATCAGGACTGGGTCGATGTCGGCCCCGGCGATTTCATGTGGCTGCGCGCCTTCTGCCCGCAGGCCTGCGAAGCGACGGGGGATGAGCCGTTCCGCTACCTGCTATACAAGGACGTCAACCGCCACCCGGCGCTGACGCTTTGATGGGTCATCTGCCTGCAAATTGTCCGCGCGGAGTCCGTAGGATGGTGGAAACGCCTGAATGACGCAGTTGATCGCCCAACCGCTGACCGCTGCGGCCTTTGCCCCCTATGGCGACGTGCTTGATGCATCAGGCGCGCCTGACAAGATGATCAACGCGGGGCTTTGCGGGCGTTTTCACGACCGTGCGCGCCTTGATTTCGGCGGCGGGGGACGCGCCGGGATCAGCATATTCAGCGCCCAGCCGCGCGCCCTGCCCTATACCTGCGATCTGGTTGAGCGGCATCCCGAGGGCAGCCAGGCCTTTGTGCCGATGCATGAAAATCCATGGCTGGTGATCGTCGCCGAAGACGGCCCGACTCCCGGTGCGCTGCACGCTTTTGTCGCATCGCCGGGACAGGGCGTGAACCTGCATCGCGGCACCTGGCATGGCGTGTTGACACCGCTGCATGGCCCGGGCCTGTTTGCTGTCATCGACAGGATCGGGGACACGCCGAACCTGCAAGAATATCCGCTGAAAGAGCCGGTTATCATCACCCTGCCCGCTGCCTGAGGCGCGGCAAACCCCATTTCAAAAGCGTCCGGCAAGAGGCGCATTCCACAACTCAAACATCTGACTGACAAGGGACATACGACCATGACTGACGCAAGCATCGGGAGCCCGGCGCAACTCGCCGATCCCAATTACACCCCCCCGCTGGCCAAGGCCGTACCGCTGGGCATCCAGCATGTGATGGCGATGTTCGCCAGCAACGTGACCCCGGCGATCATCGTCGCGGGTGCGGCCGGTTTCGGCTTTGGCTCGAACAGCCCGGACTTTCCGAACCTGATCTACATGATCCAGATGTCGATGCTGTTTGCCGGTATCGCGACGCTGTTCCAGACCATCGGCTTTGGCCCGATCGGCGCGCGTCTGCCCATCGTGCAGGGGACAAGCTTTGCCTTTCTGCCGATCATGATCCCCGCCGTTGCGGGTCAGGGCGTGGCGGGCATGGCTGGCCTCATGACCGGGGTTGTCATCGGTGGCATATTCCACTTCTTCCTGGGTACATTCGTGGGGCGCATCCGTTTTGCGCTGCCGCCGCTGGTGACCGGCCTTATCGTGCTGATGATCGGCCTCGCGCTTGTGCGGGTCGGCATCCAGTATGCGGCGGGCGGCGTTCCGCTGATGGGCAAGCCTGAGTTCGGCACCCTTTCGATGTGGTTCCCCGCGCTTGTCGTCATCGTCGTGACGCTGGGGATCAAGTTCTTTACCAAGGGGCTGCTGTCGGTTTCGGCGGTTCTGGTGGGTCTGGTCGCCGGTTACCTTGTGGCGCTGTCCATGGGTCAGGTGAACTTTGGCAATATCAGCCGCGCGGCGAGCTTTGCCCTGCCCAACCCGTTCCGCTGGGGGATGGAGTTCAATGTCGCCATCATCGTCGGCATGTGTTTCATGGCCGTCATTTCGGCCATCGAAACGGTCGGTGACGTCTCTGGCATCACCAAGGGCGGTGCCGGTCGCGAGGCAACTGACAAGGAAATCTCTGGCGCGACCTTTGCTGACGGTCTGGGTACGGCGGTTGCCGGCGTGTTCGGCGGCCTGCCCAACACATCGTTTTCGCAGAACGTCGGCCTGATCTCGATGACTGGTGTAATGAGCCGCCATGTGGTGACCATCGGCGCGCTGTTCCTGATTGTCTGCGGCCTTGTTCCCAAGGTTGGCGCGGCGGTGTCCACGGTGCCGATCAACGTGCTGGGCGGCGGTGTTGTCGTGATGTTCGGCATGGTCTGCGCGGCCGGCATCAACATGCTGTCCGAAGTGGTCTGGAACCGCCGCAACATGGTGATCTTTGCCGTGTCGCTGTCGGTGGGTCTGGGTCTTCAGCTGGAACCGAGCGCGTTGCAGCACCTGCCCAAGACGCTGCAGATCCTGCTGACCAGCGGTCTGCTGCCTGCGGCGACGCTGTCCATCGTGCTGAACCTGCTGCTGCCGGAAGATCTGGACTGATACGGAGTGTCCGCAAAGCGTTAGGGGCGACTCTGGCGCTTTGCGGACATGTCGGCACTGCAGACGGAGCCGGGCTGCGTCTGCCCGTGGGATGGCGCAGCAACAGATTAGCGGCGCGCTTTATATCCGCTGGGTCATTCGTCCTTATTAGCTATTTGCTGATGCCACCCAAGCGCCAGCCCGCCGGACGGGCAGGCGCTGCCCGGCGCCTTTGGCTTGATTCCGGGCAAGGCGCCCGGAAACGTAACGCACTAATGAAAAGGGCCGGGAAATCCCGGCCCTTTTGCGTTGCTGGTTTCAGAAATGGATCAGACGAACTTCTTGATCTCGCCGGACTTCAGACGGGCGGAATAGCTGTTCAGCTCCTTCAGCACGATCGGCATCAGGAAGTAGAGGCCGATGATGTTGACCACTGCCATCGCAAAGATCGCCGCATCCGAGAAGTCGATAACCGGGCCAAGGCTGGCCGCTGCGCCGATGACGACGAAGATGCAGAAGATGACCTTGAACACCAGTTCCTTGGTCTTGCCTTCGCCGAACAGGTAGGTCCAGGCCTTGAGGCCGTAGTAGGACCAGGAGATCATCGTCGAGAAGGCGAACAGGATCACCGCAATCGCGAGGATGTACTTGAACCCGCCGATGGAGGACGAGAAGGCCGCAGAGGTCAGCGCCACACCGGAGTTGTCGCCAACGGTCTTGATCGCCGTACCGGCATCGTTCAACAGGTAAAGACCGGTTTCCGGATCCGACACAAGCTGACCGGTGATGATGATCACCAGAGCGGTCATGGTGCAGATCACCACCGTGTCAATCAGGGGCTCGAGCAGCGATACAAAGCCTTCGGTGATCGGTTCCTTGGTGCGCACCGCCGAGTGGGCGATGGCCGCAGAGCCGACGCCCGCCTCGTTCGAGAAGGCTGCCCGCTTGAAGCCCTGGATCAGCGCGCCGACCATGCCGCCAGCGACGCCAAGCCCGGTAAAGGCACCGTCAAAGATCTGACCAAAGGCCCAGCCGATCTGGCCAAAGTTCATCAGCAGGATGACCAGCGCCGTGCCGACATAAAGCACGCCCATGATCGGCACGACCTTTTCCGTCACCTGCGCGATGGATTTCAGACCGCCGATGATCACCGCAAAGACGATACCCGCAAAGATCACGCCAGTGATCCAGCCCGGATAGTCGCCCAGAACGTTGGTCAGCTGTGCATGGGCCTGATTGGCCTGGAACATGTTGCCGCCGCCCAACGCGCCGAGGATACAGAAGATCGAGAACAGAACCGCGAGCACCTTGCCACCCGGTGTGCCGCGTTCGGCAAAACCCTTGGTCAGGTAGTACATCGGGCCGCCCGAAACGGTGCCGTCCGGGTATTCATTGCGGTATTTCACGCCCAGCGTACATTCGGTGAACTTGGACGCCATGCCCATCAGACCCGCGAGGATCATCCAGAAGGTCGCGCCCGGGCCGCCAATGCCAATGGCAACCGCAACACCGGCGATATTGCCAAGGCCCACGGTGCCCGACAAAGCGGTGGCCAGCGCCTGAAAGTGGCTGACCTCGCCCGCGTCATCCGGATCGGAATAGTCGCCTTTGACCAACGAGATGGCATGGCCGAAAAAGCGGAACTGAACGAATTTGAAGTAAAAGGTAAAGACCGTCGCGGCGACAACCAGCCAGCCGACGATCCAAGGAAAGCTTGTGCCCGGGAAGGGGCTGAAGATGAAATTGACGAACCAACCGGTCGAAGACGCAAAAAGCGCGTTCACCTGTTCGTCAATCGTCTGCGCCAGCGCCGGGGCAGCGCCGAAAAACGTGACCCCCAGAGCCGCCAGAACGGTGCGAATGTAAGTCTGCATATGACTATCCCTGTCTTTTTTTCTAATGTTCAGGCACATGGATCATGGAACGATGGTGGTCGGGACCTTGGCGATCTGGACCAGAGTGCCCGCAACCGAACCGAAGACCCGCGCGACCAGCGATCCCTGCCCGTCACGACCGACGACCAGTTGGCTCGCGGCTGCCTGGGTGGCGATGTCAGACAGTTTCTCGGCGATATGGCCGTATTTGATGACCGTTTCGACCGGAACACCTGAATCCTTGAGCTTTTCCAGGACCGGGGCCAGAACGGCGGTTTCCGCACGCGCCATTTCTTCGTTACGGCGCTTGTGCCGCTCTGCCAGTTCCTCGGCAGTGAGGAACGAATAGGGTGACCATTCGAGAACATGTGCGATCAGGACAGACGCGTCCTGCGCCTTGGCCTGCGCCAAGGCAAAGTCGAGCGCACGCCGACCCGCAGCGCTGCCGTCATAACCGACGACGATTTTTCCGGACATAGGAACCTCCTTGTTTTTATGCGCCCCTCGTGGCGTGGAACTCACGGTAAACACAATTTAGGATTGATTGTGCAAAAAAGCGGCATCGGTAAGAAAAAGGCTAATTGGCCTGGGGAAACGCACAGCGGATGACGTATCGCCCATGTCTTGGGCAATTGCTCAGCCAGAAAGCAGCAGAGGCTCCCCGGCGGCACGCCATTTCAAACGAAAAAAAGCGCGCCGATGGTACGGCGCGCCTTTCAACTCATTTTCCGGTTTGAACTGTGGCCCGTCAGGCGACGTCAAATTCCAGCGGCTTGATCTGCTGGAACAGGCCGGTTTTTTCCAGCTTGGCAATCACATCGGCCGGTACCACGTCATCAACATAGAGAAGGGCAATCGCTTCGCCCTTGGCGGCGGACCGGCCGAGGGTAAAGTTCGCGATGTTCACACCGTTTTCGCCCATGGTCATACCCAGCGTACCGATGATGCCGGGGACATCCTCGTTCGTGGTATAGAGCATGTGCGCACCGACCTCGGCGTCGATGTTGATGCCCTTGATCTGGATAAAGCGCGGCTTGCCATCGCTGAACACCGTACCCGCGATGGAACGTTCGCGTTTGTTCGTCACCACGGTCACCTTGATATAACCGTCAAAGGCACCCGATTTGGCCTGATTGGTGATGCTTATCTTGATCCCGCGTTCCGCCGCGATGACCGGGGCAGAAACCATGTTAACATCCGGATTGGCGCGTTTCATGATCCCGGCAATGACCGAACAGTTCAGCGCGGCAAGGTTCATGTTGGAAACCGTACCATCGTAAAGGATGTTGATTGCCTGGATCGGCTCATCCGTCATCTGGCCGATGAAGGCGCCAAGGTGGTCGGCAAGCTTGATCCAGGGGCCCATGACCTTGGCCTCTTCTGCGGTCACCGACGGCATGTTCAGCGCGTTGGTCACGGCACCGGTCAGAAGGTAGTCCGCCATCTGTTCAGCCACCTGAAGGGCGACGTTTTCCTGTGCTTCGGTGGTTGCGGCACCAAGGTGGGGCGTGCAGACGACGTTGGGCAGGTTGAACAGCGGGTTTTCCTTGGCCGGTTCTTCGGCAAAGACGTCAAAGGCCGCACCGGCGACGTGGCCAGAGGTCAGCAGATCCGCCAGCGCCTGTTCGTCGACCAGACCGCCACGGGCGCAGTTGATGATGCGCACGCCCTTCTTGGTTTTCTGAAGGTTCTCGCGGGACAGGATGTTCTTCGTTGTGTCGGTCAGCGGCACGTGCAGGGTAATGAAATCGGCGCGCTTGAGCAGCTCTTCCAGCTCGACCTTTTCGACACCCATCTTGTCGGCCTTTTCCTGGCCAAGGAAGGGATCATAGGCCACGACCTTCATCTTGAGCCCGCGGGCGCGGTCACAGACGATGCCACCGATGTTGCCTGCGCCAATGACGCCAAGCGTCTTGCCGGTCAGCTCGACGCCCATGAACTTGGACTTTTCCCATTTACCGGCATGGGTCGAGCCTGACGCCTCGGGGATCTGGCGGGCAACGGCGAACATCATGGCGATGGCGTGTTCGGCGGTGGTGATCATGTTGCCAAAGGGCGTGTTCATCACGATCACGCCTTTCTTGGATGCCGCTTCCTTGTCGACGTTGTCGACACCGATGCCCGCGCGGCCAATGACCTTGAGGTTGGTGGCGGCGGCAAGGATCTTTTCGGTGACCTTGGTGGCGCTGCGGATGGCAAGGCCGTCATACTGGCCGATGACTTCGGCAAGCTTGTCCTTGTCCTTGCCAAGGTCAGGCTGGAAATCGACCTCGATGCCGCGATCGCGGAAGATCTGAACGGCGGCGTCGGAGAGTTTGTCGGAAATGAGAACGCGGGGGGCCATTGTGGTGGTCCTTCATGGAATGGGGAAAGGCTTGGGCCCACGCGGAGCCCAAGAATTTTCGCAGAAAATTCTGGATCAGGCGGCTTGTGACAGCGCTGCGATCTCGGCGTGGAACGCCCAGTCGAGCCATGGCAGGAGCGCCTCGATATCCGAGGTTTCCACCGTGCCGCCGCACCAGATCCGCAGACCGGCAGGTGCGTCACGATAAGCGCCGATGTCCAGCGCCACGCCTTCGGCCTCAAGCCGCTTGGCCACGGCCTTGGCAAAGGTTGCGCCATCGGTGATCCGCGCATCGGTGAACTTGAGGCAGACCGAGGTGTTCGAACGGGTCGCATCATCCTGCGCCAGGTTCGCGATCCAGTCGTTCGCCGCGCAGAAATCCCAGATCGCCTGCGCATTGGCGTCGGCGCGGGCCATCAGGCCGTTCAAACCGCCAACCGAACGCGCCCAGTCGAGCGCGACGAGGTAATCCTCGACCGCGAGCATGGAGGGCGTGTTGATCGTCTCACCGACAAAGATGCCTTCGATCAGTTTGCCGCCCTTGGTCAGCCGGAAAATCTTGGGCAGGGGCCATGCGGGGGTGTAGCTTTCCAGCCGTTCAACAGCGCGGGGCGACAGCACGATGATGCCGTGGGCCGCTTCGCCGCCCAGCACCTTCTGCCAGGAGAAGGTGGTGACGTCGAGCTTGTCCCAGGGCAGGTCCTGCGCGAAAGCGGCGCTGGTGGCGTCGCAGATGGTGAGACCGGCGCGGTCCGTCGGGATCGCATCGCCGTTCGGCATGCGCACGCCCGAGGTGGTGCCGTTCCAGGTAAAGACAACGTCCGTGTCGTAATCCACAGCGGCCATATCGACGATCTGGCCGTAATCGGCTGTCTTCACCGTCGCCTCGATCTTGAGCTGCTTGACCACGTCGGTGACCCATCCGGCGCCAAAGCTTTCCCAGGCGACCATGGTCGCGGGACGGGCACCGAGCATGGACCAAATGGCCATCTCGACAGCGCCGGTGTCCGATGCGGGCACGATTCCGATGCGGTAGTCGGCGGGAATGTTCAGGATCTCGCGGGTGCCCTCGATCGCGGCCTTGAGCTTGGCCTTGCCGACGCCTGCGCGATGCGAACGGCCCAGAGGCGCGTCTGCAAGCAGGTCGAGCGAGAATGTGGGGATTTTGGCGCAGGGGCCAGAGGAGAAACGCGGATTCATCGGCCGGGTGGCCGGGTGTTCAATAGCCATTTGTGCTATCCTTCCAGATAAGCGCCCTTCGTTGGGGAAGGGTGTCCCGCCGCTGGGGATACGAGCCAATTCGCGGTTCCACAAGCTGGAAAATGACGCTATTGCGCCGGTTGAGATGCAATTCGCGACGCGCAACGGCTACGATCGGAAACTTGCCCCATGTTCACAGCGACCCTTATCGCCCGTCCCGGCGGGTTGGACCCTGCCCTTGTCGAATCGCTGCGCAATGCCTGGGGTGGCGGGGACGCAGTATGGCTTGCGGCGGATGAGGCGGCAGAGTTCGGCCTGACCCAGATTCCGGGAAACCAGTGGGAGGTCTGGCAGGACTTGCAGAATCTGGCGGTGGATCTGGTCGTTCAGCAGACCAACGGTCGGACAAAGAAGATGCTCCTGGCCGATATGGACAGCACGATGATCCAGCAGGAATGCATCGACGAGCTGGCCGAGGTTGCCGGTGTCGGCGATCAGGTGCGCGGGATCACCGCAAGGGCGATGAACGGAGAGCTGGATTTCGACGGAGCCCTGACCGAGCGGGTCAGCCTGTTGAAAGGGTTGCCTGAGGGCATGATTCATCAGGTTCTTGAGACACGGATCACGCTGATGCCGGGTGGCGCCGAATTGCTGGCCACGATGAAGGCGCAGAACGGTTACGCGGCGCTTGTGTCAGGCGGCTTCACCGCCTTTACCGGCGCGATTGCCCATCGGCTGGGGTTTGACGAACATCGGGCCAACACGCTGCTGTTGGCCGGCGGGGCCCTGACCGGGGCGGTTGCCCAGCCCATTCTGGGACGCGAGGCCAAGGTGAGCGCGCTGGAAGAAATCACGGCGCAGCTCGGGATAACCGAGGCAGATGTCATCGCGGTCGGAGATGGTGCCAACGATCTGGGCATGCTTGGGCGCGCCGGTACTGGTGTGGCGCTGCATGCCAAGCCGTCGGTTCAGGCACAGTGCCAAGTGCGCGTGAACCATGGGGATCTGACCGCGCTGCTGTTTCTGCAGGGCTACGCGCGATCTGATTTTGTGACCTGACCCACGGCGCTGACGCAAAACTTTTCAAAAAAGTTTTGCCAAGAGTTTTCTGAAAACTCTTGGGCGCTGCGTCGGGCCGTCAGCGCATCAGGTCGGCAGCCGGGCGGATCTGTCCGGTCACGATGCCGCGGCGGTTCACGATCTCGGGGTTCAGGAACTGCACCACCGTCGGGTCCTGTGCATCGACCACGCCCAGCCGTACCAGCAGAGCCGCGAGGGCGCATTCCGATGCGCGTGTTGCACCGTCCTGCACCTTGAGCGCCAGACCCAGACCACGTTGGGGCAGGATGGCGATGAAATAGCCCTCGGCTCCGGTCTTGAGGGCGACCGGTTCGGTTGCGGCGCGCATCAGCAGGGTACACGCCCGGCCTTCGCCTGCGACCATCTCGGGGAAAGCGTACATCGCCGCCGTCAGCCGTGCCGCCGCCTGGCTGAGGCTGTCGGAGCGTTGATGCGCCGTTGCATAAAATGCCATCGCACGGGCCATGCCGTGCATCGTGGTAGCAAAGTTCGGGGCCGAGCAGCCGTCGATGCCGTAGCCGGGGCTGGATTCCGCCGTGACCGTTTCAAAAGCGTCAAGGCAGGCCTGTTGCACCGGGTGATCGGGCTGGACGTATTCCGGCCCGCCGCCCAGATGCCGGTTCAGGGTCAGAAAACCGGAGTGTTTGCCCGAGCAGTTGTTGTGCCACTGGCAGGGCGATTCGTCGTGTTTGATCATCTCGCGCGCCAGATCCCGGTCGCGGGTCATTTCGGGACCACAGCGCAGATCGGCGTCGCTCAGGCCGAGATCCTTGAGCCATGCCTGAACCGCCTCGACATGTATCGTGGCGCCCTGGTGCGAGGCGCAGGCGAGGGCCAGTTGCCGTTCGCTGAGACCGAAGGCATCGGCGGCGCCGGAGGCCACCAGCGGCAGCGCCTGGATCATCTTGGAGGAACTGCGCGGCAGCACCACTGCCTGCGGATCGCCCCAGGATTCGGTGATCTCGCCATCGGGGCCACAGATCACCACATGGCCAAAGTGCAGGCTTTCGGCGAAGGGACCGCGCCAGATTTCGGCAAGGGGGGCGGGCGTGGCTGTCATGGGGTCCTCACAAACAAGCGATATTCTGCCAACGGGGCTTTCACGCGGCCGGTATTTCAGGCTAATCTCCGCCCGTCGAGACAAAAACGGTTGCGTGGCAGCATAAGCCAGACCACCAAGGACGCAACCATGGGTATTGAGGCTGAATACAGCTGGAGGCTGCGCGTATGACATCAATTTTGAGCCGCATGATCGCTGGAGTTGCACTGGTCCTGGTGGCCGGGACTGCGCTTGCCCAGAGCGCGAGCACGAACCGCGTGGACGCGATGACCGACTGGTCGGTGTTCGAGGGCAAGGAGCCGCGCGAATGCTGGGCGGTGACCACCTACAAGGAAAGCGTGAACTCCAAGGACGGGCGCGTCGTTGCGGTGACGCGCGGTGAGATCCTGTTGATGGTTTTCTACCGCCCCGGTGCCAATGTCGCGGGACAGGTCGCCTTTACCGGCGGCTACCCCTTTGCCGACGGGTCGACCGTGAACGTCAATGTGAGCGGTACGCAGTTCGAGCTGTTCACAGAGGGCGAATGGGCCTGGCCCGCCACCCCGGAAGATGACAGCAAGCTTATCACGGCGCTGAAACGTGGGGCGGATGCGGTTCTGACTGCGCGTTCGGCCCGCGGGACGCAGACAAAGGATACCTTTTCGCTGCTCGGGTTTACCGCGGCGGTCGAGGATGCCGAGAAGCGCTGTTCCAGCTGATCGGCCGGATGGGGCGTTGTCCCCATACCCCCGGGGTATTTGAAAAGAGAAGAAGTGGGGATCGGTGCCTTGGCGCGCCGGTCTTTTTTGCTTTTGGCATTCCGGCGCGAATCCTGTATGGGGCGCTCTTCTGACTTTAGGATGATGTGCGATGTCTGCTTCGGTGCCGATTACCCAGGACGTGATGACGATCCCCCGCAAAGTTGCCGAGGGGCCGGTGAACCTTGTCGGGCTGACACGTCCGGCGATGGCCGAGGCGCTGCGCGCTATCGGCACGCCCGAGAAGCAGATCAAGATGCGGGTCAATCAGATCTGGCAGTGGGTTTATCACTGGGGCGTGCGCGATTTCGAATCGATGACCAACCTGGCCAAGGATTTCCGCGCCACGCTGGCGGACAATTTCGTCATCGACTTGCCCGAGATCGTATCCAAGCAGGTGTCATCCGATGGGACGCGCAAGTATCTGGTGCGGATCGCCGGGGGTCACGAGGTCGAAGTGGTCTATATCCCCGAGACGGATCGCGGCACGCTGTGCATCTCGTCCCAGGTGGGCTGCACGCTGACCTGTTCGTTCTGCCACACCGGCACACAAAAGCTGGTGCGCAACCTGACGGCGGGTGAAATCGTCGGCCAGATCATGCTGGCCCGCGACGATCTGGGGGAATGGCCCGTGCAGGGCGCGCCAAAGAACGAAACGCGGTTGCTGTCCAACATCGTGCTGATGGGCATGGGCGAGCCGCTGTATAACTTTGACAATGTGCGCGACGGCATGAAGATCGCCATGGACCCCGAGGGCATTTCGCTGAGCCGTCGCCGGATCACCCTGTCGACCAGCGGCGTCGTGCCCGAGATCGCTAAGACCGCATCCGAGATTGGCTGTTTGCTGGCGGTCAGCTTTCACGCCACCACGGACGAGGTGCGCGACCGGCTGGTGCCGATCAACAAGCGCTGGAATATCGAGACGCTGCTGAACGCGCTGCGGGAATACCCGAAGGTGTCGAATTCCGAGCGGATCACCTTTGAATACGTGATGCTGAAGGGTGTGAATGATTCGGATGAGGATGCGCACCGTCTGGTCGAGTTGATCCGGGGCATTCCCGCCAAGATCAACCTGATCCCGTTCAACGAATGGCCGGGCGCGCCGTACGAGAGGTCTTCGGGCAACCGTATCCACGCCTTTGCCGACATCCTGTATCACGCCGGCTATGCCAGCCCGATCCGCACCCCACGTGGCGAGGATATCATGGCGGCCTGTGGTCAGCTGAAGTCTGCGACAGAGCGCGCGCG
Organism: Puniceibacterium sediminis; assembly: GCF_900188035.1. Taxonomy (GTDB): domain Bacteria; phylum Pseudomonadota; class Alphaproteobacteria; order Rhodobacterales; family Rhodobacteraceae; genus Puniceibacterium; species Puniceibacterium sediminis. The sequence goes on along the minus strand of NZ_FZNN01000003.1, from coordinate 198,710 downwards.
CAAGTCCCGCGCACAGATCGCGGCAGAGACCGGTCAGGGCTGAGGGGGCTAGCTGCGCAGAACCCCGCGCAGCGCCCGCCAGAGGTAGAGGCCGAGCAGCAACAGCAGCAGCGCGTTGGTGATCGGGTTGAGCCAGTCCGCCACGCGGTCGAAATGCGCCCGCAGCAGGTATCCGGCTGCCGCGAGCAGTACGGTCCACAGGAAACTGCCCAGGGCAGTGCTGAGCAGGAATGGCAGCATCGGCATCCGGGTCAGACCCGCCGGAACCGAGATCAGCGTGCGCACCCCCGGGACCATCCGGCCAAAGAATACCGCCCCCGCACCGTGCCTGCGAAACCATGCCAGCGCGCGGTCCAGATCTTCGTTGGAGAGGGTCAGCCATTTGCCATAACCCGCGATGAAGCGGCGCAGTCGGGTTTCATCCGCCCAGAGACCGACCCAGTACCACAGGACCGCCCCGGTCACCGAACCGATTGTTCCCAGCAGCACAATGGTGACAAAGCTCATTTCACCGCGAGCCGAGAGGTAACCGGCAAAGGGCATCACGAGTTCGGACGGGATTGGGGGGAAGACGTTTTCGAGGAACATAAGCAGAGCGACGCCAAAACTTCCCATGGCGGACAGCCAGTTGGTGATGACATCGAACATGGGCGGACTTTCCTATCGTTTATGTGCAGCGCCGGACATCGCTGTATCTGGGTGGTGAACCGTCGATTCGCCCCCTTATCTGATAATCCCGATAAGGCCCAAGGGGCGTTGTAGATGACAGTCCTGGCTGGTGCGAAGATGCGTGGATCCAGTTTTCTTTCCCGTTTTCCAAACCGGTTATGTGATTCTGGTCCTGTGCGTTTCGTAAATTATGGCTCCGTCGTTTAACTTTTCGATTTCAAACAGGTTCCCACAAGGTCGGTTGGGGTGTGCCATCAACGGCAGCGGATTACCCAAAATATCAAGTCAAATATACCCAACTGAATTAATCAGGATTGACAGAAGGGCTGCCGCACGGCAAGAGTCGGGGCTATCCTGACTGAGGGTCCCGCCATGAAACACGCATCCTTTACCCTTTCTGACGCCCGTCCGCTGGGCCTGAGTGATCTGCGTCTGGCCGAGGCGCGCCTTGTCGCGATGCTGCGGCTTTGGGGCGAAGGTGCTGCGGGGCAGGAGCAGGTCTGGAACGGATTGTGCGCCGTTCTGGGGTCCAACCGTGCCCGGAACTGCCTTTCGGCGTTCGAAGATGTACTGCGTCTGCTGCGCCGCCATGGCTGGCGCGCGCTGACGGTGCTGCCCTCCGAGGTTACCCGTCTGTCCGAGGATGAGGCCGTTTTCGCCCGATTTGTACTGACGGCAACGGAACAAGACCGCGACACGGCCTATCTGGATGCGAGTTTTCTGGTGTCCCCCGCCGGAATCCTGCCGTTGATCCTGGCGGCGTCCCGCGCGGGCCTTCCGCTGTTGTGCGAGGAAAGCCGTTGCAGGTTGCACGAGGCCATGCGCCCGGCCTGATCGCACCTTGACCTTCCCGTCACTGGAATCCTTATATTGGGGTGGGAAACCATCGTCAGGAGAGATCCGCCATGAACATCGGTGACGTTGCCAAACGCGCGGGGCTGCCACCCAAGACCATCCGTTATTACGAAGAAATCGGCCTGATCAAACCGCTGAGGGGCCCAAACGGCTACCGCGCCTTTCGCGAACAGGATTTGCACAAGCTGGCCTTCCTGAGCCGTGCGCGCACGCTTGGTTTCACCATCGAGGATTGCCGCACGCTGCTTGCGCTATATGCTGATGAGGGGCGAGCCAGTGCGGATGTTAAACAGGTGGCGCAGGAACATCTGGGCCAGATCGACGACAAGATCGCCCAGCTGAAGACGATGCGCGACACGCTGTCCGAACTGGTGCGCTGCTGTGCCGGGGACAACCGCCCCGATTGCCCCATCCTGAACGATCTTGCCGCCGAGGTCTGATTTACTTGCGCATGCTGGCCGAAATGCTGTCCAGGATGTCGGGCAGCGCGTCAAATGCACCCGCCTTGTCCAGCCCATTGACCATCTGCAGGTTCAAGGTGTTGGGGCTGGCAAGCGCGTCGCGCGCCTCTGACAGGCGGCCAGCGCGATCCCTGTCAAGGTTGTGCAGAAAACCCGCGACCAGATTCGAGACATAAACTTCGGCCTGATCCCTGTCGCCCGTCTGTCCCGCCAGCCAGTGACTTGCCGTTTCCAGCAGTCCAAGCGCGGCGGTCGTCATGGTTGAGGCGGCAAAGTGGTCTGTCAGGGCGGCTTCGTCCTTTTGTGGCAGGATCGGGTTTGCCGCGCCGAACAAGGCCGTCAGCGCCGAAGGGTTGCCCGCAACAGGCAAGGGGCAACCGCCGTTTTCGATAAGGCCATAGGGAATGGTCACTGCCAGATCACTGGCAGGTGCGCAGCCTTTGGCAAGGTCGGCCAGCGGCACACCGGCCATGACCGAGATCACCTGATGCCCGGCGCGCCATGGCAGGGACGGGATGACATCCGCCCAGACGGCCGGGCGCAGACAAAGAAAGACGATATCGCTGTCGGCAACGACGTCCGCGTTTGTGGCAACGGTGATGCCCAGCCCGGCCGCTGCCAGTTCTGCCGCGGTCGTGGCGCTGCGTTCCGACACGGTGACCCTGTGCCCGCCGCGGGCCAGCGCGCGGGCCATTGGCGCCGCGATATGGCCGGTTCCGACGAATCCGATGCGGGGCATGTCAGCAGTCTCCTTTGGTGCAAACACGGGCAGTGTTGCGCATAACGCGCGGGGATGCACCCCCGGGTGCAGGCCTGAAACGAAAACACCCGCGCAATTGTCTGCGCGGGTGCCTCACTTCTGCTCGATAATCGCTATGGTGCGGGCGCGTAGGGCTGCCTTGGATCAAGGCGTGTCTGCGGGGTGCGCCGGTCAGGCCATTGCAACCCCTTCGGGAACTTTCGCGCCGGTCATATAGGCGACCGCGTCTGACATGCTGTGTTCCTTGGGGTTGATCACACAAAGACGGCTGCCCAGCCGGTGAACGTGGATACGGTCGGCCACTTCGAACACATGTGGCATGTTGTGGCTGATCAGCACGATGGGAATACCGCGCGACCGGACCTCCTGGATCAGCTCCAGCACCTTGCGGCTTTCCTTGACGCCCAGCGCGGCGGTCGGTTCGTCCAGGATGATGACCTTGGACCCGAATGCGGCGGCGCGGGCGACCGAGATGCCCTGACGCTGGCCACCAGACAGGGTTTCTACAGCCTGATTGATGTTCTGGATCGTCATCAGACCCAGATCATTCAGCTTTTCCCGGGCAATGCGCGCCATTTCCTTGTTGTCGAGCATCTTGAAGTATTTGCCCATGAACCCCTGCTTGCGGATCTCACGGCCGACGAACATGTTGTCGACGATGGACAGGGCAGGTGACAGGGCGAGGGTCTGATAGACCGTTTCGATCCCGGCATTGCGCGCATCCAGCGGCGTCTTGAAGCCGGTCGGCTTGCCATCCAGTTCGATGGTGCCTTCGTCAATCTGTACAGCACCCGAAATCGCCTTGATCAGCGAGGATTTTCCAGCGCCATTGTCGCCGATCACGGCCAGAATTTCCCCCGGCATCAGATCGAAATCGGCATTGTTCAGGGCGGTCACGCGACCGTAGCGCTTTACCAGACCGCGGGCCTTGATGATGGGCTGTGTCATGCCGAAACCTTTCTGATCCATTGGTCGATGGCGACCGCGAGAATGATGAGCCAACCGATGGCAAAGACCTGCCACTGCACGTCAAGACCGGCGAGGCGAAGACCCGATTCAAACACACCCACGATGAGCGCGCCGAACAACGGCCCAAGGATCGAACCGCGCCCACCGAAAAGCGAGATGCCCCCGATCACCACGGCGGTGATGCTTTGCAGGTTCGCCTCGGCAAAGGCGTTGGGGGAAATCGACCCGACCCGACCGATGGATGCCCAGGCCGCAATGCCGACCACAGCACCGGAGGCCATGTAGACAGTCAGCAGGGTGCGGTCGGTCTTGATGCCCGCCAGTTCGGCGGCCTCTTTATCGTCGCCAATGGCATAGACGTGGCGCCCCCAGGCGGTCTTGTTCAGGAAATACCATAGCACCGCGAAAACCACGATCATCAGGATCACGCCAAAGGTGATGCGTGCAGAACCGATTGAGATGAAGCTGCCGAAAATCTTGAGTATCGGAGCCTCGGCGTCGATGTCCTGACTGCGGATCGACTGGGATCCGGTCAGCAGGCGCAGAACCGAGAGGAATATGTACCATGTGCCCAGCGTCACGATAAAGGGCGGCAGTTTGATCCGGGTGACGAGAAGGCCGTTCATCAGCCCGCCACCGATGGCCACCACAAATCCAGCGATCAGCGCGATAAAGCTGGGGACACCCAGATTGACGCCCAGCAGACCCATGACCACAGCGGAAAAGATCATCAGAGCCCCGACAGACAGGTCGATGCCCGCTGTCAGGATGATCAGAGACTGCGCCGCAGCCAGAACGCCGATGATCGACACCTGCTGCATGATCAGAGACAGGTTGAACATGGTCATGAATTTGCCGCCGGTCACCATCGGCAGGCTGAAGATCAGGACCGAAACTACCAGAACCATGACCGGCACCAGCGTCGGATTGAGGTGCAGAAGGTGCTGGAGACCGTCCACCAAACCTTTGCGCCTGTGCTCGAATTCCGCGACCTTCTTGTCGCTTTTATCAAGCGAGCTTTCAAAGTCCTGCCCCTTGGCCGGGGTCTGGTTCGTGTCCGTCATGATCTCTCCTCCTCCGGTCCAGCGTGGCTGAAACGGACTGTCAGGTCAAAGATTTGCGAGAGGGGTGAGAGTGGGAAAGGGCCGCGCGGCCCCCTCCCTGAAAGTACCGGAGGCTTAGCCCCAGCACTTTTCCAGTGCTTCGTCGGAGGTGATTGACGGGATGCCTTCGATCGGCTCGTCCGTCACCAATTCGACACCGGTGTTGAAAAAATCCAGACCTTCGGTGTTCTGCGGCTTGGTGCCGTCCTTGGCGAAGGCGGCAATCGCTTCGATCCCCATGGAGGCCATCAACAGCGGGAACTGCATGGAAGTCGCGCCGATAATGCCTTCCTTGACGTTCTGCACACCTGGGCAGCCACCGTCGACCGAAACGATCAGCGCCTGATCTTCCATGCCAAAGGATTTCAGCGCCTCATAGGCACCGGCCGCTGCGGGTTCGTTGATGGTGTAGACAACGTTGATGCCGTTATCCATCTGCATCAGGTTTTCCATCGCGGTCCGGCCGCCTTCTTCGTTGCCGTTGGTGACGTCGTTGCCGACGATGCGTTCGTCATCCTCGTCGCCGATGTCGGTCGGGTCCTTGATGTCGATGCCAAAGCCCTGAAGGAAGCCGTTGTCGCGCAGATAGTCGACCGATACCTCGGAGGGGTTGAGGTCGAGCAACGCGATTTTGGCAGCCGAAGTGTCGCCCATCTTGGCGGCGGCCCATTCGCCGATCAGTACGCCGGCCTTGAAGTTGTCGGTGGCAAATGTTGCGTCGGCCACATCCGCAGGTTCAAACGGCGTATCCAGCGCGATGACCAGCGCGCCGGCTTCACGCGCCTGCGCGATGACCGGCATAAGGGCCGCACCGTCGGACGGGGTGATCAGGATACCCTTGGCACCAGCGGCGATGCAGCTTTCCACAGCCGCGATCTGCGTCTCGACGTCGCCGTCGATCTTGCCGGCATAAGAGCTGAGCGTGATGCCCATCTCTTCGGCCTTGGCTTCGGCGCCTTCTTTCATCTTGACGAAAAACGGGTTGGTGTCGGTCTTGGTGATCAGGCAGGCGCTGACGGAATGTGCGGCGGCAAAGGCAGGCGCAGACATCAGCGTCATCAGAGCAGCAGTGCCCAGCAGACCGGCGGTACGGGTTTTGTTAAAAGTCATTGTGTTCCTCCCAAAGGATAACAAGAACCGGCTTGGCCGGCTTTCTGGTCGGGGACACACCTCCCTGTGCATCACCTACTTTGTCACAAGACACGGAATCACCCGGACCTGTCAATAATAAATAAATCAATCTTATTTATTATTGACAGCCACCCGCAGCCCCCTAGTCTGGGGCATGTATCAGGATGAATTCAGAGGTCACCGTGGAGCGGATTGCGACAGCGGACAGAGGCGATGGGTTAGCAGAGCCCGGCAGCCGCGGCTCGAACCAGAGCGGGATGCGCGCGCATAACGAACGGTTGGTGCTGACCCTTGTCCGCCGCCATGGCGCACTGGCCAAGGCAGAAATCGCCCGCACCACGGGCCTGTCTGCGCAAACGGTTTCGGTGATCATGCGCCAGCTTGAGGCGGACGGGCTGCTGGTCAAGGGCGACCCGGTACGCGGCAAGGTCGGCCAACCATCCGTACCGATGAGGTTGGCAGCCGAGGGGGCCTATTTCCTTGGGATCAAGATCGGGCGACGGAACGAGGAACTGGTGCTGATCGACTTTCTGGGCAAGGTCCACGGCCGTGTGCAACGCACCCATGCCTATCCCCACCCCGAAGATACGGTCAGCTTTGCCCTGCAGGCACTGCGGGAACTGACTGATCCGCTGAGTGCTGAGCAGAAGGCCCGGATTGCCGGACTTGGCATCGCGATGCCGTTCGAGATGTGGAACTGGGCGCGGCTGATCGGGGTCGATCCGGCGGAAATGGCGACGTGGCAGGACCGCGACATCAAGGCGGAACTGGCGGCGCAGGTGCCCTATCCGGTGTATCTGCAGAACGACGCCTCATGCGCCTGCGGGGCCGAGCTTGTCCTGGGCGCACAGGATACCCCGCGCGATTTCCTTTATTTCTATGTCGGGTACTTCATCGGGGGCGGGCTGGTCCTGAACGGGACGCTCTACAGTGGCCGGTCTGGCAACGCCGGCGCGCTGGGGTCTATGCCTGTGCCCGGGCCGGGGGGATCGCTGCAATTGATCGACGTCGCGTCGTTGTCCGGCATCGAAAAATTGATGGAGCAAGAGGGCCTGCCGACGCAGGGGCTTTGGGGCGATCCGGAAAACTGGTCGGTGCCGCCGGGGATAATGGATATCTGGATTGCCGATGCGGCCAAGGGCATTGCCCATGCGATCGCGGCCTCGGCATCGCTCATCGATTTTGAATCTGTGTTGATCGACGGCTGGATCCCTGCTGCGGTCCGCGACCGGCTGGTGCAGGACGTCCGCACTGCGCTGGCCCGGATCAACATGGCGGGAATCACTCCGCCCGAGGTCAATGCCGGCACGGTTGGGCCCTCGGCCAGATCGCTGGGTGCGGCCTGTCTGCCGCTGTCCGAACGGTTTCTTGTGGACGGTCAGGCCTTTCTGAAACAAGGCTGAATCGGCTGTTTCAGCCAAAAGCCAACATAAATTCCAAGGACGCGGCCACACTTTTTAGTTGCAAAAACGTCGCTTGCTTCGCATCCTGACACTATTTTTAGCTGGAAGGGTTTCACATGACGCGTTTTTTGGCATGCCTCGCATTCATTCTCGGATCAACCCAAGGCGTTCAGGCACAGGGAACACCCGCCAATCTGCCGATGCCGTCAGAGCTGCCGCTGCTGGATTACGAAAGCGCGCTCTATCCCTTTATCGCCAACCGCGACTATGTCGACCTTGGCTGGACCCCGGACAAAAGCTGGCGTGACACCGGGCCTTTCGTCCTCGACACCTCCTACGGTGTGCACCCTGCGGTGCGGATCTACTATTCGCCCGAAGTCATTGATTGGCTTGAGGGCGGGCGGCTGGGCGCGGTGCCGGATGGCTCTATCGTGGTCAAGGAAATGGTGGCTTCGCCCGCCGCGCGCTACAACGAATACCGCGAGATGCTGGAATACATGCACCCGGAGGACCCCGCGCTGGTCGAAGCCGAGATGCTGAAATACCTGAAAAAGGGCGACAACCTGAACTGGACCGTGATGGTCAAGGACAGCGCGATCAGTCACGGCGGCTGGTTCTTTGCCTCTGTCGCGCAGGACGCCGCAATCGACAGTTTCGATGCACCCTTCAACCCGCCCTCGGGTCAGGCGGGGGCAGGCACCTGCATGCGTTGCCATGCTTCTTCGGCCAACGAGCTGATCTTTTCGGCACTGTCGAATGTCGAGGGATACCCGGGCGAGCCGCTGATCTTTAACGTCGACGAAAGCTGGCGCAAGCTGGAGGACTTTCCGCCTGGGCCGTTCAACCTGCCGAAATGGCAGCGCCCGGCGATGGGGGCATCCGAGGGTGAGCTGATCGACGACATGTTTCACAATCGGGCCCTGCTGGCCAAGCTGAACGCAGCCGCGCCCGAATCGCCGATCGACGTGAACCCGGTCTTTACCGAGATGTTCCCAGCCACCGGCGGCATTGATGTGCCCCCGGATCAGGTGCTGAAGATGCCGAGCGAATGGCTCGACCATGTGCCATCGCGGCCCAATGATCCGCAGCATTTCCTGAGCTCGGACAACTGCGTCGGCTGTCATGGCGGGCTTGGCGGGCCGCCCTCCGGGACGACGATGTTCCTGCAGGACGGGCCAAAATACGGCGACGGATACAACATTTCGGAATATGGCGAATGGCGCTGGTCGCCCATGGGGCTGGCCGGACGCGATCCGATCTTTTTCGCGCAGTTGGAAAGCGAATTCGCCCTGCTTGAGGCGGCGGGAAATGGTGATCTGGCGGCAAATGTCGGCACGACCTGCCTGTCCTGCCATGGCGCGATGGGACAGCGGCAGTTGCAGATCGACGCCCATGCCAACCCCGATGCGGGACTGAACCCCAACAACTTCAAGGTGGCCTATACCCTGCTGCACGACCCCCTGACCCAGGCCGAGCAAGAGGCGCAGGAGGCCGATGGCACCTATCCCTATCACCAGTACGGCAACCTCGCGCGCGAGGGGATTTCCTGCGCCGTGTGCCACCATATCGCCCCGCCAGAGCGGGCCGAGGGGCAGCCGGATTACAACAAGCTCGACACCTACCTGATGAACGGGACCACGGGCGTTTTCCGCCTGAACGATTCGGATAAACTGATCGGGCCGTTCAAGGATGTCCGCCAGAAACCGATGCAGAACGCGATGGGCATCACCCCCGAGCATGACGATTATATCAAGAACAGTGAGCTGTGCGGCGCCTGCCACACGATCAACCTGCCCAACGTTGATGCCGATCCGAACGCGCCCCTGCCCGGCTATACCGCTGCGGATCAGGCCGTGTTCAATCAGGCGTCGGTCAACGGGTCGGAATTCCTGAACAGCCAGTACGGCGTGACCTTTCCGGAACCGCTGACCAAATTCCAGCACTCGGTCGAACAGGCGACCTATATCGAATGGGTCAACAGTTCCTATGCCGATCCGGGCACGGCACAGTCCTGTCAGGATTGTCATATGAAGGGCAATTTCGAGAGCGTGGATGGCAAGATCAAGCTGGATACGATCACCACGCAGATCGCCACGATCCAGGACAGTGCTATGCCGGATGTGGAAAATCTTTTGCCGACAGAAGAGATCAACGTGCCCTTCCGCGAGGGGTACAAGCGGCACAATTTCGTCGGCCTCAACGCCTATATGGTCGAGATGATGCGCCAGTTCAGCGATGAAACCGGGATGAGCCTGACGGATCCGATGACCTATGCCGACAACGGCGCGCAGCTGGCGATCGACACGATGGAGTTGCAGGCCCGGAATGAGACGGCGTCGGTCTCGCTGTATCTGGGCGAGGGCGACGGTGGTCTGGTGGCCAAAGTCGCGGTCGGGAACAAAACCGGGCACCGCCTGCCATCCGGCGTCGGTTTCCGCCGCGCGTTTCTTGAGGTGAGGGCCACCGATCCAGGGGGGGAAACGCTTTGGTGTTCGGGCTGTTCGAACGCAGCCGGGGTGATCATCGGCGCGGATGGCAAGCGGCTCAACACCGAGTTTCTGGACGTGGTGCCCGAAGGGGCGACCGAGGCGCTGTATCAGCCGCATCATCAGGTGATCGACAGCCCCGATCAGGTGCAGATCTACGAAGAGCTGACGCAGAATGCCGAGCGGGAATTCACCACCAGCTTTGTCCACCGGGTCTATCACCCCAAAGACAATCGCCTGACACCCCATGGGGCGCTGACGCCGGGAACGGATGCCTTCAAGGCCAAGTTCGGCGACAGCGAGGTGACAGCCGCCTTTATGAAGGCCACGATGCCAGAGGGGCGCGCCGCGTCGGATCCGGATTTCACCCCCGGAGAGGACCAGCTGGAATACCGGATCGCCCTGCCCGAAGGCACCGATCCGGGAACGGTCAAGGTGACGGCAACGCTCTATTCACAGGCGATACCGCCCTATTACCTCAAGCAGCGGTTCGAGACGGCGCCAAAGGGACCGGCGACGCAGCGGCTCTATTCCTTTGCCAGTCGGCTCAAGACCGAGGGCACGATCATCGAGGGCTGGAAGCTGAAAACCGCCTGGGCGGAGGCAAAGCTGGAGTAATCCGACTTTTGGGATGGGGACCTAACGGAGGGCAGCGCAGGACCGCAGGTCGGCGCTGCCCGCCGATAGTGCGAGGCACCTTATGGTTCAGTCCCGCAGGCCATTTCAGCGATGCGAGGGCGTCACAAAAGCGCCCGGCCATACGGCGGTCGTGCACTGCTCGGCGGCACTGCGCGCCATGATGCCGGGCTGGGAACTTTAGCGGATATGTTGAAATCGGGAAATTGGTCGGAGTGAGAGGATTCGAACCTCCGACCCCCTGCTCCCGAAGCAGGTGCGCTACCAGGCTGCGCTACACTCCGACCGTGGCGGGCGGGATAGCCCGTTGCGGATGCTTTGGCAAGGGCTCAGTGCGGATCTTTGGCCCTGTCCTTGCGCAGACGCAAAAGCGTACTGATCCGCGGGATTGTTCCGGTCTCAAACCGGCTGCGGTTCTGGAGCACCGGCGTGTTTTCAGACGTATCCGCAACGCCTTCGCGCACCACGATGTAGATGCCGCTGGCGATGATGATTCCCGCACCCAGCAGGGTCAGCGCATCGGGAATTTCGTCAAACAACAGGACGCCAAAGATCGTCGCCCACAGGATCTGGGAATATTGCATCGGCGCGACGATCACCGCCTCGGCCGCCTTGTAGGCGTAGATGATGATGATCGACGCGGTAAAGCCCAGCAGCGCCATGGTGGCGTTCAGCGCCAGATGTTCCAGCGGCATCGGGACATAGACAAAGGCGGTCAGCGCGCCCATCACCACAAAGTTGGTGAGCATCGGATAGAGTACCAGCACGACGGGGCGTTCCTCGTTTCCGATCTTGCGCACGATGATTGACGCCAGCGCCGATCCGAAGGCCGCCACAAGTGCCGCCATGTGACCGGCGGCAAGGGTGGTCATACCGGGACGCAGCACGACCAGAACGCCGCACAACCCGACGATCACCGCCATCCAGCGGCGCAGGCGCACGCGTTCCCCCAGAATGGGGATCGACAGAAGCGTGATGATCAGCGGCGCGGCAAAGAGGATCGCATAGACCTGTGCAAGCGGCAGGTTGGAAAAGGCATAAAACGCAGAGGCACCGGTTGTGACGGCTGCGACGGTGCGCAGGGCGGTCCACCAGGGATGAACGGGGCGCAGATGGCCCGGTTCCGAGTCGCGGATCAGCAAGATCATCGCGAGTGGAAAGCTGAAGAGCACGCTGAAGAACACGATCTGGAAGGGGCTGTAGGTGCCACCCAGAGTTTTGACGATCACGTCGTGACTGGCATAAATCCCGAAAGACAGGAGCGACAGGAGTGCGCCGTTTACGTTTGGACTCATCTTCCTCACCGCTCGCTGTTTTCGCTAACATGAACTTTGCTACCCCCGCAGGACGCGTTGGTTCAAGAGGCAATACCCGGTGTTTCTGAATCACCCGTTCATCTGACAGCAAAAAGCCCCCGCGCGGGGGGCTTCAGCTTTGGTTCGTGTCAGCTGCGATCAGGCGATGCTGGCATCCAGCGCCTTGAGCACCGCATCACCCATTTCCGAGGTCGATACCGGGCTTACCCCCTCTTCTCCCAGCAGGTCCGCAGTGCGGAAGCCATCGGCCAGAACCGCCTCAACAGCTTTTTCAAGCCGGGTCGCTTCATCCCCCTGATCAAAGCTGTAGCGCAGGGCCATGGCGAAGGACAGGATGCAGGCGATCGGGTTTGCCTTGCCCTGACCGGCAATATCGGGCGCCGAGCCGTGTACGGGTTCGTACAGGGCCTTGGGGCGGCCATTGGCCATCGGCGCGCCGAGGCTGGCCGAGGGCAGCATACCTAGCGAACCGGTCAGCATGGCGGCAAGGTCGGACAGCAGGTCGCCGAACAGGTTGTCGGTGACGATGACGTCGAACTGCTTGGGCCAGCGGGTCAGCTGCATGGCGCCGGCGTCGGCATACATGTGCGACAGTTCGACATCGGGGTATTCGGTGTCGCCGATGCGCTGGACCACTTCGCGCCACAGCACGCCGGATTCCATCACGTTGGCCTTTTCCATCGAACACAGCTTGTTTCCGCGCTTGCGGGCCATTTCAAAACCGGAACGGGCCACACGTTCGATTTCGGATTCCGTGTAGCGCTGGGTGTTGATGCCGACGCGTTCGTTGCCTTCCTTGAAGATCCCGCGCGGTTCGCCAAAGTAGACGCCGGAGGTCAGTTCGCGGATGATCATGATGTCGAGGCCGGCCACGACGTTTTTCTTCAGCGACGAGAAATCGGCAAGCGCGTCAAAGCATTGGGCCGGGCGCAGGTTGGCGTAAAGATCCATTTCCTTGCGCAGGCGCAGCAGGCCGCGCTCCGGTTTCACGCTGAAATCCAGCACGTCGTATTTCGGGCCGCCGACGGCACCCAGAAGGACGGCATCCACCTCTTGCGCCTTGGCCATGGTGGCGTCGGTCAGGGGCGTGCCGTGTTTGTCATAGGCGGCGCCACCGACGAGATCCTCGCTCACGTCAAAGTTCAGGCCGCGGTTTGCGCCGTACCAGCCGATGATCTTGCGCACCTCGGCCATGACTTCGGGGCCAATCCCGTCACCGGGCAGGATAAGAAGCGAGGGGTTGCTCATGTTGGGGGTGTCCTTTGGTCACACATGTTGCGCACTCGCGTAACGGTGCCGCGCCGGATCGTCAAGAAATGCTGTCCTGCACGGCTGGAAAGGCTTTGTTTTTTACCGATGCGGGTGCCTGCCGCCCTGGGGTGATCAAGGTGTGATTTCGATGTCGATCCAGATCGGGCGGTGCGGTCCGACAGGATCGCCCTGCCCGGCGTTTATCACCCTGAGGTCCGCCGAGGGTAACGCGTAGCTGACGCGCATCGGGCCGGGGCCCGGGGCGGGCCAGTTGGCGGTGATGGTATCCGGCGCCGGGTCGCGCAGGCGGGGATCGTTCAGAAAGGCCTGCATGACGTGATGCAGACCATCGCCGCGCAGGGGATCAAGGTTGGCATTGCCCAGCAGGATAAAACTGCCTTTCGGCGGGGTCTGAGCCAGAGCGCCATCAAGGTAATGTTGCCAGAGCCGCAGTTCATCCGCGTTGCGCCGCCCGTTGCGGTCCTCGGGGCCGTCAAATACCGGGGGCGTGGCGTGATAAACCAGCAGGTTCAGGCGCTTGCCCTGCCGAAGGATCACCGGAACGTCCCAGTGCGCCGTGGTCGAGAGCCGCTGAATTTCAGCCCCGGGATCGTCTGCCGCCATCTGGCTGCCCGGCAGATCGCGCCACAGAAGGTCGCTGAGGTCGGTGACCCCATCAGCATCGATCGGCAGGCGCGACAGGATGGCCAGCCCGCCCTGCCCGTTGAAATAGCCGAACCCCTGCGCGTCGCGCGGGCCACCCAAGCGCCCGTCGCCATCAAGGTCAAGGCCAGTGGGACGCCCGGTATTGGGACGGCGCGCGAAGAGATGCGGATAGGCCGGGCCGTCCTGCGCAAGCCGGTCGCGCAGCGCGGTCAGCGCCTGAAGATCAAGGTCATAGTCGATGTCGCTGAGCAGCAGGACATCGGCATCGAGAAGCGCAAGACCCTGAAGAATAGCGGGAATTTCGGCGTCCTTGCCCGCAGATACATCCCGCAGCAGCAGGCCGGGGCCCTTGCGGCTAAGGTTCGCGTGCCATGTGGCGACACGCAGAGTGTCCGCACCTGTGGGCGTTGGAAAGAGTAAGGAAAGTGTTAACAGCAGCGGTGCAAAGGTTAACAAACCCTTGATCAGGCAGACTGAAAGTCGGCCTGCGCGTGCGCGCGACTGCGTTTTTTCCTGATCAGGTCGGCAATGCGGTACAGCGCGATGCCGCGCATCATCATGCTTGCCGGCAGATAGGCCCATGCGGTCATCATCCAGATCAGGGTCTGTGGATCACCGAGCGTGGCCGGATCCAGCACGTAGGTGGCCGCTTTCATCACGACCGGGATCAAGTATGGCAGCAAGACCCCTAATGCGACGTTAACACGGGCATCCCGCCTGAGGTGGTAGATCACGTCACCACCCGCAGTCGGATCGAAACTGGGCAGATTGACCCAGAAGTTGAACGCCCTGCTTTGGCTGGGCCAATTCATGAAGCGCACCAGAAAGACAAACACCAGCATGGTCAGAAGTGAAACCACATAGGCCACCCCGGCCTGACAACACAGGCGCTGAACGTCGGTCAGCGGCACGTCTGGCGGCATCAGAAGCATCATCAGGTGGATTGGCGATAAAGGGAAATCCAACGCCCTACCAATGTACATGCCCCACCCGTTCAGCGTGCTGCTGATGACCGTAGGGTCGGCGACGCGGTGGTTCATGGCCGTCAACAGAACCACGCTCAGGAACAGCGCGGCAAAGCGCAGCCGGTTGAACGGCGGAGCGTTGCGGAATTCGATAACCGAGGGATAGCGGCTGAAGTATTCCGCGAAGGTCAGAATGGCGGCCAGAATGGCCAGAAGGACAACGATCTGTGTGGTTTCCGTGGCCGAGCCGCGCAGCATCAGGGCAGGAAACATGATTAGCATGGCCACAAGAGCGGCACGAATGCCTGCTCTGATCATGCGATTGAACACTGCCGCTTCCTTTCCAATCTGACAGTCGCGATTGGATGCCGCGTCCTAGTTTCAGCCTGTGCGCGCCAATGTCGACCCGGTTCCCATTATTTGCCTGCTTTCGCCCAAGGCATCAAGCCTATTGGAAACATTCAGTAATTTTTGCAGGCAAAAGGGGGCGCATGTGATGCCGAAATGATCGAAAGCCCGGACATGGCTGAAGCGCCCCTGTCGTGGGCTGTGTCATGTCGTGTGCGCTCGGCGCTGGGTGAGCGGCTTGTCAGAAGGGTTTTTACAGCCGGAGGCCGCCGCGCGGTTTTGACACGGCGCGGCGGGACCATGCCGGATGCGGCGTCAGACCCAGGGGCGGGACTGGGCGGCGGCGGCTTCGAAGGTATCGATTGACGCGGCTTTTTCCATCGTCAGGCCGATATCGTCGAGTCCGTTCATCAGGCAATGTTTCTTGAACGCGTCGACGTCGAAGGTGAACACCTCGCCATCGGATGTGGTGATGGTCTGCGCCTCAAGGTCGATTTCCATCCGGGCGTTGGAGCCTTTTTGGGCATCCTTCATCAGAACGTTGATCTGTTCCTGCGGCAGGGCGATCGGCAGGATGCCGTTCTTGAAGCAGTTATTGTAGAAGATATCCGCGAAACTTGGCGCGATGACGCAAGAAATCCCGAAATCCTTGATCGCCCAGGGGGCGTGTTCACGGGACGATCCACAGCCGAAGTTGTCGCCGGCCACGATGATCTGAGCATCGCGGTACTGCGGTTTGTTCAGCACGAAATCGGGGATTTCGTTGCGGTCGTCGTCATAGCGCATCTCGTCAAACAGGTTCACGCCAAGGCCCGAACGCTTGATCGTCTTGAGGAACTGTTTGGGGATGATCATGTCGGTATCGACGTTGATCAGGTCAAGCGGGGCGGCGATGCCGGTGAGTTTGTCGAACTTTTCCATGGGTGTCTCCTGACACTTTGGCGGGGCTGGCAGACGTATGGTTTGCGTATGGAAACCGTATGGCTGGCGTATGGCTGGAACGCTGTTGCCAGTGCTGCGGCTATTACCCGTTGGTTTACGTTAAATCCGCGTCACCCTGCGTTGGGGCGGGGTGACGCAGAGGGATCACATCAGGTCGCGCACATCGGTCAGATGCCCGGTCACTGCCGCTGCGGCGGCCATGGCGGGGGACATGAGGTGGGTACGTCCGCCCCGGCCCTGACGGCCCTCAAAGTTGCGGTTCGACGTGGCCGCGCAGCGTTCGCCGGGGGCGAGCTGATCGGGGTTCATCGCAAGGCACATGGAACAGCCGGCCATGCGCCATTCAAAGCCCGCCTCGATAAAGATGTCGGCAAGGCCTTCTTCCTCGGCCTGGGCACGGACAAGGCCCGAACCGGGGACGACCATGGCGCGCATTCCGTCCTTGATCTTTTTCCCCTTGAGGATGGCGGCAGCGGCGCGCAGATCTTCGATCCGGCCATTGGTGCAGGAGCCAATGAAGACGGTGTCGATCTTGATATCGGACAGGGGCATTCCGGCGGTCAGGCCCATATATTCGAGCGAGCGTTTGGCCGCGTCCACCTTGCCACCGGTAAAGGAGTCGGCGGCGGGCACGTTGGCGGTGATCGGCAGAACGTCTTCGGGCGAGGTGCCCCATGTGACGACGGGCGCAATGTCTTCGCCCTTGATGGTCACAACCTTGTCCCAATGGGCGTCGTCATCGGAATAGAGGGTTTTCCACCAGTTCATCGCGGCCTCCCACTGGGCACCTTTCGGCGCGTGGGGGCGGCCCATGACATAGGCAAAGGTCTTTTCGTCCGGCGCGATCAGGCCGGCGCGGGCGCCGCCTTCGATGGCCATGTTGCAGACGGTCATGCGGCCTTCCATCGACAGATCGCGGATCGCTTCACCGCAATATTCGATGACATAGCCGGTGCCGCCGGCTGTGCCGGTCTTGCCGATGACGGACAGGGTGATGTCCTTGGCGGTGACGCCGGGGGCCAGCTTGCCGGTGATTTCAACCTTCATGTTCTTGCCCTTGCGCTGAATCAGCGTCTGGGTGGCAAGGACGTGTTCAACTTCGGAGGTGCCGATGCCATGGGCAAGGCTGCCAAAGGCGCCGTGCGTCGCGGTGTGGCTGTCGCCGCAAACCACGGTCATGCCGGGCAGGGTCCAGCCCTGTTCGGGGCCGACGATATGCACGATGCCCTGACGGACGTCAGACACAGGGTAGTAGTGGATACCGAAATCCTTGGCGTTCTTGTCGAGCGCTTCGACCTGGATGCGGCTGTCTTCGGTCATCGTCGCGGCATTGGCGCGGTCAAGCGTGGTCGGCACGTTGTGGTCCGGCACGGCGATCGTCTTGTCCGGGGCGTGGACCTTGCGGCCAGCCATGCGCAGACCTTCAAACGCCTGCGGGCTGGTCACTTCGTGGACAAGGTGACGGTCGATGTACAGCAGACAGGTGCCGTCTTCGGCCTCGTGGGCGACATGGGCATCCCAGATCTTGTCATAGAGCGTTTTGGGGGACATGCGTCCTCTCCCTTTGATGATGTTCGAAAATTTTGAGTGGGCGTGCGGCTGGGGCGCCCGTTGCGGGGCGCTCTGGCTTATAGTCGGGCCAGCACGGTGTGCGTGGCGCCGAAAAAGCGTTCGCGCAGGCGTGCGCGGTCATCAATGTCGAACACCATTGTCATGCGCAGCGAGATACTCCTTTGCCCCGAGTCTATCAAGAGCGGGGTTGGGCGCGCCGTTGTCGCCGTGTTTGCAGGGCCCGGAGCAGGCCACGCGATGCCGACGCGGCTTGCCTTGCGGCGATGCTTGGTGCAACGCTGGGCGACATGACAGTCCGGAAGCAGCATGAACCCAGATGAGCTAAGCCATGCGCCGCTTGAACAGGTGCAGGAAATCGCCCTTGGGCTGGCGGCGCGGAGCGAGCTGTTCCTGATCGGGCTGTTGCGGCCGTGGAACGCCTATCAGCTGTTCATTGCCCTTGGCATCTTTGTTGCGGCGCTGGTGCTGGCCGCCGTGCTGAAGCCCCGCGTCCACGAATGGATGCGCGGGCTGGAAGGCCGGCCAAAGTGGCAGATGCGGGTATTGGTTCTGATGCATCGCCGGCTGCGGATGATCCTGTTCGTCCTGCTGATCTGGGTGGTCGTCGCCGTGATGAAGGAGGTGACCTGGCCGTCGCGTTCCTACCTTCTGGGGGTCATTTCGGAACTGGCAACCGCCTGGCTGTTCATCGTTTTCGCCACCCGGCTGATCGCGAACGGGCTGATGCGGTCGGCGGTGCGTTATGGCGCCTGGGCCTGGGTCACCCTGTCGATCCTGGGGCTGACCTCTGAGGCGCAGACGCTGCTGGACAGCTTTGCGCTGTCCGTGGGCAGTACGCGGATATCGCTGTGGCTGATTGCGCAGGCGGCGGTGACGCTGGGCCTGCTGATCGTTGTCGCGCGGTTCCTGTCGACGTCCACCTCTGCCCGTATCCGCAGCAACCCGGAAATTTCGCCGTCGATGCAGGTGCTGGCGATCAAGTTCCTGCAGGTGGTGCTGTATGGCACGGCGTTCTTTTACGGGCTCAAGCTGGTTGGCGTCGATCTGACCGGGCTTGCGGTGCTGTCGGGGGCCATCGGTGTCGGCCTTGGTTTTGGTCTGCAAAAGGTGGTGTCGAACCTTGTTTCGGGCATCATCATCCTGCTGGACAAGTCGATCAAACCGGGGGACGTGATATCGCTGGGCGAGACGTTCGGCTGGATCCAGTCGCTGGGCGCGCGCTATGTTTCGGTGCTGACCCGGGACGGCAAGGAATACCTGATTCCGAACGAGGATCTGATCACCGGGCAGGTGGTCAACTGGTCCCATTCCAACGAATTTGTCCGGCTCGATATCTTTTTCGGCGCGGCCTATGACGACGATCCGCACAAGGTACGCCGCATCGCCATCGAGGCGGCGGCCGGGGTCAAGCGTGTGCTGTCGTTCAAGCCGCCGGTCTGCCACATCGTGGGTTTCGGTGATTCCTCGGTCGATTACATCCTGCGGTTCTGGATCAGTGATCCGATCGGCGGGCTGACCAACATCCGGGGCGATGTGTTTCTGGCGCTATGGGATGCGTTTCAGGAAAACGACATCTCGATCCCCTTCCCGCAGCGCGAAGTGACGATGCTGGAAGGGTCGACCCTGCGGACCACCAATCAGCGCGCCGCTGCGGTGGATTTGCCTGACTGAAGGCGTGAATCTTCATCGGTTGGAAAGGGAGTCGCCGCTAGGGTTAGCGTCATGACAGACCCGTTTCGCCACTCCGACTCTTATAACGTTGCCGCACAGGGCAATGCTCGCCCGGGTAAAAGCCTGCCACAGCTTTTGCTGTCTGTGCTTCGGCGGCGGATTCGTGGCGCGCGGCGCAAGTTCGCGGTGCGTTTGCGCAGGGGGCTGCTGGCACAGCTTGAGGGCCGCCCGAAGGTGCCTGAACCCAAGGTGCCCGATCATCCCGTCCGGATGGATCGGCGGGTCTGACGTTCAGCCGCGCCAGTCCAGCACGACCTTGCCGCTGGTGCCGGAACGCATCGCCTCGAACCCTTCGGCAAAGTCGTCGACGCCAAAGCGGTGGGTGATCACCCGGCGCACATCCAGACCGTTTTCCAGCATGGCGATCATCTTGTACCATGTCTCGAATATCTCGCGGCCATAGACGCCTTTCAGCGTGATCGCCTTGAAGACGATGCGGCTCCAGTCCACGGGGGACTTGCCCGGCGGGATGCCCAGCAGGGCGATACGGCCACCCATCACCAGCGCCTCGACCATCTGGTCCAGCGCCTGCTGATTGCCTGACATCTCAAGCCCGACGTCGAAACCTTCCTTCATCTTGAGCCGCGCAACGACGTCTTTCAGATCCTCATGCGCGACATTGACCGGCACCACATCCGTCACCTGTGCGGCCAGATCCAGCCGTGCCTGATTGACATCGGTGATCACCACATGCCGCGCGCCGACGTGCCGCGCCACCGCGGCCGCCATGATCCCGATGGGGCCGGCGCCGGTGATCAGCACGTCTTCGCCCACCAGATCAAAGCTGAGCGCGGTGTGCACCGCATTGCCAAGCGGATCGAGGATTGCGCCGATTTCATCGTCGATGGCATCGGGCAAAGGCACCACGTTGAAGGCCGGCAGGCGCAGGAATTGCGCAAAGGCACCGGGTTCGTTGACGCCGATGCCGCGCGTGGCGGGGTCAAGATGGAACTTGCCGGCGCGGCTCTGGCGGCTTTTCTTGCCGATCAGGTGGCCTTCGCCTGAACACCGCTGGCCCAGTTCCAGACCGTCGACGTTGCGGCCCAGTTCGACGATCTCGCCGGCGAATTCATGGCCGGTGATCAGCGGCACCGGCACGGTGCGCTGCGCCCAGCCGTCCCAGTTCCAGATATGCACGTCCGTGCCGCAAATCCCGGTCTTGTTCACGCGGATCAGCACGTCATCGGGCCCGATTTCTGGCACCGGGGCGCGCTGCATCCACAGACCTTCGCGCGGCTCGGCCTTGACCAATGCCTTCATATCATTGTGCATCTCAGATCACTCCCAGTTTCTTGCCGACGGTGCCAAAGGCCGCCAGAGCGGTGTCGAGATCGTCGCGGGTCAGGGCGGCGTTCATCTGCGTGCGGATGCGGGCGCGCCCCTTGGGCACCACCGGAAAGAAGAAGCCCGAGACATAGACGCCGTTTTCAAACAGGCCGGTCGCCATGTCCTGCGCGATGCGGGCCTCATGGGTCATCACGGGGATGATGGGGTGTTCGCCGGGCAGGACGTCAAAGCCGAGGCGTTCCAGACCGGCGCGCCAGTAGCGGGCGTTTTCGAACAGCTGGGCGCGCAGGGTGTCGCCGTTTTTGATAAGGTCCAGCACCGCGATCCCGGCGGCGACCACGGCGGGCGGCAGCGCGTTGGAAAACAGATAGGGGCGCGCGCGTTGGCGCAGCAGGTCGATCACCGGCTGCGGACCGGCGATATAGCCGCCGATCGCTCCGCCCAGCGCCTTGCCCAAAGTACCGGTCAGAATGTCCACATCGACGCCAAAATGTTCCGGCGTGCCCGCGCCGGTTGCGCCCATGAAACCGGTGGCGTGGCAGTCATCGACCATTGTCAGCGCGTCATATTTCGCGGCCAGCGCGGTGATCCCGGGCAGCGGGGCGAGGAAGCCGTCCATGCTGAACACACCGTCGGTGGCGATCATGATATCGCGTGCCCCGTCGGCGCGGGCCTGTTTCAACTGCGTTTCAAGGTCGTCCATATCGGCGTTGGCGTAGCGATAGCGTTTCGCCTTGCACAGCCGCACGCCGTCGATGATCGACGCATGGTTGAGGCTGTCGCTGATGATCGCATCCTCGGGGCCAAGCAGGGGTTCGAACACGGCGGCGTTGGCATCAAAGCAGGCGGCAAAGAGGATGCTGTCATCCTTGCCCAGAAAGGCGGCCAGTTTCTGTTCCAGCTCGCGGTGCAGATCCTGCGTGCCGCAGATGAACCGGACAGAGGCCATGCCATAGCCATGGCTGTCCATCGCATCCTTTGCCGCCGCGATAAGACGGGGATGGTTGGCTAGCCCAAGGTAGTTGTTGGCACAAAGGTTCAGCATTTCCCGGCCGCCGACGGTGATTTTCGCGCCCTGGGGCGAGGTCATCGGGCGTTCGACCTTGCGCAGGCCGTCGGCCTCGATCTCGCTCAGGGTGTCAGTGATCCGGGTCAGAAAGGTGCTGTTCATGGCAATCTCCGTTGCATGAGAGGTTATCTAACATGACGGATAAATTTCTCAAATAGAAGAAATGTGATCGGCGCGAATTTCAGCGCGGGTTGCCCCGGACCGATCTCTGGCGTTCTTTCATATTCCAAATATGTCGGGGTTCGGGCCGCGCGACCTGTCCTGAATTCAGGCGTTCTGCACCACCAGAAAGGCCCGCGCCGGACCAGCGACAGCGCGGATCGCATGTGCCAGATCGGCCGCGTAGCGGGCTGTGTCGCCGGCGGTCAGAACCTCGACCGAGGTGCCCGAGGTGACCTCGATCCGGCCTTCGATCACTGTCAGATGCTCACGCGCGCCGCGCCGGTGGGCGGCGCTGACCAAAGCACCGCCGTCGCCAAGCACAAGGTCATAGACCTCGTGCCGACCGGCCTCTTCGGGGGGCGACAGGATGCGCAGGCGGCAGGCTTGGCCACGGTTGTCGATGGTGGGCACCTCGGTGCTGCGCAGAATCTCGATCTCGCCCGCGCCGGCCGTCCTGTCCAGCAAGCCGGCGAAATCCACTTGCAGCGCGCGGGTCAGGTTCCAGAGGGTCGCGATGGTGGGGGACGAGGTGCCGCGTTCGATCTGGCTGACCATCGACCGGGACACGCCCGACAGTTTCGCCACGCCATCGAGCGACAGCCCCTGCGCGCGCCGGGCCGCTTTCAGCCGCGCGGGCAGGCGCGACAGCATATCGTCGGTATCCTCCGTCATGACAGAAGATGTGCCGGGTCGCGCGACTGCTGTCAATCAGGGGCGGGGCGGTCTCTGACGGAACGTCGCGGCTGACAAGGCGCACCCGGAACCGCATAGTTTGCGCGAAACCCCGGGGGAGAAAACATCATGTCCGACGATATCGTCATCCTGAGCGGCGCGCGCACCGCCATCGGCGCCTTTGGCGGCGCGCTGGCAGGCACCACACCGATCACTTTGGGCACCACCGTGGCCCGTGCCGCGCTGGAGCGCGCCGGGGTCAAGGGCGGCCAGATCGGTCATGTGGTGTTTGGCAATGTGATCAATACGGAACCTCGCGACATGTACCTGAGCCGGGTCGCCGCGATGGATGCGGGTGTGCCAGAGACGGTGCCTGCGATGAACGTCAACCGGCTCTGCGGGTCGGGGGCGCAGGCGATTGTCTCGGCGGTTCAGTCGCTGAAGCTGGGGGATGCGGATTTCGCCCTGGCCGGCGGGGCCGAGTGCATGTCGCGCAGCCCCTACATCGTGCCGGATCAGCGCTGGGGCGCAAAGATGGGCGATGTAAAGACGCTGGATATGATGCTGGGCGCGCTGAACTGCCCCTTTGGCACCGGCCATATGGGGATCACGGCGGAAAACGTCGCGGCCGAGCATGACATCAGCCGCGAGGCACAGGATGCTTTTGCGCTGCTCAGCCAGCAGCGCGCGGCGACGGCGATTGCCGAGGGGCGGTTCCGCGATCAGATCGTGCCGGTCGAGGTGCGTGTGAAGCGTGACATGGTGGCGTTTGAGGTCGACGAGCACCCCAAGGCGACAAGCGCCGAGGCGCTGGCCGGTCTGCGCGCGGTGTTCCAGAAGGATGGTTCGGTCACGGCGGGCAATGCCAGCGGCATCAATGACGGCGCGGCGGCGCTGGTCTTTGCGCGTGCGGGCGCGGCCGAGGCGGCGGGGCTGAAGCCGCGCGCGCGGGTGCTGGGATATGCCCATGCCGGGGTGCGCCCCGAGGTCATGGGCATCGGTCCGGTGCCTGCGGTTGAAAAGCTGCTGGAAAAGACCGGGCTGAGAGCTGCGGATTTCGACGTGGTCGAGAGCAATGAGGCCTTTGCGGCGCAGGCGCTGGCAGTGAACAAGGTGCTTGGGCTGGATGGCGCGAAGGTCAATCCCAACGGCGGGGCCATTGCGCTGGGTCATCCGGTGGGGGCGACGGGCGCGATCCTGACGGTCAAGGCGCTGTACGAGCTGGAGCGGATTGGCGGCAAGCGGGCGCTGATCACCATGTGCATTGGTGGCGGTCAGGGGATCGCGCTGGCGATCGAACGGCTGTGATACGGTCCCGGCGGTCGGTCTGACCGCCGGAACCCTTTTAGCCAGATGAACCATGGGGTCGCGCGGCGGGAAGGCTGTGGGGGGGCCGCGTTTTTCGGGGTGGTCGGACAGACCGCGCTGAAGTAATTGCGTTGGCGATACCTTAGGGAAGGCTGGCATGGATCATTTTCTTTATCGCGACGGCGTATTGTTTGCCGAGGATGTTGCCGTGAGCGAGATCGCGGCGGCGGTCGGCACCCCCTTTTACGTCTATTCAACGGCCACGCTGGAGCGGCATTTCCGGCTGTTCGATGAGGCGCTTGCCGGGATGGACCATCTGGTCTGTTACGCGATGAAGGCGGCCAGCAATCAGGCGATCCTGAAGACTTTGGCAGCACTTGGTGCCGGAATGGATGTGGTTTCGGGCGGCGAATATGCCCGCGCCAAGGCCGCCGGTGTACCGGGCGAACGGATCGTGTTTTCCGGTGTCGGCAAGACCCGGGACGAGATCGCCATGGCGCTGGAAGGCGGCATCCGCCAGTTCAACGTCGAGAGCGAGCCCGAGATGCTGGTGCTGTCCGAAGTGGCCAGCGCGATGGGCAAGGTCGCACCGATCACCATCCGGGTGAACCCCGATGTGGACGCCAAGACCCATGCAAAGATCGCCACCGGCAAATCCGAAAACAAGTTCGGCATTCCGATTGCCAAGGCGCGTGCCGTCTATGCCGAGGCCGCCGCCCTGCCGGGGCTGGAGGTGATTGGCATCGATGTGCATATCGGCAGCCAGCTGACCGACCTTGCCCCGTTCGAGGCGGCGTACCTCAAGGTGGCCGAACTGACCGAACAGTTGCGCGCCGATGGCCACAATATCCGCCGTCTGGATCTGGGCGGCGGTCTGGGCATTCCCTATGCGCGCTCAAACGAGGCGCCTCCGCTGCCCACCGATTACGGCAAGCTGATCCAGCGGACCGTCGGGCATCTGGGTTGCGAGATCGAGATCGAGCCGGGGCGGCTGATCGCCGGGAATGCCGGGCTGCTGGTCAGCGAGGTGATCTATGTCAAGCAGGGCGAGGGGCGCGAGTTTCTGATCCTTGACGCCGCGATGAACGATCTGGTCCGCCCGGCGATGTATGATGCCTGGCACGATATCGTGCCGCTGAATGAGCCCGAGGCAGGTGCCGAACAGCTGCCCTATGACATTGTCGGGCCGGTCTGCGAATCCGGCGATACCTTTGCCAAGGCACGGATGATGCCCCAATTGCAGGCCGGGGACGTCGTCGCCTTTCGCTCGGCCGGTGCATATGGGGCCGTTATGGCGTCGGAATACAACACAAGGCCCCTTGTGCCCGAGGTTCTGGTGAAAGGTGATCACTTTGCGGTCATTCGGGCGCGGCCAAGCTTTGACGAAATGATTTCCCGCGATACCATTCCTGAATGGTTGTAGGGTATCCTCTCTGCGGCTGACCAGCAGGAGAGGCGAATGGCGTCACCGGACACACTGCCCCCCGAGATTTTCAAGGCCGTTCGCGGCCCGCTGTTTCTGACACGCACAGGGATGGTTGCCGAACGGGTCGTGCGGGCGTTCTGGCCGCTGTGGTCCGTGGTGTTCGTCGCGGTGGCGGCGCTGATGCTGGGGCTGCAGGATCTGGTCCGGGTCGAGGTGATCTGGGCTGCGGTTGGCGTTCTTGGTCTGGGCGTGGTGGTGGCGGCGGTCTGGGGTGCGCGGCGTTTCCGGATGCCGACGCGCGCGGGTGCCTTGGCACGGCTGGACGCGACGATGCGGGGCAACCCGATTCAATCCGTGCTGGATACACAGGCGATTGGCGGCGACGACGCGGCCTCGCTTGCCGTTTGGCGGGCGCATCAGGCGCGGATGCGCGCGCGGCTGTCCGAAGCAAAGGCGGTGCAGCCGGATCTGCGGGTGTCCGCCGCCGATCCCTTTGCGCTGCGTTATGTCGCCCTGTTGGCGTTGTTCACGGCGCTGCTGTTCGGGTCGGTTCTGCGGGTGCAGTCCGTCACCGGCATGGGTCCGGGCGGCGCGAACCTTGCCTCTGGTCCCACATGGGAGGGTTGGATGGAACCGCCGGCATATACGCGGCTGCCGTCGATCTACCTGAATGACATCACCGACAGCGCACTGAACGTGCCCGAGGGCGCACGCATCACCCTGCGGATGTATGGCGAGGTCGGCGCGCTGACCGTCAGCGAAAGCGTGTCCGGCAACCCGCTGCCCGATGGCGGCAACCCCGAAACGGCGCAGGAATTCACTGTCGTGCAGTCCGGCACCCTAGCCATCGACGGTCCGGGCGGGCGGGTCTGGGATGTTGCGATGGCCCCGGATGAGCCGCCCATGGTGACGCGCGAGGGTGAGGTCGAGGCCAGCTATGACGGTGAGGCATCGATCCCCTTTGCCGCGACGGACGATCACGGCGTGATCGCGGGCACGGCGCGGTTCGAACTGGCGCTGGATCAGGTGGAGCGCCGTTATGGCCAGCGCATCGCCCCCGAAGCGCGCGACGCGATCGAGGTGCCGCTGCCGATGCCGATTTCGGGCGACCGGTCGAAATTCACCGAAACCCTGATCGAAAATTTCTCGGAACATCCATGGGCGAACCTGCCGGTCACGATCACGCTGTCGGTCGAGGATGCCGCCGGTCAGGACGGGTCTGTCGCGCCAGAGGTCATGACACTGCCCGGGCGGCGGTTCTTTGACCCGATGGCCGCCGCGATCATCGAACAGCGGCGCGCGCTGCTATGGAACCGTGACAATGCCCGCGACATCGGTCAGATCCTGCGCGCGGTGTCGCACCGGCCCGACGATATATTCCGCTCTGCCGTGCATTACCTGCGGCTGCGCACCATCCTGCGCCGCATGGAGAGTTTTGCGCGTTTCGGTATGACAGACGATCAGCAGGCCGAGCTTTCGAATGCCATGTGGGATCTGGCGTTGTTGCTGGAAGAGGGCAATCTGGACGATGCGCGCGAACGGCTGAAGCGGGCGCAGGACCGGCTGGCCGAGGCGATGAAGAATGGCGCCTCGGATCAGGAAATCGCCGAGCTGATGCAGGAGCTGCGCGAGGCCACGGACGACTACATGCGCCAGCTGAGCGCCGAGGCCCAGAAAGAGGCCGAACAGAACCCGGATTCGCAGATGTCGCAGAATCAGGAAGGCATGCAGATGAACCAAAGCGATCTGCAGGCGATGATGGACAAGATTCAGGAGCTGATGGAGCAGGGCCGCATGGCCGAGGCGCAGCAGGCGCTGGAAGAGCTGCGCCAGATGATGGAAAACATGCGCGTGACCCAGGGCGAGGGTCAGGGTGGGCAATCCCCGGGCCAGCAGGCGATGGAGGATCTGTCGGAAACGCTGCGCGATCAGCAGAGCCTGTCGGATCAGGCGTTCCGCGATTTGCAGGAGCAGTTCAACCCCGGTCAGGAGGGGCAACAGCCCGGCCAGGGGCAACAGGGCCAGCAAGGGCAAAGTCAGCAAGGGGGTCAGGGCCAGCAACCGGGACAGCAAGGCGAGGGCGGCCAGTCGTTGCAGCAGGATCTGGCCCAGCGACAACGTGACCTGCGCGACGAGCTGAACCGCCAGCGCAGCGACCTGCCCGGACAGGGCACCGCCGAAGGTGACGCCGCGCGCGATGCGCTGAACCGGGCCGAGGGTGCTATGGAAGGCGCCGAAGACGCCCTGCGCGGCGACAATCTGGCCGAAGCCATCGACAAACAGTCCGAAGCGATGGAGGCCCTGCGCGAGGGCATGCGCAACCTTGGCGAGGCGCTGGCGCAGCAACAACAGCAGAACCAGGGTCAGCAAGGCATGGCCGAGGGCACCCAGCCCGGGCAACAGCGCGACCCGTTGGGGCGCAGCGCCGGCAGCAGTGGACAGATCGGATCAGAAGACGGCATGTTGCAGGGCGAAGACGTCTATCGCCGCGCCCGCGAACTGCTGGACGAAATCCGCCGTCGGTCAGGTGAAGGCCAGAGGCCGGACGAAGAGTTGGACTACCTCGAACGCCTGCTCGAACGGTTCTGAGCGTTGATCCTGCGGAGCGCGCGTTTGCGCGCACTGGTCAGCCGCGTCGGCGTGCCGCCTCCTTTGGCGCGGGTCGCACCGTGACGCATGAGAGGTGCATGACGCATGGGTGGCGATGCCGGATCGCCTGCGGCGGGAAAGCGCCCGGAACGCCCGATTGGGGCAGCGCCCCCTGTGACATCAACCTTCGCCTTCGACCTTGCCACGCAGGGCCTTGACCTCGCCCCGGACCTTCTTGGCCAGCAGGCGGCGTTTTTTTGACCCCAGAGTCGGCTTTGTCGGGATACGGCGTTTGGGTTTTTCGCAGGCCTGCCGGATCAACTCGCTCAGCCGGTCGCGAGCGATTTCGCGGTTGCGGACCTGGCTGCGGGTTTCGTCGACCTGAAGCACCAGCGCGCCCTCTTTGGACCAGCGCCGCCCGGCGAGTTTGCGCAGGCGTATCTTGACCGCGGTCGGCAGGTTCGGCGAACGCTCTGCCTCGAACCGCAGTTCGACCGCCGAAGAGACCTTGTTCACGTTCTGCCCGCCGGGTCCCGAAGCGCGGATGAACTGTTCGGTCAGTTCCCAGTCCTCGATCGCTATCCTGTCGTTGATCCGTAGCATCGTTCGTTCCATTTCGCGGTCGTGGTCTGGCAGGCAAAAAGGGCCGCCCGATCTTCGGACGGCCCTTCGAGAATTGAGGAGGTGGGGCCGGTTAGGCGCTCACCAATTCGGGAGGGGTTTGACCCCGGGGCTGCCCTAGGGCGTCATCCTCCGAACTGTTCCGACACCTCTCTCCAATGTTTCTCTCGACACTGGATCACCTCCTTTCAATTACGTTGAACCTAAGGGAAAGGTGGCATGAGAGGTTTGAATCGCAAAGCGTTTTTTGCCGTCAGGCGATGATTTTTCCGGCCATTGCCTTTGAAACGATCACTCGGAACGGGATCAGCGCGATCAGGGCCAGGCCCAGCTTGACGCCCCAGTCCGCGACGGCCAGCGACACCCAGAGCGGCACCAGCGGGCCAAAGCCCAGTAGTGGCAGCGCCTCTGCTGCCCAGGAAACATCGTTGGCAGGTTCGATGAACGACAGCGCGCCGGAGAAGGCGATGGAGAAGAACAGCATTGTGTCCACGGACGAGCCGACCAGCGTCGAGGCCAGCGGCGCGCGCCACCATGCACCCGTGCGCAGACGATCAAAGATGGCGACGTCCAGCATTTGTGCGGTGAGGAACGCCACGCCAGAGCCGATGGCGATACGCCATGTGACCAGCGGGCCGTATTCACCCATGATCTGTGTGCCGATCAGGGAGCAGACGATCCCGACCACAAAACCCGCGAAGACGACCTGACGCGCGGCGCGGGCACCGTAGATCCGGTTCATGAGGTCGGTGACCAGAAAGGCGAAGGGATAGGTGAAGGCTCCCCAGGTGAGCCAGTTGCCAAAGAGGAACTGCACCAGAATGTTGGAGGCAAGGACAATGGCCGCCATGGCCAGAATCCCGGGAAGGTGTTGACGTGTCATGTGTATGGCCCGTTTTTCCAAGGTTGCGGGAACTTGGCCCCCGGTTGGGGACCGGAGGGCCTTAGACCCTGACAGGCCATGGTGCAAGTTATTCCGTAACGGCGTATTCGACGAACTGGGTGATCTGGAAAAAGCGGAAATTGTCGTCCGAGATCATTGTCAGGCGTATCCGGCCCTGCGCGTCGCGCCAGACTGACAGGCCTTCGAGGTTGTCGAACTGGCCGTTGCTGGATTCAAGCAGGGTTTCGCCTGCGCTGATGGAAGTATCCGTAACGTCGAAGCGGCGCACCCGGCTTTGAAAGCTGAAACCGGTAAAGGAGCGCTCCAGTATGTAGAGCCTGCCGTCGGGGCCGAAATCCGCGCCTACCACCAGAAATGGGGCTGTGCGGGGGATCGAAAACGGCTGATCCCAGGTGCCATCGCGAAACCGGTAGACCGGAAAGTCGCGGGTCAGCGCACCCGACCGTTCGGGCAGCGTATAAAGCCAGCCATTGGCGTCGATGGCCAGCGCCTCCAGTCCCGAATTCTTCTGCATCTTGTCGAAGGCCTTGGGGTGGGGTAGCGGCACGGATTGCTTTTCGTGATATTCCCACACCCGGTTGCCACCTTCGAACGAGATGAAGATGCGTCCGTCCGCGCTGATCGCGAGGCCCTCGCTGTCCCGCCTCTCCAGATCCAGCCTTTTGCCCCGGGTGTCAAATATCCGCTTGATCGGGCCGGAGACGACGCCCGCGATGCGCCCATCCCGACGCTGGAACTGGCCCTGCACGATATGGGCATGGTCACCAATAGCGGTAAAGCTTTGGCCGTCGCTGCTGATTTCAAGCCCCGAGAACCCGCCGAAGCCCCGGTCCGGCATCAGCCAGGTGAATGTGTCGATGAACTGCGCGCGCTGGATCGGGCTGGCCGACACCTGAAGTGTCAGAAGCGCCGCCAGGGCCGCGCCTAGCGCGACGCGAGAACGCCTGAGCATTGGCCGGGCAGATCGTTCAGGGTGAGTTCACGTTTCGGCTTGGGCTTTGGGGCGTTGGGATCACGCGGTTTTGGGGGTGGCGGGTTGAGGATGTTGTTGACCCAGGCCTGTGCGTCGGCGCAGCCATCGCCGGGCGGGGGCGCGGCCTGATTGACGCAGCCGGTCGCACCCGGAGGGCAGGCAAGGCGGACGTGGAAATGATAGTGGTGCCCGTACCACGGGCGGACCTTGTTCAGCCAGCTGCGGTCGCCGGTTTCATCCTTGCACATCTGCACCTTGGCACCGGGAAAGACAAAGATCCGCGCGACGCGTGGATCGCTGGCGGCGGCCTTGAGGATTTCGTGATGCTGGCGCGTCCAGTCGCCATTCACATAGGCACCTTTGGCCCGCTGCATCGAGATGGACGAGATTTTTTCGCGGTCTGCCCGGTCAAGCGAGGTATTCTTGGGCGGCAGCATCCAGATGTCTGCATCCAGACCGATCTGGTGGCTGGCATGGCCAGTGATCATCGGGCCGCCCTTTGGCTGAC
Organism: Puniceibacterium sediminis; assembly: GCF_900188035.1. GTDB lineage: Bacteria > Pseudomonadota > Alphaproteobacteria > Rhodobacterales > Rhodobacteraceae > Puniceibacterium > Puniceibacterium sediminis. The sequence continues at coordinate 167,927 of NZ_FZNN01000003.1, read as the reverse complement.
TGATGTCCCCGACATAGAGCCCGGACCAACCCGGCTGCTGCGCGGCCTTGCGCGACAGATCCTGAATGAAATCAATGGTGACCGGCTGGCCCCAGTTGCGGTTGCGCGACAGGCGCATGGCCTGCCATGTCGGGCCGGTTTCGGGCAGCTGAACGTTGCCGGCCGCGCAGCCTCTGGCATAGCTGCCAAAGGATTCCGACCGCTGGCGCGACGGTTCATGTTCATTGCCGAAAAGCTGCTTGGCGCTTTTGCTGGAGACAACCCCGGACACGGGGACGACCGTGGCCACAGGGCCGCGTGACATGCTTTGCAGGTTCTTTGACGGCCTGTCGCCGCCGCAAGCCGCAAGAGCGGCCAGAAGCGTCAGTGCCAGAATAGGTCGTATCATGCTGCTCGATCTCCGTCGGGTTTGACCCAGAGTAGCAGAATCAACCCCAAGACGAAAAGGCCGATGAGCGGGGAAACCCCAACTTGTTGTGATCCGCTGAGATATGTGGCGACACCGATCAAGGTCGGGGCGATAAAGCTGGTCGCCTTGCCGGCCAGGGCATAGAGGCCAAAGGCTTCGGTCATGCGGTTCGGGTCGGCCTGACGAACCATCATCGTGCGGCTTGCCGACTGGATCACCCCGCCGGCCGCGCCGATCAGCGCGCCGATGATGTAGAATGCGATATCGGGCAGGTTCGAATCCGGTGCGACCGGAAAGCCCAGCACGCTGGTGCGAGAGATCAGCACGATGGTCACGGCGACGCCGGTCAGGATCAGAATGCAGGTGGCAATCACCGTCTTGGGCCCGAACCGCACATCCGCCATGCCACCGAGCCAGGCAAAAACCGCGCCCGCGATGATGGCGAGGATGCCGAAGATACCAACGTCGACCACCGTCCAGCCCAGAACGCCGGCGGCGTAGATGCCGCCAAAGGCATACATCCCGTTCAGCGCATCGCGGTAGAACATCGACGATCCGAGATAGGCAAACAGCGACGGCGACTGCGGCAGCTTGCTAATGGTGTGCCGCAGATCCCTGAGCGCCTTGGCCACGGCCCCTTTGGGCGCGGGTTTAGCGCGTGGGTCGCGGACGTACAGAAAGAACGGGATCATGAAGACCGCGTACCAGATCGCGGTCAGCGGTCCGACGAACCGGGTGCCTTCGCGCATTTCCGGGTCCAGCCCGAACAGCGGCGTGAGGCCAACAAAGGTTTTGCCGGTTGTGGCGCTTTCGGCAAAACACACCAGCATGAGGATCAGGGTGATCATCCCGCCGACATAGCCAAAAGCCCAGCCATTGCCCGAGATGCGACCGATTTCCTCCTTTGGGCCCAGATCGGGCAGCATGGCGTTGGTAAAGATCGTCGCGAACTCCATCCCGATCAGACCAATGGCAAAGAAGAAGAGCGTGGTGATCAGATGGAAATCGCCGGGTGCCGCGAACCACAACATGCCCGATCCGATCACGTAAAGCGCCGAAAACAGCCAGATCCAGCGCAGGCGATTGCCTCCGGTGTCCGCCAGCGCGCCCAGAAACGGGGCGAAGATGGCAATGATCACGCCCGCCGCGCCAATGCCGAACCCCCATGCCGATTGCGCGGCGGTGCCGTCGCCCATCAGTTCCTTGACGTAGGGCGCAAAGATGAAGGTGAGCAGAAGCGTGTTGTAAGGCTGGCTGGCCCAGTCGAAAAAGAACCAGCCCCAGATGCGTTTGCGCAATGTGCGCGGATCAACAGCGGTGATGTCGGTATCGCTTGCCATGGTGCCCCCGGATTTTCCGGCGATAAGACGGTCTAGTGGGCGGACTGGCAAGGGGGAGTTGTGCAAAACGACGGCCCCTTGGGGATCTACTGATCACCAATCCGGACGTCATCCTGCATTGGCGGCCAGGGGCGCAGGGCCTCGGCTTCGGTCCAGCGCACCACCCAGTCGGGCATGGCGGGGGATTCGACGTCTATCCCCATCTGAAGCATCACGTCCGAGGTCGGCACGATGCCGTTGCGGTCTGTGATGGCGCTGCGATAGACCGCGTGGCTGGAGCATTCGCCATCCGTCTTCCACATGCTTTGTTCCAGATACATGAACCGCGCATCCCAGCAGAGCAGCCGCGAGCGCATCTCGATCCGGTCAAACATCCGCACCCGGCGGCGGTAGCGCACCGAGGTGCCGGCGATGGTCAGCCCCCAGCGCATCCGGCGCAGGACCGTGATCAGACCGCTGCGCTGCGCCATCGGGATCCGCCCCAGATCATAGACCGTCAGCGTGCGGCCATTGTTCAGCTCCATCCACAGGTCGATGTCCCAGGGCCAGCAGATGTGATGCGACACATGAACTTCGCCCAGGGCCAGCCGCGGGGCATTGCGATGCAGGAACAATTCCTTGAACAGTCGGACAAAGGGATACATGGCGCTCTCCTGATTTGTGTCCCTTTCGGGCAAGTCAGGGCCGCCGCGTCAACCAAGACCTTGCGGCACTCTTGCCCTTTGGCCTGTCCGCCCTTAGGTCTTGGTCGCTGTACGCGCAAAAAGGACCCATACCCCATGCAATCGCTGTTTCAGATCCTGATGCTTATTCTGGATATCGTCTGGTTCTTCATCATCGCGCATGTGATCATGAGCTGGCTGATCAATTTTCAGGTGCTCAACCTGCGTCAGCCGCTGGTCGCCCAGATCTGGGACGGGCTGAACCGCCTGCTCGAGCCGATCTATTCGCGCATCCGCAGCATTCTGCCCGCGATGGGCGGCATCGACCTTGCCCCGCTGGTCACGCTGGTGGCGATCTACGCACTGCGGATCGTTCTGGCCAACAATGCCGCATATTTCTACAACTTCTGAGGTGGTTCGGGGGCGCTGCTCCCGTCGCCCTGACGGTTGACGCCCCCCGGAGTATTCACCGCGAATTTTGCTTATGCAAAACTGGCGGGTGGCAGATGAACAGGGGTTTCGCGCCCTTGTTTACCGATTCTGAGTGTGTGAGAATTGGTATGAGAGCAGATTTAGTTTAAATTGCAGGTTCACCTCATGCCCGACGGCCCTAGCGGAAATCTTTCCGAAGCAAGCGCGATTCTGCGCGACGTTTTCGGGTTTGATGCCTTCCGCCCCGGTCAGGGCGAGATTGTCGAAGCGGTGGCGCGGGGCGACAACGTGCTGGCCATCATGCCGACAGGCGGTGGCAAATCCCTGTGTTTTCAGCTGCCCGCCCTGCTGCGGCCCGGCGTCACGCTGGTGATTTCCCCGTTGATCGCACTGATGCGTGATCAGGTTCGCGGGCTGCGCGAGGCAGGTGTCGCAGCGGGTGCGCTGACCAGCGGGAATACCGAAGAAGAAACCGACGCAGTCTGGACCCAGCTGGCCGAGGGCACGCTGAAGCTGCTGTACCTCGCGCCCGAACGGCTGGCCAATACCGGCACCCAGCGGATGCTGGCGCGGGCCGGTGTGTCGTTCATCGCCGTGGATGAGGCGCATTGCGTCAGCCAGTGGGGCCATGATTTCCGCCCCGATTACCTGCGCATTGGTGAATTGCGTCGCGCGCTGGATGTGCCGCTGGCCGCCTTTACCGCCACGGCCGACAGCGAAACCCAGGTCGAGATCGTGCAGCGCCTGTTCGAGGGCGAGCAGCCGTCGACTTTTCTGCACGGTTTTGACCGGCCCAACATCCACCTTGCCTTTGCCGCCAAGGATGGACCCCGGGCGCAGATCCTGAATTTTGCCGCCGCCCGCAAGGGCCAGTCCGGCATCGTCTATTGCGGCACGCGGGCCAAGACCGAAGGTCTGGCGACGGCGCTGGGACAGGCGGGCCATGCGGCGTGCCACTATCACGGCGGGATGGAGGCCGAAGACCGCCGCCATGTGGAAACCCGGTTCCAGCAGGAAGACGGGCTGATCGTTGTGGCCACGGTCGCCTTTGGCATGGGTGTGGACAAGCCCGACATCCGCTGGGTCGCCCACGCGGATCTGCCAAAATCCATCGAATCCTACTATCAGGAGATCGGCCGCGCGGGCCGTGATGGTGCGCCTGCCGAAACGCTGACACTGTTCGGCCCCGATGACATCCGCCTGCGGCGCAGCCAGATCGACGAAGGACTTGCTCCGCCGGAACGGCAGGCGGCGGACCATGGTCGGCTGAACGCCTTGCTGGGTCTGGCCGAGGCGCAGAAATGCCGCCGCGAGACGTTGCTGGGTTATTTCGGGGAGACCGAAATCACCTGTGGTAACTGCGATCTTTGCGAAAGCCCGCCCGAAGTCTTTGACGGGACCGAAGCCGTACGCAAGGCGCTGTCGGCTGCGCTGCGCACCGGTGAGAGTTTCGGCGCGGGGCATCTGATCGACGTGCTGACCGGCAATGCGACGGACAAGGTGAAACAGCGCGGGCACGACGCCCTGCCGACATTCGGCGTGGGCCGCGATCTGGGCAAGGCCGCCTGGCAGGGGGTGTTCCGGCAGATGATGGGGTTTGATTTGCTACGCCCGGATGCCGCCCGCCATGGCGCGCTGGTGATGACCGAGACCGCACGACCCCTGCTGCGCGGCGAAACCACGATCACCCTGCGCCGCGACAGCCTGAACCGGGCTGCATCCGACCGCCGCCCGGCGATCAAGGCGATGGTCAGTGACGAGGATGCGCCGCTGCTCTCGGCGCTCAAGGCCAAGCGGCGTGCGCTGGCCGAGGCGGCCAGCCTGCCCGCCTACATGATCTTTCCCGACCGGACGCTGATCGAGATGGTCGAGGAACGCCCCGCAAGTCTGGATGCGATGGCGCGGATCAACGGTGTTGGCGCGAAGAAGCTGGAAAAATACGGGTCCGAATTCCTGTCCGTGCTGAACGGCGCCACGGAAGAGATGCACCCCACGCGGCGCAAGCTGGCCGGGCGCGATGCCGGCGCGCTTTATGACCAGCTGCTGGCCGCGCAGGCGGATCTTGCGCGCGGGCCAGACGGGCATGACAAACCGCTCAGCTGTTCGGCGGGGATGCTTGCCAAGGTGGCGCAGATGCACAAGCCAAACCCGGAATCGCTTGAACGGCTGCTGGGCGAGCGGCGGGCAGAGCGTTTTGGCCCCGCTTTTCTGGACGTTCTGCACGGCGCGGGCTAAATCCCCCGGAAACGCCGGAACCGGCAACCTCAGAAGGAGCGCCCGATGCTCGTCGTGATTTCCCCGGCCAAGCGGCTGGACTGGGCCGAAACCGCCCTGACCACAACAGAACCCGCCTATCAGGAGGATGCCGTGCGGCTGGCCACCACCGCGCGCAATCTTACCCTTGGCGCGTTGAAGGATCTGATGGGTCTCAGCGACGATCTGGCCCGGCTCAACCGCGACCGGTTCCGCACCTTTGCCGAAGAGCCGGAACCAGAGGCGGTGCGACCCGCGGCCTGGGCCTTTGCCGGGGACACCTATCAGGGGCTCGATGCTACCTCATTGGACCCGGATGAAATTGACTGGGCGCAGGACCATCTGCGCATCCTTTCGGGGCTATATGGCCTGTTGCGCCCATGCGATGCGATTCAGCCCTACCGTCTGGAAATGGGCAGCCGGCTGAAGACGCGGCGTGGGACCTCGCTCTATGACTACTGGCGCGACACGCTGGCCAATGACCTGAACGCGCAGGGGCAGGCCCTGGGGACCGATGTGCTGGTGAATTGTGCCAGTCAGGAATATTTTGGTGCCGTGCCGCGCAAGGCTCTGAAACTGCGGCTGATCACTCCACAGTTTCTGGAAGATAAGAACGGCACGCCAAAGATGATCAGCTTTTTCGCCAAGCGCGCGCGCGGGGCGATGGCGCGCTATATCATTACGCGGCGGCTGGACGATCCGGCGAGCCTGCTGGACTTTGACAGCGGCGGCTACGCCTACCGCCCCGATCTGAGCACTGAGGAAAAGCCGGTCTTTGTGCGCCCCTACGACGCCTAATCGACGCCCCTGACTTATTTTTCTTGGACACACGTACTCTGGCGGCCCGGCCAGGGGTGCTTTGGTCCGGTCTTTTGGGGATCGCAGCCCTGCTCAGTGTCCCTCACCCCACCGCGCGCTTGTCTGCGGGGGCGGCGACAAACTCGCTGAACTTGGCAATCAGTTCAGCCTTGCGCAGCGGTTTGGTAAGGTAGTCGTCAAGACCGGCCTCGATAATACCTTCGCGGTCGCCGGTCATCGCGTGGGCCGTGACGGCGATGATCGGGACATGCGGCCCGTTACCTTCGAGTTTACGGATTTCGCGGGTGGCTTCCTTGCCGTCCATGCCGGGCATTGAGATATCCATGAAGATGATGTCGGGGCGGCTGGCCTGAAAAGCCTCCACTGCCTCAAATCCGTTGTTGGCAAAGACCAGATCCAGATCCAGCGACGACACCATCTTGCGGAACACCAGTTGGTTGGTCTTGTTGTCTTCGGCCACAAGAACGCGCATCGGCCCAAGATCCGGCGCTTTTTCAGCCGGACCCGAGGCGTCAGCAACAGCGGTATCATGCCCGTTCACCCCTTCGATCGCCGCGAACAGGGCACGGCGTGCCACGGGTTTTTGCAGGATCGCCGTCACATCGCCCCGTGATCTGGAATTCTGAAGTGCGCCGGGATTGCGGCTGAACAGAAGCACCGGCACCTTGTGCCCCACGCGCCGCATTTCGGTGGCAAGGCTAAGGCCGTCCATATCCGGCAGATCCTGCTCGATGATCAGCAGGTCGAACGGATCTTTGCCATGATCGATCGCCTCTGCCCCGGACTGGCAAAAAGCGACCTCCAGCCCAAGAATGCCCAACTGTTTGCCCAGAATACTGCGGGTGGCGCTGTGGTCGTCGACCACGAGGACCCGTTTCAACCCCTCGGGCACCTTGACCGATTCAAAGACGACCGGCATGTCCGTCGGCAGCACCACGCGGAAGCCAAAGCACGACCCCTTGCCCAGTTCGGAATCGACCCAGATCTCTCCGTCCATCAGTTCGATCAGCCTGCGAGAGATGGCAAGGCCAAGGCCTGTCCCCTCGAACTGGCGGTTGCGTTCGTCATCGACCTGATTGAATTCGCCGAATACGTGTTCCACCTTGTCCGCCGGGATGCCGATGCCGGTATCCTCGACCGTGAGGTGGATCGCGGTCATGCCATCCTCGCCCGGTAGTCCGACGATGCGGACCAGCACGTGCCCCTCGATGGTGAACTTGATCGCATTCCCGAGCAGGTTGGTCAGCACCTGGCGCAGACGTCCGGCATCCCCGACGAACCGGGATGGCAGGAACATGTCGTAATCAACCAGCAATTCCACTGCCTTCTCGCGCGCGGTCGGCTGCAGCAGCATGACCACCTCATGCACCGCGCTTTCCAGATCGAAGGGCTCCGGATGCAGAACCAGCATTTCTGCTTCGATCTTGGAGAAGTCGAGCAGATCGTTGATGATGACCAGCAACGCCTCGCCCGAATTGCGGATGGTCTCTGCATAAAGCCGCTGCTCTTCGCTCAGATTAGCGTCTATCAGCAGGTCAGCCATGCCGACCACGCCGTTCATCGGTGTGCGGATCTCATGGCTCATGTTGGCAAGAAAGGACGACTTGGCACGATTGGCGGATTCGGCGCGGGCCTTGGCCTCTTGCAGATCCTGCTGGACCTGTTTCATCTGACTGATGTCGATGCGCAGCCCGACCCGCCCGCCATCCGAGGTTTCCTTTTCATACACCCGCAGCCAGCGCCCGTCGGTGAGTTGCTGTTCGTGCTCAAAGGATGGCAGGCGGTGTCGGTCCATTCTCTCTTCGAGCCACTCTGCCTCACGGCCGTGCGCCTCCTGGTACTGGCCGTTTTCCAATCCAAACCTGAGGATCTCCTCGAAGGTCGCGCCGGCGACCATCGCCTCGGCACTTGATTCATACATGTGGCGGTAGGGCGCGTTGCTCATCAGCAGACGATCATCGGAATCGTAGATGACAAAGCCATCCGGCAATTCCTCGACCGCCGACCACATCCGCATCAGTTCCGTGATGTCGGTGGCAAGACTGACGATCCCGCCATCCGGTGTGCGCCGGTCCTGAATTTTGAGAAATTGACCGGACCAGAGGCGGATGGTGATGGGCGGAATCTCTGTTTCATCCCACCGGGAGAGCATCCGGCCACGCCATACCTGCGCCGCTTCGCCTTGGAGGTCGACGATGCCCTCTTCGACCATCATATCGACAAAATGCGCATAGCTGGTTCCGGGGCCGATGCTATCAAGCCCCTCGAACACAGCAAGGTAGGGCGGGTTGGCCAGTTCCAGCAGTCCTTCGGCATTGAACAGGGCAAACCCGTCACGGACAGAGCGCAGCGCCTTCCAGAGTTGGCCTTCAACCACTTCGATCTTCTGAAACGCTTCGCCCAGTTCGGTTCTGACGCGCACATTTTCGTCGCGCACAGTTGCCACTTCGGCCCGGGTTTCGGTGATTTCGTGGCTGAGCCTGCGGGCATGGTGACCAAGTTTGCGGTTGGCAGCAAAAAGTTCCGCCTGCTTGAGTTCAAGCAGCCGCTCTGCCGCCAGTCGGGCGCGTCGTTCCTCGGCCAGTTTCTGGGCCAGATTCATGCCACTCTCCGTCACATGAGGGTACTTTTGCGCATTCAACGTGAAGAAGTGTTTAAGTTGGCCCGGCGGGAATCGTTGCATGGTCCGGGACCTGCGTGCCACGGTAACTCAACTGCACGGGGAGGTTTTCATGCGTCGCCTATTCACAGCCATCGCGTTTCTGATGCTGGGCCTTGCCCCTGCGCTGGCGCAGAATCCGGTGCCAGAACGGCGCCTGATCGTGACGCGGGACGTGGATTTCTACGGTGCCGATCTGCAGACTCTGTTCGACACGACGCTGGATGCCTGCCAGCGCGTGTGCCTGAACGATCCGGCCTGTCAGGCCTTTACCTTCAACACCCGTTCGCGCGCATGTTTCCCAAAATCCGCCATCAGCGACCGCAGTCCCTATGATGGCGCAGTGTCGGCGCAGGTCGTGGCAACACCCGCTGCGGTGCTGTCGCAGGCCGCGTCGCGGGCGCAGGACCTCGGCTTTCTGCCAGAAACCGATCTGACCCGCGCCCGTGCGCAGGCCGAAGCGCTGGCCACCCTGCACGGCGGCGGCGAATGGAGCGGCGAGCAGCTGATGCAGGCCGCGCGGGAACAGATGGCCCGAGGCAACACACGCCAGGCAATGAACTGGACCGGTGCCGCGCTGGCCCAGATGGATACCACCGATCTGTGGATCGAATACGGGCGGTTGGCCGGGGTTCTGGCCGGGTCCGAGAAAAACAACCGCGAACAGCGCGAATTGCAGGAGCGGGCCGAGCTGTCCGCCATCAATGCGTACCTTCGCGCAGGCAGCACCCCTGAAAGGGTCAACGCCTTGGTGGCACTGGCACAATCTTTGGAAGCGCTTGACCGGGGCCGCGAGATGATCCCGGCGCTGCGACTGGCCGAAAGCCTTCAGCCGCGCGCCGACGTCACCGCGCTGCTGGACGATGCCGTGGGCAAATACGGTTTTCGTGTCATCGACACGACCGTAGAGGCGGACAGCGCCGCGCCCCGCATCTGTGCGGAGTTTTCTGAACCTTTGATCAAGGCCGGCGTGGAGTATGCGCCATATGTCCGCCTGCCTGATCAGCGGCTGGTTGTGCAGCCGTCAGAGCGTCAGATCTGCATAGACGGCGTGGAACATGGCCAGCGCTATACGCTGACCTTCCGTGCTGGTCTGCCCTCGGCTGCGGGCGAGGAGCTGACGCGCGATGTGCCGGTGACGCTGTATGTGCGCGACCGCAGCCCGTCGGTCCGGTTTCCGGGGCGGGCCTATGTGCTGCCCCGCTCCGCTGATGCCGGGCTGCCGATCGAGACGGTAAATCTGGATGAGGTGTCCCTGTCCCTGTCGCGGGTGAGCGACCGCAACATGGTGCGCGCCTTGCAAGACAACTATTTCGGTCGCCCTCTGGGGCAGTATGAGCTGGAGTATTTCAACGACGATCTGGCAGAAAAGATATGGACCGGCACTGGCGAGGTGGAAAACCGTCTGAACGCCGATGTGATGACCCGATTGCCGATGGGCGCAGTGGTGGGCGATCTTGAACCGGGGATCTATGCGCTGACGGCGTCGGTTGTCGGGGCGGACCCCTACGAAGATGCGGGCGCTACCCAGTGGTTTGTGCTGACCGACATTGGCCTGACCACCCTGTCGGGGGTGGACGGCCTGCACGTCTTTGCGCGCGCGCTGTCCGATGCCTCGGCGCTTGAGGGTCTGTCGCTCACGCTGGTGTCGCGGTCCAACCGTGAACTGGCCATGGCGCGGACTGACAGCGATGGCGTGGCAAGTTTTGCCCCCGGTCTGATACGCGGCACGGATGGGTCGGCGCCCGCCATGGTCGTCGTGCGTCAGGGGGACAGTGATCTGGCCTTTCTGTCGCTGACCGATCCGGCATTTGACCTGTCCGACCGTGGGGTCGAGGGGCGCGAGCCTGCCGGGCCAATCGATACCTTTCTCGCCACGGATCGTGGGGCCTATCGGGCGGGCGAGGTGATCCATGCCACGGCCCTTTTGCGCGACGCGGACCTTGCGGCCATAGACGGTGTGCCGGTCACGGCGATCCTGACCCGCCCCGACGGTGTGGAATATACGCGGACCCTGTCGACGAGCGGAGTCGCGGGCGGGCATGTGTTCAACCTGCCACTGGCGCAGTCTGTCCCGCGCGGAACATGGCAGTTGGCGGTTTTCGCAGATGTGGATGCCCCGGCGCTGGCGCGTCAGACCCTGCTGGTCGAAGATTTTGTGCCCGAACGTATCGACTTTGCCCTGACCCTGCCCGAGGGGGCGATCCGCGCGTCGTCACCGCCGCTGCTGGAGGTTTCAGCCCGGTATCTGTTCGGTGCGCCGGGGGCCGATCTGCCGATCGAGGGCGAGTTGCGTCTATCGGCGCGGGACTCTCTGGATGCCTTTCCGGGGTATAAATTCGGCCTGCATGACGATGAAACGGACGTCCAGACCCGCAGCCTTCCCGGTGATCTGCGCACAGATGCAAACGGGTTTGCACAACTTGCGCTGCCACTGCCTGACGCGGACGGCATCACCGCCGGGCGGCCCTATAGCGCCGAAATCACCCTGCGGCTGGCCGAGGGATCCGGTCGGCCGGTTGAGCGCATGATCACCCGTCCGCTGGCGCCCATACAGCCGATGATCGGAATCAAACCGCTGTTCGACGATGCCGTGCCGAACGGGGCCGAGGCGCAGTTCCTGTTGCAGGCCGTGGGCGCGGAGCTGACCCCGGTCGGGATGGAGGCGCAATGGACCCTGAACCGGGTCGAAACACGGTACCAGTGGTATCAGCTTTACGGCAACTGGGACTGGGAACCCGTGACAACCCGCAAACAGGTGGCTTCGGGCACCGTCATGCTGGGCAGCGACCCGGTGGAACTGTCGCAGGCTGTCGGCTGGGGCCAGTACGAACTGGTGGTCGAACGGCTGGGAGGCAGTTACGTCGCATCGTCGGTCGGGTTTGATGCGGGCTGGTACGCGCCCGCCGATGCCGCCGCGACGCCGGACACGCTGGAACTGTCGCTCGACAAGCCCGGATACCGCCCCGGTGACACGGCAATGCTGCGCATCGTGCCGCGTTATGCGGGCAAGGCGCTGGTGACGGTGCTGAGCAATCACGTGATTTCAATGCAGGCGGTCGAGGTGAGCGAGGGCGAAAACCTGATTCCCGTGCCGGTCACTGATGAATGGGGCGCCGGGGCCTATGTCACGGCGCAGGTCATCCGGCCGATGGATGTGGCGGCGGGGCAGAACCCGGCGCGCAGTCTGGGGCTGGCCCATGCGTCGATCGCCCCCGGCGCGCGGCAGCTGTCTGTTTCGATTGAGACAATGGCCGAATCCACGCCGCGCGGGCCGCTGTCTGCTGCCGTGGTCGTTGATGGGCTGGGTGATGGGCAAGAGGTCTATGTGACGCTTGCCGCGGTCGATCTGGGAATCCTGAATCTGACCGGGTTCAAAGCCCCCGATCCGTCGACCTATTACTTTGGCCAGCGTCGGCTGGGGGTTGAAATGCGCGACCTGTACGGTCGGCTGATCGACGGCATGAATGGCGCGATGGGGCAGGTCCGTTCCGGTGGCGATGCATCCGCGCAGATGCGCCTGCAAAGCCCGCCGCCGACAGAGGAGCTTGTCGCCTTCTTTTCGGGGCCTGTGAGGGTTGTCGATGGTCGTGCCGAGGTCAGTTTCGACATGCCCGAATTCAACGGCACCGTGCGGCTGATGGCGATTGCCTGGTCGCCGACCGCCGTGGGTCAGGCATCAAGGGACGTGCTTGTCCGCGATCCGGTGGTGGTCAGTGCATCCCTGCCACGGTTCCTTGCGCCCGGTGATACCGCGCGCCTGCTGCTTGAGATTGTCCACGCCACGGGACCGGCTGGGCGGATGGGGCTGGATGTGACCGCCGACGGTCTGGTACTGGATGCGACCGCCGTGCCCTCGGGTGTGGACCTGAGTGATCACGGCACCACGCGGCTGCGTATTCCGTTAAGCGCGCAGGAAGGGGGCGATCACACGATCCGCGTGGCGCTGACCACACCGGACGGCACGCAACTGATCAAGACGCTGACGCTGGGTGTGCGGGCGAACGATCCGGTCGTGGCCGAAACGCGGCGCTTTTCGCTTGCCTCCGGGCAGACCTTTACCCTTGATCAGCATGTCTTTGACGGGCTGCGCCCCGACACGGCGACGGCGTTTCTGGCTGCCGGTCCATTGGCGCGGTTCGACGCGCCGGGGCTGATGGCGTCGCTGGACCGCTACCCATATGGCTGCACGGAACAGGTCACGTCGCAGGCTCTGCCGCTGCTGTACATGTCCAGTGTGGCCGAGGCGATGGGGCTGGGGCCAAAGGCGCAGATGGACGCGCGGGTGGATCAGGCCATCACCAAGATCCTGACGCGGCAGGCGGCGAATGGGGCCTTTGGCCTTTGGTCCGCTGACTCCGGGGATTTCTGGCTCGACGCCTATGTCTCGGACTTCCTGAGCCGGGCACGGACGGCGGGGCACGGCGTGCCCGTCGTTGCGTTCAAGGCCGCAATGGACAATCTGCGCAACCGCATCGCCTATGCCGCCGATTTCGATCAGGGGGGCGAGGATATCGCCTATGCGCTGATGGTGCTGGCCCGCGAAGGTCAGGCGGCGATGGGGGATCTGCGGTATTATGCCGACACCATGGCGGATGATTTCGCCACCCCGTTGGCGCAGGCACAGATGGGCGCGGCGCTGGCGAGCTATGGCGACCAGACCCGCGCCGACATGATGTTCGCCAAGGCGGCGCAAAAACTGTCCGGGCAGGTCGGGGCAGAGCCCTCGGGCTACCGCACCGACTATGGGTCGAATTTGCGTGATGCAGCGGGGCTGTTGTCGCTGGCGGTCGAGGCCGGGAGCATAGCGGTGGATCGCGAGGCGCTGACCGTCCGGATCGCCTCCGCCGACCGCCCGATGTCCACGCAAGAGCAAAGCTGGTCATTGCTGGCGGCACATGCGCTGGTGCAGGACCCCACGGTTTCGGGGCTGACTGTAGACGGAGCACCGGTATCGGGGCCGTTTATCCGGCGGCTGTCAGGGGATGTGCTGCAACCGCAGGAGATCCGCAACACCGCAGGGGCACCGACCGACATCACCCTGACAACGCTGGGCGTGCCGTCGGTGCCCGCCCCAGCCGGGGGATATGGCTATGCGATCACGCGGGATTATTACACGATGGACGGCGTTGCGCTGTCCGGTCCTGTGGCGATCGGAGACCGGCTGGTGACCGTTCTGACCGTACGCCCGGCCGAAGACACCGGCGCCCGGCTGATGGTGGATGACCCCCTGCCCGCCGGGTTCGAGATCGACAATCCCAACCTGCTGCGCGCCGGTGACATCCGTGCGCTGGACTGGCTCGACCCTGCCGAAACGCGCAACGTCGAGTTCCGCAGTGACCGGTTCCTTGCGGCCGTCGACTGGGAATCGGCTGAGGCCTTCCAACTGGCCTATGTGGTACGGGCGGTGTCGCCGGGGGTGTTTCACCATCCGGCGGCCTCGGTCGAGGATATGTACCGCCCGCAGTACCGCGCCCGGACCGATACCGGCGCCATGACAATCACCGAATGAAGGGACGAACATGAGCGGAACCGTCATTTGCCGGATGCACTGGCGCGCACTGGATCGCGAAGGCGAGGATTCTTGCACCCTGACCCAATTGACCGGCGGCTGGATGCTGGTGGGTCATGCGCAGTTTCACCATTCCCATGGCTGGGCCGCGCTGGATTATGTGGTGCGCTGCGGGCCGGACTGGACCACAACCAGCGCCGATATCACCGGCAATCATGGTGACACGCGTGTCGCCCTGCGCCTTGTTCGGTCGGGGGCTGCCTGGCAGTTGAACGGTGTGGTGCAGCCGCAGGTGGCAGGAGCGACGGATATCGACCTTGGATTCACTCCGGCGACCAATCTCATGCCGCTGCGCCGTTTGCCGGATATTGGCCGCCTGCCCTGCCGTGCGGCCTGGCTACGCGATCCGTCGGGCACCGTTGAACCGCTGGATCAGGTCTACACCCGCCAGCGCGGTCACGTGGTGCAATATCGCGCTGAACAGACCGGCTATTCGACGCAGTTTCGGGTGAACGAACATGGCTTTGTCACCCAATATCCCGGCCACTGGGAAAACTGCCATGCGCCCTGACCGGTTGCTGCTGGCGCTGACCCTGGTGATGTGGTCCGGGGCGGCGCTGCGTGATGGGTTTGACGGCTGGATGGGCGCAACGGTGCTGCCGCCACTGGTTATTGCGACCGCACCGGAGGTGCGCGACCGCGATGGCGCATTGCTGCGCGCCTATACCGTCGAGGATGGGCGCTGGCGGATGGCGCTGACCCTTGATGCGGTTGATCCGCTGTTCGTCGATATGCTGCTGGCCTATGAGGACAGGCGGTTCTACCACCACAGCGGGGTTGATCCCCGCGCAATCCTGCGGGCCGGAATACAAGCGCTGCGCAATGGCAGAGTCGTTTCGGGCGGGTCGACCCTGACCATGCAGGTGGCGCGGCTGCTTGAGAACAGCGGCACCGGTGACTGGGGCGGAAAGCTGCGGCAGGTGCGTGTGGCGCTGGCGCTGGAACGACAGTTGAGCAAGGACCAGATCCTGTCGCTATATCTGCTGATCGCGCCCTATGGCGGCAATATCGAAGGGCTGCGCGCCGCCACGCTGGCGTATTTCGGCAAGGAACCGCGCCGCCTGACCCCGTCGCAGGCCGCGCTGCTGGTCGCGCTGCCGCAATCGCCCGAAACCCGCCGCCCTGATCGGTTTGCCGATACTGCGCGGACGACGCGGGACCGGGTGCTGGCGCGTATGGTCACCGCCCGCGTCCTAAGCGCCGAGGCCGCCGATGCCGCGCTGCGAGACTCCAGCCCTGTCGCGCGTCGCCCGGTGCCGCAACTGGCCCCGCATCTGGCCGATCGGGCGCTGGCGCTGGGGCGCGGGCGGGTGGACACGACTTTGGACGGTGGATTGCAGGTGCGGCTGGAAACGCTGGCACAGCGGCATATGGCGGGGCGCGATGCGCGTCTGTCGCTGGCCATTCTGGTGGCGGATCATGTGACTGGCGAAATCCTCGGCTCGGCCGGATCGCCGGATTATGACAATACTCTTGGGCAGGGGTTCGTCGATATGACGCAGGCCGTGCGGTCGCCCGGGTCGACGTTGAAACCGCTGGTCTACGGGTTGGCTTTTGACCGGGGGCTGGCGCATCCCGAAACGCTGATCTCGGACACACCAGTGCAGTTCGGCGGCTACGCGCCGCAGAACTTTGACCACCAGTTTCGCGGCGACATCCGGGTAATCGAGGCGCTGCAATTGTCGCTCAACATCCCTGTGGTGCGTCTGACCGAGGCGCTTGGCCCCGCACATTTGATGGAGGCGCTGCGTCGCGCCGGGGCGCATCCGGACCTGCCGACCGGTGTGCCCGGGTTGGCGGTCAGCCTTGGCGGCGTCGGGCTAACCTTGCAGGATCTGGTGCAAGTCTATGCCATGCTGGCCAAAGGCGGACGCGCAACGCCCCTGCGCTGGACAGGCGATGCCAGCGGCGCAGGCCAACAGGTGCTAAGTCCGCGCGCGGCCTGGCAGGTGGGGCACATCCTTGCCGGAATCGTGCCGCCAGCCGCCTCCGGGCCGCGGGGCCGCGTGGCGTTCAAGACCGGCACATCCTACGGGCACCGCGATGCCTGGGCGGTCGGTTATGACGGGCGCTATGTGGTTGGGGTGTGGATCGGGCGACCTGACGGGACGCCGGTGCCCGGTGCCTTTGGCAGCGATGAAGCCGCCCCGCTGCTGTTCGAGGTGTTGGGTCGTGTGCGCAGCCAGCCGGTGCCTTTGCCACCGCCGCCCGCCGATACACTGATAGTGTCGAATGCCGATCTGCCCCTGCCGTTACAGCGCTTTGGCGGGATGCAGAACAACGCGCCGAAACTGTCGATCCGGTTCCCGCCGGACGGGGCGCGGCTGGCAGCAGGCGATGCGGGTTTCCCGCTGAAACTGCGTGATGGCAAGGCACCGTTCACGGTATTGCGCGACGGTGCCGTCGTGACGGCAAACCTGCGACGCCCCGAAACGCTGATTCCGACCAATGGACCGGGGTTCACAACCCTGACGGTGATAGACGCGACAGGAGCCTCTGGTCGGGTGTCTGTGGAACTGCGCTAAGGCGCTGTCGCGTGATCAGAACCCGTATCCGATCGATACCGGGCCCTTGCTCAGACCCACAGCGCCGCCCAAATGCACGCCACTGCTGCCCCCACTCAGGGTGGCAGTGTACGACGGGCGAACGGGTTCGCCATCTGCGCCGCAGCCGGACAGCGCCAGAACGCTGAGGATGATAGCGAGTCTCATCCCAAAAGCTCCTGCCAGCGGGCTACCTGTTCGCGCACGCGCGTCGGGGCGGTGCCGCCATAGCTGAGACGCGAGGCGACGGAATTGTGCACGCCCAGCACCTCGAACACGGCATCGGTGATGCCTTCGTGCACACCCTGCATGTCGGCCAAGGTAAGATCAGGCAAATCGCAGCCCTTCTTTTCCGCCAAAGCCACCAGCGCGCCGGTAATGTGATGCGCCTGACGGAAAGGTAGGTCGAGGATGCGCACAAGCCAGTCGGCAAGGTCCGTGGCCGTCGAAAAACCGCTTGCTGCCGCGCGTTCCAGCGATTCACGGTTGGCGGACATGTCTTTCACCATGCCTTCCATCGCGGCCAGTGCCAGCATGAGGTTGTCAGCGGCGTCAAAGACCTGTTCCTTGTCTTCCTGCATGTCCTTTGAATAGGCCAGCGGCAGGCCCTTCATCACCATCATCAGTGCGACATTGGCACCAAAGATCCGACCGATCTTGGCACGGATCAGTTCCGCCGCATCGGGGTTCTTCTTCTGCGGCATGATGCTGGAGCCGGTGGAAAAGCGGTCAGACAGCGTGACAAAACGGAACTGGGCAGAGGACCAGATCACCAGTTCCTCGGCAAAGCGGGACAGGTGCATGGCACAGATGCTGGCCGTGCTCAGGAATTCCAGAGCAAAGTCGCGGTCCGACACGGCATCAAGCGAGTTCGCCATCGGACGGTCGAACCCCAGCGCCTCGGCAGTCATGTGCCGGTCGATGGGAAAGGATGTGCCGGCCAACGCCGCCGCGCCAAGGGGCGATTCATTCATGCGTTTGCGGGCATCGCGGACGCGCGACAGATCGCGCGCGAACATTTCGACATAGGCCATCATGTGGTGGCCCCATGTCACCGGCTGCGCGGTCTGAAGGTGGGTGAAACCGGGCATGACCCAACCGGCGCCAACCTCGGCTTGGGTCAGCAGCGCCTTCATCAGCGCCACAAGACCCGCGTCCGTGGCATCCAGCTGATCGCGAACCCATAGCCGGAAATCGGTCGCCACCTGATCGTTGCGCGACCGTGCTGTGTGCAGACGACCCGCCGGGGCGCCGATCACCTCGGTCAGGCGGGATTCGACGTTCATGTGGATGTCTTCCAGAGCGGTGGAAAACTGGAACTGGCCGGTCTCGATCTCTGACAAGACCGTGAGAAGGCCTTTCCGAATGGCCTCGACGTCGCTAGGACTGACGATGCCCGTCGCGCCAAGCATGGCGGCATGGGCCCGAGAGCCGGCGATATCCTGAGCCGCCATCCGCTGATCGAACCCGATCGAGGCATTGATCGCCTCCATGATCGCATCCGGTCCGGCGGCAAAGCGGCCGCCCCACATCTGGTTCGAGGTTGTGTCAGACATAAGCAAAGCCCTTCGGAGGCAAAATGAAACGATATCTTCTCGCGTTCGTCTATACCGGCCTTGTCGTTCTTGCAAACCCGACCCTTGCCGATGTGGACGCTGCATCGGCGCTGCGCGAGGGGGACATGAAGAAGATGAATTTCCATTCAGTGCCCAAAGCAGTCGGCACGTCGCAATTTACCGGATTCGATCAGAAGCCATTGTCTCTGGCGGACTATCAATTGTCGCTGGCGGATTACCAAGGGAAATGGGTGCTGTTGAATTTCTGGGCCACATGGTGCGCACCCTGCCGCAAGGAAATGCCCATGCTGTCAGAGTTGCAGACCGAGCTGGGCGGAGAGAATTTCGAAGTTGTGACCATCGCCACGGGGCGCAATCCGCCGAGTGCCATGCAGAAATTCTTTAACGAGATCCGCGTGACGAACCTGCCACTGCACCGCGACCCCAAGTCGTTGCTGGCGCGCGAGATGGGCGTTCTGGGCCTGCCGATAACGGTGATTATCAACCCCGAGGGGCAGGAGGTCGGACGACTTCAGGGCGATGCAGAGTGGTCTTCGGACAGCGCCAAGGCGATGTTGCGGGCGCTGATCGGGGAAGAGTAGCGGCAGCCAAGACCCACGCGTCAGCCCCTGGCTGACCGACGCTGCAACCAGCGAAAGACCAGCGGCGCGAACAGAATTACCATTGTGATGCGCACAACATGGTGGCTGGCGACATAGGCAACCTGTGCATGCATGGCGAGCGCGACAAGGCTCATTTCAGCCAGACCGCCGGGGGAATAGGCCAGCAGGACCTGCTCGGTCGTCTGGCCAAACAGGCCGTGGAATGCCACCGCAAAAACCACGGTGACGGCCAACATGATGATCGTAGCACCCAGGCTGAGCAGCAGCGCATGGCCAATGTCGCGCGCCTTGGAGCCCACGAACCGGCAACCGATGATCGTGCCCAGTATCAGCTGCGCCAGTACCACGAGCTCGGACGGCGGCGGGTTGCTGGCCAGCCCCGCAAGATGCGCAACCGCGCTGACAATCATGGGACCGATCAGGGTCGGCGCGGGCAGGCGCAGCAACGGGCCAAGATAGAAACCCAGAATGCCGCAGACCGTCAGCACCGCCAGATCGCGCAGAGGGATCTCCGAAAAGCTGACCCCGAATTGTGACCGGTCGCCCAGATCATAGCCCGCGATCAGGCGAAACCAGACCGCCACCAGAGAAACCACGATGACAATGCGCGCCGCATGGGCAAGCGCGATCTTGGCATCGTCACCGCCGTAGTCGCGACCAATCAGGATCATCTCGTTCAGGCCCCCGGGCATCCCGGCGAAAAAGGCGGTGACAAGATCGAAACCGCCGAACCTGCGGTAGAACGGCACGACAAGAACGCAGGACACCGCAAGGTAGAGACCGAGAAACCCGAAGGACACGAGCCAGTCCCTGGCCTGTGTGATCACCTCGGGCTTGAATCCGGCACCCAGCATCACGCCGATGACCACGATCACATAGGGGCGCACCCGGATCGGCGGGCGAATGGGGGCGTTCAGAACGGCGGCAATGGTGTTGAAGATCATCGGCCCCAGCATCCAGGGCAGGGGCGAGCCAAGACTGCTGAACAGCAGCCCCCCGGCAACCCCAAGTGTCAGCGCCAAGGTGATATGCCCCCAAAGCGCACGCCGCGACAGCGTCTTCAGCTGATCGTCCTTGTTTTTGGCAACTACCATGCGGGCGTTGCCGGTGATCCGCGTCCGGCCAACTGGGCCATGCTCACCTCATGTCCTGTCACAGCGCCTTTTAGCGCCCAGGAACGTCTTCGGCCCGTTGGCGGGCCGTGTCAAGGCAGGCTCAGCGGCAATAGGACCCGCTGCGGTAAGCGGCTGTGTCGAAATGGAAATGGTCACGGTGAAACCCATCTGACCCCGGCCCCAGCACGGTGCCGAACGGACCACAGGCTGCCTTGTGCAGTTTGCGCAGCAGGAGACCGTCCTGAGTGGTATCCCAGCCTTTCAGAACGGTAATCCGGGACCCGTCGCGCAGGCGAAACCCTGAAATGTCGATGGCGCGGCCTTTTCCGTGTTCGGAAATCCTCGCGCCCTTTTGATTGTTTCGCGACCGGCATGCGTAATGTGCAGCGACGGTGATACGCGCCACGCCCCCGCCCCGCGAACCGACGGCGGGGATCAGCGATGTGTCGACCCACCGTTTCAGCGTCTTGGCGGTGGTGCAGTTGATCAGCGCCTGCTGACTAAGCGAGATACCGTTGACCGAGCGCAAGCGCACAGCATCCTTGATGCCGCAACCGCCAAGACGCCCGGACACAAGGCCGATACTTTCACCCTGAAGTGCCGGGTCACCACAGACAGCCCCGCGCGCCTGTTTTTTCCGCTGGACCATGGCCGCCTGAACGATGGCAGCGGGGCGAAGCGATGGGCGCAGAGTCCGGCTAACGGCGAGGCTTGAGGCAGAAGGAGCGGCCAAATCAGGCAGACGTTCGTTGCGCCCGACCGCAGCGCGTGGCGAATTTGCGATCAGCGCGACCTCAGGCATTCCGGGCCGGGCGGCGGGGCGGCTATCCGCCGAAAGACGTGGCAAAACGACGTTTGCTGTGGCCACAGAGGGCGGCGCGATGCTGTTCTGAAGGCGGGCAACTGGGCGGAGCGAGGTATCAGGAGACTCGGCAAAGGCAGATGTGGCAAGGACAAGCGCCAAGAAGCCTTTGACTATCAGCCGCATTACCGCTCCGTTCTTGTTCGTCCAAAATTCGGGGCATCGGTGTCCTGACCCGCCTCGATGATACCACGTCGAATGGCGCGGGTGCGCGTAAAATAGGCGTGAAGGTGGTCGCCGTCGCCGGTGCGGATGGCGCGCTGAAGGGCAAAGAGCTCTTCGGTAAAGCGGCCGAGGATTTCCAGAGTCGCCTCTTTGTTGTTGAGGAACACGTCGCGCCACATGGTCGGATCGGATGCCGCGATGCGGGTGAAATCGCGGAAACCGGCGGCAGAGTATTTGATGACTTCGCTGTCGGTGACACGGCGCAGGTCGTCCGCCACGCCCACCATGGTGTAAGCGATCAGGTGCGGTGTGTGGCTGGTGACGGCAAGGACAAGGTCGTGATGTTCGGCATCCATCAGTTCAACATTTGCGCCCAGCGCCTGCCAGAAGGTGGTCAGCGTTTCGACCGCTTCGGGTGCGGCCCCCTCGACGGGGACAAGCAGGCACCAGCGGTTGTCGAAAAGGCTGGCAAAGCCGGATTCTGGGCCGGAGTGTTCGGTGCCTGCCAGCGGGTGCCCCGGCACGAAGTGCACGCCTTCTGGAAGGTGGGGCGCGACCGCCTCGATCACCGTCTTCTTGACCGAACCGACGTCTGTCACAGTGCAGCCGGGTTTGAGGTACGGAGCGATTTCCGCGGCCACATCGCCCATGACCCCCACCGGAACGGCAAGGACCACCAGATCGGCGTCTTCCACAGCTTCGGCGGCGCTGTCGCAAACGGTGTCACACAATCCGATGCGTCGGGCGGTGTCACGGGTTGCGGCAGAACGCGCGTAGCCGGTGACATGACCGACCACGCCGCGTCGTTTCATCGCCCAGAACATGGACGAGGCGATCAGGCCCAGACCGATCAGGGCGACGCGGGGGTATACCTCAGTCATCGCTGACCTGCCTTGAACTGCCCCACGGCATGAGCGACCCGGCGGCAGGATGATTCATCGCCCACAGTGATGCGCAGGGCATTCGGCAGCTTGTAGGACCCCACCCGGCGCACGATCAGCCCTTGGGATTGAAGGTAGATGTCGCAGGCTTCTGCCTCTTCGACGGAACCGAAGCGGGCCAAGACGAAATTCGCGGTCGAGGTGTCGGACGGCACGCCATGTTCGGCCAGCGCCTCGGACAGCCAGGACCGCATTCGCGCATTTTCGGCGCGACACTTATCGGCATAGGCCTGATCACGAACTGCTGCCTCGGCCGCGACAAGGGCGGTGCTGGACAGGTTGAAAGGCCCGCGGATACGGTTGAGGACGTCGATGATTTCCTGCGGGCCATAGCCCCAGCCGACGCGCAAACCACCAAGGCCGTAGAGTTTGGAGAATGTGCGGGTCATCACCACGTTGTCACGCGCCTGCGTCAGCGCCGCGCCGCCATCGTAGCCTTCGACGTATTCTGCATAAGCACCGTCAAGGACAAGGATCGCTTGCGGCGGAATACCTTCGGCAAGGCGCTCAATCTCGGCCATGCCGATCATCGTGCCGGTGGGGTTGTTGGGGTTGGCGACAAAGACCAGTTTGGTGCGCTCAGAGCAGCCCGCGAGGAACGCGTCGACATCTGTGACGCGTTCGCTGTCGGGGACCTCGACCGGGGTCGCGCCGGAAGCCAGAGCAGAGATCCGGTACATGCCGAAACCATGCACCGAGTGCACCACTTCATCCCCCGGACCGGCATAACACTGGCAGAGGAAGTGGATGATTTCGTCGCTGCCGACACCACAGATGATGCGGTTGGCGTCCAGTCCGTGCACCTCGGCAATGGCCTGCCGCAGTGACGCGTGGTCGGTGTTGGGGTAGCGGTGCAATTCGTGCGCCGAGCGGCGAACAGCCTCCATAGCGGCGGGGCTGGGGCCAAAAGGGTTCTCGTTCGAGCTGAGCTTGACCACGTTGGACACGCCATCCACATGCGCCTTGCCACCCTGATAAAGGGCGATGTCCATGATGCCGGGCTGGGGCGTGATCTGTGTCATCTGTGAACTCCTGTTGGAAGGTGTTTAGCGAGGGCGGTTCGGCAAGAAAAGCGGCAAGTGGGAAGTGCGGGCTACACCCACCCGACCATCAAGGCTGGGACTTGTTTTACGCTTTCCTCTAGCTCGCCAGCACGTTGCGGAACTGCCAGGGGTCGGAATCGTCGATATCCTCGGGAAAATGCTCCCACCGGTCCTGCAGCGGGGTCCAGTCGGTGTAATGCGCCTCGACCGGACCAAGGTAGGGCCGCTGCACTTCGAGGCACCGCGCATGGTCCATCTCGTCCGTCTCGACGATGCCGGCCATGGGGTTTTCCAACGCCCAGACCATGCCCGCCAGAACAGCCGAGCTGACCTGAAGGCCGGTGGCATTCTGATACGGCGCCAGATCGCGGGTCTCTTCGGTCGACAGCCGCGAGCCGTACCAGAGAGCATTCTTTTTATGGCCGAACAGGAGCACACCCAGTTCGTCGATGCCCTCGACGATCTCATCTTCGGTCAGAATGTGGTGTTTGGTCTGCTGACGACCCGAGCCGAACATCTCGTGCAGGGAAAGCACCGCATCGTCCGAGGGGTGGTAGGCGTAGTGGCAGGTCGGGCGGAATTCGGGTTTGGCCGCGTCGCCGACGGTGTAGTAGTCCGAGATCGAGATCGCCTCGTTATGGGTCACGAGGTAACCAAACTGCGGCCCCGGGGTCGGGCACCATGTGTGCACGCGGGTGATCGCGCCGGGGCGTTCCAGCCAGATGCCGGCCTGACAGCCGGTGTCGTAGCTGTGACCGTTTTCGGGGAACCACTTTTCGTGCGTGCCCCAGCCTAGTTCGGCCGGCTGAAACCCTTCGGAGATGAAACCTTCGACCGACCATGTGTTGACGAAGACACCGCGCGGCCGCGGGACACGCCGGGCCTGTGTGTCCCGTTCGGCGATGTGGACACCCTTGACGCCAAGGCTCTGCATCAGTTTGGCCCAGCCGTCGCGGTCAGTCGGCGTGGTGGTGTCGTGGCCGGTATCCTTGGCCAACGTCAGCAACGCCTCCTTGACGAACCAGCTGACCATGCCGGGATTCGCGCCGCAACAACTGACCGCCGTGGGGCCGCCGGGGTTTGCGGCCTTTTCGTCGCGGACCTTCTGGCGCAGGGCATAGTTGGTGCGTTCGGCGTTGTTCTGGGTATCAAAGTAGAAACCGGCCCAGGGTTCGACCACGGTGTCGATGTAAAGCACGCCCAGTTCCCGGCAGTATTTCATCAGATCAAGCGAAGAGGTATCGACCGAGAGATTGACGCAGAAGCCTTTGCCTTCGCTGAACAGATCGCCAAGGACTTCGCGATAATTGTCTTTTGTGATCGCGACTTGCAGATGCTTCAGCCCGTGCTGGCGCAGAAAATTGGCCTGCGCATGGTCGGGTTCGATTACGGTCAGTTTGCTGGCGTCATAGTCGAAATGGCGTTCGATCAGGGGCCAGGTGCCTTTGCCGATCGAGCCGAAACCGATCATCACGATGGGGCCGTCGATGCGGCCGTAGACGGGATAGTCCTGCGTCATCCGGGGATCTCCTGCATGAGTTTGCTGGATAACTAGCTTGTGCAGGCGGCAAGGGGAACGTGTGATTTTTCTGGAGTGCGATGACGCGCCCGCCCGCAGACGGGCGCCAATTGTCAGACGATGCGGTCTTCGCTTTTCGGATCGAAGATCACCGCCTTGTCCATGTTGATCGACAGATCCGCGATGTCACCGGCGTTGACGTGGGCATCGGCGCGCATCCGACCGATCACATCCTTGCCGACCATCGTGGTTGTGATGAAGGTGTCCGAACCGGCAGGCTCCGTCACATCGATCTTGTTCTGCATCTGGACCACGATTTTGGCAGACTTGTCCGCGCCGTCGGGATCGGTGATCGCCTCGGGCCGGATACCAAGCACAACCTTGGTGCCATCGCGACCTGCAAGTGATGCCGCAGGAAGCGGCAGCGGCAGCGTGATCGGATGACCGTTGTAATCGGTGATCTCGGCCGCTGCATCCGGACCCTTGATGCGGATCACCGCATCCAGCAGGTTCATCGACGGTGACCCCATGAAGGCCGCGACAAAGATATTGTTCGGCGTGTCGTAGATTTCCTTGGGCGTGCCCAGCTGCTGGATATAGCCGCCGTTCATCACCGCGATGCGGGTGGACAGAGTCATCGCCTCAATCTGGTCGTGGGTGACATAGACGATGGTGGTGCCAAGACGTTGGTGCAGCTTCTTGATCTCGGTCCGCATGTCGACGCGCAGCTTGGCATCAAGGTTGGACAGCGGTTCGTCGAACAGAAACACGTCCGGGTCCCGGACGAGCGCGCGGCCCATCGCAACACGCTGGCGCTGACCGCCAGAAAGCTGGCCGGGCTTGCGATCCAGCAGCGGCTTGATCTGGAGCATGTCGGCGACCTTGTCCATCGCGCGGTCGCGATCCTCTTTCGGAACGCCATGCATTTCCAGACCAAAGGTGATGTTCTTGCCCACGGTCATGTTGGGGTAAAGCGCGTAGGACTGGAACACCATGGCGATGTTACGCTTGCTTGGGTGCACGCCGTTCATCGGCTTGTCCTTGATCGCGATGGTGCCCGAAGAAATCTCTTCAAGCCCCGCGATCATGTTCAGCAGCGTGGACTTGCCACAACCCGAAGGCCCAACGAGGACCAGGAATTCACCCTGCTGCACATCGATATCGACGCGGTGCAGCACCTCGACGGCGCCGTAGCGTTTGGTGACGTTGTCGATCTTGAGAAAGCTCATGAGGGCAACCCTTCGGTTGGAATAGAAAGGGGCGTCTTGACGCCGTGCATGTTGTTCAGGTGCATCGTCATCACCCCTTGACCGATCCGGACATCAGCCCGCGCACGAAATACCGGCCCGCCACGATATAGACGAGCAGTGTTGGAAGGGCGGCATAGATCGCGCCTGCAAAGTGGACGTTGTACTCTTTTACTCCGGTGGAGGAGTTCACGAGGTTGTTCAACGCAACGGTGATCGGCTGGCTGTCGAAATCCGCAAAGGATGCGCCGAACAGGAAGTCGTTCCAGATGTTGGTGAACTGCCAGATGATGCAGACCACGGTGATTGGCCCCGAAGACGGCATCAGGATGCGCCAGAAGATCCGGAAAAATCCCGCGCCGTCCATCATCGCAGCACGTACGAGTTCCGTCGGGAAAACCGCATAGTAGTTGCGGAAATACAGCGTGGAAAAACCGATGCCATAGACGACGTGGACAAGGATCAGACCGCTGGTCGTCCCGGCAAGCCCCATCAGGCCCAGCACGCGCGCCATTGGAATCAGGACGATCTGGAACGGGATGAAGCAGGAAAACAGCATCAGACCGAAGAGGATCGTATCGCCCCGGAACCGCCATTTCGTCAGCACATAGCCGTTCAGCGCACCCAGCACGGTCGAGATGGCAACGGCGGGAACGACCATCTTGATCGAGTTCCAGAAGTAGGGCCGCATACCCGTCGGCTCAACCCCGATCTGCGCGGTGGACCATGCGGCGCGCCAGGCGTCCAGCGTCCATTCCTGCGGCAGGGACATCATGTTGCCGCCGGTAATTTCAGACAAGGGTTTGAGCGAGTTGATCACCATGATCCCGAAGGGCAGCAGATAAAACAGCGCCATCAGCAACAGGAACAGGTAGATAAGGGTGCGGGCAACGCGCCCCGTACGCAGGGCGGTGTCTTGGGTTGCGACAGACATTATTTCTTCTCCCGCAGTTCGGCGTAGAGATAGGGCACCATGATCGCCGCGATGGTCATCAGCATGATGACGGCAGACGAGGCACCGATACCCATCTGGTTACGCGTGAAGGTGTAGGAATACATGAACGTTGCCGGCAATTCTGTTGCCCGACCCGGGCCACCGCCTGTCAGTGCAATGACGAGGTCATAAGATTTGACCGCAAGGTGGGACAGGATCACGAAAGCCGACAAGAACGCTGGGCGCAGCTGCGGCAGGATGATCCGGCGATACATCTGCCAGTTGCCTGCCCCGTCCATCTGTGCGGCCTTCAGGATTTCGTTGTCGATCCCGCGCAGGCCGGCGAGGAACATCGCCATGACAAAACCACTGGACTGCCAGACGGCGGCGATGACGACCGTGTAGATCGCGTAGTCGGAATTCTTGATCCAGTCAAAATGGAACGAGGTCCAGCCCCAGAGGTGCATGGTATGTTCAAGTCCGATACCGGGATCGAGCAGCCATTTCCATGCGGTGCCAGTCACGATGAAGGACAGCGCCATCGGGTAGAGATAGATCGGACGCAGCAGGCCTTCGCCCCGGATCTTCTGATCGAGAAACGTGGCGAGCGAGAGGCCGATCAGCGTGGAGATGCCGATATAGAGGCTGGCAAAGATCGCCAGATTGGTGATCGAGGTGGTCCAGTGCGACAGGCGGAAGAGCTTTGAGTAATTCTCGAACCCGACAAGATTAAAGCTGGGCAAAATACGGCTGTCGGTGAAAGACAGGTAGCCCGTGAAGATGATAAATCCGTAGACGAACAGGAAGATCACCGCCAGCGAGGGCGCGAGCACCAGCTTGGGAATCAGGTTCTGCAGACGGGTTTTGAAATCCGCCTGCGCGGGTGCAGATGCCATGACGCGGTCCAGTCTGTCAGGGTGTTTGGAATGGGGTCCGGCGCAAAGGCGCCGAACCCCGGGGCCGCGCTTACTGCGCGATTTCGATAGCTGTCACCAGCTCTTCGGTCGCCGTCTGGCTGTCAAAGGAACCGTTGAAGAAGGCCGTCACAACGTCATAGTAGGCGTTCTTGATCGACGCCGGGGCGCCGTAACCCTGAGCAAGCGAGCCGAACAGGTTGCCCGAGGAGGAGGACGCAGCCAGATCGGCGATGCCCTTCTTGCCACAAGCGTCAAAGTCGGTGTCAGGCACATCGGTGCGTGCGGGAACCGAGCCTTTGACCACGTTGAACGCGGACTGGAATGTCGGCGACATGATCGCGGTGGCCAGTGCTGCCTGCTCGGGCGACACGACGCCACCCTGGTCGAACATGGCAAACTGGTCGGCGTTGAACATCACCTGATCCTGCGTGCCCGGGAAGCGGAAGCACAGGAAATCCTCGTCCGGAACCTTGCCCGCAGCGACGAATTCACCTTTGGCCCAGTCGCCCATGATCTGCATGGCGGCTTCGCCGTTGATCACCATCGCAGTGGCCAGGTTCCAGTCACGACCCGAGAAGTTGTCATCCACATTGGCGCGGATTTCACCCAGACGATCAAACGCCTGCTTCATGGTGTCCGAACCCAGTGCTTCGGGGTCCAGGTCGATCAGAGCCTTCTGGTAGAAATCGGGACCGCCTGTGGCCATCACAACGGAATCGAACAGCGTCGCTTCCTGCCAAGGCTGGCCGCCCTGTGCGATCGGCGTCACACCGGCCGCTTTCAGCGTCGCCATCGCGGCTTCGAACTCTTCCCAGGTGGTGGGGACGGCGATGTTGTTGTCGTCAAACACCTTCTTGTTGGCCCAGACCCAGTTCACGGAGTGAACGTTGACCGGCGCAGCAACCCAGTTGCCTTCGTATTTGGAGAATTTCTGCAATGCCTCGGGCACCACTGCGTCCCAGCCATTTGCGGCGGCAGCGTCGTTGAGGTTGGCAAGCGCGCCTTCCTTTGCCCAGTCCGTGATGTCGAAACCCAGCATCTGCACGGCCGTCGGCGCGTTGCCCGATGTGACGCGCGCACGCAGCACGGTCATCGCCGCTTCGCCGCCGCCGCCGGCAACCGGCATGTCCATCCAGCCGATACCCTGACCTTCGAGGTCATTTTTCAGCACGTTCAGCGCAGCTGCTTCACCGCCCGAAGTCCACCAGTGCAGAACCTCGACATCCGCCGCCGCGGCAGCGGTTGCGGACAGGGCCAAGGCCGCTGCAGACAGTTTGAGTTGTTTGATAAGTTTCATTTTATCCTCCCAGAATGGTACGACATGATCTCGTCCGCGTTTATTGTAACGATTTAAATAGTCATTATGTCAACAGCTATTTTGGGGCCACGCTTTGTTCGCAGTTGCAGCATAAAGCACTATTAAAAAAGGCGAATCTCGAAAGTCATTGACAGTCGAACCATGTTTGTAACGTTATACAAACCAAGCGACATCCAGGAAACCCAAGGGAAATCGACAGGATTGTGACCAAGGATCTGCCACAGACTCGTCCGGTCGGAAAGCCGACCCTCAAGACCGTCGCCCAGGCGACGGGCTATGCTGTGACAACCGTGTCCAGGGCGCTGGCGAATGATCCCAAGATCGCACAAACGACGCGCGACACGGTGGCCACGGCCGCGAAAACGCTGGGTTATGTGCCGGACCGCGCAGCGCAAAGGCTGCGGACCGGCCGCACAAAGGTTATCTCGCTTCTGATCAATCCCGGGCATGAATATCTGGGCTTTACCCATGTGCTGCTGAACGGGATCACGGCGGCACTGCGGGGCACCGGTTATTCGGTCACGATCACCCCGGACTTCATCGATTCGGACCGGATATCGGTGATACGGAACATCCTGCGTAACAACCTTGCGGACGGAATCGTGCTGTCCCGGACCGAATGTTTTGATCCCAGGGTGCGGCTGCTGCTTGAACAGGACTTTCCCTTTGTCAGCCACGGGCGCACAGAATTCACGACACCACACGCCTATGTCGATTTCGACAACGAAGCCTTTGCCCGCCAATCCGTCCAGTGGCTGCTAAAGGCGGGGCGCAGACGGCTGATGATCGTACTGCCGCAGGCGCAGTTCACGTTTTCCCAGCACTTGCGATTTGGTTTCTTGTCCGAAGTGCGCGAGGCCGGCATCGAGCATATCATTCCCGAAGACCTCAGCATCGACACACCCCCGGCCGAGATCGCGCGGCGGCTGAAGGAAATGCTGCTGTCGGACACACCGCCCGACGGGATCGTCTGCGTGGGCGAGGTGATGGCACTGGCCGCACTGGCAGCAATCGATGATGCACGTATGGTTGCGGGCGATCAGGTCGACATGCTGATCAAGCAAGCCTCACCGGTATTCGATCTGATGCGGCCCAAGTTCAGGTCGATATTCGAGGACGTCGAAAAGACTGGACAACAGATGGGCGAAATCCTGCTGCGCCGCATTGATGGCGAGCCCCCCGAAACGCTGCAAAGGATCATCGCGCCGGTTGACGGGCCGCACCTGCGCGACTGAGGTTCACACCAATACTTCGAACCGCTTCTGCGCCCCGACGTCGAATACACGCTTGTAGCGGTCGATCTGATCTTGCGGCCCCATCGCCTTGTTCGGGTTGTCCGACAGCTTGACCGTTGGCCGTCCGTTCGCCGAAATCGCCTTGCAAACCAGGCTGAACGGGGCAAGCCGGTCGCCTTCGGTCAGCCCGCGGAAGTCATTGGTCAAAAGCGTGCCCCAGCCGAAACTGACCCTGACGCGGCCCAGAAACTGTTTGTGCAGTTCAACGATTTTCGCTTCGTCCAGCCCGTCCGAGAAAATCACCAGCTTGGTACGCGGATCCTCACCACGTTCCTGCCACCAGCGGATCGCAGTTTCCGCCCCCGCAGCAGGATCGCCGCTGTCGATGCGGATGCCCGTCCAGCCAGCCAGCCAGTCAGGGGCATTGCGCAGAAATCCGTTCGTTCCATAGGTGTCGGGCAGGATGATGCGCAGGTTTCCTTCATGCTCTTCGTGCCAGTCGGCAAGAACATCATAGGGTGCGCTGGCAAGCGCGGCGTCGTCTTCTGCCAGGGCGGCGTAGACCATCGGCAGTTCATGGGCGTTGGTGCCGATCGCCTCCATATCGCGATTCTTGGCGATCAGGCAGTTCGACGTGCCCGCGAAACCGTTCCCGAGCCCCTCCTGCATGGCCTGCACGCACCAGTCCTGCCACAGGAAGGAGTGCCTGCGACGGGTCCCGAAATCGGCGATACGCAGGTCGGGCACCTGCCGAAGATGTTCGACTTTTTCCCAAAGCTTGGTCATGGCTCGCGCATAGAGCACCTGCAATTCGAAGCGGCCCATCGTGTTCAGGACAGCCCGGCCGCGCAACTCCATCAGCACGGCCAACGCCGGAATTTCCCAAAGCATGACCTCGGGCCAGCTGCCCTCAAAGGTCAACTCATACTGATCGCCGACGCGTTCGAGATGATAAGGCGGCAGGCGCAGTTTTTCGAACCAATCCATGAAGTCGGGGCGGAACATCTGGCGCTTGCCGTAAAACGTGTTGCCGCGCATCCAGGTCGATTCCCCGCGCCGCAGCGACAGGGACCGGATATGATCCAACTGCTCGCGCAACTCACCTTCGTCGATCAGATTGGCCAGTGGGATATGCGTAGAGCGGTTGATGAGGCTGAAGGTCACCTGGGTGTCGGGTTTGTTGCGAAACACCGACTGACACATCAGCAATTTGTAAAAATCGGTGTCGATCAGAGACCGGACGATCGGGTCGATCTTCCACTTGTGGTTCCAGACGCGGGTTGCGATGTCCAATTCGGGGCCTCTTTTGCTTGTCCCTCCCCTGATACGCGATGCGTCGGGGACGATCCAAGCGGTTTGTGTACCCTGGGACTCCGTGCCAATGCCGCCAATAGATCCGCCTTGCGAACTGGCTTGGGAAGAAAGTCGTTCATGCCTGCAGCAATGCAGTCGTCACGGTCCGAATCAAAGGCATTGGCCGTCAGCGCGATGATATGTGGCTGCCATCCTTGGGTTTCGCGGATCTGAATTGTTGCGGTGATACCGTCCAGTTCCGGCATCGAGACATCCATCAGCACCACGTCGGGTTTGTGTTCGCGAACAAGTTCCACCGCTTCCCGCCCGTTTGTCGCAAACCAGAGAGTGATCTCCGCGTCTGCAAGATACCGGGCGATCAGGAGACTGTTGGTTCGATTGTCTTCTGCAAGCAGGATCGTGATACCTGTCAGGTCCAGCACCTGGGTCACTGCGGGAGCCCGGAGTTCGGTGGGCCGCTCTGCTGGCTGAGCGCTGGCGGCAAAGGTGAAGACAAAGGTGGCACCCGGTTTGTCCCCCGGCATCAGGACCAGATTTCCGTTCATCCGCTGCGCCAGCTGCCGCGAGATGGCAAGACCCAGACCAGTCCCGCCGAACTTGCGGGTCGTGGCGACATCGGCCTGTTCGAATTGTTCGAAAATACGCGCTGCCCGGTCGGGGGGCACGCCGATCCCGGTGTCCGTCACACTGATCCTCACGGCATAGGTGGTCCCCTTGCGTTCAGCCATGACCCGCAGCGTGATGCCGCCGGCCGCCGTGAACTTGACCGCATTGCCAAGCAGGTTGAGCAACACCTGTCGCACACGCCCTTCGTCACCCATGATGATATCAGGCAGCGCCATGTCGTGGCAGATATCCAGAAACAGGCCCTTGTCGCGTGCTGAACCACGCAACAGATCTGCCGACATACGGATGCAGCGCGCCAGGCTGAAGGGTTCCTCCACCATGGTCATCTTGCCCGCGTCGAGTTTGGAATAGTCGAGAATATCGTTGATGATCCGCAGGAGTGACTCGGCAGAGGTATGGATGGCACTGACATATTCGCGCTGCTGCGGGCCAAGCGCGCTTTCGGACAGAAGATCCGACATCCCGATGATGCCATTCATCGGTGTGCGGATCTCATGGCTCATGGTCGCAAGAAAGGCAGCCTTGGCGCGCGCCGCTTCTTCGGCCTTTGCCTTGGCCCCGGCCAATTCTATCGCATGCATCTTGGCTGCGGTGATGTCCCGCTCGACAGCAACAACCACGTCTGTTTGCCCATCTTCATCGCAGATAGGCACAAGATTGATGTCCACCCAGATCCGGCGCCCGTCCTTTGTGTAATTCAGGATATGCGTACGCACCGGGCGACCTTCTCGAACGGCGGACTGAATAGCCTGGATTGTTTCTGCGTCGGTCTCGGGGCCGTTAAGCAGGGCGCCCGCCTCCTGACCCACGGCCTCATGCCAGCCAAAGCCGGTCACCTTCTGGAAGGCCTCGTTGATCCAGATGATTTTGCCGTGCTTGTCGGACATAATCACGCTGTCATTGGCGTGGCGGGCGACTAGTGCCAGCTGGCGCGCCTCTCGCTGGGCTTCCAGCAGTTCCTGGTTGCTTTTTTCCAGCGCCTGCGCACCCTTGATCAGTTCGCGATTAGACTGAACATGATAGCGCTGCGCCCCGATGACCATGGTCAGGAAGGCCCGGACATTGTTGGCCATCAGCAGGACGGCCATCATTTCAAAGCCGTGATGCGCGACAAGCCCGCCTTCCATGGCGATGTCCAGCGCCATATATATAAGACCTGTCGCCGCGTAGATTCCAACGCGCGTTTTCCCGGCGGGCGGGTGATATGTGATTACAACGCCTGCATTGAAGGTCGCACCGACAAGGAAGGCGATGGCGAAAAAGCTGACATGATGTTCTGACTGAGCGAGGAGCGTCAGAAGAATGCAAGCCGAAATGGTCATCGCCTGAAAGCCGGCCGTTACCGTGGTAATTCTACTTATCCAGTCAAAAGGCATGCCGCGTTTCAACCAGCGCGGGACCTGACGCAAGATCGCGCAGTCGACTCCTTCTCCCACCAGAGCCAAGGCACAAGTGATCAGACCCAGTTGGACGGTATCGAGAAGAGCGAGTGAACCGGCCCCAATCGCGGTCAGCACCTGACGCGCCCAGAAATGCTTGACCCTGCCATTGGCATACCGGGCCAGCAGTCCTTCGGGCGAATGTCGCGCTTCGAACGCGATCGCCTGAGCATCGGAGCCAAGAGGAGAACGCATCATGCGGGGGCCACCAAACCTGTTCGTGCCCGGTGTAGCCCCCGTCCAGTTAATAAAGCCGCAAGAGGCTTAGATCAGAATCACCCCGGCCTCCTGCATGGCGGTCTGGGCGGTTTGGGACGATCCGTCAAAATCGATACCGCGCGTTGCATCGCGCCGCACGGTGACGCTGTAACCCAGCTTTGCGGCATCCATGGCCGAGTAGAAAACGCAGAAATCAAAGGCAAGGCCGACCATTGTCAGGTCATTGATGCCGCGACTGCGCAGGTAGCCATCCAGCCCTGTTGGCGTGACATGGTCATTTTCAAAAAATGCGGAATAGCTGTCGATTGCACGACGGTATCCCTTGCGGATGATCAGGTCCGCAGGATTGACGTTCAGATCCGCATGAAACGCGGCGCCGTCCGATCCCTGAATACAGTGATCGGGCCAGAGCACCTGCGGCCCATAGGGCATCTCGATCATTTCCAGTGGCGCCTTGCCCGGATGCTGGCTGGCGAAAGAGCTATGGCCCTGCGGATGCCAGTCCTGCGTCAGGATCACCGCATCGAAATCGGGCATCATGGCGTTGATTGGCGCGACCACCGCATCACCATCCGGCACGGCAAGCAAACCGCCAGGGCAGAAATCCTTCTGGACGTCGATCACGATCAGGGCGGGCATGGCGGAGCTCCTTCTGGGGTTCTGGGCAGACTAGGGCGCTCCGCCGCGCTGCTCAAGATCCTCGGACACCAGTCTCTTGATCTGGGGTCGCGGCGGGCGTACATCGCCCTAATGTTCACCGTTGCTGCCCTCTATCACTTTACCCGTTTCGCGGATCCTGCCGCGTATCAGGCGCCCCTGCGCGCGGCCTGCCTGTCGAACCGCGTGACCGGCACTCTGCTGCTCGCCCCCGAGGGGATCAACGGCACCATCGCCGGTCCCGAAGCGGGAGTAACGGCGGTGCTGGACCAGATCCGCGCCCTGCCCGGCTGCGCCGACATCGACTGGAAGCTGTCGACTGCAGCGACGCGCCCCTTTGCCCGCATGAAGGTGCGGCTGAAGAAAGAAATCGTGACCATGGGCCAGCCGGACGTGGACCCGTTGGCGCGTACCGGCCACTATGTCGCCCCTGCGGACTGGAACGAATTGATCCTGGCCCCGGATGTGGCGGTGATCGACACCCGCAACGATTACGAGGTCGCCATCGGTAGTTTCGACGGCGCGGTGGATCCGCAAACCGCCAGCTTTCGGGACTTCCCTGCCTGGTGGGAGGAAAACAAACACCGCTTCCACAACAAGCGCATCGCGATGTTCTGTACCGGCGGCATCCGTTGCGAAAAGTCCACCAACTACCTACTGGGTCAGGGAGTCGAGGACGTCTATCACCTCAAGGGTGGCATCCTGAAATATCTCGAAGAGGTTCCGGAGGCAGAAAGCCGGTGGCAGGGCGAATGCTTTGTCTTTGACGGGCGGGTTTCGGTCGGCCACGGCCTGACCGAAGGACCCCACGAACTGTGCCACGCCTGCCGCCGCCCGATCCTGCCAGCAGACCGGGACCGTCCCGAATTCGAGGAAGGCGTCGCCTGCCATCTTTGTGCAGACGAAACCACGTCCGAGGACAAGGCCCGTTTCCGCGAGCGGCAGAAACAAATCCTGCTGGCAAAAGCGCGCGGTGAACGCCACCTTCATCAGGACCTTCCCGAAGACTCCTAGGTCTGCATCGGTCCGCGGCAGGACTGAGGCGGCCCCTGCCGCTGCGCTTCAGGCAGGCACTGCCCGCATTCCCTGACCACGCTGTCCGCGCAACAGAATCACCACCATGATCGCGATATTCAAGCCGTTCCAAGCGATTCCGTTGAGAAACGCCCACTGATAGCTGCCTGTCACATCATAGATCCAACCCGACATCCAGCCACCCAGCGCCATGCCCAGAATCGTCATCATCATGACGAACCCGACCCTTGCCCCTGCTTCTCGCGCCGGAAGGTATTCGCGCACGATGACCGCATAACTCGGCACGATCCCGCCCTGGCTCAGACCGAACACAAGGCTGACGAGGTAGAGCGACACCAGCCCACCGGCAGGCAGATACAGGAACAGCGCGATGCCCTGTAGGGCCGAGCCGATCAGCAGCGTGCGCACGCCACCCAGCCGGTCGGCGAGCAGCCCGGACAGGATGCGCGACACCACCCCGCCAAGCAGCATGAGCGACAGCATCTCGGCACCGACGGTCGCGCCGAACCCCATGTCGACACAAAGCGCTACGATATGCACCTGCGGCATGGACATCGCCACGCAACAGGCAATGCCCGCCAGCCCCAGCATCCAGCTGAGCTGGCTTGGGCTGAACCCGGTTGACCGGGCGCGAGAGGCGGACTTTGCCTCGGCCTGTGCCGTTGCGTCTAGCGGCAGACGACGGCGCAGCAACTGGGCAAGCGGCAGGATCATCACCACGGTCAGAACCGCCAGAACCATGTAGATCCACCGCCAGCCCGCGTCCTCTGCCAGCCAGCCCAGCAACACCGGCCAGATCGCGCCCGACAGGTAGTTTCCCGAGGCGGCGATTCCGACCGCAATACCGCGCCGCCTGTCGAACCAAAGCGATATGTCCGCGATCAGCGGACCAAAGCACGAAGCCGTGCCAAAACCGATGGCCAGTTGCACAAGGCTCAGCACCATGATGGTCGGGCTGAACGCGGCAACGCCGTAGCTAACCGCGATCAGCAGCGCCGCGCCTGACAGCGCCGTTGTCACGCCCCAGCGGTCCACCGCGCGGCCGATAACCATGTTGCCCAGCGCAAAGCCAATCATCGTGGTTGTGTAGGGCAAAGTGGCCTCGGCCCGGCTGACACCGAATTCGGCACCGACCTCGGGCATGATCACGATGATCGCCCACATGCCGACATTGCCCATCACGGCAATCAACAGGGTAATGCCCAGACGCGCCCAGGAATAGCGGCTGTCGAATGGTGATGTGTCGGGGGGTGCGTGCTCTGGCGTCATACGCCGCACCCTATGCGCGTTTGCGCGCCGGGGTATAGCCAGATTACATCTCTGACAGGGCCAGTCTGTGCCAATTCGCTCCTCTGCGCCCGCCCACAGTCCCACCCATGATCCTAAAACAAGGTGCTTTGTTTCCCCTGCCCCCCTGACCGTTGCGGACTGGCGGTATCACCTCCCGTTCGTCGGGCGCAAAACAGGCGGGGGTTTCGCCGGAATGACATCCCTGACCGTATTTCGATTGTATCACCTGCCCCCACCTGTTTGACAGTGCCGCCCCATTGGTCAGAGTGGCGCGGACCCTTCTACGCAGGAGCCGCGAACGTGACGCCATCCGACCCTATCCAAAGCCATACGCTGCGTGACGGCGATGTCGAAATCACCGTGCTGTCGATGGGTTGCGTGGTGCAACACTGGCGTGTGGGCGGCGTACCGGTCGTTCTTGGCTATGCGGATCCCGAATCCTATCGCACAAATCCTGTCGCCATGGGCGCGCTTTGCGGCCGGGTCGTGAACCGCATCCGCGATGCGCGGTTCGAACTGAACGGACAGGTCTGGCCGCTGAACGTAAACGCACCTCCGCACCACATTCATGGCGGTTCGGGCGGGTTTGGGCTGCGCAACTGGATCCTTTCGCCCGAGGGTGACAGGGCGGTGACACTGCGCCTGCATTCCCCGCATCTGGATCAGGGTTACCCCGGCGCGGTCGATGCCGAAGTGAAGATGACCCTTGATGGCCACCGCCTAAGTTATGAAATGATGGTGCGCCCCGACCGGGAAACGCCTATTAATCTGGCACAGCACCTTTATTTCAACCTCATGGGTTTCGGCGGTGTGCGTGATCATGCGCTGCGCCTTGCCGCGTCACACTACACACCCAATGGCCCAGATCTGATGCCCACGGGCGAGATTGCGGATGTGACCGGCACCCCTTACGATTTCCGCACCCCGAAAGTGCTGGCCGAAGCGGACCCGGCGCGCACCGGCTGGGACGGCAACGTTGTATTGGATGACACCGACGGCCCACAGGCCGAAGTCACCGCGCCAAACGGCATGCGACTGCGGCTCTGGACGGACCAGCGGGGCATCCAGCTCTATACCTCGAACACCCTCGGGCCTCATGCTGAAACCAATGGCAGTGCCGCCCACGCGCCCTTTGCCGGGATCTGCCTTGAGGCACAGAACCTCCCCGGTGCGCTGATGCATCCGCAGTTCGGATCAATCCTGTGCACCCCCGATCGGCCCTACCGCCAGCATCTGCAGATCGAGATCACGCCATGACTTCCACGCCTTTGCCCGCGATCCTATAGTCCGGCCATGACAGATCTGTCCCCCTCCCTCACGCTGAACGACATCCGGGCCGGCGCCGACGTGCTGCGCGGTGTTGCCGACGACACACCCCTTGTCCCCTCTCCCTATCTGGAGGCGCAGTTCGGCCAGCCGTTCTGGCTCAAGCTCGAAAATATGCAGCCCATCGGCGCGTTCAAACTGCGCGGCGCACTGAACGCTGTGGCTAACCTGCCGGACGGCACGGCGGGTGTGACCTGCTGTTCCACTGGCAATCACGGACGTGGTGTGGCCTATGCTGCGGCGGAAAAGGGGATGCGGGCCGTGGTCTGCATGTCGGAACTTGTGCCGCAGGCCAAGGTGGACGGCATTCGCGCCCTTGGCGCCGAGGTGCGGATCGTCGGGCGATCACAGGATGACGCCTTTGCCGAAAGCCGACGACTGGTGGCCGAGGAAGGGCTGGTCGAAATCTCGCCCTTCGACGATCCTTTCGTGATCGCAGGGCAAGGCACCATCGGGCTTGAGATCATGGAGCGCCGCCCCGAAATCGAGACGTTGCTGGTCCCCCTTTCAGGCGGCGGTCTGGCGGCGGGTGTGGCACTGGCCGCAAAAGCTTTGAAGCCCTCGGTCAAGGTCATCGGCATCAGCATGGACCGGGGTGCAGCGATGTACGAATCCTTGCGGGCCGGGCACCCGGTCGAGGTCGCCGAATACGCCAGCCTTGCGGATTCACTGGGCGGCGGAATCGGAGTGGAAAATCGGCTGAGCTATCCCATGTGCCGCGCATTGCTGGATGATGTCATTCTGGTCACCGAAGAAGAAATCTACCGCGCCATGCAGACGCTGTATTACGAAGATCGGATCGTTGCCGAAGGTGGCTGCGTCGTCGGCACCGCCGCAGTGCAGGCCGGAAAGCTGACCCTGACCGGCCCGACGGCCACCGTGATCACAGGGCGCAATCTGGACATGGATGTGTTCACGCGCATCGTGTCGGGGCGGGACGTTATTCTGGGCGATGTCACGATCAAGGGGATGCCCTATGGCGCATGATATCCGTATCCTGACCGAGGCCGAGTTGCTCAACATGGTGCCGCTGGATCTGGCGCTTGTCGACGTGGTCGAGGCGGCCTTTGTGGCGCTTGCCGGTGGTGGGGTGATCATGCCGCCGATCCTGTCGATGGATCTGGCCGCTGTGCATGGCGAAGTGGACGTAAAGACCGCCTATATCCCCGGCCTCGACAGTTTTGCGCTGAAGGTCAGCAC
This sequence comes from Puniceibacterium sediminis, assembly GCF_900188035.1. Taxonomy (GTDB): domain Bacteria; phylum Pseudomonadota; class Alphaproteobacteria; order Rhodobacterales; family Rhodobacteraceae; genus Puniceibacterium; species Puniceibacterium sediminis. Next base: position 128,656 of record NZ_FZNN01000003.1, on the reverse strand, counting down.
GGGGTTCTTTGACAATGCGAAACGCGGTCTGCCCAGCCTTGGCGGATTGATGACGGTGTTTTCCGCCACCACCGGGCAGGTGCAGGCAGTGCTGCTGGACAATGGTTTCCTCACCGACATGCGCACGGCTGCGGCCGGTGCCGTGGCGGCGAGGCATCTGGCACCGGCCAAGGTGACAACGGCGGGCGTCATCGGCACTGGCTTGCAGGCACGTCTGCAAATGCGCGCGGCACATCTGGTGCGCCCTTTCGAACGGGTTCTGGTCTGGGGGCGGGACATGGAAAAGGCGGCGCTTTGTGCCTCGGATCTGGCTGACGCGCTGGGGATCGAGGCCGAGGTTGCGAGCGATCCCGCCATTCTGGTGAAACGGTCCCAACTGGTCGTGACCACGACACCGGCGCGTGAACCGATCCTTCAGGCAGACTGGCTGCACCCTGAACTGCACGTCACAGCGATGGGATCGGACGCACCGGGGAAATGCGAACTGGTGCCCGCGGCACTGATGCGCGCCGACCTTTATGTCGCGGACCGGGTATCCCAAGTCGAGCGCCTGGGCGAGTTGCGCGCCGCGATTGAGGCCGGTGTCTGGACCCGTGGCGCCCCACCGGAACTGGGCGCGATCATCACCGGCGCCCACCACGGACGGCAAAAACAAAGCGATATCACCATAGCCGACCTGACAGGCACCGGCGCGCAGGACACCGCGATCGCCACCCACGTGCTGGGCCTGCCATGCTGAAACTTGACGCGCGCGACATGGAAATCCTCCGGGTGCTCAGCCAGCGGGGACGCATCACCAAGGCGGAACTGGCCGAACAGGTGGGCCTGTCACCGACTCCTTGCTGGGAGCGGCTGAAGAAACTGGAAACGGCCGGAATCATAGAAGGCTACGGCGCGCGCCTATCGCTCAAGGCGTTCGGGCCGCATGTGGTTGTCTTCGTCGCTGCCGAGCTTGAGGGACACAAGGCCGAGCATTTCCAAGCTTTCGAACGCGCGGTTCTGATGCATGATGAAGTCACCTGGTGCTGGGCTCTGGGCGGTGGGTTCGATTATCTTTTGCAAGTGGTGACGCGGGACATCGACGCCTATCAAAGGCTGATCGACTCGCTGCTAGAGGCGCGGATCGGGCTGGCGCGATACTATACTTATATCGTGACAAAGCCCGTTAAATCCTCGGTCGGGCTGCCTCTGGGGCTTTTGCTGGACGAATAAGCCATCGAGGCTTTGGCGCAGGGTCAGTTTTGCGTATTTGGATAGAAGCAGGAGGCGCCTCTCGAGGCCGAGGCAAGTTTGGGCTGCTTCCGGCGTGATGGGCAGAGGATTCCTCTGCCAGGGGTGGTGTATTTGGTCTCTTTCACTGGCGGCGGGCGGCTAGGTTTTGCGCAACCCAGTCAGAGGAGTATGCCCCGTGACCGTTCACCAGACGCTACCCAAAACACCCCTTGGCCAGGTGTCCGACCAACGCCTTGTGCGCAGCTTTTCGTACATCGGCGGTAAATGGTGCCGGGCCGCAGACGGTGCCGCATTTGCCGTGACAAACCCGGCGGACGGAGAGTGGCTGGGTGAAGTCGCCAGTCTGTCGGGCATCGAATCCCGCAGTGCCGTTGACGTTGCGCAGGCCGCCTTTGCCACCTGGTCGACCACCCTGCCGCAGGAGCGCGCCCGCCTGCTGCGTCGCTGGTACGATCTGATGATCGAACACCGCGAAGACTTGGCCCGGATCATGGTGCTTGAGCAGGGCAAGCCGATTTCCGAAGCGCGGGGCGAAATCACCTATGCCGCCGATTTCGTGGAATTCTACGCCGAAGAGACGCGTCGCACGAATATCGAAGGCGTGACATCACACCTGCCCGACGCCGAGGTCGAATTGTGGCGCGAGCCAGTCGGCGTTGCCGCGCTGATCACGCCATGGAATTTTCCGGCTGCGATGCTGACCCGCAAGGCCGCCGCAGCGATTGCGGCTGGCTGCACTGTGGTTTCGCATCCCAGCGCCGAAACCCCATTTTCCGCGCTGGCGCTGGCCGAATTGGCCGAACGCGCTGGATTTCCCCCGGGCGTGTTCAATGTGGTGACCGGCAAGGCCCCGGTGATCGTCGAGCCCTGGACCAAAGACGCCCGCGTGCGGGTGCTGTCCTTTACCGGATCGACCGAAGTGGGGAGACTGCTGTACCGTCAGTGCGCCGACACCATGAAGACCCTGATCATGGAGTTGGGCGGCCACGCGCCCGTGCTGGTGTTCAAGGACGCTGATCTGGCGCAGGCAGTCGAGGAAACAATCAAGGCAAAGTTCGCGACCTCTGGCCAGGACTGCCTTGGCGCCAATCGGATCTTTGTTGAACGCCCCATTTACGACTCCTTTGTCGAAGAGTTCACGGCGGCAGCGCAGAAGCTGACGATCGGAACAGGCATGGATGACCCTGACCTTGGCCCGCTGATGAACGAAAAGGCCGTCGCCAAGCAGGAAGAGCACGTTGCCGACGCGCTGGCCAAGGGCGCGCGGCTGGTCTGCGGTGGCAAGCGGCATGCGCTGGGTCCGCTGTTCTATGAGCCGACTGTGCTGGCCGATGTGCCTGCCGATGCGTTGATGCTGCGGGAAGAGACCTTTGGCCCGGTGGCCGCAATTGTACCGTTTGATTCCGAAGACGAGGTCATCGCCCGCGCCAATAGCACTGAATACGGTCTGGTGGCATATGTGCACACGGTCGATCCCCGGCGGATCTATCGTCTGGCCCGGGCCCTGCAATTCGGAATGGTTGCCGTGAACCGAACCAAGGTGACAGGTGCGCCGATCCCCTTTGGCGGCATGAAGCAATCCGGATTGGGTCGCGAAGGGGCGCGGCAGGGGCTCGAGGCCTTTACCGAAATCAAATACGTATGCCGCGACTGGGCATGACTCTGCGCTGGGGCCGGAGGCAAGAATTTTCGTACGAAAATTCTTTTCCAAGCGTCCCAATGAATTTTTAAGAAAAGGAAAAATGATGCTGAAGAATGACATGTTGGAGCAGTGGGACCGCGAGAACTTTTTCCACCCTTCGACCCATTTGGCCGAATTTGCGCGCGGGAATGTCCCGCAGCGGATCATCACTGGCGGAACCAACTGTCACATCGAGGATCGTGATGGCAACAAACTGCTGGATGCCTTTGCGGGTCTTTACTGTGTGAACGTCGGCTACGGCCGTCAGGATATCGCCGAGGCGATTGCTGTCCAGGCGAAAGAGCTGGCCTATTATCACTCGTACGTGGGCCACGGCACCGAGGCGTCAATCACGCTTGCCAAGATGATCATGAACCGCGCGCCTGCACATATGTCGAAGGTCTATTTTGGCATGTCTGGCTCGGATGCCAACGAAACCAACATCAAGCTGGTCTGGTATTACAACAACATCCTTGGCCGCCCCGAGAAGAAGAAGATCATCTCGCGCTGGCGCGGCTATCACGGGTCGGGCCTGATGACCGGGTCGCTGACCGGGCTGGAGCTGTTTCATAACAAGTTCGACCTGCCGCTAAGCCAGGTAGTGCACACCGAAGCGCCCTATTACTTCCGCCGCCCCGATCTGGCGATGAGCGAGGCAGATTTCGTCGCCCATTGCGTCGCCAAGCTGGAAGAACTGATTGAAGAGCAAGGTGCAGATACAATTGCCGCCTTCATCGGCGAACCTGTTCTGGGGACCGGGGGCATCGTGCCGCCACCTGCCGGGTATTGGGATGCGATCCAGAAGGTATTGGAAAAGAACGACATCCTGCTGATCGCGGATGAGGTCGTGACCGGTTTCGGTCGTCTGGGCACCATGTTCGGCTCTGAACACTACGGGCTGAAGCCTGACCTTATCACCATCGCCAAGGGTCTGACCTCGGCCTATGCGCCGCTTTCGGGTTCCATCGTGAGCGAGAAGATGTGGAAGGTGCTTGAGCAGGGCACAGATGAGAACGGCCCGATCGGCCATGGCTGGACCTATTCGGCCCACCCCGTCGGGGCGGCAGCCGGTGTGGCCAACCTGAAACTCATCGATGAACTGAACCTTGTACAGAATGCGGGTGAAATTGGCGCCTACCTCAACAAGGTGATGGCAGAGGCCGTCGGATCACACGCTCATGTGGGCGATGTCCGTGGCGAAGGGATGCTTTGTGCGGTCGAATTCGTGAAGGATCGCGACAGCCGGACGTTCTTTGACGGCGCGGACAAGGTCGGGCCGCAGTTGTCGGCGGCGCTGCTTGAACAGGGTGTGATCGCACGCGCCATGCCACAAGGCGACATCCTCGGCTTTGCACCGCCTTTCTGCCTGACCCGTGAAGAGGCGGACGAGGTTGCCGACAAGACAGCCATCGCGGTGAAAAAGGTTCTCGGCTAATCCCCGGGGTTCGTGAAAGTCTGTGAGTTGATGGCGCGCCGTGGCCCGGCGCGCTATTTTTTATTCTACGCTTCCGTTACAGGATACCGCACCCGAGTGGTGCACATTCTAGAGCGCTGCCTCTACCGATGCAGGGTTTCCCAGAGGATCTGCACGAGTTGATGGGTCTCCAGCGTCACTGGGTTGGCCTTCATCGAAGAGGAGGTCCTGGATTCGGTCGCGATATCGGTAAGGTCCGCATCTGGCGCGATAAGCTCTGACAGATGTGGCAGGCCTTTATCATCGACCCAATCCTCCAACAGCCGGAAGGCTGAGTCCGGCTCGCCGCCAAACGCCTCTGCCAGCCAATGCCGCACTTCCTGATAGCGCGCGATCTTTTCGCCCTGCTCTGGCAACACTCGCTCGTTCATCCGCAGCACTGGCCCCAGAAGCCGCCCGCAAATCGCGCCGTGTGGAGTGGAATAGCGGCCACCGATAACCCCTGCAAAACCATGAACCGCCCCAAGGCCCGCGTTCGACAGGGCAATGCCGCCCATCAGGCTGGTATAAGCGAGGTCATCTCGGGCGCTGCTGTCTTCGCCCTGCATCAGTCGGGCCAGGGCCTGCAGTCCGCGTGGAATGGAGTCCCGGCACAGCGCATCGATCAGGGGGGTCGCGCGGGCAGACAGGTAGGGTTCGATAACCTGTGTGATCGCATCCAACCCAGAGGCCAGTGTCACGCCCCTTGGACATTTGTCCGTCAGTGCGGGGTCGACAAGCGCCAGATCGGCGAACATGCGGTCGTCGCGCAGGCTGACCTTGCGATTGTGGGACGGCACCGCGATCACGGCATTCTTCGTTGCCTCGGCCCCTGTACCAGCCGTGGTCGGACAGGCTATGAAGGGCAGCGGCGCGGCGTCAAGTGGCAGACCTTCGCCCACCACTTCGAGATAGGCCATCGGGCCGCGCCCGGCAGGTATCAGCGCGGCAAGGGCCTTGCCAAGGTCAATGGCCGCCCCGCCGCCCATGGCGAGAACGCAATCGACCTGAGTAGCGCGGGCGGTCGTCAGCGCCACCTCAAGCTGGGGTAAATCCGGTTCGCCCGAGCAGATGATCGTGGTCACACTGCACCCCAGCGCCCGAAGGCCCGCATCGATAACATCCACGAAAGGGACAGACCGGCCCCGAACAAGAAGGACGTGAGAACCGTAGCGCGCCACCTCTTTCGGCAGGCTTGAAACAACGCCCCGGCCAAAGACGATCCGGGGCGCGAGCAGTGAAAATGACTTCATTGCCGCGCCCCCTGCCAGTTCACGCTTCTGCTGGCTTTCGGTGCATCTGCTCCAGAAGCGCAACCTCTTCTCGCGAACCCAGGATGGTGGCGACGCGCTGATGCGGTTCGGTCGGGACCAGATCAAGAATCCGTTCCGTGCCAGTGGACGCTGCACCGCCAGCCGCTTCGATGATCTTGGCCATTGGCGCGACTTCGTAAAGCAGACGCAGGCGGCCGCCCGCGGCGCGGTTCTTGTCATCGAGCGGATAAAGGAACACGCCACCGCGCATCAGGACTCGGTGAACCTCGGCCACCATAGAAGCGACCCAGCGCATGTTGAAGTCCTTGCCACGGGGGCCTTCTGTCCCGGCAAGACAGTCGTCAACATAATCGCGGATCGGCTGATCCCAGAATCGGCGGCGGGCCGTGTTGATTGCAAATTCGTTGGTGGTTTCGGGGATGGACATGCTGGGCTGTGTCAGGCGGAAGATGCCCGTACCCTGATGCAGGGTGAACCCCTGAACACCCCGCCCTGCGGCCAGCACCATCATCGTGGCGGGACCGTAAAGCGCATAACCGGCAACAAGCTGATCGGCACCCCTGCGCAGGACGTTTCTGTTGCCGTCCTCCTCGATCTGCATGATCGAAAAAATCGTGCCTACAGACAGGTTGGTGTCCAGATTGGACGACCCGTCAAGCGGATCGAAGAACAGCATGTAGTCGCCTTTTTTCGGCTCTTTCAGCCACACGACCTCTTCGATCTCTTCCGACACCAGCGCGGCCAGACGGGGCGAATTCGCGCAGGTCGACACAAAGATGTCGTTGGCGATGATATCGAGCGGCTTCTGATCCTCGCCCTGCACATTAATACTGTCAGCCACGCCCAGATTGCCCTTGAGCGGCCCGTTGCGCACTTCGTAGGCGGTGGAGCGGCAGGCGCTGGCAATGTCTTCGAGCAGGAAAATCAGGTCAGAGTCATGACCGGCATCAGTCAGATGGCGGCGAAGGGTGATGGCGGTCATTTCGGGCCTTTCAAATCAAGCGTCTAAAAAGTCATGGCAGCGGAAACGGCACGTTTCCAGGCATCGTATTTCGTCGCGCGGTCATCTTCGGACATGCCGGGGTCAAAGCTCCGGTCTAGGCGCCACATTTCTGCAAAACCTTCCATATCCGGGTACACCCCGGCGCGCTGACCGGCAAGCCACGCCGCACCCATTGCCGTCGTTTCCAGCACCTTTGGTCGATCCACAGGCGCTCCGATGATATCCGACAGGAACTGCATGGCGTAATCACTGGCCGACATGCCGCCGTCAACCCGCAGGGTTTGGTCGCCACCCTCCGGCGCCCAATCGGCATGCATGGCTTCGAGCAGGTCGCGAGTCTGGTAGCCAACGGATTCAAGTGCCGCCTTGGCGAATTCATTGGGACCGGAATTGCGCGTCAGTCCAAAGATCGCGCCCCGGCATTCGGCGTTCCAATAGGGTGCACCAAGGCCGGTAAAGGCAGGCACGAGAACGACATTCTGGCTTGGGTCCGCCCCTTCGGCCAGCGGCTGCGTCTCTTTCGCGTCGCGGATGATCTTGAGCCCATCACGCAGCCACTGCACCACCGCGCCGGCGATAAAGATCGACCCTTCAAGCGCATAGGTCGGCTTGCCATCCAGCTGGTAGGCGATTGTTGTCAGCAGGCGGTTCCGGGATTTGACTGGCGTATCCCCCGTGTTCAGCAGCGCAAAGCAGCCCGTACCATAGGTGGATTTCAACATGCCGGGCTGGAAACAGGCCTGCCCCAGCGTCGCGGCCTGCTGGTCCCCGGCCACCCCAAGAATGGGAATTTCGCGACCGAACAGATCCGGGCGGGTCATGCCGAAATCGGCGGCGCAATCCTTGACCTCTGGCAGCATCTCCATCGGTATGTCCAACAAGTCACAGATGGTCTTGGACCAGCGTCCCTTGCGGATATCATAAAGCAGGGTCCGCGCCGCATTGGTCGCGTCGGTCACATGCTCGGCCCCGCCGGTCAGTTTCCAGATCAGGAAACTGTCTACCGTGCCGAACAGCAGCTTGCCTTCGCGCGCGCGGTCCCGCGCCCCATCCACATGATCGAGGATCCACTTGAGCTTGGTGCCCGAGAAATACGGGTCGAGCAGCAGGCCGGTGCGGTCGGTGAACATCTCTTCGTGGCCGGCATCACGCAATTCGGCGCAAATCTGCGACGTGCGGCGGTCCTGCCAGACGATGGCCTTGTGGATCGCCTGTCCGGTGTCCTTGTCCCAGACAACGGTGGTTTCGCGCTGATTGGTGATCCCGATTGCTGCGATCTCGGTCGTGGAAATGCCCGCGCGTTCAATGACCTGCCTACAGGTGCCCGCCACGGTGGACCAAAGGTCGGACGCTTCGTGTTCGACCCAACCCGAGGCCGGGTAGTGTTGTTCGAACTCCTCCTGGGCCGTCGCCGTGATCTTCATGGATTCGTCGAACAGGATGGCCCGGCTGGAGGTTGTCCCCTGATCAATGGCTAAGATATAGCGCATGGCCGTTCCTTTCCTGGTTGGTCTGCCTTGTACGAAACGGGGCCCGATCCAGACCGCCAGCCCCGCTTTGTACAAAACACCGCGCCCGGAAAACTAAGCACAAAAAAGCCGGAGCCCCAAGTGCGGGGCTCCGGCGGTGGCATCTTACTTCCACGAAGCGATCAGCTCGTCATAGCTGACGGTCTTGGGCTCTTCGTCTTCGTTCTCAAGCTTGGGCTTGGGTGCGCCCGGCTGCTCGAGCCAGTATTCGGCAGTCTCAACCGGGTTCATCTTCGGGCCGATGTCGCCCTGGATGCCTGCCCGCTCAAGACGCTCCATCACCGATTCCATATCGCCGCAAAGGCTGTCGAGGGCCTCCTGCGAGGATTTGGCGCCGGACATGGCGTCGCCGATGTTCTGCCACCACAGCTGTGCCAGCTTGGGATAGTCAGGCACGTTCGTACCGGTCGGCGACCACTGGACGCGGGCGGGCGAACGGTAGAATTCCACCAGACCGCCAAGTTTCGGCGCGCGATCGGTGAAGGACTGGTGCTGAACGGTCGATTCACGGATGAAGGTCAGACCTTCGTGCGCTTTCTTAACGTCCACAGTCTTGGAGGTCACGAACTGGGCATAGAGCCAGGCCGCCTTGGCACGATCGACCGGAGTCGATTTCATCAGCGTCCAGGAACCCACGTCCTGATAGCCGACTTTCATGCCATCTTCCCAGTATGCGCCGTGCGGCGAGGGGGCCATGCGCCACTTGGGCGTGCCGTCCTCGTTCATCACGGGCAGGTCAGGCAGAACCGTCGCCGCGGTGAATGCGGTGTACCAGAACATCTGCTGCGCGACATTGCCCTGCGCCGGGATCGGGCCGGCCTCAGAGAAGGTCATGCCCTGTGCGGCGGGCGGCGAGTAGTCCTTGAGCCACGTGATCGCCTTGTCCACGGCATAGACCGCAGCGGGCGAGTTGGTGGCGCCACCACGAGTCATGCAGGCACCGACGGGCTGGGACTGGTCGTTTACACGGATGCCCCATTCGTCGACCGGCAGGCCGTTGGGCTCACCCTTGTCGCCCATTCCAGCCATGGACATCCACGCATCAGTGTAACGCCAGCCAAGGCTGGGGTCCTTCTTGCCGTAGTCCATGTTGCCAAAGACTTCGCCTTCTACACCAAGACGCGACAGGTCACGACCGGTAAAGAATTCAGCGATGTCCTCATAAGCCGACCAGTTGACCGGGACACCCAGATCGTAGCCGTATTTCGCTTTGAAATCGGCCTTGTTCTGTTCGTCGTTGAACCAATCATAACGGAACCAGTAAAGGTTCGCGAACTGCTGGTCGGGCAGCTGGTAAAGCTCTCCGTCCGGGCCGGTGGTGAACTGGGTGCCGATGAAGTCGTCGATGTCGAGACCGGGGTTGGTCACGTCCGCGCCTTCGTTCGCCATCCAGTCGGTCAGGCTGCGCGCCTGCTTGTAACGCCAGTGCGTGCCGATCAGGTCCGAGTCGTTGATATAGGCGTCATAGATATTCTCGCCCGACTGCATCTGTGTTTGCAGCTTTTCAACAACATCGCCTTCGCCGATCAGGTCGTGAGTCAGATTGATCCCGGTGATCTTGCTGAACTCGGCGGCCAGAACCTTGGATTCATAGCTGTGCGTGTCGATGGTTTCCGACACAACCTTGATGTCCATGCCCGCGAACGGGGCAGCGGCATCAACGAACCACTGCATTTCGGACTCTTGCTCGGCGCGGGTCAGGCTGGACAGGTCGCCAATCTCGGAATCGAGAAAAGCGGTTGCCGCCGCCATGTCGGCGATGGACGGGCTTGCGAAACACGCAAGCGCCGCGGCCACCGCAGTTGTGGATTTGAGGTTCAGGTTCATGTTATTCCTCCCGTTTGTGAACCAGACTTGTCGTATCCGGGAACTCCTCGCGCCCCGGATGCACCATTTTCTAGACGAAGCGAAAGACCGCGACGGCATAGATGAGGCAGGCGATCAGCGCGTAAGGTTGGTTTGCGCCGACGATCCCGAGCCAGGCCAGATTGATAAAGGCCGAACCCAGAAGGGTGATGAAGAGGCGGTCGCCCCTTGTCGTTTCGATCCTGAGCACGCCGGTGCGGGGTGTCTCAGGAAATTTGATTGCGAGCACCGTGAAGGTGATCAGCAGGCAGGCGATCACCGCGAAGAATGCCGCCGTGGGCCAGGTCCATGCCATCCATGCCATGTCAGAAGCTCCCCATTGCAGTGTGAACATGCGACGTCCGATCAGAATGGCGCGTCGTACAGAACTCGGTTGCGTTCAGCATCACACCCTCCCCAGGGCAAAGCCCTTGGCAATGTAGTTGCGGACAAAATAGATCACGAGCGCGCCAGGTACGATGGTCAGCACCCCGGCCGCCGCCAGCACGCCCCAGTCAAGGCCCGAGGCCGAAACTGTGCGGGTCATCGTGGCGGCGATCGGCTTGGCATTTACAGACGTCAGCGTGCGCGACAGCAGCAGTTCAACCCATGAGAACATGAAGCAGAAAAAGGCCGCGACGCCGATGCCGCTGGCGATCAGGGGTACAAAGATCTTGAGGAAGAAGCGCGGAAAGGAATAGCCGTCGATATAGGCCGTCTCGTCGATTTCCTTGGGTACGCCGCGCATGAAGCCTTCCAGAATCCAGACCGCGAGGGGCACGTTGAACAGGCAATGCGCCAGAGCGACGGCGATGTGCGTGTCGAACAAGCCAACGCTTGAGTAAAGCTGAAAGAACGGCAGCGCAAAGACGGCCGGCGGGGCCATGCGGTTTGTCAGCAGCCAGAAGAACAGGTGCTTGTCCCCCATGAAGCTGTAGCGCGAAAATGCATAGGCCGCAGGCAGCGCCACAGCGAGCGAGATCACCATGTTCATCACCACGTAGATCAGCGAATTCACATAGCCCATGTACCACGAGGGATCAGTCAGGATCGTGATGTAGTTGGCAAAGGTCAGGTCACGCGGATACAGCGAAAAGGCTCCGAGGATCTCGGTATTGGTCTTCAGGCTCATGTTCAGCAGCCAGTAGATCGGCAGCAGCAGGAACAGCAGGTACAGGCCCATGACGATGGCCGACCCCTTGAGCTTGAACCGTTTTTTCGCACGCTGAGCAGTCAGATTGCCCGGGATGGAGGTTGAGGTGGCGTCGGTCATCTTACACTCCGTCCCGTTTGTCGAGGTTGACCATGACCGTGTAGAACACCCATGAAATCAACAGGATCACCAGAAAGTACATCAGCGAAAAGGCTGCCGCAGGGCCAAGGTCGAACTGTCCCAACGCCATCTTGACTAGGTCGATGGACAGGAAGGTCGTGGCGTTGCCGGGGCCACCGCCGGTGACGACGAATGGTTCGGTATAGATCATGAAGCTGTCCATGAAGCGCAGCAGGATCGCGATCATCAGAACACCCGTCATCTTGGGCAGCTCGATATAGCGGAACACGGCCCAGCGGCTTGCCTGATCGATCTTGGCCGCCTGATAATAGGCGTCCGGGATCGACTGCAGGCCCGCATAGGCCAACAGCGCGACAAGCGACGTCCAGTGCCACACATCCATCACGATCAGCGTGGTCCAGGCCGCAAAGAAGCCCTGCGTGTAATTGTAGTCGATACCCAGCGCATCCAGAGTATAGCCGAGAAGGCCGATATCCACGCGCCCGAAGATCTGCCAGATCGTACCAACCACGTTCCACGGGATCAGCAGCGGCAGGGACATCAGGACAAGGCAGAACGACGCCCAGAAACCTTTTTTCGGCATATTGAGTGCGACGAAGATGCCCAGTGGCACTTCGATCGCCAGAATGATGGCCGAGAACATCATCTGCCGACCCAGCGCATTCCACATCCTGTCAGAGTGCAGCAGATCATCGAACCACGACAGACCGGCCCAGAAGAACTGGTTCTGGCCAAAGGTGTCCTGAACCGAATAGTTGACCACGGTCATCAGCGGGATCACGGCGGAAAACGCGACAAGGATGAGAACAGGCAGGACAAGGAACCACGCCTTTTGATTGACGGTCTTTTCCACTACGCGGCCTCCCCCTTTGTGCCCTGCGCGCCCGACGGGCTGACCAGCCAATCATCCGCATAGACGTTGACGTGATCGGGATCGAAGGTGACGCAGGTCATGTCGGCGCCAATATTGTCGCCTTCATTCGCGATGATGTTGATGTCGTGTGCCCCATAGGCGGCGCGGACGATCTTGTGGCGGCCCACATCCTCGATCCGGCGGATCTTGACCGGCAAACCCTGGGTCTCCGACAGTTTGCAGTATTCCGGACGAACGCCGATTTCGACCTTGCCCTGTCGGCTGGTGTACCTGGCGCCAAGCGGCACCTCGTGCCCGTCAATCACGGCCACATTGCCGTTCACGGTCGCAGGCAGCACATTCATGCCGGGCGAGCCGATGAAATAGCCCACAAAGGTATGCGCGGGCTTTTCGAACAGCTCTTCGGGCGTACCGATCTGCACGACGCGGCCATCAAACATCACCACAACTTTGTCGGCAAAGGTCAGCGCCTCTGTCTGGTCGTGGGTCACATAGATCATCGTGTGGCCGAAATCGTGGTGCAGCTTTTTCAACTGGGTGCGCAATTCCCACTTCATGTGTGGGTCAATCACGGTCAGCGGCTCGTCAAACAGCAGGGCGTTCACATCCTCGCGGACCATGCCGCGCCCAAGGCTGATCTTCTGCTTGGCATCGGCGGTCAGACCCCGCGCCTTGCGGTCAAGCATGTTCTCCATATCGATCATCTTGCCGATCTTCTGCACCCGTTCGGCAATGATCGCCGCATCGACACCGCGATTGCGCAGCGGAAAGGCCAGATTGTCGCGCACGGTCATCGTGTCGTAGACAACAGGAAACTGGAATACCTGCGCGATGTTGCGCTCAGCCGTCGGTGATCCGGTAACATCCTTGCCATCAAACAGGATACGGCCCTGCGATGGGTGCAAAAGCCCCGAGATGATGTTCAGCAGTGTGGACTTACCGCAGCCGGACGATCCGAGCAGCGCATAGGCTTCGCCATCGGCCCAGTCGTAATTCAGTTCTTTCAACGCGAAATCATCCATGGATTTCGGGTTGGGCAGATAGGAATGGGCGAGGTTGTCGAGTGTGATCTTGGCCATGAACTCTTTCCCTCAGGCAGCTAGCGCATAGGCGGCAGGGGCCACCAAAGCGCCTTTTTTATCAAACATATAGATGTGGCTTGGGTCGAGCCAGACTTGCAAGTCATCGCCGATATTCAGCTTGTGAATGCCGTGGATCAGACCGACCCAGCGTTCGCCCTGATGGTTCAGGTGAACAAATGTTTCCGAACCGGTCAGCTCGGTCACCACAAGCCTTGCGGTAAAGGCAACCGCCTCTGGCGTGTGCTGCATGATTTCGAGGTGGTTGGGGCGGAAACCCGCAGTGTATTCCCCATCTGGCAGCTCGGCCAGCTTTCCTGCGGCGGGCGCGCTGTTGCCGTCGCCGAAATTCAGGGTCTGTCCGGTCTTGAGAATCTGAACAAAGTTCATCGGCGGATCGCTGAACACCCGTGCCGTAGTTGCATCGACGGGGTTGCGGTAAACGTTCGGCGTCAAGCCAAACTGGGTCACGCGGCCTTCCCACAGGGTGGCAGTGTTGCCGCCCAGCAAAAGCGCCTCTTCCGGTTCGGTGGTGGCGTAGACAAAGATGCTGCCCGCTTCTTCGAAAATCTTGGGAATCTCGATCCGCAACTCTTCGCGCAACTTGTAGTCGAGGTTCGCAAGAGGTTCGTCCAGCAGCACCAATCCGGCATCCTTGACCAGCGCCCGCGCCAGCGCACAGCGTTGCTGCTGTCCGCCGGACAGTTCCAGCGGCTTGCGCTGCAGCATTGGGGTCAACTTCATCAGGTCGGCGGATTTCTGAACGGCGGCATCAATCTCGGCCGGTGACTTGCCTAGCAGCCGCATGGGCGAGGCGATGTTGTCGTAGACGGTCATCGAGGGGTAGTTGATGAACTGCTGATACACCATGGCAACCTTGCGGTCCTGCACCCGCATGCCTGTCACGTCTTTGCCGTTCCAGTGAATGGTTCCGGTATTGGGGACGTCCAGCCCGGCCATCAGCCGCATCAGCGATGTCTTGCCCGACGACGTCGGCCCCAGCAGCACGTTCATCGTGCCCTTTTCCAGTGTCAGGTCAGTCTTGTGGACATGCGTCTGCCCACCCACAACCTTGGATACCCCTTGCAGTGCAAGCGTCATATCATCCTCCCCCTGTACCCCGTCACTGCGCGGCGTGTGCCGTTCTGTCAGTGCGGGTGTCTTTCATAAATCGATCGAGCTCCGCGATTTCGCCCGCTGTCATGTGCAGCCCGAGTTTTGAACGGCGCCAGACCACGTCTTCGGCGGTGCGTGCATATTCACGGCTTATCAGCCAGCGAACTTCGGCCTCTGTCAACGAGCCACCAAAATTTCGGCCCAGATCATCGGATGACTTTGCGTCGCTCAGAATGCCAAATGCCTCGGTTCCGTAGGCGCGGATCAGTCGTTGGGCCCAGCTATCAGTCAGAAACGCATATTGACCGGCCAGCTTTTCGGTCAATGCCGCCACACCGCTGACCGGGAAATCCCCGCCCGGCAGCGTTACACCAGCTGTCCACTTGTCCGGCAGATCCGGAAAGTAGGGCTTCATCCTGTCTAGCGCGCCTTCGGCAAGGCGACGGTACGTCGTGATCTTGCCGCCGAAGATGTTCAACACCGGCGCGCCGCCGCTATCATCAACTTTCAGCGTATAATCGCGCGTCGCCGCCGTGGCGCTGCTGGCGCCGTCATCATAAAGCGGGCGAACACCGGAATAGGTCCAGACAATATCGCCGGTGCTGACCGGCGTCTTGAAATACTTGGACGCGAAGTTGCACAGATAGGTCTGCTCCTCCTCGCTGCAGGTCGGCTTGACCTCCGGATCCTGATGTTCGGAATCCGTGGTGCCGATCAGTGTAAAATCCTGCTCGTAGGGGATTGCAAAGATGATGCGGCCATCTTCGCCCTGAAAGAAATAGCACTTGTCGTGATCGTAGAGCTTTTTCGTGACGATGTGGCTGCCCTTGACCAGACGCACGCCTTCCTTGGAATTGCTGCGTATCTTGGTGCGGATGATGTCTCCCACCCAAGGCCCACCGGCATTCACGATCATCTTCGCCTTGATCGTTTTCTGGGCACCGGTCTCGGTGTCTTCGAGTTCGATTTCCCAGTGTTGATCCACACGTTCGGCGGACATTACCTTTGTCCGGGTCATGATTTTTGCGCCCCGCACCTCGGCATCGCGGGCGTTCAACACCACAAGGCGGGCATCCTGCACCCAACAGTCGGAATACTCATAGGCCTGCACGAACTTGTCGTTCAGCGGCGCACCCTCTGGGCTGGTTGTCAGGTCAACGGTGGTGGTGCCGGGCAGAATCTTGCGACCACCCAGATTGTCATACATGAACAGGCCCAGGCGGATCAGCCAGGCGGGCCGTCGCCCCTTCATCCATGGCATCACGGTGTTCAGCAGCTTCGAAGTCGGAGTCTCGTTCTCGAAGCGCATGTCCTTGTGATACGGTAGAATGAATCGCATCGGCCAGCTGATATGCGGCATTGCGCGCAGCAGGGTTTCCCGCTCGATCAAGGATTCCCGGACCAGATGGAATTCGAAATATTCCAGGTAGCGCAACCCACCGTGGAACAGCTTTGTCGAGGCAGAAGAGGTCGCAGAAGCCAGATCGTTCATCTCGGCCAGCGCAACGGATAAGCCACGTCCAGACGCGTCGCGCGCGATCCCGCAACCGTTGATGCCGCCGCCAATGATGAAAAGATCAAACGACTCGATCTGTTCCGCCGTCTCGGACATAAGCCCCTCCCCGGGCGCAGTTCGTTCCTTACAAATTATGTCAGTATTTGAAGATCAATGAAAGCCCTCAGCGTTCGGTTTTTTCGTTTTTGATCGAATCGATTAATGCATTGAGTTGTCGTGTAAAATTTGAATATCTTGGCAAGAATGACCGCTCGATCGGCGAATTCCAGGCTATTTAATGCGCGCAAATGTGCGTTTATGTGCGATCATTTGGGCGAATCGAATGTGAACATGCAGCCTGTGAAGGCGGTTCCGCCTTTGGGTGAAACATGCGATTGGGTGCAAATTTTAGAACGGAGATCACGTAAAGCCATGTCGCAGACGTTCAGGCACCCTGAAATCCTCGAAATCGCCCGGCGCGAAGGGCGGGTTACCGTCGAGCGCCTGGCGGATTATTTCAGTGTTACCCAGCAAACAATCCGCCGCGATCTAGCCGACCTCGCGGATTCGGGCCAGCTTGAACGAGTGCATGGCGGTGCGGTCATGCCCTCCGGGACGTCCAATATCGAATACGAGGACCGGCGCGCGCTGAATGAAGCTGCCAAGATCGCTATCGCACGGGCCTGTGCCGCGCAAATCCCTTCGGATTCCTCTATTTTTCTGAATATCGGCACCAGCACAGAAGCGGTTGCACGCGAGCTTCTTCGCCACAAGAATCTTCTGGTCGTGACCAACAACATGAACGTTGCCAATATCCTCACGGCAAATCCAGACTGCCAGATCGTGGTGGCGGGCGGGCTGCTGCGCCGCTCTGACGGAGGATTGGTTGGAAACATGACCACCCAGATCATTCGCCAGTTTAAGCTCGATCTCGCCGTGGTCGGTTGTTCCGCGCTGGACGCTGATGGTGATATGCTCGACTTTGACGTCCAAGAAGTTGTGGTCAGCCAAGCCATCCTGGAACAAGCGCGCTGCACTTTCTTGGTGGCCGACGCCTCCAAATTTCAGCGCACCGCTCCGGCCCGCATCACCTCTATGTCCGAGGTCGACACCTTCTTTACAGATACTCCGCCCCCTGCATCCCTCACCAAAAAGTGTCGTGAGTGGGACACCGACATCGTCCTGTGCCCCGCCTGACCTTTCAGAAATAGCTACGCACCAAACTACTGGCGATCAGCGACCAGCCATCGGCGATGACAAAGAAAGCCAGCTTGAACGGCAGAGATACGATGGCTGGCGGCACCATCATCATACCCATAGACATAAGCACGGCCGCGACCACGAGATCGATGATCAGAAACGGCAGAAAGATCAGAAAGCCGACCTGAAAGGCGCGCGAAATCTCGGATAGCATGAAGCTGGGCACGAGAATCGACAGGTTCGCATCCGGGCTCAGACCAGTCCCGATGGCATCCGGTCGCAGATCCGCCATGGCGGAGAAAGTATTTGGATCTGTTCGGGCAGCCATGAAGCCTCGGAAAGGCTCTATGCCGCGTTTCAACGCCTCTTCCACATCGATCTGTTCATTCAAAAGCGGTTCGACGCCGTTGGTGTAGGCCGTTTGAAAAACCGGCTCCATCACGAAATAGGTCAGGAATAAAGCAAGGCTGATAATCAGCATATTTGGGGGTGACTGCTGTAGCCCGATAGCCTGCCGCAGTATGGCCAGCACCGTCACCACGAAGGGAAAACAGGTGATCATCATGGCAATGCCGGGCGCCAGGCTCAACAGGGTAATCAGCGCGATCAACTGAAGGCTGGTCGCAGTTACCGATCCCTCACCGCCCAGATCAACCGAAAGCTGCTGCGCCACGGCTGGCTGCGCCGACAGAATCATCGCCGCCAGAACCGCAGGCAGGATCCGCAGCATAGTCAGGACGGCGCCTGAAAATCGGCCACTTCGGTTAGACGTACCGCAAGCATGCTCTGGCCATCCGTCTCGATCACCTCTAGCGCGCCGATACCAATCAGCTGATCGCCAACATAGAGCTCCACCGGATCATCAATCCGGCGGTCAAGCGTCAAAACCGACCCTTCGTCGAGCTTGAGTAGGTCACGCACCAAAGGACGGGCGCGGCCGACCGAAACCGTGATCTCAATCGGGACTGAGGTGAAGGGTGTAGCCCCTTCACTCCGCGCAGACGTTTCGCGGGTTGCGTTATCCATTTACCACCTTCTTTCGGTTTTCGTGCACAAAGCCCTGCAAGGCGGCGCTGACGTTGGTCAGGACCTCGGACAGGTCGATTTGCTGTTCGGTTTCTCCAAATCGTATGTCTGCCTGACCTGCCGCCATCGTGTCATCCGCAGTCACTTGCAGCGGGAAGCCGAAATCCTGATCCAGCACGCCAGAGACTGCCTCGACATTTTCTGGCGCGACGACGATTTCGACGCCCAGCGCGCCTATGGCCCGGCTTTGCGCCTCAAGCTGTTCAAGAACATGCAGGCCCAGCGCATCATGGGCAATCTGCGGTAACACGCTGCGCACGATGTCGTCGAGCAGCGGCGTCATGGCATTGAGTACCTCGGAATATGCCTCATGATACGTAAAAGACAGATCCTGAAGATTCTGAGCGAAGTCACTTGAAATGCGCGAACGATCATCGGACTGCGCCTTGATCGCGTCATCCCATCCCGCGCGATATCCCTCTTCGAACGCGCCGGTTTTCAAATTTTCGACGTCCTCATCGCTCATCGTATTCTGCGGAGCGAAGACAACGGGGGTTCCGTCAAAATCTTCGAGAAGGTCACGTAAACGCATCAGCTAGCCTCTTCCGGTTCGTCGAGCCAGCTGCGCAGGATCTCGACCGTTTCATCGCGGCGCTGATCGATCAGCCCGCGGAGCCGCTCAACCGGGTCTTCCGAAGACCCGCCGAAATCATCCATACCCATGCCCATACCCATGCCCATGTCGCCAAAGTCGTTATTCGTGGACAAAGCAGGCAAATTACCGAAATCGTCATCCGGATCGATCTCACCCGTCAGGAATTCGCCACCCTCGTCATTCATACTGTTGCCGATGGCGAGCGCCGAACCGCCAGCCAGAGCAGGCGTGCCCGCTGCTTTTCCGGCCAAGATCGGGCGCACAACAAAGAGCCCGAGGATCAACGCGACAGCCGCCAATATCCCCATCTGGATCAGCGACAACGGATCCAGATTAGCCGTCAGCCAATCAGGTGCCGACGCCTCCGTGCCCAGCCCCTCGGGCCGCTCAAACGGGAGCGAGCGGATGGTGATGGCATCGCCGCGCTGCTCTTCAAACCCCACGGCAGAGGCGACCAAATCCCGCAGCGCTGTCAGTTCTGCCTCGGGTAACGGCACAAAGGCGAGTTCACCCGCCTCATTCGGGGCAAAGCTGCCATTGACCAGAACGGCCACGGTCAGTCGCTTGATCGTCCCGGCAGCCCGGATGATTTCACGCGTGGTTTCGGACACTTCGTAGTTCACGCGCTCGCGCGTTTCACTGTTTTGGCTGCTTGAGTTATCTCCATTTTCACCCGCGCCCGTGGGCAGATTCGACGCGACCGTGACGTCGCCACCGCCGCTATCCTGCGACTGGCTGGACCGTTCTTCTGTGTCCGAACTGATCACCACGCGCGTGTCAGGGTCAAAGCTGCGTTCGACAATCGATTCGCTCTGTGTATCAGTGTCGACGCTGACCTCGACAACCGCGTTGCCAGAACCTACGCGCGCCTCGACCAGACGTTGCACACGGTCCCGCAACTGATCGGCTTTGTCATCCGCAGCCCCTCCGGGGGTAGCATCGTCTTCCGACCCGATGAGGCCGCCTTTTCCGTCGATTACCGCTACATTTTCGGCGATCAGACCGGGCACAGCAGATGCCACCAGATGCTTCAATGCCCGCGCCTGAGCGGCAGACAGAATGCTGCCAGTGGTCGTCACAGAAATCGATGCCGATGGCGTCACATCGCGCTGAAACGGGTTTGCCGAACTGTTGGCAATATGCACGCGCGCCTGGGTGATCTGAGGATTCGACACGATTGTCCGCGCAAGCTCCCCCTCCTTGGCGCGCCAGTATGCGGCATCGAACATCTGCGATGTGGTGCCGAATCCTGATAGCGTGTCGAGCAGTTCATAGCCGCGGTTATTGTTCGCCGGCAGGCCTTCGCTGGCGAGAGTCATGCGGAGCGCGTCGCGATCCGACCCAGGAACGAAAATCGACCCGCCACGAACATCGTAAGGCACGCCACGCTGCTCAAGCGCGCTCACGACTTCGCCTGCGGCACCCGATTCGAGACCCGAGTAAAGCAGCACCATGTTAGGAGTAGACGCCATACGTGACATCGCGAGAACCGCCGCGAACATGGCAAGGCTTGCGCCCACGACCATGATCCGACGCCGCGCACTGAGTGCGTTCCAGACTGTCAGGATCTGTTGCAATAGCTATCTCCGATCAGATGAATTCTTCTTCCGTTCAAGGGCATCATTGGCGCATCAGGCTTAACAATCAGTTAGTTCCTGCCGGGCTATAAAGGCCGGGACCACAGAAAGGGTTGAGAATGACTGACGCCACCGTGCCGGAGGAAGAACTGGCCAAAAAACCGTCTAAGCTGCCAATGATCATCGGCCTCGTTCTGGCCCTCGTGGGTGGCGGGGGTGGATTTTTTGCGGTGTCCTCGGGCCTGCTGTTCGGCGGTGGAGATCACGGCGAAACACAACATGCAGAGGATGAGCATGTTGTCGATTCGGGCCCACTGCCAGACATCTCATTTGTATCGATGCCACAGATCGTCGTGACGCTTGGGCCCGGTTCGCTCAATAAAAACCTTATCTTTCGCGCTGATCTCGAGGTGCCAAAAGGCAAGGTTGCTGATGTCGAAATGATCATGCCTCGGGTCGTTGACGTGCTTAACAGCTATCTGCGCGCGCTCGAGCCTCGCGATATCGAAAAACCCTCATCATTGGTTAGGCTCCGGGCGCAGATGCTGAGGCGCATCCAACTCGTTGCCGGAGAAGACCGCGTGCGTGACCTGCTGGTCATGGAATTTGTACTGAACTGAAAGGTGGCATGAATGGATCTTGTCGCAGATATCTTACTGGTCGCCGGGGCGCTTGGAGCAGGCTTCTACTGCTTTATTTTGGCGCGCCGATTGACCCGTTTCAACGATCTGGAAAATGGCGTCGGTGGCGCGGTAGCAGTTCTGTCAGCCCAGGTTGACGACCTTAGGCGAACGCTGGCAGCAGCGCAGAAAACCGCTGGATCTTCTGCCTCCTCGTTGAATGAACTGACCGAGAGGGCGGAGGGCGTGGCCAAACGTCTTGAGCTGATGGTCGCCTCTATGCACGATCTTCCGCCAGAGCAGCCCAAACCTGAACCGCCGCCGCCGCAGGAGCCTGTTTTCTCCCGCCGCATGCAGTCGGGGTCTGCCCGATGAGCGCTAAAATTCAACCGAAAAAGGGCCGCAAGCCACGCAGGCGCCGTATGCGCGGATCACTTGCTGTGATTGGTGGGCTGCTGGTGGCATCGGCGCTGGTGCGTATCGGCGGCGGAGCCGGTGAGGCTTTCGCCCGGGAAAACACACCTGCGGCGCACACAGCCGCAGCCGAAAGTGCCGAAGCGCAATCCTGCACCTCCGAGGAGGACATCGCGCCAATCCTCGCGGCCCTAAACGAACGAGACGAGCGCATCAAAAAACGCGAGACCGAAATCCGCACGCGGATGCAGGCCTTGTCGGTGGTGGAAACCGAGATTGACCGCAAGATGTCTGCGCTTGTCGATGCAGAAGAAAAGTTGCGCAGCACGCTCTCACTTGCGGATTCGGCGGCCGAGGACGATCTGACGCGACTCACTGACGTCTATGCGGCGATGAAACCAAAACAGGCCTCTGCGCTGTTCGAGGAAATGGACCCAGACTTTGCGGCCGGCTTTCTCGCACGGATGCGCTCGGACGCTGCAGCTTCGATCATGGCGGGGTTAAGCCCCCGAGCTGCCTACACAATTTCGGTCGTTCTCGCCGGACGGAATGCAGAGGTGCCGAAGAACTAAAGCCAATATTGCAGTTGCAGTGTTGGCGCCCCGGCCAGACCTTGGGAAACCACCGGTGGTTTGAAAAGGCAGTCGGCAAGGCAACCTTCCCCGCAAAAAGGGTCCAAATTCGGCCCCGATGCATTCGCCATGTTGGTGCCTTTGGTAAACATGGTTGGATAAGACAGATGGCAGGATCCGGATCTTGCCATCTGTTATGTACAGCACCTGCTTGGGGCAACGCTGAAGAACCGGGGTATACCTATCTCCCAACTGCTACTTGAGCGCACGCCAACAAGGGCGTTGTCACAGAGGTCACCCGTACGTCGTCTGCTAATTTTCAGCTTAAAGAGACTTTTCCCGAGCCTTGCCCCGGGTCGGAAGAAATATAGTTATCTGAAAGAACAGCGGTTTGACGGCCTCTGGCACGCTAAATACCGGACCAGCGCTCGGATACGGTATTCAGAACCGGAATACGGCCAAACAGGCGATCGTGACGCCGATGGCAATTGTGCCGTTTAAGTTCAAACCAGAAAACACGCCAGGGAAAAAGCTATGGCGACTTTCACAATCAGTGTCAGGGACGTCACCGTCGATGTTGAGAAGGATACTCCGCTTTTATGGGTGGTCCGGGATGAACTCCGGCTGACTGGCAGCAAGTTCGGATGCGGCGCCTGTACGATGATAGTATATGGCATGCCACGCCGAACCTGTATCACGCCGGTCGGAACGGTAGACGGTTCCAGCATCGAGACGATCGAAGGACTTGAGGGTCCAGAGGCCGAGGCCATCACCGCAGCCTGGGAGGGGTTGGATGTTCCCCAGTGCGGCGGGTGCCAGTCAGGCCAGATCATCAGCGCCACCGCGTTGCTGCGCGAAGTGCCCACGCCGACGGATAAAGATCTCGACGCGGCGATGGCTGGAAATGTCTGCCGCTGCGCCACTTATGTGCGGATCCGTCAGGCCATTCATGACGCCTCCAGTTCGATGGAGGGCGGAGCCATGACAGTACAAAATCGCAGGCAGTTTCTGGCCACTGGCGCAGGCCTCGTGATCGCCCTTGCCTTGCCCATGAGAGGTCGTGCCCAATCTGGTACTGCCGCCGTCCTAACCAAAGACGGGCTTCCTGCAGGGACTTTTGCGCCAAATGCCTTTGTGCGGATCGCCCCGACAACACCGTGACGGTGAAGATCAAACACATTGAATTCGGTCAGGGCCCCTTTACCGGCCTTGCCACCCTCGTGGCCGAGGAACTAGACGCCAGCTGGGATCAGATGCGCGCGGAATCCGCCCCTGCCGATGACAAGCTCTACAAAAGCCTATTCTTTGGACTCTAGGCGACCAGCGGCTCGACCGCGATGGCCAATTCCTACATTCAGATGCGTCAGGCCGGTGCTACCGCCCGTGCCATGTTCGTGGCCGCAGTCGCCGAAAAGTGGGATGTACCGGCCAGGGAAATCACTGTCGAGGATCGCGTGGTTTCCCACGCAGCCAGCGGGCAATCATCGTCCTTTGGCGATCGGGCGGAGGTTGCCGCGCTACAGGAGGTGCCTGTCGAACCTGCCCTAAAAACTCTAGCGAATTCAAGCTGATCGGTATGAATCGCCCCAAACTGGACACTGCCGCCAAATCCAATGGTAACGCGATCAAGAGTGCCGTCGCCCAGACGCTGGGGATCGATGATGGCGATATAACCCTCAACGTCATGCTTGCTGGCGGCAGCTTTGGGCGGCGCGCGCAGACCACGGCGCAGATCGGCCGCAAGATTGCCGAGATCGCCAAGCCGGCAGGCACAGATGGTGCGTGGAAACTGATCTGGAACCGCACAGACGATCTGACTGGCGGCTACTACCGTCCCCTGACCGTGCACAAGATGCGCACCGGACTGAATGCCGACCGGAACATCCTCGGATGGGAAAACACGGTCGCCAATCAGTCGATCATGACTGGACACTTTCTTTGACAACGGCAAATCCGAAGGCAAGGACGCCACCTCATACGATGGTTCAACGAAGATGCCCTATAATCTTCCCACGATCCGGGTGAATTGGGTCCGGATGAAAAGCCCGCTTTCGGTGCTTTGGTGGCAATCAGTGGGGCACACCCACACCAGTTTTGCGACAGGCGTGTTCCTTGACGAATTGTTTGAAAAGGCCGGAAAAGACGCGGTACAGGGACGTCTGGACCTGCTGAGCTCGGAGGCCGGGCGAGACCGCGCGGTTCTGGAACGGGTGGCCAAGATGGCAGGATGGGATGGCGAGCGAATCAAGGGTGACCGCGGCTATGGCGTCGCCCTTCACGAAAACTTCGGCACCTACGTGGCGCAGATTGCCGAGGTGTCTGACGCCAGAGGCTTCCCAAGGGTACTTAAGGTCTGGATCACGGTGGATTGCGTCGTTGCCGTGAACCCGAACGTGATCCGTGCGCAGATCGAGGGTGCAGTCGGCTACGGTCTAGGCACGGCCCTGTTCAACGAACCGACCCTGCGTGAGGACGACGAAGTTGCACAGAAGAGCTTTGACACCTACCGGATGCTGCGCATTCACGAAATGCCCGAGGTCGAAGTCGCGATCATCAACAGGGTCGCCGACCCGACTGACATTGGTGAACCCGCAACGCCCCCGATTGCCCCTGCGGTAGCCAATGTCTGGCGCGCGCTAACCGGACAGGTCGTGCGCCGTCACCCTTTTGTAACGGCAGGTGCCTGAATGACACGTCTACTGCTCCCTGAGTCTGGCCCTGACGGGCCCGGCAATGGCCGACACCGTGAATGGCCTGAAAACCGTGGATGAATTCGCCGGGATAGAGAGTGAAGCCGAGCGGTCCACCGCCGTGTTTCAGGAGGTGATGAAAGTCATCGAAAGCCCGCGATGCCTCAATTGCCACCCCAGGGGCGACACGCCCTTGCAGGGGGATGACATGCATCCGCACATGCCGCCGGTACAGCATGGTGGCGCGGACTTTGGCGCACCGGGGCTGTACTGCACAACCTGGCACAGCGCGGAAAATGTTGCCTTTTTGACCGGAAAAGGCAACATTTCGGGGCATTCTCCCTGGCAGCTTGCCCCCGGTCGAGATGGCATGAGTCGGCATGACCGCGCCTGAAATCCGTGCCCAGATCAAGGACCCCGAACGGAACGGCAACCGTGACCTGAACGAGATTCAGAAACATATGGCCGAAGACGGCCTGATTGGTTGGAGTTGGGAGCCCGGAGAGGGGCGCACCCCTGCCCCGGGCACGCAACAGGTTCTGGGCAAACTGGTTCAGGCCTGGATCGACAACGGTGCATCTGCCCGGTAAGTTGACGCTTTTGAAATATTGGTCAAAGGCCTGCTGCACGCCGCTCCGGGCCTTTGCGTTTCGGGAGTCACGGCAGGCCAATCCACCATACTCAGCGCATTGCCACAACACTGCGATGCCAATCCAGTAAGCATCGTCCGCGTCATACACGCCCGCAACGGCGAAAACGTTTGACAGCCGGCAAAATTGAACCAATCTTTAAATGGTTCACGCAAGTGCTTAGCGCTGAATTACGAATTGTGGCCCAAGCAAGGATGATACCCCCGTGCCGCCCCATTTGAAGAACGCCGAAAATGCTTCCAGAGTTCTGGCTCAGGTACGTCAGCTGATAGAGTCTGGCGGCGTGGCTGCTGACGGAAAGCTCCCTACCGAACGGGAACTTTCCATACAGCTCGATGTCGGCCGCCGCGCGTTGCGCCGCGCTCTGGATGCGCTCGAAGCCGAAGGCCTGATCTGGCGTCGTCAGGGCAAGGGCACTTTCGTCGGCGAACCGCCGGACCCAACAGGCAGGCTTGCCGCCGAAATTGGCGTCAACGCAGATGCTCTTAGCGTGATGGAGGCGCGTCTATGCATCGAGCCGGAGCTGGCGGCCCTCTGCGCCATTCGCGCCAAACCTGATGACATCGCGCGGATGCGGTTCCTGGTGGAACGGATCGACCAGAGTTCTGACGCAGATGCCGCAGAGCTTTGGGACGGCTCCCTGCACCGGCTAATCGCCCGTGCCGCCGGAAATCCGATCCTGATGGCCGCCTTCGCTCTGGTGGATGAGGTGCGTTCGTCGCAGCTTTGGCAGGATGAACGGGACCGGGCGCGCTCCCCCCGGCTGCGCGAGATCTATACGCAACAGCATCAGTTGATCGTCACAACCATCGCCGATGGGAATGCTGACGCCGCACGGGCGGCCATGCGCGAACACCTGACCCACCTGTCGCGGAACCTACAGGCCGTTCGCGAAACGGATCAAACATGAACCTGAACGCCCCCCTGCTTGATGTCCGCGATCTGTCAATCCAGGTGGCTGGAGTTCGGCCCCCGCTGGTCGACCGCATCTCCTTTTCGCTTCGCGCGGGACAGACGCTGTGCATCGTCGGCGAAAGCGGCTGCGGCAAAAGCCTGACCTCCCTCGCGCTCATGGGGCTGTTGCAGACGCCGCCGCTGTCGATCGCTGGCGGAACGGCACAGTTTGCCGGGCGCGATCTGCTGACCATGACGCGGCGCGAACTGGGGCAAGTGCGCGGTGACCGTATGGCGATGATTTTTCAGGAACCGATGTCCTCACTCAATCCGTCGCTGAAGATCGGCGAGCAAATTGCCGAGGCTGTGCGCCGACACAAGGGTGTGAGCCGCGAAGCCGCCCGCGCCCGTGCGCTGGAAATGCTTGAACGCGTGCGGATCCCGGCGGCGGCAAAGCGGCTTGATGCCTACCCGCATGAATTGTCTGGCGGGATGCGCCAGCGGGCGATGATCGCCATGGCGCTGGCGAACGACCCGGAACTGCTGATCGCGGATGAACCGACAACTGCGCTGGACGTGACCATTCAGGCTCAGATCCTCGACCTAATGCGGGATTTGCAGGCCGAAACAGGCGCCGCGATGATCCTGATCACCCACGATCTGGGCGTGGTCGCAGAAATGGCGGATCAAGTGGCGGTGATGTACGCCGGCCGCATCGTGGAAACGGGCCCGGTAGCGCAGGTCTTCGACGATCCGCAGCATCCTTATACCATCGGCCTCATGTCCTCGATGCCCTCACTTGGGGCACGGTCTGACCGGCTGGTGACGATCCCCGGTGTGGTACCGCAGGCTGCCGCCATGCCCGATGGCTGCCGGTTTTCCACCCGCTGTCCGTTCCGGACCCCCATTTGCGACAATGTTCCGCCATTGACCAGCCTCGGAAACGAACACGAGGTTGCCTGTTTTCACGCCCCACTGGAGCAAACGCCAAAGCTGCGGGTCGTGGGCGCATGAGCGGCGATATCATCCTTCGGGCCGAAGGGCTGAAGCGCAGCTTTGTCACCCGCAAGCCGCTGTTCGGGCCCGCGACCGTCGTACAGGCAGTTGACGGTGTGGACCTGTCCATCCTCAAGGGCGAAACCTTTGCCATCGTTGGTGAAAGCGGCTGTGGCAAGTCAACTTTGGCCCGCCTGCTCGTCCGGCTGATCGACCCGTCCGAAGGGTCCGTCTGGTATGATGGGGCCGACATCGCTCAGCTACCACCAGAAGCACTGCGCGCCCTGCGCAGCGACCTTCAGTTCATTTTCCAGGACCCGTTTTCTTCCCTTAACCCGCAGATGACAGTTGGCGCACTGATCGAAGAGCCCCTGATCACCCACGGCATCGGAGACAAGGACGAGCGGCGTGCCCGGGTTGACGACCTTCTGACCCGAATCGGCCTGACCCCCGCCCATGCGGATCGCTATCCGCACGAATTTTCAGGCGGCCAGCGGCAACGCGTTGGTATCGCGCGGGCGCTGGCGACTGGCCCCAAGGTCATCATCGGGGATGAACCGGTCAGCGCGCTGGATGTGTCGATTCAGGCGCAGGTGGTGAACATCCTCGAAGACCTGAAAGAGGCCTTCGGCCTGACCCTTGTCGTGATTGCCCACGACCTTGCCGTGATCCGCCACATGGCCGACCGCGTCGCGGTGATGTACCTGGGCGAGATTGTCGAGGTGGCCCCGGCCGAAGGGCTATTCACCGCGCCGCGGCACCCCTACACCGAAACGCTTCTGGCCGCGATTCCCATTGCCCGGGTCGGCCCCCGTCGCGCGAAAGCGCGGATTGAGGGCGATCTTCCAAACCCGACCGCACCGCCGCCGGGCTGCCGTTTTCACACCCGCTGCAGCCACGCGCAGGACCGCTGCAAAACAGAACGCCCTACATTACGGGACCTGACAGGCCGTCAGGTGGCCTGCCATTTTGCCGAAACGCTTGACCTGACCGGGCTAACCGGGGGCGACGCCGCCCGAAGCCCGTCTGCCAGGGCGCGCTTTGCACTCTACCGCGCGGCGCGGGCGCAAGAAGGCGGAATAACCGCCTCTGAAAAAACTGACAGTTCAACAAAGGAGACACTTTCATGACCATCTCAAAGACACTCGGCCTCGCGCTGGTGCTGGGAATCAGCGCCACAGCGCTATTCGCCGCAGACCTGCGCATCGGCCTGCAGGAAGATCCGGATGTTCTCGATCCCGATCAGTCGCGCACCTTTGTCGGGCGGATCGTCTATGCCTCGCTCTGCGACAAGCTGGTTGATATCACGCCCGAGCTTGTGATCGTTCCGCAGCTGGCCAGCGGATGGAGCTGGTCCGATGATGGACTCGAGCTTACCATGACCCTGCGGGATGGCGTCACGTTTCACGATGGCACACCCTTTAACGCCGAAGCCGTGATCGCCAATGTTGACCGCAGCCAAAACATGGACGAAAGCCGCCGCAAATCGGAACTGTCCTCGATCACCGGAGCCGAGGCTGTCGATGATCTGACGGTCAAGTTCACACTGGGCGCGCCCGATGCGACCCTGCTTGCGCAGCTCGCCGACCGGGCCGGCATGATGGTGTCACCCACTGCCGCGAGCGAGGCTGGCGTCGATTTTGGTCTCAACCCCGTCTGCTCGGGTCCCTTCAAGTTTGTCGAACGCGTGCAGCAGGACCGTATCGTTCTCGAAAAATTCGCCGAATACTGGAACGCCGACAGCATCAATTTTGACAAAGTCCTGTTCCTGCCGATCCCGGACACGACGGTGCGTCTGGCGAACCTGCGCTCGGGCGATCTCGACATGCTGGAACGTCTGGCCGCAACAGATGTGACTTCGGTCAAGGAAGACGGCTCCCTTCAGATGGAACAGGCCGTATCGCTGGGTTATCAGGGCATTACAGTAAACGTCGCCAATACCGACCGCGCCGCCAATCCGCTGGGCGAAAATTCTGCCGTACGCCGCGCGCTATCTTTGGCAATTGACCGCAGTGTGATCAACCAGGTGGTGTTTGAGGGTGCCTTTGCCGCTGGCAACCAGCCTTTCCCGCCGACTTCGCCTTGGTACAACAAGGACTTCCCGGTACCCGGACGTGATATCGAGGCCGCGAAAGCCTTGCTGGAAGAGGCCGGTTTCCCCGATGGCGTGACGGTCGAAGTTCAGGTACCCAACAACCCCGTCCAGATGCAGCTGATGCAGGTCGTGCAGGCAATGGCAGCCGAGGCCGGGATCAACATCGAACTGCTGGCCAAGGAATTCGCCACACTGCTGTCGGATCAGTCTGCGGGTGCCTACACTGCCAGTCAGGTTGGCTGGTCTGGCCGTGTCGATCCCGATGGCAACATCCATCAGTTCATGACCACCGACGGCGGCATCAACGATTCACACTATTCGAACGCCGAGGTCGACGGCTTGCTGAACAGCGCGCGCGTTTCCAACGATATGGCGACCCGCAAGAAAGACTACGACGCGGCCCTCGCCATCCTGCAAGAGGACATGCCGATCATCTATCTCTACCACCAGGCGTGGATCTGGGCGCTGGATGAAAAGGTACAGGGCTTTGTCCCCTACCCCGATGGGATGATCCGGCTCGAAGGCGTGTCGCTGTCCGAGTAAACACACCAGCCCGGCGGCATGATCGCCGTGCCAACTACTGAACCGGAGCCCACAACATGCTGGCCTTTCTCGGACGCCGCATCCTGATCGCCATTCCGACGATCATTCTGATCTCGATTTTCGTGTTCGGGATGCAGAAACTGCTGCCCGGCGATCCGGTCCTTGTGATGGCCGGCGAAGACCGCAATCCCGAGGTCATGGAATTTCTGCGCGAGAAATATCGCCTGAACGATCCCATCCCGGTGCAGTATTTCACCTGGATCGGCAATGCATTGCAGGGTGATCTGGGCATTTCCCTGCGCACCCAGCAACCCGTGACCGAACTGATCGGTGAAAAGCTGCCCGTGACAATCCAGCTGGCCATTATGGCCCTGATCATCGCGCTGTCCATCGGCATTCCCGCAGGCGTCCTGTCGGCCTATAAAAAGGGAACCTGGGTCGACTGGATCGCCAATCTGGTCGCCCTTTCCGGCCTGTCGATCCCCAACTTCTGGCTCGGGATCATGCTGATCCTGCTCGTCTCGGTAAACCTTGGATGGCTGCCCGCCTCGGGTTATCGGCCGCTGACGGATGATCCGCTGCAATCCATCCTGACCATGCTGATGCCGGCCTTCGTGCTTGGCACGGGCCTTGCCGCGACACTGATGCGACATACGCGCTCGGCCATGTTGGGTGTGCTGCGGTCGGATTATGTGCGTACAGCCCGCGCAAAGGGCCTATCAGAACAGGTTGTTCTGATAAAACACGCGCTGCGCAATGCGCTGGTGCCCATCGTCACCGTCACCACCCTGCTATTTGGTGAACTTCTTGCCGGTGCCGTCCTGACCGAACAGATCTTTACCATTCCCGGCTTTGGGAAGCTGATTGTCGATGCGGTATTCAACCGTGACTATGCTGTGGTGCAGGGGATTGTGCTGTGCACCGGCATCGCCTTTATCGCCATGAACATCCTCGCCGATGCTGCCTACCGCGTCCTGAGCCCAAGGATGAAGGACGCATGACCGACGCCAACGCGACACTCGCCCCCAGAACGCCCAGCCGTTTCTGGCGCAAGATGCGCGCCAGCAAATCTGCAAGCCTTGGCGCCGTCATTGTGGCCTTCTTCGTATTCATCGCCCTCGCAGCACCGATCCTGCCTGTGCCCGGCCCGACCGAGACGGACTGGGGCGCAGTGCGCAAGGCACCATCGGCCGCGCATCTGTTCGGCACGGACGAAATCGGGCGCGACGTCCTCTCACGCATGATCTGGGGCGCGCAGGCATCTCTTCTCGCCGGGGTTGTCTCGGTCCTCATCGCCGTCGCTCTGGGTGTCCCTTTGGGGATGCTGTCGGGATATCTGCGCGGCTGGACGGACGCAGTAATCTCGCGCTTTACCGAAGCCCTGCTCGCCGCGCCCTTCCTCATCCTCGCCATCGCCCTCGCGGCTTTCCTCGGGCCAAGCCTGTCCAACGCGATGATCGCCATCGGTCTGTCGGCGATGCCCCTGTTCATCCGCCTCGCCCGTGCACAGACCATGAGCGTCATGACCGAAGACTATGTCGAAAGCGCCCGCGCCATTGGTCTCGGGCACTTTTCGTTGATCCGGAAATACATACTGCCCAACATCTTCCCGCCCATCCTGGTACAATCCACGCTTACCATCGCTACCGCGATCATCGCCGAGGCCTCGCTGTCCTTCCTCGGACTGGGTCAACAGCCGCCCGCACCTTCGTGGGGATCGATGCTGAATGTGGCCAAGAACTTTCTGGAACAGGCGCACTGGATGGCCATGTGGCCGGGCATCGCGATTTTCCTCGTTGTGCTGGGGTTCAACCTGCTGGGCGACGGGCTGCGCGACGCCCTTGATCCCCGGGATCTGTAAGACAAGGGCCGGATTGCGATGACCTTTACCACCCGCCCCGAGATCAGCGGAACCTTTGGCGTAGCCACCTCGACCCACTGGATTGCGTCGACTGTCGGCATGTCCATTCTCGAACAGGGCGGCAACGCCTTTGATGCTGCCTGCGCCATGGGTTTTGTCCTGCAGGTGGTCGAACCGCATCTGAACGGGCCGCTGGGTGACATGGTGGCCCTGATCCGCCCTGCCGGAGCTGAGGTGCCAACGGTACTTTGCGGTCAGGGCACCGCACCTGCCGCGGCCACGATTGCCCATTATCGAAGCGCGGGGCTGACTCTCATACCCGGATCTGGGTTGCTTGCCACTGTCATTCCCGGCGCTTTTGATGCCTGGCTGCTCATGCTGCGCGATCACGGAACACTGTCCCTGCGCGCAGTGCTGGAACCTGCGATCCACTATGCACGCCACGGCCATCCGATGCTGGCCCGCGCAGCAAAAACCATTGCCGATCTGTCGGAATTCTTTCGCACCGAATGGCCCACGTCGCACGCGATCTGGCTTCCTCACGGAAATGCCCCTGAACCCGGTGTCCTATTTCGCAATCCGGATCTTGCCTATACATGGGATCGCCTGCTGGCCGAGGCGGAGTGCGAAACCAATAGAACCGCCCAGATCGACGCCGCCCGGCGCGCCGTTTATCAGGGTTTCATCGCCGAACGCATCGACATCTGGCTGCGTGATGCATGTGTGATGGATGCTACCGGAAACAGGCGAAAGGGCGTTCTGAACGCAAATGATATGGCGGGTTGGCAGGCGCGATACGAACCGCCGCTGTCCGTCGATTACTGCGGCTGGACGGTCTGGAAAGCCGGGCCGTGGACGCAGGGGCCGTTGCTTTTACAGTCCCTGAAGACGCTATCAGGCACAGGAATCGCCGCGATGGACCCTGTCGGGTCTGAATTCATCCACACCGTGACAGAAACCCTGAAGCTCAGCTTTGCAGATCGCGAGGCCTATTATGGCGACCCGGAGTTCAGTCAGATCCCTATCGAGACCCTTCTCTCTGATCACTACGCCCAAACGCGGCGCGGCCTGATCGGCGAAACGGCCTCGCTCGAACAGCGACCGGGCGACATGTCCGGGTCCAAGACATTGGCCGACGCGGCCGTCGCCCGGGCGCGAAACAGTGCAGCGCCGATGGAGACGTTCCATCCCAGTGAAAAACGCGGCGATACGGTGCATCTGGACGTGATCGACCGCTGGGGTAATATGATTTCGGCCACACCTTCGGGCGGTTGGCTCATGTCCTCGCCTGTCGTTCCCGGCCTTGGCATGGCGCTGAATTCCCGGGCACAGATGTTCTGGCTGACCCCCGGCCTGCCCGGGTCGCTGACACCGGGTGCCCGGCCGCGCACGACACTGACACCATCGATGGCTCAGGATCCTGACGGCGCGCGTCTCGCCTTTGGGACTCCGGGCGGTGACCAGCAGGACCAGTGGCAACTCATCTTCCTGTTGCGGCTGATCCATGGTGGAATGTCGCTGCAACAGGCGATTGACGCGCCAATGTTCCACACCGCCCATGCCACTGCGTCATTCTATCCGCGCGCAGCCGACCCCGGGCACCTGGTCGTTGAACCATCGTTTGCAGACACGGTAATGGCCGCTCTGCTGGCCCGCGGTCATCGTCTCGAACGGGCCGAACCTTGGAGTCTGGGTCGCCTGACCGCCGCCAGCCGCAGCCCATCAGGCTTGCTTCGGGCGGCTGCAACCCCACGCCAGATGCAGGCCTATGCCGTCGGGCGCTGAACAAGAAAGGAGCTTCCATGACCTATTCCATTGTCGCGAAGGACCCCGAAACCGGGGAATACGGCGTGATCGTCGCAAGCCGTTTCTTTGCCACCGGCGCCCTTGTGCCGCATCTGCGCGGCGGCAAATGTGCCGTGGCCACACAGGCCTTTGTCAACCCGATCTGGGGGATTGAGGCGGCCAACAGGCTGGCGCTTGGTGAAAGCGCGCGGGAAGTGGTGGCAGATCTGGTTGCCCGGGATGGTGGTGAGGCAATCCGCCAGATACACATGATCGACGCCGATGGTCGCATCGCCGCCCATACCGGAGCGCGCTGCACCGACTGGTGTGGCCATCAAAGCGGCCCGGGCGTGTCGGTGGCCGGCAATATGCTTGCCGGGGAAGCGGTCGTGGCAAACACGCTAGCAAGCTACCTCGCGCACATGCATCTGCCATTCGGACCACGACTGATCACCGCGATGGAGGCAGGGGCGCAGGCGGGCGGGGACAAGCGCGGCACGCAATCTGCGGCGCTGGTCATCCACCGGACCGAAGATTACCCGTGGCTTTCTTTGCGCGCCGACGATCATCCCAATCCACTGGCCGAGATGTGGCGTCTCTTTGATGTTGCGCATGAACGATTTGTACATGTGGCCGAGGCTTTGCCAACAGGCAAGAATTTCTCGGGCGTGACAGACCGGACCAGCATCGACGCTGCGATTCAGACTGCAGAAGCAAAGCGCAAAGCTTCTGGTCGACCCAGCAGGTCCTTCGCGACCGACCTTTAGCCGTAGGATCCTCCCCGGTCTTGATAAATTGGCTAAAAACGGCACAGTCCAGTGCTTTGATCTTACCGCGCCTCTGGAAAGGAAAAGCGCACTTGCGGAGGGTGCCTTTTTCCCACCCGCTGATCAATCATACGGAATCCCATCCATCGGGATCAGCGTGAAAACCCTCTTCCAACCGTCTTTCAGACTGCGAGATACGGCGCTGGTGCTGTTCTGCCCTTGCGTCCGACGCCAAATTTGTTGTCACCTGATGCCGGGCAAACGCAGTCTGTGCAGCATGCAGACTGTCGGCCTTACGAACCCTCAGCATAGCCAAGTCCTGGTTCAAATGCATACGGCGTTGCGCCAACCAGCCTTGCCAGAGCCCGTCAGCTCCCAGCATACGCCGCGCCTGGGCTCCATCATCCTGGCGCAGAGTTTGATAGCGCAGCTTCTCGATTTCTACGATTTCACGATTCACGGCGGCTTCCTGAGCAAGAACGTCGCGATGTTTGGCCAGGGCTCGTTCTTCCATAATTGCAGTAATTTCGCGAATGTCGTCGAATTCCGTGGACATCAGCGGCCCCTTTCCTTGGCGCGTCGTCGCATTGCATCAGCAAAGCGGATGGCGGCGGCAACCGGCCGGTAATGTTCGTGTGCGATGGATTGGTCGATGTCCACGGATGCATACAGTGCCCGGGCCGTTGGCGGGTCGGAGTGGATCGGCACGGCCGAATCCTGGGCTACCTCACGGATGCGCGCAGCCACATGATCGACGCCTTTCGCGACGCAGACGGGCACCTCTCCAGGCGCGCGGCTCCATTTTAGCGCGACTGCATAGTGCGTCGGGTTGACGATGATCACGTCAGCCTTTGGTACATCCGCCATCATTTGGTTCATCGCGATTTCCTGCGCCCGGAAACGGCGCTGCTGCTTCATCCCAGGGTCACCCTCGGAGTCCTTGTATTCGTCACGCAATTCCTTGTGAGACATCCGGTTCTTGCGCAGGTGCTCTTGATGCTGCCAGAAATAGTCGATCGCACCGATAGCTGTGGCCACAATGACGACGATCATCATCATCTTGATCGCAAGAGACATCAGAATGATCACCACATTTTCAGGAGCGCCCTGCAGGCTACCGGTGATCGATTCCATCTGAGCGGACAGGAACAGGCCAAGTACGGCGGAATAGACCATGAGTTTGGTAAAGCTCTTGGCAAATTCGAAAAGACCGCGCCGCCCAAACTTGTTCTTTGCGTTTTCGACCGGCGACAGGCGGGACCATTTGATAGTCAGCTTTTCCGGTGCGACGGCAATCCCCTTCTGTGCAAAGAGAACCGCCAAAACCAGAAGTCCCGGAGCGCCCACCCATGGCAGGACAGGAGCGATGCTGCTACTGATCAGTGACCCGACGGGCGACATGCTGCCGTCGCCGAAATAGGTTTTTGCGAGCTGCTGCGGGTGGTCGACAAAAGGAAGCAACGTCTCGGCGAGTCCAAAGATCGAATTGTGGCCTATCGCAACTGCGATCAACAAGATCCCGCCATAGGCGGTCGCCGTCAGCAGATCCGGAGATCGGGCAATCTCGCCCTTCTTGCGGGCGTCATCCAGTTTGCGTTGGGATGCCTCGTGTGACTTTTCGCTGTCATCATCATCCGCTGCCATCAGGGCATTCCGAACGGGTTGATGAGAAACGCGTCCAGCGCCCGGTTCCAAACACCCAGCAGCACGGGAGCGATGGTGAACAGCATGGAAATGGCGCCCAGCGTGATGACGGGGGCACCGACAAAAGCGACCATGAGCTGCGGCATCGCCTTGTTGATAACGCCAAGCGTCAGATTGTAGAGCATCGATAGAATGACAAAAGGCCCGGCGAGCGTGAAGCCGAGCCGGAACGCCTGATTGACTTGCGCCTGGCCCCATTCGCCCAGAACGGCGGCATCCGGAAAGGTCCCGAGCGGCATGGCTTCATAGGAAAAGATGAACAGCGCCGCCGCCTTGACGTGCAACCCGGTCATCATCACCAAAGCCAGCGCCGACACGGTCAATGCTTGCCCGATGGCCGGCATCGGGTCCATCGCATTGTTGCCTGTCAGCTGCGATAGTGAGGTAGATTGCGCTGCTATCGCGCCAGCGGTCTGCAGCGCCAGAATGAACAGCCGCAATGCGATACCAAGCGCCAAGCCAGCGATGGTTTCCGTCATGAGGATCCGCGCCAACGACCCGAGTCCAAGCACAGGTGGGCTAATCGTAGCGTAAACGGCGGGGGCCACGATCACGGCCATGGCCAGCGATAGGATCAGGCGAATCCGCACCGGGACAGAACGTTCTCCAAAGACCGGCATTACCGACATCGCGGCCCCAACCCGGACGAAAACCACAAAGACGAGCCAGAGCGCCTGCTGCGACGTCTCGATCAGCTGCATCATGCGGCGACCACACCCACGAGCGACGGGCGCGCCTCGATTCCGATCTCTTCGAAGGACAATACCGGGTTGCTGATGCCCTTTGCCGCGAGGATCGTACGAAGGAACCTGCGCCGTCTTCCAGATGTCACCAGCGCGGGAAAAACGCCTCGCGCCCCGGCGTCACCCATCTGCTTCGCGACGCCGTCGGTCAGTGTCTCAAAGGAATCGGGCGGTAGGGCAATGTCGATGCCGCCACGATCGCCTTCGATCTGGTAGTGCGTGAACAGCTCTTCCCATTCTGGCGCCAGCTGGATCAGCGGAATAGTCCCGTCGTTACGGCGCATTCCTGCGACCAGCTGAAAGCCGAGCCTTTGTCGTACGTGTTCACAGATCGCTTCGGGGCGGGCCTGTTGGCCGCGGGTTTCGGCAATCGCCTCAAGGATAAGTGGCAGGTTGCGGATCGAAACCTGCTCGTCCAGCAGCAAGCGCAGAACCGAATGCAGCACGTCGATCTGGACCTTGTCCGGGATCAACTCATCAATCAACCGCCGGTTTGCCTCGGCTCGGGCGGGGTTGGAAAGCGACACCATCTCATCCAAAATTCGGCGCAGCGCGCGGAGGCTGAGAAGCCTACCAAAGTTGCGTTTTATCACCTCCAGAAGGTGGGTAGCCAGCACTTCGGTCGGCGTGACGATGGTGACACCAGTCAGAGCGGCTCGCTCCTGATCTTCGGGCTTGATCCAACGGGCGGGCGCGCCATAGACCGGCTCGCTGACATCGCGACCGTCAGGCAGCCGTGTGCGGTCATCGGGGACCAACGCCAACACCAAAGCTGGATTCAGCGACCCCCGCGCCAGCTCGACACCTTGGATACGGACCACATAGGTCCCCGTAGGCAGGGCGGCGTCGTCGGTCAAACGGATCTCGGGCATAATTAGGCCAAAGGTCGAAGCGATATGAGTACGCATATTTGAAATCCGTACATCGAGACCGGTGCCCGGATCCAGCACCATGTTCACCAAATCCGGTGCAAATTCCACATGGATGTCGTCCAGATCGAGCACGTCGCCTATCGGTTTCGGCGGCGGGGGGCCGCCGACCTCAGTGGCCTCCGGAGCTTCCTCTTCACGTGCAGCTTTGCGTTTAACATAAACGGCCGCAAAACCCAGAACGCCGGCGCCGGCGATAAAGGGCAAAAATGGCAACCCCGGTACTAAGGCGAATAGGCCCATCAAGACAGCGACCGTGCCCAGCGCCGCCGGAAATCTGCCGAGCTGCGCGACAAGCGCCAGATCCGTGGCACCGGTTGTGCCACCCCGTGCAAGCAGCAATGCCGAGGCGATCGAGATGATCACCGCCGGAATTTGGGTTACCAGTCCGTCGCCGACAGTCAAAATTGCATAGGTTTCAAACGCGCTGCCAATCGCCATGCCGTGGACAAAAACGCCCATGATGATGCCCATGACGAGGTTCAGCAAGGTGATCAAAAGACCGGCGACCGCGTCACCCTTGACGAATTTCGACGCCCCGTCGAGCGAGCCGAAAAACGTCGTTTCTTGCAGTTCGCGTTCGCGTCTGGCCTTGGCTTCGGCATGATCGATGGCGCCAGCGCTCATGTCGCTGTCAATAGCCAACTGTTTGCCAGGCATCCCGTCGAGAGCAAAGCGCGCGCCGACTTCCGCCATTCGCGCAGCGCCTTTGGTGATCACGGTAAAGTTGACGATCATCAGAACGCCAAAAACCACAAGGCCCATAAAGACGCTGCCATTCATCACAAAGTTCGCAAAACCCTGAATGACATTTCCGGCCGCATGGGTGCCCTCGTGCCCCTGTCCTATGATCAGCTTTGTCGAACTGACATTT
The DNA here is from genome assembly GCF_900188035.1 of Puniceibacterium sediminis. Taxonomy (GTDB): domain Bacteria; phylum Pseudomonadota; class Alphaproteobacteria; order Rhodobacterales; family Rhodobacteraceae; genus Puniceibacterium; species Puniceibacterium sediminis. Next base: position 90,185 of record NZ_FZNN01000003.1, on the reverse strand, counting down.
AGTGACAACCGCAACATCAGCGAAGCCAGCAATATTGTCGGAAATGCCGAGAAATCCAACGGGCGTTCAATGAAAAGTGTAACGGTGAAGATCAGGATTGCCAGCGCGAAAGAGGCGGCGAGACCGACATCCAGCACCCAAGATGGCACAGGCAGGATCATCATGACAATAACTGCCATCAACGCCACCGCAAGCAATACCGTTGGGCGGAAAAACGTCTCTTTCAGATCGAAAATCATCTGTCGCTCTGACCGAAAACAGATCGTCCAAGATCACGCACGAGAGAAGGTGTCAGCCGCTGCGTGGGGCCCGGTCGGCCCGGAGGGGACTGCATAAGATTAGGCTGATGAAAGGCCTCGGACATTCTGTTCTTCCTTTGCATTCTGCATCTAGGAAAGTTTTAGGTGAATCGTGTTTATTTTTAGTTTGGACGTACCAAGGCTCTAGCTATCGGGTGAAATCTGGGTCGCCTCCAGCAAGGCGCGCATAGTTTCCCGCGTCGTTTCGCTGTCACCGACAAGGGCTTTTGATCCGCCAAGGCTAGCCGTCAGGGCCGCATCTGGCACTGCCCGATCCGATGGTGCCGACCTCGCAGCATCCGAAGCCGGGCCATCCGCAGTTTGTGCGTCAGTCGTCCAATCGCTCGAAATCCAGGCCGTTTCAGTCGAGGCATCAGGGCTGCCGTTTTCATCAGGTGCCGATTCTGCGTAGTCGTAATCCCCCATCATGGACCGCGCCTCTGCTCGCAATTCCAAGATGTCCGGGCCTTGCAGGCCGATCAGCATAATTTCCGCATCTTCCGGCCGTACTTGTGCCAGCAGCACGCGAGCGTTGAGAACACGTGCTTCACGGTCGCCCCGATCCGGCGCAATGTCAGCCAGCAGCAAGGACGCCGCATCCGGCAGACCGACTGACAGCATTCGATTGGCCGCCGCAAGTAGTGTCGAGCGTTCCAATCCAAGTGGATGCTCGGGGCTGGCTGCAAGCGTGTTGCGCATAAAGCTGACATCCCCGGCGCTGCGGATCAAAGCATTTGCTGCTTCGGTCCGGGACTCAGAATCGATCTGCGGATCACCCGAAGTCTCGCTGTTCAGCTCACGGAACACCTCGTCGAAATCCCCGTTTCCGATCAGTGCCCTTAGATGAGCACGCCAAAGACCGGGACCTTCTTCGGAGCCGCGAAACTCGACAGAATAGGCTGATGCAAGTTCTGAAATTCCCTCTTCGGCGGGGATGCCATTTTCTGCGGCAATCTCCATAAGAGTTTCGACCGCATGGGCAGAGGCAGCGTTTGAGGTTGAGTGCGCCACCTGTGTCAATCGAGCAGACGCCGCACTAAGATGGCCCTCGTCGATATCCATCTTGGCCCTGGCTAGTTCGATTTCCGGACTCGGCTCTGGCAGCGACCGCGTGAGCCGTTTCAAGAGATCCTGCGCGGTTGCCTTCTCACCTAACACCAGTAACTCATTGACCAAACGGTCTGCGAGGTATCCCTTGAGATTGTCCGGTAACGCTTCAAAACCACTCAGGATGGCCCGTTTGTTGATTTCTCGGTCCGTCGTGGCTCCGTTGAGATCTAGCAAAGACCACATTGCTGCGGAGCTTTCGCAATGTGTTTGACTGGAAAATGTGCCAGCCGGATCCGGTTCGCCGTCCATAAGAGCAGCCAATCCCTCAAGAGTGCCGTCAGGCGGCGAATCCAACATCTGCAGAAGGACTTTTGCTTCGGGACCCATACCGTAGTGAAGGTAGAATTTCGCGAGTTTCGTGGCAACTTGAGGATTTAGCCGATCAAACTCGCCGATAAGACCTAGCCGCAGGTCGCTCAGTTGTCTCTCGAAGGGCGTCTCGTCAGCCCAGTCCGCCAAGGTAAGATCTGCCTCTTCCACGCAATTGTCGCCACTCAGCAGGATGCGCCCGTCCGCCAGCATTGAGCGCGGAATATCCTGGTGTACCGCTTGCTCGCCATGCTGATCCTCGGATGACGTATCATGAGACAAGCTATGCTCCAAGGACACGTCCGGTTTCGGTTCAGCACCTGACGTGATCGGGTTTTCCGATACATCGAGCAATCCAGTAGTCGCAGCCCGCGCCAGTTGTTCGGCGATGTCACGCTCAAGTTCGGCGATCACCGCGTGTCCTGGATCTGTGTGGCCGCTGTCTTCTGTCGCAGGATCCGAGACCGCTTGCCCCGTGCTGTTGGCCAGCTTGTCGAGCGGCAGCGCTCCAAATGATTTCATCGGCGGCGCCGGAGTTTTTTCCAACGACAGGCTGGCACCTAACGCCGCCCGCTGGAGACCAGGCGGATTGGTGGAAGGTGGTGTGGCAACCGAATCTGGATCGGATTTCGCGATATCCAGAACGAGCATTGTGCCGTTCAACAGAAACGCCGTTGCGCTACATTCACAAGTGTAGCGCAAACCGAGATCACCCGTTCCCGCGATCATGCCAACTTCGGTAAGGCGGTCCTTGTTTATGCGAGAAAACACCTCCGAGGTATCATAGGTATATTGTTTTCCGGGGAATTTGATCACCTGATTATACGGGTCCGGTCCCTTTTCGATGTTCCAGCGTGTACCTCTTTCGATATCGATCACCAGACGGGTAAAATCACCGTGCTCCCCGGAGCGAACCTGCAGAGTCTGGGCCGCAGCACCTGCAGCCCAGAGAGAAAGAAAAACTGTGGCGAGCACTCGTATCATGCGGCATCCTGCTTGACCGCCTTCAAAGCTTCTTCAAGATCGACGAAGCTGGGCCGACAATGCGCTGGCGTGTTCTGGCGGCCAACCTCGATGCAGATATTTGTGGAATGGTTGTATAGGTTGGCCACGAGCACCTCGCGAATGAGCTGATAGAATTGACCATCCTCCTCGACCACGGCTTTAACCTTGGATGAAAATGGCGCGACGAGACCGTAGGCAAGAAACACGCCCAGAAACGTCCCAACCAGAGCGCCACCGATGAGCTTTCCCAGCACCTCAGGCGGCTGATCAATCGAAGCCATCGTCTTGATAACACCGAGAACCGCCGCAACGATGCCCAGAGCGGGAAGACCGTCTGCCAACGTCTGCAGAGCATGGCTGGAATGCAGTGCGTGATGCAGCGTCGCGTCCATCCGTTTTTCAAGAACCTCTTCGACCTGGTGTGGATCGTCGTAGTTCATCGAAACCGAGCGAAGCGTGTCGCAGATCAGTTCAACTGATTCGCGGTCGCCCTGGATTTTCGGATATTTGGTGAAGATCGAAGACTCCAGCGGGTTTTCCACATGCTCTTCGACGGCAACCGGACTGCTGCGCGCAAGACGGACCAATTCAAACAGCAAGCACAGCAGATCGCGATAGTCTTCAGGCTTCCATTTGGGTCCTTTGAAGACTTTGCCCATATCCTTGACTGTGTGCTTTACCACACTCATGTCGTTCCCGATTAGAAAAGCCCCGACGGCCGCGCCGCCGATAATCATCATTTCAAATGGGAGGGATTTTAGGATGATGGCCATCTTGCCCCCCGCAAGGATGTATCCCCCGAAAACCATCACGAAAATCATAATGATGCCAATGATGCCAAGCATGTGAAAGCTCCGTTTAACGACACCGCGACGATGTCATGGGAATGTTAAAATTGTATCAGCGTGGATCTTTTGGAGTTCGGCAAAGCAGACGGCTCACATGACGACAAATTCGGCATGTAGCGCACCGGCGGCCTTGATGCTTTTCAGGATATCGATCATGTCGCGTGGCGACACGCCCAGCGCATTCAGTCCGGCAATAACCTCGGACAAGGTGGTGCCGCCCGGGATTTCGGCTAACCCGATGCCAGGTTCCTCTATGATACCGGTTTCCGTCCGTGGCACGACCACGGTTTCACCTTCGGAAAAGGGGTTCGGCTGTACCGCGATTGGTGCCTCTTGGATTCTGAGCGTAAGATTGCCTTGGGAAACAGCCACCCGCGATATGCGAACATCCTCGCCCATCACGATAGTTCCGGATCGCTGATCCACCACGACGCGGGCACGGCGTTCTGGCTCGACCGGTAAGTTTTCGATAGCGACAACTGCGTGGGCGGGCGATCGGGCGCCAGACTTGGTGAGATCCACGCTAACCGTTCCGGAATCCAGCATGATCGCGGAAGCGCGGCCAAACTGCCGGTTGATGACAGATTCGATTCGCGCCGCGGTGGTAAAGTCCGGCTCACGTAATGCCAAGCGCAGGGACGACAGTTGCGTAAAGTCAAATTCGACCTCACGTTCGACCCGTGCACCGGCCGGAATGACACCAGATGTTGGCACGCCCTGAATAACCGTTGCAGCCTGTCCCGTCGCCTCGATCCCGCCGGCGATAATCGTTCCCTGCGCGACAGCATAGATCTGCCCGTCCGCAGCATTAAGTGGCGTCATGATCAATGTGCCGCCCAGAAGGCTTTTGGCGTCGCCTATGGCTGAAACCGTGACGTCAATCTGTCCACCCGTACGCGCAAAAGGCGGCAAGCGGCCAGTAACGAAGACCGCCGCAACATTCTTGGGGCGGAACTGTTCACCGGTGACGTTCACACCCAGCCGTTCGAGGATGTTGGTCATGATTTCTTCGGTAAAAGGGGCGTTGCGTAAGCCGTCCCCCGTGCCGTTCAGCCCAACCACCAGTCCGTAGCCCACCAAATCGTTCGACCGAACGCCGTCGAATTCCACCAGATCCTTGATCCTTACGTTCTGAGCTGTCACCGGGGCAGCCAACGCGACCACGCCCAGAACAACCGCAACGAAAAGGCGTAGGCGTGAAATCATCACATGAACTCCACGAACGACATTCGAGAGGCCCGCGCAGTCACGGAATAGAGTGCTTCGAGCTGCACCTGGACATCCTGAAGTCGAACCGCAGTCTCATATTGATCCGCACCGATCAGCTTGAGCCGGGCCAACTGCGTCGCGGTTCTTTCCGATGCGTTGCGAGTCTCTGTCTCTTCGATGCGGGCTTGCAGGTTGCCCACACCCGCACGCAGGTCCGTCAGCTCGGACTGTGCATTCACCATTTGCGCACCCGAAGAAAAAATGATTTCGGCTTTCAATCCCTGAGGGAACGCCAGAGTAGCATCACTACTGAGTGCTGCCATCGACAGCGCCTTGATCATATCGCGAAACACTGGATCATCTGCGCGAACGTCGAGCTTGGCAGTATCGGTGCTGCTCAGCCGCGTGTCGGCTACACTTGTCGTCGATCCCTCGTAGGCGATGGTTTCGAAACCTCCACCCGGTGTGTCGAACCAGGCATCCAGTTTTGTCTGGATACCTGCCAGCGTGGTTTCGCCCGCAAGTTCGATACGCAGGGCATTAAGGATAGTATCAGCATCGGAGATAGCCGCCCGGTCAGTTGCCACCCCGCCAAACACCGCACGGCCAGCGGCGGTGGAATTAAGGCTTGCCAAGGTTGCCTCAAGCGCGTTTTCAGCGTCCCGAGCCATCGAGGTGCGGAGAGTCTCGGATGTGACCAATTCGACATTTAGCAGCCCGGGCGACAGATCCTCGATACGATTCTGCAGCTGGCCCAGCGCTGTTTGCATGACGTCCGCCACATAGGTGGCCTCGGCCGTAGCGACCCTGAAGCCATCCAACGCCATCAGCGATCGGTCCAAGGTAGCAAGAACGGTCAAATCGCCGCCAAGATGTGCCGCCTTATCTTGAACCACGCCGGTGGTAAGTTCGACCCCAAGAAAGTTGATTTGTTCACGCAGCTTCGTCTGGTGGTGTCGCATGACAAGGGTCTGCGCCATATCGCCGATGGATTGCATCTTGTTCTCCTTAGATCGCGAGGATGGACTGAAGCATCTGATCAACAGTTGTCATGACCTTGGCATTGGCCTGATAATTCTGTTCGAGCAGCATCAGAAGCTGCAGTTCCTGATCGGTATCTACGCCTTCGGCCAGCTCTAGCTCGGTTAGGGCGACGTTCTGGGCCTGGGCATAGCTGAGTTGCCCATCCTGACGGACGCGAAACGCACCAACGCCGGATGCCCACTCCGACACAAGACCAGATAAACTACGCGCCGTAGGATCAAGGCTGCTTGAGGTTGGTGTGCTTGCTTGAGTAAGGGTATCATAAATACCATTAAGCAGGCTTGAATCCCCCACCTCTCCGGTCGCAGCGGCACCCAGACCGTCGCGCAGGCGCCAAGTTTCACCACCGTTGACCGATACAATCGGGTTCAGGGTGATCCGCCCGGATATACCGATTTCGTCAGTAGCAACAAAGGCCGATCCCGCATCCATGAACACACCCGGGTCCGTCGCGGTGAGGGTACCGTCCGGTCCGCCCGGGCCAAGACGTTCAATGGCATCGCGCGCAACGCCATCGAGCTGTGCCTGAAACGCAACGGCATCCTGATCGCGGATCTGGAATTGTGCACCAAGAGATCCGCCCGCCAGCTGGCTATTTGCTGAGGTGTCGACAGCCTTGCCATTGATCGTGAGCCCGGACAGCAGGCCGTTTGCCTGCGTCATGTGCGGCACGATGATTGCCGTATTGGAAAACTCTATCGTGGCCGCCTTGCCATCCACCAGCGTGACCCCGCCAGTGGTGAACACCGCGATCCCGCCATCCTCGCGCGTCACGGTCCGCACCGGCACCGCCTCGGCAACGGTGTCGATTGCCTTCTGCCGTAGATCCATAAGGGACGAAGGATCCCGGCCAAGCACAAGAGCACGTGTGATGCGGGTGTTGAGAGCTTCCACTTGCTCAAGCGTGTCGTTCAGCGAATCGACCTGAAAACTGATTGCCCTGTCGGCATCCTGACGCGCAGTTTGAATACCGTCCGAGAGACTATTGAAGGTCTTTGCCAGATCTTCCGCAGCGCGAGAAACAGTGTCCAATCGCTGGGTTGAAGACGGATTGCTTGCTGCGGTGATCAGCGCATTTTCCAACGCCGCCATGCGTCCGCTGAGCGATCCGCTTTCTGTGGCATCCCCCACCATGAGCTCTATGCGTGACGCAAAGCTTTGCAGCTGCTCCCCCCTGCCCGCTTCAGCATCGGACAGTCGGCGATCGGCGAGGATCACCGGGTTTACAGATCGGGTCACCCCGTCGACACGGACCCCGCCATAGAAACCCATCCCGTTGGACGAGGTCGCGAGTTCGCGACGGGCATATCCGTCGGTCAAGGCATTCGAAATGTTCGACGACACAAGGGTGGCGGCGCGCGCATTCGCGGTCAGACCGCTGAGCGCATTGGATAGGGCACCTGATAGTGACATAGCGGTTTCCTTTATTTCGACGGGGTCGGCTTATCGCCTGAAGGCATCGATCAACGTTTGATGTTCGTGGTTTCCTGCAGCATCTCATCCACGGTCTGGATCACCTTGGCATTCGAAGAATAGGCCCGCTGAGTCTGGATCAGATCAGTGAGTTCCTTAGCCACGTCGGTGGTCGATTCCTCGCGAGCAAAGGACGCGATGTCTCCGACTGGGCCTTCGGCTGCATTCCAGAGATAGTAGGCGCCGCTTTCCGGAGATGCCATGTAGACCTGATTATCCATCGCGATCAGGCCGTTCGGGTTCGGAAGATCGATCAGCGGCACCTGATAAATGGTGCGCTGGAGCCCCGTGTCAAAAATTGCGTTGACCATGCCTAGCGCGTCAACCTCGACAGAGGTCATGCTGCCGACAGCAGAGCCATCTTTCGTGATATTGAGAGGCGCAAAGCTGTACCCCAACTGGGTCAACCCGTCACTGGAACCGAGCATGCCGATAGAGATCTCGATCGGACCACTGGCAGCATTGACAATGACGGTACCGGTGGTCCCATCATAAATCCCGCCCGAAGTTGTCCCCACAGTGGCCAAGTTGCCGCCGGCGGTACGGGAATCCGTGAAGGTCAGGGTGTATTCTCCGACCACCGCGCTCGCCTGCGCTGAATCCGTTATGACCATCGTCCAAGCGTTCGACGCACCGGATGGAGGAATGGTTGGTGTGAAAGTCACGTCGAAAGTTTCGGACACGCCGAGGTTGTCATAGTATCCGACCGACACGTCCTGTGGGTCGCCCGAAGCGTCAAAATATGTATCTGACGCCGGCAAATTGATGCCCAGACTCATCTGTGTCGTCGGCACACCCGTAAGCTGATTCATGTTAATCTGGATCGGTTCAAGGCCATCGCTCGAATCTCGCGGGTAGGATGGAATCGTTCCATCGGCCGCAGCCGGAAAGCCCATCAGTACAAGTCCCGATTCCGTCACAAGATATCCTTCCGCGTTGGTGCGGAAGGATCCCGTGGTGGTCATAAACATCTGCGGATTGCCATTGGCGTTAGACACTTCGTTCATGCTTGCCACCGGCAAGAAGCCGCCCCCGCTTATCGCAAGGTCTGTCGCATTGCTGGTGGAGATCAACGATCCGCTTTTATCCACCAACCGCTGGGTGCCGGCCCGAACACCGCCCGCGGTGTACTTACCGCCACCCGATGCCGTGACCATGGACTGGAAATCGGTTTCCACCCGCTTGTACCCATAGGTCGACGAGTTGGCGATATTGTCGGAAATTGTTGCAAGTCGGCTGGCATTCGAAGCCAGACCCGCCACACCCGCACTCAGGGAAGAAGAAATCGTCATGGACACGCCTTTCTGCTGTATCAAGCTCTCTCGAGCCACAGATACGCGCGCAGACTTAACGGGCCGCTAACAGATAAAATCCAAACCATTCTGGCTTTGGATGTTTATCACAGACGACGCAGATAGATTACTTCAATGCGACTGTTACGGAATTCCATCCGGTTGCGACGGATCGGCTCACGATCCGCATGTGCCGTGACACGATCAAATCTGCTGTTCGGCATCCCTTGTCCGCTCAGAAGATTGCGCATGACAGCAGCGCGATCTGTGGATGTTTCCCAAGAGCGATCTCTTGCCACCACGATGGGCTCGGATCGCACGTGACCTTCGATTGCCAATGGGTTGGACACGAGATCCGAGACCCGTAGAATGACTCCTGATAACTGCTCCAACAATTCAGTCGGCGCGCCGTCACGATCAAACAGCCTGGCATCTTCAGTCTCGTAAAGCTCGACCACAAGACCTTCGTCGGTCACACGGGTTTCGATGTGCTGCAACAGTGGATCGGCGACCATGCTTTCGCCACCCCGACCCTTGAGCAGTTTTTCGATCTCCTTGAACACTTCGTCTTCGGCGGTTTCTGCATTTGCATCTTCACTTTGCCCGTCCAGACCACGCGAGTGGTTGGATTCCGTCGGGTTCATGCTTGTTGCACCGGTGCCCGACTTGGGCAGCGTTTCTTCCGAAAACGGATTGTCACCGCCGAAACTGCCGTCTCCGCCGCTAGACATGCGACTGATCGCAATTGTCGGGGAAAAGTAGTCCGCCAGTCCATTTCTCTGTTTTTCTGTCGTCGCACTCAACAGCCACATCAGCAGGAAAAAGGCCATCATCGCAGTCACAAAGTCTGCATACGCAACTTTCCAGGCTCCACCATGGTGCCCGCCGCCTGCGATGATCTTTTTCCGTTTGATGATAACTGGCGCGACATTGCTGTCCGCAGCCATTTTCACCACCTTATTTACTCACCCAAGGCAAGAGGTAGCAGAGCGCTCATTACGACCGACTTAACAATTAAAAATGTCCGGTTAATCGTTGCCGGATCTGTAACCTGAGGAACAGATTTCCGATGCCCCGGTGGGCGAACAAGGTTGGGTTATGCACGGACAGAAAACAGTCAGCGCGGCCGTTTGTGCATGCTCACACGCCTGATAACCGTGGCCCACATCAGCTTGAAATCCGCACACACATTGCTTTGACCAGCATAGATCCGATCAATTCGGGCCTTGCGCGGGATACAGCGGCGGCAATAAACCTCCTCGGTTTCCTGCGCCGTTTGACATTTGGCCAACAGCATCTCTTCGTGCTTATGGAATGCGATGGTGGCAAGTCCGGTGATCCCGGGCTGCGCCTTCAGCACCTCCTTGTAGACTTCGGGATACTTGTGGACATAACGTGGCAGTGGTGGCCGCGGCCCGACAAAACTGATGTCACCTCGAAGGATGTTCCAAAGCTGCGGCAGTTCATCAAGACGATAGCGCCGCAGGATGCGACCAGTTTTGGTGACACGCGACGATTTATGCCCGCCCGAAACGCCAGAATCCCTGGCCACGACGGTCATGGTGCGGAATTTCCACAGAAGAAAAGACTGTGTCGGAGTTTTCATCCGTTTCGATTTATAAAGAACGGGGCGCCCATCCCGGACAAGAACCACAACCGCCACGCCGATCAAAAGCGGCGACAGCAAGATACTCAGTCCGATAGCGCTCAGCATGTCAAAGAGCTTTTTCTGCGGTGTCATCCGGCCTCTTTCCAGCGCAGCCAATCCGAAACAAGATGATCCGGACGGGCTGTTTCGGGCCGCAATGGACATACCGTATTCAGACGTTTTGTATCTAGCACGACCTGCTGCACGGCCCCGGGAGCGGCATCGCGCCAGATCACTCTTCGCTGCGCCGCGCGGGCGATGGATTCCATCGAAGTTGCGACAGGGGCCGCAATATTCAGCACTTCTGGCATGTCTTGGACCGGACGGCTGGCCAGCAGGGCAAGGACATGCGCGAGCTCCGACGGGGCGATATAGCTGCGCTCAGGGCCAGATTCGTTGGGAAATCGGTCAAGGCAGACGTCGTCGGACCGCATCATCGCCCCGAACAGGCTCTCTGCGCCGGCCACATTTCCAATCCGAAGGCAAATAATACGAGGGCCCTGTGGGTGCCGCGCCTGATCCGCTGCCAGAACGTGCTCCATATCAAGCTTGGCACGGCCATAGGCCGAGATCGGGTTAGGCGGCATCTCCTCACTCAGCGGCTCCGTCGCCGGTGCGTAAACTGCGGCGCTCGAGCAATGCAGCACGCGATCGGCCCCGGTCGCGCGCGCGACCTCCATCGCATTCAGCGCCAGCACACTGTTCATCTCCAGCCTGACCCCGGGCCCCGGTGTTACCCCCCATAGCGCAAGCACTGCGTCCGCCGCCGGCAGAGTGGACAGAGACTCCCCAGGGGACCAGATCACTTGCCCTGGTAGACCGCAGTCACGGCGCACGACCGGCACGAATTTCACCCGGTCATCGTTGCTGTCGGCCCAGACAGCACGCACCAGCCTGCCGACTTTTCCGTTCGCCCCCAGAACCAGGAATCTCGTACCCTGCCGTATTTCCGCCACTTGCCGGGATCCTTTTTCCTAACGCCGCATAAACCATCTTTGAGTAAACGCCATCAACCGTTACAAACACGTTCAAGGTAAAACAAATTTTTGGGGAACGATACTTGCGGAAAACTTTACGCCTCGCAGCCATGTTAGCGACAGTCGTGTCTGTTGGAGCCTGCAGCCTGCCACGCGGAGCCGCGCTACAGTCCGAGGTGTTGGCCGAATCCCAAGCCGACAATCCGACGTTTCAGGTCGTCCCCGTGACCCGCACCAACATGCCCGGGATTGCGGCGTGGCCGATGACAGGACAGGAATACGCCTATAACTGGATCGGCTCCAGTCAGGGACAGAACTCTTCCGTGATTGAAACCGGCGATCTGGTCGATGTCATCATCTGGGACAGCCAGGAAAATTCTCTGATCACCGGCGCTTCGGAAAAGGTGACCGCGCTCAAGTCGATTGAAGTTGGTTCCGATGGTGCGATCTTCCTGCCCTATGTGAACGAGGTTCATGTTCGCGGCTTGACGCCAGCATCCGCCCGCGAGCGGGTTCAGTCCCAGTTTGAAACGATTGTGCCTTCAGCACAGGTCCAGCTAAGCCTGACGCCCGGGCTGGCGAACTCGGTCGATCTGCTCGGTGGCGTGGCGCGTCCGGACAATTATCCAATGCTATCACGCAATTACAAGATTCTCACCCTGCTTGCGACCGGGGGTGGCATTTCTCCAACCATGCGCAATCCGGTGGTGAAACTGCTGCGCGGTTCATCGACCTACCGTATCACCGCCAAAAACCTTTATGAATCGAATGGGCGAAACACGACCCTGCACGCCCGCGACACAATTGTGGTGGAAGAAGACCAGCGCAGCTTTACCGCCCTGGGTGCCTCGGGGAACGAAGACCTGATCTATTTCCCCAAGGATCAGATCACCGCCTTGGAGGCTATGTCGTTGATGGGCGGCATTCAGGATTCCCGCGCCGATCCCAAGGGCGTGATGGTCCTGCGCGAATACGACACCCGTCAGGTACGTCAGGATAACACCGGCCCCGCCCGTCAGCAGGTCATATTTACCTTCGACCTGACCTCGGCAGACGGGCTATTCGCGGCCAGAAAGTTCGCGATCCATCCGCAAGACACCGTACTGGCCACTGAATCCCCGCTGACAAAGGCACAAACCGTGTTCAGCCTGATTGGCAGTGTCTTCGGGCTGACGCGGCAGGCACAGACCTTCTCGGCGAACTGACGACAGGCTCGCGGCGATGCCTTCAAATGGGAACGATTATATATGACTGCGGGTGATGAAGCCGATCACCTGATCGACCCGCCCCCACGCAGCGCTGAAACGAAACGCGATACCTGGGACATCGCGATGATAATCCAAAGCTACGCCGATGCTTCAGGCGCGCGCCAGCATCTCGGGTGAGAAAATCCTGCTGGCATAGGTATCAAGGTAGATCAGCAGCCAGGGAGTAAATCGTTCGGGGGCGACCATTACCTCTGACAGCAGCGAGTCATAACTGATCCATCGCGTCTCCATAACTTCGGATGGATCTGGATCAACGGTCAGGTCGACAGGTGACGTGGCAACGAAAATATCCACCACCTCATGTTCGGTCAGCCCGCCGCCCACATCTGCCCGATATTCCACGCGATCACGATATTCGGGCGACAAACCTGTAATTCCAAGCTCTTCGGACAGGCGGCGATTGGCGCAATCCTCGCTGGTCTCATCCCACCTCGGATGGGTGCAGCAGGTGTTCGCCCAAAGGCCGGGGGTATGGTACTTGCCCATCGCCCTGCGCTGGATCAGCACCTCATTCCCACGGGTGACAAAGACGGACACGGCCTTGTGACGCAGGCCTTTGACATGCGCTTCGAGTTTGTCCACCGGAACCAGTGTTCCGTTCACCCACGCGGGAATTTTTGCCGACATCCATACGTCTCCTGCTCGCAGCTGGGTATGTCCCGGCCTCTTGGACCCGATTTTCAATGCGCCCCTGTGTGCGCACTCACCAGCGTCCTCTTCATATAGACCGAGCACTTCGTCTTTTGAACATCGAAGTCTTGGGCGAAGAACCCGTACCGGCCAGCAGCCCTTCAACTACCACGCCTTCGACGAGAACGAGCGCGGGGTTGATTACAGGCATGATCTGTTCTGCCTGCATCCTCACCATCTGCGCAAGCGATGCCTCTCCCGGGCAGGACGGTATCGATGCAATGGCTCCGACAAGGATATCCCGGCGCCGTTTTCGCGCCCCATCCACACCCAGTTCAGTCACCGTATTGCGCCGCCCGTGCAGATTATCCTGCCCAGCCGGTTCACTTGGCGTCCCGGCATCGTGCAGCGCATCACAAAGATCGTCCGCGACCTGAAACACCTCACCAATGCGGCCCCCCAGTTCGTGCCAGGGTTCTTCATCCTGAGCGGCAGCGGTGGCACCCATCTGTGTCGCAGCAACGAACAAAGCCCCGGTTTTTGAACGGTGATAGGCCGAAAGATCAATCTCGGGTTCGCTTTCCCAGCCCTGGCCGGCGCAAATGCCACCAGCCACCCCCGTATGCTGCGCAAGCGACAGCACCAACTTTATGCCTCTCTCGGGCACTATCGTTGCGGCCTTCGCCAGGACTTCGAAACCCAGAACAATAAGGGAATCACCGGTAAGTACAGCAAGCGGTTCGGAGTAGGCTCGATGGACCGAAGGTTTTCCACGCCGCATGTCAGCGTCGTCGAAACAAGCCAGATCGTCGTGAACAAGGTCAGTTCAAGCGCCGCCGCATCTGTGAGTTGCGGTTGGTCATCGCCACAGGCCAGTGCCACCGACATCAGGATGGCCGGCCGGATCCGTGTACCTCCGGGTTCGGTCGCATAGCCCAGTGCCTTGGAAAGTTGCGGTGGGGATATTCCGCCCCGCCTTATGGAAACGGCGTTCCGCACAGCGGCGGCTATACGCGCGTTCAAGGATATTGCAGGCTCCTGCGGCTGGATGTGTCATAATATTGTGACAGCACCGCGTAAGTCATAATGGATACTCGTACAAATACTGCCAACAATCCGGTCCTAACCCTGTCGCGCAATCCCAGTGCGGAATTTTGGATTTGTCCCGTCGCCCCGTTACGGACAGGGCTAATCCTCACCAAGTGTCCGAAACGTATTAGAACAAACCCCGCGTCGATTTGTACTGGCGCCGAAACCGACCACCTTCCGCCCATCCAAGGTCAGCCACGGACCTTTGCTGACAGCATGATCAGTGTGCAGCCAAGCGGAATACTGAAGTCAGCAAACGTCGCCCCCCAGTTCAGAGGTCAGGGCCGATAACGCCATATCAAATGCATCGGCCAAAAATCTTCACCGGCTGGAGCAACGATTGCCCGAAACGGCGTCAGTCTGGCCCATCGTGTATGTCCAAAATTCGTCGGCATAGAAATCCACTTGCACAGCTCAAACGTCAGGGACAAAGAACACCTATGACAACGATTTCCTTTCTTCGCGATAATGCCCGCTGGCTCGCCGCTGGTGCAATGCTCAGCTTTCTGTCCAGCTTTGGGCAGACCTTTTTCATCGCGGTCTTTTCGGGCGAGATCCGCGAGGCCTTTGGCCTGAGCAACGGTGCCTGGGGAGGCATTTATTCACTGGGCACCACCTGCTCGGCCATTGCCATGGTCTGGGCCGGCGGGCTGACGGATCACTACCGGTCCCGCGCACTTGGCGCTTTTGTACTGTGTCTGCTGGGCAGTGCCTGCCTGTTCATGGCCATAAACCCTGTTGCGGCCCTCTTGCCGGTGGTGATTTTCACGCTGCGGTTCTTTGGTCAGGGCATGACCAGCCATATTGCGGTGGTGTCGATGTCGCGCTGGTTCCTCGCGACACGCGGCAAGGCGCTGTCCGTCGCCGGCCTCGGCATTGCTCTGGGCGAGGCAGTGCTGCCGATCACATTCGTTTCTCTGATGCTGTTCATTGACTGGCGGCTGCTTTGGGTTTTTGCCGCCGTCGTCGCGCTGGCCGCGATTCCACTACTGTTCCTATTGCTGCGTCAGGAACGTACACCGCAAAGCATGGCGGAAACCGATCAGTCCGCCGGTATGGAAGGACGCCACTGGCGCCGCAACGAGGTTTTCCGCAACCCATTGTTCTGGTTCATGGTTCCGGCGCTTCTGGGGCCGCCGGCGTTCAGCACGGCATTCTTTTTCCATCAGGTCCACTACGCCGGCATCAAGGGCTGGGAACACTTGTCGCTGGTCACCATGTTCCCGATCTTTACGCTGGTCGGGGTCGGATCAATGATCGCATCAGGCTGGGCATTGGACCGGTTCGGCACGCCCCGGGTGCTGCCATGGTTTCAATTGCCTGCTGCGGTCGCCTTCCTGTTCTTTGCCCAGACCGGCACACTTGGTGGCGCTTTCGTCGGACTGATGTTTCTTGGCCTGACGCAAGGCATGCAATCGACCCTTCCCAATGCCTTTTGGGCCGAATTCTTTGGGACACGGCACCTTGGTTCGATCAAGGCGATGGGCGCGGCAGTCATGGTTTTCGGGACTGCGATCGGGCCGGGGCTGACCGGTGTGCTGATCGACGCCGGCGTTTCGCTAAACGGGCAATATGTGGCGGTTTCCGCCTATTTCATCTTCACCACGGTGATGATGCTGATCGGGATACGGCGGGCCAGACCGTTGCTCACAATAGCGCCCGCCTAACGGGTGCGGCGCAAATAGACGTAGTAGGCACCGCCGCCGCCGTGACGAATATGCGCCTCGGTGACCTGAAGCACGGCCTGAGCGACGGGCGCCATGCGCAGCCACATCGGCACCTGTTGTTTCAAAACGCCGCGGCGGTGGGGCATGGGCGCATAGGGATCTTCCCGTTGCCCTTTGCCGGTGATCACCAGAACCAGCCGCGCGCCCTGTGACTGCTGCGTCAGGATGAAACGGATCAGACTGGGGTGCGCCTGATCCAGTGTCATGCCATGCAGGTCAATCCGCGCCTCCGGCGCCAGTTTTCCGCGCTTGAGCCGTGTATGCGCCTTCTTGTCCATCTGAACCGCATCGCCATTCAATCGCTGGCTTGTGGTCCGAGGAAGGGCAGGGGCTTCGGGTCTGGATTGGTTTTTCTGGCCCAGAGTGAAGGGCGCCAATGGCTCGGCCTGCTTTGGGGCTGGTTCAACGTCCGGCTTGCGCGGGGCCGGCCCCACGGGGGCAAAATGATCCCGTCGGCCCAGCTTTTCCGTGCTGCGGGCCACCTGACGCCAAAGCTCGAGCTCTTCTGGGCGCACGCGGCGCCGGGTCATCGCCGCGACCTCGGCAACAAGGTGCACCGGTTCGACCCGCCAAGACCCCCACCTGTGTTCACAAATACAGACAGAGCGGCGGACCAGTTATCCACCGCTCCGCCGCAAAGATCACAAATCATGAGTTCAGGCCCAAAGCCACCGTCTGCCGTTGCCATAGCCGTCCTCAGCAAGGGTTTCGCAAACAGCGCCCGGATCACTCGCCCGTGACGACGAGCTGCCAGTTGGGATTGTCGCTGCCCATGGTGCGTGCGTAGGTCCAGATGTCCTTTTGCTTCTTGGTCTGATTGGCGTTGCCCTCGATGATCTCGCCCGAACTGTCGCGCACGACAGAGGTAAGCTCACCGACATAGCGTATCGTCAGTTCAGCCAGCCCGGTTTCATCGTTCAGGGCCGCATCCTGCAAGACCATTTCGCGGATACCGATGAAGTCGGATTCAATTTTCAGACCCTGCGCTTCACGGGATTCCACCACTTCACTGAAGGTTTCGTAGACGTCGGGGCCCAGGAATGGCTTGATCTCGGACAGATCGCCCTTTTCAAACGCCATCAGGATCATCTCATAGGCACCGCGTGCGCCGCCAAGGAACTCACCAACGCCAAAGCTCGGCTCGATCCGCTTCATCCGTGCCAGCGCATCGGCGGCGGGGCTGCCTTCGGGCACGTGATCGATGATGTCAGGGTCAGGACCGCCCTCAATGACCTCGAAATCGGGCCGGGCCTTGCCTTTGGTCGCCGAAGCAGGCGGTTTTTCAAAACCTTCCCGGGTTCCCAACACGCCGCGCAGGCGCAAAATCAGGAAAACTGCCACTCCGGCAAGAACCAGCAACTGGATAATCGGTGAATTCATCGAGACCTCGCGGTGGCGTGTGCATTTAAAAGGGACAGTTAATACCTTATGTAGGTGCTGTGTGCGGGCAAGTCCACCGCACCGCAAGAGAAGGAGACCGGTCCAATGTGGCTATTTGTGGCTTTTCTGGCAGTCCCGATTATCGAGATTGCATTGTTTATCCAGGTCGGTGGCCTGATCGGTCTTTGGCCGACGCTTGCGATTGTTGTGCTGACCGCCGTTCTTGGCACCTGGTTGGTCCGATCACAGGGGGCTATGGCGCTAAATAACGTGCGCCGGTCGTTCTCCGATCTACGCGACCCGACCGAACCTTTGGCCCACGGCGCCATGATCCTTGTGGCCGGCGTGCTGTTGCTGACCCCAGGTTTTTTCACCGATGCCATGGGTTTTGCGCTTTTGACCCCGCCGGTCCGGAACGCCGTGATCAATTATCTGCGCAAACACATCAAGGTTCAGCGTTTTGAAATGGGCGGCGGGCCCGGTCCGCAGCGGCGACCACAACCCGGCGCGCGCGGCGATGTGATCGACGGCGAATACGAAGACGTCACATCCCCCGACGACAGGCTGTCACCCAAGCACCCGACGCACCCCGGATCGGGTTGGACCAAGCACTGAATTCCAAGGTTCACAGGCTTCGTGTAACCATTGAGGCAGTCGCTGGTTGCTGCTAAGCACTGTGCGAAATTGACCTTCAAGGGAGAAGATGATGGCAGATGAACCGACAGCAAACGGCGCGGAAACTGGCGCTGCAGCAGCACCGCAGATCAAAATGAGCGTGCTTGCACAGTTCATCCGCGACATGTCGTTCGAAAATATCCTCGCGCAGCGCGGCACCGGCGGCGAAACGGTCCCGGATGTACAGGTTCAGGTGAATCTGGATGCGCGCAAACGTTCTGCCGACAACCAGTACGAAGTCGTCATGAAGCTGAAGGTCGATGCCAAGGCCAAAGAAAGCCGTGACCAGCTGTTCCTGATGGAACTGGACTATGCCGGCGTGTTCAACATCGAGAACGTTCCCGAGGACCAGATGCACCCATTCCTGCTGATCGAATGCCCGCGCATGCTGTTCCCGTTCGTGCGCCGCATTGTTTCGGACGTGACACGCGACGGCGGTTTTCCGGCCCTTAATCTGGAAACAATCGACTTTGTGTCGCTTTACCGGAACGAAATCGCGCGCCGTCAGGCAGCACAGGCTCCTGCGGGCACTGCCTGAATCAGCCCTTCGACCATAGGGCGCTTTCCCCAAGCTTGGCGACAAAGGCGGCATGTGCCGCCTTTTCCATTTCCGTGATCCGGGCCGGCAGGGGCTGCGGGCGCGGCTGCGGGCGCCAGTTCTGGTCACTGGCCACACTGGTGCGGGAATCGTTGCGTACCTGGGACAGGCCAAAATCCGGCTGCTTGCCACCGACGAGTTCCAGATAAACTTCGGCCAGGATCTCGGAGTCGAGCAGCGCGCCGTGCAGCGTACGCGACGAATTATCGATGTTGAAACGGCGACACAGGGCGTCGAGCGAGGCCGGCGAGCCGGGAAATCTCTTTTTCGCGATGGCCAGCGTATCGATGGCCTGTTCCCACGGCAGTTGCCGCATCCCCAGCCAACGCAACTCGGCGTTCAGAAATTTCATATCGAACGCTGCGTTGTGGATCACCATCTTGGACTCACCCACAAAGGCAAGGAACGCCTCTGCGATATGCGCGAACTTGGGCTTGTCCCGCAGGAAATCGTCACCCAGACCGTGCACCTGAAACGCTTCGTTCGGCATCATGCGTTCGGGGTTGATATACTGGTGATAGGTGTTCCCGGTCGGAATGTGGCCCATCAGTTCGACCGCGCCGATTTCGACGATCCGGTCACCGGATTCAGGGTCAAATCCCGTGGTTTCGGTGTCGAGCACAATCTCACGCATGGTTCAGCCGCCTTTCGATATCTTTCAAAACATCCTGCACCTGAGCGCGGGCATGCTCAAGAGTGTCGGTTTCGATCCTGTAATCCGACCGGCCGAGCTTTTCTGCGATAGGCATCTGACGCGCCAGGATCTGCTCAAACTGCTCCACACTCATCGTCCCGCGCTCAAGCACCCGTTGCCGCTGTATTTCACCTGAAACCGTCACGCAGGCAACCGCATCCATTGCGGCATCTCCGCCGGTTTCGAACAGCAGGGGGATGTCGAAAACGCCAATCTGGTCGGGATTGGCATCTATGAACCTCTGCCGATCCTGTTGCACAAGCGGGTGCACGATGGCTTCGATCTGTCTGATCGCATCCGGGTCTTCGGCAATAATCTCGCGTAGCATTGCGCGGTCGATACCATCATCCGTGACCGCGTCGGGAAACAACGCCTGCATGGGCAACACCGCAGCCCCACCGGCACTGTAAAGCCGATGCACCGCTGCATCTGCATCCCACAATGCGCAGCCCTGTTCGGCGAACATTTTTGCGGTCGTGGATTTGCCCATGCCGATCGACCCGGTCAGACCCAGCTTGAACCTCATCTCAACACGGCAGCGCGAGTAGCTTCGTCAACCTCTGGCCGATGTCCGAACCAGCGTTCGAACCCCGGTACCGCCTGATGCAGCAACATCCCCAGACCGTCTACGCAGATACACCCCTGTTCGGCTGCAATGCGCAGCAAGCGTGTCTGAAGCGGGGTGTAAACCACGTCGGTAACAAGCGTCCCGGGCCGCAGCCCGTCCAGCGGCACGCGCATTTCCGGCTTGCCCACCATACCCAGCGACGTCGTGTTGACCACGGTCGCCGCATCGTCAAGCACATTGCCCGCCTGCACCCATTCGACCACATGCACGCGCTGGCCGAAATCCTCGCGCAGCTTGTCGGCGCGAATACGGGTTCGGTTTGTCAGCCGAATTTCGGGGACACCGCAATCAAGCAGGCTGGTAATGACAGCCCGGGCCGCTCCGCCGGCCCCCATGACCACGGCCGGCCCGGCCGCAGGATTCCAGTCCGGCGCGTTCTGGCGCAGATTCTCGATAAATCCATAACCATCTGTATTATCGGCATGAATCTTGCCATCCTTACGAAAGATCAGCGTGTTGGCCGCCCCGATCAAGGTTGCGCGATCAGTTACCTGATCTGCCAACTCCATCACCCGTTCCTTGTAAGGAATGGTGACGTTGACGCCGACAAAACCCAGTTTTGGCAGCATCCGCAGCGCATCTTCCAGATCGGCCGACGCGATTTCCATAGGGACATAATGCCCCTTCAACCCATATTTGCGCAGCCAGTGGCCGTGCAGACGCGGTGATTTCGAATGGTGGATCGGCGCGCCGATGACGCCGGCCAGGGGAATCCGGTCCTCGGTCATGAGGGGAGGGTTCCTTTCAGGATCAGATGGTTGAGCAGTTCGAACAACGGCAGCCCAAGGATGGTGAAATGATCGCCCTGTATATGGGTGAACAGTCGCACACCTTCCTCTTCCAGTTTGTAGCCACCGACCGAATGGCGGATGCTGTCCCAGTTCCGCGACAGGTAGTCGTCAAGATAGGCGTCGGAAATGTCTCGCATGTGCAGACGGGCAATCCCCACATGACGCCATAGCGGCGCGCTATCCTCATATAACACCGCCGCAGACAGCAGCATGTGTGTTTTGCCCCGCAGGCGCCGCAGTTGGGCCCGCGCATCATCAACATCCGTCGGTTTTCCGATGATTTCACGGTCGATGGAAAGAACCTGATCGCAGCCCAGAACCAGCGCACCGGGATTGCGGTCGCTGATCTTGCGTGCCTTCATCTCAGCAAGCATATCGGCGACGTCCCGTGGCGGTGCCTGTTCAGCGGCTAGCGCTGCGCGGACCGATTCTTCGTCGATCCGGGGCACGTCGATTCGATGCGCGACGCCGGCCGCGCGCAGCAGATCCGACCGAATGGACGATCCCGAAGCAAGAATGATCTCCTGCGGCATGTGGATAAACCCGTTGAAAACCCTGGTGACATCAGCTGAGTCTCTTCTGCGGAAAAAGCCCTGCCATTGCAAGACAGGGGATAACGACGTCACACCAGTGATTGTCGGCAATGTTTTCCGCCTATGGGTAAGAACAAGTCCCTGGCGGTTATAGCTCTACGAACGCGGAGTTCTGCGCAGAGTTATACACAGATCGTAAATGTTAAAATTCCGCCTAAAACATCTATTTTTCATCAAGTTAGTGAATTCGTCTTGCGTTTTTCAAAAGTTTGTCCGTGATTTTATCCACAGATACACGCATTGGGGGTAACCAGTGTAAAAATAACTTATCCAGAGAAATCCTGATACCTACTTTCATCATCATCTCTATAATCTTAATATTATATTAGAAGGGTGTCTCCCCATCAGGCGCGTCTGGGGATAGCCTAGATTGACTCTGTACCAAAGCATGGCTACATGCTTCTCTCGCCTTCGTCCGAAGGTGAATTTTCCCTACGACCAAGACGAGACGGACAGCGCAGCTGATCCCGTGAGGAGTTTCCATGGAAATCGAAAAACTGGATCTGGCTGACCTCAAGGCGAAAAGCCCCAAGGATCTGCTGGCGATGGCCGAAGAGCTTGAGATCGAGAATGCCTCGACCATGCGCAAGGGCGAGATGATGTTCCAGATCCTGCGGGAGCGGGCGGACGAAGGCTGGCAGATCTTTGGCGATGGTGTGCTTGAGGTCCTGCAAGACGGTTTTGGTTTTCTCCGCTCGCCCGAGGCGAACTATCTGCCAGGCCCAGACGACATCTATGTCTCACCCGAGATGACGCGGAAATTCTCATTGCGCACCGGTGACACCATCGAAGGTGAAATTCGCGCGCCCGAGAATGAAGAGCGTTATTTTGCGTTGACCGACGTTGGCCGTATCAACTTCGAGGACCCTGAAAAAGCGCGGCACAAGATCGCCTTTGATAACCTCACACCGCTTTACCCTGACGAGCGTTTGAAGATGGAGATCGAGGATCCCACGATCAAGGACCGCTCGGCCCGTATCATTGACCTCGTGGCACCCATCGGTAAGGGTCAGCGCGGGCTGATTGTGGCACCGCCGCGCACAGGTAAGACCGTTCTGCTACAGAATATCGCTGCAAGCATCGAGCGGAACCACCCGGACGTCTACCTGATCGTGCTGCTGATCGACGAACGGCCCGAAGAGGTCACGGACATGCAGCGCTCGGTCAAGGGCGAGGTTGTCTCCTCAACCTTCGACGAACCTGCGACACGCCACGTGGCCGTGTCCGAAATGGTCATCGAAAAGGCCAAGCGTCTTGTCGAGCATAAACGAGATGTTGTGATCCTTTTGGATTCAATCACAAGACTTGGTAGAGCATTCAACACTGTGGTGCCATCGTCGGGCAAAGTTTTGACCGGTGGTGTTGACGCTAACGCCCTGCAACGCCCCAAGCGCTTTTTTGGTGCGGCGCGGAATATCGAAGAAGGCGGGTCGCTGACGATCATTGCAACGGCCCTGATCGATACCGGGTCGCGGATGGATGAAGTGATCTTTGAAGAATTCAAAGGCACGGGTAACTCTGAACTTGTTCTGGACCGCAAGGTTGCTGACAAACGCGTGTTCCCGGCGATGGATATCCTTAAGTCCGGAACCCGGAAAGAAGAGCTGTTGGTGGACAAGGGCGATCTTCAGAAAACCTTTGTTCTGCGCCGGATTCTGAACCCGATGGGCACGACCGACGCGATCGAATTCCTGATTTCGAAGCTCAAGCAAACCAAGTCAAATGCGGAATTCTTCGATTCAATGAACACCTGACCTGAAAGGGGTAGGCGTCATGGACACGATTTTTGCCCTTGCCACGGCGCAGGGGAAATCGGGCGTCGCAGTGGTACGCGTTTCAGGTCCAAATGCCTGGGATGCCGGCATTGCCTTGACCGGGGGTTTGCCCGAACCGCGCCGTGCCTCAGTCAGACGTCTGGTTGATACGGACGGTGGATACCTGGACGAAGCGCTGGTGCTGTGTTTCTCGAAAAACCACAGCTTTACCGGCGAAAAAACTGTTGAATTTCAGTTGCATGGCAGCATTGCCGTCGTGCGTGCCGTTCTTTCTGCGCTAAGCGTTCAGCCCGGACTCCGGCCGGCTATGCCCGGCGAATTCACCCGGCGCGCGCTGGAAAACGGGCGGCTGGATCTTACACAGGTCGAAGGGCTTGCTGATTTGATAGAAGCGGAAACTGAATCGCAACGTCGGCAAGCGTTGCGGGTCCTTTCCGGTGATCTGGGCAAGCGAGTGAATAGCTGGAGGCGGGATTTGATCAGAGCCGCCGCTTTGCTGGAGGCGGTGATCGACTTCGCTGATGAAGATGTTCCCGTCGATGTGACTCCCGAAGTCACGGACCTTGTAACTGGCGTTCGCGCAGAGCTTGTCCAAGAGTTGCGGGGTTTTTCCGGAGCAGAGCGAATTCGGACTGGGTTTGAGGTAGCAATTGTTGGTGCGCCAAACGTCGGTAAATCCACTCTTCTCAATGCGTTGGCAGGCCGGGAGGCGGCGATCACATCAGATGTCGCTGGAACAACTCGGGACGTCATCGAAGTACGGATGGATATCGGCGGGCTTGCTGTTACGCTTTTGGATACCGCGGGGCTTAGGGATACCGATGATCGCGTTGAAGCGATCGGAGTAGCCCGCGCCAAAGACAGAGCCGCTGCGGCAGATCTTCGCGTATTTCTGATGGAAGATGGATCTGATCTGGATATCATCCCAGAGCCTGACGATCTTGTCCTGCATGCCAAGGCAGATCTTCGCCCAGATGGACGGGGAATTTCCGGTTTCACGGGGCAGGGGCTCGATGCATTGATTGTGGCAATCGAAGACCGGTTGTCGAAAAAAGTGGCTCAAGCTAGTCTTGTTACGCGCGAACGTCACAGGCTGGCGCTTTTAGAGGGAATTTCCTCACTAGATGTTGCGCTGCCAGTGGTTGCGCAGGGCGTTGATAGCTATGATATCGCTGCGGAAGAGATCAGCATTGCGATTCGTCGATTAAGTACACTTGTCGGTCACGTCGACGTTGAGAATCTGCTCGATGAAATCTTTTCGAGCTTTTGCGTTGGGAAGTAGGGAGTGTTTCACGTGAAACATCTGGACTTTGATGTAGTTGTTATCGGAGCCGGCCACGCCGGCTGTGAGGCTGCGCACGCATCTGCACGTTTAGGCGTCCGAACGGCTTTGATTACGCTCAAACGTTCTGGAATCGGTGTTATGTCCTGTAATCCAGCGATCGGTGGATTGGGGAAAGGCCATTTAGTCCGTGAAATCGACGCCATGGACGGGGTTATGGGCCGCGTCGCCGATAAAGCGGGTATCCAATTCAGGCTGCTGAACCGGCGGAAAGGCCCGGCGGTCCAAGGACCACGCGCTCAGGCCGACCGCGAGATCTATCGGTCAGAGATGTTGCGAGAAACAATCTCCGCCGAGAATCTCGAAATACTGGAAGGCGAGGTGGTCGATCTGATCCTTGAAGGCGACCGTGTAACGGGCGTTGTTCTTGCAGAAGGACAGCGCATCTCCTCCAAATCAGTGGTTTTGACGACAGGAACCTTTCTGCGCGGCGTCATACATATCGGCGACGTTTCCAGTCCAGGCGGTAGGATGGGCGACAAACCTTCCGTTCGTCTGGCTGAGCGTATCGACAGCTTTGAACTCCCCCTGGGACGTTTGAAAACTGGGACGCCGCCGCGGTTGGATGGGCGAACGATTGATTGGGACACTCTTCATTCCCAGCCGGGGGACGATGATCCTGTTGTCTTCTCGTTTCTCAATAAACTCCCGTTTGCGCGCCAGATTTCTTGTGGAATCACGCACACTAACGAAGCAACGCACGACATCATTCGCGAAAACCTGTCGCGATCCGCGATGTATGGCGGACAAATTTCTGGTGTCGGGCCGCGTTATTGCCCGTCAATCGAGGATAAGGTCGTTCGGTTCGCCGATAAAACCTCGCATCAGGTCTTTCTGGAGCCTGAGGGCCTCAACGATACAACTGTTTATCCGAATGGGATCTCGACCTCTTTGCCGATTGATATTCAAGAGGCTTACGTAAGATCTATAGAGGGTTTGAGCCAGGTTCAGATCGTTCAGCCCGGCTACGCTATCGAATATGATTATGTTGACCCCCGATCCCTCGATCTACGTCTTGCGGTCAAAGGCATGTCTGGTTTCTTCCTTGCTGGCCAGATCAACGGCACGACTGGTTATGAAGAGGCCGCTGCCCAAGGTCTGGTTGCGGGCCTAAATGCGGCGCGACATGCCGTTGATCAGGAACCTGTCCATTTTAGCCGCTCCGACAGTTATATCGGTGTGATGATCGACGATCTGACATCTCGTGGGGTAACGGAGCCTTACCGTATGTTCACATCCCGGGCTGAATTTAGGCTGTCTTTGCGTGCTGACAACGCAGATCAGCGCCTGACCGGTAAGGGAATCGCCTTGGGCTGCGTCGCCGAAGCACGGCAGCGCATTTTCGAAGACAAGATGGACAGACTTGCTGCTGGGCGATCCATGCTCGACTCCAAGGGTTATTCTTCAAGTGAAATCAAACAGATAGGTTTGATGGCAAGCCAAGATGGAGCACGTCGCACGGGCTATCAGCTTCTGGCATTTCCGGATATGTCTTTCAGCCGTCTCGCTGCTTATGACCACGATCTCGCGGTGATAGATGATGACATTCAGGCGCAGTTAGAGCGTGACGCGCTTTACGCCAATTACATCGATCGCCAGCAAAGGGATGTCGCCGCACTTAAAAAAGATGAGGCTTTGCAGATCCCTGAAGATTTCGATTTCCTGCGGATAGAGGGGCTTTCCAACGAATTGAAAATGAAACTCAATACGGCGCGGCCTGTGAATCTTGCTCAGGCGAGTAGGGTGGATGGTATGACGCCGGCAGCCCTTACGTTGATACTGGCTAAGCTGCGTCAAGCGCAGCGGGTTAAATCCGCGTGACTGGTGTGACTGCAGCGGAAATACTGAAAAATGTTTCACGTGAAACAGGGGAAGCCCTGCAAATTTACGTCGATTTGTTGAAAAAATGGAACCCTAAAATTAACCTCGTCTCCCGGAGCACTCTGCCAGATGTATGGGATCGACATGTGCGGGATTCCATTCAGATATACGATCTTTCCCCCGATAAAACAGGGACTTGGGTCGATCTGGGTAGTGGCGGTGGATTCCCGGGAATCATCGTCGCCATCTTGGCACGTGAAAGAAATCCCGGCCGTAAAGTAACGCTTGTGGAAAGCGATCAACGCAAATCCACGTTCCTGCGCCAGGTCCTAAGGGAAACTGGTGTTGTCGCTGATGTGATTTCTGAAAGAATTGAAATAATTCCGCCGCAAAACGCGAAAACAATCAGCGCCAGGGCACTTTCTGATCTCACGACGCTTTGCAGCTATGCCGATCGCCACCTGTCAGACGACGGAGTTGCGCTTTTCCAGAAGGGTGCCAACTGGAAAAAAGAGGTCGAAGACGCTCGCGCCACATGGTCATTTTCTCTTATCGAGCATACAAGTCAAACTGACCCAAACGCCGTTATCCTTCAAATCGGAGATATCGCTCATGTCTGATGCGGCCCGCGCCAAAGGCCCGAAAATCATTGCGATTGCGAATCAGAAGGGCGGAGTCGGTAAAACGACGACAACCATCAATTTCGGCGCCGCCTTGGTTGAAGAAGGTTTCAAGATTCTCGTCGTCGATCTGGACCCGCAGGGAAATGCCTCCACAGGCCTTGGTATTGTCCCTGACGACCGCGATTACACCACCTATGAACTCCTGCTCGAAGACATCGATCTGGCTGACGTGATCCAGAAGACGGACACCCAGGACCTGTACCTGATCCCGGCAACCATTGATCTAAGTTCTGCGGATATGGAGTTAATATCCAATGAAAACCGTAGCTTCCTGTTGCATAATGCCCTTAGACAAAAGGGCATTGATGAATTTGGCTTTGATTACATCCTCATCGACTGCCCTCCGTCGCTCAGCCTTTTGACGGTCAACGCAATGGTGGCCGCGCATTCGGTTCTGGTGCCGCTCCAAAGCGAATTCTTCGCGCTGGAAGGGTTGTCCCAACTGATGCTGACCATTCGCGAAGTCCGCCAATCTGCCAATCCTGACCTGCGGATCGAAGGTGTGGTCCTTACCATGTACGACGCTCGCAATAATCTGTCCCAGCAGGTCGAGGCGGACGCGCGCGCAAACCTCGGCGATCTGGTTTTCAACGCCGTCATTCCCCGCAACGTTCGTGTCAGTGAGGCGCCGTCCTACGCGCTTCCGGTGCTGGCATACGACAGCAATTCAAAGGGCGCATCGGCTTATCGCGAACTCGCCCGTGAGTTCCTTCGGAAAAACGCAAAAATCGCAGCTTAAGATCAGAGGCCCAAAATGTCGGAAAAAAGAGAACCTCGTCGCGGTCTGGGCCGTGGTCTGTCCGCGCTGATGGCGGACGTTGAACCTCGGGTGATCGCGGCTGAGGCCGGCGCTGAGTCATCCCGGCGGCCGGATCGTCTGGTTCCGGTGGAACGCATCACGCCGAACCCGGACCAGCCACGGCGCACTTTCACCGATTCTCAACTGACTGAACTGGCTGATTCGATCCGGACCAAGGGCGTCATCCAGCCCCTTATCGTTCGCCCGCACCCCAGCGGGGAAGAGGGCACATATGAAATCGTCGCCGGCGAACGCCGCTGGCGCGCGGCTCAGATGGCGCAATTGCACGAAGTGCCGGTGCTCGTTCGGGATATGACGGACACCGAAGTCCTCGAAATCGCGATCATCGAAAACATCCAGCGTGCGGACCTCAACGCCATCGAAGAGGCCGCAGGCTATCGCCAACTGATGACCCGGTTCGGTCACACCCAGGAAAAGCTGGCCGAGGCCCTGGGAAAGAGCCGTAGCCACATCGCTAACCTATTGAGATTACTTAACCTTCCAGACGATGTTCAGACGCTTGTCGTCTCTGGTTCGCTCAGTGCTGGTCATGCCCGCGCGCTGATCACCTCTCCCAATCCGTCCGAACTCGCGGCGAGCATTGTCAAACGCGGCCTCTCGGTCCGTGAAACCGAAAAGCTGGCCCGCTCAGCGTCAGAAGCGGCCGACCCTGATCGCCCCCGTCGCAAGCGGCCTGAGGGTGGATTCAATTTTGACAAGGATGCAGACACCAAAGCGTTGGAAGGCGATCTTTCTGCCACCCTTGGCATGCGAGTTTCCGTTGATCACAAACCCGGTCAAGAGGCCGGCCATGTCGTCATCAGCTACGACACGCTGGAACAGCTTGATGCGCTCTGCATGCTCCTGAGTTCAGGGCGTTAGGGCAGCAATTCGGCAATCACCGAATTGAGCAAAAGGCGTCCCCTCCGGGTCACGCCGGCCCGACCGGAATCGCGCCAAAGCAGGCCCATTTCCTCTAGTGACTGACAGGCCGCATCGGGCAGCGCCTGTGCGGACATTTGTCGAATACGCTCAACATCTAGTCCCTCGTTAACGCGCAACCCCATCATGGTGTATTCACCACTTTGATCTGCACCCGAGAGGCCTTCAAACAGGCTGTCGCCTGAACCCTGTTCGACGGCCTCGATCCACTTGCCGGGTGCGGTCCAGGCTTCGGTGGCGTATTTGATACCGTCCACGGTCAATCTCCCGTGCGCGCCGGGACCGACGCCGGCGTAATCGCCATAGTGCCAGTAGACCAGATTGTGCCGTGATTCCGATCCGGGCGCTGCGTGGTTCGACACCTCATAGGCCGGCATTCCGGCGGCATCGCACAGCTCCTGCGTCAGATCGTACATATCGGCGGCAAGCCCGTCCTCGGGCAGCCCTTTCAAACGGCCACGCTGCGCGCGATCCCCAAATGCCGTACCCGGTTCGATCGTCAGCTGGTACAGCGACAGGTGATCCACCGCCATGCTCAACGCCTCGCGCAATTCAACCCGCCAGTCCTCCAGCGTTTGATCTTGGCGGGCATAGATCAGATCGAAACTGACCCGATCAAACACCGATCGCGCCACATCAAACGCCTTTTGCGCCTCTCCGACGTCATGAAGCCGTCCAAGGCGCCGCAGATCGTCGTTGCGCAACGACTGAATGCCCATCGACACCCGGTTCACGCCGGCATCTGCATAACCCCGAAACCGGCCGGCCTCGACTGACCGGGGATTGGCTTCCAGCGTGATCTCGACATCATTCGCCAGTGTCCAGGACCGGCGCACGGCATCCAGCACTGCGGCAACCGTTTCGGGCGCCATCAGGCTGGGCGTTCCGCCGCCAAAGAACACTGAATTCAACACGCGGCCGGGCGTCAGACGGGCGACCCGCTCGACCTCAGACACAAGCGCCCGTGCCCAACGGGTCTGATCCACATGCGCGACAACATGGGAATTAAAGTCGCAATAGGGGCATTTGGCTTCGCAAAATGGCCAATGCACATAAAGGCCGAAACCCCCGTGCCGCCAGTCTTCGGTCAGGTTTTCAGCCAAAACACCCAGCCACAAATCTGGCAAAGGCATCCGCCCGGTGCGAGATCCTGTTCTTCTCGAACCGGTCCATCTCGCCAAAGGTCACGTCTTGGCCCTCGGGCTGAAAGATCGGATCATATCCATGACCTTCCGCCCCGCGCGTTGGCCAGACGACCTGACCCTCCATCACGCCGGGAAACACCTCGTCGTGTCCATCGGGCCAGGCCAGAACCAGCGTGCAGCAGAACCGCGCGGTGTGCGGGGCAGGGGCGCCTTTTGCCTCTAGCAGATCGTGGGTCTTTTGCATCGCCATGACAAAATCACGGCCATTGCCGGTTTCTGCCCAATCCGCCGTATAGACGCCCGGCGCCTTGTCCAGCGCGTCGATTTCGATGCCTGAATCGTCCGACAAAGCGGGCAGACCCGTCGCCTGCGCCGCCGCATGCGCCTTGATCCGGGCATTTTCGACAAAGGTTGTCCCGGTTTCCTCGGGCTCCGGCAGACCCATTTCTGCCGCGCCCACCACCTCCACCCCAAAAGGTTTCAGCAGGTCAGCGATTTCTTCCAGCTTGCCGGCGTTGTGCGTTGCCACCAAAAGCCGCTTGCCCTCGAACTTGCGGGTCATGCCACCGCCTTCAACTGCGCTTCGATCAGTTCAGCGACACCCTTATCGGCAAGCCCCAGAAGCTGGGTCATCTGGTCACGGCTGAAGGTGGATCCTTCGGCAGACATCTGCAATTCGATCATCTGTCCATCCCCACGCAGGATGAAGTTGCCATCCACACCGGCCTCGCTGTCTTCGGGATAATCCAGATCCAGCACAGGCTGGCCGGCGTAGATCCCGCAACTCACTGCAGCCACTGGGGAAATCAGCGGATCGCTGACGATTTCACGCGCCTTGATCAGCTTTTTCACGG
This sequence comes from Puniceibacterium sediminis, assembly GCF_900188035.1. Taxonomy (GTDB): domain Bacteria; phylum Pseudomonadota; class Alphaproteobacteria; order Rhodobacterales; family Rhodobacteraceae; genus Puniceibacterium; species Puniceibacterium sediminis. The sequence goes on along the minus strand of NZ_FZNN01000003.1, from coordinate 59,537 downwards.
CCAGTTTCAGCGCGACCCAACCACCGGTGATCGACGCGCAGCGCGTGCCGCCGTCGGCCTGAATCACATCGCAGTCGATGGTGATCTGACGTTCGCCCATCGCCACGCGATCAACGCCGGCCCGCAGGGACCGACCGATCAAACGCTGGATTTCGACCGTCCGACCACCCTGTTTGCCGGTCGCCGCTTCGCGCCGCATCCGGCTGGTGGTGGACCGTGGCAGCATCCCGTATTCCGCTGTCACCCATCCCAGACCAGAGCCCTTGATAAACGGCGGAACCCGGTCTTCGATGGTGGCAGTGCACAGGACATGGGTGTCGCCCATCCGGATCATGCAGGACCCTTCGGCATGTTTCGTGACACCGGTCTCGATGGACACTTCGCGCATTTGGTCTAGGTTTCGTCCTGACGGTCGCATGGCTTTTCCCTTATATCTATCCCCGCGGGGATATAGGGGCAGACGCCCCTTCCGCAATAGAAACCGCAATTGACGTACCTCCGGCGGGGCCTTTAATAGTTCGGCACAATGGGCAAACTTTGATGAATGACGGCAGGAATGTTTTCGACCAGATGAATGATCGCTCGCGCGAGGTGTTTCGCCGCGTGGTCGAAGGCTATCTGGACAGCGGTGAACCGGTCGGATCGCGCGCATTGACCCGCACGCTCAGCGAAAAGGTGTCGGCCGCGACGATCCGCAACGTGATGCAGGATCTCGAATATCTTGGCCTGTTGAATAGCCCGCATGTCAGCGCCGGCCGCGTTCCCACCCAGATGGGCCTGCGCATGTTTGTCGACGGCCTGCTCGAAGTGCGTGATCTTGATAATTCCGACCGTGAAAAGCTTGACGCCACACTCACCAACAACACGGACAATGTCGGCGGCCTGCTGGACAGGATCGGTTCCGCGCTCTCGGGTGTGACCCAGGGCGCCTCTCTTGTCCTTACCCCCAAGCACGAGGCGCCGATCCGCCACATCGAATTCGTCAGCCTTGGCCACGACCGCTCGCTGGTTGTGCTGGTCTTTGCGGATGGCCACGTCGAAAATCGGCTGTTCACGCCGCCCCCGGGCCAGACGCCCAGTTCCATGCGCGAGGCGGCGAATTTCCTGAACTCCCTGATCGAAGGCAAGACCCTGTCAGAACTGCGCCACGTCATGGCGACCGAAATCAAGGCACGTCGTCAGGAAATCGACAGTCTGGCCCATGATCTTGTTGAATCCGGCCTGGCTGTCTGGGCTGCCGAAGGCGACCGGTCCGAACGGCTCATCGTCCGGGGGCAGTCGAATCTGCTTGGCAGCGACAATCAGACCGAGGAACTCGACAAGATCCGCAGCCTGTTTGACGACCTTGAACGCAAACGCGACATCGCCGAATTCCTTGAACTGACCGAAGACGGCGAAGGTGTGCGCATTTTTATCGGCTCAGAGAACAAACTTTTCTCACTTTCGGGTTCCTCTCTGGTGGTCTCTCCATATATGAACGCTGATCGTAAGATAATCGGCGCGGTTGGTGTCATCGGACCTACGCGCCTCAACTATGGACGTATCGTGCCGATCGTGGACTACACGGCCCAGTTGGTCGGCAAGCTGATCTCCGACCGGAGGTAGAGGATAAGAATGGCAGACCCGAGAAACGACAATTTCCTTGACGATGTGGATGACGCCACAGACGAGGAATATGCCCAAGACATGGAAGAGATGGACAACGAGGCGGTTGAAATGGATTCCCTGCGCGCAGAACGCGACGAGCTGAAGGACCGTTTCATGCGTGCCCTCGCCGATGCAGAAAATTCGCGCAAGCGGGCCGAAAAGGACCGTCGCGAGGCCGAAAACTACGGCGGATCCAAGCTCGCCCGCGATTTGCTGCCGGTCTATGACAACCTTCAGCGCGCTCTGGCCACGGCCACAGATGAGCAGAAGCAGGTCTCAGCCGCGCTTATCGAAGGTGTGGAACTGACTCTGCGCGAACTGACGTCGGTGTTCAAGAAACACGGCATTCAGCCGATCACACCGAAAGCCGGCGATAAATTCGACCCCCAGCAGCATCAGGCGATGTTCGAAGCGCCGGTGCCCGGCACCAAGGCCGGCGAGATCATTCAGGTCTCGGCCGAAGGCTTCATGCTGCACGACCGCCTTCTGCGCCCCGCGCAGGTCGGTGTCAGCTCGATGCCCGCCAGCTAAGGCTTCACGTGAAACACACGGAGTAGGGCGGGGATCACCCCGCCTTATTTTTTTGAATGCCGTCAAAAACGCAGACCCAGCCCGGAATCAAGCGCGCAGCGCGCCGGGCAAGCGCCTGCCCGCCCCGACGGGTCGGCGCTTTGGTGACGTCAGGATATAGCTCGTTTTGCAGAATGACCTTGCAGCCATAAATCGCGCAGCAGGACCTTTGCAAACGCCGACCCACGGGCAGGCCCTCACCCGGCTCACGTCGCGCGTTTTGTCAGGTTTCGCAGGCAGATCAATTCACCCTGGCAGTTAACCCTTGGGCTTCACCAACCCCTTCAACTCATAGAGCGCCTGCAACGCCTCCCGTGGCGTCATCTCGTCCGGTGACAGACCCTTCAACCTGTCCTCCACCTCCGAAGGCACAGCCTTCGCCACAGGCTCCGGTGCCCGCGCCACCGCCGAAAACAGCGGCAGATCGTCGATCAGCGCCTTGGGCGACACCTTTTCCCGCTCACCTTTTTCCAGCTGTTCCAGCACATGCCGCGCCCGCGTGATCACGGAGGTCGGCAAACCAGCCAGTTGCGCCACCTGCACGCCGTAACTGCGATCCGCCGCCCCGGGGCGCACCTCGTGCAGGAAAATCACCTCTCCGTTCCACTCTTTGACCGCCACCGTCGCATTGCTGACCCCCGGCAGTTTGCCGGCCAGAACAGTCAATTCGTGGTAATGCGTCGCAAACAGCCCCCGCACGCGGTTGACCTCGTGCAGATGTTCCAGCGTGGCCCAGGCGATGCTCAGCCCGTCATAGGTCGCCGTGCCGCGCCCGATTTCGTCCAGAATGACCAGCGCGCGGTCGTCTGCCTGATTGAGGATCGCTGCCGTTTCGACCATCTCGACCATGAAGGTCGACCGCCCCCGCGCCAGATCGTCCGAGGCACCAACACGGCTGAAAATCTGGCTGACCAAACCAATATGCGCCGAAGTCGCCGGCACATAGCCGCCCATCTGCGCCAGCAGCGCGATCAGCGCGTTCTGCCGCAGATATGTCGACTTACCCGCCATGTTCGGACCGGTCAGCAGTTGCACCGCCGCGCCGCCGTCTTCGGGCATCAAAACGCAGTCGTTGGCGATAAAGGGCGCCCCGCCCTGCGCCTTCAACGCGCGCTCCACCACCGGATGCCGCCCGCCGGTGATCTCGAAGGCGCGGCTTTCGTCGACAACGGGCCGGCACCAGTCCTGCGACGCTGCCAGATCCGCCAGACCACAGGCCAGATCGAACTCTGCCAGCGCCAGCGCAGTCAGGGACACTTCGGCGGCCTGCTCCAGAACCGCGCCTTTCAGGCTCTCAAACAGCCGCTTTTCGATCGCGATCGCCTCGCCGCCGGCATTCAGGATCTTTGTTTCGATCTCGGACAGCTCGACCGTGGTGAACCGCACCTGATTGGCCGTGGTCTGGCGGTGAATGAACGTCTCGGACAGGGGCGGCGACAGCATCTTTTCCGCATGAGTCGCCGTCGTTTCGATGAAATACCCCAGCACATTGTTATGCTTGATCTTCAGCGCGGAAACACCGGCCTGCGCGGCATAGTCCGCCTGCATCCGCGCAATCACGCTGCGGCCTTCGTCCCGCAGGGTCCGCGCTTCGTCCAACGCCTCATCATACCCGGTTGCGATGAACCCCCCATCCCGCGCCAGCAGGGGCGGTTCCGCAATCAGCGTCGCATCCAGCAGGGCAATCAGATCATCATGCCCGCCCAGATCGCGGGACGCATCGGACAGAAACACCGGCAGTTCCAGATCCGCCAGACGCCCGGCAATCCGCTCGGCCTGCTCCAGCGCATTGCGCACCGATGCCAGATCCCGTGGCCCGCCCCGATCCAGACCCAGCCGCGACAGCGCCCTATCCAGATCCGGCACCCGTTTCAGCGCATCGCGCAGGAACTGCGCCACTTCCACATGATCCAGACACCAGGCAACCGCCTCTTGCCGGGCCTGCACTACGGCCAACTCGCGCGACGGCGATGACAACCGCCGTTCCAGCAGACGCGCGCCACCGGCCGTCACGGTCCGGTCGATCACCGACAGCAACGACCCAGACCGCCCGCCATTCAGGGAATGCGTCAGTTCCAGATTGCGCCGCGTCGCCGCGTCGATCTGCATCAGCCGCGTGACCTGATCCTGCCGGGGTGGCTGCAACAGCGGCAGCTTGCCCTTTTGCGTGATGTCCAGATAGTCGACCAACGCCCCCATGGCTGATACCTCGACCCGCCCGAACCGCCCAAAGGCGTCCAGCGACGCAACCCCGAACAACCCGCACAGCCGCGTTTCCGACCCGGTTGAATCGAACGACGCCCGCCCCAGAATGGTCGGCAGAATCCCCAGATCCCCCAGCACTTCGCGCAACGTTTCCTCGACCGTATCCGACACCAGAACTTCGGATGGGGCCAGCCGCGCCAGTTCCGCCCCGATCCGCGCCTGCGACAGGGGCATCACGTGAAACACACCGGTGGAAATATCGCACCAGGACAGCGCCCAATCGTCCCGAACATTGCTCAGCGCGGCCAGATAGTTGTGCCGCCGCGCCTCCAGCAGGGATTCCTCGGTCAGCGTGCCCGGCGTCACCAGCCGCACCACATCACGATGCACCACCGACTTTGCGCCGCGTTTCTTGGCCTCTGCCGGGCTTTCCATCTGTTCGCAGACCGCGACGCGAAATCCCTTGCGGATCAGCGTCAGCAGATACCCCTCGGCGGCATGCACCGGCACGCCGCACATCGGGATGTCATCGCCGTCGTGCTTGCCCCGCTTGGTCAGCGCAATATCCAGCGCCGCCGAGGCCGCCGCCGCGTCGTCAAAAAACATCTCGTAGAAATCGCCCATCCGGTAGAACAACAGCGCATCTTTGTACTGCGCCTTGATCTCCTGATACTGCGCCATCATCGGCGTGACTGCGTTCATGGGGCCCCCGTTCATCCAGCCGCACACTACAAATCCCTGCCGACACGCGAAAGGCGAAAACCTGTCCCAGCCTGAAAGGCGAAAACCTGTCCCAGCCTGAAAGACAAAAACCAACGTTGAGCCGCCAGCCCCCCTACGATAGAACCACCGGACCGTTACGGGAGGAGCGCCCAACATGTCGAACCAGAAATACACCCGCGAAGAGGCTCTGGCCTTTCACCTCGATCCCACCCCCGGCAAGTGGGAGGTGACGGCAACCGTTCCGATGACCACACAGCGCGACCTGTCGCTGGCCTACTCCCCCGGTGTTGCGGTGCCCTGTCTTGAAATCGCGGCGAACCCCGAACTGGCCTATGATTATACCAACAAGGGCAACCTTGTGGCGGTCATATCCAACGGCACAGCCGTGCTGGGTCTGGGCAATCTGGGCGCGCTCGGGTCCAAGCCGGTGATGGAGGGCAAGTCCGTCCTTTTCAAGCGCTTCGCTGACGTGAACTCGATCGACATCGAACTCGATACCGAAGACCCCGATGAATTCATCAAGGCCGTGCGCCTCATGGGTCCGACATTCGGCGGCATCAACCTTGAAGACATCAAGGCGCCCGAATGTTTCATCATCGAACAGACGCTCAAGGAACAGATGGACATCCCGGTGTTCCACGACGACCAGCACGGCACCGCCGTGATCTGTGCCGCCGGCCTCATCAACGCGCTGCATATTTCCGGCAAAAAGATCGAAGAGGTCAAGATCGTCCTGAACGGGGCAGGGGCCGCCGGCATTGCCTGCCTTGAACTGCTGAAATCCATGGGCGCCAAACATGACAACTGCATCATGTGCGACACCAAAGGCGTGATCTATCAGGGCCGCACCGAAGGCATGAACCAGTGGAAATCGGCCCACGCCGCCATGACCGACGCCCGCACCCTGGAAGAGGCGATGAAGGATTGCGACGTCTTCCTTGGCGTGTCGGCAAAAGGCGCCGTGACGCAGGAAATGGTCATCTCCATGGCCCCCAACCCGGTCATCTTCGCCATGGCCAACCCCGACCCCGAGATTACCCCCGAAGAGGCGCACGCCGTGCGCGAAGACGCCATCGTCGCCACCGGGCGCTCGGATTATCCCAATCAGGTCAACAACGTCCTTGGCTTTCCCTACCTGTTCCGCGGCGCGCTCGACATCCACGCCCGCGCCATCAATGACGAGATGAAGATCGCCTGCGCCGAGGCGCTTGCCGCCCTCGCACGCGAAGATGTGCCGGACGAGGTCGCGCTGGCCTATGGCAAGAACCTCAGCTTCGGGCGCGATTACATCATCCCGACGCCCTTTGATCCGCGCCTGATCCACCGCATCCCGACCGCCGTGGCCCGGGCCGGCATGGATACCGGCGTCGCCCGCCGCCCGATCATCGACATGGAGGCGTACGAGCTTTCGCTGAAATCCCGCATGGACCCGACGGCCAGCATCCTGCGCGGCATCAACACCCGCGCCCGTGCCGCTCAGGCCCGCATGATCTTTGCCGAAGGCGATGATCCCCGCGTGTTGCGCGCCGCCGTGATGTACCAGCGCGCCGGGCTGGGGCAGGCCGTGGTCGTAGGCCGCGCGCCGGATGTGAAGGCCAAGCTTGAGGCCGCCGGCATGGGCGACGCCGTCGAAGAGATCGAGGTGGTGAACGCTGGCAACACGCCGCATTTCGAAACCTACAAGGCGTTTCTTTACAACCGCTTGCAGCGCAAGGGCTTTGATCGCACCGATATCCACCGCCTTGCGGCGCGCGACCGCCATGTCTTTGCCGCGCTGATGCTGGCCCACGGGCACGGCGACGGGCTGATCACCGGGGCGACGCGCAAATCGGCGCATGTGATGGAGCTGATCAACCACGTCTTTGACGCCGACGCCGAACATGGCGCCGCCGGCGTGACGGCCCTGCTGCACAAGGGGCGGATCGTGCTGATTTCCGACACGCTGGTGCATGAATGGCCGGACGAGGATGATCTGGCCGACATCGCCGAACGTGCCGCTGACGTGGCGCGGCATCTGGGGCTGGAACCGCGCGTGGCCTTTGTGTCCTTTTCGACCTTCGGCTATCCGGTGTCGGAACGTGCGGAAAAGATGCATCTGGCGCCCGATGTACTGGACGCGCGCGGCGTGGATTTCGAATACGAAGGCGAAATGACCGTCGATGTGGCCCTGAACGCCAAGGCACAGGATGCCTATCCGTTTCAGCGGCTCAGCGGGCCGGCGAATATCCTTGTCGTGCCGGCGCGGCACTCCGCCTCGATCTCGGTCAAGCTGATGCAGGAAATGGCGGGTGCCACGGTCATCGGCCCGATCCTGGCCGGGGTGGATCAGTCGATCCAGATCTGTTCGACCAACTCCACGGCCAATGATATCCTGAACATGGCGGTTCTGGCGGCCTGCAAGGTCGGCTGACCGCGCATCATGATGGGGCAGGAGCGGGGACCAATCCCGCACCCCCCGGCGTATTTGAAAAGAAAAGAAGGGGCGGCGCTGTGGCCATCTACAATCTTGGGTCCATCAATGCGGACCTTGTCTATCGCGTGCCACATCTGCCAACGGCGGGTGAAACGCTGGCGTCGACGTCTTTGTCACGCGGGTTGGGTGGCAAGGGGGCGAACATGTCGGTGGCAGCGTCCCGGGCAGCGGCGCGGGTCGTGCATATCGGCGCCGTGGGCGAGGATGGCGCCTGGGCAGTCGGGCGGATGCTGGAATATGGCGTCGACACACGCTCAATTGCCGTGGTGGATCAGCAGACCGGCCATGCCATCATCGCCGTCGACGACGCGGGCGAAAACCTGATCCTGCTTTTTCCCGGGGCCAACCACGCGATATCTGAAACGCAGATCGCGCAGGCGCTGAAGGACGCGGGGCCGGACGATATCTTTCTGTTCCAGAACGAAACCAACGCCGGCGCATATGCCGCCGGGATCGCGTCTCGGCAGGGGCTTCGCGTTGCCTATGCGGCGGCGCCCTTTGATGCCGCGGCAGTGGCTGCCGTGCTGCCATTGCTCGACATTCTGGTCCTGAACGCGGTCGAGGCCGCGCAGCTGGAAGAGGCCACCGGCCAGACGATGGCCAATCTGCCGGTGCGCGATGTGGTGGTGACTCTGGGGGCCGATGGCTGCCGCTGGTACAATACCGATGCCGGCGAGGCCCAGCATTTCCCCGCCATTCCCGTAACCCCCGTAGATACCACCGGGGCCGGCGACACCTTTACCGGCTATCTGATGGCGGGGCTGGATCGCGGAATGCCCATGGCGCAGGCGATCACCCTTGCACAGCGGGCGGCGGCGATCATGGTCACCCGAATCGGCACGGCGGACGTCATTCCCGACCTCAAGGATCTGGAAGACGCCCGTTTTTCCTAACCGCTGACAAAGGCGGCATCCGCGCCCCACAGCGCCTTAACCCGTGCATCGCGCCCGCATCCCTTGCGGTAGCGGTGATAGGCGTCTGCCTGCCGGATCACGCCGAACCGGGTCACCACGCGGTTGCTGCCCTTGTAGTAATCCTGATGGTAATCCTCGGCGTCATAGAACGGTGCCGCGGCAAGGATCGGCGTCACGATCTTTTGCCCCAGCGCACGGGCCGCATCTGCCCTTGCCTGCTCGGCGGCTGCCTTTTGCGCCGCATCAGCGACGAATATCGCCGTGCGGTAACTATCCCCCCGGTCGCAGAACTGACCACCCGCATCCGTGGGATCGACCGACCGGAAATACAGCGCATATAGCTGCGCCAGGCTTACCTTTGCCGGGTCATAGATGATTTTCGCCGCCTCATAATGGCCGGTCCCGTGCTTCGTCACCTGTTTGTAGGTCGGGTTTTTCAGCGTGCCACCGGTATAGCCCGACACCACGTCCGACACGCCTTTGACCTTTTCGAAATCGGCCTCCACGCACCAGAAACAACCGCCGGCGACCACAATTTCGTCGGCGTGGGCCTTTGCGGACTGCAATGACAGGCCAATGGCAATCGACAGCGCCAGAAGCATCGGCTTCCACAGTGATGAATGAAACATGACATCCTCCTTGATCAGCGCCATGCCACCACACCGGGGGCGGTGCGGGCAAGCTCTGACACCGCTTGTCACGCAGAGGTGACGGTGACTTTACCACTTGGCCGCGACGCCGGGCCGGCCTAGCCTGCCGAAAAATCAGGAGCCCGCGATGACCGACCATGTGACCACCCATCAGGCCGAGGATGATGCCCGCAACGAATCCATCCTCATCTGGATCAACGGCAGGCTGAAACCCCGGGCCGAGGCGCTGGTCAGTGTCTATGACAGCGGCTTCATGCTGGGCGACGGCGTATGGGAGGGGCTGCGTTTGTACGAAGGGCGCTGGGCTTTTCTCGATGATCACATGGACCGCCTGTTTGAGGCAGCCAAGGCCATCGACCTCGATATCGGCATGACGCGGGAACAGGTGATTGCCGCGCTGACCGAAACCCAAACCGCCAACGGCATGACCACGGATGCCCACGCCCGGCTGATGGTCACCCGCGGGGTCAAGACGCGCCCGTTCCAGCATCCCAGCCTGTCGCGTTCCGGTCCGACGGTCGCGATCATCATGGAACATTCCCGCCCCAAGATCCCGCGCCCGATCCGGCTCGCCACTGTGCCTCATCTGCGTGGCCTGCCGATGACGCAGGACCCCAAACTCAACAGCCATTCGAAACTGAATTGCATCCTCGCCTGCATCGCCGCCGAAAAGGCCGGCGCGGATGAGGCGCTGATGCTCGACCTGCATGGCTTTGTGAACACCACCAACGCCTGCAACTTCTTTATCGTGCGCCGCGGGCAGGTCTGGACCAGCACCGGCGACTACTGCATGAACGGCATCACCCGGCAAAAGGTCATCGACGTCTGCGAGGTCAACGGCATCCCCGTATTTCAGCGCAATTTCAGCCTTGTCGACACCTACGGCGCGGACGAGGCGTTTCTGACCGGCACCTTTGGCGCGCAGACGCCTGTCAGCCAGATAGACGGCCGCCAGATCGGCACCGGGGACATGGGGCCGGTCACCAAACGCATCCGAACGCTCTACAAATCGCTGATCCAGCAAGAGGCCCGCTGATGCGCATCGCCATGTGGTCCGGGCCGCGCAACCTGTCGACGGCGCTGATGTACAGTTTCGGCAACCGCGCCGACATGCACGCCGTGGATGAACCCTTTTATGGGCCGTACCTGCGCGACACCGGCCTGCAACATCCGATGCGCGACGAAATCATCGCCAGCCGCCCCGAAACCGCCGATCAGGTGGTCGCGTCCCTGCTGGGACCGATCCCGGATGGCAGGCCCCACGCCTATCACAAACACATGTCCCAGCACATGATCGACGGTATGCCGCGCGACTGGATCGCCGGGGTGACAAACGTCTTTCTGATCCGCCACCCGGCCCGCGTTCTTGCCAGCTTCAGCGCAAAATACCAGGAAACGACGCTCTCCGATATCGGCTTTGTCCAGCAGGCCGAACTGTTCGACCAGTTACTGGATCAGGGCCAGACCCCGGTCGTGATCGACAGCGCCGATATCCGCGAAAATCCCGAACGCATGCTGCGTCTGCTCTGCGACGCGATCGGCCTGCCCTTTGATGCGGCAATGCTGTCCTGGCCGGCCGGCGGGCACGCGGCGGACGGAATCTGGAGCGATGTCTGGTACGGATCAGTCCATAAATCCACCGGCTTTGCGGGGCCAGAGGGACCGTTGCCCCCGCTTGGCAAAGACATGGCCGACATCGCGGCACAGGCTCTGCTGTACTACGACCATCTGGCCGCGCACCGCTTGCGTTAAACGACGCGCCAAAAGATGCCAAAAACGATCAGAGCGCTCAGGCTTTCAGCAGCTGGCTCAGCTTCATCGCAACGCTCATGTCGCCGCTGACCTTGATCTTGCCCATGGCAAAGGCGGTCATCGGGTTCAGCTTCCCGCCGATCAGCTTTTCAAGGTTGTCTTCGGAAATCCGGATCGTGCAATCCGCCGCGTCATCGGCCAGCCGCGCCGTCCCACCCGACAGCGTGATCGCCCCCGCCGCACCGCAGTCGAATTTCAGACTGTCCGCCAGCGGGTGCTTGTCCAGCCCGCGCTGCATTTTCGCTGCAATGTCTTCAAGCGCCATGTCGTTCTCCCTGACTTCCGCGTGCGACGCTAGGACCGTCGAAAGCGGGCTTCAATCGTGACGTCAGGACGTTTTATGCCAACGTCTTGAAAACATGGGAAAGCCATATGCCAGCCATATGGAATCCATACGCTTTCCATATGGATTCCATACGCCGTTTTCGCAGCTTGTGACCTTAGCCCTTAACGCGCCGATTCCGCGCCGCCAAAAGCTTCAGACGCAGCGCATTCAGCTGGATGAAACCCTGCGCGTCCTTCTGGTCATAGGCACCGGCATCTTCTTCGAACGTCACATGCGCCTCGGAATAAAGCGAATGATCAGACCAGCGCGCGACCGTGTTGACCGAGCCTTTGTAAAGCTTGATCCGAACAGTGCCGGACACATGTTCTTGTGACTTGTCGATCAGCGCCTGCAACATCTCGCGTTCGGGGCTGAACCAGAACCCGTTGTAGATCAGCTCGGCATAGCGCGGCATGATCGAATCCTTGAGGTGCCCGGCACCGGAATCCAGCGTGATCTGCTCGATCCCGCGATGCGCCTCAAGCAGCAGCGTGCCGCCCGGCGTTTCATAGATCCCGCGCGACTTCATGCCCACGAACCGGTTCTCGACAAAGTCGAGCCGCCCGCAGCCATGCTTTCCGCCCAATTCATTCAGCTTTGTCAGTATGTTGGCAGGCGACAAAGCTTCACCGTTGATCGCCACGGCATCGCCTTTTTCAAAGGTGATCTCGACCATTTCCGGCGTATCGGGCGCATCTTCGGGGGCCACAGTACGCTGATAGACGTAGTCGGGGGCTTCCTCGCCCGGATCCTCAAGCACCTTGCCCTCGGAGGATGTGTGCAGCAGGTTCGCATCAACCGAAAACGGCGCCTCGCCACGCTTGTCCTTGGCGATCGGGATCTGATTTTCTTCTGCAAAAGCAAGGAGTTTGGTCCGGCTCGACAGGTCCCATTCACGCCAAGGCGCGATCACCTTGATTTCCGGGTTCAGCGCATAGGCCGACAGCTCGAACCGCACCTGATCGTTGCCCTTCCCGGTCGCGCCATGCGCCACGGCATCCGCGCCCGTCTCGGCTGCGATCTCGACCAGACGCTTGGAAATCAACGGCCGCGCGATGGACGTGCCCAGCAGGTAAAGCCCCTCATATAGCGCATTGGCCCGGAACATCGGGAACACAAAATCTCGTACAAATTCCTCGCGAACATCCTCGATATAGATGTTTTCCGGCTTGATCCCCATCAGCTCGGCCTTCTTGCGCGCCGGATCAAGCTCTTCGCCCTGTCCCAGATCGGCAGTGAATGTGACCACTTCGCAGCCATATTCGGTCTGCAGCCATTTCAGGATGATCGACGTATCAAGGCCTCCGGAATAGGCCAGAACGACTTTCTTGGGCGCGGATTTGGGCGCGGACATGGGCGTTTCCTCTGCAAGGTTTGGCGCGCGGAATATCTGCTTTTGCAGCCAACGGCAAGCATTGCCCCTATCTCATCCGCCGGTCACATGTTAGCCCTGCAACCGCATCAGTTTACAGGAGAATGACATGAAGGGCTGGCAGATTTTCACGCACTCGGTGCGGCTCGTCCTCTCCAATCTGGGCCACGCCCTGCGCGTGTCGCTCGTGCTCTACCTCGTGGTGGCGGTCAGCCAGATCGCAACCTTCCTGAACCCGCCCGAAATGACGATGATGGACGGCATCGAAATGCCGATGATGTCCACCGAATACGCGACCCAGAACCTGCTGTTCGCGATTTTGGCTATCATTTCCAGCCTCTGGATCGCCGTTGGGTGGCACCGCTTTGTTCTTGCTGAGGAATATCCAAAGGGATGGCTGCCGCAGTGGCACGGATCAAGCATGCTCAGCTATCTGGGCAGGTCGATCCTTCTGGGCATTCTGGTGGTGATTTCCGTCGCTGTCGCCTCCATCCCAATCGGGTTGGTGATAGCGGCTGCGCCGGGGTTGGCTCTGTTTCTGCCCTTTGTCATGGTGGGCCTTGGTGTCTATCTGTTCTTTCGGCTGGGCGTGGTGCTGCCCGGTGCCGCCCTGAGTCAAAAGATCACCTTTTCCGCAGCCTGGACGGCGACCAAAGGTGAAAATGGCACGATCATTGTTCTGGCGGTGCTGGTGGTTGGTGCCAGTTTCCTGCTGCAGCTGCCCACAATGCTCAGCGGCAACCCAAATTCCCTGCTCAGCCTGATCTACGGACTCGTGGTTAACTGGTTCGCAACCGTCATCGGTATATCTGTGCTCACGACACTTTATGGCCATTTCATCGAAAAACGTTCCATCGACTGATCTCTTGCGCAATCTGCCACTCTGGGTCACAGAACGGATATGAGTGATTTTCAGGACAAGGCGCGGGCCGCCACCGCCGCGATGCGCGATGTATTTCCCGCAACACCGCTTTTGCGCAACGCCCATCTGTCGGACCGCTTCGGGGCCGATATCTGGCTGAAACGCGAAGACCTTTCGCCCGTGCGCAGCTACAAATTGCGCGGTGCTTTCAATGCGATGCGCAAGCAGTCCGCCGAACGCTTCGTTGCCGCATCGGCTGGCAATCACGCGCAGGGCGTCGCCTTCATGTGCCGGCATTTCGGCAAAAAGGGCGTGATATTCATGCCCGTCACGACGCCGCAGCAAAAGATCCAGAAGACCCGCATATTCGGCGGCGACGCGATCGAAATTCGCCTGATTGGCGATTATTTTGATGACACGCTGCGTGCGGCCCAGGCGTATTGCACCGAACAGGGCGCGCATTTTCTGTCGCCCTTCGATGATGAGGATGTGATCGAAGGTCAGGCCTCGGTCGCGGTCGAGATCGAGGAACAGCTTGGCCGCATCCCCGACCATATCGTGATTCCGGTGGGCGGCGGGGGCCTTTCTGCCGGCACGCTCAGCTATTTTGGCACAGACACTCAGTACAGCTTTGTCGAGCCTTTGGGCGGTGCCTGCCTGCATGCCGCGTTGCGGGCAGGCCATCCGGTCAAACTGGATCACGTCAACACCTTTGCGGATGGCGCTGCGGTCGGTCAGATCGGCGCGCTGACCTATGCACGGCTCAAGGGCGTCGGCCTTGCCAATGCGCTGACCATCCCCGAGGACCGCCTTTGCACCACCATGCTTGAGATGCTGAATGTCGAAGGTATCGTTCTGGAACCGGCCGGCGCGCTCGCGGTCGATGCACTAAAGGATCTGGGGCAGGCCATAAGGGGACGGACCGTGGTCTGCGTCACCTCGGGCGGAAATTTCGATTTCGAGCGTCTGCCAGAGGTCAAGGAACGCGCACTGCGGTTCTCTGGCGTCAAGAAATACTTTATCCTGCGGCTGCCGCAGCGCCCCGGCGCGCTCAAGGATTTCCTGAACGTTCTTGGCCCGGACGACGACATCGCACGGTTCGAATACCTCAAGAAATCCGCCCGCAATTTCGGCTCGGTTCTGATCGGCATCGAAACGACGGACGCCGCCAATTTCGCCAGCTTCTTTGCCAAGCTCGACGCGGCAGGCTTTACCTATCAGGACATCACAGATGATGAGGTTCTGGCGCAATTCCTGATCTGATCGGGGGAAATCAGGCGGCAAGAACGGTGGGAAGTTCCTGTAAAAAGGCAATCCGTGATTGGGCGAATGTTGCGATAACGCGATGCACATCAACGGCTTCTGCATTGCCCGCCGCGGCCGCAGTCTCCCCTTCCTGGCACATTCCGGACATGGCAACAAAGCCCAGATTCAGGGCGCTGCCTTTCAGGAAATGCATTTTTTCTTCCAGCTGACGGGCATCTCCGCTGACGCCTTCAAGTGTTTCCAAAGTCTCTTCGACCTCGGATAGGAAAAGTTCGACGACCTCCTGAAAATCGTCGTGACCGATCTCATCGCGCAACTCGCGAATCCGGCTCCAGTCAATCATGCCACGCCCTCCTGTTGGCGGGGATTCTGGACGCCAATCGTCAACAGTTGGTTAGCGGCCAAAAACGATTCCGGCGCATTTTATGTTTCATATGCTGTTAAATCCACTGCGCCTAGATACGCGGGCCGGTTTGGGGCGGCACGTTGTCGGAAAGGATCCTGTTTTGAATGCTTCGCCGAATTCGCTGGTTGCGAAGGGACCGCTGACCGCCCCCTTGCAGCGCGTGCTGGTTGTCGATGACAGCGCCGTGCAGCTCAGAATCCTGACCTCCATGCTGAAACGCTGGGGGTTTGAGGTGTTGCAGGCCGAAAGCGGCGAAGCGGCGCTTGAAATATGTGCCCGTCTGCCGCCCGACGTGGTGTTGTCGGACTGGATGATGCCGGGTATGGACGGACTTGAATTCTGCCGCCGGTTCCGTGAACTCCCCAGAGACGGCTACGGCTATTTCATCCTGCTCACGTCGAAATCGGAAAAACGCGCGGTGGCGCACGGGCTGGATGCCGGCGCTGACGACTTCCTGACCAAACCCGTGAACGCAGAAGAATTGCGCGCGCGCATCAACGCCGGCGCCCGCGTTCTGTCGATGGAGCGTGAGCTGAGCGACAAGAACCGCATGATCACGGAAACGCTGGCCAAACTGCAGGCGGTCTATGACGCCATAGATGCCGACCTGCAGCAGGCCCGCCGCATACAAGAGGCGTTGATTCCCCACCGCGTCGGCCAGTTCGGCACGTCCAGGATGAGCCTGCTGCTAAAGCCCTGCGGCCATGTCGGTGGCGATCTGGTGGGGATGTTCAGTGCCGGCAGCGATCACCTTGGTGCTTACAGTATCGACGTTTCGGGTCATGGCATCACGTCGGCGCTGATCACGGCCCGTGTCGCGGGCTACCTCAGTAGCGCACATCCCGATCAGAATTTGGCGCTCGAACGCGATGGTGACGGCTTTTGCCTGCGCGCACCAGAAGATGTGGCGCGCCTGCTGAATGACCGGCTCGCGCCCGACCCCGGCGTCGCGGAGTATCTGACCATGCTGTACTTCAGCGCGAACCTGAAAACCGGGCAGGTTCGGATGGTTCAGGCCGGCCATCCTTCCCCGTTGTTGCTGCGCGCGGATGGCGGGGCGCAATTTCTGGGCACCGGCGGTCTCCCGGTGGGACTCGTTGAAGAGGCCAGTTACGAAGGGCAGGATCTGGTCATGCAGTCCGGTGATCGCCTACTGCTCTATTCCGATGGATTTACCGAGGCGCTGATGAAAGACGGCACCATGCTTGACGACGAAGGCTTTCTTCGGATGGTCCAGGAATGCGGTGATACGGCGGATGGGCCTGAATTCCTCGATGATCTTTTCTGGCGTCTCAGCGCGCAAATGTCGACCGATGTGGGCATGCAGGACGATGTTTCCGCCGCCTTGTTCGAATTTGACGTGGCTCAGCCGTAGCGGCGAACGAAATGCCGGTCACCGGGATTTCCCAACTCGCGGGCGGCAACCTCGGGGGCCATCCAGACTGCCTGATGCCCCGGCTCGCTTGGTGGGCCCAGATGGCGCACAGGAAAGGCCAGATAGATCGTGCACAGCTTTTCCGCCCAAAGGTCGTATTCAGGCATGAAGGTAAACCGCCGCAAGACACCCAGACGCCGCGCCTGACCTATGCGCCAGCCGGTTTCCTCGAACACCTCGCGGTGCAGGGCACGCAGCGGGGATTCACCGGGATCAATACCGCCGCCGGGCAGCTGAAATTCCGGCACAGGCTCGGCCTGATGGGTCAGCAGCAGCGCGCCATCCCGGGGCAAGATCGCATAAACTCCGGGCCGCAGCACGTAACGGCGACCGGGTTCGGGCGCCTCTCCGAAACGTCGTGTCATGGGCAACCCCCTTGGACTCGGCCTTGTTGTGCCTATATCGAGGCGATATGCCAACTCGCGGCAGATAAGGAAACCCCATGACTCTCGGAATGAAACTCGCCTGGGACGACACAGTCCTGCCCTTTCAGCTTGACCGCTCGGACATTCGTGGCCGGGTTGCGCGTCTTGACGGCGTGTTGGACGGGATCCTGAAACAACACGACTACCCCGAGGTGGTCGAGGCACTGGTGGCCGAAATGGCCACGCTGACCGCCCTGATCGGTGAAACGATCAAGCTGCGCTGGAAGCTGTCGCTTCAGGTTCAGACCAATGGCCCGGTGCGCATGATCGCCACGGATTTCTATGCCGCGCAAGAGGATGGAAGCCCCGCGCGGATGCGCGCCTATGCCAGCTATGATGCCGACCGCCTGACCGATGGTCCGCCGATGGAGCAGTTGGGCGAAGGGTATTTTGCCGTGCTGCTGGATCAGGGCGAAGGCACCACACCCTATTCGGGCATCACCCCGTTGCATGGCGATACGCTGGCCCATTGCGCCGAGGCGTATTTTGCCCAGTCCGAACAGCTGCCCACCCGCTTTGCGCTCAGCTTTGGCCGCGCGACCGAGCCGGGAACGCCAGAGCACTGGCGCGCTGGCGGCGTGATGTTGCAGCACATGCCCAAGGCGTCGCCCTTTGCCAAGGAGCTCCCGGGCGAAGGCGGCTCTGGCGCAGGTGGTCTTTTGCAAGCCAAAGACCTTGTCGACGGTGACGAAGAAGAGAACTGGAACCGCGTCAATATCCTTCTGGACACCGTGGAAGACATCGAACTGATCGGCCCGACACTGCCGCCCACAGACCTTCTGGTCCGGCTGTTTCACGAAGAACAGCCCCGTGTCTTTGACGCGCTGCCGGTCCGTTTCGGCTGTAGCTGCTCCGAAGAAAAGGTGCGTCAGTCCCTGTCGATCTATTCCGCAAAGGACATCGAAAAGATGACCACGGATGATGGTCGCGTGACCGCTGACTGCCAATTCTGCAGCGCGCATTACGATCTCGATCCCAAATCCGTGGGATTCGAGGCAGAAGGCAATTCTGATGGCTGACCCAGTCGACGCGCTGCGGCAGGCACTCGCCCGCACCAGCGGCGCGTCGTCCGATTTTGACCTCAACCCCGGTGCCGTGCTGCCCAAAGGGCGCGAACTGCGCGCCGCCGGGGTGCTTTTGCCGCTGATCGAGGGGCCGCAGGGGCTCGACCTCATCCTCACCAAACGCTCCTCGGCCCTGCGTCATCACCCCGGCCAGATCGCCTTTCCCGGCGGCAAGCAGGACGAAGGTGACGCCGACGTCGTGGCCGCCGCCCTGCGCGAGGCGCGCGAAGAGATTGGCCTGCAAACCGATCAGGTCACCCTTTTGGGGCAACTGCCGACGCACGAAACGGTGACAAGCTTTCTGATGACCCCCGTTGTCGGGCTGATCACAGGGCCCTTTACCCCGGTGGCCGAACCCGGAGAGGTCGAAGAGGTGTTTCGCGTACCCTTTGCCCATGTCACCGACCCGGCAAACTTCAGCGTCCAGTACCGACGCTGGCGTGGTCAGCGTCGGCATTATTTCACGGTGCCTTACGGACCCTATTACATTTGGGGGGCGACGGCGCGCATCCTGCGCGGGCTGGCTGATCGCATGACCACGTGAACCGCATCACCGCCGACTGGCTGACCGCCGTAGCGCCCCAGGCCGTCATGGGTGCCCTGACCGGCGCGGGCTTTCAGGCCTATGCTGTTGGCGGCTGTGTTCGCAACGCGCTGCTGGATGTGCCCGTGGCCGATGTGGATATTGCAACCGACGCGCGGCCCGATCAGGTCATCGCCATCGCCAAGGCTGCGGGCCTTAAATCCATTCCCACCGGCATTGATCACGGCACGGTCACGGTCGTTTCTGGTGGCATCGGATACGAAGTCACGACCTTTCGCGCCGATGTGGACACCGATGGCCGTCGGGCGACGGTACGCTTTTCCGACGACCTGATTGAGGACGCAAGCCGCCGCGATTTTACCGTGAACGCGCTCTATGCCGATGCAAATGGCAATGTAATCGACCCGCTGAACGGCCTGCCGGATCTGGCCGCACGCCGCATCCGCTTTATCGAAGATCCCGTTCGCCGCATCCGCGAAGATTACCTGCGTATTCTGCGCTTTTTCCGCTTCACCGCCTGGTACGGCGATCCCACCCTCGGCTTTGATGCCGATGCTCTGGCTGCCATCGCCGACAATCTCGATGGGCTCGCGGCGCTGTCGCGTGAACGCATCGGGTCCGAACTGACCAAGCTGCTGGCAGCCCCCGATCCCGCACCAGCGGTTGCCACCATGGCGCAGACCGGCGTGTTGACCCGCCTTCTGCCCGGTGCATCGGCCAGGGCGCTGCCCCTGCTGATCCACGCTGAGGCTGAGATTGGCACTGCGCCTGACGCCCTGCGCCGCCTTGCTGCGCTGGGCCAGATCGACGGGGCCAGCCTGCGCTTGTCACGCGCCGATCAGAAACGCCTGACGCTGCTGATCGACGGCGTAGGCAATGGCATGTCTCCCGCGGAGCTCGGTTACCGTCACGGGTTCGAGACTGCTCGCGATATCCTGCTGTTGCGTGCAGCACTCCTGGAGCAGCCTTTCAATGGCGAAACGCTGGGCCCCGTCCGGCTGGCCGCACAACAGCGGTTTCCGGTCCGGGCTCAGGATCTGATGCCTGCCTTTTCCGGCCCGGAACTGGGGGCCAGGCTGTCCCATCTGGAGACCCTGTGGATCGGTTCCGGGTTTTCGCTGAGCAGGCAGGATCTGCTCGATCAGCCCTGAAAAGCGGCCGCCCACCGAGACGCAGGTTATAATCTGGCTATAACGGTCGGGCAACATGTGGACAGTTTTTCGGTCCGTCGACCATGGCCATTCCCGGCGATATCGGGGAAGGTCCCACCATCCCGACTCCCAGAAGGAAACCGCCCGTGTTCCGGTTCTTTGAAAATCTGGTGGACCCCTACACCGCCTATCCCGAAACCAACGTGCCTCCGACGCGGTTGTGGCCGTTCATGCTGGACTATGTGCGCCCGTTCCGCAGGGTCTTTATCTTTGCAGCGGTGATGTCGGTGGTTGTCGCGCTGGTCGAACTCTGGCTGATCTGGGCCATGGGTTGGGTCGTCGATATCCTGTCTGGTGATCCCGCGCAGTTCTGGGACAGCCACGGCACCGCGCTGATCCTGCTGGCCCTGTTCATCCTGCTGATACGTCCGGCGCTGCAGGCGCTGGATGTGCTGATCCTCAACAACACGATCATGCCCAACATCGGGACATTGTTCCGCTGGCGGTCGCACCGGCACGTCCTGCGCCAATCCGTCGGCTGGTTCGAAAACGACTTTGCCGGCCGCATTGCCAATCGCATCATGCAGACCCCGCCGGCCGCGGGCGAGGCCGTGTTCCAGATCTTCGATGCCATCACCTTTTCACTGGCCTATGTCGCCGGCTCTATGTTTCTGCTTGGACAGGCAGACCCCTGGCTGATGATCCCGCTTGTGTTGTGGTTCGCGCTATATGCCGCGCTGATGACCTGGACCATCCGCCGGGTCGGCCCCGCATCCAAGGCCGCCTCTGACGCGCGCAGCCTTGTGACAGGGCGCGTGGTGGACAGTTACACCAACATCCATTCGGTCAAGATGTTCGCCCATCACGATCAGGAAATCCGGTATGCCAAGGAAGCGATCGACCAGACCCGCGCCACCTTTCAGGCGGAAATGCGGATCTACACGATCATGGATGTCACGCTTGTCATGCTGAACGGTCTGCTTGTCGTCGGTGTGACCGGCGTTGCGCTGGTGCTCTGGATGCAGGGAACGGCAAGCGTCGGTGCGGTCGCCGCTGCCACTGCCCTGACATTGCGGCTGAACGCCATGACCGGCTGGATCATGTGGGCGCTGACCAGTTTCTTTCGCGAACTCGGTGTTGTGTCCGAGGGCATGGAAACAATCGCTCAGCCCATCACCCTGACCGATGCACCAAAGGCCAAGCCACTTGCCCTCACCAATGGAGCTATCAAGATTGAAAACCTGTCGCATCATTACGGGCGCGACGTCGGCGGACTGGACAACATATCGCTGACCATCCACCCGGGCGAAAAGATCGGTCTTGTCGGGCGGTCCGGTGGCGGCAAATCGACCCTCGTGAAACTGCTTTTGCGGTTCTACGACGCTGAACAGGGCCGCATCCTGATCGACGGACAGGACATTGCGCAGGTGACGCAGGACAGCCTGCGCCGACAGATCGGCATGGTGCAGCAGGACTCGGCTCTTTTGCACCGCTCGGTCCGCGATAACATCCGCTATGGTCGGACCGATGCGGATGAGGCCGAGATTATAAAGGCCGCCAAACAGGCGCAGGCGCATGATTTCATTCTGGGTCTGCACGACAGCCACGGGAATACCGGCTATGACGCTTTGGTCGGTGAACGCGGCGTGAAACTGTCCGGCGGCCAGCGCCAGCGCGTCACGCTTGCCCGTGTCATCCTCAAGAACGCGCCGATCCTGCTGCTGGACGAAGCGACCAGTGCACTGGATTCCGAGGTCGAGGCGGCGATTCAAGACACGCTTTATGGCATGATGGAGGGCAAGACCGTCATTGCCATCGCCCATCGTCTGTCCACCATCGCCCATCTGGACCGCATTCTGGTCATGGATCAGGGCCGGATCGCTGAACAGGGCAGCCACGACGCGCTTTTGGCGCAGGGCGGGCTATATGCAGGGTTCTGGGCTCGCCAGTCAGGTGGGTTCCTCGACACAGATACCGAGGCTACGGAATGAAACCGTCTGATTGGATTGACCCCTTCGCCGGGGCAAAGGGCCCACCGCCCCGCCGTCTCTGGCCGTTCATGCGCTGGAGCCTCGCGGGCAGTGAAATGGCGCTGGGCGTCGCTTCGGTTGTCTCCATCTTTGCCGGCGTGGTCGAAGTGATGGCGGCCCTGATACTCGGCAAAGTCGTGGATGCGGCGCTTGGCTCGGCCCCGGATCAGATATTTTCGGACCAGAGCGGTGTCCTTCTCTTCTCGCTGCTTTTCTTCCTTGTCCTGCGGCCGCTGATCTTTGGCGCGAACTCGTATCTGCAATCCATCGTCGTTGCGCCGAATGTCTTCAACCTCGTCCTGTCGCGGCTGCATCGCTACACGCTGGGTCAGGCGGTCACCTTTTTTGACGACGATTTCGCTGGACGCATCGCGCAAAAGGAAATGCAGACCGCCCGCGCGCTGACCGATTCAGTAGTCGAAATCGTGCAAACCGTTCTCTTTGCCCTCGCGTCGGTGGCGGGCGCGGTGCTGATGCTGGGCACGGTCGATATCCGGATTGCGCTAGGCCTTGTGGTCTGGATTGTCGGCTATCTGCTGATGATCCGGTATTTCATGCCGCGCATCCGGTCCCTGTCCAAAAGTCGCGCCAGCGCGCGCGCGATGGTGACGGGGCAGGTGGTGGACACCGTGACCAACATCAAGACGGTCAAGCTCTTCGCCCATGCCGATTTTGAGGACCGCGCCGCGCTGGGTGCGATGGATTCCTTTCGCGACACGTCATTGGATTTTGGCCGCCTGTCGGTCACCTTCCGGTTCTGGCTGATGACCATCGCCGGTGTGTTGCCGGTTCTGCTGGTCGGTGGCGCGCTGTGGTACTGGTCACTTGGCCTTATCACGGCCGGCGACATCGCCGCGACCGGCGCAGTTGCGCTGCGGCTGGCGCAGATGACCGGCTGGGTCAGTTTCACGCTCATGGGTCTTTACGCCAATGTGGGCGAGGTCGAGGACGGCATGCGCACGTTGACGCCCGCGCACACCCTGCTTGACGCACCGGATGCGACCGAACTGACGGTCCAGCAGGGCGCGATCACGCTGGATGATCTTGGGTTCGCCTACGGTCGCAGATCGGGCGGGGTCGAACACCTGAACCTTTCAATCGCGCCGGGTGAAAAGCTGGGCATCGTCGGTGCATCCGGCGCAGGGAAATCCACCTTCGTTGCGCTGCTGTTGCGTCTTTACGATGCCGAACAGGGCCGCATCCTGATCGACGGCACCGATATTCGCGACGTGACGCAGGAAAGCCTGCGCCGCAATATCGGTCTGGTCACGCAGGAAACCGCGATGTTCAACCGTTCGGCGCTGGACAATATCCGCTATGGACGCCCCGACGCGACACAGGCCGATGTCGAACGTGCCGCCCAACAGGCCGAGGCACATGAATTCATTCTGAAAATGCAGGATCACAAGGGCCGCACAGGGTACGATGCGCACCTTGGCGAACGCGGTGTCAAACTGTCCGGCGGCCAGCGTCAGCGCATCGCCCTAGCCCGTGCCATCCTGAAGGACGCGCCGATCCTCATTCTGGACGAGGCGACAAGCGCGCTTGATTCCGAGGTCGAAGCCTCGATCCAGACCGCGCTCGAACGGGTGATGGAGGGCAAGACCGTGCTTGCCATCGCGCACCGCCTGTCAACGCTGAGCAGTATGGATCGGATAGTCGTGATGGATCAGGGCCGTCTGGTCGAGATTGGCAGCCATGCAGACCTGCTCGCCAAGGACGGCCTCTATGCGCGCTACTGGAACCGCCAGTCGGGCGGGTTCATCGGGTACGATGACGGCACCGAGGCGGCGCAATGAACGCAGCTTACCGGTGGTTTGTGGGTCTCATAGATCCTTTCGCTGTCGCCGATGGTCCGCCGCCACAACGGCTCTGGCCCTTCGTCAGATGGGCGCTTAGCGGGTCGGAAAAGGCCATTGCGCTGACGCTGGCCGTCACCTTCATCGCGGGCCTTTCGGAGCTAGTCGCTGCGTCCTTTACCGGCTGGATCATCGACAGCACGGCCTCAGGGGCGAACGCGGGTTTCTGGGTCCCTTTCTGGCCGCTGATCCTGTTCGGACTCATCTTCTTTCTGGTGGTTCGCCCCATCCTGTTCGCCGCCGATGCGGGCGTCACCAGCATTCTTCTGGGGCCACATCTGTTCCCGCTGGTGCTCAGCCGTCTCAACCGGCACACGCTGGGCCATTCGATGCGGTATTTCGAAAATGATTTTGCCGGCCGCATCAGCCAGAAGGCGCTGCAGACGTCGCGTGCGCTAACCGATGTGGTGACCGAAGTCGCCGATGTCGGGATCTATTCACTTGCCGTTTTCGGCGGCTCGCTGCTGCTGATGGCCAGCATCGATACCCGCCTGTTGCTGATCTTCGTGGTCTGGGGCGGTCTTTACGTTGTTGCCCTGCGTTACTTCATTCCCCGCGTCAAACGGCGTTCTGCGGCCCGCGCCGGTGCGCGTACGCAGGTGACGGGGCAGATCGTCGATACCCTGTCCAACGTCGCCGCGGTCAAGCTTTTTGCCCACAACACGTTTGAGGACCGCGCCACCTTGCGCGAACTTGAAATCTTCCGCGCCAAGGCGCTGGATTTCGGCGTTCTGTCGTCAGGTTTCCGGATGGTGCTGATGACGCTGGGCGGGATGCTGCCGCTGTTCAGCATTCTCGGCGCGCTGTACCTTTGGACAACCGGCACTGCGACGCCAGGCGATATTGCGATGACCGCGATGGTGTCGACCCGGCTCAGCCAGTTGACCAACCGCATCGGGCGCGTCGCCATATCGATCTTTACCAACCTGGGCGAGATTCAGGATGGGATCGACACGCTTGCCCCCGCGCATGAGATCACTGACCGGCCAGACGCGGCGCAATCCGCATCCGGCCCCGGTGGCATCCAGTTCGACGGGATCCGGTTTGCATATGGTGGCAAGGTCACGGCGCTAAAGGAGTTTTCGCTGACCATCCGTGCCGGTGAAAAGATTGGCCTGGTGGGTGCTTCAGGTGCCGGGAAATCGACCATCGTTTCGTTGCTTCTGCGGCTATACGAGGTGGAGCAGGGCCGGATCCTGCTGGACGGCACCGATATCCGTGACTTGACGCAAGAGGCCCTACGCCAACGCATTTCTGTCGTGCGGCAGGAAACGTCGATGTTCAACCGCTCGGCACTGGACAACATCCGCTATGGTCGACCGGACGCGACGGACGAAGAGGTGTTCGATGCCGCGCGTCGTGCTTCTGCCCATGACTTCATCCTGACGCTGCAGGACCATACCGGCCGCTCTGGCTATAGCGCGCGGCTGGGCGAACGCGGCGTGAAACTTTCGGGCGGCCAACGGCAGCGCATCGCACTTGCCCGCGCCATCCTCAAGGACGCTCCGGTTCTGGTGCTGGACGAGGCGACAAGTGCACTGGATTCCGAGGTCGAGGCCGAAATTCAGGCCGCGCTTGCACAGGTTATGCAAGGCAAGACAGTGATCGCCATCGCGCATCGCCTGTCGACCATCGCGCAGATGGATCGGATCATCGTGCTGGAACAGGGCCGCATCGCCGAGATGGGCAGCCATACAGAACTGCTTACCAAAAAGGGTCTTTATGCGCGGTTCTGGAACCGGCAGTCGGGTGGCTTTCTGGGTGCGCAGGACGCGGCTGAGTGAGGCGGGTGAATCTGCGGGCGCGACGCAAATCGGGCGTGGCCAGTGGCCTGATTCCGCGCGTCTTCATAAAGCTATGATTTCAAGGTCTCGACGCTGCGCGCGAAACGGGGCAAGACGGCTGGCATGAACACATTGCACATCGAACGATTGGGCCATCAGGGCGACGGAATTGCACCCGGTCCTGTTTACGTTCCCGGAACGCTCCCGGGCGAAGAGGTCACGGGCGAGATCATTGGCGGCATCATGGCCGCGCCCAGGATCATAACGCCCTCGACCGACCGGATCAAAGCGCCCTGTACCCATGCCAAATCTTGCGGCGGCTGCCAACTTCAGCACGCCAGCGACCCATTCGTGGCTGAATGGAAGCAGGGCGTCGTGCGGCAGGCGCTTCACGCCCATGGGCTTGAGACGGATCTGCGTCCAACCGTGACGTCGCCCACCCGCACCCGCCGCCGCGCCAGCTTTTCCGCGCGCCGCACCAAAAAGGGCGCGCTGGCCGGGTTCCACATGAAAGCCTCGGATGTGGTGATCGCGGTGCCCAATTGTCTTTTGGTGCATCCCGATATCGCCGCAGCTCTGCCGATGGTCGAACAGCTCGCCATCCTCGCCGGTAGCCGCAAGGGCGAACTGTCGGTCATGATCACCCGCACCGACGGGGGGCTCGATATCTCGGTCAAGGGCGGCCGGGCGCTGGACGCGCAACTGCAATCCGATCTGGGCGACCTGTCGCGACAGCATGACTTGCCCCGCATCAGTTGGGATGGAGAGGTTGTCCTGCTTAGCCGACCGCCCGCTTTGCGGATCGGCAAGGCGCTTGTGGTCACGCCCCCCGGCGCCTTTTTGCAGGCCACCCCCGAGGGTGAGGCCGCGCTTTGGGCCGGCGTGCAAGAGATCACCCAAGGTGCCGCCCGCGTGGTCGATCTGTTTGCCGGTTGCGGCACTTTTGCGCTGCGTCTGGCTCAGACAGCCGCTGTCCACGCCGTTGAAGGCGATGCCGCCATGTTGAAGGCGCTGGACGAAGGCAAGCGCAATGCGCAGGGGTTAAAACCCATAAGCGTTGAGCGGCGCGACCTGTTTCGCAATCCGCTGATTCCTGAGGAGCTCGCAAAATTTGGGGCCGTCGTCATCGACCCGCCGCGCGCAGGCGCGCAGGCGCAGGTGGATCAGATCGCACTGTCCCGGGTGCCAAAGATCGCGTATGTCTCCTGCAACCCGGTGACCTTCGCGCGTGACAGCGCGGCCCTGATCGCGGCGGGCTACAGCCTTGACTGGGTGCAGGTTGTCGACCAGTTCCGCTGGTCCACGCATGTCGAAATCATCGCCAGTCTGTCGCTGCGCTAGTTGGTAAACGACGCGTGATCATAGATTCCGAGGCTATTTTGCTGGCCGTTTTCGCGCTATAGTTCCGAAAAAAGAACGAGCGGGCAAAAAAACATGCGATTTTCCAGATTTCTGATTCTGGCGCTTCTGGCGCTGACGCTGGCCGGGTGCGCCGACAGCAAATTCAAAAGCTACAACGGCCCTGCCGTCACACATGTCGTCGTCCAGAAGGGCGCGCGCAAGATGTACCTTCTACATAACGACAAGGTGCTGCGCGACTTTGACATCGGCCTGGGCTTTGCGCCGACCGGCCACAAGATGGTCGAAGGCGACGGGCGCACGCCAGAAGGCACGTATCTCATTGACCGGCGCAATCCGAATTCGCGCTTTCATCTGTCGATTGGGGTCTCGTATCCGAATCACTTGGACCGTGCGCTGGCCGAAGAAATCGGGAAAAGCCCGGGCGGTGATATCTTTATCCACGGACGCCCCAAGCAATACCGCAACGGCCAGCGCGACTGGACCTGGGGCTGTATTTCGGTAACCGACGAGGAAATTGAGGAAGTCTACGCCATGGTCCGCGACGGGACCCCGATCAGCATCAATCCCTGAGTTCGGCGGCGCAATTTGGACCTGATCGGGACGTGCCCGTTCAGGTCCCGCTGGTCAGGACCCGAAGCCCACCGCCTGCGTCGACACAGAGTTGCCGCCAACGATCAGCGTCCACCAGATCTTGCCACTGGATTCCTGAAACCAGGCAAAGCCCAGATCCCGGCCGTTTTCGTCAAGGATCACGTCGCGGGTTGCTGGCGTCTCCATCCAGGCGGCCAGCGTCTCAAGCTCGGTTTCGTAAGTTTCCGAGATGTTTTCGCCAAGCATGATTCCGATGTAGCCGACGCGCTGCACCCGTTCGATCGGCGATGAGCCATCCGAGCCGAAATGCCAGGGCCGGTTCTGCACGGACATATCCCGGGAATGGGTCGCAGCGGCGGCGTTCAGCGCCGCGTTCATTTGCAAGGCCGGTACGCCTGATGCATCGCGCAGCGCATTCACCGCGTCCAGCATGCGGAATTCGACCCGCGCTTCGTCCGCGCTGTTTATTCGGTAGACCTTGGGAAGGGGCCTTCCGTCCGCCCCTATGGTCGGCGCGACCGGGGCAGGTGCGCAGGCGGCAAGCGCCAGCGCAAGAGGTATCAGAAGAAATGAAATCCGCGTCATGTGCTCGTCACCCGAAGTATTGTCCCGTCCTGCCTTATCGTGATGGGCGTTGCTAATCAAACCCACATCGGCGTGAGCCTGCCATCTGACAGGGGTTTGATTTGCGACTGCGGCATTCAGGTCATATTATCAAGCACATGTTTTCCGTAACAATGGAGTCGATGACATGACGAAATCGGCAAAACCGAGTTTCAATCGCCGCGCCTTTCTGGCCGGCACGGCCGCTATGCTGGGAACACCGGCGCTGGCGCAGGATGTAAACGGCGCGGGCACGGTCGAGATCGAGCGCGACATTTCTGCCGCTGTGCGCCGGAACATCTCAAGCTTCCGCTCGCTGGACTGGCACCCTTATTTCAGCAACCTGAGCAAAGGCGCGATTCTGGTCGATACCACCAGCCGTGCGCTGCACTACTGGTCGGAGGATGGCCGGACCTACAAGCTTTATCCGACCTCTGTCCCCCTGACCGATGATCTTACCCGCCGGGGCCGGACCAGCATCGTGCTCAAGGACCCCGAGCCTGACTGGCGCCCGACACCATCGATGAAGATTCGCAACCCTGAGTGGCCGGATTACGTCGGTCCCGGCCCGGACAACCCGCTTGGTACCCGGGCGATGCACCTCAGCTGGACATATTATCGTATCCACGGCACCCACGACACGCGCAAGATCGGGCGTCGTTCGTCGAACGGGTGCATAGGTCTGTATAATCAGCATATTGAAGAGCTTTATCAATTGGCTGAGGTCGGAACGCAGGTGTTGCTAATTTGACGACATTCGCCATCTGGAGTGATCAGCTTTCTCAAGAAGAGTTTGCAATCCCAATGTTTTGCGGCATAGATCGACTCACGAGGTAAGTCTTGGGTGCCTGTCGTCATATTGCCCGTGGGCGATGATTACAGGCGAATTTCTGGAGGATAGTATGAAGAAACTCGCTCTCGCCGCTGCAATGACCGGTGCTGCCACTTCCGCAATGGCCGGCTCGTATGCAAAAGATGACGTTGTGATGGAGCCTGTTGTGGTCGTTGAAGAGACCCAGCAAGCGTCGTCCTCTTCGGGCATCCTGGTTCCGCTGATCCTGCTCGCCCTCGTGGCAGCAGCAGTTGCATCCAGCAACTAAGCCTTACGGCCAGTTGAAAAAAACGAAGGGCGGTGCGAAAGCGCCGCCTTTTTCTATTGGTAAGGCGTGTGAACCGCGCAACTCTGTCTCACTACGAAACACACAGTGCGTGGCTAGGGATCAGGGCGCATCACCCGATCTGCCGTGATGACAGTATCGGGCGAGCTATGACCAACGGGCCGAATCATCAGGTGAGATGCGCCACCTTTAAAGGCGGCTCGGTCCACAGGGGCGGGGCGATCTGTTAGCGATCACCACCAAGAACCCCTGCGGCTTCCGGCCAAACCGCTATATGACTGTCATTCCAGCCAGCCCCCAAGATTTTCCTCGATCACCTGAGACAGCGCGCGGATATGCGCCGGGTCATCGTTGAGGCAGGGGATATAGGTGAACTGTTCGCCGCCCGCATGCTCAAAGCTTTCCTTGATCTCTTCGTTGATCTCTTCCAACGTTTCGATGCAATCCGCTGAAAATGCGGGTGCGCAGACAGCAATGTTTTTCTTGCCGTCGGCGGCAAGCCGCGCCACCTCTTCGACGGTATAGGGCTGCAGCCACTCTTCGGGGCCGAATTTGGACTGAAAGGTGGTCTTTATCTCGGTCTCGGCCCAACCCAGCCGTTCGCGCAGCAGGCGCGTCGTCTTCTGGCATTGGCAGTGATAGGGATCGCCTTCCATCAGGTAGCGCAGTGGCATTCCGTGATAAGAGCAGCACAGAATGTCCGGCTTCTTTTCCAGTTTGGCATAGGCCGTCTCGATCGACTGGGCCAGCGCCTCAATATACTGGGGATGCTCAAAGTACGGGTCGACCGTGCGCGCTGTCGGCTGCCATTTCTCATTCATCAACGCACGAAAGAATTCGTCATTGGCCGTGGCGGATGTTGCGCCGGCGTAATGCGGATATAGCGGAAAGAACAGAATCTTGTGGCATCCTGCCTCGACCATCTCGCGGACCTTGGATTTGGTCGAAGGATTGCCGTAGCGCATGCAGAAGTCGACCATCACCTGATCGCCGTACCGCTCTTGCATCGAGGCGGCCAGCGCGCGGGTCTGATTCTTGGTGATCGTCATCAGCGGGCTTTCCCCCGCCTCTTCGTTCCAGATCGATTTGTAGTTCTTGCCCGAGCTGAACGGCCGTTTGGTCAAAATCACCAGTTGCAGCAGCGGCTGCCAGCGCCAGGGTGAATAGTCGATGACCCGCCGGTCCGACAGAAACTCGTTCAGGTAGCGCCGCATCGACCAGTAATCGTAATTGTCCGGTGTGCCGAGGTTTGCCACCAGAATACCGACCTTACCGTTGGCGATCTTCGGGTGATCGGTCGGCGCGTGCTTGGGTCTGACTGCGGCTTGCGTGGCGTCCAGCATGATGGCGTCCTGATCTGTCTGTTTATCTGGCGTAAGTATAGTCTCTGGCGCGCAGGTCAATCTTTCAGCGGTTTTTCATGCGTGCCAAGTGCATCCGCCAGACGGGCCGCGGCCGATCCCGGGCGCAGGGGTTGTGGCTGACTGGCGTCAGGGGCCCATCCCGTCAGGGTTATGATCTCGAATGTTGCGGGGATGCGCCCGTCGTTGTCACCATAGGTTTTCATATAGAGTTCGGCGGCCCGCAGCAGCACCGCACGGCGCGTCGGTTTGCGTAGCCGCGCCGTCATGGCATTGGTTTCGCCCATCGCGCGCAGGTCGTGCATCAGATTCAGCGCGGATCCATAGCTAGCCTTCAGCTGCACCGAATCCGCCACGGGCAGCGCCAGCCCGGCACGTTGCAGCAGAGCCCCCAGATCCCGGATTTCTCCCATCGGCGCCACGCGCGGCGACAGTCCCCCGGTCACGTCGATCTCTGCCTGGCCCAGAACGCTGCGCAACTCGTGCAGGGTCTGTCCGCCAAAGCAAAGGGTCAGGCTAAGCCCATCGGGTTGCAGCGCCCTTCGGCACTGGATCAGTTGTCCAACGGGGTCGTTTGCCCAGTGCAGGCCAAGACAATGTACCACCAGGTCATGAGCGCCTTCCTTAAGAGCAAGAACGTCCGAATCGTCTACAAAAACAGCATCGGGCCAGAGCTTGCGCCAGACGTCGGGAAAGGCAGTCACGATCGCGGGGTTCGTAAAGATTTTGTTAACCATTCCAATCCGATCCTGAACATCCTCAAGAGCAGCTTCGTGCAGAAACAGCGCAGAGTTATGCAGTGCGCGCGCACGATGGCGCTGAAGGGCGGAACGGTCTGTCAGAGGCAGTGGATTGTGCATGGAGGGTAAATACGATGCTGACGGAGCGGTTGCAAACAGCGGTTCAGATGATCTATCCGCCGCGCTGCCTTGTCTGCGGCGGCTTGGTCGAAAGCGATTTTGGCCTCTGTGGCAGTTGCTGGCGGGACACGCCATTTATTTCAGGTCTGGTGTGCGATCTCTGCGGAGTGCCTCTGCCCGGTACCTCGGACGGGATCGAACACTGTGATGATTGCCTGACCACGGCGCGCCCCTGGTCGCATGGCCGTGCAGCGCTGACCTACCGCGATGCGGGTCGCAAACTGGTGCTGGCCCTAAAACACGGGGACCGGCACGACATTGTGCCTTCGGCGTCGCTCTGGATGGCGCGGGCCACGCAGCCAATCCTTTCACCTGATATGCTTGTCGTGCCGATTCCCCTGCATTTTTACCGTTTACTGCAACGCCGTTTCAACCAGTCGGCCCTTCTGGCGCAGGCACTGGCACGGCAGACCAATCTGCCGTGCTGTCCCGATGCGCTGATCCGCACGACCTACACGCCTTCTTTGGACGGCAAATCCCGCGATGAACGGTTTGCGACCCTCTCAAATGCCCTGTCCGTGCATAGGAAACGGGCGCATCTTCTGGTGGGGCGGAGCGTGCTTCTGGTCGATGATGTGTTGACCTCGGGGGCCACGCTCGCGGCTGCCGCAGAGGTCTGTCTTGCTGCAGGTGCAAAGGAGGTTTGCGTCACTGTACTGGCACGCGTTGCAAAGGATGCTTAAATCCCTGACAAGGAAAAAAAGGATGGTGTCCATGCAAACCGTAGAAATCTATACGTCGCCTCTCTGCGGCTATTGCCACGCAGCCAAGCGTCTTCTTAGCCAGAAAGGCGTGAGCTTTTCCGAGGTTGACGTGTTGGCCAACCCCGACCGCAAGCCCGAAATGATCCAGAGGGCCCATGGCGCGCGCACTGTGCCGCAGATCTTTGTGGGTGGCGTCCATGTTGGTGGGTGTGATGAACTGCATGCGCTGGATCGTGCGGGCAAGCTCGATTCGCTTCTGAACGCTTGATGCGGACAGCGCTGCTTCAAATCACCTCGTCTGACGATCCGGAGCGGAACGTTGAAATGGTCCGGACCATGGTCCGTCAGGCGGTTGCGGACGGTGCCCAATTCATACTGACGCCAGAGGTGACCAACTGCGTCTCGGCCAGCCGAAGGCATCAGAACGCCGTGTTACAGCGTGAATCCGATGATCAGACGCTGTCCGCCATGCGTCAGGAGGCGGCAGATCTGGGCATCTGGCTTCTGCTGGGATCGCTGACACTCAAATCAGAGCCACCAGAAGAGCGATTCGCCAATCGTTCGGTCCTGATCGGGCCGGATGGCGCGGTGGCGGCGCGCTATGACAAGATGCACATGTTCGACGTGCAGGTATCCGAAGCCGAAACTTACCGCGAATCATCAGGATATACGCCCGGCGACAAGGCTGTCGTGGCCGATACGGGCATGGGGCGGATTGGGTTTTCGATCTGCTATGATCTACGCTTTCCATATCTGTACCGCGCGCTGGCGCAGGGGGGGGCGGATATCCTTGCAGTGCCCGCCGCCTTTTCCAACATAACCGGGCCCGCCCACTGGGAGCCGCTGCTGCGTGCAAGGGCTATTGAGACCGGATGCTACGTGCTGGCCCCTGCGCAGGTTGGTCAACATGAGGCTGCTCGTGGCCGATCGCGGACAACATATGGCCACTCGATGGTGATTTCTCCTTGGGGAGAGATCCTGCTGGACGCAGGCAGCGAAGCTGGGGTCTTTATCGTCGATCTGGATCTTGAGCAGGTACGGACCGCCCGCCGACAAATACCATCGCTGGAACATGGCAGAACGTTCACGGGGCCCGCATGAGCGATAGCAACGCCCTGGCCATATCGTTGTTCAGCGAACTTTTGACGGCGGACCAGTTGCTGCGCAACCGGCTGACGCGAGTTCTGCCGAACCGCATGGAAATTTCACATTTTTCGGTGCTCAATCATCTGGCCCGGGGTGGCGCAGAGCGTAGTCCGGCACAGCTGGCCCGCAGCTTTCACGTGACTCGCGGTGCCATGACGAACACTCTGACCAAACTTGAAAATTCCGGATATATTCACATCCGGCCGGACTGGGACGATGCTCGCCGCAAGATGGTTTCCATCAGCCCCGCAGGGGCTCAGGCGCGGGATGCGGCGCTTGATGCGATCACCCCGCTGATCAACGAGATGGTGTCAGAGCTTGGCGAAGCAAAGGTGCGTGCCGCCTTGCCGGTCCTGCGGGAGCTGCGCACTAAACTTGAGAACGAGTGACCAGCCATAGTGACGGAACTGGGGGCTCTGCCCGCCGAGTATTCATGGACAGATGAAGCGCGGGAGTAATCCTGTCTTCATCTGTCCAGATATCGGGTGGCCGACGAAATAAGAGCCTCAGGTAGGTTTGAGAGCAGTAGTGACATAATTCACGCTCAGGTCGCGGTCGGATATTTTCCAGCCCCAGGTCAGGGGGTTGAACTGGAAACCCTTGCGGTCGACAGGGTCAAGGCCTGCGCGGCCCAGCAGATCGAAAAGTTCGTCGGGTGTGATGAATTTTGACCATTCGTGGGTACCCTTGGGGAGCCATCGCATGATGTGTTCTGCGCCAACAATCGCCATCGCAAAGCTTTTGGCGTTGCGGTTGAGGGTCGAACAGATGTGCAGACCGCCCGGTTTGAGAAGTTGCTGGCATGCGGTGAGATAACCCAGCGGGTCGGCCACGTGTTCAACAACTTCCATGTTCAGTACCACATCGAAACTCTCGCCCGTAGCGGCCAGCGCTTCTGCGGTGGTGAAGCGGTAATCGATGGTTAGGCCGGATTGGGCGGCATGGGCCTGGGCGACGGGGATATTCCGTTCGGCCGCATCAACGCCCACCACCGTGGCGCCAAGTCGGGCCATGGGTTCGCAGAGCAGCCCGCCGCCGCAGCCGATGTCGAGAATGCGCAGGCCTTCAAAGGGCATGGACGCCGCCAGATCGCGGTCATATTCGGCTGCGATCTGGCGGGTTATATAATCCAACCGGCAGGGGTTGAGCATGTGCAATGGTTTGAACTTGCCGTTTGGGTCCCACCATTCGGCGGCCATGGCGGTAAATTTGGCAATCTCGGACGGATCTACGGTGTTGGTAGTCATCTGGGGAATTTCCCATCCTTTTCCGGTGGCATTTTGGCGTTCCTGTCCAATATATATCTCTCATGGATAAAGACTTGGGCCAAAAACGCGCAGTGCAGTATCTCTATCCCCCGCTTGATCCGTTTGACCAGCGTATGATGGATGTAGGGGACGGGCATACCATCTATGTAGAGCAATGCGGCAACCCGCAGGGCATACCCGTAATTGTCCTGCATGGGGGCCCCGGAGGCGGGTGCAGTCCGGCGATGCGGCGGTATTTCGATCCGCGCATCTTTCGCGTGGTCCTGTTCGATCAGCGCGGCTGTGGGCGGTCGCGCCCGCATGCAAGTATCAACGACAACACCACCTGGCATCTGGTCGCCGATATCGAAAAGATCCGAGCGGCACTGGGAGTCGAGCAATTCATCGTCTTTGGCGGCAGCTGGGGGGCGACGCTGGCGTTGATCTATGCGCTGAGCCATCCCGAACATGTGCGCCAGCTGGTGCTGCGCGGCGTTTTCCTGATGACGCAGGCCGAGCTTGACTGGTTTTATGGAGGGGGCGCTGGGCTGTTCTGGCCAGAGCCATGGGCGCGGTTCGAGGACCTGATCCCCGAGGATGAGCGTGGCGACATGATCGGGGCTTATAACAGGAGACTGTTTTCCGGGGATCTGCAGACGGAAACGAAATTCGCCAAAGCTTGGTCGAGCTGGGAAAATGCGCTGGCCAGCGTCTATTCCAGCGGACAGGGGGGCGAGGCCCCCGGCGAATACGCCCGCGCCTTTGCACGGCTTGAGAATCACTATTTCACCAACTCCGGATTTCTTGAGACCGACGGCTGGATTCTGAAGAATATCGATCGGATTGCCCACATTCCGGGCGTTATCGTGCAGGGCCGATATGACATGATCTGTCCGCCGACGCGGGCGTGGAATCTGGCGAAGCTTTGGCCCAATAGCGATCTGCGGATGATCCGCAACGCTGGTCACGCCCTGTCAGAGCCCGGGATCAGTGCGGAACTTGTGCGGGCGATGGATCAGATTGCCGGGGTAGAAGGCTGATCGGTGTCAACTTTCGCGCTGGCAGAGTGAATTGGCAAAGATGTGTTTACACCCGGGATCCAAACGTTAACGTAAGCACTTAAATAAAAAACTGAACTGGCGCTTCCTTGTCCACTGTTCTCAAAATCATTCTGCAGCGACTGGCCCTTGGGGTTCTGACGC
Source organism: Puniceibacterium sediminis (assembly GCF_900188035.1). GTDB lineage: Bacteria > Pseudomonadota > Alphaproteobacteria > Rhodobacterales > Rhodobacteraceae > Puniceibacterium > Puniceibacterium sediminis. The sequence continues at coordinate 23,766 of NZ_FZNN01000003.1, read as the reverse complement.
TGTTCGTTGTGTCCATCCTTATCTTTGCTGCGGTGAACATGCTGCCGGGGGATTTTGCCCAGGCCATTCTGGGGCAGGGGGCGACGCCCGATGCGGTAGAGGCCATCCGTCGCGACCTCGGACTCGACCAGCCACCTGTTGCCCGGTATTTCCAGTGGCTTGCCGGAGCGCTTCAGGGCGACCTTGGCAATTCCTTTGCTCAGGCGAACTTTGCCAGCTTCGTCGGCGCGGACAGCGGAGGCAACACGGCTTCGGTCGCCACGCAGATCGCGCCCCGGTTCTGGAACACGATGTTTCTGGCGGGAGTGACTGCGCTGATCGCGGTGCCATTTTCGGTGGTGTTGGGCATTCTTGCCGCCCTCTACCGCAACTCGGTTTTCGACAAGTTTACCAACATCTTCACCCTGTCCTCGATCAGCAGTCCGGAATTTTTCCTCGCCTATATCCTGATCCTGTTTCTTGCGGTGCTGAACCCCTGGCTTCCGAGCCTGTCCAATATCTATCAGGGCATGGGCTTTGGCGAGCGGCTTGAAAAAACGCTGCTGCCGGCGTTGACGCTGACGCTTGTGGTGACCGCGCACATGATGCGGATGACCCGGGCCGCAATCATCAACCTGCTGGCCAGCCCCTATATCGAAATGGCGCGTCTCAAAGGCCTTAGCCCGATGCGGGTTATCGTCCGCCACGCGCTGCCCAACGCGCTGGCGCCAATCATCAACGTGATCGCGCTGAACCTTGCTTATCTTATCACCGGTGTCGTCGTGGTCGAAGTCGTGTTTGTCTATCCCGGCATCGGCCAGCTCTTCGTGGACTCGGTCAAAATCCGGGACATCCCTGTCGTACAGGCCTGCTGCCTGATCTTTGCGGGTGCCTATATCCTTCTCAATCTGACGGCGGACATCATGTCGATCATCTCGAATCCGCGCCTGAGGCACCCGAAATGAGTTTCTGGCTGGAGATCATGGGCGTTCTTCTGGGCTGTCTGGCCGCAGGCTGGCTGTTTCAGTTTGCCGGGGAAAAGATCACTCACGGCAAGCCGTTCTTTCGCGACATGCCGCTGAGCATTGCCTTTGGCTATGCGCTGGGTGCCGTGGTTCTGGTGTGGATCGTCTGGTCCTATTACCTTGCCCGCACGCTGGAAGCGCCCGAGGTGAACAAGTACTTCTTCTTCCGCCGCGCGATCGACGCGTTCATCCTGTTCGCCATCGCTGCCTGGCTGTTCCGCCTGCTTGGGCGGTCCGTCGGCACGCAGGGCACGAAAAAGCTGTTCCGCCAGATGCCGCTGACGGCCAGTTTTGGCCTGCTGACGATCCTCATCTACGCACTTTTGGCCATTTTTGCCGGGGTGCTTGCGCCCTATGGGCAGGAGCAGATCATTCAGGGGGCAGCGGCGAATATCGCCCCCGGCGGTGATCCGGCCATGGGGGGCAACCCGGCCTATCCGCTGGGCACCGACCAGATCGGCCGCGATATCCTAAGCCGTTTGATCTATGGCGCGCAGAACACTGTGGGCATCGCCTTTGCCACGACCTGTCTGGCGTTCGTTCTGGGGGGCACACTTGGCTTTCTGGCGGCAACGCTGGGCGGCTGGCTTGATCAGGTGCTTAGCCGTGGGGTGGATGTGCTGATGGCGATTCCGTCCCTGATCTTTGCACTGCTTCTGATGACAATCGCCAGCGCCTGGGCCGGGTCCGAAAAGGGTCTTCTGACATTCTATATGGTGGTCATCATCGCGGTGATTGACTCGACCCGGGTGTTCCGGCTTGCGCGGGCAGTGGGTGCGAATATCGTGGTGATGGACTATATCGAGGCCGCCAAACTGCGCGGCGAAGGCCTGTTCTATCTGATCTTCAAAGAGATCCTGCCAAACGCCATCTCGCCTCTGCTGGCCGAGTTCGGCCTGCGGTTCTGCTTTGTCTTCCTGACGATTGCCTCGCTGTCCTTTCTGGGCGTCGGTATCCAGCCACCGCTGGCCGACTGGGGCACGATGGTGCGCGATCTGGCGCAATTCATCAACTTCGCCGCTTTCGCGCCGCAGGTCGCATCTGCGCCCCTATTGGCCGCAGGCGCGATTGCGCTGCTGACGGTGGCTGTCAATTTTGTCGTTGACTGGATGTTGCACAGATCGTCGGGGTTAAAGGAATGAGCCGCCTGCTGACCATGAAAGACGTCTGGATCGAGGGTCGTTCGGACGAATCCTGGAACCCGATCATCAACGGCATCGACCTGCATCTGGACAAGGGCGAGGTGCTGGGGCTGATCGGTGAATCCGGCGCGGGTAAATCCACCATGGGTCTGGCTGCGATGGGGTTCTGCCGGGACGGCGTGCGGATTTCCAAGGGCTCTGTGGAATTCGAGGGGATCGATTTGCTAAAGGCGTCAGCTGCGAAAAAACGCGCCCTGCTGGGCAAACGCATCGCCTATGTGGCGCAGTCCGCAGCGGCATCGTTCAACCCTGCACACAGGATCATCGATCAACATACCGAAGGCCCGGTCCAGCACGGCGTCATGTCCAAAAGCGAGAGCGAACGGGACGCGATGGAGCTTTATGCCAAGTTGCGCCTGCCGGATCCCGAACAGATCGGCTTTCGCTATCCGCATCAGGTCAGCGGCGGACAGTTGCAGCGCGCTATGACGGCGATGGCCATGTCCTGTCGACCGGACCTGATCATCTTTGACGAACCGACCACGGCGTTGGACGTCACCACCCAGATCGAGGTGCTGGCCAGCATTCGCGACATCGTCGAACAGTTCGGCACTGCTGCGATCTATATCACCCATGATCTGGCTGTGGTCGCGCAGATGGCCGACCGCATCAAGGTCCTGCTAAAGGGTGACGAGGTTGAAACCGCCGACACCCGCACCATGCTGAGCAGTCCAAAAGAGGATTACACCAAGAGCCTCTGGGCCGTGCGCGATTTTGTCCGCCCGGCAAAGCCTGCGGTTCATACCTCGGCAACCCCGGTTGTGTCAGTGCAGGGCGTGACGGCAGCCTATGGTAAGGTCGATGTCCTGAACGAGGTGAGTTTCGACATTCACGAGGGGCGCACGGTCGCGGTGGTCGGCGAATCCGGGTCGGGTAAATCCACGACAGCACGCTGCATCACCGGCCTGCTGCCGCCACGCCAAGGTGTGATAGAGTTCGATGGCGTCGCGCTTCCTGCCGATTACCGCAAGCGTAACAAGGCGCAACTGCGTCAGGCGCAGATGATCTATCAGATGGCGGATACCGCGCTGAACCCGCGCAAGACAATTGGCGAGATCATCGGTCGCCCGGTAGAATTCTACATGGGCCTTAAAGGGCGCGAAAAACGTCGCCGGGTCGAGGAACTTCTGGACGAAATCGAATTGCCGGCTGATCAGTATATCGACCGGCTGCCATCGGAGCTGTCCGGTGGGCAAAAACAGCGGATCGGCATCGCCCGCGCACTGGCGGCAGAGCCGAAATTCATCATCTGCGACGAGGTGACATCGGCACTGGACCAGCTGGTAGCCGAGGGTATCCTCAAGCTTTTGGCGCGTCTTCAGGACGAACTTCACCTGAGCTACATGTTCATCACCCACGATCTGGCCACCGTGAAATCGATCGCGGACGAAGTGGTGGTGATGAAGGATGGCGAGGTTGTTGAACAGGGGCCGAAGGCGCAGATGTTCCAGCCTCCGCATCATCCATACACGGATCTTCTGCTGAGTTCGGTTCCCGAGATGGATCCGGATTGGCTGAGTACACTTCTTGCAGAGCGTGGCATCGACAACATCGGCGATGCGGCTGTGAACAAGATGAGCTATAATGGAACCCAGTCCAAGGGTTGCTAAAAAAACGCGGGGGCTGCCCTTCGCGGATAACAAACAGGGAGACTATCAATGATGGGAATTAGCAGACGCGGATTGCTGAAATCCGGCGCAGCGGCGGGTGTCCTTGCGGCCACAGGCCTGCCGGTCATGGCGCAGGCCAAGCGCGGCGGACGGCTGCGGGCCGGCCTGAACGGCGCAAACACCTCGGATAGCTGGGACGGTCGGACACATTCCGACCTCTACATGATCGCCTCGGCGCAGGGCGCAGTTTTTGACAGCCTGACCGAAGTCACGGCGGACGGGTCGCTGGTGGGCGAACTGGCCACCGATTGGGAAGCGAGCGAAGATGCCAAGACCTGGACGTTCAACCTGCGTCAGGGCGTGACTTTTCATAACGGCAAGGCATTCGGTGCCGATGACGTGATTGAATCGCTGCAACTGCATGTGGCCGAAGGGTCGAAATCGGCGGCGCAGCCGATCGTTGCCTCGATCGCCGAGATGACAAAAACTGGCGATTATCAGGTGCAGTTCACCCTGAATGCGGGCAATGCCGACTTCCCCTACCTGATGTCGGACTATCACCTGCTGATCTATCCGGCGGGCCAGGTCGAAGAAGCCATCGCCAAGGGCATCGGCACAGGTCTTTACGCCGTGCAAAGCTTTGAGCCCGGTGTACGCATGGTCGCCAAGCGCGTGGACAGCCACTACAAGGGTGACGCGGCAGGCTTCTTTGACGAGATCGAATATATCGCGATCAACGATTCCACGGCACGGATGAACGCGCTGCTGACCGGCCAGGTGGATGCGATCAACCGCATCGACTTCAAGACCGAGGCATTGCTGAAGGCCAACCCGATGGTGCGGATCCAGGAGGTCACGGGCAACCAGCACTACACCTTCCCGATGTTGACCAAGGTCGCGCCCTTTGACGACGTGAACGTGCGCCGGGCGTTGAAATACGGGATCAACCGCCAGGAACTGGTGGACAAGATTCTGCAGGGTCATGGTCTTGTCGGCAATGACACGCCCATCGGGCCGGCAAACCAGTATTATTACGGCGACATGGAGCCGCTGTCCTACGATCCGGACAAGTCCAAGTTCTACCTGAAAGAGGCAGGCCTGACCTCGCTCGACATCGACCTGAACGTTTCGAATGCGGCTTTCAACGGTGCTGTAGATGCGGCGCAACTCTATCAGGCGTCGGCCAAGTCGGGCGGCATCAACCTGAACGTGGTGCAGGAACCGGCGGATGGCTACTGGTCCAACGTCTGGCTGAAAAAGCCGTTCTGCGCCTCCTATTTCTCGGGCCGTGCGACCGAGGACTGGATGTTTGCGACCGCTTACGAAGCAGGTGTGCCGTGGAATGACAGCCAATGGGACCAGCCACGGTTCCAGGAACTTCTGCTGACGGCCCGCGCGACGCTGGACACGACCAAGCGCAAGGATATGTATCACGAGATGCAGCAGATCCTGCGTGACGATGGTGGCGTGATCATCCCGATGTTTGCCAACTACGTGCAGGCGGTCAGCAACAAGGTTGTGTCGCCCGATACGGTCGGCAATCTTTGGCAGATGGACAACGCGCGCATGGCTGAACGCTGGCACATGGCCTGAGCCCCGCGACATTGATAGAAAAAGCCCCACCGGTTGGTGGGGCTTTTTTGTTGCGTGTCGGTTTGTGAAGCTCTGACAGGGCGTCCTAGCTTCGCAGCAGGCTCAGAGCATCGCGTCGTAGTCGTTCACGAGCAGATGCACGGGATCTTCGTCTTCCTCGATATTCGAGAAACGGCCGATTTCCATCTCGAAGATGTTGTCTAGCAGATCGTCGTTCACCGTTGAAACCTCGACGATCAGCACGTCGCCGCCTTCGCCCCAGAAGGCATGCCAGTCTCCTGGCATCAGGGTGACGGATTCACCGGGATCAAGTTTCAGTAGCCCGCCGGCCTGAACTGTGCGCGCAATGCCGTCGACCATCACGGTCACGTCCGAGGTGCGGTCGATGCTGCCATCGGGGTTCGAAGCGAAAAGCTCCATCACCAGTTTGCCGCCGCCACGGTTGATGATGTCCTCGGCCTTCAGGTCATGGCGGTGCATCGGGCTAAGCTGCTGATCGCGCGATATCATGATCTTTTCGGCATATAGCATGCCGCGCCCCTTGCTCAGATCGCTGAGGCGCCCATTCCGGGTGGTGAACAGAAAAAGCCCCATCTCGTCGAATTTTTCGGCGCCATAGTCCGTGATGTCCCAACCCATCCGCCGCGCCTTGATCTGGCTATGATCAGCGGCGCGCAGTTTGTCGGGTGCCCAATAGGCAAAGGGCGGCAGGATAACGCCGTGTGAGCGGATGAAAGCATCGCCTTCGCGCAGGATTTCATTGATGCGGGACCGTTTCATCAGGGAACCTCAGATTGCTGTTTGCGCGAACATACCCCTGCACGGCCTCAGCGACCAGCGCCGCAATGCGTATTTTTAAAGAGAAGAAGCGCTGGGTGGAATTGCCCCTCTTCTCTTTTCAAATAGGTTGGTGAGCGTCAGCGTCCCTCGACCCGGTCCAGATCAAAGCACGTAACGGCTGAGGTCTGTTGAACGGCTGAGGTCGCCCAGATGCTTTTCGACAAAGCCGGCATCGACAGTCACCTGTTCGCCGTCCTTGTCCGGCGCATTGAACGACAGCTCCTCAAACACCCGCTCCATAACGGTATAGAGCCTGCGGGCGCCGATGTTCTCGACCGATGTATTGACCTCGGCAGCGATCCTAGCGAGCGAGGCAATTCCGTCTTCGGTGAAGGTCACCACGACGCCTTCGGTTGCCATCAGCGCGGTGTATTGCCGGGTCAGGGCATTGTCCGTCTCTGTCAGGATGCGGACAAAATCGCTTTCGGTCAGGGGGCGCAGGTTGACGCGTATCGGCAGACGGCCCTGAAGTTCCGGCAAAAGGTCCGAGGGTTTGGCGATGTGGAAGGCGCCGGAGGCGATGAACAGGATGTGGTCAGTCTTGACCGCTCCATGTTTGGTGGCAACGGTGGTGCCTTCGATCAGGGGCAAGAGGTCGCGCTGCACGCCCTCGCGGCTGACATCGCCGCCACGCGCGTCAGAGCGGGCACACACCTTGTCGATTTCGTCGAGAAAGACGATGCCGTTCTGTTCGACCGCTTCCAGCGCTGCCGCTTTGACCGTTTCGTCATCCAGCAGCTTGTCCGCTTCCTCCGAGATCAGCAATTCATAGCTTTGCGAGACGCTCAGGCGTTTGCGGGCGGTGCGCTGGCCGAAGGCCTTGCCAAAGATGTCGCCCAGATTCATCATACCTGCCCCGGGCTGGCCGGGGATATCCATCTGCGGAAATGGGCTTGCCGTTTCCGCAACGTCGAGCTCGATCATCGTGTCATCCAGCTCGCCTGCCTTCAGCTTCTTGCGGAACATTTCACGGGTGGCGCTGCGGGCATCTTCGCCGGCGATTGCAGAAATCACGCGCTCTTCTGCAGCTTGGTGGGCGGCGGCCTTGACGTCATCGCGCATAGTTTCACGGGTCAGGGCGATGGCCGAGTCGACCAGATCGCGGATGATCTGTTCGACATCGCGGCCGACATAACCGACTTCGGTGAATTTGGTTGCTTCGACCTTGATGAACGGCGCGCGGGCGAGTTTGGCCAGGCGCCGGGAAATCTCGGTCTTGCCGACGCCCGTGGGTCCGATCATCAGGATATTCTTGGGATAGACTTCGTCGCGCAGATCATCTGAAAGTTGCTTGCGGCGCCAACGGCTGCGCAGCGCAACGGCCACGGCGCGCTTTGCGTCCGACTGGCCGATGATGAACCGGTCAAGTTCCGAGACGATTTCGCGGGGGGTCAGGTCTGTCATGGGGTATCCTTTCGCCACGGTAGGACCGGGCAAAATTTCTTATCAAGAAATTTGCCAAAAGTTTCGGGGAAACTTTTAGCTGCCGATGGTTTCCACAGTCAGGTTGCCGTTGGTATAGACGCAGATGTCCGCGGCGATGGCCATTGCACGGCGCGCAATTTCTTCGGCATTCATTTCGCTGTCCATCAGGGCGCGGGCTGCGGCCAGCGCGTAGTTGCCGCCCGATCCAATGGCAGTAACGTCGTGTTCCGGTTCCAGCACGTCACCGGCGCCGGTTATCACCAGAAGATCGGTGCCGTCGGTCACGATCAGCATAGCTTCAAGCTTTTGCAGGTACTTATCAGTTCGCCAGTCCTTGGCCAATTCGACACTTGCGCGTTGCAGCTGGCCCGGGGTCGCCTCAAGCTTGGCTTCCAGCCGTTCAAGCAATGTGAAAGCGTCCGCAGTGGACCCGGCAAAACCGCATACAACGTCATAGCCACCCGGATTCAGCCGCCGTACCTTGCGCGCGGTGCCCTTGATCACGGTCTGACCGAGGCTCACCTGACCATCGCCGGCAATCACCACCTGTCCGCCCTTGCGGACGCCGATGATCGTAGTGCCGTGCCAACCGGGGAAGTCGTTTTCTGCCATTGTCAGTCCTTTCGTATCCCACCGCATATGGGAGTGGGGCCCTGCTTGTGCAAGCGAATGCGGCGCTCGTGAGACCTGTAGCGTTCCCGGCGGCGATTTTCAAACCCTTGATAAGGCGCAGTTTTGACCCGTTAGTGACGAACCGAAAGGGCTATTCGGTTCGAAGTGAGGCATCGAATCTTCATCGTTAAGCCGTCACTTTGAGTCAGAAAAAGACCCCGCAAAAAAGAAACGGCCCCGAAAAAGCGGAGCCGTTCCAGAAAATTCAGTGGTCACACGATCAGATGGATCCGTCGATCCAGCTTTTCAGGGCAGCCTTGGGTGCTGCGCCGGCGCGGTTCGAAACCACCTGGCCGTCCTTGAAGATGAACAGCGCGGGGATCCCGCGCACGCCCATTGCGGCGGCGGTGTTCGGGTTCGAATCGACATCGACCTTTACGATCTTGATCTTGTCGCCATATTCGCTTGCGAGATCCTCAAGTGCCGGGCCGATCTGCTTGCAAGGACCGCACCATTCAGCCCAGAAATCAACCACGACGGGAACGTCGGAGCCTTTTACCACGTCGTCAAAGGTGGCGTCGGTTACGGCAACTGTGGCCATGAGAGTCTCTCCTAACAAAAAGGGGGTGTGACTTGCGTCATTTGATGCAGAAGGTATGGACCCGCCCGGGGCACGTCAAGGTGTGCCCGCGCGTCTTATAGCTTGTGTCACAAGCGCGTGTGGCAACGGCATATAGTGTGCGGTGCGGGTCCAAAGCAGCCCGACCTCTATATCGCGGTCTGGATACAGCGCGCCCAGCATGGCCAGGTAGGCACCCATCTGACGCAAAAGCCCTTCGGGGCACGCGGCCGCGTTGTCTGGAACCGTGCGGTTGGTTTTGAAGTCCACCGCGGTGATTTTTTCTGATGTGACGATCAACCGATCTATGATGCCATGCAGCCGTCCGAGAGGCGGAACATCTGCGGTCAAGGGCACTTCGGCCAGACTGCCGGGTGCAAAGAGATGGCTCAGCGCCGGGGGGGCCATCAGCGCAAGGGATTCCTCGACCAGCGACAGGGTGTCCTGGTCCGGATCTTCGCCCGCCCAACGTTCGGCCATGCCAGCGCGTTCGGTGGCTGGCAGGAGGGCGAGGTGTTCAAGTAGTTTATGCATCCGCTCGCCACGTGCTTTCGCAACTTCGGAGTCATCCCCATCGGGTCCGGGCAGCGCCTTGGCACCGCCCAGGTCCGAGGGTGTCCTGACCTCGGGGGGCGGGACGGGTATCGGGGCGGTTTGCAGGAAGTGTTCGGGCAGCTCCGGGATCACTTCGTGTCGCACGTCAGGGTTGGTGAAGGTCAGACCGGACAGGTCCGTGACACCCAGTTGCAGACCCTCACCCGTGCCGAGATCGCCAAAACCGTAGGTCTGTGGCACGGCGCCAGAGCGATCCAGACCCTGTTTTACCCGGTCGTACCAGGATTCACCGTTTTTGCCCAATTCGCCAGCGGCGGCGACGATCAGCCACTTTTCTGCCCGGGTCATGGCCACATAAAGCAGCCGATCCCGCTCGCGCGATTGTGCTTCTTTCGCGATTTCCTGCGCTGCGGTTTGCGCAGGAGGCATCAGGGTCGACGCCTGTTTCCATAGCACCGTGTCGTCCTGGTTTAGCAGCGCGTCGCGCAGAGCGGTCTGGGGCTGGGCGCAGTCCGGCAGGATGACGATAGGCGCTTCCAGCCCCTTGGCGCCGTGCACGGTCATTACTCGAACCCGCCCCCCGGCGCTGTCGGCGGCGCGCTTGATGGTCAGGTCGTCGGTCTGCATCCATGTCAGGAACCCGGTGAGTGAAGGCACCGAGTTCTGTTCATAGGCCAGTGCCTGCTGGAGCAGAGCATTGATGCCATCCTCGGCCTCGTCCCCCAGCCGGCCCAACAGTCGCTTGCGACCCCGATGCCGGGTCAGGATTCTCTCGATCAGGTCGAAGGGGCGCAGAAAATCGGTCTGCGCCATCAGGTCGCCCAGCGTGTCCATCACCTGCGGAAAATCTTGGGCCCGTTCGCGTAGTGCGGTCCAGAGATAGCCCTTGCGGCCCTGCGCCAGCCCGAAAAGCTGGTTTTCGCTGAGGCGGAACAACGGTGATCGCAGCGCGGTGGCAAGCGACAGATCATCCTCGGGTGTGGCGAGGAAAGACAACAGCGCGCCAAGGTCGCGCACGGCAAGTTCGGCCATGACCTTGAGCCGATCTGCGCCGGCAATCGGTAGGCCCTCTTGTTTGCAGGCGCGGATGATCTCGGTGAAAAGGCGCGATCGGCCCCGCACAAGGATCAGGAAATCGCCGGCATGGACCGGTCGCGTTTCGTAGGTACCGGAATGGCCGATCTCAGTGGGCAGCGGGGTGCCTGCATCGATGGTTTCACGCATGAAACGGGCAATGCGCTGCGCAAGGATCACGGTGTGGTGCCGCTGGCCTACCTGATCAACGGGGTCGTGCCAGTCGCCATCCTTGTCCTCTTCGGTCTTGGGAACATGGGGCCAGAGATCGACGCGACCGGGCATCTTCTCCTTGAACGCGACGTGGCCCTGCGCGGCGGAAAAACCCGAAGCCTCGGACCCCACAAAGGTGTTGTCGACCAGCCGCAGGATCGGTTCAGCAGACCGGAAACTGTGGTCCAGTGTCAGATCGTTGAGCGGTGAACCGGTCTTTTCCAGCCGGGCGGCAAAATCATCCCGCATGCGATCGAATTCACGCGGATCGGCACCTTGGAAGGAATAGATCGACTGTTTTTTATCCCCCACGACAAAGATCGTCCGGTTTACATCGGCACGCGCCCCGTCGCCGGATGTGAATTCCTGCGCCAGCCGTTCGATCACCTGCCATTGCGCGGGCGAGGTATCCTGTGCCTCGTCCACCAGAATATGGTCGATGCCGCCATCCAGCCGATAAAGCACCCACTGCGCCACGCGCGGGTCCGACAGCAGGGCGCGGGCCTTGTCGATAAGGTCGTCGAAATCCAGCCAGCCACGACGCTGCTTTTCAGCGGCATATGCGGGAAGGAAGGCTTGGGCAAAGCGGTGCAGCACGATGTCACGCCGGGCCGCGCGCAGGGCAAGTTGGATGTTTCGGGCGTCTTCGACCCGCAGGGCAAGCTCATCCAGACGGGCGGTCAGGTCGGGATTTGCCGTACGGACAGCCTTGGCCGGGAAATTTTTGCGCAGCGTGCCAGTCTGCGTCAGCAGCGCTTTCGTGAGAATGGTCAGACCGTCTTCGTCAGGCTGGTCAAAGGCAGACAGAATAGCGGCCGCTTTCTGATCATTGCTGCCGCTCGCCTTCAGCAGGGGGATCAGCGATGTTATCAGATCGACTTCGCTGCCCAGAAAGGTGGATGCGAGCAGCTGGCGCATGTTCGCATCCGGTTTCAGACCATAAAGCGCGTGGATCGTGGCGTCGTCGCGAGGGGGCAGAAATGCGTCGGGCTTGCGGACGATGTCACGCAGCAGCGCCTCGGGTTCGTCGTTGGTAAGGTACTGGGCCAGTGCCGCCACCAAATGTGCCTGCGGTCCATCCGAAAACCGATCAAGGATATCGGTCCGCAGCAGATCGGCGGCGCGGTCCTCCATCTCCTTGAATTGGGGTGAAACTCGCGCTTCGAGAGGGAAGCGGCGGAGGAGGGCGGCGCAGAACGAATGGATGGTCTGAATGCGCAATCCGCCCGGGGTTTCGATAGCGCGTGCAAACAGCGTGCGGGCCTTTTGCAGAAAGTCGCCCGACACACCGGTATCGACGCCAAGCAGACCTAATTCATCCCGCAATTTGTCATCAGGCAACATCGCCCAGGCACCAAGACGGCGAAACAGGCGGTTCTGCATCTCGGTCGCGGCGGCCTTGGTATAGGTCAGGCACAGGATGTGTTCGGGCAGTACGTCCCCCAGCAGCAGCCGTGCGACACGGTCGGTCAGCACTCGGGTCTTGCCGGAGCCAGCATTGGCCGACAGCCAGGTGGACAGGTCGGGGCTTGCGGCCTGAACCTGTCGTGCGCTTGCATCGTCGCGGATCATTCCAGCACCTCCCTGACTGGGAGTTGCGAAACGTCCCATTCGCCAAACCGGGCAAGCTGATCATAGTCGGACACATCGCCCTCTTTCAGCATCGCGCGACGTGCAGTGTAACCTTTGTCCGGCTCGAAATACTCGCGGATCAGTGACTGGAATTCCTCCCAGACCTTTGCTGTGGTGGTGTCGTCCAGCGGGGCGTCCACCTCTGCCGGGGAAGTGCCCAAGGCGATGTAGGCGGCACGGATCGTGTGGCGCGCCGAAAGTCCCTCAAACCCCTGATTTTCGACCATCGCGGCCTCCAGCAGTAGTTGCTTGTCGAAATACTTCTGCTCGGATTTTCCGGGGGCGTTGCCGGTCTTGTAGTCATAGATATAGGCGTTGCCATTGGCATCCAGATCTATGCGGTCCGCCTTGCCCACGAGAGCAAAGTTGAGTCCCGGAAGTGGCACCCGGCCCTTGATCTCGATCCGTGCGGGGTGCGGCAGGGCGTGGCTCTGGCGGATGATTTCCGAGGCCACAAACCAGTCGGCGATCCGCGCGACACGGGACTGCCAGAGGTGGCGCATGGTCGGAAAGGGAATGTCGCGCGCAATGATCTGCCGGGTGACGGCCAGCAAATGGTCGGTCGTCAGCAGGGCAGGGTCGTCGATCACGTCGCGCAGAAACTGCTCCATCACCTCATGCACAACGATTCCACGCATCAGCGCATCGGGCGCGCGTTGCAGAGGATTGAGAGGGTAGAGTTTGAGAATGTGTTTGGCATAAATCGCATAGGGATCGCGGATCAACCGCTTGATTTCCGTGACAGAAAGCTGGGTCGGTCGGGTTGCAACTGGTGGCACCGGTGAGGGACGCGGCGCGGAAGGGGCCGGTTCGGGCGCCTCAACCGCGCGAGCCATGGCAAGCCAATGCGCGCCGCGCTGCTTCATCGCGTCCAGCGCGGCGGGACCATTCCGGTCGGGCAGACCGCGCATCAGGTTCATCATCCGGTTGACCCATCGCGAGGGAACCGTCTCGGCATCGTCGGATTTTATCGACCGGGTCAGCCAGACCTCGGGTGCAGCGACGGCCTGCTGAAAATCATGCGCGGAAAGGCCGATACGCCGTTCCGGCAGCAACAGACCCGCATCATGGCGCAGCTTGCGATTCAGCCAGGGGTCGGCGCCGGGCATTTCGGGCCAGCTGCCTTCGTTCAGCCCACCAAGGATGAGCAGATCGGCCCCCATGATCCTCGCCTCGATCGTGCCCCAGATGCGGATATGGGGGTGGGGCGTGTCGGGGTTACGCACCTCGCCACGTGCCAAGACCGCACCGAAGACGTCGCCATAATCGCGCGCACCCATTGTGCCGCCATGCGCCGCTTCACGTTGCAGATCCGCGACGATGTCCTTTACTGCACGGCCTGCATTTTGGGCCCAGAGCTCCGAGGCATCGTCGCTGAGCGAACCTGCGGCAATGGATTCGGCCCGTTTGACATGAAGGCTCAGCCATTCGCCAAGGGGAATTTCCCCGGCTTCCGGTGGTTGAACGAAAACAGTGATAATCCAGTCTATCCAGCCTGTGTTTTCGGTTGTTTCGCCCCAAGCGGTCAATACTTCGGCGGTAGGATAGGGGATGCCATTGCGCCGGATGTAGAGCTCCAGATCGCGGGTGTGACGCAGGTGATCGCTACGCCCCGCGCCGGTATGGGTCAGCGGGTGTTTGAGCAGCGTCAGCAACGCCTCAGCGGTCAGATCCTGCTGGAACAGGGCAGCCACGTGACGCAGGAACCGGCCCGGAGGGGTGAGTTGCGGGGGAATGCCGGCGCTGTCATCCGGCAGGATGTTCCAGCGGTCGAGCGCGGCAGTCACCTGACGCGACAGCATCCTGTCCGGCGTGATCAGTGCAGCTGTCTGCCCATCCTCGGCCGCTTGCCGCAGGCGCAGGGCGATGGCCAGCGCCTCTTCGCGGGATGACTGTGCCTCGACCAGTGTCAATTCGGCTGTGGCGGCATCGAGCAGCGGCAGCTTCGGTCCCTCGGTCAGCCATTGACTGGTCACCGGGGCAGGGCGCAGGGCCAGAGAAATCAGGCTGTTGCGGCCTGCGTTAGGCGGATTCTGTCCCGTCCATGGCAGGACGTCATCCGGGCGCAGATCAAGCGCGGCCAGCATGGCGGCAAAGCGGAACTGGGGGTGGTCCTCTCCGGTGAGGCTGTCGGTCAGCTTGTCCCAGACCGTTTCGGGCATGTCGAAGTCATACCCCGGAACCACAACGGCACCCTGCGGCAGGCGGGTGGCTGCGTGAATCAGTTGCGCGGTGGTCCTGCGCGATCCGGTCGAACCCGCGATGATCACGGGATGCCTCGGCGGGTTTTCCGCCCAGCGGGCAAGGGTCTGTTCCACCGCAATCCGCTGCAATGCACCGGCGTCGGGTGTTTCGTCAGAAAGGTCGAAATAGCGCTGTACGATCCGCAGAAACGTCAGCGCGCGTTCCCAGTGGCCGGACTGATCCGAGACATCCAACGCCTCGATCCGGTCGGGGGGCACGTTTTCGATCTGCATCTCGTCCATGAGCCCGGCCAGACTGTCAGCCAGATCATACAATGCGGATCGTGGCGCAAGGTCGGGCTGGCGTTCAAGAAGGGTCGACACCAATTGTACCAGTTCCAGACGGCGGCGGAGCGGCGAAACCGGTTCTGGCAGGATGAGGCCGACGTCGGACAGATCGGTCAGCAGGCGGATGCGGGGCAGAAAGCTGGGTGGGCCTGCATCGAAAATCTCGCGCAGGCGGCGGCGCATGCGGTGGGTGTTCACGATCAGCTCGACCCGGGCCATCGCCTCGGGCGGCTGTCCGGTCAGGCGGTCGCGCAGGCCTCTCACCAGTGCTTCGGGAAAATCGACGCCGGGGGCAAGGCCGAAAAGCCTCGGGGAGGAGGAGGGTTCAAACATCGGGTAGCAGGGTTTCAGCCAGCGTGATGCCGTCGGGATGGCCGACGTCGCACCATTTTCCCGGGTAAGTGAGGCCGAACAACCGCCCATTGGCCTGCATTTGGTTCCAGAGCAGGTTGAGCGAAAACGCGGTCTCGGCGATGTCCGCCAACCTGTCCGTGCGCAGAACCTGCGCCCCGGTATAGACAAGGTCCCCGCCCCGGTGCAGGCGCCCCTGATCCAGACTGAAATCGCCCACCCCCTTGCGGCCCAAAGCCTGTGGCAGAGGCACGCACAGCAAAAGGGCGTCCATCCGATCAGGATCCCAGGCCGCGCTGAGCAGGTCGAGCGGGTTCGGCCCGGACCAGATCGCGTCGGTGTTGAGCGTGAACACCGGCTCTGCTCCAAGCAACGGCAGGGCGGCACGCAAGCCACCGCCGGTGTCGAGGATCTCGGGCTGTTCAGGCGAAATCATGACGTTCCTGCCCGAGAGGTGCGCCGCCATCTGATCCGCCATGTAGTGCGTGTTCACGACCCGGCGCAGTGTGCCGTGCGCGTCGACGATATCCAGTGCGTGGTCGATCAAGGGGTGCCCCCCCACGGGGATCAGCGGTTTTGGTCGGTCTTGTGTCAGCGCACCCATGCGGGTGCCGAAACCGGCGGCGAACAGCATTACTGCGTCGGGCATGAGAGTCTCAGTCTGGCGAGGATGTCAGGGGTTGGCGGCGGCAGTACCGGATTGAGGATCGCCGCGACAGGTGCCAGCGCCGGGTGTGCGAGGTCGGTTTGCAGGTGACCCCAGACCCGGTGCATCAGGTTCAGATACTGCGATTTTCCATTTCTGGCGAGGCGGGCGAATACGCCTAGAATGCGCAGGTTGCGCTGGGCGCCCAAAACCGCGAGCGCGGAGCGGAAGTCGGCATCGGAAAGCCCGCTTTTGGTCACATAGTGGCGGATGACGCCATCGGCTGTCGACCGGGACACGTCGCGGCGCGCGTCGGTGAGCAGCGAAGCAAGGTCATAGGCACGGTGACCCTGCAGCGCGTCCTGAAAGTCGAGCAGTCCGGTCCGGGCCGGGCCCACGCGGTCAGGCAACCAAATCAGGTTTTCCGCGTGAAAGTCACGCAGGATCATCACATCGGTGTCGGGCGCATGGGTGGCTAGAGCTGCCTCAAACTCGGCGATGCAATCGGCCTTGGCTTGTGGCGCGACATTGCCGGTCGCGTTGACGAGGTAGCAGTCAAAGGCAAGGTCGGTCATCTGCGCCAGTTTAGGTGGGGTGGCGGCGTCCAGCGCCGGAGCGGATTGCCGATGCAGCGTCAGAAGGGTTTCGGTGGCGGCGAGATAGAGCGCTGTTTCCTGTGCCGGATCGGCGGCGGACAACGTTGCGAAAAGGGCGTCGCCCAGATCCTCGATCAGAAGTAGCCCGTTGGTGTGATCATCGGCAAGGATTTGGGGTGCGCTAAGGCCAAGACTGGTCAGATGGCGGGATAACCGGGCAAAAAGCGCGGTGTCACCATCGGGATCCTGCATGAGGATGGCGGTGTCACCGTCGCGAGCAAGGCGGGTGTAGCGGCGGGCCGAGGCATCGCCCGCAATGGGCGTCATCGCGGCCCCTGACCAGCCCGCTTCAGCCAGAAAGGACCGTGTCATGCCGCTACCGGTGCGCAGAAGTCAAAGATCAGGCCTGTCATGGAATCGCCCAACGGACTGCAGCACATGTGTGCAACGGCCTGCGCCGGACGGGCTGTATCGCACGGCGTGGTAAATCTAAGGTATTGGTCAGTGATCATGCGGGCAGCTTTACCTGCACTGTCCGCCACTGCAACCCGGATCAGCCCTCGCTGGTCAGGCGCAGCCGGGGGGGCGCCGAAACCATGCGCTGCTCGGACTGTTTAAAGCACACGACAGTAGCGCCACCGGAAACGGGCTCAACCGTGCAATCTACGATCATGCCGTTCCTTAGTGTGAGTTCTGCATCCCAAGTGGCGCGGTCCTGACCATCCAGAACGAAATCGCGCAGCTCGGGCCAGATCGGGCTGGCTTCGCAAGAAGACTGCCAATGCAGTGTCGCGTCGAGCACCGTCATTTCGGCTAATGTGCTGTCGGGGTCGGTATTCCACAACTCGCGATATGCGGTATTGCAAAAGGTGAGCACTCCAAGATGTGAGAAGACAGCGACAGCGTGATCGAAAGCGTCCAGTACAGACTGGTTCAACTCCATTTCCGCCCGGAATCGGCGGGTCAGCGAGATTTCCGCACTGATGTCTTCGATCAGAAATGCGATGGCGCCATCGGGATGGGGTCGTCCCGTGATCTTGTAAGTCAGGCCAGACGGCAGCGACCAGACTTCTGAATAGCGGTCATCGCTTGCCGCAGCGACCAGTTCCGCCATCTGTTCGCGCCAGCCGGAATAACTTTTGGGTTCCGGCATCATGCGGTTTTCGCGCATATGATCGAAAAAGGACAACAGGTTGGGACGCCCTGTCAGGAAATCTGCCGACAGCGACGTGAGGTCGATCAACGCTGGATTGAACAGGGCAAGCTGCCGGTTGCGGTCGAACACGGCAAGACCGATCGGAAGATATGCAAAGGTTTTGGTCAGGGTCTGAAGGAAATTGCGTTGTGCCGTCTCGGCCCGGACGACCGCGTCTATATCTATCCCGTGGTGCAGCCAGGTTCCGTTCGACTGTCGCGAGGTGATTTCAAACCAGCGGTGATTTTCGCGCGCTGTATCAGAGATACTGGTGCGGCACCGCGTCGGCTCAGGCGTCTTGGGCATGGCGATGTCGAACAGCGCGGCGTCTGGCTGTTCCGTGCCGATCTTGTCACAAAGGTCACGATAGGCGGCATTGGCCCAGATGACACGGCCTTGTGCGTCGCTTTCCCAAAATGGACTAGCGATCGAGGCCATTGCAACGCGCAGCATGTCAAGTTCGGCGCTTTGCAGGATGCATAGCGTCATTTCTGCTGGTGAAGGCGCAGGACCAAACAGTTCAACCCGTAAGCCGTCGATATCCGGCTGCACCGCGAGTCTGCATTCCGGTTGATTTTTTGCGTGCAGGACCAGCGATTTTTTGGGTTCTTCTGCCGGGAGGTCGGGAAAGACGGCAACCAGCAACTTGTGGATCTGCTGCCATTCTGCATCGTCGAACGGGATGCCAGTCAAAAGCTGGCGGGCAGAATCGCTTGCACTATAAATCCGGCCGCTGCGCATGAGGAACACGATGTCATCGTCTGATTTGGTCGGCTTGACGACGGTACGGACCTTTGGGTTGCGACTGAAGAGGATCAAGCATCCTAAAAGGGCTGCGAAACTTGCGCAGACTCCAATTCCAAGAGCAAGAATAACGTCCAAAGTCATCTCCAACAGTCGTGATACCACCCAGACGCAAGTGTGATGGATAGGATTAACAAGGTGTTACCCAGGCCTGGTGACGCTGGGTCAGGCTTCGAGCGGTCGATTCTCTCCCATAGCGACGCCGCGCTGGCCGACTTCAGAGACGATCTTGGAGCGGGGCCAGACGACCTCGACTATGGCACCTCGGCGTTCGCCCTGCTGGGTCGAAGGCACAAATGGATGGGACCCGTTGGCAAAGCTCAGCTCGGCACCTGTACGTTCGAGCAGAGTCTTGGCAATGAACAGACCAAGGCCCATACCTTCGTACTCCGGTCGGGACCTTCTGTCGACAGTGTTGCGCCGCTGGCGGACAAAAGGATCGCCGATACGACCGATAAGATGGGGGGGAAATCCCTGCCCGTCGTCAATAATGCGGATCGACACGGTACTGTCAGTCCAGAGGGTTTCGATCCAGATATTCGCCCGGGCGAAATCAACTGCGTTCTGCACCAGGTTCCGCAGGCCGTGGATGATCTCTGGGCGCCGCAGGATCTGTGGTTGGCCGAATACGCCACTGCCGGTTGGACCGTCTTCGATGTGGATTTCCTTGCCGCGACCCTGATGGGGCTCTGCCGCCTCTCGGATGACTTCGGTCAGAGGAGCCTGACGCATATGCAGGTCATCCTTTCCGACGCGGCCCATCGACCGCAGGATATCGCGGCACCGGTCCGCTTGTTCCCGTATCAGCCGCGCGTCGTCCTGCAAATCCGGGTGGTCAGCCAGCTCTTCGATCAGCTCCGAAGACGTCAGTTTGATCGTTGCCAGTGGTGTGCCAAGCTCATGCGCAGTGGCAGCGATCACCCCGCCCAGATCATTCAGCTTTTGCGCCCGTGCCAAAGCCATCTGGGTGGCGGCGAGCGCATCGGACATGGAGTGCATTTCTGTTGTGATGCGCCGCGCGTAGATCGAAATAAAGATCAGCGCGATACTGATTGCCGCCCATTGGCCAAAGACAAAGATGTCGGGCAGCCGTAAAACCTCTCCCGCTTCGGTGCGAAGTGGCAGGTGCCAGACCACCAGTGCAGTGATCAGGGCAAAGGCGGTCCCGCCCAACATCACGGTCGAACGCAGGGGCAGAACAGCCGCGGACACGGTCACCGGCCCCAGAACCAGAAGCGAAAACGGGTTGTTCAGCCCGCCTGTGAGGTAAAGCAGGAAACACAGCTGAAGCAGGTCGAACATCACCATCAGCAGGTTTTCGGATTCCGAAAGGCGTTTGTTCTCGGGAAACACAAAGATTGCGACCATATTGCCCATGACGGACACGCCCACGGCAAGGTAACAGAGGCCGAGTTCAAGCTGGAGGTTGAACAGCCACTCTGCCACCGTAAGCGCGGCAAGCTGGCCGACGATGGCGAACCAGCGCAGCAGGATGATGGTCCGCAAGCGGATCCAGTTGCTGCGGTTGTGTTCCCCCATCAGGCCGATTTCGGTCGAAGACATGTACGCTTCCTTGCACGGATGAAAGCAATTCTTAGGTGTCGCAGGCCTGTTAGGCAACGACGCAGAAAACATGAGGAAACATAAGATGAGCCGCATCGCCGCCCTTGCTGCAGGGACCGCCATCGCCGCATTGGTGGCCGGAATCTGGTACGTCACGATGCCCCGAACCGGGGATGATATTTTTGCCGACTGCCGGTCGTCGCAGATCGCCGGCGGGTCAGACACCATCGGCGGAGACTTTACCCTGGTGGATACCACCGGAAAGACAGTGAGCAGCAAGGATGTGATCACCAAGCCGTCGTTGGTCTATTTCGGCTACACCTTCTGTCCAGATATCTGCCCCATAGATAACGCCAGAAACGCTGAGGCTGTTGATATACTTGAAGAAAATGGAGAAGAGGTGACGCCGGTCTTTATCACCATTGATCCGCAGCGCGACACACCCGAGGTGATGGCATACTATGTAGCCAATATGCACGATCGGATGGTTGGGCTGACAGGCAGCCCAGAGCAGATCAAGGCGGCAAGTCAGGCCTATCGCACCTACTACAAGGCGCAGGAAGCTGACGATGAGTACTATCTGGTCGATCATTCGACCTTTACCTATCTGGTGCTGCCGGAATACGGCTTCGTGGAATATTTCCGCAACGATCTGAGTGCCGATCAGGTGGCGGAACGGGTCGGGTGTTTCGTAGAAAAACTCTGAGTTTTCAGGATAATTTGACCCTCCTTGTGTCGCAGGTTAAGTGACAGGACAGACAAGTCCTGACTGGAGGGTCGGAAGTGGCAGCAGAACGCGCAGTAGACGAATTGGGGGATGATCGGACTCTGCTTTTGGTGGATGATGATGAACCTTTTCTGCGTCGCCTTGCCAAGGCCATGGAAAAACGTGGTTTCGAGGTAGAGATGGCCGGTTCGGTTGCAGCCGGATCGGCGTTTGCCACCGCCCGCCCGCCAGCCTATGCCGTGGTCGATCTGCGGCTAGAGGATGGCAACGGTCTGGATGTGGTCGAAGTGCTGCGCGAAAAACGGCCCGATTGCCGGGTTGTGGTGCTGACGGGGTACGGCGCGATTGCGACGGCTGTGGCTGCGGTCAAGATTGGCGCAACAGACTACCTGTCCAAACCGGCGGACGCGACGGATATAACCAACGCCCTGCTGGCCAAGACCGATGACCTTCCGCCCCCGCCTGAAAACCCGATGTCCGCAGATCGCGTGCGTTGGGAACATATCCAGCGGGTATACGAATTGTGCGACCGCAACGTGTCGGAAACCGCGCGGCGGCTAAATATGCACCGACGGACGCTTCAGCGTATCCTGGCGAAACGAAGTCCCCGCTGACTTCAGATTTCTGAATGCGCGACTCACTGTTGGTGTTATGGTGACGTAAGGTCATTTACGGCAGAGAGTTTAACATGAAGATATTAATCAGCGCTGCGTCCGCATCGTTTCTGATGACGTTCGCGGCAGTGGCGGCGCCAAGCGTGGAGCGAGGTGCCTATCTGGTGCAAGGCCCCGCAGGTTGTGGCAACTGCCACACGCCACTCGGCCCGACGGGGCCGGATATGGCCAAAGAGCTTTCGGGGCGCGTCGTCGAAGATAACCCTGCCTTTTTTGCGGTTGCGGCCAATATTACGCCCGGTGGTCGCGTGGCGGGTTGGACCGATACCGAATTTGCCCGTGCTATTCGTGAAGGCATCCGCCCCGATGGCAGTGTGATCGGGCCGCCCATGCCCTTCACCATGTATCGCGGGCTTGGCGATGACGATCTGATGTCCATGGTCATGTATCTGCGCACCGTTCCGACGGTTGAGAATGACCCCGGCACTTCGGCCTATCACATTGACCTTCCCCCGGCCTACGGGCCGCCAGTTGCCAGCGTGACGGCACCGAATCCTGGACCGACGGCGGAATATGGGGCCTATCTGGCCAGCGCCGTTTCGCACTGCATGGAATGTCACACGCCCATTGGGCCAATGGGTCCGATGGTTGGCACAGATCTGGGGCGGGGTGGATTTGAATTCCATGGGCCTTGGGGCACCTCGGTCGCGTCGAACCTGACCAGTGGGCCGGACGGATTGGCGCACTATACGGATGACGAAATCAGGGTGATGATCACGCAGGGTCAAAGGCCCGACGGGTCTGCCATGTTGCCACCGATGCCCTATGGCTACTTCGCGCAGATGGCCCCTGATGATCTGGCTGCCGTGGTGGCATATTTGCGCACTCTTCCGCCCTTGGACTCTGCGAAATAGTCATAGCCATCACTGGGGCTCAGAGAGCGAAACGTTTGAGGATGCGAGGCGCGATGGGGGCTTCATCCCATCTGCCATAGTCCTCGAAACCACGGCTTTGGTAATAGGCCAGACCGCCGACATTGTCCGTGCGAATCACGGCGATGATGGCGCGGTATCCAAGTGCGCGGGCGGCGGCACTTGTGGCATTGAACAGGGCGGATCCAATGCCGATACCGGTTTCGCCCATCCGGACATATGATGCGATATCGCAGGTATCCAGCGGCAGATCCGGATGCGGTTCAATGAACTGAAAGCCCAGGATCCGACCAGTTTCATCCTCGGCCACATGCCAGGCCGAACGGTCCGGCGCCATCGCCATCCAAGCGGTCAGGTCCGCGGCGGCTAAGGGTTCCGAAATCGCGGTGGTGCCGCCCTGCGCGACGATGGCGTTCAATAGGTCGGCCATGTCGCGTGTGTCCAGCCTGCCGGCAGCGCGGACTGTCAGCATTAGAGTTTGTCCATGAGGCTGGCGTGACGCGCGGTGAATTCGGCACGGACCATCGGTGCGGGGCGCAACTGGATGTCCAGCCCGTCGATCAGCGAAGGGGCGGGGCGACCAAAGAAGCGGTTCGCCTCTGCCTCTGAAAATCCGGCGATTTGCGTTGACTCCATCCAGGCGCTGATCTTGTCGGCACGTTTGATCTGTTTCTTGACGGATACGGGAATGGCCGCGGGCAGGCCAAAACGGATATGGATGGCCGCAGTCAGCCGGTCATCCAAGGCGCCGTAGTCCGGACCGACAGCCGCCTTGACGGGAGAGATCATGTCGCCGATCACATATTCGGGCGCGTCGTGCAAAAGGGCCGCCAACCGCCATTTTACTGGGGCGTCAGGCCAGAGGCGGGAATACAACGCTTCGACCAGAAGGGAATGTTCGGCGACAGAATAGGCGTGATCGCCGCGTGTCTGGCCGTTCCACCGCGCGACAAAGGCAAGGCCATGGGCAATATCCTCTATCTCGATATCCACCGGGGTGGGGTCAAGCAGGTCAAGACGGCGACCAGAGAGCATTCTTTGCCAGGCGCGGGGCTGTTTGGGCATGATGGGCGACTCATCTCAGGCTCAGGGGGGTGGCCTTTGACGTCGCATAGACGACAGTGCCATGCAATGTTTGGACTGTCTTGGGCTGCGTCATTTGGCGGGGACCTTTTGTTAAGCGGATTCTGATCTACGTTGCGACACAAATCGAGGGATGGTAGTCCCGCCTCAACTAAAAGACATGCATTGGAGTGCCGGAATGGCGAATGACTATATCATCAAGGACATCGCGCTTGCCGCATATGGCCGCAAGGAACTGGATATTGCCGAGACGGAAATGCCGGGCCTGATGGCATTGCGCACCGAATTCGGTGAAGAGAAGCCACTGAAGGGGTCGCGTATCGTCGGGTCTCTGCACATGACGAT